>CAVUAM010000015.1:0-194297 GCA_963739495.1 Candidatus Bathyarchaeota archaeon | reverse complement strand
GAACCCCCGACCTCTTGAGTGCAAGTCAAGCGTTCATGCCAGCTGAACTACCAGCCCGAACACTTTCCCGAATCAGATACGTTTCCTTGATATTTAGGTTTTGCCAGCAAAAGCCAATTGCTTAAACGTTATATTCCTTAAACAATAAACTATGTTTAGGAGGCTTAATGTTGGAACTAAAAACAGTAAAGATTGATCCACCTAAAGACTGCAACACCATAGTTGGCATGGCGCATTTCATAAAAACCGCTGAAGACCTCTACGAAGCCTTGATAAATTCTGTTCCAAACATTCAATTCGGCTTAGCCTTCTGCGAAAGCTCAGGACCCTGCCTTGTGCGCCACGAAGGAAACGAGCCTGAACTTAGACGGCTCGCGTCAGAGAAGGCATTTGAAATCGGTTGTGGACACAGCTTTCTAGTCTTCATAAAGAACGCTTATCCTCTCAACGTTTTAGATAAAATCAAAAAAGTCCCCGAAGTATGCACTATTTTCGCCGCCACCGCCAATCAGTTGGAAGTTATAGTTGCTGAGACCGCGCAGGGCAGAGGCATCATCGGCGTTGTAGACGGATTAAAGAGCAGAGGAATAGAAACCGAAGAGGATATCATTGAACGAAGAGGGTTCCTGCGAAAAATAGGGTACAAACTTTAGTTGCTACAACCATAAACTATTTTAGTTCACCTTCGAATCAAACCTTAACGGACTTAGCGATGTGTTTTTATGGCTTTAGAGAGAAACATGGCTCAGCTTGAAGCTTACAAGCAACAACAGACAAGTGAACAACAGAACCTTAAGGAAAAAATGGGCAAAATTAAGTATAAAATCGCTATAATAAGCGGCAAAGGCGGCGTTGGAAAAAGCACGGTCACCGTGAACCTTGCAACTTCTTTTGCGATGCAGGGTAAACGCGTCGGAGTCTTGGACGCAGACATCCATGGACCCAGCGTCCCTAGATTGCTTGGATTAGATGGGCAGCAGGCTAAGTCTAGCTCCACAGGGCTTTTTCCTGTTGACGGGCCGTTAGGCATGAAAGTTATGTCCATAGACTTCTTCTTGCCCGAACAGGCGCCCACTATTTGGCGTGGTCCCCTAAAGATGCGGGCTATCCGCCAGTTCCTTTCAGATGTTGACTGGGGTGAACTTGATTTTCTCTTCATCGACCTGCCGCCTGGAACAGGAGATGAACCCTTAAGCATAGCTCAGCTTTTACCAGACATCGACGGCGTAGTTATCGTAACAATGCCCTCTGAGTTGTCTAGTTCAATCGTTAAGAAAGCAGTAACATTTGCCCAGAGACTAAACATGCCTATCATCGGCGTCGTGGAAAACATGAGTGGATTTATTTGTCCACATTGCAAGGAAAGAATCGAGATTTTTAGGTCAGGCGGCGGCAAAAAGATGGCTCAGGAAATGGGCGTAGCCTTTCTAGGCAGCATCCCCATTGACCCTGAAGTCGGTGTGGATTCAGATAAAGGAACACCATTTGTACATTCGCATAAAGATTCAGCGGCTGCCAAGGCTTTTGTTGAAATTGTAAAAAATGTTGAATCATACTTGAAAAAGAAACAAAAGTAAAAAGAATGGAGAGGTTAAGAAACTCCTGTTTCAGTTTTATTTTCCGTAGCTAACTACTCTTTTGTAAGAGTAATCTCTATGGTTGAAACCATCCTGGACCTATTTTCGCCTTCTCGTGGTGGCATCTCTGCAGTGCCGATTGCGATCTTTGTCACTTTGAGGTCTTTTATGAAGCGGCTTCTTGTGATTTCGGCGACGTCAACTGCGGTGGTGATTGCTTGTCCTCGGGCTTTTAGGGTAATTTCTTTGTTTACACCTGAAGAGAACGCAGTTATGATGGCGAGCACATAGCTCATTGGAGGTTTGTTTCCGACGAATATTACGTCACTAGCTTTTTCTGTCATTTCATATCACTCCTTTTTTTAGTTGATTTCGCGATGTAGCTCAATAATAACTTGAACTTCCTAATAAACCAAATTCAGTAATTAAAAATGCAGGCAAGAAGTCAACAAGAAGATGGCAAAAAATCCTCCATGCAGATTGTGATTTATCAGTCTATTTACCGAGTTTACTTGTTATTTCTTGGGAAAAAACGGTATAGTTTTATACCTCAACCATGAAGGGAAGAGTGAATGCCTGGAGGATTATTTCATGTCGGTGTCGCCTGGTCTAAGGGAAGTTTTAGGAAGAAGAATTGCTGGAGAAATAATTCTTTCAAGCAAACCAGGCTCAACCATGAAGAAGTGGCGAGAACTTTTCGCTGTTTCTCAAATCAACCTCTCCGAAGCCATGGGGCTCTCCTCTTCAGTTATAAGTGACTATGAGAGCGGTAGAAGAAAAAGTCCAGGCGCAAAATTTATCCGCAGATTCGTGCTCTCGCTTCTGCATATTGACGAGGGCAAAGGCAGTCGATTCATCCGCGAATTCGCTAAACTAACCAGTTCACCCAGTATGGCGATTGTTGACCTTCGCGAGTTTCCAATCCCAGTCAGGGTGGAGTACCTGTGCAAGGCTATTGGGGGCGAAGTTGTGGCTTGCAAAGAAAAATACGTAAAAGAAGTCAACGGCTACACAGTCATTGACAGCAAAAAAGCAGTTGAAGCTTACTCAGGCTACGAATATACGCAGCTTTTTGGTGCCTCAACCGAGCGGGCCTTAATTTTTACTAACATTGAGGCGGGATGTTTGCCAATGATGATTGTGCGTGTCAGCAGCCTTAAACCCCGCATAGTTGTTTTCCACAAAACAATGCCTGATGAGGAAACCATCAAGATAGCTGAGTACGAACAGATACCGTTGATTTACTCCACCTCACCCACTCTTGAACAACTAGTGAAGTCGCTACGTAAACTCTACCGCATAGCGTTACGTGTCAAGCTTGGCAGGCGAAAGGTACGTCCGCCACCAAAAATAAGCGCGTAGGACAAGCATTTACATGAAAAACCGGAGAAAGTAACTCGCTGGCCAGAGGGCCTCGAAGAATTCACAATCGAAATCATGAAGAAATTATGGAAGTAACCTCTTTTTTCTCATTTGTATATGGGAGAGGGGTCTATGCTGGGAGGTTGAGACCTTTGAAAATAAGGGTTTTTGGTTTAACCTTGCATTTTGAACCTTAGAATTGCCGCTATACCGCCAAAAGCGTTCTTTAGCATCTGGCCCTCTTCGGTTTCGCCCGAGATGATTTCGACCTCAGCGTTTGAGAGCTCTGCGAGTTCTGCCAAGTCGTCGACGACATCTTTCTTGTCCACTATAGTCATGGATGGAGCTTTGCAGGCTGCACAAGGCTTCCCAACTAAACCCTTCTCGAAATCAGCCACCTGTTTGCCTTTAACGGTGTGCTGCTCTTCAAAGCCACATGCGCCGCATTTAACTGTGACCCGGACCAAATCCAGCTCCTCCGACATTAAAATCAACCGCACTGCACCTGACTGGAGTAATCGCCTCACTTCACCTTCACCATAGGTTATCATGCCTGTATCGTGGCCGACTTCGTAGAGAAATTTCTGCATGATTTCCTTTTCCTCGATATAGCGGACTTTACGCATAATTTCAGGCGCTTTATCCACCACTTCCTTAACTCCTTGCTCCTCCACGTAAGCTGTGTCGATTACCTCGAGAATTTTGTTCTTCAGTTGATAATTCAGGTAGCCGCCTTTTTCAAAATCGTATTTTGTAGGTCCTGGTCCACCGAGAATAATGCCTTTTAGCGTGTCAATTGGCAAAAATATTTCGTCAGCGTGAGCACCTACACGTGTAAAGTACTCGTTAAGCTGCATGTCCCTTAAGCGTTCATATCGCCTGGCTGATTGCCCTCCTGCCTTAGTTTTGCCAGTAACACCCGAATGCATCTGTCGCACAATCTGCATTCGTTTCCCCTGCAACGTCGCAATCGTGGCGTTGTTGGCGTCTACCAGCAAGATCCCATAGGTTTCTTTCTCTCGGAGCATCTCCTGTAAATGTTCAGTGTGGAAACGCGAATCGCATCGGTAGAGAAAGATTTTGATGGGTTCAGGCGGAACGATGACGTAGGCTTCCATGCGTTCGGTTCCGGGTGCGGCGCCTTCGGGCAGCAGCGCTCCTGTAAAAACTACAATACCCTTTTGACCTGGGTCTTTGAAGAGTTTGAGTTTCTGTTGGGCTTTAGTGATGGCGTCTAATACGTTTTTGCGGGTGACGTTGGATTTGATGTTGCTGGCTGTCCCATATTCGTTTCGCAGTAGGTTGAGGGCATCGCTGATTTGTTTTCCTGGAGGCACGTAGACTGTGATGAGTTCAGTGTGACTGCCCTCTTTGTTGGCAAGGGCGTTTAGTGTTTTTCTTAGCCTGAATAGTTCAAGGGAGCTTTTTTGTGCGGTACTCAAATAACTTCACGGATTTATTTAACTTGATAACTAACGTTAAAACGAATCAAATAAAAGTTCCGACCTGAAAAAAGGAAGTTTAGGCTTTTGGTTTAGCTGGCGGGGTCTGCGCTGGCTCTGGAGCGGGTGCGCCAATGGCGTCTCGCAGATAAGCCTTGAATGGCCCAAGTTTTCCACCATAGTTACCAGATGAAATCTTTACAACACCTGGAACGTCGATAGCTGCTGTGACACCTAATTTTAGGGCATTCTTGATAGCGTCAAGTGACAGTCCGTTCACGACAATTTCATAGACGCAAGTGACGCCTTCTGGAACAACTGAATCAGGGACAAGCGTGCGCAAGGTTGGGCAGTAAGGGTGGTTGGTTGATGCTTTTAGTTTGTATTTAAGTGAGCCTGCTTTGCTTCCGGCGCGGCAAACTCCTCCTGGAAAAATCATGATTACATCAGGAGCGCCTGTTCGGATTGCTTCAGCTGCTGCTTCACTGGCTTTAAGACCGGCTTCTTGGGTTTCTGCGAAAATCATAAAGTTGCCGCCTGCAATTGCTTCCATGGCGCCAAAGCCGTCTTCAACGATAAAGTTACCTTCCATAACGGGGATTTTCCAACATTTTCTTCCGCCAACCATGGCTTTTTTCTGGAATCCGTCACCGAAGTATCGCAGGCTGCTACCGACGTTAAGAGTGCGTTTGCCCGTTAAACCGTTAAAAGCTGCAGTTGTTGGACACGTTAGTGTACATTGACCTATGCGTTCCATAAGTTGATGTTTGAGTTCAAATCGGTCTCGATTGTAAATTTGAATAAGCACGCCGGGTCGTTTGTCGGGTGTTTGGTCTGCTGGAACTGCTCGTTCAATTGACGCTTCTGCGGAAGCAGCAATTACACTTGTGGCAAACCCTGTGGTTAAGCTTGCGGCGATTTGTGCCCATTTCTCGTTTTGTGCAGTAATCAAGACTCTTCCTGCCCACAACGCGAACATTTCTGCGAAGGTGTCTTGGACCTTCACGATGTTGCCTGAAGGCGATTTTACAAGGAACATTTTTTGGTTTTCGTCGTAGCCTTCGATTTTAAGCTGGTTAGTGTTTGATGACATGAAGGAGACCTTGCAGTTCAGTTGGGAATTGTATAATTTAAGAGTTTTCATGGTTTTTGAGGGTTCATCTGCTGATTTTTAGGCTATTACAGCATGTTTAGAATAGACTAAATTCGTTGCTACCGATGAAAAAACTAAAACATGCACAAGAAAATTAGGTTTTGTGGTTTGACTGAGGTTTTTTTACCAGGGTTGACTTGTCAGTCGTTGCCAACTCATAAGATGCTGAGTAATTTATGACTTTTTTAGGACAAGTTTCAGCGCATTGATAGCAGAAAACGCATTTAGATAGGTTAAGCTGGGGGCGTTTCTTTCCGTCAAACTCAACCATTTCAATTGCTTTAGATGGGCAGTCTCTGCTGCATAAGCCACAGCCGATACATTGATCAAAATCAAATATTGGCTGACCCCGAAAATCTTCCGCTAACTTGGGCTTCTCAAATGGATACTTGGATGTTGCTGGCTTAGCGAGGGTTTGTTCTGCTACTTTTCTAGCCATTGCGGGGAAATGAATTTTTTTCACCATCCGATGTCACCAAAAGAAACGGTTTTAGAGCTTCTAAAATAGATATTCACTTGAGTAATATGTATGCTTGGCGGATTCATATTCATTACTGAAAACAATCCATCGCCATAGCTCCGGCTTAGGTTCAGCAACAAGTTTCTAATGAGCTCCAATCTTTCGCTTCTCGAACACGAACATATTCATACTTGCCCTCGCAGACACATGAATAATGTCAGTCAGTTTCTGTCTCAATGTTAGCCATAAGTAAAAAAAAGACCGACAACTTTGTGGGTTCAAACTTGAAAATTCCCTCAATAATAACACATAAAAGACGACATGATATGCAAAGAAGTTAGTCAAGAAACCTTGACGAGAAAGCTTATAACTCCACGGCAGCCCAGTTTTGAAATAGTGAGATAATGCAGAAAAATGCATTAACTGGACATAATGTTAGAAAACGATTTGCAGTAGTTGCCTTTGCCACGATTATACTTTTGGGTTTGCTTTATCTGCAGCCTACCGTTCGACCTGTAAGCGCTCAGCAGCCGTCGATCCCCTCTTTCTCCGATGACTTCAGTGCCGACTCAAAATCCTGGCAGTATCTAGGGCACTCTTATCGAGATACAACAAACCAGTATATGGTCCTGACAGAAAACGTTGAGGGCCAAGGTGGAGCTGCATTTATGAATGTTCCAGTTCAAGGTCCGTTCACAGCTAGCTTCCGCTATAAAGCTGGCGGCGGGATCCTTAATGGAGATGGTTTCTGCGTGTTCTTTTACAAGCAAAAATTCGACTTAATCGGTACAGGCGGCTCCTTAGGCTTCAGTCCTTTCCACCTAGCTGTGCCCGGTTATGGCGTAGAATTCGATGGTTTTAAGAACTCTGTTTCAGACGCTCCGGCATCAATCGACGCTCCAATGACCCCCTCCGACGGTGACCCATCGGCTAACCACATCGCTCTAATAAAAGATGCTACAATTAACCACTTAGTATACGTCAACGATTCAAGAGTTAATGATTACAACTGGCACAATGTGATAGTCAACGTTGAAGCGTCATCCATCGAAGTTTTTGTCGACCAAGAACTAGTTCTCCAATGGAGTGGAGAATTCGATAGAACCTGCAATGGGTTTTGGCTTTGGAGGAGGAACAGGTCATGTCACCGGCTGGCACATAATTGACGATTTCTTTATATCCTCAATTAGTCTAACGGTTCCAACTCTTACCACATTCTGTATCAGTTCCATGTCTCAGTCAAGCTTCAAAGTGAAAATCAACGGTGATTTAACTTTTGACGGTGTGCCTATCCCAGATGCCCCTCTTTTGCTTTCCTACAGTGTTACAAGAGGGGATTCTTGGCAAGACCTTACGAGTGTGCATACTGGCTCTGACGGCAGCTATTCAGCTCTTTGGCTTGTACCTGTCACAGGCGACTACATGTTAAGAGCTGTTTACAGAGGCAACGGAGAATATTTAGGCATCAGTAACACTATCAATTTTTCTATTGAGCCATGCAATGAATACAGCGTTTTCTCTGTAACTTCAAACTCAACACTTTCAGAATTATCATTTAACTCAGCAAGCAAAGAGCTGAATTTTAAGGTTTCAGGAGACCCTGACACAACAGGTTATGTAAGTGTTTACATTCCAGAAACTATTTTAAGCGATATTTCGGGTTTGAAAGTTTACTTAGACAGAAACCAAGTGCAATATACTGTGCAACCTCAAAGTGAAGGCTGGCTCCTATTCACCACATACCATCATAGCGCTCATACATTTACAGTTAATTTGGGCTCATCAAGTGCAAATCCTGCAGAACCGCCAACTGGAACGCCATCAACGTCTCAAGCACAATCATTAGAGCTCGACGTGGTGAAGATTGCCATCTTGTTGTTTATGGGCATTATTGCCGCCGTAGTCATTGCGGCTTTAGTGTTCTATAGGAAGGACAAAAATCATCAGGATAGTTATTGAGAGATAATCACATTCAAAAGTTAAAAAGAAAAACTACGGTCAACAAAAATTCCGCCGATTAACTGCGCAAGCTTTTTAGGGTGTGGTCCCTTCGCAACTTGTAATCTAAGCGATAATATTGTTTAGGTGTTGCCTACGAGCCAATCGCATTCAAAAAATCCGCAAGAGCTGATTCGTTCATTAGGCGTTAATCCTGACAAAGGTTTAACGGACCAAGAGGCAGCACAGCGGCTAAACCAATATGGAAAAAACAGCCTGGTGGAAGAGCACGAAATCCGTTTTTTGGGGATTCTACGCGAAGAAATCACTGAACCCATGATTCTTTTGCTCATAGCGGTCGGAGTCCTTTACAGCATACTGGGTAGTCTAACAGACGCTTTAACAATCATCGTGATAATCATCGTCCTTGTTTTGGCGGAGGTCTGGAATGAATACCGAGCTAAACGCTCAATCTCAGCGCTAAGGCAACTTGCGCCGCCGACTGCATTGGTGCTCCGAAACGGTCAGCCAGTTGAAATTCAAACATCGTCTTTGGTTCCCGGCGACATCTTACTTTTGAAGGTGGGGCAGCGTATTCCTGCAGATTCGAGACTTTTGGAAGCGTTTGGTTTAGAAGTTGATGAATCTTCTTTGACTGGTGAATCGTTCCCTGTTGCCAAAGACTCTTCAGCGGTACTGCCGGCTGAAACCAGAATCCCTGATCAAACAAACATGCTTTTCGCTGGGACTGTTGTCGCCCGTGGGCGGGGTAGAGCGCTGGTAACTTCAACTGGAGCAAAAACAGAGCTTGGTAGAATCTCGGGCATCACTAGATCAGCAAAGGAACCTAAAACCGCCCTCCAACTGGCAATGAAACAGCTTTCTAAGACCCTAGTTTGGGTTGCCCTCTTCTTTGCCATTCTGATACCCGTACTTAGCTACGTTAGGGGTTTGCAGCCTAGTCCAGGCGAAGCGGTGTTGTACGGCTTGTCTTTAGCGTTTGTCGTTATCCCTGAAGAGCTCCCAATCATAATAACCATGGTTTTAGGAGTCGGTAGTTATGCGCTGTCAAGAAAAGGCGCCATAGTTAAGCGATTGCGTGCAGCTGAAACTCTCGGCACCGTTACCGTAATCGCCACCGATAAAACGGGAACCATTACAGAGAATGAGATGAGGGTTGAGAGCCTCTATTTCGACGGCAAAGTAACATCGACAGGTGACTTTAAAGAAAACGAAAAGGCAGCACTAAAAACCGCGCTTTTGGCAAGCGATGCCATCCGCAACGATGCGCCTACCGCAATCTTGAGCAATCCTATGGCACTGGCAATCCAAGAACGCTTAAAACAGGGTCAAATTGATGTTCAAGCCTTTTCAAAAGATTGGATTCTTAAAGACGAGTTAAGTTTTGATGTTAAACGCAAACTTGCCTCCTTCGTTTATCATTACGGCAGCTCCCAAATAGTCCTGTCCAGTGGCGCACCCGAAAAAATTCTTGAAAACTGCAGCAATATCCTGCTTGGAGGAGAAGAATCACCGTTAACCGATGCCCTAAGAAGTGGAGTGCTTGTGGCAATAGCTCAGATGGCGCGTTCCGGCGAACGGTTGCTGGCGTTTGGATACCACAGATTGCCAACTGACTCGGCATCCAACAAAAAGAACCTTGAGCAGAACATTGTTTTTGTGGGAATCGTAGGCTTCATCGATCCGCCACGCAAAGAAGTCAAGGGCGCCATAGAAACCTGTCAGGAAGCAGGCATCAAAGTCATCATGATTACAGGCGACCACCCGGAAACCGCCCGAACCATCGCTAGCCAAGTCGGTATAAACAGCACAAACGTGTTAACAGGCGATAAAATCTCAAAGATGACTGATGCCGACTTGAAAGAGGCGCTGAAGGATACGTTTGTGTTTGCTCGAGTTACCCCTGAAGACAAACTACGCTTGGTTAGGCTGCTTAAGGAAAACGGCGAAGTCGTGGCTGTCACAGGTGACGGCATTAACGATGCTCCAGCCCTTAAAGAAGCCCACATCGGCGTTGCCATGGGCATCCGAGGTACAGATGTGGCAAAGGAATCGGCAAGCATGATTTTGACTGATGACAACTTCGCTACAATAGAGACCGCTATTAAAGAAGGACGCAAACTTTTTAGCAACCTGCGAAAAGGCGTTCGTTACTACCTCGCATGCAAAGTCGCGTTAGTTTCAATTTTCCTTATTCCAATAATCCTAGGAGTTCCTTTGCCCTTTGCGCCCATCCAGATTATAGTGCTGGAGCTCTTCATGGATCTCGCCGCGTCTGCAACATTTGTAGCTGAACCCGCAGAAAGCGGATCCATGCAGAAACCACCCATTGACCCCAAAGAGAAATTCCTAAACAAACCCATGCTAAAACGCCTGTTCCTAGGCGCTTTAAGCCTCTTCATTGCGGTTACGGCGACTTATCTATTCGCATATTACACGACAACTGATGTCAATTACGCCAGAACAGTTGCGTTTGCGACATGGATGTTTGGGCACATCTTCCTGGCATTTAACTTCCGTTCTGAACAAGAGCCATTGATTAAGGAAGGTTTGCTTTCAAACAAGGTCATGCTACTTTGGGCGCTGCTGGCGTTTGTGACTCTGCTTGTAGGCACCTCTCTACCGCCCATCCAGACCGCTCTGCAGATTACAGGTTTAGGTTGGCAAGGTTGGGCTACTGGCCATTGCGGTATCGTTTGTGGCTACCTTCTGGATGGAGCTTCAGAAAATCCTGCGGAAAAGCGCCTAGCTTTTTAACCCAAACAACATATCAGACTATAAACGGGAGAGGGAAAGTTTGCCGATTAAGTATTTTGAGGCTCCAGAAATCAAAAAGCAAGTTGACCAGCTAGCTGAGGAATGCGAGTTCTACCATGTTGTGCCCCAATTCGTTTTTTGCGTCCGAAGCAAAGGCTCCAAGGCAAGGCGCACCATAGCGAGGATTCACGGATTGGGCAAGATCTGGCAGGGCGTCCTTAACCTTCCACCATCCTACACCATCGAAGTTATTTCAGAGATTTTTGACAGGATGACTTCCGAAGATAAAGAGCGAACATTGGTCCATGAACTTATGCATATTCCCGGCGGTTTTTCAGGTGGTTTCCGACCACACAAGGGCTACGTTGAACGAAAAATGGTTGATCAAGTCTACAAGAAACTGCAAAGTGACAGAGCTGCAAAAAAGCAAAAACAGCTTTTTTCATGATTTTACGCGAGCTTTTTTGGGTTAGGTTTTAAGTTGGGCAGATTGAGTTATGTAAGTTGGGTTTATGGAATCGAAAGATAAAAAAAGCATGTACAAGCTATTAGTTGGCTAAGCAAGAAACTTTGCCGAAAAAATGGTGTTTACCTCAAATGAAGCACGTTATGAAAAGTCTAAAGCACAACGGCATATTCGTTCCCCCCTATGACCTCAAGGGGTTTAGTGTAAAAATTCAGGGTCAAACAATCAAATTATCCGAAAAAACTGAGCCTATGGCGATGGCATGGAGCCGTAGAGTTCTATCAACCACCATACCGCCCCCAGACAAGGTTTTTACTAAGAACTTTATGAAAGAATTTCTTGAACAGATAAAGAAGGAGAATCCTTCGGCAGGTTACTTGAACACTTTTATCCCCCAGTATCTTGCCCGAATCGATAACCCACCAGCTACACAAAATAACAGTGGAGGGCAAGTTAACGAAGTAGATTTCAGCCAAGTCAAGAACTTTATAATTGACGAAAAAGCGAAGAAAGAAGCCATAAGCAAGGAAGAAAAGAAAAAGCAAGCTGAAGAACGTAAAGTCAAACGTTTAGAATTCAAAGAAAAATACGGCTACGCCGAAGTTGATGGCCAAAAACTGGAGATAGCCAACTGGACAGCTGAGCCATCCTGCCTTTTTGCTGGACGAGGGGATCACCCACAACGTGGGAAGTGGAAAGAGGGCCCAAGCGAACAAGATATAACTCTTAATTTGCCTCCTGATGAGCCAAAACCAGCGGGCAACTGGAAAGGCATTGTTTGGGAAC
Source organism: Candidatus Bathyarchaeota archaeon (assembly GCA_963739495.1). Lineage (GTDB taxonomy): Archaea > Thermoproteota > Bathyarchaeia > Bathyarchaeales > Bathycorpusculaceae > Bathycorpusculum. Next base: position 182,335 of record CAVUAM010000015.1, on the reverse strand, counting down.
CAAGCAAGATGTACGTTGCAAAGTGGGAAGACAAACTAACAGGAAAAATCAAGTATGTCTGGTTTTCTGATACCGCTTTCCTAAAGCAGAACCGTGAAAAAGAGAAGTTCCAGAAAGCCGAAACATTGGGCAAACAAATCAAGCAAATCGAAGCTCATATCCTCAAAAACCTCAATGACAAAGATGAGACAAGGCGCAAAGTCGCAACCGTATCCTGGCTGATCTTAGTGCCTAACATGAGGGTTGGCGACGAAAAAGACCCAGATGAAGCCGACACCGTAGGCGCAATAACGCTCAGAAAAGAACACATCAAAATCGTTGGCGACACCCTACACTTTGACTTTTTGGGAAAAGACAGCGTAAGGTGGGTCAAAGAGTACAAAGCGCCGCCTGAAGTCATCAAAAACATTGAGTACTTCAGCAAAACAAGCAAAGAATACCTCTTCGAAGGCATAGACTCAAAATACGTCAGCCGTTTCCTCTCGGAGAAAATGCCTAAACTCACCGCCAAAGTCTTCAGAACATGGCGATGCACCAAAACCGTCCGAGAAGAACTTGAAAAAAGCGGCGTAACCAAAGAAGACCCAGACTACAAGAAAAATTTCGCGGCGAAAATGGCAAACTTCAAAGTAGCCGAAGTCGCAAACCACAAACGAAAGATTCCGCCCACATTTGACCAGCGGGTAGCAGATAAGGAAGTAAACCTCAAAAACTTACAGGAATTGCTAAAAGCCAAAAAGAAAGAGGGCAAAAAAACCGAAGCACTCGAAACCCGCATTGAACGCGCCAAACTCGACTTAGAATTGACCAAACTAACCCGCGAATACAACCTCGGAACCTCCCTGAAATCTTACATTGACCCAACGGCATACGTGAAGTGGGCAAAGAAAGTCAAGTTCGACATCGAAAAATTCTACCCCAAAACACTTCGCAGCAAATTCAGTTGGGCACTAGAACATAAGAAAGCTGAGGCGACATGCAACTCTGAGTGTATAGCTCCATGAGCATCGCTGAAACCAAAGACGGCGTAATCCTCACCATTTTTGTCAAACCCAACTCATCCAAGTTCAAAATAGAGCTTGACGGCGACGAAATAGTAGTTTACTCCACGGAAGAGCCGGTCAAGGGCAAAGTCAACAAAGAAATCATAAAGGAGCTCTCAAAGCTATTGCACGCTAAAGTTGAACTTGCGTCTGGAGCTACCTCAAAAGAAAAAATAATATTCGTAAAAGGTTTGGAAAAAAATCAAGTGAAAGGAATACTTGATAATGTATGCTAATTTATAATTCGCTTAACAGTTCCTCAATAATCGATTTGAGTAATGGCAAACGACTTCTGGCTGTTTTCCACACTTTCTCTATGTCGATTTCTGGGTAGTCATGAGTTAGAATGTTACGCATCCCCACGATTTTTGACCAAGGAATATCCGGATACCTCTTCCGAACATCTGCTGGCACATGTTTTGCCGCTTCACCTATAACTATAAAATCCATGGTTACTGCCCGAATTACTTTGGTATCTTTGGCAAATCTGTCAAAAGAAAGGTCGCCCATAAACTCTTCGATTTCCCGGATAGCCTCAGCGATGTCTTCATAGTAAAGTTTGTTGTCTCTTGTCATATGTAGACTGTCTCTTCCAAGATTCTATCCTTTATTCGTGCCTTGAGCGCTTTCTTTTCAACTAAATCCACTTTTACACCCAGCTTTCGGCGCAGCAATTGCTTGAGGGCAATAAAATCTAAAAGATCAATGTCATTGGGCTCAATGAAGGTTACTAGAAGGTCGACATCGCTTGTTTGTTTCTGTTGTCCTTGAGAATACGAGCCAAAGATACCTATGGTGTCCACTTGAAACTTTTCTTTTAGGATGGGTTTTAAGGGTTCCAGCAGATTTTTGATTTCAGCAAGTGTTTTCATAGACATTCTTTCTATAGCTTGCTTTGTCTAAAAACGTTTGTGTAGGAAAAGATAATAGAATTTAGGCTAAAAGTAAGATGGAACGCTTTGATATATTCCAAAAATCGAAATATCTCTTATAAGCAGAAAATCGGTATATTCCTATTCAAGAAAGGAAAGAACAAAAAGAGCGGGGATTAACCCCCTCACCTTACCCCAATTCTGCATCCCAAACAACTTCATTTCTTTGTTTCTTGAGTAATTGGCTGTTTTCGCTCAAAGCCCTTATTAACAAAGAACCCATTTTTCTCTATTTGTGATTGGCAATGTGTGAATTTAACGTAATAATTGATGGCCAAGTGCATTTCAGAGATGTCATCTATAGCAAAGTGGATGGCGAAAAAATAATCGTTAGAAACATCATGGGCGAAGCCAAAGAGTTCAATGGCTTCAAAATTGTCGAAATCGACGTTCCAAACACGAGGCTCGTACTCTCAGCCATAAAAGAGTAAAAAAACATTTCATTTTCCGCTTTATACAAAATACCTGTAAAACTGTAGTTAATAAAAGAATTTGTTTTTTTGTTGCCTTACCAGCCCAGGATTAGTTTGAATATTCCAAGTGCGATTCCCATTGAGACTATTGCTCCAAGCACAGTCCCGAATATTAACGGCGGATAAAATTTTCTTGGTTGAATACAAAGTAAACGGCCAACAACTGCTACTTGTATTGGTGAGAGTACGAAGACTCCAGCAATTATGCCGAGCCAAGCATATTTGTTAATGAGTCTTTGGCCTCTAGCAGTTCTTCTTTCAATCCAGCTTTTCCATCCTTTCTTCCACTCTAACAATCTGTCGATTACTTTTGAGGCTACAAAAACAGTTATAATATTGATGATCAGAGTGGATACAAAAACCAGTACGGGGTCGAATCCAACGGCGACGCCATAGAGCATGCCTCCTGCGCTTTCAAAAACAATCGCTATCACGAGGTAGATGAAAATCTCGTACATCAATGCACCATTTTAAGTGATTGCTGTTTTGGGCTAATATGGCTTATCTTTGATTGTCTTAAACGAGTTAACGATTTGTCGTTCCGCCAACAATAACTCAATTCTATTCTGCCGTTTGGATTGACGCATTTTGTTTTTCAGGCTTTATATATTTTAAAACAACTAGTTAACACAAAAGCAAGTTGCAAGCCGCTATTTGGCAAGGAAAGCATGAATGAGTAACATGGAAAAATTCGATCGTGACTTAACCACTCTACTTTGCAGGATGAATTTTGATTCTACTCCAGAAGTTGAAAATAAACTTAACATGCTAAAAGATCTGGCTCATTAAGCTCCATAAAGAGAACGTTGTAAAAATCAACCACTCTGTTATGGAGTTGGTTTGTGCCAAGTACCTCATCCAAAAAGGCTACGAAGTTCAAGTCGAATACCCACTTAATGCCTCCTTAACCTGCGACTTATTCGGCATAAAGGGTTTAGGAAATCTGGTTGTTGAAATAGAAACGGGCTTTATCCCGCCTGAAAACGCTTTGGCACCATTAACATATACAACCGCGAGGCTAGCCAGCAAAATAATCCGGTACAGTAGCTTTGCAGGAAAATTCGCGTTGGGAGTTCCCGCACACTACATCTTGCCTTTCCCTCGAACCTTAGCAAAACCACCAAGAAACCGTTCTGATCAGGAAATTGAACAGATAAAAAACCTCTGCGATGCCTATTACCAAAAACCGCCTGTGACTCTTGAAGAAATCCGCAATGCCCGAATCCAAGAAATCTATGTCATCGACGTCGACCGAGTAAAAGTTCAAGAGATCGACACAGAAGCTTACCTTAAAAGGGCAACACAGAACGGTATAGTTCCCGATTATTTAACGCAAAGTGAGGAGTAACCAGCCGTAATGTCGTTTTATGTTTACATTCTGCTCTGTATGGATGGAAGCTTCTACACAGGCTATACAAATGACCTGAAGCAAAGAACAAGGCAGCATGAAAATGGGAAAGGCGCAAAATACACCAAATCGCATCCGCCCCAAAAGGTAGCTTACGTGGAAGTTTTTGGGTCAAGAAGCAGCGCCATGAAGAGGGAAAAGGCAATAAAAAAGTTGAGTCACCAACAAAAAAAGGACCTCATCAGTTCCCAGAGGAAAAAATAGTTTTAGAGGCTCATTATCACAGTTAATGCAGCGCCCGTAATCACTGGAATTAGCACGTTATCGTTTAGTGGCAACGGCAAAACTTCTATGGTCATGGCAATGGCTGCCCCAACTAAAGCCAACAAAGGCGAAACAAAGAACGTTCCCGCCAAGAACGCCATAAGGAACCCTGCCAGCGAACCTTCCCATGTTTTTCCCTTGTTAAAAGGCAGAGAAGTAGAAATCAACCCGCCGAAAAGCGAAGCCGCACTATCCCCAAAACAAAACATCGCAATAGCGGCTCCTGCTGCATGAAATGGGAACAAAAGCAGAGTCGCCACTATCCCAAAAGCAAAGTAGAGAGGTGCCGCGGCAAAACCATAAAGTTCAGACTGGGAAGCTGCATGACGGGTAATCGCAGAGATCAAGCGTAATTCGCGTCCTTCTAGACGTCTTAGTTCAGAAATTGTGTAGACGATGGAGATTAGAATGATTATTGCTGCAACTACGGGAACAGTGATTAGTCCCGCGATGACGGGCATAAAGAACCCTGCAGCGTGAATGTCTTCTCTAACTAAATCGTTGATCGATGGAAAAGACCCTTTATGTTTTTTCCCGTCAATTACAGGAAGAATATTTGCAAGTTTGCCGTTAACTACCCTGTCAGCTTTCACGCGGATAATAAAATCAGCGTTAAACCCAATTTTTAAAACTTCAGGAGCAAAAATACAGCGGTTGTTTCGGTCATCAGCAACAACTATACAATCCTTCAGCTCCAAGTTTTCAGTGCTTAAGATTTTGGATAGAATTTTCATCTTCCCTTCAGGTTCAATGGCTTCCCCACTTATCTGACCGGTTAATTTCCCATCTTTTGTTTCAACATCGATGCCGAAGGCGTATTCTGCACCCAAGCAGTCTGCTAGCTTTCTAACAGTAACAGATGGCAAACCTGAACTTATCAGAGCGATCTTACAATTCCTATCTTTCAGTTGACAAAAGATGCTTCGCAAAAAGGGCGTGGCAGGAATCTTGTCAAATATACATTGAAGAGTCTCAAGCTCAACTCCTTTCAAATTGCTGAAAACATGCCTGAATGCCGATTCTACCTTTAAAATGCCTGCTTTGTAGAGAAAACCGAAAAAAAACATCTTAACCAGTGTAGCGAACCCTAAGGTTTTTCCCACTTCAAAAAGGAAGCGGTTCTCAGGGATAAGCACTCCTTCAACGTCGAAAACTACAAGTCTGGGCTTTTCTAGTGATGCCATTTCTATCTAAACTCACGATTTAGCGCTGTCTGCTCTAAAGAATTGGTGGCTGCTGAAGATAAAATTATCCCGTCACCGTACACTGGTGCTCTTTGTTTTGGAGCTCCAAAGGACATCCGCCGCCACAAACCCGCAGTTGTTCGCAATCCGCGCATTTTTCCTCAACGTATTCCCTTTTGCGTAACTTTTCCGCAATTGGGTGGTGCCAAATCTTCTCCCATGGTTCAGTTAGGATGTTTCCGAGGCTTTCGAAGTAGCTTTGGCAAGGGTAAACATCGCCGTTTGGTCCGACACAAGCGTTTATCATAGCGGCTGTGCAGGTTTTTACTCCTAAACCCAACTGGACAGGGTCGAATTGGCAGTACTGGGTTGGGGTATACCAGAGGAACTTTAAGCCAATCAAGTGGGCTTTATCTCGGATTTTAGGCAAAAGCACGTTCAATTCTTCAATGGACAGGGCGAATTCTTCGCTTGTAGATGGTGCTTTGCCCGAGTAGATCAGGCTGTTGCAGCCAAACGCGTCGACACCTAGTCCTTTGATGTAATCGATGGTTGTTAAGAAGTCGGCGGCGTTGTGTTTGCTTAATGTGGTATTGGTGGAAGTGTAGATTTTTGATAGCGCTGCGTTTTGGATTCCTGCGATGGTTTCTTTCCAGCTGCCCTTCTCGTTGGTCATTGCGTCGTGGATTTGTGGTTTGTGGGATTCAAGAGTTATTTGGACAAAATCCAATCCTGACTTCTCAAGCGTAGCCATGTAGGCTTTATCCTTGAGTCGTCGACCGTTGCTAATCAACCCCGTAACCATTCCCTTGTTCTGAGCGTACTGCAGCAGTTCAGGCAAATCCTCCCGCAACGTTGGTTCGCCCCCCGTGAAGGTTAATATGAATACGCCGATTTCGCTAAGCTTGTCGATTGCACTCTTCCATTGAGCAGTCGTTAATTCTGGTGTCTCGTGTGGTCCACCAGCGTAGCAGTGGACGCAATCGTTTTGGCACCTAAACGTTAACGCTAAATCCATCCGCAGCGGCGCGGAATATTGGTAGCTGAACGGCTCCATCTTTTCTATTTCAAGAAAGCTCACCGGGTCAATTTTTGCAGTTTGGGCCAGCGTATTTACTGTATAAACAAGTTTCTGATAATCAGCTTGGGCTATTTGAGCACTAACGCGGTACATGCCTCTAATTTTTTTAACTACCTCTTTTTCTGGCAAACCTTGCATAAAGAAGTAAGCCAACGCAGTTGCTGTATGATTGAGGTGCAAGATTTTGTCACCGTTAATCACCATGACTCCTTGTCCGCTTGCTTCAACACGTAGCTGAAATGATATCCCAGCGAACTTGTCAGTTCCACGATAACTGTATCTTCCAAACGGGATTTTCTTTTTCTTTAGAAAACTCATTTTTAATGTCCTCCTCCACCTGCACATGCACAAGCGCATGAAACGCAAGCGCAGGCACAAGCACATGCTGCACACGCACAAACACTGTCAGATTTGGGATGTGCTGGTTCGTGGGAAGCTTTTGGCGGCGGCGGAACAATGGCGTTGGCAAATTTTTCCAGGTTAGCAACTATGCTGTTGGATGTGCCCTCTACCGCTGTTGCGATGTTATTGGCGAAGTCCGCGCCTGGAATCTGTGGCGGTGGACCTGATTGCGACGGAACATTAACATTTGGAGAGTAGATGGGATGCGGATGGTATGTTGTGTAGCCGTACCACCACCAAAACCAAAGGGGATTTGGCTGAATAACTCGGTCTCTGAACGCGGTCTCTGTGCGTGCCCGCTGGTTGGGATCTAGCATCAGCCAGAGCAGTTGCTCATCGTAAGCGTTCGCTGCTAACTCCACAGTTCCAGCTTGCTCCACTTGAGCCCACGCTTCAGTAGCGATTTTCCGGTAGTAGTCAACAGTGTCTTTTCGGCTGTAACCCTGCAGCTTCTGCTCCACCGAATCTCTAAGAAACATAATGGCTTTAGCAAGTTTTTCTTCGTCTAATGTGCCGTCAACTCTGAGTGAGTTTAAGAAATCTATTTCATAGTAACGTAGTGGATTCTCGGGAGTTCCAGTCTTGTTTTCGTATGGCGCTAGCACTTTTAGTTTAAGTGCGGGCTTGGTTTCCTGTGCCCAAACAGCCCTCTTCTGCAGCAAGCTGTAGAGAATTTCGGTTACAATTTGGGGCGGCTTCAAATCGAGCAGGAAGGATGCTTCTACAGCCGTTAAGCCGCGTCTTATCCCCAGTGTTTCCATACCTAACTTTGGCGACGTATAGGCGCTTTTGCCCACTCTGACCAATAAAAATATAACGACAATTGCAAAAAAGAACCCAACAACCCCGATTATGGCGCCATAACTACCAAAGTCAAATCCTCCACTGCCTGATTGGCTGGGAACATAGTTAGGCATAAAACTGGCTGGGAAAGAAACACCCAGCAAAACCTGATCATTAGGTCCTATACTGGAGATTTGCCAGTAAGCCGCCAGTTGACCGTTTACAGTTGAGGTGTTATTGTAGTAGTTCTGGGTTGTTTTCAGGTCGCTTGTGGTTACGCCCGGAGGAACAACAATCTGCACTCGTACATCGCTGATCGGTACATCCGATATCCACTGGGGAATGAACTGCATGCCATAGTTGCCGGGGTTTTGTGTGTCGTTGCTTATCATGCCAGCAACGTTAGTTGTTACTTGGAACCAGATCGATTGACCGGCTGTTAAGCGTTGGTTCAGCGTAACGTCAACTCGGAAATCACCGCCACTGCTTGCGTCGACGACTTGCAGGTTGTTTCCATATTGGTCTACCGCTTGTCCAGGGGTGAAGTCACTTTTTGGTTGACCAACATAGAATCCTCCCATACTTCCCGAAGTTACAGTTACGGAGATGTTGTAGGTTAAGTCTATGGTGCCGTCTTGGTTGATAAAGATTTGAGCCCACTCATGGTTCACGCTGTAAACCAAGTTTTGAGCGTTGACGCTGCTTGCAGCCGAAACCGCCAACGTAAAAGTTAATAGAGCAATCAGGACCAGAAATTTGGGTTTTACCATTTTGGTTCCTCAGTAACTTCAAAAGTGGTTCCGCAATAGGGACATTTAACGTACGGTACGCCTGACACGATCTTGATTTGGTTTGCATCTATGCTTCCGCCACAATTGGGACATTTAATTTGAGCCGCTTTCATTTGCCCGGAGATCTCAAGTTGTTGGATAACCGTTTTGGGTTTGCGAGATACGAAGTAAACGCCTACAATCACTGCTAAACCAACGATGAATAATATTGCACTGGTTAACACTCTGGATTGTGCAGCCTGAGCTGTAAGTCCAACGTAGGAAGAAGCTAACGCAAAGATAACTGCAAAGAAGAACAGAATCGCAGCAGCTATGCCGCCAAGGATAGGTAAGATTCTCATAACTAGTTGCTGTGTAAGGCTTGAAGATTTAAACTTAATCCCGCTTTCTATCTTAGCTATGTTTGTTACAAAACGCTCTTGGGTTTGAAGAAGCTGCTTCTTGTGATTTTTAGCCGTGAATAATGAGAGAGTAGTGAGTGAGAAATTGCGGTTTTGTGACTAGTGATAATTTATGTAGAAGAGCAGAACCGCGTGAGACGAGACTAGGTTTTATGGTATCCATTTTGTTTTTACATTTAATGTTTTGTAGTGTGGGTCATCAGTTAGGACGTATTCTGCTTCGCCGGTTTTTACGTATGAAGCGATTAAAGCGTCTGTGATGGGCACGTTTCGATGGGTGAGAAGCAGTTCTCCAGCGATTATCGCTTGTTTTTCATCTAGTTCTACTATTTGCATCCCTTTTTCTTTTAGTGTTCTTAAGCGGTTTTTTGCGGCTTCTTTGCCTATTTTTGTACCTGCGACTTCCATAAATTCTGTTAGAACAATTGTGGGTGCGAAGAGGTGTCCTCGGAGTTCTCGCTGAAAAAATTCCCTTGTTTTTGTCCCTTCCTCTTGGTTGGTTGGGAATTCTAGGTGGATTAGCATTCGGGTGTCTGTTATGCTTGTCAACGCCATCTTCGCCTTAATGTGTCAAGTTCATCTATGAGTTTTTTTTGCCCTTCTTCGCCGACTGGCTCACGGGGTTCTAGGGGTGGTAACGGTTTGAGTATGATTTTGTCGTCTTCGGTGGCAATTTCTAAAATTGCGCCTTCTTCTATACCGAGTTTGTTGCGTATTTCTTGGGGGATGGTGACTTGACCTTTATGTTTAACTCTAACGCGGGACAACTTAACCACAGTCATACTTATTTATAGTCAAACTTAAGAAGTTTCTATTCGAAAGCAAAAAATCCATACAAGTTGTTTTGGAGATAGCTGTTGCTGTTGTGGTCGGTTTCCATATTCTTTTAGGTTGCCGACATTCAAGAAACGATAAACATCTGGATTTAGTTAGTCTCGATTATTTAAAGAGAAATAAAAAGAAGAAAAGTGGAATTTACTACTCGGTTGGGTTACCGTCATATTCTTCCTGGTTTGAACCGATTTGAGTCTGATGTCGTGCCATATTGTCATCGATAGCTAATTTTGCTACGACCAGGCGAGGTCGAAGCGGTCAAGATTCATTACCTTATTCCACGCCGCCACGAAGTCATGTATGAATTTCTCCTGGGAGTCCTCGCATCCATAGACTTCTGCCAAGGCACGAAGTTGGGAGTTCGAACCGAAGATGAGGTCAACACGGGTACCGGTCCACTTGGGTTTGCCCGTTGCGCGATCAAGCCCCTCAAACACGTCTTCGTCCCCTGAGGTTGCCTTCCATGTCGTGCTCATGTCGAGCAGATTTACGAAGAAGTCATTGGTGAGCGTCTCTGGCCGCTTGGTGAAGACACCGTGCTGGGACTGTCCGAAGTTGGCATTCAAGACACGCATACCGCCAACGAGAACCGTCATCTCAGGAGCAGTCAGCGTCAACAGTTGCGCACGATCAACCAGCAGTTCCTCTGCCGATACGGCGTATTTGGTTTTGAGGTAGTTACGGAACCCGTCTGCAACCGGTTCGAGCACGCCGAATGACTCCACATCGGTTTGCTCCTGCAATGCATCAGCGCGTCCTGGCGCGAATGGCACGGTTATATCGTAACCGGCATTCTTCGCAGCCTGCTCAACACCTGCGCATCCACCCAAAACAATTAAGTCAGCGAGCGAAACCCTCTTCCCACTTGACTGCGAAGTGTTGAATTCCTTTTGGATTCCCTCAAGGACCTGCAACACAGTCTTCAGTTGAGCCGGCTCGTTGACTTCCCAATCCTTTTGCGGCGCAAGACGGATACGAGCTCCGTTCGCACCTCCGCGTTTGTCAGAACCGCGGAATGTGGATGCAGATGCCCAGGCGGTTGAAACCAGTTTCGAGATTGACAGACCAGATTCAAAGATTTTGCCCTTGAGGTCTGCGATGTCCTGCTCATCAATTAGCTTATAATCGGCTGCTGGTATTGGGTCTTGCCAGATCAGTTCCTCCGCTGGGACCTCCGGGCCGAGATAGCGCGAGCGGGGACCCATATCGCGGTGGGTAAGCTTGAACCACGCTCGGGCGAAGGCCTCTGCTAGCTGATCTGGATTCTCGTAGAATCGCCTTGAAATCTTCTCATAAATTGGGTCGAACCGCAGGGCGAGGTCAGTGGTTAGCATGGATGGTGCGTGACGCTTTGATGGGTCATGCGCATCCGGTACTGTATCGGCGCCTGCGTCACCTTTCGGCTTCCATTGGTTCGCACCGGCTGGGCTTTTGGTCAGTTCCCATTCGTGTTCAAACAGGTTCCGTAAGAAGTTGTTACTCCACTTAGTTGGTGTCTGGGTCCAGATAACTTCCAGGCCGCTTGTAATCGTGTCATCGCCTTTGCCTGTGCCAAATTTGTTGTTCCAGCCTAGTCCCTGTGCCTCGATGGGGGCGGCTTCAGGCTCAGGACCAACATGTGACGCATTGCCAGCGCCGTGGGTTTTACCGAATGCGTGGCCGCCGGCTATGAGGGCAACAGTTTCCTCGTCGTTCATCGCCATGCGAGCGAAGACTTCGCGGATATCCTTGGCAGCGGCAAGCGGATCTGGGTTGCCGTTGGGGCCTTCCGGATTGACGTAGATTAGCCCCATCTGCACGGCAGCAAGCGGATTTTCGAGGTCCCTCTCCCCTGAATAGCGTTTGTCACCTAGCCAGATGGTTTCTGAACCCCAGTAGATGTCCTCTTGAGGCTCCCAGATATCCCTGCGTCCGCCGCCGAAACCGAAGGTCTTAAATCCCATCGATTCAAGCGCGCAGTTGCCGGCAAGGATCATTAAGTCAGCCCAGGAGATTTTCCTGCCGTATTTCTGCTTGATTGGCCAAAGCAAACGGCGTGCCTTGTCGAGGTTGACGTTGTCTGGCCAGCTGTTTAGAGGTGGAAAACGCTGACCGCCCGAGGATGCACCCCCGCGACCGTCACCCTTACGGTAGGTGCCTGCACTATGCCACGCCATCCTGATTAACAGCCCTCCGTAGTGACCAAAATCGGCTGGCCACCAATCCTTCGAATCGGTCATCAAAGCATACAGGTCATTCTTCACTGCCTTCAAGTCGAGTTTCTTGAATTCCTCAGCATAGTTGAACTCTTTGCCCATCGGATTAGACAGGGAGGAATGCTGGCGCAGAATTTTCAGGTTTAACTGATTTGGCCACCAGTCTTGGTTTGACTTACTCGTGCGGCTGGTGAGTTCATTTTTATCATTCAAAATAATGCAACTCCTTGATTTGTGGTAAGATGTTTTCTTTCATCTTCAAAAAATCTCCTTGCCATCTACTATGTGGCAAAAGGTTTCATTAAGAATCATTATTACATAATAATAAATATGGCTATCCCCGTGAAGTCAGATGTTACCGCAATTGAGGCTCTACGACAAAGGATACAAAGCAACTCCTCAAAGGATCACTATTGCCGCATTGCCCTTATTAGTCGAGAGCACCCCACCGCTCAAAAAATCTACAATTAAGTCAAAAAAATGTATCTGACCGTAAGCCTTGCAACAGTATACAAAACACTTCAGGTCACAAGTTAACGTTTATTTTCTAAATTTTGCAGCGCGATTAGCAATCAACGTTGCAATGGCACCTGCAGCTACGCCTCCATCAATGTTAACTACTGCCAAACCCAACGAACAAGACTGCAACATAGCCATAAGTGTGCTCACACCCTTAGCGCCAAATCCATAACTATTCGAAGTCGGAACTGCAATCACTGGGATATCAACGAGTCCAGAAACCACCGAAGCTAAAGCACCTTCTCTACCCGCAACAACAACGACCACATCAACATCCTCCGACAGAATCTGCTTTAATGGCTCAATCAACCTGTGAATTCCAGCAACACCAACATCGTACGTTGAAAAAACAGTGCACCCCATCTCTTGGGCTACGATTCTTGCTTCTTCAGCCACACCAATATCAGAAGTACCAGCTGTCAAAATTCCAATTCGTCCGCCACTAGGGCTAATCTTAAATGTTGGTTTCTTAATTACAACCATCCTGGCTTTTTCATTAATTTCCATTGTTACGCCATTTTGGAATGCTTCTTTTAACGCATCTATATGCTCCTTTGAGAACCTGCTCACAACCGTTCGCCCACAATTCGCAAGCATTCGCTGCGAAATTTCGACTACATCACTGCCCGATTTGCCTTCAGCCAAAATAATCTCAGGAACCCCCTTACGTAGTCCCCTATTGCTATCCAGCTTAGCTAAACATCCCACTTCGTCAATTGTGAGCAATTGTAGGATCTTTTCGGCTTCGGCAGGTGAAACCTCGTTTTTAGCAACCTTATCAAGAACTTCTCTTAGCGAATGCATAATCAGACAATCCTTAAAAAAACCCTAAGCAATATATCTATTATGCTTGCTTGCAAAAACCTGCATTCTTGTGATAACGATGAGTGAATCAAAGAAAATACTTCTAATTGATTGTCAAGCTTCAGGCGTTGCTGGAGACATGATTCTTGGGGCGTTAATAGACCTTGGAGCTAACGTTGACAAGATAACTGCAGCCATAAAATCTCTGGAAAACCCTGAATATGGCTATGAAAACATCAAAGTAGACGTTAACCAAGTGATGCGAGGCGAGTTCAGAGCTACACAAATTGATGTCACCTCGAAGAGCGCCCAAAAAAAGCATGGCAACGAGCTTATTGACATAGTAGAAAAAGCTGCAAGCAACCTTGAGCTTTCCGCCAAAGCTAAACAGTTTGCCTCAAACGTAATCCGCACAATCGTTGGCGTCGAAGCTGATTTGCATAAAACCTCTTTTGACGATGCACATTTGCATGAGGTAGCATTGGTTGATACTGCCGCTGAAATCCTTGGTGTAGCCGTAGCGTTGGATGATTTAGGTTTGTTTGATGCGAAGATTTATTCGACACATGTCGCGGTTGGTGGAGGAACCTTCAAGTTTTCCCACGGCATCGTTTCAAGTCCCGCACCTGCAACGTTAGCTATACTGCAATCTAAGAATTTTCCCTTCCAAGGCGGACCTATAGAAGCAGAACTTGCAACACCAACGGGCGTTTCTATTTTAGTTAATTTAGTAGAGGAAGTTGTCCATTTTTACCCCGCTATGACTCCCTTGAAAGTAGGTTATGGCGCAGGAACCAAAGAGTTTGCTCAGATGCCCGCTGTTTTGAGGCTTACATTAGGTAACTCATTGGATGATGGTTTGGTGAAGGATGAAATTGCTGTTTTAGAAACCAACGTTGACGATGCGACTGGTGAGGTTTTAGGTTACACACTTGACAGACTATTGCAGGAAGGCGCTAAAGACGTCAGTATAATTCCGATGTTCACCAAAAAGAACCGTCCCGGACAAATCGTAAAAGTCATCGCTGACCAAAAAGACGTGCACCACCTCTCACGTGTACTCATGGATGAGACTGGCTCGATTGGGGTGCGGGTTTACTACTGCGAACGACACATCATCGCTCGCGAACTATGTTCAGTTGATCTGACCATTGAAGGAGTAAAAGAAACGATAAGGGTGAAGGTTTCAAAAAACAGCAAAGGAGAAATCATCCGAGTTAAACCTGAATTTGAAGACCTCAAGCGGTTGGCGGAGAAAACCAAGAAGCCTCTAAGAGAAATATCCGACCTTGCAGTTTCTAAAACCCAAGAACTGCTGTAATCGGTGATTTATATGGATGTTTTGAACCGTAAACTTGAAGCTCTAAAGTGTTTCATCGAAGAGAAAGGCAAGGATGGGGTGGTTATTGCTTTTTCTGGGGGCGTGGATAGTTCAACTTTAGCTGCAGTTAGCCGCGAGGTTTTAGGCGAGAGGGCTATTGCTGTTGTTGCTCATTCACCGACCTACACGTCCGAGGAGCTGCTGGAAGCTAAAAAAATAGCTAAGGACATCGGCATCAAATTGTACATGGTAGAAACAAACGAGTTAGAAAACCCAGATTTTAGAAGAAACCCCGAGAACCGTTGCTACTACTGCAAAAAAGAACTCCTCCAAACCCTAATCGATTATGCACATAAACTCGGGCTCAAAGCAGTTTTCGAGGGCACAAACTTTAGCGACCTAAACGACCACAGACCAGGTTTCAAAGCTGTCCAAGAAGCAAAAGACGTTTACAGCCCCTGGATGATTAACAAGTTTAGCAAAGATGAGATTCGCCAAGTAGCCAAACAGATGGGGCTATACGTGCATGACAAGCCTGCGTTAGCGTGTTTAGCATCAAGACTTCCGTTTAACGTGGAGATCACTGCTGAAAAACTGGGCAGAATCGACAAGGCAGAACAAGCTGTCAAGACAATTACAGGGATTAGGCAGGTTAGGGTCAGAGACCACAATGGTTTAGCGCGAATTGAAGTTGCCAAGTGGGAGCGAGCACTGCTTTGCAGTGTGGATGTTTTAGACAAGATCGCTTTAGCACTGAAAAATTTAGGTTTTAAGTATGTGACCTTTGACTTGGAAGGTTACCGCTCGGGAAGCATGCTCAAAACACTCGAGGAACCAACCAAAGAAAAATAACACTTCGAACGCTGAGTCTTGCAATATTTATTTAAACTTGAACAACCAAACATAGCCGTTATATTAATTAATATATACATGGTGCGCAATGAAGATATCGAGGATTGCACGGCTTGGCAGTTTGGTATGATGACCCCATAATAGTAACAATAATGTTGTTAGTGGTGATCATCGCTGTTGGCACAGTAGTTTTTGCTATGCGAAGGTACGGAAAAAGTCCTTCTCCAGAAAAAAAACAGAAACAGCCAGAGAAGAAGCAAAAAGTAGACTTGGACCCTGAATACAACCCGTTGCCGTTTAAAGTTTCTAAAAGCATCCAAACAACTATGGCATCCGACGCAAAAAACGAGTTGCGTACGCTTGATTTAGAACGTGACATTTTAGGCGATGCGCTAAGAAGACTCTATGAAGCTCACGCGGAAGGAAAAATTACTGAACAAGAACGAGACAAGATGGCTATCACCTACAAGAACAGGATGAACCTGATAAAAGAATCGATTTCCAAAGACGAAAGCATCGTTGCCTTGCATGAGCTTGAGGGCATGCAGGAAGACCTCATGAAACTCTTCAGTGAACGCTTCGGCGAATTAACAAGCAAAGTCGAAGAGCTACAGAGGCAGAATCGACGTTAAACCAATCCGGGAAGTCCCCATAAAGATGCCCATGCAAACCCCTCAGCAAATGGAGTCAGATGAGGAAGAAGAGGAAGAGGGAGAGGAAGAAAAAGGCGAGGCTCCTGCAGGTGGCGAAGAGAAACCCAAGAAGAAACGCAAACCACCAGAAGAAAGACCAAGCCAGAAGACCGAAGCAGAAAAACGCATAGAATCAATCCAAGCCGAAGTGGAGAAAGTGCTAGATAAATTAGGACAGATGGAAATTGACAGTTAACCTTGATCCAATCCAACAGGCAAAGAAAAACGCGGCTTTAGAAGCAGTTAAACACGTCAAAGACGGCTTTATTGTGGGGTTAGGAAGTGGAAGCACAGCCGCATTCGCAATCCAAGCATTGGGCGAGCGAATCAAAAAAGAAAAAATCAGAATCATGGGTATCCCAACTTCTTACCAAGCATTCCTTTTAGCTGTTGAATGCGGCATCCCCATCACAACACTCGATGAGCACCCAGTCATCGACGTCACCATCGACGGCGCAGATCAACTAACCCCCGAATTGTTCCTCATTAAGGGCGGCGGTGCAGCGATGGCGAGAGAAAAAATCGTTGCTTCAGCCACAAAACTCAACGTCATCATCGCCGACCAGCCCAAAAAAGTTAAACTGTTAGGGGAAAACAACCAGTTTGTTCCCATCGAAGTTTTACCTTTCGCTCTTCCGATAGTTAAAGAAACCATCGTTGCCATGGGCGGAAAACCTGTGGTGCGTGAAGGCAAAGGCAAGCTGGGTCCCACGATAACGGACAACGGCAACGCAATCATAGACGCATACTTCGGTGAAATAGTGAACCCTGCTGAACTTGCGGTGAAAGTAAAGATGGTTCCAGGCGTGGTTGAGACGGGCTTTTTCATCAATTTAACCGATATAGTCTACCTTGGCTCGGTTGGCAAAGTGGAAAAAATTGAAAGCCTAAGAAAATAAGTACAACTGAGACTATTTCCCAATTCTATTCTGTACCTTTCTGTAAAGTGTTTTTTCGCAAAATTTCTGCAATTCAACGCTTGCCTCGAGCAATAAACCTCTTTTTCAACAGAATGCTCTTCTTAAGACCTATCTTTTTGGTGTATAAGCAAAGTGTATAAACTAACTGTATAAACAAGCATTCCTTCGCAAAAACTTGTCACACACAAGCAAATGTTGCATAGCGCAACCGCTGAGATATGAACTAAAAATCGCATACGCCTCAGGCATATACTCTAATCCATAGGTGATAAAGCACTAGGTATAGAAAGATTAGAACAATCTTATTTTTAATAAAAATAAATACTGATCGAGAATATTGGTTTCTTTAGGGTGGTTACCAGCTTCGTAGGACTATCATGGTGTTGGTTTTCATGATGCCTTCGACTCGGCGGATTTTCTCTATGCACTCATTTACTTCTGTTACGCTGAGTCCGCTGATGACTGCTACGATGTCGTATTCGCCTGTGACTTCGTAGATGGTTTCAACGTTTGGGGTTTCTTGGATTTTTTTGGAGACTTCTTGAGTTGGGTAAGCTGGGTTTGTGGCAAGCAGTGTTATGGCTTGGGCGCCTTCGCCGATGCCGACTTTGACTGTGAATTTTCTAATTACGCTCTCGTCTGTTAATGTCTTGATTCGCTTCCTTACCGCGCCTTCGGATAAGCCTACTTGGGAGCCTATGTCGCCGTAGCCTGCTCTTCCATCATCTTTTAGGATTTTGATGATTTGCTTGTCTTTTTCATCCATCCTTTCAGCCGAAGATCTATTGGAGTGATAAAATTTAACGTTTTCCATCGTTAGGGTTGAAGGTGTAATGCGAATTTCGTTGTGTTACCGCGTTTATTGTGCGATTTTTGTTGTTCTGAGCAGGCGAAAAGCTGCACCAAATGAGACATTAGAAGTTCAAGTTGTAACAAATAAGTCATAATGTTTAAAAGAAACTGGAAATAATCTGATTGACATTTCCCAATATAAAAAAAGTGACGAATAAAAAATGATTCAACCCGTAAACTCAAATCAACCAAACGTAAAAGCAAAATGCCCAGACTGTGACGCAGACCTTGATGTTCCAGCAGACACTGAGAAAGGCGAAATCGTAAGTTGCCCTGGCTGTGGACTTGAGCTCGAAGTTAAGCAGGTAAAATGCGGTTGCGTTGACCTTCAAGAGTTAACCATTGAAGGGGAAGACTGGGGCGAATAAACAGTATCCTCCAACTCAATCTCTTGTATTAAATCACCTTTTTAAGAACCTATTTTTAATCGGAAGCTGAAAGCGATGAGCATTGCCCTTTTGTATGAGCGCTCGGAAAACGACGAAAACGGCATAAAGCTCACCGCCAAACAACTCGGCATAGACCTCGCTTTCATTCCATTCCGAAAAATTGCCTTATCCATCTCCAAAGACGGCTTTAGCGCCAAAACCAAAGGCAAAGACTACACAGATATTGTGGAAAACACTAAAGTTGTGCTTAACCGGGCGCAAAGCAAAAACCGTCGTCTCCAAGCCTCATACATCATGGAGATGCTCGGCAAAAAAACCCTAAACTCATCCCAAACTGAATTCATCTGCTACAGCAAATACCGTACCTTGATGCATCTCTTCAAAGAAGGCATCCCAATCCCCAAAACAGTTTTCGTACCCTGCGACGCAACAGACACCATGAAGAACGGCAGAGAAATCCACAACGAAAAAGACATCGCTGACCTCTTTGAAGCAGAAATCCCCCTCGAACAAGGCATTGTAATCAAGGCAGATGCTGGCACACACGGCAAAATGATAATGCTCTCCAAAAACCGCGAAGAGTTGGAAGCAAACATCAAAGAAACCAAATCCACAATCATCAACCCCATAGGCGTGGTCGCTCAAGAGCTTGTCCAAAAGTGGTTCTATGACTTACGCATAATCGTCTCCAAAGAGAGAGGCAAACAGCCCGTTTGCTACCACACCTCGATGGCAAGAGCTGGCTTCAAAGATTTCCGAACCAACACCTTCCTTGGCAACCTCGTTTTCCATGCTAAACTGCCCCTGAGCATTCAGGAGTTGGCGGTTAAATGCGGCAAGACCCTTGGCAAAGAAAGTGACGCTTGGATTTTCGCCTTGGATGCGATGGTGAACGTTGGAGATAACAAGAATGCCGACGAGGTTTATCTGCGGAGTCAGCTGGATTTAGCTGCGCAAGCGTTTGTGTCCTGTCCAGAAAGTTAAGGCAGATGAGACGCGCCTAACCGATTTTGAAGCATGGACAGGCAAGCTAGAAAAAGCCTTCAGTGTTTACAAGAGTAGTGGAGCTTACGAAAACGTTAAGAATATAATTGAAGAAAGCGTAGAAAAAAATAAGAGCGCACTGGTGTTTCATGAGTCGAATTCTTGCCCAGAGTTCTGGGAGAACACAAGACTCGCAACAGGGCTTAATGTGGCAATTCCGCTCCTAAAGGGCGCTCAAAGCCTAATCGACCATTGATCAAATCAAAAAAGAGAGGAAAAAAATGCGAATTGGAATAATTGGCGGTTCAGGATACGTTGGCAGTGAACTGTTAAGACTGCTTCTTATGCACCCAGAGGTTGAGGTAACGATGGTTACTTCACGGCAAGTCGCAGGAGAATACGTCTTCAACGTTCACCCAAACCTCAGAGGGTTAACTCAGCTTAAATTTGTGCCACTAGACATGGAGCAGCTTAAAACAAACTGCGATTTAGTCTTCACCGCTACCCCTCACGGCGGCTCAGTTAATTTGGTTCCCAAACTGCTTGAGGCGGGCTTGAAAGTAATCGACATGAGCGCCGATTTTCGCCTAAAAAATCCAGCAGACTACGAGTCCTACTATGGCTGGAAACATGGTCACCCCGAAATGCTAAAAGAAGCCGCCTACGGCTTGCCTGAGCTTCATCGGGAAGAAATCAAAAAAGCAAAACTCGTTGCTTGCCCAGGCTGCATGGCAACATCCGCCATCCTCGGCTTAGCTCCCATAGTGAAAGCTGGCTTAGTTGATAACAGCAAAATTGTAGTTGACCTCAAAGTCGGTTCTTCAGGCGGCGGCAGCAAACCAAATCTTGCCTCCCATCACCCTGAACGCTTCAGCGGAGTCCGTCCCTACCAAGTCGCGGGTCACCGTCACACAGCTGAAGTGGAACAAGAGCTAACTGCACTCGCAAATGAACCCGTCAAAATCGGATTTACTCCCCACGCAGTCAACATGGTTCGCGGCATACTTGCAACCATCCATGCTTACCCCAAACAGCCCATTGCGAGCAAAGACCTCTGGAAAGCTCTTCGCGGCATGTACGGCACCGAACCCTTCGTACGGTTAGTGAAGTATCAAAAAGGACCCTACCAGCTGCCCGACCCAAAGATTGTCATGGGAACTAACTTCTGCGATGTCGGCTTCGAAATCGACGAGCACGCAAACCGCCTCATACTCTTCTCAGCTATCGACAACATGACTAAGGGCGCTGCAGGACAGGGTGTGCAATGCCTAAACCTGCTTATGGGTATTGACGAGACCACAGGCCTTAAGAGCACTGGGTTCCATCCGGTCTGATCAGTCATGTTGCTCGTTATTAAGATGGGTGGAAGCATCCTAAAACAAGGCGCCTCAACCGACCTAGTCACCGACCTAAAAGAAGTCGCCAAAACAAACAAAATAGTCCTTGTCCACGGCGGAGGCGTAGAAGTCACCGAAATCGCCTCAAAGCTGGGCAAAGAACAAAAATTCATAATATCCCCCGAGGGCTTCCGCAGCCGCTACACCGACAAAGAAACCATCGAAATCTACACCATGGTTATGGCGGGTAAAATCAACAAGCAAATCGTGTTGGCGCTCCAAAGCCAAGGCATTCAAGCCGTCGGCTTAACTGGGCTTGACGCGTCGATTCTGCAGGCTGAACGCAAAACCAAACTCATCGCCGTAGACGAACGCGGACGCAAAAAAGTAATCGACGGCGGCTACACCGGCAAAATCACACACGTAAAAACTGAACTGCTCAACTTATTGCTTGAAAAAGGCTACGTGCCAATCGTAACCCCAATTGCATTAAGCCAAGACGCTGAACCCCTAAACGTCGATGGCGACCGAACCGCAGCCATAATCGCAGGCGCCCTAAAAGCCGACAAACTAATCCTGCTCACCGATGTCGAAGGCTTAATGCTCAAAGGCGAGCGGGTTCCAAAGATCGCAGCAACCGAAGTCAAGGAAGTGCTCTCCAAAATCGGCGGAGGCATGAGCACCAAAGTTCACGCTGGACTGGAAGCGCTAAACCAAGGCGTCAAAGAAGTCCTTGTCACGTCAGGCACAGTCAAACAACCCATAACTTCAGCTCTCAATCATCAGGTTGGTACAGTGATAACTAGTGAATGAAAAAGAAATAGTGGACATTGAAACGCGTTACTTGGCGAATGTTTTCTCCAAAAGACCCGTCGTCATCACACGTGGCAAAGGTGCGCTTTTATGGGATATTAACGGCAAAGAATACGTCGATTGCTCAAGCAGCTACGGCGTCGCGGCATTGGGGCATTGTCACCCAAAAGTTGTGGCGGCAATAAAAGCACAGGCTGAAGAACTTATCACGTGCCATAGCTGTTACTATAATGATAGACGCGCCGAATTTATAGAAAAACTCGTCAAAATAACGCCCAAAGGCTTAGACAAAGCATTCCTTTCTAACAGTGGCGCCGAAACCGTCGAATGCGCCATTAAACTCGCCCGCAAATACACGGGCAAAACAGAAATCATCGCCTTGATGGGAGCATTCCACGGCAAAACCATGGGTGCTCTTTCAGCTACATGGGATAAGAAATACCGTGAGCCTTTTATGCCTCTGGTCCCAGACTTCAAACATGTGGCTCCGGATAACGCTGACAAAATCCGCGAAGCAATAACCGAAAAAACCGCAGCAGTCCTCATGGAGCCGATTCGTGGGGAAGGTGGTGTTCGTGTTCCACCAGACGGCTATCTAAAAGCTGTGCGGGAAATCTGTGATGAAAAGAATGTTCTCCTGATTTTCGATGAAGTCCAAACGAGTTTTGGACGCACTGGCAAGCTGTTTGGATGTCAAAATTGGGGTGTTACCCCCGATGTTATGTGCCTTGCTAAGCCTTTTGCTGGCGGGTTACCCATCGGCATTACGGTAGCTAAAGAAAACATTATGTCTGCGCTTAAAGTTGGTGAGCATTCTACTACTTTCAGTGGGAATCCAATGGTTTGCGCTGCAGGATGCGCCGCCATCGATGCTCTCGTGGAAGAGAAACTTGCTGACAAAGCAGCTGTCAACGGCAAATACTTCAAGTCACAACTGGAAGTTCTCCAAGCTAAACACAAAATCATAAAAGAAGTCCGTGGCTTAGGTTTAATGCTTGGCATGGAACTACGCTTTGACGTCCACAACGTTATTCTAAAAGCGCTTGACAGAGGAGTTTTGGTGTTGGATGCAGGCAGAACCGTAGTTCGCTTACTGCCGCCACTCGTCATTGAAAGAGCACAAATCGACAAAGCCATAGCAGTTCTTGATACCGTTTTAGGAGAAGAAGAAAATGAGCGAGCAAGCAGTTCGGTTCCTAACTAACCTCCTGGGCATCTATAGTCCCTCGGGTAAAGAAGGGGACGCAGCCAACTTTTTGGAATCAGAAATGAGGAAGATGGGTTTTGACGTTGGCATAGACGCCATAGGCAACGTCATAGGCGTTGTAGGCGAAGGCGAACCTGTTATCTTTCTGTGTGGCCATATGGATACGGTTGCTGGGCATTTGCCGCTTCGTATCGATGAGGGAAAGATATTTGCCCGAGGCGCCGTGGACGCGAAGGGTCCTCTTGCAGCTATGATTATGGCTGCTGTTGCTGCTGGCAAAGAGCTTGGGTTTAAAGGAAAAATCTTGGTTGCCGCTGTTGTCGAAGAAGAAGCGACAAGCAGAGGTGTCAAACACCTTATAACTCAAGGAATAACAGCTGACTACGCCATATTCGGGGAACCAAGCGGCGTCGAAAACGTAACAATCGGTTACAAAGGTCAAATCCAACTAAGAATAATCCTAAAAACCGAGACAGGACACGCCTCTACGCCTTGGCTCTATGACAACTCCTTGGAGAAAGCCATTGAGCTCTGGGAACAAATCAAAAACGCTTCTTCATACCCCTCGCTCGATCCCTCGGCAAGCCCATACAACGCCGTCACAGCCTGTTTAGTGAAGCTTGTAGGAGGAAGAGCCACCTCGGTTGTTCCCTTCGAGGCAGAAATGAACTTAGATGTCCGAGTACCCATCCAATTCTCCACATCTCAGGTTTTTGAGCAGATACAGAAGATAATAACCAAGTACCAAACTGCCAACCAAAAAGTATCCGTGAAAGCAACCGTTCTGGACACGGTTGAGCCCTTTGAGGTAAACAAAGCATCTCCTCTGGTTCATGTGTTAGCTTCGTCGGTTAGAAAAGTACTAAACAAACCCGCGACGCTTCTGCACAAAACCGGTACAGGCGACATGAACATTCTTGGCAAAGCGATGAACCTACCCATAGTCACGTACGGACCAGGCGACTCACACCTAGACCACACATTAGAAGAAAACATTGAAATTAAGGAATATTTGGATGCAATTTCGGTCTACAAGGAAACAATCCTACGATTATCAGAGTTATATAACACCAAAAACAGCAATCATTAGACAATTCAGCAGGTTCAAGAGCATATCCTTTCTGGCAAAGAGGAACCCGAACAACTATACACCGCAATCAAAGTCGTAATAATAGTTTTCTTGTTAATGAAGAAACTTTCTTATCTGTAACTGGAAGTCCTGTTTTCTTGGCGACTATTTCTAAAATTTCTTTTACGATAGTTTGGGCCG
Source organism: Candidatus Bathyarchaeota archaeon (assembly GCA_963739495.1). Lineage (GTDB taxonomy): Archaea > Thermoproteota > Bathyarchaeia > Bathyarchaeales > Bathycorpusculaceae > Bathycorpusculum. Next base: position 158,584 of record CAVUAM010000015.1, on the reverse strand, counting down.
CCTTTCCTATTTCTTCTGGAACAATCATCTCTCCTGTGCAAATACCTTTGCAGTTTATGGCCGCAAGCGGGTTTAAGTCAACAAAAATTCTGTTTGTTTTAATGTCATAATCTGTAATTATAAATGGCTCCAAAATGCATATTGACGGTTTTACATCGTGAATCTTACAAGTGTTTTCTTCGGTTAAGAAGATGCAGCTTCCGTCTTTCTTTCTGCGAATGTTCCTGTTAGAAGAGTCATCAGGGTCTTCCAAGAAATTCACGAATCCTTTAGCTTCAATCCCTTGTTGTTCTTTCAAATTGATATCCGGTGGCGCGTCTCTGCAACAAACTCCGCAATTCACGCATTGAAAACCTATTGAATCCGGAAATATGACATTTTCATAACGCATTGTAACCTATACCTATTAAAAACTAAATGGGTAAAAACGCAGTTAAGCTTTTCAATCGTCCTCTGAAATATACGTCTTGACTTTAGGCATATATTATTCATAATAACTTACTCTCTCTACTCCAAAGTAAACCACAATTAACCTGGTTAAAAAAAATCAAACCATTTGCAACCGTTAAAAGTGTGCATGGGAAATAAATTTTTATCCAACCAACGATCTTAAGCCAAGTTGCCTGGGCAAAATTATTCTTGGACCGTTTGCAGGAACAGAATCGAAAAAAGAAAAATATACGTGGAAATCGGGGAACAAAAATAGCGAACTGTAATCTTTCGCGTGGTCTTAATTCTGAGGGGCAAATGCAGGATTAAATATTTTTTCCATGCATCCACTTAACGCCTGTAGCTTCAGATAGTTCTTTTTTCAGAGCAACCAGGTCTTCGATTCCCAGTTTCTTGATATCATCCTTTCCAACAATTCTTAGTAGATTTCCAACTTCTTGATTTGAAACATTAATGAAGTTGGTCAACTTACGAACCCCCTCATCAACATCTAGCCGTTGAACTAAAATTGGATCATTTGTAGTTACTCCGGTTGGACAATGTCCAGTGTGACAGATTCTGTATTGCTGACAGTTTATAGCTATTAAAGCAGAGGTCCCGATGTAAACTGCGTCTGCGCCAAGGGCGAGGCACTTTGCGAAATCGGCTGAGGTTCTTAATCCGCCTCCAGCAATCAAGCTGATTTTATTCCTTTGGCCAATTTTCTTCAAATGACGGTCAGCTCTTGGTAGAGCTGCCACAATTGGAATTCCAAAGTTCTCTCTCACAAAAAATTCAGTTGCCCCTGTTCCCCCGCCGAAACCGTCAAGTGAAATAAAGTCTACACCGGCGTTTGCTAGAATTTCAACGTCATTCTCAACATTTCCACAACCTATCTTAGCGCCGACTGGAATTCCACCGGCTAACTCCTTTAGCCATCTTACCTTTTCTTTAAGCTCATCTTGATTTCTTATGTCAGGGTGATGTGCAGGGGTGAGAAGGGCTTCTCCTTCTTTTAGCTCCATCAACTCTGCAAGTTCAGGCGGCACTTTTTCTGCTGGCAATAAACTCTCCCATCCTGGAAATGCTCCTTGTCCAAACCTAATTTCTACCGCTGAACTTTTCTTAAGAATCTCATCAGTTATTCTAACCCTCCCTGTGGAGTACTGCACAACAAGATTTTTTGATGCAATTTCCATCTCTTCTGGCAGAACAATATCTTCTCCCGAGTTTATTCCAAGATTTAACTTCGAGGCAACTTTTGCCAGAACCAATCTCACATTTTTGGATACAGCTCCATAGCTCATTCCACTGAACATTATAGGAGAGGAAACTTTTAGAGGCTTTTTTGCTTCCGGTCCGATAACCGCCTTTATGTTTACTTCTTCGTTTGTGTTGAGAGGAATTTTTGAAACTTGCGCGGGTACAAAATGGAGGTCATCGAGAGAAAATGGCATTTTTTTGGGGGACCCCATAGAACACAGCATGCTTACTCCTTTGTCCGCTACATTAGTTATTTCGGTCATTTTAGAGTAAAATTCTTCTCTCTTATCTAAGCCCTTTTCGACCATTAGATCAAACCTTCACTGACTTCTTTATTTAGTGAAATATTACTTAAATCCTGAATAAAAACAAAAATCCGATGACCTGATAGCGGAAATGGCAATAGTTGACTTGCGAAGGCTCGGCATAAAAGGCAAATCTCAGCAAGAATATCAAAACATAAAGACAAGTTGCTTCATCAAGAAACTACAGAGAAGATTTCTAATCTTCTTTTTTTGTAAATTAGCCAACAAAGCCTTTCCAGCTCAAATCTCATGGAAGTTTGGGTTTTAGAGATTTGGACAAGACTTATAGGTCTGCAATGTTACGGTTTGTTGGTTTTTGAAATGAAAATAGACATATTCGGTTTCGAAGAAGAAGAGGATTGCGAAGACTGCGATTGTGACGACTGTGAGGATGAAGAGTAAGTCCTCCTCCACTTTCTTTTTTTCGACAAATGGTTGCTCCAACAAATTAGTTACTGCTTAATTGAATTGTTTAGTCGCCTAGAAGATATAGGAGACAAAAAACGAGCAGATTAAGAGCAAAGCAGAACAGTTGAAAGGTAAGGTCCAGTGAAGAAGTAGGCAAAGTTAAAAGAAAAGCCAAAAAATAAGTTTCAAGACCCAACGTTTTATGCAGAACAGACAAAGTGGGTTTCAGAGAATCAAGTCTTAGTGCGCAACCCAACTTACTGCAAAATTAGATATTCCACTGGCGCATAAGTAATTACGAGGTTGCGCACATGGAAGTTTCTGTAAACTACAAACTCTTACGATGATAAAGCAAACATAAAAAACCAAGGAGAAGCAAGAGCCACCTTCGACGACCAATATATGACTTTAACCGTTATGTTTGGAGAACCCATGCTATTCGCATATACAGACATTGTCGGAATATCAGACTATGACTACAAAGTCGATCTTTTCTTAACTTCCAAAGAAAAACTAAACCTTTCGGGCTTAGGATACCAATACGAAGACTTCCTCTTCCAATTATACAAGCTCCGAAATGAGATCTTGCTCAAATATTTACTCATTGATGAATCACTTCTCAAAGGCGGTTTCGAAGCACAATATAAACAACTTGACCAAAACGGGCAAACAAATCAAACCGGAAACTGTGAAATCCGCCTCTATGACACCGCAATAGTAGTTTTGCCACAAAAAAACGAACCCATCCGCCTCCCATACTGCTACATAACCAACGTAAACAAACAAGACTACACAATAAAAATAACAAACGAATCCCTAGAAAAAATTGAATTTACACAGCTCGGACAAAACTTCGATCCAATCGCAAAAGCCCTCTCGGACGCTCTAAACAAAATGATCCTAAGAACGCAGGAAAACATAAAAGAACTAATTCCCGAAGCCAATCCCCTGGTAATAAGTAAAATAGCATCATTGATGAAAGATGGGCGAGCAGCAAAAAGAAAAGAAATCGAGTTACAATCGCAAGACTTCTGGCGGCGCTTGGAAAAGAAAATAGGTGAAGCAGGTATAACCAAAGAATATGAATTCCTAAACTCTACCGCGGCAAGGGACCAAGTTTGTGTAGGAATAAAACGCGGACTTATGGGCGACCTAACTGGCACTTACTTTTGGATGATGTTTCCTCTCATTAACTCGGGAACGAACAGACTAAGCAACACAATAGCTATTGAAGCATTCAACACTCAGGGCGATACAGAAGAAAACAAAAAACAACAAAAGATCTCTGAGAATCCAGTCTCCGAGGCAGAAGAAACCGGTCAAAACCTAAATGAAGAACAAAAACCCGCTACAACAAGAGCAACCTACTTTTTCAGAACAATGGGGCGAAAAGAATACGCACAGTTAAAAAACGAAGACTTAACCCTAGAACTAGAGAATTTTATCAAAAACATCAATCGTGCCATGATCGATGTAAACTTCCGAAGAGAGCCCATATTCCTCTCGGAAGAACAATTGGACAGTAGCAAATATGTTCAATATCGATTTGCCGTTGCAAGAATGCCTTCGCTTAGAATGTTGAGAAGTCTGTTCATCGGAAGAGTGATACATTCATCGCCCGAACAGTGGAAGAGCAACGTGGTAAGTTTATTAGCTTTCAACTCTAAAAGTTTGGATGATAAAGAAAAATGGAAGAAAGGAGGAGACGCATGAGATGCCAGGTTTCAAACACCCTTGCAAGTATTGTGGAAAACTAGTTTCCGCGGATGATAGCATTTGCCCATATTGTGGAAAAGTTAATCCTGTTGGACCACTGCGGTGTCCGAAATGCCGCAACCCAACCGAAACAGGACAAGTCAGATGTAGCAACTGTGGCTTGTCACTTCAGATAAACTGCCCCAATTGCGGAAAATCCACCTTCTTCGGAGACTACTGCCAAAACTGCAACAAGAGACTTACAGTAATTTGCCCAAAATGCAAAACGGAGCAGGCACCTTTAGGAGAGAAATGCATAAAATGCGGCAAGCCCCTAAACATAACAGGGAGATAAAAAAATAATGCCACTTCAACCATTTACACGGAATTATCAAGACAACAGCACGGAAGCTGGGTTTCAATTCACGTTCAACTGCGATATATGCAACGACGGCTACAAAACAAACTTTATCGCCAGCAAAACCTACAAGAAAAGAGGATTGTGGAGAGGGCTTGGACAGGTTGCCTCTATCGGATCAGAACTAGCTGGTCGCGGAGGATACTCAATTCAACGAGGCGCAGACGCAATGAGCGAACGATTCCAAGGAATGACCCCTGACTGGCACAAAGAACATGAACAAGCATTCGACCTCGCCCAAAACGAAGCTAAAGGACACTTCCACAGATGCCCCAGATGCCACAAATACGTTTGCGAAAACGACTGGAACGAACAGGAAGGGCTATGCACTGACGATGCCCCAAGGGAAAGCACTGAAGTAGCTGCAGCAAGAGCCGAAAAAATGGTCGCAGACATAAAACAAAAAGCCGAAACCACCCAAGTCTACACAGGCGAAATAACACAAAGACAAACGATTTGCCCAGTATGTGGAAAACCAGCAGGTTCAGGCAAATTCTGCAACAACTGCGGAGCCCCATTAGGATTGATAGTTTGTCCCAAGTGTGGGGCTAAAAACCCCGCGGGCACCAGTTTCTGCGGCGAATGCGGTACCAAGCTTGTTTAAACAAGTATTCAACCGTCAAAACCCCTTGACTTCTTTTTTTACAAAAGAAATTTTATTGAGCAAGCCTCAATTGAAGTGGTCTGAAAACCCTTTTCTCAAATCGAACGCTAACTATACTTGAAGCTCCAGAAGAAACACCAGAGTTGACCTCGACATAGAAAACGATTTCCTAGCTGATCCGTAAGAAATTGCTAAGGCATATTTTTTCTGTTAATTGTATATGAGTGGCAGCTTTCAATTCAGCGACCAATGGCACAGTCAACAACAACCAAAACAAGAACATAGAAAATAAAAATCAGTAACCAAGAGAAGTTGTTGTTGCAATTGTTGCTGCAACTCGATGTTGCGCTTGGGGTTGCAACAACTAATGAGTTCAAAAACTATTAAGTTAATTATCGATCTTTTATGGTCAAACAAGATTTATTTTAACATTTTTGTGTGCAACACAACCGAGAGCACCCCAAAAGGCCTTTGCCAAAAATGCCGTTCTGCAGTTGACATTGCCTATAAGCGACTTGTGCTCTATGTGTGGCTTCCCGAGGTTATGAGTATGTTTGCTCAAATAGTAATCGATTGCCAAACAAATAAAGAAACAGTAAGTTGTGAGTATTGCATTGTTAAAGAAAACTGTTATCTCCGACTAGAATTGGAAGATAAAAAAGGAGCTGAGAAAGAGCCTTCAGGATTATTGGACTCCTCTTCTGCTGATAGACGTGCTTGAATTTTCTTTTGTGTATGTTTATAAATGTAAAAGAAAAATGTTGGGAATTTTAACTTGTTTCTTTGGCAATCACCGTTTAGCTGTGTTCGAATAGGGAGTCAGGTAGCGAAGGATTTACGCTAATGTTATGGATTGTTATAGTTTCTCCATTTACAGTGTATGACCAGTCGTTCAAGCCATTCCAATCTTCAAGGCTAGTTTGGTAGCCCTTAAACGTGTTATCCCAACTGCTAAATTCGTCTGAGAATGAACTTGTAAGGTCAATCCATTGTCCGCCTGTTTGCATCCAAGCTTTTTGCTGAGCGCCATTGACGATGTATATAAAACTGCCACCACTGGCCGGATCGGTGAACTCTACTCGTATCATCATATTTGTTGTTCCTGCATTCTTCGCAGAATAAATGTATGAACTCGTCGTGCCCCCTGAACTGTTAGTTATGCTGACTGTGAACTGTAGACTGCTTGCCCCTGCAATATTTGCACCTACACCGCTGCTGGAAGGTGTTGTTGACGGGTTAGGTGTCGATGTTGAACCAGGAACCGGCGTTGGTGTAGGCGTTGCAGAAGGGTTTGTACCAAGACCTTGTGCTGCTACATAAACTCCAACGGCTATTACAACAATAAGAACCACTGCTATAACGATAATCAAGGTTTTCCGAGATTTTTTTGTAGGTGGAGGTGGAGGCGGAGTAGACCCCATTTCAGCCATAGTATTAAATATGTTTTTTTTCATTTTTTTCCCTGTTCTTTATTGGAATAGATCTCTGGATAAATCTTTCGATTGATTCAAAATTGGCAAAATTGAGCGTTTCTAAGTGTAGGCAATGCGCTTTCAGATTACTTTCTCTCAGTTACGAGTAAGTAGCCTTCAAGATGTTAGCTTTAGTTTAGTGTGCAAAAATATTTAGTCGGTTGGATCAAATTTAACTCAAAACCCATTTAGATCTAAAAAAAGTGAAAAGATGAGAAGCCGGTTGGCTTAGTTTTCAAATGTTTTCTTTCGCTCTGCAATTGTATCTGTGGTTTAGCTAGTTGATTTGTCGATTACGGTTCTGGTTATAGTGACTATCTGGGTTACTGCTGAGTTTGTGACATCAACTTTGACAGTTGCGTATCCTGATGTTCCGTTCTGCATCGTTACTATTGCGGTTGTTGCTTGTGTGACGAGTGTGCCGTCGCCCTGAATGACGTTCTTGACTACTGGGTTGATTGATGTTACGTTGTAACCTTGGGAAATTAGGTTTTGCACATCAGTGTCGTTGTTTAGTATAGCGTTAACGTTGGCAGTGTACTCTGTGCTAACTTCGATGTTTGCAATGCCACCCATGAAACCTCCTCGGTGTCCGCCGTGACCTTCTGGGCCTCCGCCAAATCCGCTGAACCCTTGACTATCCATCATCATGTTGCCGTCAAACTGAATCTGATTTACGTATTGGCTAGTATCTGTTGAAACTGCTGCGTTTGTATCTGCAGTTGTGGAATTTGTGTCTGTGGCTGCAAACGCTGTTAATGTTAATGCTCCGACTGCGGCTGCAAGAGTTGTCAGCAATATTAGACTAATTGCTGTTGTTTTTCGGTTCATCTTTTTCACCTCCGTTTTACAAAAATCCAATTATTGAAACGCTTATTAAACAATTTTTCAATATTGAGCCCAAAACTGTACAGATTTACACCCAGATTACGACCTAATTGACCCAAAAACTAAGACAGATCACAATGGCCCGCTTGCTAGAATTCTGAATTTTGGGGAATGTCTTTAAGCGTAAGTCAACGGTAAATACAATAATCCATTGCTGAGTTTAGCCAAAATAACTCGGCAAAAAAGAGGCAGCAATCGGTTGAGTGACGATGACTTCAGCTTAGACTATTCAGGCGAAGAAGAAGACCCAAGCGAAGCCTCTCCAACACTTACTGCTTCAGGAATAGCTGAATATATCCGCTTCAACTGCTGCCCACGCTTCTTCAAACTAAAGTTCGAAGGCAAAGAAGTAAAAAAACGCAAATGGCCTGAAGCTTTCAAAGCCATCAGCCCCCTGCTTTACGGTACAGGAAAAGCGTTGGAAGAGAAGAAAGTCGATGAGCTAAAAGAGAAAGCCGCTGAATACCTTGATTTCTCCATATATGACCCCAAACTATATGGAAAGAAGGGCTGGGACAAAGCCAAGGATTCAGTAGATAATCTCTGTTATGTTATCGAGCACCAGATTGCAGCAGGAGAGAGAACTGACAACAGACCTATCTTGATTTATCAGGTTCCGATGAAGGGTCCAATCGGCGTTTGGAATGTTAAGGGTATTGCTGATTTGATTGCTGTTTGGCCGCTTAAAGATGGCAAAGTGAAGGTTAGGATTTTTGAGTTAAAGTCCTCTTGGAAAGAGCAGACGGCACACCGTATTCAGGTGGCAATTTACGTTTTGTTGCTTACTCGGGAACTAGGCGGTTTATCGTAAAGGTTGACCTTGAAGGCGGTGTCATCAACCGCGAAACAAACCTCGAGAAGCTTGACGCCGATAGCTTGCCAAAATTCAAGTTAAGCCCCCTAATACAAGACGTAGAGCGTCTACTATCAAAAAACGGCGAGTTAAACCGCATCCACAGCACGCCCCTCGAAAAAGTCGAGTTTCAACTCTGCTGGCGATGTGACAACTGTGGCTTCAACGAATGCTGCATAGTTTGCGCAGTCGAAAACGAAAGCATTGCCCTGCTTAATCTTAGCAGAGGTGAGCAGCATGCACTGGCTAACCATGACATTAAGCGTTTGGAGGATTTAGCTAAACTAAAGGTTGTAATGGATACAACGGATTTGCGTCCGTACGAATTCAAAATTATTCCTGCCAAAGATACAAAGAAGGTAGCTGAAATATCCGCTGACCCAGTTGTTGGTCCCAAACTCGATTGGCTTATCGAGCGCGCCCAGTACATGTTAGGAGGCATTCGACCTGGCAGTCCCTATGCAAGCAAAAGCCGATGGATGCCATGGCTAACAGGCACCGGATACGGCAGCCTTCCAGAAGACAGTCCCATAGCTGGCGCAGACACCGCATTAATGTACAGTCCCGACGGCATGATCCGCGTCTACTTATTCATCGAATGGGATTACATGCTCGACGTTATCTCCATGATCAGTGCCCGTGTTAGCTGCACCCGCCTTAGAGGCGAACCTCCAAGCGTATCTAGAGTCATCGCCAGTCTTCCAGACGACCACAAAGAGGCGTTAGATGAAGAAAAGAAGCTAATGGAAGACTTCTTCCAAGAATTAACCAAAGCAATAAACAAGGTAGCAAGCGAAGTAGGCAGCCCCGACGAGGCACCAATTCATCTTTACTTCTTCAGCCGCAGAGAACGTGATGTGCTCATGAAGAGTGTTTGCCGCCAGCCTACTCTTATGAGTGCACGGGCAGTTCGGGACCTTTTGGGTCTAAGACAAGCAATCGACCAGCCCATGTTCTCAATTCTCCAAGACGAAGTACAGCATAGAAAAGCGCTAAAATTCCACAGCTCAGGATTACTACCCATTCTTGAGCAAGCCAGCTTTTTTGACCGCAAACAATGGACCGCAAAACGTAAAGATGGTTCATCAGTTGACCTAAGCTTGGTGTTTAGGGATGGATTGTTCAACTATTCTCTTCCATACAACCGAAACCCAGACGGCTCAATAGGTTTTCTCCGTGATGAATGCGCACATAAAGACGGGTATTACCCTGCACGCGCCCGATTCGGCGACCAACTGCCCATAGAGTATCTTTGGGGTGCCAAGGGTCGTTTAGACAATTTTGTCGAGAAAGGTCCATCCAAAGTTTTGTTGGAGAAACGTAAATGGTGCGATTACGTCCAGAAGACCCGCCGGATCACCGACGAAGAGCTCAATTTGATGGGTCAAAAGATTTGCTTGGCATTAGAGCACATTGAACATTCACTATCGATACGTAACAGGCGATTGGGTAAAAAACCCATTCCTATCCCAACCATTTCTCAATTCTCACTGGGCACAGCCACATTAGAACGTAGCTGCAGAGAATTTCTAGACTTGGAGTATTTCTCAAAACGACAAGAAATGTACCAGCACTACGCTATGCTTCCCTACCAACGTGTAGCTTCAGGCAGGTCTCTGATTTTTGAATGCGTAAGCGTGTTTGAGTCTGATTTGGATTTTGTGGTCCGCGGCAAACTCGTCTACGAAGGCATCGGTTTACCCAAGGCTGAATGTGTTGCTAACGCCTGCCGAGTTAAAGGGTCGGATGGTTCAAGCTCGGGCGACTGGATGGTTATAACAGAACTTAGACGTAATGAGCAGGGACAGTTTGAGGAAGCCCAGAAACGTTCTCCTTCAGAAGTTGAAAAATCCGCTCGCGCCATCGTAGGCAAGGTTGACGCGCAAAAGTTGGAAATCGTTGTTAATGTGGTAACTTGGCCAAGTGGCAAAGGCAGAAAATACAGCGCCTGGCACAACCTCCCAACCACTGATCCCGAGAAAGCCAAAAACAAATACATGCAACTCTTCGAGGCGGGGCGATTCTACATTTTGGATGAGTTGGCGGATGACATTATTTCGGATAGGGCGGCCAAATGTCTCGATTATGCAGGTAACAATGTGCTTTACTGTATACTTGCAAGTTATTTGGCCGGTAAGGTCGAGTACTCAGCTCACACTGCTTTGCCGAAGATTGCTGCTGCTCCATTTTTGAGTTGGGTTGAGCATAGACGTTTTCCTCCCAAGGCTGAGCAGGCCCGGTTTGTCGACCGCGTGTTCGGGAGAGAACCAATTGTAATGCTTCAGGGTCCGCCTGGTACGGGTAAAACTGAGACTTTACAGTTAGCAGTTCTAGCTCATGTAGCCGCTCACCGAGCGGCTTCTAGGTGTAGGGTGTTGATGGTTGCGCCCACTCACAAAGCCATTCAAGAATTTGTCATAAAGCTCGCCCGTTGTTGGCAAGAATACACCGACGCAGGCGGCAAAGACCTCAAAGACCTGATAATCTACCGTGTGTTAAGCAGCAACACTGCATCCGCGCAACCCATCGATGGTGTCAGATACGTCAACTACAACGAAGACCAAGAAATCGTCAAAGAACTAACAGATTGCCTAATGAACCAGTCAACCCTTACCCCAAACGCCTCCACATCCGATCCAATAATTCTATGCCTCACACCACCAGGACTTTATGGACTCATGAAGAAAATCGGCGACTCCGAACCACCCTGGGGAGAAGGCTTCTTCGACCTCCTCGTAGTCGACGAAGCCAGCATGATGCGCCTCCCAGAACTCATCCTCTCAGGCAGCTTCTTGTCCAAAAACAGTCAAATCCTTGTCGCAGGCGATCACCGCCAACTGCCCCCGATTGTCGCGCATAACTGGGAAAAAGAAGATCGCCGAACACTCGAAGAAATGGCGTCTTTTCTTTCTGCTATGGATTTTCTGAGGTTGCTACGTAACGAGGACCTCGGCATAGAACGCATAGAATGCAAACACCCTGCAGACATCCCAGCGGAACGATTATGCGAAAGCCACAGGTGCCACTCAGTTGTCGCGGAGTTTTTGAGGGAATGGGTTTATGAGAAGGACCAGATTGATTTCCATTCAGACCAAAAGCATACTCTGCCTATTTCGAAGCCAAACACGAATGGTTTGGCGGTTGCTTTAGCGTCCGAAAATGTTTTTGTTCTGATTGTGCATGATGAGGCAGAAAGCTTTCAGTCCAACAAGGTTGAGGCTTCGATTGTACAGGCTCTAGTCCGAAACGCCCCGACTGAAAGCATCGGTGTAATAACTCCTCACAACGCCCAAAAAGGTCTACTCAAAAACATGCTGTCAGGTAGCTGCAAAGACACCCGAGTTGACACAGTAGAACGCTTCCAAGGCGGCGAAGCGGACTTTATTATTATCTCATCCACTGTCAGCGACCCCGACTATGTTCGCAGTGAAAGTGATTTCCTCCTAAATTTAAACCGAATTAACGTAGCAATTTCACGGATGAAGAAGAAACTGGTAGTTGTTGCGAGCCGATCAATATTTGAGTTCATGCCTCAGGACGCCAGAGACTATGATAAAGCTCTATTGTGGCGTGGAATCTCAGACACAGTTGGATTCACAGCTGACGCAAAACCACAGTGGGCGGGTGATTTATCAGAGTTCCTTGGGCAAACGGCTTCTGTCGTTAAGCTTGAAGTTTACGTTAAATCTGAAAATAAGCCTAAGTAAGCCTATTGCTTATTCCACAAATTGTTCAAGGTACTTGATTATTAATGTATAAGCTTCTATACCGTCAGGACCAAACCTGTCGTTATTGCGATCACTTTTGATTAATGCTTCACCACCTAATTCTCCAACAGGCTCATTGTACTTAATTCTGTAAATACATTGGATAACATCCTCGTCACGTGCTTGGAAAGTTATTAAAGGAAATTTTATCCCAGGCAAATGCAAATCGTATTTTCCATCTGCTCTGGGATTCAATAATGAAATCCTTTGTCTCTTCTAACCTAAGAAGACTTTGCAGGAGGATCCCTTGTACGGTGGAAAACAAGATTGCTCTTCCAAGTCAGCTTTTTTCCTTGCCTCCGCAATCTTCGCCGCCAAAGTGTCTATATCCCAAAGTTCGACACCTAACTTCTTTGCATCTGCAATATGCCCTGATGACTGAAATAAGAGGTGGCAATGACAATCGATTTGTCGCGCCCGTAGATACGCTTTGCTTCCTAGCGATTTTGAAACGATTGAATTTGAGACTTTATTAGTTTTCGGACATTTTCTGGCTTGAATGGCAATTTTTTCAACGCCCTTTGTAGCCACCAAGTCAACGCCTGATTCGGCGGCGTACTTTTGTGGATGGACTTTATAGTCAAGTTGTTCAAGCAGCCATTTTGTAAAATGCCCAAATTCCTTTTCCGAAAGACAATCGACGGAGTAAACACTTGCTATTGGGAGAACGCTCAGAGTTTATTCTGTTTTTCCCAAATATTTCTGGCTAAATTTTGCTCTGTTTTGTTTATAGCTTTCTGGCAGTATTCTTTCTCTATTCTTGCAGCCAACTCCTCAGCCTTGTACTGAGGGATCTGGAGTTTTTCTTGTAGAAACTCTACGACATCGATATTTGGGTACTTCTTCAATTATTTCTTCCAAAACGCCACTAAACTTTAGGTAACGCATCTTTAATGCTCCTTTAATTTGTCTTTAGAAGCATGTTTAGGGCATAGTTGTCGGTTGAAATTTTCAGCGTATGATAGGTTAAGTTTTGAGAAAACCTTTCCGCAGACATCGCAAAGCCCATAATGATAGATGCATACGCTTGAATTGTCATGACTGCAATTGAATTCTAACAATCGACTGTGCCTCTTTCCGCAGACTGAGCAGATGAAGCCTGAGTCCTGTTCAAAATACTCATTCAACGTTTCATCGAGTTTCAAGACTGCTTTTCTTGAGTAAATTTTTGATGTATCTACTGATTGTCTGATACAGTTTCCACAGACGTAGAGGGTATCTTGTGTTGCGTAGCCCTCAGAGAAAGTTTTTCGGCATATAGGGCAAGTAACTTCTGAAGAATGATTGATGCCCAAGATGAAAGAGGATTTCTATGATTGAGTTATTGTCAAGGTTTATTTCAAACCTAACCTCGCTTGTATTAATTACGAGCAGGTTGATGATTTTTACAGCTATATTGGTTATGTATGATTCTTCTTCTCTTTTTAGAAGTGCCTCGTAGTTAGCTCGCCATACGAGGTATGTCAAAATCATGTTTTCTAGAAATGACTTTTTCGCGGCGCTCCCTTCTAAGTCTTTTATCGAAGCTTCTTAGTTTAGACTTTTTCTCTTTGCTAAGCGGTAAGTCAAAAAGAACCAGCTTTTCCTTAAGGATACCAGCTAGCTTTTCTTCCGCAACTGCTTTCATTTTATCAAAGACCATGTGTTCAAGCTTGGCCTTAGAATCCAAAATCTCAACCAACTCGTTATTCAAAATATGGTCTTCACTGAAATCGCCCGCTTTTAAAATATTGTACTTGTCGTCTACTAGTATTGTGATTGTCTCTTCACTTTTCGGTCTTAATTTGTTCTGGAATGTCGCAGAAAAATAAAATTGAAAGTACCTAACGTGCTCTTTCTTGGTGACGTTTACTGAGACTATTTTCCCGTTATTTATTTGGTGAAAACAGGGTGGGGATTTTACACAACTGCTAAGAACTTCTTCTCCAATAGTCACTTTATTGCAGTCTTCACATGCAAAAGGCGAATCTTTGAAATACCCTTTGAGTAGTGTTTCAACACTTTCTTTTGGGTTAAGTGAAATTTGACAAAGAATACCATTTTCTAAACATTCTCTTAGAATTTGCTGGAACACTGGGTTTCCTGGCGTAGTGAGCGGTATTTTTTTCTCTCGCGCCAGACCAGATTGGTAGGTGTACTCTTTGGGACTCATCTGGTCTGGATATTTTACTTTAAAGACTTCATCCGACTGCTCAGTTATTGTGCCTTCTTTCGATTTGACATATGCTTTAATGAACCGTTGAATTTCTGTGTCGGAGTATTTTGTGCTCAATCAAGAACACCTTGAGTGAATTTCTCGGCCAATTCCTGATTTGTCATAGAAACATTCAGGTCGTTTGCTAGTTTTTCAAGCTCCTTTTTCATATCTAACCGAGAGTTGCTTCTGAGCAGAATTTCAGCAATGGTTTTTTGAATATCTTGCGATCCTTCATTTAACTCCGATAGAACAGTCTCCATTTTGCCAATAGTCATGGTAAATAAGTCAATTTTTTGGAATAAAATGTGAAGAACATAGTCATCGATGGTATCTTTGACGCTTAAGTTGAACACCGTAACATCGCGATCTTGTTGGAATCTATGAATTCGACCTATTCGTTGTTCAATTTTCATAGGGTTCCAATGCAAATCATAATTAAACAATACACAGCAATTCTGGAGGTTAAGGCCTTCCGCTGCAGCGTCAGTCGCGACAAGATATTTGGTTTCGCCTTTTTTGAAACTTTCAATAGTTCGGTCTCTTTCCAAATGGTCCATATCGCCTATGTAGATAGCGGCTTTTCCGAACTCTAAGTCTAGCTTTTCTTTTAATTCATATGCTGTGATCTTTCGTAAGCAAAATATCAGTGCTTGTTCATTAGGGATCTCTTTTAAAACATTTCTTAGCAACTCCATCTTTGCGCTCTTAACCTTCGAGGCCATTTCAATTAATCTGTTTGTAACTTCAGCCTCCATCGGGAAATGTTGCTGCCTTTTCCTTAAAGATTCAATAGCGGCGGCTGGTGAACTAGAAAAGGATTGTTGAAGAGTAATAGCTTGGAAAACAAGAATCGCTTGGCTCTGGGATTCACTGATTCTTCTGTTTGGATTCTCTGCAATTAAAGCTTCTATGGTCTTGAAACGGTTTTTGCTTACGTCTCGCAAGTATTCTGTTGCGTGATCAATGAATTTACGTTCGCTTTCTTTTGCTTCAAGCGTTCTAGAGTCAACACATCGTTTTGTGAATGGGATGCCGGTTTGTTCTCTTCGCGTTCGGCACATTACGTCTCTGAAGACTTTGTCTTAAATAATATACCTCTTCTGGTTTTACAATACGGCTTTTAGCATCTTCGGCAAATCTGGAAATAAACGCGCGTTCACTGTCAAGAATCCCTGGTTGAATTAAATCTACAATGCTGTACAAGTCAGTGAGCCTATTGCATAGAGGTGTAGCTGTCAGTAACAAGAAATGATTCTTTCCGAGTTTTCCAAGGCAAGCTCTTCCTTTGCTATGGGTATTTCTAAATGCGTGCGCCTCATCTACTACGATTAGATCCCAGGTTCGACTTCCAAAATCTTCGATTTTTCTCGCTAAAAGGTTATGTGAACAAATTATTCTGTCAGCGGTCCTAAGGTTCACACGTTTGCTATTCGCTATCGAGAAATTCTCTTCGAATTTTTCAGCCATTTCCATTTTCCATTGCGACAATAAACTCTTGGGACAAACAATCAGGATTGAATTAATTTCCTCTCTTAGGATCAACTCTTTCATTATAAGGCCAGACTCAATAGTTTTGCCCAGTCCAACCTCATCAGCAAGAATGGCATTTCCATTCATGTCGTTTATTACTTTAAGAGCAGTCTGCATTTGAAAATTGTAAGGAATTAATTTTGTCTTTATGGCATCCAGAGCGATCAGTTTGTTGATTTTACCTGTGTGCTTTATTTTTAAAGCTTCCAAGTTAAGCCTAAATTTCGTAAAGGACGAAAACTTTCTTGTTTCAATTAACCTGCTGATGTTGTTAGGTTCTGAATAACTACAATTGTACCTGTGTTTGTTTTTTTCGCCTGTGATAGTTACCTCTTCAAACTCGCATGGAACAGTTTTTTCAATTCTTTGTACCTTCTCTTTATTTAAGGCCGATTTTTTTGCGGACTTCTGGGTTTTGGGTTTCTGGTCATCAACGTCAAATGTTTCTATCGTAAGTGGTGTTTCACATTTTTCGCAGACTTTGCCGTTAAGATTTCCGTTTACCGAATAGGACTGCTGGCATTCACCGCATTTAGGTTTGGAGTAAACAGTCAAGATTATCGCGGGTGTACTTACTTTCTGGCTATAAAAACTTGAATATCAAAAAAACCCGATTTTTGTAATCTTGCTCAACAGCCTTGCTCTTGATTCGCTTTATCCTAAGTAAAGTGAAAGTGATTTCCTCCTAAATTTAAACCGAATTAACGTAGCAATTTCACGGATGAAGAAGAAACTGGTAGTTGTTGCGAGCCGATCAATATTTGAGTTCATGCCTCAGGACGCCAGAGACTATGATAAAGCTCTATTGTGGCGTGGAATCTCGGACACAGTTGGATTCACCGCTGACGCAAAACCACAGTGGGCGGGTGATTTATCAGAGTTCCTAGGGCAAACGGCTTCTGCCGTTAAGGTTGAAGTTTACGTTAGATCTGAAAATAAGCCTAAGTAACCGATTTCTTATTCCAGAAATTGCTCAAGGTAAGAAAATTAATTCTTCGAATATCTTTACTTGCAACTCGGAAAAGCTACCTACTTATCTGGATTGAAAGCGCGCTTCTGTTAAATAAACTACTTTAGAATCATTAAAAAGACAACTTTGGTTTCCTTTAAGAGAACCTCTCTTTAACTTTATAAATACCTAAAACGTCACCTGCTATGGTAGATTTCAACTTGAGCCTAAATCATATATTTACAGTTGAGCTTGAGGCGATTCCACCCTACAATTTTGAGCTTACCATCCGTAAACCTGCGGGTTGGTACTGGTCGACTCCAAAAGAAATATTTGAAACGGATACTTGTTGGAGCGTGACACGTTTCAACAATGAACTTTTAGGTTTAAAGCTGAATTCCACTGGAAGACGCCAGAAACCACAGATACAATGCGAAATCTATTCCAAAACTAAACTGGGTGATTCCAGCAGGCACGCAATAACACAGATGCTAAAGCGCGCCTTGAAAACCGAGGAGGATCTGACTGATTTCTACGCGCTAAGCCAAAAAGATGATCTGCTCAGAGGGGTAGCCAAGGACCTTTTGGGCATGCACACTGTTGGTTGGCCAGAGCTGTTTCCAGCTTTAATTCTGGCGGTTTCTCTGCAGATGGCACCCTTGAAGAGAAGTAACCAGATGATGGATCAGCTTTTGGCCAATTTTGGTGAAAACGCTACATTCGATGGAAAAAACGTTTGTTACTGGCCATCAGCCCAAACCATCGCAAAGGTGTCCCTGTCTGAGTTGAAAGAAAAAGCTAAACTGGGCTATCGAGCAAAAAACCTTCAAGCTATCGCAACAACCATAACCCAAGCCTTTCCTACAATGGACGAGCTCTATAAGATGAGTCCAGAGGAAGCGAGAAACAAATTGTTGACTTTGCAGGGAATTGGCGAATACTCTGCTGAACTTGTTATGCCTAGGATGGGTTTTCCGCTGGATGTTTGGAGCGCCAAAATCTTTAATGTACTATTCTATAGTGAAATACCGCAAAACCCAAGGGAAGCTATACCTGCTCTCAAGGAGATTGCTCAGCAACGATGGGGTAACTGGAGCGGCTATGCGTTCGTCTACATCTTAAACGACCTACCCCGGCTTTCCAAAAGGGTGGGGTTCGACTTGACAAGTTTTTAAAAAAATATCCGAGACTGTTGCTGTGTTAAGCCAGCCACATACCTTTAAAGCGATAACTATCAATGACTTTATAATGCTGCTAACTGAGAGATGCTGCTGTCTTCTCAATACGAAAGGTCGCATTAATGCATATTTATGGTTTGAGCCTTTGAGAATATGTCCAATTAGCTTTTTCAAGTTGCTAGAGGAATTAAATGATGGGAAAAAAACGGATTCTTGTCGTAGATGACGATGTAGGTATTCTAAGAGTCTTTAGGAGTATTTTGCAAAAGGAGGGGTACTCTGTTGAGACGGCTGAAACTGGCAAGATTGCGATTGGGAAAATTGAAAAAGAAAAGTTTAACGTTTACTTGATAGATGTTAGGCTTCCTGATATGGAGGGGACAGATCTTCTCCTCAAAATACCCTATGAACATGGAACAGTCAAAATTATCGTGACAGGTTTCTCCACTGATGATGTAGGAAAAAGGGCCGCCGATTATGGAGCAGACGACTTTTTAGTTAAACCGGTCAAGGCTGAGGAGCTTATAGGTGCTGTGCGAGATAGGTTAGACACAATTCACTCTGAAAAATAACTTTTCCGCTTATTCAAACTATGCTTAGGCAAGATTTATTCACAAATCTTAAAAGCTCGTCTCGAATAAACGATTCAATACGTGAGGTATAGCTATGGGATTCCTTAAAAAATTCACAAATAAACTAACAGCTCCAGATGCATCTGTTCAGTTACGATTTACCAATTACTCTGTTGCATTAGGAGACAACCTGCAAGGAACCTTCAACATAGCTTCAAAAGAGGACTTTGAATCCACAGAAATTAGATGTGAAATTGCCTGTGTGGAACAGGCCAGGGTTATCAGAGAGGTCTATGATCCCACCCTGAAGAGGTCTATTCCTCGAGTTGTGGAAGAATCGGTTGTTATTTACAGCGCAAAACCCGCGCTTTCTGGGCCTTCACACTTTACTAATGGTGAAATCCGAGCTGTCCCAATGAACATAAACATTCCAGCAGGTGCAAGACCAACATATGTGGGTGTGGACCAGCGAGTCACATGGACCATTAAGGGTGTACTTGCGGTAGATGGTCGACCCGATAGGACAACAGAAACCAGCGAAATCCAAATGCTAGCTCCTACAGTTCAGGCGGCCACTGTGCAAAGAGAAGTTGTTCGTACGGTTGTTATGATTCCTTGCAAGTACTGCCAAGGCTTAATGGACCAAACGGTTACTGTTTGCCCTAACTGCGGCGCAAAGAGAACAATTTAGGCTCCATACGGCTAAAAGAGCGGTTTTTCGCTTTCGTAAGCTCTATTTTTTTGTCTATTCTATTAGACTTGACAAATTTGGAGGTTTCTCCACAAATATTAAATTGCCTTTTCTTTGAATAATGTAGTGATCATGAATTATTAGGGGCGAGAATGGTCATGAAGATCATTTTAAAGTCTGATTTTCAAGATTTCGTAAATAACCTGATCGAAGATGATTCCTACAACGTAATTGGAGTAAAATCAAAAGGCAACAAATTTGCTTTTTCGCTGCTGCAAACAGCTGAGGAACTACGACTTGACTACGACGTGACCCTGCTGCCTCCAAAAAAATATTTCTTCCCACAACGCGAAACCCTATTCACCTATGCTCTATCAGGCGGCTTCTCTGCAAAAAAACCCGACGAAGCAAAACCCATGGTGATAATAGGCGTACACCCCTACGATATTATTGCGTTACTTCACATGGACGAGATTTTCAGGGAAACAAAATCCGACCCCTACTACTTCGAGAAACGTGAATCATCCATAATTATCGGGGTTAACATCCAAAAACTATCCAAATGGAACTTTTCCTCATACATGGGTTCCTCCACAGTTGACTATGGTTTCGACTTGATGTTAACTGATTTAGGTAACAGGTACTTTGTCAATGTTGGTTCTCAAAAAGGCGGGGAGCTACTTTCCAAATATGCTAAGAATGTAGCTGCAGCGTTGGCTCGTGACATTCAGGTTGCGGGACAGAAAAAACGGGAAATAATGAACCTCTCTCAGCAAACTTTCAGTTTCTCCCCTGAACTAATTCCTGAGCTGCTGAAAGACAGCTATGGAAAAAGTGGATTCTGGGAAAAACACTCAGAGAAATGTTTAGCTTGCGGCTCATGCGTCTTAGTCTGCCCCACCTGTTACTGTTTTGACGTTAAAGATAACCCTGACCTCACTTTGGAGGCGGGAGAAAGAATCAGAACTTGGGATGCTTGCCTGCTGGAGGATTTTGCCAAGATTGCATCAGGAGAAAACTTCCGTGCAACCAGACCCACAAGATATCGTCACCGTTATTTCAAGAAAGGCAAATACCTCTATGACCGCTTCGGTTTTGTTTCATGTGTCGGGTGCGGACGGTGCTCCTCAAACTGCTTGCCAAATATAGCCAATCCCGTTGACCTATTCAACGATATGTACCATGAAATACAAAACAGCGGCAGCCAAATTACAGCAAGTGCAGCTCCAGAAATAAACATCCAAACGGAAGAAAACATAAACTTCGTACCCAAACTTGCAACAATAGTTAAAAAGACCCCTATGACTGCCCTTGAAACTCTCTTTGAAATCAAATTAGACGACAGCTCAGATCTTAATCATAAACCAGGCCAATTTGTCGAAGTCTCAGCGTTCGGCATAGGAGAGGCGCCAATTTCGCTGTCTTCTTCACCAACAAAGAAGGGTACATTTGAAATCTGCGTACGCAAGCTTGGAAACGTCACTCATCGACTGCACAAACTCAATGAGGGCGACAAAATAGGAATCCGAGGCCCTTTCGGTAACGGCTTTGACGTTGATTCGCTGAAAGGCAAAGATCTCTTGTTCATTGCAGGCGGTTTAGGAATTGCTCCCCTCCGCTCACTATTCAACTACGTTTTGGATAACCGGAAAGATTACGGAAAAGTCTTTCTGCTCTACGGATGCAAAGAACCCAAGGAGTTGCTTTTTAGCGAAGAAATCACCGCTTTAGCCTCAAGAGAAGACGTCGAGTTTAGGTCAACCGTTAATTGGTGCCCTGAAAACGAGCTTTGGACAGGCAATATCGGCGTGATAACAACCCTTATTCCCCAAGTATCCTTCGACCCTGAACATACCCTTGCCATACTCTGCGGACCACCCGTTATGTACAAATTCGTAATCGCCGACCTCAAGAAGAAAATGGTTCCTGATGACCATATTATAATGTCGCTTGAACGCCGAATGAAATGCGGTGTTGGAAAATGCGGTCATTGCCAAATCAACCAAATATATGTTTGCAAAGATGGACCCGTATTCAATTATGCAAAAATAAAAGGTGTGCCGGAGGCGCTATAATATGAAACTTAAAGTGGCATTTTTTGATTTTGCTGGCTGTGAAGGAGACCAACTGCAAATCGCAAACCTCGAAGAGGACCTTTTAGCTCTTCTGGATCAAGTTGAAGTTGTAACATTCAGAGAAGTCATGAAAGAACAAAGCGACAATTACGACATCGCCTTCGTTGAAGGATCATGCACTAGACTCCAGGACGAAGATAGACTGAAACAGATAAGGAAAAACGCGAAACTCGTGGTGGCAATCGGATCTTGCGCTGCAATCGGCGGCATAAACTCTCTTCGAAACTACAAAGACTTGGACAGCGTCAGAAGAATAGTGTACGGTGAAAAGGCACAACTCTTTGATTCCTACGCTGCAAGGCCAATCGATGCTATCATCCCCGTGGATGCCTATGTGTATGGATGCCCGATCGATCGCGAAGATTTCTTACAAGTGGTCAAATCTCTGTTGCTGGGAAAGAAGCCTGAAACACCATCCTACCCCGTCTGCGTGGAATGCAAGAAAAATGAGAACGTTTGCGCTTTTGAACGCGGACAATTCTGCGTTGGCACGGTCACCAGAGCTGGGTGTAACTCATGCTGCGTTAACGAGGGAACAATCTGCTGGGGCTGCCGCGGCTTAATCGATAACCCAAACGAGAACTCCCAAAAAGAAGTCCTCATCAAATACGGCTTAACAGTTGACGATGCAATCAACAAGTTTAGATTATATTTCGGTTGGCAGGAGGCAAAAAGATGAGTGAAACTAAAAACGTCGATGTAAATGTCCATCACATAACAAGGGTTGAAGGACACGGAAACATTAACGTATCTATAAGGAACGGCGTCGTAGAGAAATGCGAATGGAGCATTCCTGAAGCGCCAAGGTTTTTCGAAGCCATGGTAGTAGGCCGATCCTGGAATGAACTACACCATATTACCTCGCGCATATGCGGTATCTGCTCAATCGGCCACACACTTGCTTCATTGAAAGCCACCGAAGCGGCTATGGGGATACAGATAAGTGAACAAGACCTAAAACTTCGCAAACTAGCCTTGCACGCTGAGAACCTGCAGAGTCACATTCTGCACCTTGGTTTTTTGGTTCTACCCGATTTGATGGGTGTTGGCTCAGTTATTCCTCTTGCCTCGTCAAACCTTGCCGAAGTTAAAATTGTGCTGCAACTTCACCGAACAGCAAATGAAATGTCAAACCTACTGTGCGGCAGAACCACTCATCCTCAAAGACTAATCCCCGGTGGGTTCTCCAAAATACCCTCAATAAAGGAATTGACTGGTTTGCGAAAGAAGCTGCAGGATTCGATTCCTAACCTTCAAGCTGTAGCTGGACTGTTTAAGAGTTTAGCTGGCAAGTTTCCAGTTTTTGCACGTGAAACAGAATTCATCGCTCTTTCTGATCCTAATGAATACGCTCTTTATGAGGGTCAATTAGCTTCTACAGACACAGGCACAACACCTGTAAACGAATATCTAACCTACACAAACGAATACGTCGTTCCACAATCTACCGCTAAATGGGCAAAACACAACCGCGAATCATACATGGTTGGTGCACTGGCTCGTCTTAACCTCAACTATAGAAAACTGTCGCCTATGGCCCAGAAAACCGCGGAAATGTTCGACCTAAAACCAACTTGCAACAACCCATTCATGAATAACATCGCTCAACTCGTCGAGGTAGTGCACAGCGTGGAAGATTCAATACGGTTAATTAATGAGCTTGAGATAGCGGGACTTAAAGGTCAACCCGACTACAACAATCCAGGCATTAAAGTGAAGGCAGGAAAAGGTGTTGGCGCAGTTGAGGTGCCACGCGGCATCCTGTTCCACGATTACACCTACAATGACGCTGGAGTCTGCACCAAAGCTAACTGCATCATTCCCACAAACCAAAACCACGGCAACATCTCCCTAGACATGAAAGCATTGCTCCCAAAGGTTCTAAATAAACAGCAAAAAGAAATAGAGTTGGCACTAGAAATGCTTGTGCGCGCTTATGACCCATGCATCTCGTGCTCAACCCACATTGCAAAAGTCGATTTGACCTAACTATTTCCGCAAAAAAAGATACTGATGATGACGATGATGATGCAATTGTATTGTGCACAACAGTCTCATCTTTCAAATTAGACTTTCCAACTACCGATAGGGGACCATTAAGTTATGGGAAATCTTAAAGGTTTTTTCAGCCCCCAAGCCATCGCTGTTATAGGGGCAAGCGAACGAGTTGACTCCATAGGGAACAGAATTCTGCGCAACCTAATCGGAGCCTATCATGGAAAAATTTTTGCTGTTAACGCTTTTAGGCAAACCGTTCAGGGATTGACAGCTTATCCAAGCATAGACCGTGTCCCCTCCAAAGTTGACCTTGCCATAATAGCAACCCCAGCCCATACAGTTCCTCAGATTGTAGAAGAATGCGGAACGGCAGGTGTATTGAACGCGGTCATTGTCTCGGCAGGTTTTAGCGAATGTGGCACAATGGGTCAGGAGCTTTCCCGGAGAATTCTTGAATGCAAAAAAGCCCATGGAATGCGAATAATAGGACCCAACAGCTTTGGCATCATTAGACCAAACTCAAACCTATACGCAACTTTTGCAGAAAAGAAAGCGGTACCTGGAAAAATCGCCTTCATATCCCAGAGCGGAGCATTCTGCGGGTCAGCGCTGGATTGGTCTTTGGAAACTCAGGTTGGGCTTAGCGCTGTTGTCTCGATGGGTCAAACAATCGATGTTGGTCTCGGCGATTTGATAGAGTATTTCGGCAATGACCCTCAAACCCGTATAATAATGGTCTACGCTGAATCCATAAAAAACGCAAGAGCCTTCATTAGTGCCGCAAGAGGCTACGCAAAAACTAAGCCCATCATTATAGTTAAACCCAGCCGAACCGATGAAAACCCAGATTTTGCGGTCTCGGATACAGGTCTACTTAAAGAAGCCATTCACGACGCGGCATTTAGAAGAAGTGGAGTAGTTCGAGTTGAAACCATTAACGGGCTTTTTGATTGCGCTAAAACATTGTCGATGCAGCCAAGCCCAACCGTTCCCCACTTGACCATAATAACAAATGCTGGTGGTCCAGCGTTGATGGCTTTGGACCAGATAAACAGGCGAGGAGGCAAACTCGCAGAAATAAGCGATGCAACCGTTCAAGCTTTGAAAAGCATTTTACCCTACTATTGCAGCTTAACCAATCCCATTGATCTTCTAGAAGAGGCAACTCCTGAAAGATACCAAAAGGTGATACAAACCTGCATAGACAACAATGCAAGTAGTAGACTTCTTGTGATTTATACACCAACAGGCTTAACCAGCCCCAATAGTTTAGCTGATTTAATCGTTGATTCAGCTAAGCAAACAAGAAAAAATATTCTCGTTTGCTTAATGGGCGAAGACACCCAATGCCAAGAGGCAAGACGAACGTTGCATAGAAACGGTGTTCCAGCATTCAAAAGCCCTCAAGAAGCTGTAAGAACATTCATGAACATCTACTCTCGTACACAGAACTTGGAGTTGCTCTATCAAACACCTGAAGAGATTCCAGTAGATCAAGCTTCACCGACGTATCTTAAGGGGGTTTTACGCCATGTGTTTAGTGAGGGCAGAGAAATCCTAAATTTACAAGAATCTTTCCAGTTCCTACACGCATACAAAATTCCTACTTTGAAAACGCTAGTAGCTAAGACTGCTGAAGAATCGACGGTTTTTGCTTCTCAACTTGGCTATCCTGTGATGATGAAAACCCTGAGTCCTCAGTATGGTCAGAAAAGTGAACTCCAAAACTCTGCCTTTGATGTTTTTTCTCCTGACCAACTTCGCTTTCACTTCAATGAACTACTTGATGAGAATATTGTTTCGAGTAAAGTAGATGAATTCCACGGAGTAGCAATTCAGCCAAAAGTGCTCAATGCTCCCTGCCGACTGTTTTTGGGGTCACGAAAAGACCCCAAGTTCGGCTCAATAATATGTTTGGGAACAGGAGGCGCTTTAGTTGAAAAAGACAGGGAACTAAGTGTTGGTTTTCCGCCGTTAAACCAGGTTCTTGCCCGGCAAATTATGGAAAACACTAAAGCGTTACAATACTGCAAAGATGCATGCGCTGGCAAGTTTGAAACTGGCCCGATCGAAGAAATAATAATCAAGTTCTCTCAGCTTGTTGTTGATTTTCCTGAAATAAGAAAAATCGACATTAACCCTGTTATTGTTAAAGACGATAAGTCCTACGTGGTTGACGCTGAAATAGTCCTGGACTTGACGCAGTTTCTACGTCAAGGCGCTGAACACCCAGAAAATCTAGTTATTGCCCCTTATCCGAAAAAATACATTACACAGCGCACCCTGAAAAATGGTGTGAGAGTGACTCTTCGACCCATCAAGCCTGAGGATGAAAACCGCTTCAACGAACTCTTCAAATCCCTTTCTGCCCAGAGTGTACGATTTAGGTTTTTTGAGAGCATAAAGGAGATGTCGCATGACACTTTGTCTAGGTACTGCAACCTTGACTATGACCGGGAAATCGCCATTGTAGCCCAACTTGAAGACAGCAGCCTAATCGGTGTTGTCAGGTTAATTCTTGATGCTGAAGCAAAGAATGGGGAATTCGCAGTCATGGTTAGAGATTCTTGGCATGGAGTAGGACTGGGTTCAAAGTTGATGGACTACGTCATCGAAATAGGCAGGGACCTAAAACTAGAAACCATCTATAGCGAAGTGAGCCCTGAAAATACAAAGATGCTCAACCTGTGTGGCAACAAGGGGTTCATGGCTAAATCAGCAGACGAATACTCAGTTTTTATGTCTCTGACGCTGCCGCCTTAGATGTTGAGATCGTTTAAGAACTTCCAGAACTCTTCAATGCATCTGACAGTTCTTAGTTCCAAAAAGTTTTTTTCAAAGTTACCCTCATCATCGACTGGGCCTCTGAAGAAGCCAACGGTGTGTGGGCACCAGTTTTCAAACATTGCGTTGTCCACGATGTCTGCTACGAGGGTATGTTTGTTCAGTTTGTTTTTTCGGTCGATGAAATGCACCGAATAGAAAAGGTACTTTTTTTCTTCATTTCCAGTGTTGGGGAAGGAAATAATCCAGTCCATTTCTTGGAAATAGAATTTTTTGGAACTACTTTCCATAGAATACCCATTACACTAAATTACTTGAGCAAGAATAATAACTTTGACAAAAAACCCTTTTTTAAGAATAAACTCTAGTTACAGTGAGCGCTTTCCTGAACATGATTTGGTTTATCGAATAAGAGACAGATTTTTACTTGCCTCTATTAGCCGTATAGTACTTAATTCTCCAAGTACTGCTAGATCTTCCGTGGGCAGATAGCTACTTGCTGAAGCATCGTAAAGTATGTTTGCCGAAGCTGGAAAATCTTCTTTGCCCCATAGAATGTAGGTTAGAGGAATACCTTTTAATGCAAAGATTTCAACGGAGGCGTCTCCAAGAACCAACTTGGTTCCGCCGAGCAAATTTGCAGCTTCAACGAGTTTCTTTGGTTTTTCTCCGAAGATCTCAGCGATGGGTTCAATAGCCCTTTTAGTAAAAGTGTCTTCGTATGCGTAGCCGCCTGGGATATCTTTGTACTTGACCAGCGTTCGCGTTTGCTCTATCGGGTTAGCCAATGAGTAGTGACAGAGCAGAGTAGTGAAAATCTGGGTTGCCCACTCGCTTAAGTTTCCCATATGTTGGGGAAGGTTGTCTGTTATTGTGCTTTTATCTATGTCAAGTGTGAAACCTAAAAATTCATAACGTTTTGTTCCTGTTAGTTCCTTTAGCTTTTGGAGTGTTTCTAATTTTAGGTTAAGCTTAGTCAACTATTGCATCTCTAAGAAGGGACAGTGAAAAGTGGAATTAAGCTTTGTCGAGGTTGAATTCGTCATGTATCGCTCGGACTACGGCGACACCATCTTTCTCTTTGACAACGAAGGAAATGTTAAGTTCTGAGCTTCCTTGTGCGATCATGCGGATGTTTATTCCTTTCTTGGCAACCGTGCTGAAGATTCTTGATGCAACACCCAATGTGCCCTTCATGTTTGCGCCCATAACTGCTATTACTGCCACGTCATCCTCTGTGGTGACTTCGCTCACTACTCCGCCTCGTTCTAGCAATGCGATTTCAAGGTTGCTTATTGCTCGACCTAGAAGTGTCCGTTTGATTATCATTGAGATGTTGGCTTCGGAGACTGCTGTAGATATCATCATAACGTTGATGCCGTTTTTGCCTAGTACGTCGAAGACTTTGGCGTAGCTGCCTGGTGCACCGACCATTGCTGCACCATTTACGTTTAGCATGGCGACATCTTTTATCATGGCTACTGCCTTGACGGGTTTGGTTTCGTTGGTAGAGGAATCTTTGGTTATGAGTGTTCCCAAGTTTTCTGGACGGGCTGTGTTTCGGATTCGAACTGGAATGTTTTCTTTGATGACTGGTCCCAGCGCTCGCGGGTGCATGGCTTTGGCGCCGAAAATCGCCATTTCAGCTGCTTCCTGATAACTCAACTGTGGTAGCATCCTTGCTGCTGGAACGATTTTGGGGTCAGCGGTCATTATGCCGTCAACGTCGGTCCATATCCAGACCTCATCAGCCTGTAAGGCTACACCAAGAATGGTTGCAGTGTAGTCTGAGCCACCGCGGCCAACAGTGGTGACTATTCCGTCTTGGTTTGCTGCTATGAAGCCTGTTACGACTGGAATTGTGCCCTTTTCAAAGAGTGGGCCTAGCCTTTCTCGGATTAGGTGTGTGGTGAAGTTCATTAGGGGGTCGGCTTCGCCGAAGTTTGAGTCGGTGACTATTCCTGCTTCTTTGCCTGTGAAGCAGTGGGTTTCGAGTTTGTGATCTTTTATGGCACCCCAAACGATGGGTGCTGAGAGGCGTTCGCCAAACGACGCAACGTAGTCTTTGGATTTTGGTGTGAGTTCTCCAACGTAGCAAATGCCCGTTAGGACTTTTTCTAGTTCAGAGATGGTTTTTTCGGTGATTTGGGTTACTTCTTTTTGGATTTGTTTGCTTGTGATTGCAGCCGTGATGGCTTCTTGGTGCTTCTGGAGCAGTTGTTTTGTGAAGGTTTCGACGTGTTTTTCTTCGCTTTTCTTTGCTTGGCATGCGGTTTCAATCAAGCTGTTTGTGACGCCTGCTAGCGCCGAAACCACAACGGCGACTCTACAATCGTCTTTAGCGTACTGAGTGACTGACTCGGCTACGTGACGTATGTTTTCGCCCGTGCCAACGCTTGTTCCTCCGAACTTCATCACAATCTTTTTCATTTCTTTCAGCCTTTTCTTTTAGTTTAGTAGCCTGGTTGCTAATTTACGTCTTATATCTAAAAGGTCCCTTAAAACTGCACTGGCAGTTTCCACGCCGCCTGCACCTCTGCCAACAAGGGTTTGTTCGCCTGCGTATTCAGTGGAGAAAGTTATAGCATTTAAGACTCCGCTGACGCACAAGGGGTTGTTTTTAGGTATCTCAGTTGGCTTGACTGTTGCTTTGTCGCCCTCTATTGATCCTATGAGTTTGATTGTATTGCCCCTCTTTGAAGCTTCATCTAACGCTTGCAATGATACTTCGCGGATTCCCGTTCTTTCTACATCCTTTAAGGTTATTTTTTTGTTTAGTATCCAGTTGGCGAGGATGACGACTTTGCAGGCAGTGTCGAATCCATCAATATCCATTGAGGGTTCTCTCTCGGCGTAGCCTAGCTTCTGGGCATTTGCCAAAGCATCTTGGAAGGTTACTCGGTTTTGAGACATCTCCGTCAGTATGTAGTTGGTTGTACCGTTTAGTATGCCGTTGATGGCGAGTATTTTGTCTCCTGCGAGGCATCTTTTGGCGAATTCCAGCATGGGGGTTCCTCCGCCGACTGTGCCGCTGAACCGTAGGTAAACGTTGTTGTATTCTGCGAGTTCAGTGAGTGCTGGCATAGCCAAAGCTAAAGGTCCTTTGTTGGTTGTGACAACGTGTTTGCCTGTTTTGAAGGCTGTGATGATATGTGAGAGGGCTGGTTCTCCGTTCTTGATGTTGACAGGTGTAACTTCAACTACGACTTCTGCTTCAACCGATTGAATGACATCTAACGCTTTCATTCCTGGGTTCCCAAAATCTGGGTCTGCAGAAATGGGGTAGCCGTGCTGCTTGATCGTTTCCAGCTTTTCAGGGCTTAGACCACGTGGGTTAATGACAGCGCCGTCTATGTCAGCTATCGCAACGATTTTTGGGTTAAACCCGTAATCCTTAACTTTTTCCATGTATCGGCTGGCTAGAATCGTAGTTACACCCTTGCCGACTACTCCATAGCCAACTAAAATAATCCTCATGTAAGCTCACCGTGCCTAGAATCGACACTTGACGTTTTAAACCTAATGCATCCTCAATTGCTGAGATGTCAGCGTCGACCTCGATTGGTTTTTCGCTTTGCTTGATTGCGGTGTCTGGGTCTTTTAATCCGTGTCCTGTGGTTACGCAGACAACGCGTTCGTCTTCGCAAATTGTACCGTTTTTGATAAGTTTATTTAGTCCGGCTATGGATGAAGCGCTTGCGGGCTCTACAAAAATGCCTTCGATGCGTGCGAGGATTTTTTGTGCATGCAGAATTTCGTCGTCCGTGACGGTTTCGGCTGTGCCGTGAGATTCTCGGATGGCGTTTACTGCTTTTTTCCAGCTAACTGGTGCACCGATACGGATGGCTGTAGCAAGGGTTTCGGGGTTTTCTACAGGTACAATTTTATCGCTGCCCGCTTTAATCGCCTGTACGATTGGGGCTGAACCTGCAGCTTGTATACCTGTCATCTTTGGCAGTTTTTTGATGTAGCCAAGTTTGTGGAATTCAGTTAAGCCTTTCCAGATTGCGCTAATGTTTCCTGCGTTGCCGACTGGAACGATGATGCGGTCGGGTGCATCGTTGTTTAGTTGCTCGCAGATTTCGTAGCCAAGAGATTTCTGACCCTCGATACGAAACGGGTTAATTGAGTTTAAAAGGTAGATGTTCTTGTGTTTCTCGGCAAGTTTAAGCACGAATTCTAAGGCTTGATCAAAGTTTCCTTTGACCTGGAGAACTTTTGCGCCGTGTATCATAGCTTGGGAGAGTTTTCCGTAAGCGATTTTGCCCGAGGGAATCAGGACGGTGCATTTTATTCCTGCCCTTGCCGCATAAGCCGCCAAGCTTGCGGAGGTATTACCCGTTGATGCGCAGATAACATGTCTCGCGCCCAACTCAACGGCTTTGGTGACACCAACAGTCATTCCTCGGTCTTTGAAGCTGCCTGTGGGGTTCTCACCCTCGTTTTTTACGTAGAGGTTTTTAATTCCCAACTCAGCACCTAAACGTTCGGAGCGGTGCAGTCCGGTGCCGCCTTCACCTAAAGTAACAACTTTGGTTGCTTCGTGGATAGGCATAAAGTCGCGGTACCGCCAAACCGAGAGCGGTTTGCTCATCCAGCCGCTTTCTTTTACGGTTTCAGCTAACTCTTTAAAGTCAAACTTTATCTCTAAGATATCTCCGCATTTTTTGCAGAAGTAGATAATCTCATCTATTCCATAAGTTGTTTTGCAGTTTATGCATTCTTGATGGGTCATTCCTAGGTCTCCATTGCAGTTTTCTTTTCCGAGTTTATTCCTCGAAGTATTAGCTGAAAGATTATTAATTTTACTATGGTAAAACGTAATGTTAACCTACAAGATTGGATAAAACCTCGTAGGTTTTGAGGCTGTCTTTTTTCTCCACGACCATTATTGTCTCTGTCCAACAAGAGATGAACTCGATGATGTTAACGTTCTGCTCCGCCAACAGGGTTGCTAGAAAAGCAACAACTCCCGGCGTGGCTTCCAGTTCCTCAGGCGAGTGAACAACAATCATGGTGCAGTTATCGTGCTTAACAAGGGTTGATACGCGTTCAGGCAAATCGTTGCGATCGAGCAGGTATACGAATTTGCCGAGCAAATCCACTTTCATACCCGTTTGCGATGGCAACTCTTTTCCAGTTATCATGACGGATTTACGGTCATAGACAGCTATGTTGCTTCGTTTTAGTAGTTGGAGCACTTTTTCCTCTCTTTTCTGTTTGTGCTTTTGCAGTTCCTCTGAGTAGCGGCGTAAGGCGGCCTTTATGGCGCTTGTGTCATCGGTTTTTAGTTCTTTTTGGATTTGCCGTGAAAGTTCGCTTAGGTTGACTATGCCTTTTTCTAGGGCTTCGAGTAGGTAGGGTTTATTTCGCAGGTGGCTTCTGACGTTTTGGGCGACTGTCATGTTGTTTTTGAATGTATCAAATGGGACATTTAAAGCTTGTTAAGTGGCAAAAAAGTCACAAGGTTTAAAAATACAGCCCTCAAGGTTAGGAGAATAATTTAAAAGAAAAAATGGGGGAGCAAACACATAACCGAAAAATTTGTACTAGCATACTCAGGCGGATTAGACACATCCGTTTTAATTAAATACCTCCAAGAAAAATGTAATGCACAAGTAATCACAGTAACAGTAGACGTCGGCCAAGGCGAAGACCTCAAAGCGGCAGAGGAGAAAGCAAAAAAACTCGGCGTAATCAAACATTTCTCCATCGACGCCAAGGAAGAGTTTGCCAAAGAATATATTTTTCCCGCTATCAAAGCCAACGCTCTATACGAAGGCAAATACCCCATAAGCACTAGCCTCTCTCGACCTTTAATTGCCAAAAAGATGGTTGAAATCGCCGAGAAAGAAGGCGCCTCAACCTTAGTTCACGGTTGCACAGGCAGAGGAAACGATCAAGTTCGATTTGATATAACTCTGGGTTCTCTTGCACCCGAAAAACAAATTATAGCTCCGGTGCGCGAGTGGGGTTTGACACGTGAAGAAGAAATTGCCTACGCCAAAACCAAAGGTATTCCCGTTTCTGACTCAGCCAAAAAATACAGCATAGACTCAAGCGTTTGGGGACGCGCCATCGAATGTGGGCTGCTCGAAGATGCTAGTCAAGCACCTCCTGATGACGCTTACGAATGGACTGTCGCGCCCGAAAAAGCTCCAGACAAACCAGAAATTATAACTATTACTTTTGAGGCAGGGGTTCCAGTTGCGGTTAACGGCAAGAAAATGGCTCCCCTCGAACTTATAGAAGAAGTAAACAAAATTGCTGGCAGAAACGGTGTTGGCCGCATCGATCACATCGAAGACCGCATTGTTGGTCTGAAATCACGTGAAGTCTACGAGTGCCCAGCAGCCACTGTAATTTTGGAAGCTCACAAAGACCTTGAAAAGATGGTCATGACTCGACACGAAGTTCTCTTCAAGCAACAAGTCGACGCTCAATGGGTGTTCTTGGCTTATGCTGGATTGTGGGTTGACCCGCTCAAAGAAGATCTCGATGCCTTTATCAACAAATCCCAAGAAAACGTCACAGGCGAAGTCAAACTTAAACTATACAAAGGTAGTCTCATAGTTATTGGACGCAGCTCACCCAATTCACTCTACGATAAAAACTTAGCCAACTACAACATAAAAACAAGCTTCAACCAATCCTATAGCAAAGGATTCATAGAACTCTGGGGACTTCAAACCAGAATGTACAACTCACTTAAGAAAGCCGGCAAAAAACCCAAGGCAAAGAACCCCTAACTTCTAAAATGAGATAAGCTAAGAGGAGGGAAATAAATACGTCAAAGATGCTGCATGGGGGACGGCTGGGCAATGTTCGTGAAGACGTTGCTAAATTCTGTTCCTCACGGAAAGATGATGCTCGGTTAGCTGATGCTGTTTTAGCAATTAACAAGGCCCACATAACAATGCTGATTGAGCAAAAAATTATTCATCAACAGGACGGTACAAAAATTCTCTTAGCCCTCCAAAAGATAGACAGCAAAAAACTCGACCCTAACGCTGAAGACGTCCACATGGCAGTTGAGGAAGTGGTCTTAGCTGAGGCTGGTCCTGAAGTCGGAGGTAACCTGCACATAGCCAAAAGCAGAAACGACCAAGTCACAACCGCTATCCGCATGGCGTTGCGCTATGAAATAATCAACATATTACAGCATATCATCGATATGCAACAAAGCCTTCTGGAAACCGCCGCTAAACATACCCAGACCATAATTTTAGCATACACCCATCTGCAGCCAGCCCAACCCGTAACATTTGCCCACTACCTGCTCTCGCATGTGGCAGCTTTAGGCAGAGATATAGAGCGCCTTCAAGCCGCTTATGGGCACGTTAACTTGTGCCCTCTGGGTGCTGGAGCATTGGCAACCACAAGTTTCCCGATAAACCGCAAAACCACTGCAGAACTCTTAGGCTTCGATGTGGTGCTGGAGAATTCAATTGATGCCGTTGGTAGCCGAGATTACATCCTGGAAACCCAGTCAGCTCTAGTGTTACTCGCGGTGAACTTAAGCCGCTTAGCTGAGGATCTGATAATTTGGAGTTCACCTGAATTTGGCACTGTCGAATTGCCCGATGAGTTCACTTCAACTAGTAGCATTATGCCGCAGAAGAAGAACCCGGAGGTTCTCGAAGTTATCCGGGCAAGAGCTAGCTATGCACTTGGCGATTTTGTTGCTTCAACAGCCACAATTAAAAGTTTACCAACTACCTACAACCTTGATTTCCAAGAGGTAACCCCAAAACTTTGGGCGTCCACGGATAACTTGTCAGCATCACTGGATATATTCGCCAAACTAATGCCTGACCTTAAAGTTTCGGAAAACGTTGAAGGCAAGGCTGCCGCGGGTTTTGTTGGTGCAACCGAGCTAGCTAACATGCTGGTGCGAAAGTACAACATTGCTTTCAGAACTTCCCACAAGATAGTTGGAGCTCTGGTGAAAGCTTTGATTGATTCAAAACTGACCTTGCTGGATGCGACACCTGAATTGCTCCAGAAAGTAGCTCAAGAATCAGCCAATATTGAATTGACGATTAAGAAAGAAGATTTAGTTGAATGCACAAATCCCCGTAAACTAATCGAAACCTATAAAGTACAAGGCGGTCCATCACCCGCAGAGGTCGAAAGAGCAATCACAGCCAAGAATAAAACCTTAACTCAGACAAAAATACACATAGCTCAACTCCAAGAAAACCTTGCCAACGCAGAAAACTTTCTTAACTTGACCGTGAACTCTTACATTTCAAAATCTTCCAAAAACGGAAGACTTAAAAATTCAAAGTTATAGGTTGAATAGGGCTTTGGTCCCACAATTTAGCACGTCCAACAAGAATAAGAAAGCAATACTGCTTCTCGAAGACGGAACGTCTTTTATCGGCAACGGTTTTGGCGCAACAGGAAAAATCTCTGGCGAAGTGGTTTTCTCAACACAAATGGTTGGTTACCCAGAAGCCTTGACTGACCCATCATACAAAGGGCAGATTTTAACTTTCACTTATCCAATGGTGGGCAACTACGGCGTTCCATCCAACGAGCAAGATCTTGGATTACCACTATACTTTGAGTCTGACCATATCCAAGTTCAAGGCTTAATCATCCACGAATTGTGTCATGAACCGTTCCATTGGGCATCCACCCGTACACTTGATAAGTGGTTAGCAGACGAAGGCATTCCAGGCATTTACGGTCTAGATACAAGACGCTTGACCAAGAAACTGCGAACCCATGGAGTAATGCTGGGCATATTGCAGGTTTTTGAAGCAGGCGAAAAACCCGATTTGGATTTGTTGTTGAAGAACGGAAAAAACATAGTTGACCCCAACTTAACAGATTTAGTCAAGGAAGTATCAGTAAAGAAACCCGTCACCTACAGCGTAGACGGCAAAAAGAATGTAGTACTAATCGACTGCGGAGTAAAATACAGCATTATTCGCAACCTACTTAAGCGAGGCATAAACGTGGTGCGCGTGCCATATGACACGTCTTCCAGCGAAATAATGGCATATAACCCAGATGGCGTATTTTTAAGCAATGGTCCAGGTGACCCAAAAAAATGTGTGAAGACAATCGATGCAATCCGCGAATTGTCGGAAAAGGTTCCGCTTATGGGCATCTGTCTTGGTGCTCAAATCTTAGCTTTGTCGCTGGGCGGAGATACGTACAAACTAAAGTTCGGTCACCGTGCCCAAAATCAACCGGCTCTTGACTTAAACAACAACCGCTGCTACATCACTACTCAAAATCACGGTTACGCCATAAACATGGACTCCCTGAAGACAACTCCACTTGAACCCTGGTTCATAAACCCCAACGATAAAACAACTGAAGGAATAAAACACAAACACAAACCTGTCTTCGCTGTTCAGTGGCACCCAGAGGCCTCACCAGGACCATACGACACGGAACTGCTGTTCGATAAATTTGCTAAAACTCTGGAGGTCAAGTAAGATACCAAAGTTTGATTGGATAAAGAAAGTTCTCGTTCTCGGTAGCGGCGCAATCAAAATCGGTGAAGCAGCCGAATTCGACTACAGTGGAAGTCAATGCCTAAAGGCCCTGCGGGAAGAAGGCATTGAAACCGTTCTAATTAACCCAAACATCGCCACCATCCAAACCGACCCACGTCTCTCAGGCAAAGTCTACCTTCTCCCAGTCACCCCCGAATTCGTAGAAAAAGTCATAGCTAAAGAACGCCCAGATGGGATACTCCTTGGGTTCGGTGGACAAACCGCTCTCAACTGCGGCTTAGAACTCGAAAAAACTGGTATCCTTCAAAAGTATAATGTTAAAGTTTTAGGTACACCCGTACAAGCCATTGAAGACACAGGTGACCGTGAGAGGTTCCGTCAAGCTATGGAAAAAGCAGGTGTTCCTTTCCTAAAAAGCAGAGCTGCCACTAGCGTAAAACAGGCAATGGAGATCGCTGATGAAATCGGCTACCCAGTGATGGTTCGTGTGGCGTATACTTTGGGCGGTAAGGGTGCAGGTGTCGCTCACGACATTAAAGAACTTAAAGAAATTGTAACATTAGGCATCGCTCAGAGCCGCATTAACCAAGTGCTCGTGGAAGAGTATGTTGGGCACTGGAAAGAAGTTGAATACGAAGTTATGCGTGACTACGCAGACAACTGTTTAACGGTTTGCAATATGGAAAACTTCGACCCCATGGGTATCCACACTGGCGACAGTATCGTTGTTGCGCCTTCACAAACCATGACCAACCGCGAATACCACCAGATCCGCTCAATATCTATAAACGCCATACGCAGTCTTGGCATCGTAGGCGAATGCAATATCCAGTGGGCGCTCCACCCCAAATCCGAGGAATGCCGAGTCATCGAAGTTAACTCACGAATGTCACGTAGTTCTGCGCTTGCCAGCAAAGTCACAGGTTACCCCCTTGCTTACATTGCAACAAAACTTACTTTGGGGTATACTCTGCCTGAATTAATCAACAAAGTCACTGAAGTCACAACCGCATGCTTTGAACCAGCACTCGACTATATTACCGTTAAAATTCCTCGTTGGGACTTACAGAAATTCAAGAATGCAGATCGACACGTGGGTCCACAGATGCGTTCCGTAGGAGAAGTCATGGCTATTGGCAGATGCTTCGAGGAAGCGTTGCAGAAAGCCGTTCGCATGCTAGATATCGGCAAGATTGGGCTCGTCTGCAACCCTGAAGATGCAGAACCCGAATCTGAAGAGCGCCTAAGAGATGAAATGACGCATCCCACAGACGAACGCCTTTACAAGATTGCCAAGGCTTTAAAAATTGGTATCCCCGTAATGGAGATTTACCGTTTAAGCGGTGTTGATCCTTTCTTCCTCTACAAGATCCAAAACATTGTAGAAATGGAGGCGCAGCTTTGCTGCCTAAACCTTGCTGAGGAGAGGGCTATAGAAACAATACGTGAAGCCAAGCGCATAGGTTTCTCTGATGAACAAATCGCCCAGTGCCAAAACACTGATGAATTCTCTATTAGAACCTACCGAAAGAGCGTCAACATAATCCCCGCGATTAAACAAATCGATACTTTGGCAGCTGAGTGGCCGGCAAAAACTAACTACCTTTATCTTACGTATGGTGGAGACGAAGATGACATTGAACTAAGCAACACTCCAAGCAAAGTTATCGTTTTAGGCGCAGGCGTATTCCGAATTGGCTCCAGCGTTGAGTTTGATTGGTGTGGTGTCAACACAATTTGGGCGCTCAAAAAGAACGGCATAAAAGAAGCTATTATGGTCAACTACAACCCAGAGACTGTATCAACAGACTATGATATATCTGACAAACTTTACTTCGAAGAATTAACCATAGAACGCATCCTTGACATCTATGAAAAAGAGAATCCTTTAGGCATCATAACCAGCGTGGGCGGACAAATCCCAAACAACCTGTCCATGACGCTTGCAAAATCAGGCGTAAAAATACTTGGCACCTCAGCAGAAAATGTTGATTTGGCTGAAGACCGTTCCAAATTCAGCGCACTCCTCGACCAACTTGACATTGGCCAGCCCAGCTGGAGTAAACTCCAATCCATCGATGCTGCCAAACGTTTCGCCGAAAAGATCGGTTACCCAGTCATCGTACGCCCAAGTTATGTGCTCTCAGGTTCAGCTATGCGCGTCGCATACAATGAGTCTTCGCTCGAGAACTTTCTTAACTTAGCAGCTAAAGTTGGACGTGACCACCCAGTTGTCATCAGCAAATTCATCAACCGCGCCAAAGAAGTCGAAGTCGACGGCGTCTCTGACGGGGAAAACGTATTCATAGGCGCTATCATGGAGCACGTGGAGAACGCAGGTGTCCATAGCGGCGATGCAACCATGACCATTCCGCCACAAGCGCTCAAAATTGAGGTGCAAAAGAAAATTGAAGAATGCACAATAAGTATCGTCAAAGCCCTCAACATCCATGGACCCTACAACATCCAGTACTTAGTCAAAGACGATGTAGTCAACGTCATAGAATGCAACCTCAGAGCCTCACGCTCAATGCCCTTTGTCAGCAAAACCCGCGGCATAAACATGATTGAACTCGCAACTTTGGCAATGTTGGGCAAAAAAATCGACGGCGTCAAACTCTCTCCCATGACTGTTGCACCCCACGTTGGAGTAAAAGTTCCCCAGTTTAGCTTTATGCGTCTTAGCGGTGCTGACCCCGTTCTTGGAGTAGAAATGCTAAGCACTGGCGAAGTAGCGTGTTTGGGCAAAAACTTCTCTGATGCCTTCAGCAAAGCGTTGCAATCAGCTGAATTCACTATTCCGCCTAAAGACGGCAAAGTTTTCATAAGTGTAGGTGGCGACGAGGAACGCAAGAAACGCGTAGTCCCGATTGCCCAGGCGCTTGCTGAGATGGGATTCAAAATTTATGCAACTCAACATACAGCCGATGTCCTAAATGCTAATGGCGTTGCCGCCACCGTCCTCTACAAGGTTAAAGACGCCCAAGTCAGCCCCAACATCATGGATTACCTGCAAGAACGCAAAATCGACCTCGTCATCAACGTACCCATTGCAAACCGCCGTTCCAGCATTAGTGACATTATAACCGACGGTTACATAATACGGCGACAAGCAGTAGAATTCAACGTTCCAGTTATCACCAACCTTCAATTAGCAGCGGCACTAGTGGATGTCTTGAAACAGAAAGGACAAAACGGCAACTCCATACGCTCGTTGAACGAGTATATGGACGAGTTACCTTGGAAACAATGGTGACCATATTTCCCATATTTATCGGTAGATTAAAAGTTTGAACTCTTTTCAGTACTAAGAATGCATCTAAAACACTAGGCAAAGCATAAGAAGTGTTCGTCTGCGGAATTTGCTGGACTACTACTAAAGTTAATACGATTAAACTTTTTTCTTGAATCGTTCAGGCTTTACAAAAAAATGCAAGAATATTATTCAACATGATATTGATTACTGAAGCCGCAACAGGATCTCCCTACTGAAATGTTTTCGATTTTGTCGATTCTCTAACTTTCGACAATTAGGCTGCAAAAAGTGTTCCAACTCTGGAACAATGTGTTCTTTGAGTAGAATTAAATGTCACCTTTTAGCTATTGATTGCCAGGTGTGATGGTGAGGAAAGCAATCGTCGTTCCAGTAGTCTTTGTTTTAGTGTTCTTAGCGTTAAGTGTGGTTTGGCTTGTCTTTTTAGACAACTCTCCGCTCTCTTCACCTGTAGAGTTGCAGAATAATTTGCCGGGCGAATTCGGATACTCAGTGTATCAGCTAGCCGACAGCAGTTTAATCCTAAATACATCCAACCAAACCTGCACTTTCCTCGTAAAACTTGACTCATCAAATCGGCTGCTATGGGCAAAGTCATTCCAAATCGATCCAGTTAACACTACTCTTACTCGTCTTCGACCAACAGCTGACGGCGGCTATGTTTTGGCGGGAATCGTGGATAACTTATACACAGTCGTCAAAACCGATTCAGACGGCAACATCACGTGGACTAAAACCTTCAGTTCGGGAGCGCCCATCAACTACTTCCAGTCCATTATCCAAACCCGCGACGGGGGCTTTGCCATCGCTGGCTTTGGTCAATTAGTCGATGAAGGCTTAGGTTGGATTTGGTTTGTAAAAACCGACTCCGCAGGAAATATGGAATGGAACAGGACGATTTCAGGGCCACTGGCAGATTGTCCGTCAAGTGTCTTCCAAATGCCAAATGGCGACTATGTCCTTTCTGATGTCAGCTATACTTTCAATCCGAACCACGCGTTTTTTAGGCTCATAAAGTTAGATGCTTTGGGAAATATATTGGGGTCAACGGTTTATGGCGGCGACGGATACTTCTACCAACCGGAATGCAACTTTGCCATAGCTACTAAAGACGGTGGGTACTTGATGGCGGGTTATCTCTGGGAAAAGAACGCATGGGTAGTCAAGACAGATGTGGAAGGCAACCTGCAGTGGAATCAAACCTACGGCATCAAACACAGCTCAATAACATCTGCTGTCGAAACCCCAAACGGCGGATACTTGCTCTTGTCGATTTCGAACCTGACAGATGTGCACTTAATTATGATTGACTCAGAAGGTAACCAGGTTTGGAAGACGACTTTTCCAGATGTTAGGTTGCCTGTGGGTTTGGAGGCAAGCTTCAACTCTATCATCAGCTCCAAAGACGGCGGATACATAGTGGTGGGCTCAAAGAACCAGTCGGTGTGGCTTGCAAAACTCACCCCTCAAGGCAAGTCGATTGTGACTAATTTGGAATTGGTTGTGGGACTTGAATTGATCGTTGCGGTGGTAGTTAGTCTTTTGTTTGTGGCAAAGAAAAGAAGGGCAGACAAAACTAAAGTGCTAAACGTCGAGGCGAAACAAAATCTATGAAGCACCAAAAGAAAACCGCTTTTGTATTAATTGTGCTCACTTCAATTCTTGCCTTATCTGTAACCACTATGGTTCACGCTTTTGAAGTAGTCGCTACAATATCATTGAGCCATTCAGGCGGCTGTTATGGTTTAGCTTACGATTCCAACATGGGCGAGGTATTCGTGGCTAATGGTGATACTGATTCGGTCTACGTAATCTCGGACAGTTCTAATTCGGTTGTTGCAACTGTACCTGTGGGGAAGGTTCCGTATGGCGTGGCTTATGATTCGGGTAAGGGTGAAATCTTTGTCGCTAACCATGGCGCCGACTCGGTCTCAGTGATATCAGACAGCAATAATACGGTAGTTGCGACCATAACGGTTGGAAGTGCTCCTTCTGCGATAGCTTATGATTCGGGAAAGGGCGAAGTATTCGTAGCCAACTATAACTCCAGCTTGGTCTCAGTGATATCAGATAAAACCAACACCGTGGTTGCGAATATCACGGTGGGCAAACAACCGTGTGCCTTAGCTTACGATTCAGGCAAAAACGAGATATTTGTAGGTCATGCGGCAAGCAACTCGGTCTTAGTAATTTCAGACAGCACAAACGCCGTTGTTGCAAACATAACTGTAGAAAATCAACCCTTAAGCTTAGCCTACGATTCAGGTATGGGCGAAATCTTTGTCGCCAGCTACAACTCCAGTTCGGTCTCCGTTATTTCTGACAGCACAAACCAGATTGTTGCAACCATAGAAGTTGGACCCAGCCCCAACTGTGTAGCGTATTATCCAGGCAATGGCAGAATCTTCGTATCAAGCTACAATTCAACCTCGCTCTCGGTAGTGTCAGACAACAACAATACAGTTATCGCCACTGTACCTCTGCAAAAGCAGCCCCAAGGCATAGCGTTTGACTCCGGCAAAAGCGAATTGTTCATAACCTATTCCGAAAGCAACAAAGTCTCGGTTATAGCAGATTTCGCTGCCCTGCCGCAGGGACAGACTGGGCAGACTTTACCTGAGTTTACCGCTCTAGCACTCATTTTGTTGGTTACTGCAGCATGGTTTCTCGTGGTAAATTTGGTTCACATGAAATCTAAACGACGAAATAAACCGCCAAAATTCTCAAGCGCTCCGGATTAGATGGCTATTTACGCAAAAAATATTAACTTCGGGATGCCTTCTCGATTGCATTAAGGTAACCTACTTTGTCTAACCAAGCTAAGACTCGGACAGTCGAAGAGATTAACCAGAAAATCCGCAAGGGCGACGCTCAAGTTTTAACCGCTGAAGAAATGAAGAAACTGGTGGAAAGCAGCGGGGTCGAAGTGGCTTTCAAAGAAGTTGATGTTGTTACGACAGGTACGTTTGGTGCGATGTGCTCTTCTGGCGCGGTTGTTAACCTTGGGCACTCTGACCCACCGATTAAGATTGAGAAGGCATGGATGAACGATGTGGAAGTTTGCCACCCGGGTGCTGCTGTGGACCTGTTTATTGGAGCCACGAATATGTCTGAGAAGTTGCCTTTCGAGTACGGCGGCGGACACGTTATCCAGGACTTGGTTGCAGGAAACGAGGTTGAACTCCGAGCCACAGCGTATGGGACAGATTGTTACCCGAGGACCTCGGTTAAAACAACCCTCACAAAGGATGACCTTAACCAGTTTTATCTTTTGAACTTCCGGAATTGCTACCAGCGCTATAACTGCGCAGTGAACAGTAGCGACGAAGTCATCTATACTTACATGAGCAAGCTTTTGCCCAGATTCCGAAATGCCACTTTCTCAGGCGCAGGCGAACTTAATCCGCTCATGAATGACCCAGACTACGAGACCATGGGAATGGGAACTCGTATCTTCCTTGGGGGCGCGCAAGGTTACATAATTGGTGAGGGAACGCAGCATAGCCCCAAAAACCTCAACGGAACCTTGATGGTTAAGGGCGATGCCAAGAAGATGTCGCCTGAATTTCTGCAGGGCGCTGCGTTCACGGGCTATGGCACTTCCTTATATGTTGGTTTAGGAGTTCCAATTCCAATTCTAAATGAAGGATTAGCGAAGAAAACCGCAATCCAAGACAAAGACATCTTAACAGACATCGTCGACTACAGCGTACCCCGCCGCGACCGCCCTAAATTCGGGCAAGTCAGCTACAAAGATCTAAAATCCGGCTTAATAACCGTGAACAGCAAAAAAGTCCGAGTAAGCTCACTCTCAAGCCTAAAGATGGCGAAGAAAGTTTCCCAAACGCTAAAGTCATGGATTGATGAGAGCAGATTCTTCTTAACTGCACCTGTTGAACGTTTGCCAACAAATACGGTCTTTAAGCCTATGAGGCAGACTGAGGAAATTCCATTCGTAGTCAGCGTCATGCATCCAGCAGTCACATGTACCGAGAACGAGGAGATTCAAGCGATCGCAAAACGTATTGTGACCAGGTCCGTTAACCATATCGTCGTTATAGATGAAGCTGGCAAGCTACGAGGTATAGTAACTTCTTGGGATGTTACAAGGGCTATGGCTGAAGGAAAAACAGCATTAGCAGACATAGAATCCCACAACGTAGTCACCGCTAAACCTGATGAACCGCTGGAGATAGCCTCTAAACGCATGGCGCAAAACAACATTTCAGCGCTGCCGGTGATTGATATTGAACGAAAAGTGCTTGGCATTGTCACTTCAGAAGATGTTTCCAGGTTGTTAGGACGGTAATTTTATGGGAAGAATTCTAATCAGATTCGACGAAGATCAAATAAAGGAGCCAATAGCTTCGCAAATCATCATCGAATACAAAGTACCCATGGCAATCTTGTCTGCGCACATTAACTCGAAAGGAGGAGAAATCCTTGCTGAAGTCCCAGATGACATACTGGAAAAAGTCGTGAATGCCTTTCGCCAACGAGGCGTCTCGGTAACCGTCCCAAAACTAATCGAGGTAGACAGCGACAAATGCTTTAGTTGTGGTAGCTGCATTGCACTTTGTCCAGTAGAAGCCATTAGCTTAGCAAACGACTCAACTGTGCAGTTTGACAAGGAGAAGTGTG
Source organism: Candidatus Bathyarchaeota archaeon (assembly GCA_963739495.1). Lineage (GTDB taxonomy): Archaea > Thermoproteota > Bathyarchaeia > Bathyarchaeales > Bathycorpusculaceae > Bathycorpusculum. Next base: position 115,057 of record CAVUAM010000015.1, on the reverse strand, counting down.
TTGGCAGTACCTGCAGTATCTGCGTTGACGCGTGCCCGGCTCGAGCCATAAAATCCATCAAACAAAACAGCCTTGAGAACCCAGCTAACAGGAAAAAGAAAAGTTGACGAGGCAACTTTTCAAGGAATATTTTACTTACAAAGAATCAAATTGCACGATAATTTCTGACCAGCGGCAAGCCATACAAGTTGCCAAAGAATCCATTCAACGCAATTACCTAGAGCTTGAACTCCACGTGCGAGCCAACCCCAAATTTTTGCATACTTTAACGCCTATTCCAGCGCCGGAAAAGCCACTTGTTGCGAGGTTGATGGCGAAAGAGGCAGAGAAGGCCGATGTGGGTCCAATGGCGGCAGTTGCAGGTGCAATAGCGGATTTGGCTGTAGAAGACATGCTCCATCTAGGTTGTGAGGTAGCGGTTGTGGAGGACGGTGGTGAAATCTCTGCAAAATCGAACCAGCTTGTTGATGCGGCGGTGGCGGCAGGAGAAGCGCCTCTCTCCAAGCGCTTCGGTTTTAGGTTAACAGAGTTCCCAATCGGCATCGCGACAAGCTCGGGACGCTTCAGCCACGCGCTAAGCTTTGGGGAAGCGGAGGCAGCAGTTGTCTTCTGCAAAAACGCCGCCTTAGCAGATTCGGCGGCAACGGCAGTTGGCAATGTTGTGCGAGGTGAGGATGCTCAGGCAGGAATTCAAGCGGGATTCAGCAGAGGGTTGTCGATTGAAGGGGTTGAAGGTGTGCTTATCCTCTACAAGGGACAGGTTGGCACAGCTGGAAAAATTCCGCAGATAATCAAGATAGAACCTTAGAGCCAATTACTATTCCCCATGTTTGTCTGCATAGTTCTCTATTGGTCTCCAAAAATGCCTCCAAATCAACAAACACGTCAAGCATCAACAATTAGAACTCGTTAAGTTGTAGCCTGAATCCGAAACGCTTATATTTTCTGGGATATGAAACATTCAACAGGTTTCGAAGCACAATGTTAAATGCAGAAAAAATAGCCACAGGCAATGCAGCGCCGTTCCAGAGCTTCGACTACTACTTTTATTATTACCATTTTCCTTAAGCCCAGAACTGAAAAAATTTTTGAGGAAAGTTCTGGGCAAAACATGGGTGTAAAATTAAATGGCAAAACTTACCTCTAACCAAACCATTGTCGTTAAATTTGGTGGCTCTAGTCTATCTGACCACGAGAGACTCTTAAAATCGGTTATGGCAGTTGTTAACGAAGCCAAGAAAGGCACTAGTATCGCTGTTGTAGTTTCAGCCATGGGCAAAACAACCGATGTCCTCATGAATACCGCGAAGAACACCTCGAACGGAAAGCTATCAAAACACGAGTTAGACGATATTCTTTCGATGGGTGAACGGACAAGCGTACGTATCTTTGCTACTGCTCTTCGGAACAACGGCGTTGATGCATGCTACTTCGATCCCATGGACAGCAAATGGCCAATCATAACTGACGACGCATTCCAGAATGCTAACCCAATCGTAAATGAATGTGAGAAAAACATCAGAGAATGTATCCTTCCACTCGTCAAAAAAGGCACAATACCTGTCATTGCTGGATTCGTAGGAAAAACAAAAGACGGAAAAATCACAACGCTCGGAAGAGGAGGAAGCGACACCACTGCCTTCTTGCTAGCACAGGGAATAAATGCAAACCAAGTTGTCTTGGTAACCGACGCGAATGGGATAATGTCTAGCGACCCAAAAATAATCGCCTCACCCAAACTGCTCCCAACAATAGATGTAAACACGCTTGTTGGCTTGGCGGATTCAGGTGCGAAATTCATCCACAGCAAAGCCCTAAAATACAAACCCAAAGAAATCGACGTTAAAGTCATCAGCAACGCTTACGGCGACCTGAGTCGTGCAGGCACAATAATTACTGGTGGATTAGCTAGTGAACTCGACGCGGAAATCGCTCACCCAACCCCAGTAGTGGAAATCACGGTGATTGGAAACGGAATGTCCGCGAATCCTGAAGTCATCACTGAGATGGTGGAGAAAGTCAAGGAAAACTCGATTCTGCTTGGAATGTCCATGAACACTAACTCAATCATCCTTTATGTGCCTCAGGAGAAAAACATCGATGTCCTCTTCAACCAAATCCACGACATAACTATCAGCAACAAAGAAACCATAGCTATGGCAGTCAAAAAAGACCTTGTCTTTATAAAAACCAGCGGTGTCGGATTGGAGGAAACGCAAGGCATCATCGGTAAAATCAGCGAAGACCTAAGAGTTAACGGCATAAACATTTCAGGCATTTTAACCATTACCTCCAGTATTTTGCTGTTTGTAGATTGGAACGAGAAAGAGAAAGCATTAAAGTTAATTAAAAACTCACTCAACAACGTTAAGGTGGGAAAAGTATGAACGAAGGCAAAACACGCAGACTAAGAAGAATCATGCAGATAGACAATCGGACAGTAATAGTGCCCATGGATCATGGCGTAACTGTGGGGCCCATCCAAGGCATAGCCAACATGCAAACCATAACTGACCAGCTTATCAAAGGTGGAGTTGACGCAATCCTTGTCCACAAAGGCATCGCCAAACATGTCAACACCGGAAACACTGGATTAATCGTTATGTTATCCGGAATGACAAACCTCAGCCCCAACGTAAACGGAAAAGTCCAAGTATGCAGTGTTCAAGAGGCCGTACGGGTCGGCGCAGACGCAGTCTCGGTGCATGTAAACGTTGGTGCACAAGATGAAGACAAAATGCTCCAAAACCTGGGCAAAGTCGCCGAGGAATGCGAAGCCTTCGGTTTACCGCTCCTAGCAATGATGTACCCCAGAGGACCAAAAATCCCAAACGAACACGCCCCTGAATTAGTAGCGCACGCTGCAAGAATCGGTGCGGAACTTGGCGCAGACATCATTAAAACCAACTACACAGGCAACATCGAAACCTTCAAAACAGTAGTAGAAGGCTGCCCAGTCCCAGTTGTCATCGCGGGTGGAACAAAATGCAAATCTCCAGAGGATGTGCTTCAAACAACAAGTGATGCCCTGAAAGCAGGCGCAGCAGGGCTTTCCATAGGGCGAAACGTATTCCAATGCGACAGTCCAACGCAAATTACGAAAGCGCTCTCCGCCATCGTGCATAGAGGTGCGTCTGTTGAGCAGGCGCTTAAAATACTCGGTGAAAAATGTTGAAAGTGCTCTGGCTTGAAATCCCTCAGGATGCTTCACCTCAGGAAAAGGAAGGTTTACTTAGCCTAGCTCCTGAAAATGTGGATGTAATCTTGGAAGGCACTCAAGTCAGCAACCAACAGGGAAAAATCGACCTGATTTTCTTAACCGACTTAAACGAAAAGAAAATCGCCCAACTAAAGAAAGAAGGTAAAAAAACAGCCTTGAAAGTGGTAATCCAGGGCAAAGAAGATGAGAACAGGGCAGCAAAAGCCGCTGAACTTGGCGTTGACTACGTCATCATAAACTGTCAAGATTGGCGGGTAATTCCACTGGAAAACCTAATAGCTAAGGGCAGGGGGAAAAGCACCTTAATCGCTGAAGTTTCCAGTTCTCAGGATGCTAAGGTGGTTTTAGAAGCACTTGAACTTGGCACGGACGGAGTTTTACTCAAGACCTCAAACGCAAACGAGCTGGAAAAAACCATCAAAATCATCAAGAATCAAATGCCGAAAATGGCTTTGATCTCAGCAAAAATCTTGTCCATCAAACCCATAGGCTCAGGCGCCCGAGTCTGTGTGGACACAGTTGACTTAATGGTTCCGGGCGAAGGTATGCTTGTTGGATGCCAATCCGCAGGGTTCTTCCTCGTTGAAGCTGAAGTCAACGAAAACCCCTATGTGCAATCCAGACCTTTCCGGGTGAACGCTGGACCAGCATCCCACTACACATTAACCTCCATACAAGGCACTCGCTACCTTTCAGAGTTGAAAGCAGGAGACGAAGTCTTAATCACCAGCCGGGAAGGCAACGTACGAATAACAAATGTGGGCAGATCCAAAATCGAGTTCCGACCACTAATTCTTATCGAAGCCCAAACAGGTAGCACTAAAATTAAGACCATTCTTCAAAACGCAGAAACAATCCGCTTGGTCACCCCAAAAGCCTCAAAACCAGTGACCGAATTAAAACCCGGGGACGAAGTCCTTGTGCATTTAGCGGCCAAGGGAGGTAGACACTTCGGTATATCTGTACCTGAAGAAACGGTGATTGAAAAGTGACCGTGAGAATCTGCGTTTCTATTCTCCCAAAAAACAACGCTGAAGCCCTCAGACTCATTGAGAAGGCAGAAAGTGCCCAAGCAGACCTAATCGAGGTAAGGCTTGATTATCTTGAAGAATCTCGGAATCTCCGAGACCTCGCCAAAAGCACAAAGCTGCCCTTAATAGCCACAAACAAACCTAAAGCAGAGCGCGGATTCTTTTCGGGAACAGAGACTGATCGTCAACAAACTCTGCTTAACGCCGCCAAAAACGGATTCGAATACGTGGATGTCGACTTTTCAAGCTTAAAACGTTCTGAAACAATCTGCAAGATAAAAGGTCTGAATGCAAAACCAATCGTTTCATACCACAAATTCGATGGCGTACTAACCGTTTCTGCAATGGAAAAAATATTGGATTCACAAATAGCCAGCGAAGCCAGCATCTGCAAAATTGTACTCACAGCAAAACAAATCGAAGACAACCTGCCAATCCTGAGCTTTGTTTCCTTTGCCTCAACCAAAGCTAAACTGGTCTGCTTCTGTATGGGTGAACACGGCAAAACCTCGAGGCTTCTCTCACCGGCTTTTGGAGCATATTTCACCTTCGCCTCTCTTGAGCAAGGTAGTGAAACTGCCTCTGGACAGATGAGTATAAGTGAAATGAGGGCTGCTTATAGTCTATTGGGGATTAGGCATTGAATATATCGGGGAAGACGCGAGTTTGTGGAGTAATCGGCGAACCCATAGAGCACTCGCTAAGCCCCCTGATGCATAATGCAGCGTTCGAAGCCCTCAAACTCGATTATGTTTTTTTAGCGTTTAGAGTTAAGCCGGCAGAAGTCGAAAGCGCGGTGAATGGCATGCGCGCCCTAAACATACGCGGTTTAAACGTAACGATGCCCCATAAAAGCACTGTTATCAAACACCTTGACAGAGTAGACCTTTCAGCCCAAATCGTAAACTCAGTTAACACTGTTCTCAACAAGGAAAACCTGCTGTTCGGTTTCAACACGGACGGCGTCGGCGCCTTTAAGGCGCTTAAAGAAAACGGTGTCGACCCCAAAGGTAGAAAAGTTCTGTTGCTTGGTGCTGGCGGAGCAGCAAGAGCCATAGCATACACGATGGCTAAGGAAGCAGATGAACTAGCAGTACTCAACCGAACCGTAAAACAAGCTCAAGCTCTGGCGAAACTGCTTGAAAAATCTTTCAACAAGAAAATATCTACAGGTTCACTTTCGCCAAGCGACATACAGAATAACCTCCAAGACTCAGACATACTCATTAACGCTACCTCAGTTGGAATGAAACCCAAAGCGGAAGAAAGTCCCGTCCCAACAAAATTGCTCCGTTCCAACCTAACCGTTATGGATATAGTCTATAACCCGCTTGAAACCAAACTAGCCAAAGACTCTAGGGCGGCAGGTGCACGGGTGGTGAGTGGGGTTGAGATGTTGATTTATCAGGGAGCTGCTTCTTTTGAACTTTGGACAGGCAAGTCAGCACCAGTTGAAGTTATGAGGCAATCAGCGCTTAAGCATTTGCAGAAGGTGTAAACTTGGCGAGGAGAGCTACTGCTGTTGTTCATGGGGCTGCAACCATCGTTAACGCAATTGCACTGGGGAAAGGTGCGGCTTTTGGGGTTGATTTGTGGACGAAAGCCGAAGTCATACTAACCAACGAACCAGGAGTAATTGAGGCGGAGATTGTCTCTGACTCCAAAGAAAGTACGCTCCTCATAGAAAGAACAGTAATCAGAGTGCTGCAAAGGTTTAGTTTAGAAAAGAGTTTTGGCGCAAGAATCGAAACCTACTCAAACATTCCCATAGCTAAAGGGCTTAAGAGTAGTAGTGCAGCCGCAAACGCCATCGCCCTTGCAACTGTGGCTGCAATGGGCAAAAAACTCGATGACTTGGAAATCATAAAAATCGGGGTTGAAGCAGCTTTTGATGCCAAAGTCACGGTTACAGGTGCCTTTGATGATGCTTGCGCTTCATACTTTGGCGGAGTAGTAATAACTGACAATCTAAACCGTAAAATAATCAAGCAGTTGCCTCTGCCTGATGAGTTAATGGTTCTCTTTCATGTGCCACCCCAAAAAACCTATACCATCAACTCTAACATCGCCAGATTGCAAACCGTTAAACCATTCGTACAAATCGCCTATGAGAAGGCGTTGGAAGGTAAAATCTGGGAAGCATTAACGCTAAACGGTTTAATTTACTCTTCAGCCCAAAACCTAAACACGTCAATTGCAGTTGACGCTTTAGCTGCTGGAGCTGTAGCGGCTGGGCTATGCGGTAAAGGACCAGCTGTATCTGCTGTGGTTCCAAATGATAAGCTTGATTCTGTCAAGGTTGCCCTTCAGAGGTATGAGGGCGAAATCCTGATAGCGCACTTGAACTGTGAAAAGGCAAAGGTGCTCTAGCGATGGTGGATGTCATCGTCAAGAAAACGGGAAAATTAAGTGGTCAAGTTTGTGCACCGCCATCTAAGTCTTATACACAAAGGATGATCATAGCTGCAGCTCTATCCAATGGCACCTCAAAGGTGTCAAATCCATTGTTGTCGGAGGACACAGAAGCCACCATTAGAGTGGTTCATGCTTTAGGAGCAAAAGTGAAAGTCACAGAAGGCTGCTGGACAATCGAGGGTGCAGCGCAACTTGAGAGCTCAAATGAGCCTATCGACTGTGGCGAGTCTGGAGCAACGTTGCGTTTCATTATTCCCGTAGCTGCGTTAGCGTCTGGTTCTTCAACCTTGGTGTTTCAGGGATCTATTGAGAAGCGTCCAGTGGAGCCTTTGCTAGCCAGCCTCAGAGAACTCGGCGCCAAAGTCCATTCTGGCAAGCTTGGCGGTAAAGACGCCGTTTTTGTGGCAGGCGGCGGCATCGCTGGGGGCGAGACTTCCATTGCAGGGGATATAAGTTCCCAGTTTATTTCTGGTTTAATGTTTGCTTGTCCGATGGCTGAGATGGATACAGAAATAATGCTTACTTCGCCGTTAGAGTCGTCGGATTACGTCAAAATGACTCAGGCTGTTCTTGTCGAACATGGAGTCAAAGTGCCCACGCACGAAAATCACATACATATCCCCGCATTTCAATCCTACACGCCTTCAAATGGCATGGTTCCAGGCGATTTTTCCTCAGCCGCATTCCTCTTAGCTGCAGCAGCTATAACTTCCTCCAGAGTCGAACTAAACAACCTTGACTACAGAACCATTCAAGGGGACAAAGCAATCGTGGGCATACTAAAGAACATGGGTGTTAATGGGAAAGTCTGTGAAGACAGTATTGAGATTGAAGGCACGGGTAATTTCCTTAAACCGATAGAAATTGACGCCAAGAATATTCCTGATCTTGTTCCAGCCATAACTGTTCTGGTATGCTACGCGAAGGGTACTTCCCATATTTTTGGTGCTCACAGGCTTAGACTTAAGGAATCCGACCGACTCGAATCGCTTTACCTTGAGTTAACGAAGATGGGTGCACAAATCACCGTCAATGACGATGGCTTGATCATAGAGGGTGGTTCACCCTTACGCGGCGCAATTATAGACCCACACAATGACCACAGAATTGCCATGGCGTGCGCAGTCGCCGCTTTAAGCGCCGAAGGAGCAACTACAATTCAAAACGCCGAATGCGTCAGAAAGTCTTATCCACAGTTCTTCACTCATCTAAAACAAATAGGAGCAGATGTCTTTGGCGGGAAATTCGATAGGTAAAGAATTCGTTGTTACGTCGTTTGGCGAGAGTCATGGTAAAGTTGTTGGAGTAGTTGTGGATGGTTGCCCAGCTGGTTTACCGCTTTCTGAAGCCGATTTTCAGGAGGAGCTTGACCGCAGGATTCCAGCCGAACCCACAATTGTTTCTGCAAGGATCGAAAAAGACAAAGCCCAAATCCTCTCAGGTATTTTCAACGGATTAACCACTGGGGCTCCAATCGTTTTGATGGTTGAAAACAAGGAAACCCGTTCAAGCGACTACGAAGCTATCAAGGACCTGCCAAGACCTGGGCACTCAGATTATCCAGCGCGTGTTAGGTATGGTGGCTTCAATGACTACCGTGGCGGAGGACGCTTCTCAGGAAGAGTAACAGTGGCAATCATAATGGCAGGTACCATAGCCAAGAAGCTACTTGGTAGACATGATATTGATGTTTTAGCGTACACGCGGTCAATTAGTAAAATTAAAAGCGACAAAAAATTTAGTGCTGCAGAAATCCGCAAGAACAAAAATGCGGCTGCAACCAGATGCCCAGACTTTGCCTGCGCCGAGAAGATGGAGGAAGCCATAGTCAATGCACGAAAAGAAGGTGAGAGCCTTGGCGGTGTCATCGAATGCATTGCACTCAACATGCCTCCGGGAATCGGCGAACCGCTATTCGACTCGTTGGATGCAGATTTAGCCAAGGCAGTATTTGCTGTACCCGCGGTAAAAGGTGTCGAGTTTGGAGCAGGGTTCAAGGCTACCGAGTTGACGGGTTCACAGAATAACGATGCTTTCCTTTTAAAGAACGGCAAAGTTGTTACTTCAACAGAGCATGCGGGCGGAATTTTAGGCGGTTTATCCAGCGGCATGCCCATCATGATTAGTGTGGCAATTAAGCCAACACCGTCAATTGCTAAAGAACAGAAAACCGTTAACCTCGCCTCAATGGAAAATGAAGCCATAAACGTAAAGGGAAGACACGACCCTTGCGTAGTTCCCAAAGCCGTGCCAGTCATCGAATCAGCAGTTGCTATAACCTTAGCTGACCACATGATCCGATCTGGATACATACCGAAAGTCCTCAAGGAGCATTAAACAAATGGATGAAATCCACCAGTTAAGAAAACAGGTAGATGCAATCGACGACCAAATCCTTGCCGCTCTCTGCGAACGAGTTAAGGTTTGTAGAGCAATCGGCTCGGCGAAAAAGAACCAGGGAAAACCCGTTCGAGATGTAGATAGGGAGAATGAAGTTTACTTTAGAATCAAAGAAAAAGCAGCCCAATTAGGTCTAAATTCAGGTCAGGTTGAATCGGTTTACCGCGAAATAGTTAATATGTGCAGTGCCGTTCAAGATCAAAGAACTCTTTAACGGAGAGTCCAAAGATGCTCTACGAAATAAACGAGAAAGCCCTCAAACTTGAAAGTGAAGGAAAAAAGATAATTCGTTTAAACCTCGGCGACCCAGACATAGCTACGCCTCCAGAAATCGTGGAGGCCGCCTACGCTTCGATGAAGGAAGGCAAAACCAAGTATTCCTCCTCATATGGGGAGCTGAAGTTGCGGCAGAAAATCGCTGAAGAACATGGCGTTAATGTAGAAAACGTCGTAATTACGCCAGGTTCAAAATGGGCCATTTTCTCTACGATGTTTTTGATGCTCAAAAACGGCGGTAACGTAATTATTCCCACACCATATTGGACAGCTTACGACTTAATCGCAAAGAGCTTCGGCGCCAAAACCAAGCTATTGCGGACCGAAATGGAAGATGGTTGGAAAATTGACCTTGCCGAGCTTGAACGTTTGATTGACAAAGACACAAAAATGATTATCCTCAATAACCCCAACAATCCTACAAGCAAAGTCATAGATGCAAAAACCTTGGACGGCGTCGTAGAATTAGCCAACAAGAAAGGTGTCACCATCCTTTCCGACGAAGTATATGGGGCAATAAGCTTTGTGAAAACCAAAAGCGTCCTCGACTATGAAGGCGAATGCAAACACATCCTCTCCAATGGCTTCTCAAAGACCTTCAGCATGACAGGTTGGCGCATCGGCTACCTAGTGGCCAATAAAATGTTTATCGACAATGTCACTAAACTCAACCAGATCACAATCAACAACATACCCGTCTTCATCCAAGACGCTGCATTAAAAGGTCTAGAGCTTCATAAGCAAATAGCTTCCAACATTAAAGCCAAATATAAAAGACGTGCCGAGCTTGCAAGCACCAAACTCTCAGCTGCAGGTTTCAAATTTACCAAACCTGACGCGCCCTTCTACGTTTTTCCCAAGCTACCCGGTTTAGACAGCGACAAATTCACCTTAGACCTACTAGACAAAGGGGTAGCTGTGGCTCCGGGCACATCTTTTGGCGACTACCGCGAACATTTCCGCATAAGCCTAACAGTACCAGACGATCAAATAGAAGAGGGTCTGGATAGAATCTGCGAGGCAGCTCAATGAGGATTGCCGTAATCGGCGCGGGGAAAATGGGCGTTTGGTTCGCCAAGTTTTTCCTCTCCAAAGATTACGATGTCATATTAGCAGACAGAAAAAAAGACAAGCTCATGGAACTCAGCGAATTGCCTGTTGATTTAACCACAAACTTCCAAGAAGCCGTCTATGACGCCGACCAAATCTACTTATGCGTATCCATAAACGCCATCGAAGAAGTCGCCAAAACCATAGGTCCGGTCTTGCATGAAGGGCAAGTGGTTATGGATATTGCTTCAATCAAAGAAGCCCCCGTTAGAACCCTGCACAAATACATCAAGGGTGCCACCGTCCTGGGGACGCACCCCGTTTTTGGTCCTGGAAGCAACGGGGTCAAACACAAAGCTTACGTTCTGACTCCAACAAACCCTAAAGAGCAAAAGTTTGCTGAAGAGTTCAAAGCATGGTTGGAAAAAGAAGACGCCCATGTTTTCATTATGACGCCTAAGAAACATGATGAACTCATGTCAGTTGTGCTGGGATTGCCGCATTTCTTGGGCTTAGTTGCATGCGAAACGTTGCTGGAACAGAAGAATTTGCCTGAAACCAAAAAAGTGGCAGGTACAACCTACCGAATGCTGTTCACGTTGGCAGAAGCTACAGCACTGGAAACCCCAGACCTCTACGCTGAGGTACAAACAAACCTGCCGGAAGTGGGCAACATCGAGGACACCTTCATGGCTAAAGCCCAAGAACTACTCACTCTAATTAAAAACAAAGATACAAAAGCAATCATGGAGCGAATGGAGCAACTAAAGAAAAAGCTCAAGGAAATCGATAGCGACTTCGCAAATTCCTATGATACAATGTATAAAATGCTGGAATCAACAGAAAAATAGGATTTCAGATGATGAAATCATTGGTTGTTAACTGTTCCCTGAACGGCAGGAAAAGTGAGGATTTGCTTGCTGCTGTGGCAAAGTTTAGCGAGTGCTCAGTAGTTAATTTTGGACATGTTTCTGTTGACTACCGTATTGGCAAAGACGTTGATGCTGTCATTATCAGTGGGTCTGCGGCTAGAATAGTCAATCCTTTGGATAGAGCGCAATTCGAGGGCGTTGAACGGTTCATAAAATTTTGTAGTTTGCCCATACTTGGTATATGCTTTGGCCATCAACTCCTCTGTTGGGCATTTGGCGCCGAAGTAGACTCGCTACCCGAGCAAGTCTTAAGTCGATTTGAAGATGTTACAGTCATTCAATCTGATGAAATCTTCGCTGATTTCAAAGAGGGGCAAACGATACCATTAGCAGAAAACCACCACGATTATGTCTTGAAAGATAGTCTTGAGAGCGCCGGTTTCGCTTTGATAGCAGATTCTGCTTCATGCGAAGTGGAGGCTGTTAAACATAAAACCAAACCTTTCTACGGCGTCCAATTCCACCCAGAACGCACAACAATAAAAAACGAAACACACCCTGAAGGTCACACAGTTATCGAGAACTTCTACACAAACATTGTTAAGCGATAGCATTCAGCTGATCAAATTGCATAGTGGATTGGTTTTTTTGGGTTGAAACGCAAAATCTAATTAGTGCCAGCACCAGAGCTTAAACAAACGTGACTTCAATGGGTAATTGTGCAAAATGTGGAGCAGAGCTTGAATGGCACGAGCAACATATGGTATTTTGGAATTCGCACCTCAAAAAAGGCTACATAAAATGGCTAGTAATCGGCTCCTCCCAGTTTGGCATGCGAAAAGATTTTCCACAATTTACTGGAAAAAAACTCTGCCAATCTTGCGCGTATGAGTTATTCAACTTTGGTGCAGTTTGTCCAGAATGCGGCAAAAGAGGAGTCCACAAATGCATCCCCAACGCAGACAAAAAACTATGTTCTAAATGCGCTTTTTCATCAAAGACTACGATAGAACCTGAAAAAGCCCGAGGAACAAATATCATGGGGCTCATCTCTGGTAACGCAGCAATGGATAATTCATCAATGGAACATTGGGTATGCGCAAAAAAGTTTGACATTAATAACCGTTTAAATTTTGCAGCAGACTGCCCAAGCTACATAACGCAGTCAGAATATGAAAAGAAACGCGCCAGCGGAGAAATCGGCAGTGAGCCTAAGCCAGTCGAGGCCATAGTGGGCTTCTCTGCGCTGAAGGCGGTGTTGACCAAGAATGGGTTGATAATGTCTGCTTGTAACTGCCCCAAATGTGGCGGTATGGTTGATATTCCCGAAAACGGCAAAGTTCTAATCTGTAAACATTGTGGCACCCCGATAAAACCAGTTGACATTCTTGAAAAAATTAAATCGCTAACACAATAGACACCCCTTCTTAAAAAGGAGTAACAGCTTTGGGGTATGAGCCCAAGATTTTGACAAAAATTGCGTATTTCTCCAGTGCTTTGAGAGCTTCAGCACATTTTTGTTCGGTCCGGTGCCCTTCAAAATCCAAGTAAAAATTGTATTCCCACGCAGTCTTCTTGGTTGGCCGCGATTCGATTCTGGTCAGGTTGATTTTCCTTTTGGCAAATTCTCCCAGTGCATCGTAGAGTGAGCCTGGCTCATGTTTGGCTGAAAAGATAATGCTAGTTTTGTCTTTACCTGTTAGCACAGAGTCTTGCTGGGATAGTACGAAGAAGCGGGTATAGTTTTCTTTATTGTCGGCAATGTCGCGTGCGAGAATTTGCATTCCATAGATTTCTGCGGCTCGCTCGCTTGCGATGGCTGCGGCGTTTGTGAGTTTTTGTTCTTTTATGATTTTGACGCTGCCTGCTGTGTCATAGGCTGGGACGATTTCCCACTTTGCCTTCTCTAAGTAACTGCGGCACTGCGCAAGCGCTTGGGGATGCGAGTAAACGGCTTTAATTTGACTCATAGCTGTGCCAGGGTTCACAATCAAGCAATGCGCTATTCTAACTATGACTTCTCCGCAGACTTTCAGGTCATAGTTGAAGAATAAGTCGTAGTTTTGGTTGATGCTACCTTCAAGCGAGTTTTCTACTGGGACTACGCCAGCTGCAACCTCGCCAAGCTTCACCGCTTCAAAGACGTTGCGGAAGTCTCGGCAGGGCTCAGCCTGCACTTTTTGACCGAAGAACTGGTAGACTGCAGATTCGCTGTAGGCTCCAGGTTCGCCTTGAAAGGCTACGATTTTCACTTTTTATTTCCCTGCTTATAGTGATTCTTCAGCAAGAGCTTGTTTATACCATTAATCATTGCTTCCACACTTGCCATCACAATGTCTTCTCTGGCTGCTCGTGCAGAGACGATGTTGCCTTTTTCATCTTCCACTTTTATGACAACTTCAGCAACCGCGTTTGAGCCGCCTGTTATGGCTTCCAGCCGGTATTCGCTTAGCCGGATATTTTCGATGCTGCTGGTTAATTTTTGGATTGCTTTTAACACTGCATCTACTGGTCCAACACCTGTTTCTGCTGCAATGTATTCTTTGCCATTCAAGATTAAACGCACGGAAGCAGTTGGGATAACTTTGATGCCTGTAACCACTGCCATGTCGCAAAGGTCAACGATTTTTTCTTCCCCAATCACCTCGCCCATAACAGCCGATGTTAACGCTATCAAGTCGGCGTCAGTCACCATTTTACCTTTGTCGCCTAAATCTTTGACGCGCTGAACAATTTCTTTGATTTGCTCTTCGGTCGGGTGGATGCCGATTTCTTCGAGTTCAGCTTTGATGCCTCGCGTTCCAGCCAGTTTGCCCGCCACAAGTTTCCTCGTACGACCGACCAATTCGGGGTTTATGGGTTCGAAGGTTAATGGTTTCTCAGTAACACCACGTGTATGGATGCCTGATTCGTGGGCAAACGCGTTTTCGCCGACAATTGCCTTGTTAGCCTGCACAGTAATGCCTGTTAAGGAAGCAACCATTCGTGAAGTGCTATAGAGCAATCGAGTGTTGACGCCTGTTTTATACTTGTAAATAATATCCAGCGCCATCACAACTTCTTCAAGTGAAGCATTGCCTGCGCGTTCACCTAAGCCGTTGACAGCAACGTGCACTTGGGCTGCTCCTGCTTCAACTGCCGCGAGGGAGTTTGCGACTGCTAAGCCGAAGTCGTCGTGACAATGCGTACTTATAGGTACAGTGATGACTGTTTTGAGTTCTTCAATAAGTTTGATTGTTGTTTTAGGAATCATGATACCGACGGTATCTGGAACGTTTAGAGTATCCATGCCTGCTTTTTGTGCAGCCTCGCAGACTTGTTTTAGAAACGGCATCTCGGAGCGTGTGGCGTCCATAGGTGAAAACTCGCATTTTACCCCGTGTTTCTTCACGTATTCAATCGAGTCAACTGTAGAAGCAAGCACTTGTTCAGGTGTCAAATTAACAGCATATTTCATCTGGACTGGAGAAGTTGGAATGAATACGTGGATTAAGTCGACGTCACAATCTAGTGCTGCGTTGATGTCTCCTTTTGTTGCTCGGGACAGGGCGCAGATTTCGGAGGTTAAGCCCGCCTTAGCAATATCTTGGACTACTTTTTTTTCTCCATCAGAAGAACTCGGAAACCCAGCTTCGATGACGTCAACGCCCAGTTTGTTGAGTTGGTGTGCAATCTCAATCTTGTCATCTGCGGTTAAAGAAACTCCGGGGGTTTGTTCCCCATCTCTTAATGTGGTGTCAAAAATACGGATTCGGGTGGAGGTTTTATTGGGAGTCATGCTTTCAGCCACTTTTGACGGTTAACGCCGCAGCAATGGCTTCTGCCATGCCAACGGTCGTGGTTTTGCCGCCGAGGTCTGGAACAGATTGGCCATTACGTAGAGCGTATATCACTCCGTTCTCTATGGCTGCGCCTGCTTGTAAGCATTTCTTGTCGCCGTATTTTTCTCCTAGCCACTCAAGCATCATCTTTGCCGAGAGTATCATAGAGATTGGGTTGGCGGTGTGTTTTCCTGCTCGGTTTGGTGCTGAGCCATGGATGGGTTCAAAGAGGCCGAAGTTATCGCCTACGTTTGCGCCTGGAGCCATGCCTAAGCCGCCTATTTGCTGTGCGGCTTCGTCGCTGAGGATGTCGCCGAACATGTTGCATGTGCAGAAGACATCAAATATTTCTGGTTCTTTGATTAGCCGCATGGAAGCTGCGTCAACGTAGAGTTCGTTGAACTTAATGTCTGGATACTGTTTTGCGGTTTCGCGGCAAACGCTAGCGAATAAGCCGTCAGTTACGCGCATGACATTGGCTTTATGGATGGCAGTGACTTTCTTTTTTCCGTTTCTTAGGCGTGCGATCTCGAAGGCTTTTTTGGCTATCCGTTCGCAGTTTTTGCGTGTAATAACTCGCATGCAAACAGTTGTGTCGTTGCCGATTGTGAATTCTAAGCCTTTGTAGACGTCCTCAGTGTTCTCCCGGACAAAGTACATATCGATATCTGGATGGGCAACCTTAACGTTGGGGTAGGCTTTGAGGGGGCGAAGGTTAGCGTATAGGTCAAACATGACTCTTAGTTTTACTATGACGTCTGCTGCAGATTCGCCAACTGGACCTTTCAGGCAGGCGTGGGAATTCTTGATTTTTTCCACAGTATCTGCTGGAAGTGCGGCGCCAAGCGTTTCAAGAGCTATGTCACCTGCTGGAGCGTCGATGATCTTTAGTTTTAAGCCGAATTTTTTTTCGGACGCTTCTAGGACTTTCAGCGTGGCTTCGGTTAATTCTGGTCCGATTCCGTCGCCTGGAATTAAGGATATTTTGTATTCAGTCATTTCTTCATTTTTCTCCGTAAATTCTCTATTAAGCCGCCATCCGTCAAGATTTCCATGATGAAAGTTGGCAGTTTTTCGACTTGGAATTTCTTGCCGTTTGATAAGTTCTCAATCTTCCCAACTGCGAAGTCTACGGCTAATTCATCGCCTGTCTCCACCGCGCTTGATATGCCTTTGCACTCGATTACGGGCAAACCGATGTTGATTGCGTTACGGAAGAAGATCCTTGCAAAGGACTCAGCTATAACGCACTTCACACCCGAATACTTCAATGCCAGAGGTGCTTGTTCTCTACTCGAGCCACAGCCGAAGTTTTTGCCTCCAACTAGGATTATGCCTTTCTGGGCCTTTTTGGGGAATTCTATATCTAAGCCTGCCAACGCGTGCTTTGCCAGTTCATTGGGATCAACCAGCGTCATGTATTGGCCTGGCAGAATGACGTCGGTGTCGATGTTGTTGCTGAATTTTATAGCTTTGGCTTTGATCATATTTTGCATTATGTTTTTGCCTCCAGTTTTGTAGGGTCAGTTAATTTACCCGTGACTGCTGACGCGGCAACTGTTGCAGGGGACGCTAAGTAGACTTTGGCTTGGGTGCTGCCCATTCTGCCTATGAAGTTGCGGTTGCTGCTGCTGACGCATGTTTCGCCTGCTGCTAATAGGCCGATGTGGCCGCCTAAGCATGGACCGCAAGCGGAGCCGCAAACGATGGCGCCTGCGTCGGTAAAGATTTCTAGTAAGCCTTCTTGCATGGCTTGACGCCAAACCTCTTGCGAGGCTGGAATGACTAGCGCGCGGACGCCGTCTTTGACTTTTTTGCCTTTTATGACTTGGGCGGCTAAGCGTAGGTCTTCTAATCTGCCGTTTGTACAGCTGCCGATAAATGCCTGGTCAATTGGAACGTTGACGACGTCCGAGATGGGTCTAACGTTGTCAACTGAGCTTGGACATGCGACTTGTGGCTCCATCTTGGCAACGTCAAATTCGACGGTGCGTTCGTATTCCGCGTCTTTGTCGCTTTGCAATGCTTCAAAATCGGGTATCTTTGTGACTTTGCCCTCTAAGAATTGGTGGGTGGTTTCGTCGGGCGCGATTATGCCGTTTTTGGCTCCCATTTCAACAGCCATATTGCAAACTGTCATCCTACCCGCTATACTCATGTCTTTGATTGTTGGACCTGTGAATTCGACGGCTTTGTATGTGGCGCCGTCTGTGCTTAAATTGCCGATTATGTTAAGGATTAGGTCTTTCGGGGTTACGTATTTTTTGAATTTCCCTGTAATGTTAACTTTGATTGTGGGTGGTACTTTGAACCAGATTTTGCCTGTTGCGAAGACTGCGGCTGCTTCTGTGGAACCGATGCCTGTGGCGAAGGCTCCGAAAGCCCCGTAAGTACATGTGTGGCTGTCTGCGCCAACGATTACGTTTCCTGGGACTACGTGGCCTTTTTCTGGCATAACTTGGTGGCATATGCCGCCTCTGCCTACGTCGTAGAAGGTGAGGTTCTGGTCTTTGGCGAATTGTCGCATGGTTTTGTGTAGTTCTGCTGCTTTAATGGATTCAGCTGGAACTTGGTGGTCTAGTATCACCACTACTTTTTTGTGGTCCCAAACTTTTGGGGTGCCTATTTTTTTGAATGATTCTACTGCTAAAGGTCCAGTCAGGTCATGCACCATAACCATGTCAACGTTTGCGTCGACAATTTCTCCAGGGTGCACTTCGCTTCTTCCTGAAGCTTTAGATAGGATTTTTTCTGTAATGTTCATTTTAGATCTCTTATCCTTGAATTAACTTAGATATGGGGTAAGATAATGGGGAATTTTTAAAAGAAGGCTATTAAGTATTTCCGCGTCGCGAAAGGTGTTTATTGGTCGATTGTTATCGATTTTGCGCCTCGTGCTAGAGCTGTGATGCCTGTTCTTGCCAATTCGAGTATGCCGAAGGATTTCATGAGGTTGAGGAATGCGTCGATTTTGTCGGGGGTGCCTGTGATTTCTACTGTTAAGCTGTCGGTAGAGACGTCGATGATTCTGCCTCGGAATACGTCGACGAAGTTGATGATGTCGCTGCGCTCTTTGCTGTCTTTAACTTTGACTTTTATAAGTGAGAGTTCACGCATGACAAAGTTGCCGCTTTCTAGTTCGCTGACTTTGAGGACGTCGATTTGCTTGGCTACTTGTTTGATTACTTGGTCGATGGTTTTTTCGTCTTCGTTGACGGTTATGGTCATGCGGGCGACACTTGGCTGCTCGGTGGGGCCTACAGTGATGCTTTCAATGTTAAAGTTTCGGCGACGGAACAAGTTGGCAATTAGATGCAGTACCCCCGGTTTGTTTTCGACCAGTACCGATATGACTTTGGTTTTTCCGGTTTCCATTAATAGTCACCTTTCTGTTGTGGTAATCCGCAGCCCGGAGGCACAAAAGGAACCACGTCGGTCTCTGAACCTATAGGCACATCGATTACCGTTGTTACTTTACTAGTTAGTGCTGTCTTAACTGCTTTTTGGAATTCTGCGATGGAGTTTGCGCGGAAACCTTGTGCTCCGTATGCTTCAGCTAATTTGACGAAGTCGGGAACTTTGCCTAAGTTGACGGCCATGTAGCGTCGGTCATAGAGTGTACGTTGCCACTGTGCCACCATCCCCAACACGCTATTGTTTAGGACAATGACTGTGACAGGAATATTTTCGGTGACACTGGTTGCCAGTTCCTGTTCGCTCATGATGAAGCTGCCGTCGCCTGCAATATCCACGACTGGTCGGTCGGGGCATGCGACTTTGGCGCCGATGGCTGCTGGGAAACCAAATCCCATGGTTCCAAGCCCGCCGGAGCTTATGAATGTCCGAGGCTTTAATGCTTTGAAGTACAGCGCTGACCACATCTGGTTTTGTCCCACTTCTGTGGTGACTATGCCGTTTTCTGGCAGAAGTTTTCTCAGCTCGTTTAGTAACGCTTTGGGGACTAAGTCTTTTGGCAAATCCTTCATCAGTGGGCTTAGTTTTTCTTTAACTTCTTTGACACGTTTACTCCACTCTTTCCCCTCGCCCTTCTTTAGCTTCTTTGAAGTTGCCGCCAGTAGCATTTTCATCGCGACTTTGGCGTCTGCAACGATAGGTACGTCAACTTCAATGTTTTTGTTGATTTCCGCGTTGTCGATTTCTATGTGGATTATTTTTGCGTTTGGTGCGAAAGTGTCGAGATTTGCGGTTGCGCGGTCAGAGAATCTTGTACCGACAGCTAAAAGTACGTCTGCTTCACCCATTAGCCTATTTGCAGCTGGGTTACCATGCATACCGATGCTGCCCAACGACAAAGGATGGGTTTCAGGGTAGGCTCCTTTACCCATAAAGGTGGTTGCAACTGGCGCCATCAGTAAATCTGACATTTGAACGATTTCATCTGAGGCTCCTGATATTATGACTCCGCCGCCTGCCAAGATAATTGGAGTTTGAGCTTTGGTTAGTAAATCGGAGGCTTCGCTGATTTTAGCGATTTCTGGTTGGGTAATTAGTCTGTAGCCTTTTATGTCGATTTTATTGGTGAATTCGACGTCGGCGACTCCAGATTGAATGTTCTTTGGCAAATCAATCAGTACAGGTCCAGGTCGGCCTGTGGTTGCTATGTAAAGCGCATTGTTTACCATGAGGGGGATTTCAGCGATGGTTCGAGGTTGGTAGCTGTATTTGGTGACTGCGGTGACGATGCCGATGATGTCAGCTTCTTGGAATGCGTCTCGACCAATCATGTAGGATGTGTTGGCGCCTGCTGTAGGCACCTGACCGGTTAAAGCGATGATCGGCGACGAGTCCATATAGGCATTTGCGATGCCTGTGACTAGGTTAGTGGCTCCTGGACCGCTGGTTGCCATGCATACGCCTGCTCGTCCGCTGGCTCTTGCATAGCCTTCAGCCTCGTGAGCGGCGCATTGCTCATGTCTCGCTAGGATATGCCGGATTTTGCTGTCGCATAATGCATCGTACACCGGAAGGATGGCTCCACCTAAGATGCCAAATATAACTTCAACTTTTTGTCGTTCAAGGGATTCTAAGAGTGCTTTTGCACCAGACATTTTTGCCATTTTCAGTTCTGTCTCCTGTTGATTAATTCGTTTATACTCTCGTCTAAGAAGGTTATTTGCGAAAATTTTTCTGTGGCTTGTTTAGAGGGTAACCTGGGCAAATTAGAAGAGTTGTACCCGACGATCCCAGCTATTGAGGTGACGATCCCTCATGTTCATGCCTCTTTAAGCTTCACTTTCTCTAAAAATACATGGTTGTGCAAATAAAAAGTTTACGGTGCATAGTTAAATCTTTACAGTTGTCAATGCACATTGATTGCCAAAGTTACCAGCCTTTTAGTCATTCTTCACCTTAAGAAGCGCTTTGTCATTTAGCAAATCTTGCCCTGTGTAAATGTCATTTGGCTATTTGCTTAGGAGAGGGGAAAAGAAATAGTTAAGCGGATTCAGCCGTGGGCTAACCTTGACAGGCGCAAAAACAGTAGCAGACGCCCTGTCGACGTTAGCCGCCAGACCCGCTCAACTCTTGGCTCTTAGTAAATTCGTTCTTACTTCCCTTTACGGTTCGATTTGATATAAGGTGATGTTGTCACATATTGAAACAACAACCGCTAAATTCTATACCGATTTAGCTCCAATTGTTTCACGATTTTATTCACTTATCAAGAAAGTAGACTGCTCACAGACTATCTTTTTTCATAATCACATAGTGTATATTTTCCACCGCGGGATTATTTCATGTGGGAAAATGGGTGAGCAAGAAGTATTCATTGACAACGCAGGTCGAATTCTTTTGCCCGAGAAAGCAAGAGAAAAAATTGGCTTACTGCAGGCGGGAAGTTCGCTTAAAGTAGAAAAAGAAAAAATTATTATGCGCCCATTTCGCTTGAAGTTTTCATAAAAGAAATGGAAGGTTGCCTCAAAGAAGGTGCCCAACGATTAACCCGCTGGATCTCAAAAAAAAAACTCGAACAAAAACACAGCGGCCCAAAAAATATTTTTTAATCGATTCCAACATCTGGTGTGAATTTCAAAGTTACTGATTCAGCAAATTTTGATGTAAAGAAAGAATAGAAAAGAGGATCGCAAAACTATAGAAAAAAAGAGTAATTATTGTTTTTGGGTTAACCAGTTTGCCAAGTAGACCTGGTTTGTATTTCCTATTTTTTCCAGTGAAACGATTCCTCGGTCGGCTAAGCGTGCAATTATTCGATGGGTTTGGAGTCTGCTTAGGCCTGTTTCATTTCGGATGTACTTTTGGAGGTATTTTCCTTGGTGACTGTTTAAGACCTCTAAGATTTTTCGTTCGTCTTCAGTTAGGGTTTTTGAGATGGATTCGTATGGTGTCGTTCCGTTTGTGGAATTTATAGCTGACTTGGTTGCTGCAACGTTTTGTGTAGTTTGAATAACCCCTACAGATCCAACTCGAATTTGGGGATACAACAAATAATAGCCTATGCCAACAATCCCCACGACCGTTACAATGATCAAGACTGCGAACAAGACGCCAAAGTAGGGTAGCAGGCCGCTTGATGTTGTGGTTCCTGTTTGTCCCATCATGCTACCCATTCCATTTGTACTTGATGCAGAGCCTCCGAACATTTGGCTCATCCAGTTAGCTGGGTTTTGAGCTTGGGAGAAGATGGCAAAGCCGATGGCTGTCGCCGCTATTAGGGCTGCAATAGCAACAATTAGTATGGTTAGAAACATATTGACTCTTTTCATGTTATATCTAAAAAAGACTTATTTTCCTGGGATTTAAGGATTTTTCCCTCCAAACCACAATTCAACATTAAGAAACCCCGAGAAACCGTTTCACTAAATCGTTTCAACAACGTTTCAGTCAAAACTCAAACCACACCAAGCCTATGGTATGTTGAGGTGAAAAAAGAAATGACCAAAACAAAAATCATCCTTCTCATTGTTGCATTGTCGCTCGTAGTTGTGGTTGCAGTTGGAGTTACCTTTGGTCAATACGTTAACACCCAAAACCAAAACATAACCTACGGAAGAACAACACAAGGATACACTGGCAACTCCGGATACATGTCACCTAACCTAAGTCATGGATACTCTCAAGTTCCCCAACAAGGCACCTATCCCTACAGATCTGGTATAGGAATGGGAATGATGGGACGCTTCTGGTAAAAAAATCCAGTCGCCGCCCAACCTCCTTTCTATTTTATTCAATTTGCGTCGGCTTATACCTTGAGAGAATGCCCTTGGTGATTTTTGGGGCACGTGGTTTCCATGCTGCCCTGCGTGTTTTAAGCTCTTTATCTGAGAGCTCAACTTTCAGCACTCTGTTTGGTATATCGATAGTTATTGTATCACCGTTCCTAATGACCGCTATCGGTCCACCGTCAAAGGCTTCAGGGGCAACGTGTCCAATGCTGCCTCCGTGTGTGGCGCCTGAGAAGCGTCCATCAGTGATTAAGGCAACACTATCAGCAAGTCCCATACCAGCGATAGTAGCTGTAGGGAATAACATTTCTGGCATTCCAGGTCCGCCTCGTGGTCCTTCATAACGGATGACGACAACGTCGCCTGCTTTGACTTGGTTACTGCGGATGGCAGTGAGAGCTTCTTTTTCTGAGTCGTAGACTTTTGCGGGACCTGTATGTTTTTGCATTTTTGGTGAGACGCCTGCGGTTTTGATGACTGAACCTTTGGGCGCGAGGTTGCCGGTTAAGATTGCAATGCCGCCTTCTTTGTGAACTGGGTTTGTGAGGCTGTGGATGACATCTCTGTCTAGAACCTGCGCGTTTTTGATGTTGTCGCCGACTGTTTTGCCTGAAACCGTTGGCAACTTTAGATTAAGCAGAGTTTTGAGTTCCTTCATGACTGCTGGGACTCCGCCTGCTGCATCTAAATCCTCAAGCGCATAGGTTCCGCTTGGAATCATGCTGCATAGGTGGGGAACCCTTCTGCCGATTTCATCAAAGGTTGCCAGGGGCAGAGTTAAGCCTGCTTCTTTAGCGATAGCTGGCAGATGCAGGGTCGTGTTGGTTGAGCCTCCTAATGCCATGTCAAGTGCGATGGCGTTTTCGAAGGCTTCCTTGGTTAGAATCTGCGATGGCTTAAGGTCGTCTTTGACTAGTTTTATGATTTGTTTGCCTGTAGCTCTGGCTAAGCGGAGTTTGAATGCGCTGTTTGCGAGGGAGGTTGCACAGTAAGGCAGCGACAACCCTAATGCTTCGGTCATGCAGGCCATTGTATTGGCGGTGAACATGCCGCTGCAAGAGCCGCATCCTGGGCAGGCGTTTTCCTCCATCTCGCACAACTCACCTTCAGTCATTTTTCCTGCCACTACTTGTCCTAGTGCTTCGGGCATGTTGGAGTAGCTTATTTTTTTACCGTGGTATCGTCCCGCCGCCATGGGTCCGCCTGTAACCATAATGGCTGGGATGTCAACGCGTGCGGCTGCCATCAGCATCCCGGGGGTGATTTTGTCGCAGTTAGAAATCATAACCAGTCCATCTAAGCTGTGTGCTTGAAGCATGATCTCCACCGAGTCCGCCACTATTTCCCGTGAGGGCAATGAATAACGCATACCTTCGTGTCCCATTGCGATGCCGTCGCAAACGGCGATTGTGCTGAATTCGAATGGTGTGCCGCCTGCAGATAAGATGCCTTCTTTTACGGCTTCTCCTATAACTCGGAGGTGAATGTGTCCAGGGACGATGTTTGTGTAGCTGTTAGCTATGCCAATTAGTGGCTTTGCTATGTCATCGTCTTCTAAACCTAATGATTTTAGGAGCGCTCGATGAGGCGCTTTTTCTGTTCCTTTTTTAATTTGGTCACTACGCATCTGTTTTGCCTCTATGCAATCTTATGTCACCAATAATTTTATATTTAAGGTTGACGCCTTGAAAATGAATGTGATTTAAATGGGGTATCGCTTTATTCAACCGCTTCCCTAAGTCTGTAAGATTTTTAGACACCACCCTACGTGATGGTGAACAAACACCCGGAGTATCGCTTGTTCCTGAAAATAAACTGCGTATTGCTCAGAGGCTAGACGAGCTTGGCGTAGACGTTATTGAAGCTGGGTTCGCAGCTGTTTCTGAGGGCGAAATGGAATCAGTTAGCCTCATCGCCAAACAGGGGTTGCGCGCTAAGGTGTACAGTGCTGCAAGAGGAACAAAGGGCGACATCGATGCGGTCTTGAAGAGCGGTTCATCGGGAATATCGATGATAATACCGACGTCGGACCTGCACATTGAATGTAAACTGCGAAAAACCCGTGAGCAAGTACTCAAATCCACAGAGGAATGCGTACAGTACGCTAAAGACCACGGCTTAACAGTGGAGCTTTTGGCTGAAGATGCAACCCGCTCAGACTTCGCTTATTTAACTCAAGTGTTCTTGAAGGCTTCGGAGGCTGGAGCGGATAGGGTAACTCCGTGTGATACTGTGGGAGTTTTAACTCCTGAACGATCAGCAGAATTCTTCTCAAACTTGAAAAAAAAACTGAAAGTCCCCCTTGCGGTGCACTGCCACAATGATTTCGGCATGGCAGTCGCAAGCACAATTGCCGCTTTGGGCAGCGGTGCAGATGAGGCGCATGCTACCATAAATGGGTTGGGCGAACGCGCAGGCAACGCGGCACTTGAAGAAATCGTAGTTACTTTAAAATCGCTTTACAAACTTGATTTGAACATCAAGACTGAACTTCTCTACAGCACCTCGCAGTTGGTTTCACGCTTAACGGGCGTTTACACTCAGCCCAATAAGGCAGTCGTGGGGGCCAACGCTTTCACTCACGAGTCAGGCATCCACACTCAGGGGGTGCTGGCTAACCCGTTGACTTATGAGCCGATTGCGCCTGAACTGGTAGGATGCACAAGACGCCTCGCACCCGGAAAGCACTCAGGTTCCAATGCTATACGCGCAGACTTGACCAATATGGGACTAAAACCCACTGAGGCTCAGTTTAAGGGAATCTTCCAACGCGTTAAGGAACTGGGCGACAAGGGCAAAACCGTCATGGATGCAGACGTGCTAGCTATCACTGAAGCTGTCATGGGCTTGGATAAAGCTAAACCAATACAGCTTGAAGAAATGACATACGTTGGCGGCGACAAAGTTACTTCGACCGCTTCAGTGCGCCTGAAACTAAACGGTAAATTCGTTTGGGGCGCGGCAGTGGGCGTTGGACCAGTGGATGCCACGATAAACGCAGTTAAAGACGCTATCGCAGAAACCGAACCCATCACGCTGGAACAATACAATGTTAAAGCTATTACTGGCGGAACAGATGCGATGGTTGAGGTCGTTGTGCATATGCGAAAAGGCAACCGAACAGTCACAGCAATGGGCGTCCGCGAAGACATCGTTAAAGCAAGTATGGAAGCAGTCCTGAGTGGCATGAACGTGTTAACAACCGACTACAATAACAAAAACCGATAGTGCTCAAAGATGTCTATCCCCCTCTGTTGATAGGCACATAAGCACTATTTTGGAAACAGATAGGTATCTCTTTGCTAACATTCCTTCCCTTACATAAAGGCGAAAATAATTGTGGTTGCAGCTTGACTACCGCAAACGCTTTTAGCGTTAAACTCATTGAATTTTGTATCGGCTGTCCTTAGGCGGCGAGTTTATTTTTCAGCAAAATAGAATAAACAGGGGTTTGTATGGTTTTAGTTGAAGGCTTCAAGATGAAAGGACTGCGTATTCCCAAAAACAAGCTCATTGCTGCATGGAAAACGCTATCCCCCAAGCCCTTTCCCAAAGTTAAGGCATTAAAACTGAGCGATGATGATTTTAACCATATCTTGAAACACCGCCACTGCATAGAGGATGATTTCCGAGAAATCGAGGAGTGGGGCAGGATTCTTTCAACAAAGGGCACCGATGCCTGCGTGTTTAACGGTGACGAAAACGATGACGCCGAATACATTATCTTAGTTAGAGAAAACCCTTACCACACTCTAGACGAAATCATCGTCCACGAGTTAACCCATATTGCCCGAGGCGACCTCTAGCTACATTTGCTGATAACGGTTTTGGCAAACAATTTTAGTCCTTCAAGACTTGGCAAGTCAGCAAAGTACAGCATATAATATGTCGCACCAAAATCTATGTAAGCTTGCAAATGCTCTTTGAATTCATCTGGAGTTCCTGCCAAAGTGCATTTCTTGAACTCTGCCACGCTCATATTTGCGGGTTTATTTTTTGAAATTTTTTGGCTCAGCTCTTCCTTATCTCTGGCAATAAGAATTTGTCCGCTGGGCCAACATGACTTCTCTATTTCACCAAAGTCTCTACCAACGCTTTTGCAGTGGTTCTCCAAAACCACAAGTTTATTTCTGTATTCGTCAAGTGATGGCAGAAATCCCCAATCAAACCTGTCCGCGTATTTGGCGGTGACTTTGAGGGTGTGTTTTTCTCCGTTTCCACCAACTGTTATAGGAGGGTGTGGTTTTTGGATTGGTTTTGGTTCGCAAACGGCTTCCTTGAGAGTGTAGTGTTTTCCGTTGTAAGTTGCTTTTTCTTGCATCCAAAGTAGCTTTAAAACTTCTAAAGCCTCACCCAAATGTTCTGCTCTATACTCCAGCTTTGGGAAGTCAAATCCGTAGGCAAAATGCTCAGCTTCTTGGATTCCTGCACCGATTCCGAATTCTAACCTGCCATTTGACAGGACGTCGAGTGTTGCGGCCGTTTTGGCGAGCAAAGCTGGGTTTCGGTGCTGGTTGCAGGAAACCATGGTTCCCAGTCGTATCCTGCTGGTTAAAGCAGATAGAGCGGCGAGGGTTGTCCACGACTCAAGGATTGGCCAGTTGTTGTACATTAAATGGTCATCAAGCCAAACCGCATCGTAGCCTAAACGCTCACATTCTGAAACAATGGTCTTGAGATGGTCATAGTAGTCGTTTGGAGTTTTGGCTTGAAACGCGTAGAATGGAAGGAATACCCCGAATTTTTTTTTGCCCAAGCGATGCCTCCAATCAAGAGCCAGAACTATTTACAATTGGGCGGTTAGCACTATTAGTCTTTGGGTTTGCTTGCTATTTCTTTGCGTTTTTCCCTGCCCCGGCTAAACGACAGAATACCCGCAATCACGAGGATGAGAATGGATGCGTAGAACGCGTTGTGTATTCCAAATAGAAACTCTTGGCTAATACCGCCGGTCAGGTTGGTTGTTCCAATGAATACTTCAAATGCTATTTGCCGCGGTATCGAGGCTGCCGCGACCGAAATTGCCAACACGTAACTTCCGACCAGCCCGATGTTTTGTACAGTCCGCAGTACGCCTGAGATGCTGCCGAATGAACCTGTGCGGGCATTGACCATGACTGCGCTGTTATTGGCTGGGAAGAACATGGAGGTACCTAAACCTGAAACGGCGGAAGCGATGAGAACTATGTAGAGCGGAGAAGTTGTGCTCATCGTTAGGTAAACGACTATAGCTACGGCTAGGAAGAATACGCCGAGGGTGGCGATTTCTCTTGAACCATACTTGTCGGAAAGCCTGCCCATTATTGGACCCAGAAAACTGCCTGCAACGTAACCCGGTACCAAAAGCAACGACGCATCCAAAGGCGAGAGTCCTCTTATCCCCTGCAAATACATAATTACCAAGAACACCACGGAGAAATAGCCGACGCTAAGGAAGAACGCTGAGAAGATTGCATTTCGCAGAATCTTGTTCTTAAAAGATTCAAAGTCAATCATGGGGTTTTTCAGCCGCTTATCATATACGATGAAAACAGGTACCAACACGGCTCCAACCACCGCTAACAAGACGCTTGACATGCTGATTCCTTCTGCAGCAAAATTCACCAGCCCCAGAGACAACAAAACTAGTGCTGCGGCAAGAAGTCCCATTCCTCCAAGGTCCAATTTAGCAGGTGTTCTTTCGGCATCTTTTAGATATTTCCAACCCGCTATTACTGCGATTATGCCGATCGGGATGTTGATGAAAAAGATGTATTGCCAGCTGACGAAAGTAGTGATTACTCCACCCAATACGATGCCGAGCATTGCTCCGCTAGTATAGCCGAGTGAATTGAAGCCGTAGGCTTTGCCTCGTTTTTCTCGGGGGAAATAGTCGGCGATGATGGCTCCGCTGGTGGCTTGCATGATGGCACCGCCTACCGCTTGTACTCCTCTAAAGGCTATTAATGGGTAGATGTGGGGTGATAAACCGCAAAATACTGAGCCCACGGTGAAGATTATGAAGCCTAAATTGAATATTCGGCTTCTGCCATAAATGTCGCCGATTCTGCCCATCTGTGTAGTTGCAACAGCAAGAACCAGCAAATAAGCAAGAATAATCCACAGTGAAGCTGCCAAATCGGAATGCAGGCTGTCGTTGATGACTGGAAAAGCCAGCAGAACGATGGTGCTGTCGAGTGCACCCATCATGGTTCCAAGCATAACTATAGCTAACACAACGTTGCTGTGCCTTGGAGAGGTAGAAGCCTGTTTGCTGAATGGTTGCGGTTGACTCATCAAGTTGCCTCATTTTTGTACGGTTCAAAAAAACCTTTCATTCTCTTTAATACGAAGACGAATTTTATAAACCTGTATTGAATAAACCTTTTCAGGACTTTTTTAGAAGCGCAGCAGCAAATATTTCCGCTCCCTTGTGTGATTATACTCCAAGTTTAGTCTATAATCTAAACAAACGTGTAATATTTGCAGCTAATTATGAAAACAACGCGATTTCAATTATATCTGGCAGAACTCACACAATTATGGAGAATGTTCCGCTTGAAGTGAGTTTGAGTGCAATCGACAGAGTTCCCTTCCTGCGGGAAAGTGCCATATAAGGTGGGATCATCCGATATTCGATGTGTAGATAAAACAGCCACTCTAACTGTCTTTGGGGATTAATTTGGGCATATTATGGGCTTAATCTTGAAAAATTCCTTAATACCTGTTCCGAATGATGAGTTGGTGAGGCTGCAAAAGGCTCTGATAATACTAAACTAAAGGTTTTTGCAGTTTTCCCCTCTCCTATATCGGTTCAGAGCCTCAGCAGCCCCTTTTTGGTTTTTCAATAAAGAAAACTCTACTCAACTTACTCGCTCGCCTCCTAAACTTAACTCTACAAAAAAAGAAAAAACTTGAGGAAAAAATTTAGCGTAGTAAATCTTTGTTGCTGTCCCAACTTTCATCGCAGGTTTCTTGAAAAGTATTTTAGCCATATTAACATTCATAATCTATTTTTTCTAATCAATACCTTTGTTGCTAGCGATGAGCTCGACAATGAAAATTGTAAGAGCCTTCTTAATGGTATTTGATGAACTTCTAAAGAAGCCCAAGCGGTTCGGGAGCTTCAGAAATATGGATGATAAGTTCAAAATCTATGGGATAAGTAATTATAATTCATAAAACCTATTTTTAGCCAAACCACTCTTACTTGTGATTCCTAATATGCCGTCGAAACAACCTTCTACCTTCGACCTAATGGATGAAGAAAGCGAAAGCCAAGTTGATGAAGAAGCAGAAAGAAGTCGGCGTCGCAAAGAACTCCTTGAACCCACCGGTGTCAAGGAGTTATTCAAGGAAGGTAAAATCGAAATAAACAAGTTCACATGTGTTGGCGGACAATGTAAGTTGTGCATCAAGGCTTGTCCTACCAACGCACTATATTGGGGAACAGGACATGTCGGTATCATCGAGGATTTATGTATTTACTGTGGGGCTTGCGTGCTAAACTGCATGGTCGATAACTGCATAAAGGTTGAAAGGAAACGCGAGGATGGTACTACGGAGAAGTTTAGTAAGCCAAGTGATGTAATCAAACTTGCCGAAAAACATAACAGTCAAAAACGTTTTGAAAGGGTTAGAACAAATGCTGCGACAATGCGACGCTATGGAAAAGAAGATAACATCAAGGAATATCAGAAATTAAAGCAACTTTACGTTGATCAAAAATACAAAGTTTAGCACATTCTTGTCTTGAAAAACAAAGGATCACAGGAAATGTTGATCAAGCAAACATCCTACCAAAAAACCGAGTCAACAGGCATGATTGCCTTTTTTCGAATCTATTTTGTAGGCCTTTAACTTTTTTGAGAACCTACAAAGGTGTTGGAGTCAACATGCACTTCTATGCCACCACCCTGCACCTCTTTGATCCTTGCATTAACGAGTAGCAACTGCGGGTTCTCCCTCGTTATTACTTCCACTTCAGCGACCTTCTCATTCCAAACGACCACTATAGCTTCGCCTGAATCATCCCTCAATGCCAAACGCATCACTGTACCGTTGCTGTCATCGTTTCGGGAAAAAGCTTTCTTGCCTAAAATCGCCTTTACAGTTCCGGCAAGGTGCACATTGCCGGAGTTGGCGTTTAGGGTTTGGATTTTTGTGGTGAATTTTTCGATGGATTGGTATTGATTAGCTTTATTTTCGGTTTCTATCAGGATTTGGCTTTTGCTGCCAAGATGTAGCTCTGTTTTGCCATATCTGTCCTCTTTTGTGTATCCGTGTATTAGCCTAACCGCCTGTCCCGCTTTGAGTTCGTTCCGCTCAACCATCTCAGCCTTCGTATCCCACAAAACTACCCGCAAAACCCCCTCAGCATCCGTCAGCATTATGGTTGCGAATTTGCCTGATTTTTCGGCTCCCTGAAATGTTTTAGCTGGAAAAACCGCGATTAAGCGACCTGCCACCGTAACATCATACAAACCCGCAAACAAACGGCTAGTCGAGAGGACTCCGCTGTTATGAATCGTGTTTTGCTGAACTTGTAAGCCGAATTTAGCAGCAATCAATCGAAGCAAGGTCTCGTCGCCAAGAAGTCCACCTGTTTTAGCTCTTTCAGCCTGCAGTCTCTCCAGGATTTGCTCTTGGCTGATCAGTGGATTTTGTCGATGTATTTCCTGGATTAAGTCCTGGGTGGTCATCTTACGTCGACACGATAAAGAAGTTCTGCCTTTTAATTTTTTGCATTCCTATTGGTATGCTGGCTATGTTTATTAAAAAGCACTGCCTCATTTTTCTCTTGGACGCCGGTGAGCACAAGTGGATGCAGCGGTTTTTTACAGTTTTGGCATTCGTATTCATAGTAGCTGGCATCATGGTTATCCTTGCAGGTATCATTATTGCCTCTAAGAGTAGCACAAAGAAAGGCAAGGTTCCGCGGCGCGGGCATAATCATGGTTGGTCCAATTCCGATAATTTTTGGAACAGACAAAAAATCAGTCAAGACAGTTTTGACATTGGCGTTAGCTCTCACTATCATAGCGTTAATAATCATAGTATTGAATTACTGGTTGTTGAGGTAACCTATAATGTCAAGCTATGAGGAAGATGAAGATGTAGGCTTATCAAGTAGACCCTTAGGTTTTCTGCTTTTAGGAATAACACTGGTTTTTGTTGGCATAGCCGTTTTGGTAGTTGCCTCTCTGATTCTGGGCGGGTCAGGAAGCGTCGGAGGTGTAATCTTGATCGGTCCAATTCCGATTGTTTTTGGTGCTGGACCTAACGCTGGATGGCTCATAATAATAAGCGCAATTCTTACAGTTGTAAGCGTGGTCTTATTTCTAGTATTGAATAGACGGAATAGAAAATCTATTAGTTAAAAGAGGGAGAGTTTACTCGTCTGTTTGCTCTTCTTCTTTGCCATAGTAAGCATAAAGGAAGATGAGTAGTAAAGCCATAAACACTGAGCCCATGAGGACATATTGTAGGGTTACGAAGTATGCGCCAAGATCCATCAGAGGTTCTCCTTGTAATACCCTATTGATGTAACGTCTACATATTTAAATCTAAACCTGGATGGCTGATGTGACCTACAAGACTTTGCAGCTTAAAAACAAACCATCGATTCGCTTGCCAATCAACCCTAACCTTGTGCAGGAGCTTTTTTCCATTCATTCATCAACATATCAAAGCACTCGTCTTTTTCTTGAATTAACTCAAGCCAACCCAAATTCGCCGCAATCTTCTGAGTTAAAATGTGGTAGCACATATGGACTTTTTTGTCAAGAACCCTAAAATAAAAGTCGTCGCAGGTGCAGAATTCCGCTTCTGGCATGATGAGGTAGTCGCGTTCTCTGCCAACCACGATCCAAACGATTCTTCCGCTTGGTCTAAAGACGTATTTTTTTACTCGGCCTTCTTTTAATGCATCGAGGGCTTTTGTAAATCTTGACCCAAAAAGCTCATAGAGATCAGTTAAGTTGTCGCCCGACAGTTTGCCTGCTGCTTTTGCTTCGCGGCAAATAGAGTTTAGGGTGTCAGTTTCCGAGTTTTCAGTCATCTTAAACATCTATGAAGAGATGGAAAATTTAGGCTTTTAGCCTATGTTTATGGGTTCGCCCTTGGGTTTTGACGACTCCGCTTTAGGCAACACTACTTCTAATACGCCGTTTTTGTAGGTTGAGTTTGCGTCTTTCACATTGACTTTGGCGGGCAGATTCACTTCTTTATAGTATTTGTAATGTGGAGTATCCACCGAAATCTCCAAAGAATCTTCTGTTCCACGCAATTTTATGTCAGTTTTCTCAACACCAGGCAACTCAACAACGACATGGATATCCTCGTTTGTTTCCATGGTATCAACGAGCGGTTCACGTTCCTCCTTAACCTGAGGTGTGCCCTTGAGGCCCTTTTTGATGTTGCCAAACTCCTGAACGTCAGGTTTGCCGTCGGGACCAATCTTCATGCTATAACCATAAACAAACGGTCCAAGCTCCTTAACCGTGCTGCCGTCAGG
This sequence comes from Candidatus Bathyarchaeota archaeon, assembly GCA_963739495.1. Classification (GTDB taxonomy): domain Archaea; phylum Thermoproteota; class Bathyarchaeia; order Bathyarchaeales; family Bathycorpusculaceae; genus Bathycorpusculum. The sequence goes on along the minus strand of CAVUAM010000015.1, from coordinate 82,275 downwards.
AAGCTTACGTTCTTTAACGTATTCTTTGGGAACTTTGTCTGTGAAGTTTTTGAGTTCCTCATCCATCATCTTTTCCATTTCGCGGAACATGTCATCAATGTTGCTGAAAGGATCTTTAGATGGGCTTCGGCGTTTCTTGAACCATTCAGGGTAATCATCGTTATCTGAGGACATTAAAGTCACCGACCTCTAAAAGGAGTTTTCAATCCAATAAATTTATTGTTGCAAAAAATATCGATAGATGACCAAGCGATATATCTGTAGCTTTAACTTAAAGGTTTAAATGAAGGAAAATAAACTAAAATGGCATCGGCGCAAAAACCGAGAGGTAATGTGCCGGGGTAGCCTAGCCTGGCTAGGGCGCCAGACTCATAATCTGGAGTGCAAAAGGGGCCATCGCCCTATGCCCAGAAGTCGCGGGCTCGAAGCTATAATCAAGCGAGAATCCCGTCCCCGGCACCACCTATTTATCTGTAATTGAGGTAAACATTTTATCAAGTTTTACAGATACTTCTTTTTGCCAATTGGACTTAAAATCGGGGTTGGGCTTATCCTGTCTTAGTAAATACAATATCTCTTTGGGAACTACTATTCTTCCATCTTTGCTCATTCTCGTAAGAAAACTCCGAGGGCAAAGATTCCAAGCCAACAGGAGACTTAGGGTGACCTTCAAGATTTGGTAGCTCTCAAGCATGAATCGCCACCGCGCCATCTTGAACTTGAACGCGGTTACCCCTCTGCAACTTCGCTTCAAATTCTATTTTCTCAGTTAACGGCATTTGTTGTCCTTCATTTATGGCCCTTTTGATTTTTTGTGACGTTTTGTGACGAATCCAGACGCAACTTGCAAACGCCACTAACACTATAGCAAGAAAGCAACCCAAAAAAAGGTTATTGCCCCACAGCAGCAGACTTTTCTTCTTCTTTCAGACAATATTTTTCTGTCCCCACTATTTTCATGAAAACAAAAAAATCCTTCTGATGGTAAGAGTTTTTACCTGTGTTACTAAATTATTCCAAGAGCAAGCCTGATTAGAAATGACACTCTGGTTTAACTGCTGGCCTACTGGAATGCCAAAACACATAGAGTATCCAACGGTTCCTCTACAGGAAATCCTGAAAAAAACTGCCGAAAGTTACCCAGAAAAAACCGCCATAGCCTACGGTGAACGGGAAATCAATTATGCCCAACTGGAAGCGCTCTCAAACCAGTTTGCCAATGCACTAATTAAACTAGAAGTGAAAAAAGGCGACAGGGTGGCTGTTTTTTTGCCAAATATCCCCCAATTTATTATCGCTTATTTTGGTGTTCTAAAAGCAGGCGCCACTGTAACTTCGATTAGCCCACTGTATCGAGAACGAGAAGTTGAGTATCAACTGGCAGATTCAGGCGCAGAAACCATAGTGGCGCTGGATTCACTTTATCCGATTGTGCAAAAAGTTAGGAAAAAAACCCAGGTTAAACACGTAATAATTACAGGGTTAGCCGAAAACGCCATTTCTTCAAGAGTTCCAAACGCTTTAATTTTCTACCAATTGATAGAAAATAGCCTAAAAACAGCTCCAAAAGTCGAAGTTAATCCCCGTGAAGATTTAGCAGCTCTACAGTACACGGGTGGAACCACGGGGACAGCTAAAGGTGCTATGCTGACTCATCTCAATCTGCTCTCAAACGCTCTCGCCTTCGCCACTTGGATTCGGGGCACGGAAGCCAAGGAAACCTTCCTAACTGCCTTGCCGCTTTTCCACATTTACGGCATGACAACCAGCATGACAGTGCCCATTAGTTTGGCAGCGAAAATGGTTTTGATGAGCAAGTTTGAACCCGCAAAGGTTTTAGAGACTATACAGCAACAAAAAGTTACAGTTTTCTGTGGTGTCCCAACTATGTACTCGGCGCTGCTCGCTAACATTGACCTTTCCAAATATGACTTAACTTCTATTCGCGTCTGCATTTCAGGCGCATCTTCCTTGCCGACACGGGTCCAAAAGCAGTTTATGGAGGTCACAGGTGGGTTCCTAGCCGAAGGTTACGGATTAACTGAGGCGTCTCCTGTAACACATTGCACTCCTGTTGATGTGAGCATGAAGACGGTTAAGGTGAGCTCCATCGGGATGCCCCTCCCAGACACGGAAGCTCAAATCGCCGATTTGGAGACCGGAAAACCGTTAAAAGTTGGGGAAACTGGTGAGCTTGTTGTGAAGGGCCCTCAGGTGATGAAGGGCTACTGGAACAAGCCTGAGGAAACTGCCTTGGTGCTCCATGAAGGTTGGCTCCTAACCGGCGATATCGCACGTATGGACGACGAAGGTTACTTCTACATAACTGACCGAAAAAAAGACCTCATCAAAAGTAAGGGCTACAGTGTTTATCCGCGGGAATTGGAAGATGTCCTCTATGAGCATCCTGCTGTGAAGCTCTGCGCGGTCGTGGGCAAACCCGATGCGTTGGCGGGTGAGGTTCCAAAGGCTTACATTGTCCTCAAAGAAGACGCGACTTCCTCAGCAGATGAAATTATGACCTTCGTCAACGGCAAAGTAGCGCCCTACAAAACCATACGCGAACTCGAATTCAGAAAAGAACTACCCCTCAGCGCAGCCGGAAAAGTTCTAAGGCGCCTGATTCAAGAAAACCCCTAAAAATCACTTTTTTTCTTCCAAAGCCTAACACTACTTTTTCTCCCATCCAAGCAAAAAACAAAACAACAAAGAAGGGACCCAAAAAGAACGCGAAAACAAAATCGTTGTTGGCAGTTGCCGCTTTCCCCAAAACTTCCGGATAAAGGGCGACGCCTACTATAACTAAGGCGGCAGTTAAAAGAAAGGCAACAGCGAACGTAACCCACTTCATACATCTTTATGGGAAATTGTTTGGTTTAAGGTTTACCGCTTATTTTTCGAAATGTATAAGAGAAAACCTTGGTTCTCAGTTAAGTTAAGGTTTAGTCTTTGCGTATCAAGCTCAGCGTCACAGGCATCGTGCAAGGGGTCGGTTTTCGCCCATTCATCTACCGCATAGCTGTACGCAACGGCCTGACAGGTTATGTGCGCAACAGGAGTGACGCAGGTGTTGAAGTGCTGCTTGAGGGGGAAGCAGAAAAAATCCAAAGTTTTATGCGCGACTTAACTGAAAAGAAGCCGCCCCTAGCCCAAATAGAAAAAATTAACCACATAGAGCTTTCAGGCAAAAACGAATACAAGCAATTCACCATTTTCAAAAGTTCCCAAGAAGCGGAAACCTCAGGCTCAATCATCCCACCCGACATAGCCATCTGCAACCAATGCCTCAAAGAACTACGCGACCCCAAAGACCCCCGCTTTGAATACTTCTTCATTACCTGCACAGATTGCGGTCCACGCTTCACAATCATCGAGCGCCTGCCATATGATCGGGAAAACACAACCATGCGCGAGTTTCCGCTGTGTGGTTTTTGCCAAAAAGAGTATGAGGACCCATCGAACAGGCGGTTTCAAGCGCAGACGGTGGCGTGCCCAACTTGCGGTCCCAAAGCGTATTTGACAACAAATACTGGCGAGGTAATCCAAACCAAAGACCCTGTGCGGATGGCTGGGAAGTTGCTTTCAGAAGGCAGTATTCTTTCTGTAAAAGGTTACGGCGGCTTTCACATTGCATCATCAACCATGCTGGAGCAGCCCCTGCTTAGACTTCGAGCCACGAAGCAGAGACAAGAAAAACCCTTCGCCATCATGGTCAAGAGCCTCCAAGCCGCAAAAGCCTTCGCCGAAGTGGGATCGAAGGAGCAGGAGCTTCTAACATCTCCTGCACGCCCAATTGTCTTGCTAAACAAGAGCCCAAGCTACAACCTTTCGCCGTTGGTTACGCCACATCTGCACAACGTAGGCGTTATGCTGCCCTACACTGGCTTGCATTACATGCTCTTTGACCAAGTTAGCGATACAGCGTTTGTGATGACCAGCGCCAACCAAGCAAACCAACCCATAGTAAAAGACAACGAGGCAGCCATCGAAATCCTCGGCGAAACAGTCGATTATTTTCTATTTCACGACCGCAAAATCGCTCACCGCTGCGACGACTCCGTAATGCGTCTTCACGGTAGCCACCAAGTTTTTCTTAGGCGAAGCAGAGGCTACGCTCCCGCGCCAATTAAGCTTAAACAAAAATCGAAACGTTGCGTCTTGGGCTTGGGCGGAGAGCTAAACAATACGTCCTGCGTGCTACTTCAGGATAAAGCATTTATTAGCCAGCATATAGGGGACGTTGAAAACATAGAAACTCAACTCTTCCTACAAGAAGCCACACGCCACCTTCATAGCCTAACCAATTGCCACGCTGAAACGGTAGCTTGCGATTTGCATCCTAAATTCAACACAACCCTAATGGCGAAAGATATGGCACAGACGGATGGTTTAGGGCTGATTCAGGTTCAGCATCATCATGCACATGCGGCGGCGTTAATGGCGGAACATGGTTTAGATGAGATTGTTACTGTTGTTTGTGACGGTTATGGTTACGGCAGTGACGGTGGGGCATGGGGCGGCGAAATCCTTCATAGTAGCTTGGAATCGGCGGAATTTGCTCGCCTTGGACATTTGGAGGCTCAACCCTTGATTGGCGGCGACTTAGCAAGTCGTTACCCCTTGCGTTTGGCAGCGGGGGTACTAAAAAAAGCGGGGGTAAACGTTGAAGAATGGTTAATGCAAAATAGTAAGCATTTGCCTCATGGCGAAATCGAAGCTAAACTAATCTTGCAACAGCTTGAAGTCGGCAAGGGTGCCGTTGAAACGACAAGTTGCGGGCGGATTCTGGATGCGGTAGCGGCGGTTTTAGGCGTTTGTTTTGAGCGGAGTTATGAGGGGGAGCCTGCCATGAAACTGGAATCGATTGCGCTGGCTGGCAAGGACACTTTGAAGATTCAGCCTCAGGTGAAGGGTAATGTTTTGGATACAACTTGCCTGATGCGAGAAGTTTTTGGCAATTTAGGTAAGGTTTCTGCTATAGATTTAGCATACAGTGCCCACGCTTATTTAGCAAAGGGTTTAGGGTCGTTGGCAATTCAAGGCGCAAATGCAAAAGGCGTCAAGGATGTGGGTTTTTCGGGTGGAGTAGCCTGCAATCAAATCCTTGCCCAGCTAATTCGAAGAGAGGTTGAGGCTGCGGGGATGCGGTTTTTTGTCCATGAAGCGGTTCCAGCTGGTGACGGCGGGATATCTTTTGGTCAGGCAGTTGTGGCTGGATTTTCCTAATTATAGACCAATCTGTTTTTATCGCCCTTTGATGCGTTTTATTTGGACTGATTATTATGTGTTTAGCGATTCCTGCAAAGATTCTGAGCCTTGAAGGTACCAAAGCCAATGTAGACTTTGGTCAGGGCGTTTTGCGTGAGGTTAACATTTCGCTTGTTGATGCTAAAATCGGCATGTACGTGCTGGTTCACGCGGGCTATGCCATTCAAGTTTTGGAGGAAAAAGAAGCTTTAGAAACCTTGAGCCTCTGGAACGACGTTTTAGCTTCTGCTGGAGAATAAACTGGCAAGTTGAGATCATGGCGCAGAACCTCAAGTTCCGAAACCCAGAACTCGCACACAACATAGCCGAAAAAATCAAGACTGTGGCGCCAAAGAAGGGACAAGTCAAACTTTGCCATGTCTGTGGAACCCACGAGTGGACCATAACCCACTTTGGCTTGCGCAGCCTCTTGCCTGAAAACATTGAAGTCATAGCTGGACCAGGCTGCCCCGTATGTATTGTTCCCGCCGCGGAAATCGACGAGGCAGTGCAGTTAGCCCAGAAAGGCATTGTGATAACTTGTTTTGGCGATGTGTTACGGGTGCCCGGGAGCCAATCATCGCTTTTGGAGGCTAAATCGGTTGGTGCTGACGTCCGAATCGTCTATGCGGTTTCAGATGCGGTTGAAATGGCTAAACGTGAACCCAAAAAAGAATTTGTATTCTCCGCGGTTGGCTTTGAAACCACAGCACCCATCACCGCAGTCGAGGCGTTGGGCGATTTGCCAAAAAACTTCAGCTTCCTAGTTTCTCATCGTCTAATTCCGCCCGCCATGGAGCTTTTGCTGGGGGTCGGTGACTTGCAGATTGACGGATTCATTGCACCCGGGCACGTAAGCGCAATCATTGGCTTAAAACCCTACGAATTATTCACCCGCATTTATCGTATGCCCACAGTTATAGCTGGTTTTGAACCTAACGACGTGTTGATGAGTATCTATATGCTCCTAAAACAGGTTAGGGAAAGCGATGCGCGGCTTGAAAACGAGTATTCACGTGTGGTCAAACCTGAAGGAAATCCGCGGGCGATTGAAATAATGAAGAAAGCTTTTACGGTTACTGCTGGGAACTGGCGGGGCATAGGCAGACTGCCAGAGTCCGCCCTGCAACTGCGCGAATCACTAAAAGAGTTTGATGCCAGAGAAAAATTCGACGTTCATATCAAAGAAGGAAGAGACATCAACTTCGGATGCGAATGCCACTTGGTAATCATCGGAAAAATTAAGCCCAAAGAGTGCCCTCTATTCATGAAGACCTGCACACCCGCCAAACCTGTCGGCGCCTGCATGGTCAGCAGCGAAGGTACCTGCCGCGTCTGGGCAAAAAATGTAGCCGCCCAAGCTTAACAGATTCTTGGCACAGGGTCGCCGATTGGCTTTGCAATTATTCTCTTCCCGCCAACCATCGTCTGCATCGCTACGCCTTTGAATTGAGTGGTAGTTTCGCCGATTATTTGAGCATCTTTACCTTCGGATGTTTGCCTTAGAAATTGCAGAATTTCCAGCGCTTTTTCCGGGACTGTTCCGATGATTATTTTACCCTCGTTGCCCACTTCAAGCGGGTCTAATCCAAGCATTTCACACGCGGTTTGTACGTCTTGGTGGATAGGAATTTTTTCTTCTTGGATTAAAATGCCTATTTTAGATTTTTCGGTCCACTCATTAAGCGCATCAGCAAGTCCTCCTCTGGTGGGATCTTTCATGGCAACAACCCCGCCGACGCTGCCTAACATATTTTGTATCATGCGGTTAAGCGGCTTCACATCGGACAGGATTTGGCTGCCAAACTTCAAGCCCTGCTGAGCTGAGAGCACCGCCAAGCCATGGTCACCGATGGTGCCTGACAAGATGATTTTGTCGCCCACCGCAAGGTTGGAGTCTAGTGCCCAGCGGGTTTTAAGTTCCCGATACTTCCTAACAACTGCAAGGTTGCTATCAAGGGCTAGGGTGCGTTTGCCGATGCCTGAGACGTTCATGACACAGCCGCCTAAGGCGCCCTTTTCCACAACTTTCGTATCCCCCGTAACAACTCCTACGCCAGCCTCGATACAAGCCTTGCGCATAGACGCTAGAATGCGCTCCAAATCTGATAGCGCCAACCCCTCCTCCAAAATTAACCCACAAGCTAACGCATAAGGCATAGCTCCCAAACAGGAAATATCGTTAACAGTGCCAGAGATAGAGAGGCGCCCGATGTCGCCGCCCGGGAAGAAGATAGGCTTAACTGCGTGGGAGTCACTTTTGAAGACTATGTCGCCTATAACAGCCGCGTCATCCATGGCTTCCAAAGGTACCTCGGCATCGTTCCCTAAGCCGCCAAAATATTTTACTATGTAGTTCTTAACCAGGTCATGCATGACCGAGCCGCCTGCGCCATGCAACATGGTTATTTTGCCGTTTTTCTCCATGGATTTGCTGTCTCCTAAGATTATTGGCTGGAATAGATAACCTTAAACGTTAAAAATAAACACATCGCAAAAGTCAATGAACATTTCTCCATACACAATCTGTAGGACAACATTATGACTGAATAAATAATGCGAATATTCCCACATAATTCTAAATTCTAATTTCGTTTTTTTCTGGTGTCACTCTGGATCTGTTTTCTATTCTATGAATGTTTTCTAAACCATTTTTTCCTGACAAGGATTGTAAACTTCTCGGGAGAGTTGTAGTTTATGGTAATTTGAGCTTTCTACGAGTTTTTTTGGGCAAACTATAAATGCTTAAACGCAATCCCCAAACTGTACACCTCACGCGTTCGAATAGTTCCCTCGCAGGAACACCAAGCAGTCTAGTCACTTTAGACTAAAATCTTAGTTGTGATACGGAAAGCCATATAAATTGCTTTTACGTGTTTGAATGCGCACTGGAGAAATTACAATGCCAAAATGGGGATACTCAATAATTGAAGAAATGCTCAATCCAGAAAAAACAGCGAAAGCAAGCGGAAGAGAACTAAAGGTATCCCATAAAGCCGCACGTGAAATCTGCAAAGCTGTTAAGGGCATGAATCTTGTTCAATCTAAAGAGTTTTTACGCGACGTGATGGTCAAGAAAAAACCCGTACCTTATACACGATACACTAAAAAGTTAGGACACAAAGGCGGAATGCAAGGCAGATGCGTGGGCAGGTTCCCAATAAAAGCCGCTGAACATATCCTCCATGTTATCGAAGCAGCACAAGCCAACGCAGAAAACAAAGGCTTAGACCTTGACCGTCTCCGCATTATGCATGCAGCAGCATACCAAGGAATCAAACTTAAACGTTTCATGCCAAGAGCACATGGCAGAGCCTCACCAAAATTCGATAAAACAACACACGTCGAAATAGTCCTAGAAGAGAAACCGACCCAAGGAGAACAATAAATGAGCATAGTCAAACGTTTCATCACCGAATCGATTAAAAGAACAGAAATTGATGAGTTTTTGCAGAAAAAGCTTGAACGCGCAGGCTACGGCGGAGTAAACCTGTCCAAAACCCCGTTGGGTACACACGTTGTTATTTACGCTATGCGCCCAGGCTTAGTCATCGGGAGAGGCGGAGAAACAATCAAAGAACTCGCTTCAGCCTTAGAGCAAAACTTCAAGGTTGGCAATCCTCAAATTTCCGTTTCGGAAATAGAAGTTCCAGAATTCAACGCCCACGTAGTTGCAAACCGCGTTGCCTCAGCTCTCGAGCGAGGAGTACACTTTAGACGCGCAGGTTTCTGGGCACTAAACCAAGTTATGGAAGCAGGCGCACTAGGCGCAGAGATAGTAATTAGCGGCAAACTCACAACCGAACGCGCACGTTTTGAGAAATTCAAAGCAGGTCACTTCCCAATCGTGGGAGAGCCAGCGTTAAGAGCCATGAAAACAGCTGAAGCACATGTTCAGCTAAAACCAGGCATTATAGGTGTACGCGTAAAAATCATGCCTCCAGACGCATCCTTCCCAGACAAAGTTACCATCGTAAAACCCGCTCCAGAGGAAGAAACAATAGCCGCAGCACCAGCACCCACTCTAGCAGCACCCGCGCAAGCACCAGTTGAAGTTAAACCTGAAGCAGCGCCAGAACCAGCTGTGCAGGCAAAAGAAGTCACAGATGAACCTAAACCAGCGGCGGAACCAAAACCTGAGGAGGCAAAGGCATAATGCGAATAAAAGAAATTAATGCTTTGTCCAATGGGGATAGAGCAACTAAACTTGCAGATTTACGCATTGAACTAGCACGATTCAGAACCATGGTTAATGCAGGCGGCGCCGTAGAGAACCCCACAAGGATAAGAGAGCTAAGGCGAACAATCGCTCAAATATTAACAGTTGAAAACGAGAAGAAACTTGGGATAAGACAACCTGCTGCAGAGAAAGTGGAAAAGCAAGAAAAGAAAGCTGAAAAACCAGCGGTCGAAGCTCCCAAAGCAAAGAAACCAGCTAAGGAGAAGGTTTCTAAATGAAAATAACTCCTGACATTATCCGATTCGAGTTAATCGGCACTCAAGCCAAAATCGCCCAAAGCACCCATGCAGGCTACCTTGGTTTAGCAGGTCCTGTAGTAGCAGAAACAAAAAACACGTTAACTCTAATTCATCAGGGTCAGCCAAAAAGTGTAATAAAAGATCTAGCAACCTTCGACTTTAGTTTTGCCGACGGCACAACAGTTGAGGTTGACGGTTCACTTTTAGTCGGCAGATCTGAAGACCGGTTAAAGAAAAGCGTAAAGAGGTTATGGTAATATGTCGATGCATTTCAAGCAACCCAAAAAGACCTGTGACGACCGAAATTGCCCATTCCATGGAACACTTGCCGTTCGCGGACGTGTACTGGAAGGCATCGTCCAGACAGCAAAAATGGATAAAACCGTTATCGTTGACAGAGAATTCCTACAGTTCTCCTCAAAATTCGTACGTTACGAACGTAGACATGGACACATCGCATCTCACAACCCGCCATGTATCGGCGTAAAAGAAGGCGACCGAGTAAAAATTGCTGAGTGTAGACCAGTAAGTAAAACAGTATCTTTTGTTGTTGTTGAAAAATTAGGAGAGGAAAAGTAAAATGTGTGCGGCGAAGGCAAAGCAGAGAGCCCTAACAGCAAAAGGAATGTTATCCCACGGGCAGAAAATCAGTCGTGGATTATTAGCAGGCTCTGAAATGAAATGTACTGATAATACAGGCGCAAGAGTTCTGCGTTTAATTCAAGCCATGGGCTATAAAGGTCGACTAAGACGTTACCCATCTGCAACAGTAGGTGACAAAGTTACTGTTTCAGTCCGCCAAGGCTCACCAGACATGCGAAAAAAGATTTTCCAAGCAGTCATCGTACGTCAAAGAAAATGTTTCAGACGCATCGACGGAGTTTGGGTTCAATTCGAAGATAACGCAGCAGTAATCATTACTCCTGACGGTGAAATGAAGGGTTCAGAAATTCGTGGTCCAGTGGCAAGAGAGGCAGCTGAACGTTGGCCAAGAATCGCAAGTGCCTCAAGCATAATAGTGTAGGTGTAGAATGATGCAAGATACAAAACGATTAAAGAACCCTGGCAAACAAAGAAAAAGACTCTTTAATGCTCCAGCTCACATACGACACAAGTTAATGGCTGCACCCCTGTCAAAAGAACTAACTGCCTCGAGAGGAGTAAAAACTCTTCCAGTCAGAAAAGGCGACACGGTCCAAATTAAGCGCGGCGATAATAAAGGTTTTGAAGGTAAAGTATCTCGCGTTGACCTAAAAGCCTACCGTATATACCTTGAAGGTTTAACAAGAGAAAAGGTTGACGGAACAAACATCTTCATTTCAGTTCACCCATCAAAGGTTCAAATACGTAGCCTCAACCTTGACGATAAATGGCGCAAGAATATCATAGAAAGAAAGAAGGCTGTGGTGAAACCAGCAAAAGCCGAAAAACCAAAGGCAAAACCAGCAAAGAAAGCCGAAAAAACCTCCGCCAAGGTTAAAGAAGAAAAACCAGTTAAAGTTACATCCATCGAAGAAAAAGCGGAACCTGAAGTTGCAAAAGAGCAAGCACCAGCAAAAAAAGTAACAGAAAAGGCACCAGTAAAACCTGCAGTCAAAAAACTTGCCGCTGAGAAAGTTGTTCCAGCAAAAGAAGAAAAAGCTCTAGTTGCCAAAAAACCACCAACAAAGAAGGCGCCCGCAAAAAAGACAGAGGAAAATGAAGCCACACCAAAAGCAAAGGCTAAAAAAGTCTCTGAAAAAACTAAAGGAGAACAATAGATATGGGTAAAAAAGGAAAAACTTCAAGGCTGAAACGTAAGCCAGCTCCATCATTCTGGCCGATTCACAGAAAAGAGTTGCCGTGGGTAGTGAAACCCTCATCAGGTTCACATTCACTCGAAAACTGTTTGCCTTTAACGTTAGTTTTAAGGGACATTCTTGGTGTTGCACAAACACGCAAAGAAGGACAGCTAATCCTTGCACAAGACAAAGTGCTTGTTAACGGTAAAATACGCAAAAAAGACGATTCTCCAGTCGGCTTAATGGATGTCATCTCAATACCTGAGATGGACAAATACTACCGCGTTTTGCCCTCACACAAAGGATTAGTTCTGGCTCCAATCGGCAAAGAAGAATCCAACACAACACTGGTTAGAGTTGAAGATAAAACCCCTGTCCATAATGGCGTACAGATCGCACTCCATAATGGAGCAAACATACTCATAAAAGTCGCAGACCCCAAAAACCCGCAGGAAGTCACATACGAAACATTCGATATCCTTAAAGTGACTTATCCAGAAAAACAAGTAGTTCAAAGTCTAAGAACAAAAGAAGGAAACTTGGCTATAATCACCGGCGGAAAAAACATGGGCGTACAAGGCAAAATAGTAGAAATTGAAAAGACTGAAGCTAAAAAACGCCGCCAAGCACTAGTAACTATAGAAGACTCAAAAGGTGCACGTTGCCAAACAATCCTGGATTTCATCTTTTCTATAGGAGAAACTGAACCGCTTATAACCACAATGGAGGCACCAACACTTGTCTGAAGAAGCAATGATTGAAAACTGGACACAACACCCAATGCTAAAGCCTAGGATCGACAAAGTCGTCGTAAACCTAAATGTCGGCAAATCGGGCGAACCACTCGAAAAAGCAAACAAAGTCCTCGCAGAAATCACTGGCCAGACTCCCATAAAACGAAAAGCGAAGAAAACCATCCGTGACTTCGGCATACGCGAAGGCGAATCAATAGCAGTCGTTGTAACTTTGCGAAAGCAAAAAGCAATCGACTTCCTTAAGAAGGTCTTACCAGTTGTTGAAAATAAAGTTTCAAAGCGTGCGTTCGATGAGCGGGGCAACTTTGCCTTCGGATTAAAAGAACACATCGAAATTCCAGGCGTAAAATATGACCCTGAAATCGGAATTTTCGGTATGGATGTTTGTGTTACTGTTAATCGTCCTGGCCAAAGAATCAAAATCCGAAGAAAACAGAACAAGTCAATTGGTCCAAAGCACCTGTTAACACCTGAAGAATCAATTGTCTTTATTAAACAAACTTTAGGAGTCGAAATCGTCTAAACTAGAGAGTGAATGTATGGGAAAAGAGCAAGTTAAGAAAGTAAGAAAATACGGCAAAGGTTCCCGTCCGTGTGTTAGATGTGGCGCGTATGGACCAGTTATCCGACGTTACAATTTATATCTATGTAGATGCTGTTTTAGAGAAGCAGCCCCAAAATTAGGATTCAAGAAATATGAGTAGGAGCTAAGAAAAAAATGGATACTTTAACAAATGGCTTGATAACCATCAAGAATAATGAAACACGCAACAAACGTGAATGCATAATTAGCCCTGCCTCTAAGCTTTTGGGACGCGTTCTACGAATCATGCAACTTAACGGTTACATCGGTGAATTCGAATTCATTGACGATGGACGCCAAGGAAAATTCAAAGTCCAACTTCTGGGTAGAATAAACAAATGCGGTCCAGTTAAACCAAGATTTGCAGTGAAAGTCGACGAATTTGAAGAATGGGAAAAGAAGTTCCTACCATCCAGAGACGTCGGCTTAATGGTTGTTTCAACTTCAAAAGGCGTAATAGCCCACAAAGACGCTGAAGAAAAAAACCTTGGAGGAAGGCTCTTAGCCTTCGTATATTAAAGGAGTGTAACTTATGCGGCTTCCAGAAATATCTAAAACTGTTCAAGTTCCAGACGATGTAACTCTAAATATGCAAGGCAAAAAAATCAGTGTCAAAGGCGCTAAAGGCTCATTAACACGCGACTTCTCGTTCGCTCCAATAGCCATAGAGGGTGAAGGTAAAAATGTCCGTATCTCAGCAAAGTGGCCACGGAAAAAGGAAGCCGCCCTAGTAGGTACCATCTACTCACATATCAACAACATGATTACCGGAGTAACAAAAGGCTACCAATACAAACTTAAAATCGTCTTCTCACACTTCCCAATCTCAGTAAAACTCCAAGACAAATCCGTTTTGATCGAAAACTTCACTGGCGAGCGCCGGCCTCGTAGAATAAAATTAATCGGCAGCGTCAAAGTGAAAATTGAACCTGACGACATCATTGTTGAAGGCGCAAACTTGGAAGAAGTCAGCCAAACCGCTGCCAACATTGAACAGGCTACACGCGTCCGAAACAAGGACCCCCGTGTTTTCCTAGACGGCATATACGTATATGAAAGAAACGAAGGAATGGCATAATGACTGAAAAGAAAATTTCCCCCTCACGCGAAGCACTCAAACTTAGAGCGCGCGCTAAAAACAAGAAACCCAAATTCATACGGGCAGAAAGCTGGAAATTCGACCGCTTCGGCCTAAGCTGGAGAAAACCACGCGGCTTAGATAACAAAATCCGCCGAAAAATTAAAGGTTGGCCACCTGGTCCCAGCACCGGCTACAAGGGACCCATAAGTGCCCGTTTCCTTCATCCATCTGGATACCGCGAAGTCATAGTTTTCAACGTAGCAGACCTATCAAACATCGACATAAACATACAAGCCGCACGCATCGCTCACACTGTCGGCAAACGAAAACGTGCCCTAATCATCGCTGAAGCCAAAAACCTTAACATTAAGATCTTAAACCTCAAAGTTTCAAAGGAAACTGAAGAGAAAACCGACGAAGCTTCAGAGGGCGAAGAGCCAGAGGCAGAAGCTGAAGAGACAAAAGTGAAAAAAGAGACAAAGCCCAAGAAGAAACCAATAAAGAAAGTCTCTAAAGAAACCAAACCCAAGAAGGGAGAAACGAAACAATGACTGACTTAAGCGGACAAAGACGTTTAGCTGCTCAAATCCTAAAGATTGGGCAAAACCGTGTTTGGATTAATCCTGAACGCATGGACGATGTTGAAGGCGCAATTACACGTGAAGAAGTCCGAAAACTAATTCACGAGAAAATCATCGTTACATTGCCCCAGAAGGGCGTAAGCAGATCCAGAGCAAAGGTTATCCGAGCAAAAAAGCTTAAAGGTAGACGTAGCGGTCCAGGAAGCCTAAAAGGTGCGGGACACGCCAAAGTTACCAAAAAAGAAGCTTGGATGCTAAGAATCCGTTCTCTAAGACGCAAACTACGAGATTTGAAAGCAAGAAAAGTCATAACTGAAACCACCTACACCCAATACTATAGGATGGCGGGAAGCGGAAGGTTTGAGTCTATTGCTGATTTAGAGCGTAATTTGAAAGCTCATGATTTATGGAGGAAACGTTAGATGGCGAAAAATGCAAGTTACCGTGTACAATTAAGACGCAGACGCGAAGGAAAAACCGATTATCAAGCGCGTAAGGCTCTGGTTACATCCAGAAAGCCACGACTGGTTACTAGGGGTTCTCTAAAGAATATTGAAGCACAAATAATAGTTGCTAAGCCCCATGGTGATGAGGTCAGAGTATCAGCTAACAGCCGTGAGCTCATAAAGAGTTACGGTTGGAAAGCTCCAACTGGCAACATTCCAGCCGCCTACCTTACAGGACTGCTAGTCGGTTTGAAGGCGAAAGCTGCAGGTATCACTGAAGCAATTCTTGACCTCGGCTTAGTTTCTCCCACAAAGGGCTCAAGAACCTTCGCTGTACTCAGCGGAGTTGTCGACGCCGGAGTTGAGGTTCCTCACAGCGAAGAAAAAATCGTTAAAGAACGAATGAAAGGCGAACACATAGCCAAATACGCTAAAAACTTGGGCTCAGGCTCCGAAGAATATACAGCAAAATTCTCGCAGTACACAGCGAATGGTGTTGCTCCAGAAAAAATCGCTGAACACTTCGCTAAAGTCAAAGCTGACATCATGGCTGGAACTAAAAGCGCCAAATTAACTGTTGAAGACGCTAAACCGAAAGTTGCTACAAAAGAAAAAGCTTCCAAAGCAATTGAAGCGGCACCCAAAGAAAAAGCTTCAACTAAGGTTAAAGAAGAAAAATCGGAAGAAGTGACGCCTGCTAAAGGAAAAGCTATAACCAAAACAACCAAAGGAAAAACCCGCAAAGAGGCGCCGAAAGAAAAAGTAGCCAAAGAGAAATCTCCAAAAGCGAAAACTGCAGCTGAAACCAAAGCCCCCAAAGATAAGATTACTAAGAAAGGTGGAAAGAAAGCATGAGTAGCAGAAACAGAAATGAACGAGAAAAACGAACAACTAATCTAGAAGCCTGGATTCCAAAAACTAGGTTGGGCAAGATGATTCAGGAAGGCAAAATAACCAGCATCGAAGACGTATTTCTATCTGGCATAAAAATTTCTGAATCCCAAATCGTTGACTCACTGATTCCTGATCTGCAAGAAGAAGTCATAAACGTTAACCTAGTGCAGAAACAGACTGACGCAGGTGAAAAATCACGCTTTAAAGCTATTGTTGCAGTTGGAAATCGAGACGGCTACGTAGGCTTAGGCAGCGGAAAAGCCAGCCAAGTACGAAACGCCATAGAAAAAGCCGCAGTAAACGCCCGTCTAAACATCATCCCAGTTAAACGGGGATGCGGAAGTTGGGAATGTGGCTGTGGGAAACCACATTCAGTTCCATTCGAAGTGGAAGGCAAATGTGGTGGCGTCCGAGTGGTAATCGTTCCTGGTCCCAGGGGCTTAGGCTTGGTTTCAAGCGAAGTTGCAAAAGTCATCTTAGGTTTAGCTGGCATTAAAGATCTTTGGATGCGAAGTTACGGCTCAACGAGGACAGTGCCGTCTTACGCATGTGCAATCTTTGATGGAATGCGGAAGACTTATAATTTAATTACTCAAGTGGACTGGGTGAAGTAAAATGGCGCAGAAAACAGAAGAATGTAAACCTCTTGTCGTAGTGAGAATCCGAGGGACCGTCAGCGCACAACGTGAAGCTAGAGAAACCCTTGACCTACTCCATTTAGGCCACACTAACCACGCAGTTCTAATCGACAGTCGACCAGCTTACAAAGGCATGCTGCAACGCATAAACAGCTACATCACCTACGGTGAACCCACGAAAGAAACCGTGACTATGATGATCCAAAAACGCGCGCTCTTAGCAGGCGACAAAAAACTAACTGAAGAATACCTCACAAAAATTGGGTATAAATCAGTCGAAGACCTCGCAGAAGCCATCGTTAGCTGCAAAGTACAATACGGCAAACTCCCCGATATACAAGCACGCTTCCGTCTTCATCCGCCGAGCAAAGGTTACAAGGGGAAAACCAAAAAAGGCTTTAAAGCAGGTGGCGAGGCAGGCTACCGCGGAGAAGCAATAAACGCACTAGTCCAACGCATGGTTTAAACACCGGGCGTTTTTTTACATTTTTTATTTTAACCTCATAATTCTCCGTTCTCTGCGTCTCAAGTTATTTGTTAATATTCGTTTAATTTGCGAATTTTTTTAATCAATAAATACACCTTACGAATATTTCCGCCTAAAAACGTGCGCCTATAAATGATGGAGACGAGGCTGCCAAAGGGCGAATGAGTTTGTATCCTAAAAGTAGCGTGCAAATCTCTGTTTACATGAATGTTTTGCGTCTTGTTGTTCAGGGGTTTTGTAACCCTTTATGTGCGATACATTTTATAATGTCGTTAGAGAGATGCGTTAGTTAATTGGAGGGGACAGATGTATGAGTGCAAAGTGGAGAAGAACAAGTAAAAACCGGAAATGGCTGGATATTAAAGAGTTCAAAAACAGTAAACCCAAAGCAACTGGGAAAACTCAACGGTTAAAAACTATGCCTACTCACCCAAATTTTCGTCCGTCTAGAAGCTATGCAAAACGTAACATTGCAGAGCAAAAACCCTTAATTGATATTTTCCAAGAAAACAACTACGTTACAGTTGTTGCGGAAATAGTAGGCTTTAATAAGGAAACCCTCAAGATAAATGTGAAAGACCAGAAAATTACGCTGTCGGCAAAATCAAAAGATCGAAGATACTATAAAAGTTTAAATCTTCCGACGGTAGTGATTCCAGACGCAACGCACACCAAATTCAAAAATGGCGTGCTGGAAATCAGGCTTAAAAAAGCTGAAACAACCACCATAGGAAAAGAAGCGGACTAAAATGCCACATAAACTAAGAAAGATTAGGAAAACAAGAGGCTCAAGGACTCAAGGTTACGGAAGAATAGGTCAACACCGCGATTCAGGCAGCAAAGGCGCAAGAAAAGTCGGACGCCATAAGCACCTTTGGAGCTTAGTTGTCACATCTGAACCTAACTACTTCGGAAAACATGGTTTCACTTCTCCCAAAAGTCTGCACACGAAAACCAGTACAATTAACTTGGGTAAACTAGATCAACTTGCGCAGGGTTCAGAAATCAACCTGACTGAAATGGGCTTCACCAAACTGTTAGGCACAGGTAAGATAACTAAGCCCTTAACCATACATGTAGCTTCCTGCTCAAAATCTGCAACAGAAAAAATTACCCAAGCAGGCGGAAAAATCGTAACCTCCCAAACCAACGGAGAGTAAAACGTCTAAATGCCTGGAAGATTTCTCAGCCTCTTCAAACCAATAGGCAGAGTTTTACCTGAAATAAAAAAACCTGAACGCAAAGTCAGTTTTAACGAGAAAATCTTCTGGACAGCACTCGTACTTGTTGTTTTCCTAGTCATGACTGAAATCCCGCTTTACGGGGTTGCAACTTCAGCAGCAGACCAATTTCGGCTCATTAAGAGTAATTTTCGCTTCCAACCGCGGCACACTGATGGAACTCGGCATCGGCCCTATCGTCACGGCTGGATTAATCCTTGCAGCTGCTTGCAGGGTCATCAATAATCAAATGCGACATGTCAAACTCTGAAGACAGAGGGCTCTTTACCTCTGCAAGCAAAGTCTTCAGTATCGTACTGACAGGTATTCAAGCAGGTGCATACATTCTAAGTGGCATGTATGGACCAAGCCTTGCAGGACCAACAATACTGGCCATCTTCATACAGTTACTTGCCGCAGGCATAATCGTTATGTTAATGGATGAACTTGTCCAAAAAGGCTGGGGGCTAGGAAGTGGGATCAGCCTATTCATCATGGCAGGAGTCGCCCAAAACATACTTTGGTCATCATTCTCACCGCCAAACGGATTATTCGTTGGTTCACTCTCAGCTCTCTTGGGTGGTCAACAGACATTAGTGTCAGTGGGCTTTTGGTTCAGTGTCAGGGATCTACCCTTCACTGCTCGGGTTCATTGCTACAATAGCTGTCTTTTTGATAGTCATTTATCTGCAGGGCATAAGAATTGAGCTTCCAATGAGCTACGCTGGATACAAAGGCTTCCGTAGCAGATATCCAATCAAACTCCTCTACGTTTCAAACTTGCCAGTCATCTTTGCATCAGCACTATTCGCCAACGTATACTTCTTCAGCCAACTATTATGGAGTCAATTTGGGCGGCCCGCACCAGGCACAAACATATTCTTCCAAATAATAGGTGACTACTACCAAAATGCAACATCCGGTGCTGTTTCAACCGTAGGTGGTTTAGCGTACTACGTAACTGCACCGCGCAATATACAAGGTGTCATCGGTGCACCTCTGCAAGCTGCTGCTTACCTTGGTATTATCATAGTCTTCTGCGCCGTTTTCTCACTGATTTGGCTTGAAGTTGGTGGTTTAGGACCTGCAAAAGTAGCAAACAACTCATGGATAGCGGAATGCAAATTCCAGGTTATCGACGTTCAGGAAGACCCATCGAAGCCATCCTCAAACGCTACATTCCAGTGGTGACCGTTTTAGGAGGTGTTATCGTAGGACTTGTGGCGGGGCTCTCTGATTTCTTTGGCGCTTTCGGTTCAGGCACAGGTATCTTGCTGATCATGTGGTATCATCTATCAGTACTATGAACTGCTGATGCGTGAGCGCGCCGCAGAAATGTTCCCAGCATTCCGAAGAATCCTGGGCGAATAGCATAAACAACGCTAACCCGCCTTCATTTTCATTCTTTTAAGTTAGATGACACTAGCGTGTATCTTGACGGCATACCTTATGGTGATATACCTAAAAATAAACACTCATTTTTTTGTTAAACGAAAACAAATTGCAATTCTAAATGTTGAATAAGCCTTTGAACGAAAAAGAACTTTTGGTGAAAAAATACAGTGCTCTGAAGCAAAAACGGTTATTAACAAGATAACAAGATACGGTACCCATAGAATATCAAGAGGAAAATTGATGTCTGAAGTAGTTACATCGTTGCCTATAGCGACATTGATTATTATGGCTATTGCGGCTGGAATCGCCTTCTTAAACTCTGGAATAAACAGGGTTTTAATCAACTACTTCGTGGGCTGGGAACAATACCGTGTTATGCAGAGAGAAATGGCTGAATACCGCTCCGAGACTATGGCAGCCATGCGCGCAAAAGATACGAAAAAGGTTGAGAAACTCAAGAAGAAAGATTCACAGATAAAAAACATGCAAGCAAAAATGATGAAGCCCCAGATGGTTCAGTTCGGAATCTCGTTCGTTTACCTTATCGTTTGGTTCTTAGTCTTAACCCCAACGTTTCACCAAGCTCCAATGGCTTACATACCCGGTATTGGTACAGTCGCTGGAGCTTTTCATATTGCCAATGGTCTTACTGTTGGAGCAGCAATTCCTGCCGCAATCCCCGTGTTCTACTGGTACCCCATCTGCTCACTATTTTTTGGACTTTTGTCCTCACGCATAATAGGTATAATGCCCATAGAGCAAGGCGCAGTATAACGATGATAATTGAGTGAACGCCAAATGGCAAAGCAAGAAAAAAACTGCGCCGTTGCCGCAAGAAGAACAGTAATCTGCATTTCAGGAATGGCTGGAACCGGGAAAAGCACTCTATCCAAAAAGCTAGCTGAAAAGTATGGTTTGCGATATTTTTCTGGTGGAGACGTTTTGAAAGATTTGGCAAAGCAGGAAGGTTATGATGTTTCTGTTCAAGGTTGGTGGGAAAGCCCTGGAGGTTTAAACTTTCTTAGCAAGAGAGTGAATGACCTAAAATTTGACAAGGAAGTCGATGACAGACTCTTAGAGTATGCTCAGCAGGGAAATGTTCTTTTGGACAGTTGGACTATGCCTTGGCTGTTAAAAGAGGGCTTTAAAATCTGGTTGGAGGCATCGTTCGAGAAAAGAGCTGCAAGAGTTGCCATAAGAGATGGGATGACTGTCGATCAAGCTTTTAATGTGTTGAAGGAGAAAGAAGCACGTACCAAAGCAATTTACAAGTCACTTTATGGTTTTAGTCTTGGCGAGGACCTCAAGCCATTTGATTTTATTTTAGACACTGATAATTTGAGTGCAAACG
The DNA here is from genome assembly GCA_963739495.1 of Candidatus Bathyarchaeota archaeon. GTDB lineage: Archaea > Thermoproteota > Bathyarchaeia > Bathyarchaeales > Bathycorpusculaceae > Bathycorpusculum. The sequence continues at coordinate 61,337 of CAVUAM010000015.1, read as the reverse complement.
AAGTATTTGAGGTTCTATGCAAAGTAATCGATAATGTGGCTTTCTCCAACGTTCAATAAGTAAAATAGAACGATCTTCTATAACTTAATTCCAGATGACTTAAAACAGCAAATAAATAAATTAACCCGCTCTCAGAATAGAAGTTTAAGAATAGAAGAGAGGGCAAAATAGATGAAAACTATTAATCAAATAGCAAAAATTCTCTTTAGTTGAAAATTATTATTTTATGTCTAGTCGCTTCGTTCCACTTCGTGAACATCCAATCCACGGTCACCCTCATAATTTATGATTTGTTTTTTGCTTCACTATTTTTCCAACTTATCAGAAACTCCGCAACAAAAGTTGCCATGTTAACAGCCGGCAACATCGTAGGCGTATTCTGGAATCTTTTTTTTATTACTTCTCTTTAGTCGAGTTGCGAATATTTTGGATTGTCTTTCGAATGATTGGGAAAAGAACTGAACATTTAGGGAGTGGAAATCGTTATATTGACACCTAAAATATACGACATTTCCGATGTTATGATTCCACTCGTTCCACTAATCGCCGCTTACTGCAACTTTCCTTGTTGTCACGTTGATATTCTTGTCCGCTTTCATTGATTTCAAAAGATCCCAAGATGCAAGACCGAGGTCAATAACCGTCTCCTTTGCACCATGGCGTTTGTGCGCTCTAAAATCAATCTTATCAGATATTGAACAAGAAGTAAAATTCGATAGTCAATTAGCGAGTAAAATTGCGTTTTTTCTTAATTTTGTTCCAAATTTGGAAGCTTAAGTTATTTGAATAGCAGCTTTGCGTTTTTCCACTGGTCTTTCGCTAAGGATAGATGACCTTTTGGGCTTCCATGAAGTGAATAGAACACATAGCAAAGGTAGTTGCATTGAGTGCATTTATGATATTTTTCTCTTAGTTGCCTAAATTCTGTGCTTTTCCATTTTTGCGGCAAATCAAAGATTGAGCCTGCAAAGTTATGGCTGTGGCAACCTGCAACCCTTCCCAAGTGGTCAACTACCAAAAATTGATTAAGTGCTTGGCATTGCCAAGTTCTCTTGGTGTCTTCTTCATACAGACTTCGTAGCGCCACAAGCAGTTTATCGGTCATGAGAATTTTCTTGTTTTTCTTCTTCATCTCAATCAGCTGGTTGCAGAGGTTAACCATTGCTTGCTTGTCAGTTATCACTAAATCGTCGTTTTCTTTGCCTATCCTAAACAATTGTTTGTTATCTATCGAAGTATCATAAGAATAGAGGCAATACCAAACTGGGATTCCTTTTCCTGTAAAATGGTTAGTTATATCAACGATTTCATAGAGATTCTTTTGGGAAATTGTCGGTGTGACATTGACTTTTATTCCCTCTTTGTGAAGCATTTCTACGGCTTGAGTGCCACTTTTCCAAGCTCCTGGTATATTTTTTAGGTAATCATGCGTTTTTTCATCGAGGCTGTCGATGGAAATTGCCACAAAATCAGCTTTCCGCAGAACATCGATTTTTTGTGCAGCCAGACTTCCGTTGTCATAAACCGTTGTGACAAATAATTTTGTTGAATAATCGATAATTTCGCCAATATCCTCTCGAAGCAGTGGGTCTCCACCAGAAATCACTAGTTCAACAACGCCAAGTTCTTTTAGAATATCTAATCCTTTCTTTATTTCGTCGGCTGAAAGTTCTTCTTGGTCTTGTTCCTTCCAGACGTTGCATCCTCGGCATTGATAGTTACATTTTCTTGTGACTAACCATTGTGCATGGTGGGGTTTGCCAGGAGTAAGTGAACGTGCTGCAACTGATGCTGCTTTCTTGAAACCTGACGTCAAATAAATGTCACAAGCTGATTAATTGTGTTATTACCTATCTCAGGTTGGAACTATAAAAACCATTATTGTGTCTGCGTATTCTATTTCTCTTCCGTCTCGAATGCAAAACTGCCTTTTCTATTGGTTAGTGTTTAGCGCGTTAATGCAGTCCAAAGGTGGTCCGAGGTGGGTCTTGGTAGGATCTCCACCGAGTCATCTTTGTGGATAAGTACACGTTTGTTTGGGTTCGGGTCAAATTCCCCGATTACCTCAGCGTAAATGTGTTCTCTGCAGAGGCTTTCAATTATCTTGTCAGTCGCTTGACGTTCCGCCGCAATGAGTAAGGCTCCTGAACTAATAAGTTGGAGAGGATCGATTTCAAAGAACCTGCAAATTTTAGCGGTTTCCGGTTCAACCGTGATTTTTTCCTCCACGACACGAACGCCTAAGCCTGCTGCATCTGCCAATTCGTGGATACCGTTAAGGATTCCACCTTCAGTTGGATCATGCATGGCATGGACTCCGCCTGCCCTATAAGCAGTTAATGCGTCTTTTACGATGCTGATTTGACTGTAGAAGCCCTTGGCGGCTTCCAGAAATGTTGGGCTGAAAGTATTCAAGAGTTGCGCTTCACGGTCAGCGGCCAATATAGCTGTGCCCTCGATTCCCGCACTCTTGGTTAAAATCAGTCTGTCGCCAGCTTTGGCGCCTGCGGCAGTTACGTATTGACCCTTTTCGGTTAACCCCATAATGCAGCCCACAACGATAGGGTTTGATAAGCCAGGAGTAGATTCGCAGTGTCCGCCAACTATAGCTATGCCCAACTCTTTTGCGGCGTTGTGCATTTGAGTGCTTATGGTTTCGATGATTTTACTATCAGCGCCCTCTGGCAGCATTATACATGAGAAGAAAAACGCCGGTTCTACGCCAAAAGTTGCTACGTCGTTGGCGTTGATGTTTATGGCTTCCCATCCTATTCGTTCTACTGCGCCGGTAATAGGATCCATGGAAACTATGGCATTTTTGTTTCCCACATCTAAAATTGCTCCGTCCACTCCTGCAGTAGGACCTAATGTGACTTCGCTGCGGACGGCGCCCAAATTTTTGAAAACCACATCTTTTAAAATATCAATTGGAATTTTTCCAGGTGGAAGCTTCATGCTTATTCCTCTATTTAATCTAGCTTTTAAGTTGTGGGATAACACGGAAAACAGCGTGCATTACTGGTACCGCTACTATTAAGCCGATGAACATCTGAACAATGTTAAAGGGAACTTCTGCTAAAGCAACCGCGAATGGATAGCCTATAACGAATTGTTCATAAAGAAAATATCCTGCAACCATTTCTAAGCCCCCAACTATCACTGAGATAGTGGCGCACAGTGTAAGGTTTGAGATTCGCTTTCTAAGATTCACGTTCAAAAAACCAACGATTAATCCTTCTCCACCTTTGATGAACAGGGTGCCAGGAGCAAATAGTCCAAAACCTAAAAAGGCATCCGATAGTGCCGAGCCTATCCCACCCGATAATGTACCAACCAGCGGACCAAAAACCAGAGCTGCAACGTAAATGGTTGTCTCTCCGATGTTGAAGTAGCCCGACGTAGCAGGAATGGGAATGGGCGGGATCTGCGAAGTAACAACAAACACTAGAGCGGCGAAAACTGATGCTACAGTAATCTTGAAAACTGCTGATTTGTTGTACCCCTGTTGCTTTGCTGCAGGTTTCTGTTTTTCCTTATCCATTGACTTCACATCGTCAAGTTTCAGAAACAAATACTTTAAAACGCACTATTAAAACATCCGTGCTAAATTTATGCCAAAAAGAATTTGTGCTAAAGTAAGGAAGCTATGGTTTTCGCACAAAACCAAAGACGTCACATGTTGTAGAAGAGGAAAATCTAAATGTGACCTCTTCCCAGAATAATACAGAATAAAAAGAGTTGCATAAAATGAGTACAGTTAGAGAAGACCCAATTAAGTTGCATAAAGATGCTAACGCGTTGATGGAAAGCGGCAAATATGCCGAGGCACGCGATCTTTTCATTAAAGTGGCAGACTTATACTACAAGGGACAGAACTATTTTGGCGCAGCAGAAATGAACTATAAAGCAGGCGAATGCAGTTTTTCACTGAAAGATTATCCAAAAGCAGTAGAGCTCTTCACAAAATCCGCTGACATTGCCTTAAGCAAGGGATTTGATCGTTATGGCGTTAGTGGACTTGAGCAGGCACGGGAAAGCCAAAAAGTATTGGGCAACACAAAAGAGGCTGACGAGTTAACCATCAAAATTAATGACCTAAACAAGAAGCAGCAAGAGCCTGAAGGCGAATCATCCTTCTCAGTATTCTCTTAAGCTTGCCCATTTACCCCCAAGACTTTCTTTAATTGCTAAGATTTTTTGCACCCAACAAAGGCTAAAAGCTAAGTAACGCCTAATTAAATAGGCAGCTAACACGCTGTTTCCTATAGGAGCAATTTTAGGATTAACTATGTCTACGCTCTTCAAATCCCTTGCGGACCTGCTTGAAAAAATCGAAGCGACAAAAAAACGTCTCGAAATCATAAGGCAAACCGCAAACTTCCTCAAATCGCTAGATCCCAAAGAAATAGAACCTGCCGTAAACATGATGGTTGGCCGAGCCTTTCGCAAAGCATAGCCAAAAAACCCTCGACGTGAGCTGGTCAACTCTCCTCCGTATTTTCGAACGCATAAGCATATTTAACTGGGACCTTTTCCGCCAAGTTATGGCAAATACAGGTGACATCGGCTCAGCCGCAAAAATTATTCTTGAAAGTTCCAAGCCTAAAAAGCAAACTCAGCTAACTCAAACATACCTAACCATAACCGAAGTTAGGCGTGCTTTTGACGCAATCGCACAGGCGCAAGGTTCAGGGGCAAGAACCAAAAAAGAACGTTTAATTACCACTCTGATGAGCCAAGCTACACCAGTTGAAGCCAAGTACCTTGTCAAGATTTTCACAGGAGAAATGCGTACGGGTTTGCATGAAGGCTTAATGGAGCAAGCAGTGTCGCTTGCTTTCGATGTTCCGCTTTCGAGAGTTCAGCATGCCGACATGGTTTTGGGAGATATAGGCGAAGTTGCAAAGATCCTGAAAATCCAAGGTTCCCAAGCTTTAGAAAAGGTAAAGTTTACCGTTTTTCATCCCGTGAAGCCCATGCTTGCCCAAACCGCTCAGTCAGTTGCCGAAGCATTGGAAGTGCAAGGCGGCAAAACTGCTTTCGAATACAAGTATGACGGGGCAAGAGTGCAGATCCACAAACAAAATAGCGATGTAAAAATTTTCAGTAGAAGATTAACTGATGTCACAACAAGTTTGCCTGAGGTGGTTGCAGCTGTAAAACAGAACATGCCTGCCCAATCAGCCATTGTGGAAGGAGAAGTGATTTCTTTAGATAGTGCTGGTTGCCCAATTCCATTCCAGCATTTAATGCGAAGGTTCAGAAGAATCAGGTATATTGACGACATTGCCCAGAAGATTCCCCTAACTCTGTACCTATTCGATATCCTCTATTTGAATGGCGAAAGCTTAATTGCTCAACCCTACAACGAACGCAGAAGAATGCTATCCCAAAACATAGGTGAAATCCTCTTAACTAGTCAAATGGTCACCGACCAGTCAATACGAGCCCAAGAATTTCTCAAAGAAGCTATCAACGCGGGGAACGAGGGGTTGATGGCTAAAGGACTCAATAGTCCATATACGCCTGGGCGCAGGGGCAAACGGTGGCTTAAAATCAAAACAATCCTTGAGCCCTTAGACCTTGTAATAACAGCCGCAGAGTACGGTTATGGCCGGCGAAAAGGTTGGCTTTCTGATTATTATCTTGCTGCAAGAGATGCTGCTACAGGAGAGTTCTTGAACGTTGGAAAGACCTTCAAGGGGTTAACTGATGCTGAAATCTTAGAATTAACAAGGCGCTTAAAGGAATCTACACTTGACCAAGACGGTCACCGTGTGATTGTTATACCGAAAGTTGTAGTGGAGGTTGCTTATAACGAAATCCAGCAAAGCCCCAAATACATTAGTCAGATGGCGTTGCGTTTTGCAAGAATCACCCGCATAAGAGACGACAAAACAGCCGAAGACGCCGACTCAATCCAGCGGGTTAGGGAAATATATGAAAGGCAGTTCCGCAATAAAGGCAAATACAGAACGCAGCAACAAGGAGAATAGCCAGGTGGATTGGGCAGAAAAAAGGGCGTTTGCGAAGGAATTCTATAGTCGCCAAATCATCCTTAAAGAGTTAGGCGAAAAAGGACAGCAGCAACTCGCTAAATCCAAAGTCGCTATCGTCGGGGCAGGCGGATTGGGCACGGTATCCTCACTTTATCTGACGCTGGCAGGCGTTGGATACACCCGCCTAATTGACCAAGACACCATCGAACCCCATAACCTTCACCGTCAAATTCTCTACAATACCGACGACCTACACTACCCAAAAACCGAAGTTGCTGCAAAACGGCTCGAAAAGCAAAATCCCCTTGTAACCGTTGAAGCAATTCCTGAAAACGTGAACGCAAGCAACGTCGAACGGCTCCTAACAGGCGTAGATTGCGTTGTTGATGGGTTAGATAACATGGTTACCCGTTACCTCGTTAACCGCGCCTGTGTAAAACTAGGCATCCCATACGTTTTCGGTGCAGCCATCGGCATAGAAGGCAACTTATCCGTGTTTGCCCCGCCTGAAACTGGATGCTTGGAATGTTTAATGCCGAATCTTTCTGACTCGGATTTGCTAACCTGCAACACCCGCGGGGTCCTCGGAGCCACAACAGGAATAATAGGCGCTCTGCAAGCTATGGAAACCATAAAACTCCTCACAGGTTTGGGCTCTACCCTAAAAAATAAGCTAATGGTTTGCGACTTCAGCGATATGGACTTCACTACAATCGACATCTCAAAAAACTCTCGCTGCCCCGTATGCCACGGTGAAATAGCGTCGATTTGGGGAGGTGAGCGGCTGGTTTGGCTGTGCGGCAAAGAAACCGCCAATATCAACCCCGAAAAACCGCTAAAACTCAACCTCGATGAGGTTTACCCACAGGTTAGCCAGGTTTTCAAAATTCGCTTGAAATCAAAGTTAGCCTTAATGTTCATTTACAAGGCTTATGAGGTCAGCCTCTTTAACGGCGGGCGTATGCTCATAAAAGGGGTTGCGGATGAAAAAGCCGCTTTGACAATTTACAGAGAAATCTTGAAAAAAATAAACTTGGGCTAACCCATTAACACTTGCATTAAGGCTTGGGTGTCTTTTACCCAAGCGTCGATGATTTTTAGGTTTTCTTCCAGCTTTTGCGGGTTCTTCTCAAATCCTTTAAGCTGCTCCTGTTGATGCTTATAGTACCCTGTCAATTGATTGAGCGGTTCAATGAACTCTACATTTGGAGCCCCGGTTTTCAGACTATTTCCCAGTTCCTTCAGAGTGGTTTGCATTTCATCGATGGATAATCCCGTGGTCTTCTTGAAGTCTCTTGATACCCATTGACGTTCGAATAGGTTGCGTTTTTTCCAGCCTTCTGATTGCTCAATGTAAGTTTTCATCACGGCCTCATAGAGTTCGTGAATGCTTCTGTTTTCGTTAGGTTTTGATTTTTCTTTTTCTTGAATTTTGCCTGGAGTTTGTTCTTGAACTTGATTTTCTTCAGCTGTGAACGAGATCCCAGCTTCCCGAAGAACCTGAATGGAGCTTATTTCTTGTCCATGGTATTTCTCGGCGAAGGCAACTGCTATGGCAAAGCCTGCACCCGCCGCTTCTGGGGAAATCTGTGCATTCTTGTTTAGCTCAAATAGCTCCTCCAAACTCATACCCATAAGCGACGCTACTTTTCCTCCCCCCTCAACAAACCCAGGGGTCTTAGAAATTCCAGGCCCAATGGTGAAAGCATAGACTCCTGTGCCCTCTACTTCAGCAGAAATGGTATTTGATAATTCCACTTGAGCTGTTTTGAAGACCTCATAGGCTCCCATAAATGGCGCTGCACCCGAAGAGGAGACACAGACAAACGTTCCGTGCTTGCGTTCGAGCATAGCGGGCAGGAACTTTCTTGCCAATGCAACTGGCCCTCGCAGGTTCACACGGTAACTAAAATCCCACGACTCCAAAGGTGTATCTTTTACGGTGCCCATAGGGAAGACAGTGGCGTTGTTTAGAACAATGTCGACTTTGCCATATTTCTTCACTGAAGATTCAGCCAGTTTATCGATGTCTTTCTCGTTTCCAATGTCTGTCTTGACAAAAAATGCTTTGCCCGAGCCGATTTCTTTGTTGATGATTTCTTCTATTGCTTTGCCATTTTTCTCGTCAATTTCGGCGATGACCACGTTGGCACCAAGCCAAGCAAGTGCTCTTGCCGCTTCATAGCCTATTCCGCGTCCAGCGCCCGTTATGATGGCGACTTCGTCTTTTAGGCTATCAGATTTGAGATTTGATTTGCTTATCAATTTTAGATCACTTTTCTATTTGAACTGTATTCTGTTTTATGATTAAAAAAGCTTGAAGCCAAGTAGGTTTAACTCTGCCCATAAGACTATCGCGGCAATCGCAACTTGGGCAATCGATAGTGTGGCGCCTACTTTGAGGTATTCTTTGAGGCTTATGACTACACCTTTACGTCGCATGATTTCCATCCACATCAAAATAGCCAATGACCCTAACGGGAAAAAGTGCGGTCCCAAGTTGTTGCCGATGATGTTGCTAAACACAAGGTTAGTCAAAGCAGGTCCAGTTACCGCTGCCTGTTGGATACTTAACATGCCAAGGATGGTCATTGGCCAATTGTTCATGAAACTTGCTCCAACAGTCACAACCATGCTTGGCGCAAAAACCCCCAGCGCAGATGGGAGCTTGCTGGCTGCCGTGAGGACTGACGCCAGCAAGTTTGTGACGCCTGCCACTTCCAACCCCTCAACAACTATGAAAATACTGAGCATAAAAAGCACAATATCCCAATTGATATCCCTTGCCAGCCCAAAGAGCCCTTTCTTCTCCCCGTTCACAAATCCGTTGCACTTTAACGCAAACCAATAAACAGCAACCAAAAACACTGTTCCGCTGCAAATCACCAGTGAAACTGGGAATCTATTCAGGGAAGTCAACACGTAACCGACATCAATTGCCACAAGCGTAATCAAACTTATTCTCAGCAGAGTGGGCGAAATCGCGGATTTTCCTCTGGTTAAGGAATCTGCTGCTGTCACGTTATAGGTTGTAGGAATGCTCTTTCGGAAAAATAACCAAATCATTAGCAAACTGCTCAAAAGAACCACTACTGCTACGGGTCCCATGAAAATCAAATGGTCAATGAAACTGTACTTGAAGTAATCCGCACTTAAGATGTTGATTGGGTTGCTTGTTATCAGCGGCATAGCTGCGGTATCAGCGATTAATCCTGCGGTGAAGAGGAAAGCAAGTTTTCCCTTTTTGTCGACACCCAAGCAAGTTACTATCTCCAGCACAATCGGGGTGAGAATCAAAAAGGCGCTATCGTTAGCAAAAAGGATACTTACAGCAGCTGTAAGGAGAGCAACGTAGAAGTAAAGCCTCAGCCCGTTTCCACCAGCCAGCCTCACCACACGCAGAGCAGCCCACCTAAAGAAACCCATTGCATCCAAAGTCACAGACAACGCTATGATTCCAAGAAAAGCCAACGCAGCATCCCAAATGTCCAAAAACGACTGCACAGCCTGCCCCAAACTCACAGTCCCCAGCAAAAGCGATGCCACAGCACCGATTCCAGCCGCATAGCCGAGCCGCAAACCCCGCGGACGCCTAATCATCAAGAAAAGCGTCGCAACAAAGACCGCCAATGCAGCAACGACTGTGTAGTCCAAGAGGGTGCCTCGTATCTTTTAGCATGCGTCAGTTTCTGATATAAAAGATTAGCTTGCAAAAAAGCAAGAAATTTAGGCATTATCAAATCACAATCAATCGATAAAAAGGAACATCTGAGGATGTGATTAGTTGCTGGTAACAGTTTTACTTTCACTCTACCCTCCCGTTTGCTGGAATGTCGCTTGGTTGATAGTTTAAATAGACTATTCGTGCGTAATGCATTTTCGAGGAAAAGATATGCAACAGAATCTACTGCAACAGAAACAAGTAATGAAAACTTCGTTGTCGCAAACAGTTCTAGAGAGGTTAACTTTTAATATTCGAGATATTGATGGACTTTTTCCAGGATTCAGAGCAGGGGACTTCGCTGTCCTCTATGGACCTCAATCAGTTACTTCTTTAATTTCTAAACTCTGCGCCCGTGCCCAATTACCAGTGCAACTTGGCGGATTGGAAAGCAACGTTGTTTTCATTGACTGTGCAAACAGCTCTTCATTGTCAGACATTGGACACGCCGCAAAGCTTGAACAATTAGACGCGGAAGCAGCACTTGAACGAGTCCACAACATACGGGTTTACACAGCATACCGACTAACTTCTTTGATAATGGAAAGGCTAAAGGAAGCCGTAGAAACACACGATGCCAAACTCGTGGTAATCTCCGACATAGCAGGTCCATTCTTGCATGACAATGTTGATGACCAAGAAGCAAGAACATTCTACAACCAAATCACGAGTTATCTGGCCAACTTTGCGAAAAAACATCATCTAATAATAGTCGCAACTTATCTCTCACACGAAACCAGTAGAAGAAACAGCGTTCTGCAAGAAATAACTACTGCAAAAGCAAACACAGTGCTATGCTTCACTAAAACACCCTACACCAAAGAAGTAGAGTTAGAGAAACACCCATCATACATGTTAGGCGTCGCTGATTTGACCTCGGAAAATCAAGCCTTAACAGACTTCATTGGTGCGGCTAGTGCTGGCAAGGATTATTTTTTGATGTAATGAAAATTTAGAAACTAAAAAATAAGAAAAAGAGTTTACTCTTTCTTTTGTTTCGGACGCAGAGAACGAACAGTTGCGCCTGCACGCCACATTTCACTGTTGCCCATTTCTTTGAGTTCGTCTGCGAGTTTCTGGCGATAGTCGGGAGCTTTGCTCTTTTCTAGGACGATGCGTGTTTCTTCACCGGCTGCAACGAGTTCGTAGAGTGAGTCAAACACAGGTTGGGTTGCTTCGCGGAAACGGCTTCTCCAGCGTAATGCTCCGATGCGTGCGGTTTCGCTACAGTTGCAGTACATCCAGTCCATTCCGTTTTCGTCGACCAGGCGGATTAGGCTTTGTGTGAGTTCTTCGACGCTTTCGTTGAATGCTTCGCTTGGGCTATGTCCGTGTTCACGTAAGGTTTTGTATTGCGCTTCCAGAATGCCTGCGAGTGCGCCCATCAATGTTCCTCGTTCGCCTGTTAGGTCACTGTAAGTTTCTTTCTCAAACGTGGTTGGGAAAAGGTATCCTCCGCCGATAGCAATGCCTAGAGCTTTAGCGCGTTCTTCGGCTTTACCTGTTGCGTCTTGGAAGACCGCAAAACTGCAGTTTATGCCGCTTCCGTCAACAAAGTTTCTGCGAACAGATGTTCCTGAACCTTTGGGTGCAACAAGGATTACATCTATGTCTTTGGGTGGAATAACGCCTGTCTGTTCTTTGTAGACGATGCTAAAGCCATGGCTAAAGTAGAGTGCATCTCCTTTTTTAAGAGTGGCTTTGACTTTTGACCATACAGCTTTCTGTGCTGCGTCAGTAAGTAAGAACAGTTTTATTGTTCCTTTTTTTGCTGCTTCTTCCATTGGAAAGAGGTTTTTGCCTGGAACCCAGCCGTCTGCGATAGCTTTGTCCCATTCTTTTTTAAATACGCCTTCTTTTTCTTGCCCAATTATTACTTTTATTCCTTGGTCACGCATGTTGAGTGATTGAGCTTGACCTTGTATACCGTAGCCTAGTGAGACGACGATCTCGTCTTTTAGGATTTTTTGGGCTTTTGCCAACGTGAATTCTTCTCTGGTAATAACGTCTTCTTTGACGCCTCCGAAATCGATTTTCACCATTTTGTTTTACCTCAGCCTCTCCATTTAGCGGATGGCATAATTAAGAATTATGTAGGAATTTCTCGTGATAATAATGCTGAAAAGTCCAGAAGACAATCACGCAATTAAAAGTGGCACTTCATAGTAAAAAAAATTAGCCAGAAATAACGAATGTTTTTGATTTTAACTGGTGCGGATGGGGCTCGATTTCTTTCTCAACTCTCTCATATAGGACAAAAACTTGCTGAAAATAAGCCTAATCTTTACTAGACGAGTCTATTTTGTATTAGTGACGCTTTAGAAAACGTTAAAAAAGGTAATAATCTGCAATTAGCTATTGTCGGAGCTTCCTAAGTGCCCTATTCCACAAACGATAAGAATCGTCAAATTCACTTTAACATCTCGCTACTATAATTCCTTTTTAAGAACTTAGTTGCCTATTCTTAGGTACTCAGCATGTTATTTATACCAATACTTAGTAGCATGAATCTGCCAAATTTCTTAAACACGTGCGATATTTGGGCACTAGATTAACCGATAGCATCTGCACAGAACATATTTGTGCGCAGGACATTATGTATTTCTTGATTAATAATTATCAAGGGATTTTCGGCGCCAATAAATAATTATCCCCCAAGAACAGCTTATGCCACTATTAGTGCAAAATAATTAAAACCCTAAACGCTCAACTATTCTGTATGCCCAACAGTAAATTCACTCCAGATCTAATTGCGCCTTGCGGTATTAACTGTGGCGTATGCAAATGCTACCTCGCTTATTCTCGGGGAGTACCTCGCAAGAAGGGTGAAGTGTCACATTGCAGTGGCTGCATGGTGCGCAACAAGAACTGTGCGTTCATCAAGCGTGATTGCCCCAAAAAGGTTGGTAAACAACTGAGGTTCTGCTATGAATGTGCGGACATGCCTTGTAAAAAACTAGCCAAGCTTGACGAGCATTATAGAATACGTTACGGCATGAGCATGGTTAAAAACCAAGAAATGATTAAAGAAAAAGGTGTGGATGAATTCCTTAAAATTCAAGCTGAAAAGTATTTGTGTCCAAGCTGCGGTGACGTGGTTTCAGTACATAATGGGAAATGCTATGCTTGCGGCTTTCAAGGAGAAAAGCCGAAAGGTTCTAATCCAAATTATCGGTGGGTGCCCAACCGAAAATAAACTATCTGCCCTCTTACGGCCTGTTCCCCTCTATTCTTAGTCAGCAAGACGCCCTTATTTTGAAATAAATGTAGATCACTCTATAGTGCCCCCTTGTTAAAACGATCAAAATGAAGCAATCTTATAAGAAGCACAAAAATTGGGTCTAAGCACCCATCAACTTGAGGAAAATAGCTTTCGCCGAATACAACCTGTTCTCTGCCTGCTCAAAAATCACTGACTTCGAGGTCTCGATGGTTTCCGCGCTTATTTCGTATCCGCGGTGAATTGGCATATCGTGCATGATGAAGGCGTCACTGCCCTTCACCAACTGTGCGTTAATTTGGTAAGGCATCATGAGTTTGACGCGTTTTTCCTTTTCCGAAGCAAATTTGGGATCAGTAAAGAACTCCATATCAATCCAAGTGTCAGTATAAACGAAATCCGCGTCTATGACTGCCTTCTTAACGTCAAGAGTTGATTGCCAGAGTCCAGTTTTTTTTGCTTCGAACAACAGCTCTTCATCTTTTGATGCTTCGTTGATTATGGGCGTGACCGTTGTGATTTTAACGCCTGTTTTGGTGCAGCCTTCAATTAGGGAGTTGGTTACATTGTTATGGACGCCAATGTAGACTAGTTTGGCGCCTTTGAGTTTTCCACGTTTTTCTTTTATCGTGATCAGGTCTGCTAAGACTTGACTGGGGTGATACATCTCATCGCAGCCATTGATGACTGGAACGCGGGAAGCCTTCTCCATTTTCAGCAGGTCCGAATTATATAGGAGCCTTGCCATGACGCAATCAACGTTGCTCGACAAATACTGCAACTCATCGGTAATGTCAGCGAGTGCGAAGTTGGTGGTTCGCCAATCAATGTATAATGCATGGCCGCCCAGCTGGGTCATTGCCACCTCAAAGGAAACCCTCGTGCGGGTTGATGTCTTCTGGAAAATTAACGCTGCTGATTTACCTTCAAAGGTTTTGAGGTATTTTTTAGGGGCATCTTTAACTTCAATGCCTAAGTCAACTAAGCCGTTTAGCTCTTGACTTGACAGTTCTTTGAAATTAATAAGATTCATCTTTTCTGATCCTTCAGTAAACGCTGAACCAAGCGTGCAATAATAAGCTTTATGCAAAAGCTTTTTCCGCAACAAACAAGCACCACAATAAGGGAAACCTAATGATTCTGCTAGTTGCCTCAAGCAAGGATGTTGCCAGCCTAAACATCAAAGAACAAATCCTTAAAAACTACCCCTTCAACAAAACCGCTGAAGACTTTCAAGGGAATTCCCTATTTGATGCGGACATCGAAGGCAAAAAAGTAACCTTGGCTACATTAAGTGACGAATCTGTAAAAGCCCAAGACGTGCCTGAAAAATTTCCCAATGCACAATTAGTCGTTTTCATCTCGAGGCACAGTAGCCAAAGCGGCAAGCCAACCTTGTCAGTTCATACGCCTGGAAACTTTGGCGATGCGGAACTTGGTGGATTGCCCAAAACACTTTCGGTTTCTCCGGCATCAGCAATGCAAAATGCCATAAGAGCACTAATGCATCACAAAGGAGCCTTAAATCTTGACTATGAGGTATCCTTCGAATGCACTCATCATGGTCCAAGCCTGAACGTTCCTACTATGTTTGTCGAGTTAGGTAGTTCTCCTGCGCAATGGTGTGATTTAAAGGCTGCAGAGGCTGTCGCTCACTCTGCAATGTCAGCTATATCCAGCTTTCCAGCACCCCAAAATTCGGCTGTTCTAGGTATAGGTGGACCACACTACAACCAAAGGTTCACCCTTATGGCTGTAATGGGCGAAGCAGCTTTTGGTCACATGATACCCAAATACGCTATCCATCTAGTCGATGCTGAAATGTTGACGCAATGTGTCTATAAAACTTTGGAGAAGGTATCTTTAGCGGTTCTTGATTGGAAAGGCATTAAAAGCGAAGATAAACCAAACCTGCTGTCTGCTTTGGAAACATCTGGGTTGCCCTTCAAGAAAGCATGAGCATGTTTACGCTAAAGGAACGTTTAAAAGTCTTGTTACAGTAGTTTTTTAAACTAAAAAGTTACAGTAACGTTTATTTCTATTTTTAGTGGTGAAATCTCCCGCGCCTTCTTCCCCTTTTTTCATTTAGAATTCGGATCCAGAGCCTCAGCAAACCCAACTTAATTCTTGGAAAATAGTTGGCCTGTTTCGTTTGCATCCCAGTCCAAAATGGACCCTGGCTGAAATCCCACCCCCTGCGCCAAAGAATAAACCCCTGAACCTTGAAAATTGAATAGTCTTGGTGAACGCTAAAGCTAAAAAGCAATAACGTTCAATATAAGATTAACATATTTGGAGAGATTCAAATGAAATTAATCCGAGTTTCATTTATTCTTGTCTTTTTTCTAATTGCTTTTCTTTGCATGGCTTTGTCGCCGCTCTTAGTCAAAATGAAGCTTCGGTTCACACTTTCTTCTCAACTACGACACTGCAGCCTGGTCAACCCGTGACAATAACTGTGTCTTTCACCAGCAGTTCTTCTGATTCACTCCAAATAACTCAAATAGGTTTACACTTTGATTGGATGGTCGCTGACGGTTTCTATGGGTACGATTTATCTAGGACTCCAGTTACTGTGGCAAGCGGTGGCACCTACATGTTCAACCAAATAAGTATCATAGTTCCAACAAACGTTACGCTTAGAGAGAACAGCTACTACGTTGGTATTGACGGAACACAAGGAACATCTTCCACTGTTTTCTCGTGGAACTCTCCTTCAGCATCTATAGATATCATCGGCGGCAACAGTAACTCCACTCCAATAGCCACAAACTCAGGAGAAGAACAGCCTTTAGCAACGCCTCATTTTTTGCAGAACCCTGCTAATTCTCCTACAGTTCCAGAGTTCCCACAGGCTCTGATGTTGCTCGTATTTTCTGCGATGTTTCTTGTAGTTACCGCGGGTTTGATTGCCCATCGAAGATTTTAATCCTCAACTTGAGTAGCGCGCTGGTTTGTCCCGAAATTCATTAGAGTATGTGGCTTAAAATTTAACTTCTCTCTTCCATTTGACTTAGGCTGTAGATACCACCGGAACGGATAAAATATAAATAACAGTCACGGACTCAATAGTATTATGCTTTTAGGAGATTAGTCATATGGTTCTAGGAGATTTAGCTTTTGAAGAAACTGGAAAGTTCGCAGGAATTAGGGTACTTCCCGACGGAAGGGTGGAAGCGACATATCAGGGCACTGGCAAATTGTTCGGTGTAGACTATTCATCTATCTATACAGGCGTCGCAACCCCGCAGGGAGGAACCTTGATTGCAGAGTTCAACGGAATCTGCACAACCAAAGACGGGGACACTGTAGGTGTGAACGCTCATGGAAGAGGGCGACCTACCGGAAGTGGCCTCAAGGCGAGCTGGCGAGGCGGAGTTATCTGGCAGACTTCCTCACCTAAATTTGCACGACTAAATAACGTGCCGGGAGTCTGGGAATTGGACATCGACGAAACAGGTAACTTCCACTTGAAGGTTTGGGAATGGAAGTAGCGCGCATAGCGCCGCTTTGTCCCTAAAATTAAGTGTTGAAGTAAGTCGGTGATACTGCTTTTTCATGTCTGCCAATCCTCTGTGCTGCCTCTCTGTTTAGCACTAAACAAAGAATGCTGCATAATGCATAGAACGTAACCTGCGCTAATCCTCTGACTTTATTGTTAGCCATGCTAAACTGCGTCTTCAAAAAACTGTTAACTGCCTCAATCGGCGGTCTCTTATGATACTCCGTCTTGTCCTCTAAAGACCCATAAGTCCTAAACTTCCTATCAACTCGCAACAAACCCTCCACACCCTTGCGATGATTAGCAGGATATGGAATAGTTGCCTTCTCAACAGCACACCTGAGCTTAGAATCGCTGTATTGGCTATCCGCTACTACACTTCTAACCTTAGCTTTACAGTGTTTGAGAATTCCCTTGGCCTTTTCAAGTAGAGTCAGTGAATGTTTCTTTTCGTTTTGGTTTGCAGAGACAAAAACGCTTGAGAGAGGAAGCATTGTTTTGTGGTCGATTGATAGGTGCATTTTGTAGCCCAGTGCATATGATCGGCCCGATCTGCCAACTCTGGCTTGGGCATCTGAGAAGCCGATTTGGTTATCTGTTGGGTGACGGGTGCTCCAAGCCTTGATAAAAGAGGCATCCAACACTACGTCTACTTCACTGCTTTGCTGGGATTTTAGCAGTTTGATTACTTTTTGATCGATTATTCTGTTGAGGTTGTCTTGGCCTACTCGTTTGGAAAATCGGCTCATTACGCTTCGTGTGTAGCCTTTTTGGTTGTCTTTGATTAGGCAGAGCTTTCTAATTCTTAAATCGGTGTTTAGGATGCGCGTCATTTCTCTTAGGCTTCGTATGGCTTTCATTTTCATGATTAAGAATGCTCGAAATAGTCCCAGTGGGTTTCTGGGTCGTCTTCCTGGGCCGCTTGCGTGGAAGCACTGTTTTATTAGGTTGTTAGCAAAGCTTAAGTCTACGTTTTTGAAAAGGGTTTCAAGGGTCTCGTGTTCATCCTGTCTCGCAGGGATCACTTCCTTGTGTGATTGGTTCTCAATGATACGAGGCCCGTTTCTAGTTATAAGCTTTTCAATTTAGGGACAAGCCAGCGCGCGATTTCGATTTTTCCTGAGCACCATGGCTGTGGCGACTAAAACTACTATTGTTATTCCTACCGCTGCGTAAAGGTATAGGGGTGTTTCTGTTGGTTGTGGTGGAGGTGAAGAAGACGGTGAGGATATTTGGCTTGGACTTGGGGTTAAGATTGTTGGATTTGTAATGGGACTTAGAGTTGGGGTTGGCGTTGGATTAGTCGAAGTTGTTGGAGTAGAGGTTTCTGTGGGTGAAACTGTTGGGTTGGACTTATAATAGTCTGGGACGACGTTCTAACAGCGGGGATGATGTCGCCGTCCCAGCCTTAAGGCAAAGTAATTTCTTTTGACAGGTTTATCCAGTTCCTTACTTGTTTTCTTGCATGTTGAATTTCTAGTTATAAGCTTTCTCTGCTAATAAGAAAGCGCGTACGACCTTTATTCACAATTCATATTCAATGTTCATAAAACATACTAATCAAGTTTATTAAAATAGAGAATAAGGAAACTTGACAATGAACAGCGGCCCTCTAAAACTAAACTTAATCATTATCGTATTAGCAATATGCTTTATTTTGGCGACTTCGAAGCCTATAAATGCTCAAGAAGCTGGCTATTCCCATATCTGTTACCAGACTTCTTCAACAACTCTCCCGACAATTAATGGACAGTGGGGTTCAGAGTGGACTTATGGTTTGCAGACCACTTTTGGAACGAACGCTAACTTTACTGACGAATGGTATTTAGCCGCGTCTAGTCCTAGTGTCGTGTTTACTATTACCTCATCGTTGAAACTATGGATAATTCAAATGAGACAGGGGATTTTGTTCAAGTATTTTTTGACGGTGGTATGACCTCTGATTCCGCGCCTTCATCCACAGATTTTGCAGTAAACTTCACAAGTAATGCAGTTTGCACTTGGTATCAAGGAAATGGAGTAGGATGGACTCAAATAGCTACACCTTCATTATCTGTCTTCCAATGGAATGAATCATTTAGTTCTTCGCCTACTTATAGTGCACCGCATTTGATACTTGAAATGAGTCTGTTAAAAACCTCAACAGAGTTGGGTGGTTCACAGATTATCGGTCCAGAATTTTGGATGCTTCTCCAAACCCACGACGCACATTTTGCTGGGTCTGCTGTTCAATCGTGGCCAACAGTTCCACCGTCTAGCCCTGATGTACCAAAAACCTATGGTGATATAACCTATAGCATGGGTGCAGCCCCTAATTACAATCAAGGATCCAATCAAGTAGCTAACGCAACCCCAATTCCCACCCCATCGCAGACACCTGCTCCAACACATAAAGCATCATCTACTCCTACGCCAGTTCCCACTCCAAACCCCACTACAAACATTACAGTTACTTCAACGCCCAACTCGACTCAACCTCCTTCGTCTACACCTCAATTCGAATATGAATCCACATTCAGTTCCTGGGACATTCTTTTTGTACTATCGATTATCAGCGCTGAATCTGCAGTTGTAGTTGCCTATCAAATAGCCTCCGCAAAAAAATGTAATAATAATGCACGCAAGAAACACATTTGGCGATAATCTGGATTAGTATTGTTAGTTATCGCTAAAATAAACCGCGTTTTCGCAACTGCAAACACACAGCCGATATGGTTGCCTTTTTTAGCCGAAAGAAACTAACGGCTAAAATATAATTTCCTAATTAATATTAGCAGTTCATAAATTATTAAAAAGAGTCCCCTTATAGTGCTAAAACAGTTAGTGAACTAAATGTTAAGTGCAACACTAAAAAAAGAGAACAACCCAAAAGACGAAGATATCCTCAATTCTTTCCAAAGCCTAGAAGTTGACAAAGCCCGTCTCAGTGAACAAAAAGAACACCTAACAGCCCTACTAAACCAGCTGGAAATCAAAGCTAAAGAAGAATACGAAAAAAGAAAGCTAAAAGTAGAAAAACTAGACTCAGAAGTAACATATCTAAAACTAAGATGCGCAAAATTCTCAATTTTCATAGACTCCCAATCAACTGTGGAGTGTAGCCAAGCTGGAATCTAAAAACATACTAGCACAACCCTTCTATAGCAAACAAACATACTACCTGTTATTCCTATGGGCACTTACTTGGTTCTCATATGGATTATTTATGAAAAACCAAATAAATATTCTAAATATTACCGGTGCAGCTGTCTCAGCGAGCTTGATTGTATTTTTATATTTTTTACACTCGCTTAATTTATTATCTCTTATAAAAAGTAGGAGCATTGCCAAAACCCAGAAAGCCCAAATCCTGCCCAACAAAGATGAAAAAATCACACAACAAACAACCGAAATTAATACACAAAAACAAGAAATCGAATCAATAAAACAAGTAAGCGTACCTGAAACACAAGAGTCTAATGTTCCACAACTAATAGATGAAATTAAAACACAAGAACCCAAAGTCCCACAAGAAATAACTGAAATTGAAACACAGGAACTCGAAAGTACAACATTAGCAGACACCGCCCATCCGCTATCTTCAAAGTCAAATGGTTGTCCAAAAAATCTAGACTACTATACCAAGAAACCAAGACCAAAACAACCACCAGAAGACTGCATCAGCTGCAAAAATCTAATCGACTGCGTTTGTCTCACAAGCAACTAATACAACTTTTCGCAGGATAGAGCTCAGTAGCTTAAGACTATTTAGCGGTCAAGCCTAAAATAATAAAAGGTTTACGCATGCTCAATAGTACAATAATGTACCTATTAACCCTAAGACGTAGATTTGACAGGTAAGCAAAAATTAAAAATAAATTGATTATACCACAATGGAAAAGAAAAATGGCTAACAAGAGCATTGAAGAAGTCGCAACCTAATTCGAAAAAGATTTGAATAGTATTATAGAGAGATTAAAATTTAATATAAAAAGAAAAAGTGGGTTGTGTGGGTGACATCTCCTCCTGACAGGGGGTTCGAATTGAACCCTTGCCAGAGTGGAGATATCACCCGCTCTCCTTTTTTTATGAAAATTTTACATTTAATCTTTTCTCCTATATTCGGTTCCAGAGCCTCAGCAAACCCACAGTTTTTCTCTGCCCAATCAATGTACATTGTATCAATTGCCTCAAAATTTTTCCAGAATTTTCAGGCGCATCCATGCGAGCCGCCTTGGCTTTCAAACGGAATAACATTTCTGTTCAAACGGAATTTCGGCCTCGTTTTGGAAATATTTTGATTTTCTGACCTTTAAGGTCTTCAAAATCTGGGCCCCATAGTAGGAAAGAGGTTTATCGCGAAATAGCTAATCATCAGAACATTTTAAATACAAATAAATAAAATTAAATTCATCTACTCTATACACGCTTCTGCGACCTTACACTTTTTGGGGATTGTTAAATGTACGTTGAGAATAGAGAAAGAACTGAATATATTTTGAAAAGCTACGATGAAGATATGCTTTTGGTTAGATTAGGAAATATCATTTTTCAAATTGAAGCCAGAGGTAGCTATAACCCCAATCTAATTGAAATAGACTTTAACATAGACTTTAAAACAATAGGAGAAACGGCTTTTAAAAAATATTCAGGCAAAATAAAAGCAAAAATATGCGCTTCATATGAGAACATGAAGGAATCCGGAATCCTTGATACAACAGAAAGCATTCACCTCTTTATCTTTGGTTACTTAATGGGCACAGGTGTTCAAAGAGCTATAGCCTCATGTGTTGCAGCTTTGATCGCTAAACAAGGATTATATACTTTTTGCAAACAATCATAGTCCATCCACCACTTATCTAAGTTGACCTGCGAGCTTTTTCGAGAAAACTTGACATTTTAAACCGCTATGGGTTCATGGTGTTGCCCATGTTGAAATTGTAGGTTCGACCATCAAAAACTGTAGTTTTCCTACATACTTCTTTGTAACACCCACCGCGTATATAACCCTGCAAAGGCACTAAACCGATTGACACTGTGCAACCCCGTTCAACCAAAAAAAACCCCAATGCACACTCGTTTGCCCCAGAGGGTTAGAATCCGCGCCGAATGCCTATTTTATGGTACATTTTTGATAGAGTGTTAGTGAATGCTTAGTTATCTAATTGCGACATTTGGATTAAGGTTTGAAAACAACTAACGTGTCCTGTTTGATCTCAAACGAAAAAGCCTTTATCCTTTAGAAATTTCTTGATTCGGGAAAGTTCATAATTGCCTTTGATCCGCAGTTGATAATGGTTAGGGGTTCTTCTTTGAATGTCAACCATAAATGCCAAAACAAGGTCGTTTTCTGCTAATTCCTTCAGAAAGGAAATTGCTTCTTTTCTAATCAAGGAAGCCCACAATTCTCCACGAACACACAAGACTAATAAGCATTGTTTTATTTCGCTATAAAGAACGTAATGTCCAACATTGAGACAACACATCAAAAAATCATTGATTTAATCTGTCTCATGTAGCGCGCCTAAACCCTTAAAACTATATATGTTTTAAGCGAAAGTGATTTGTCTATGAGTGACAGTGATCGCGAGTTTGAAATAGTTCCCCTGAAGATGGGGTTAAAGGAAGACATTCTTATGAAAGGAAGATTTGCCCAAACACTCATCTAAGGGGAAGACCCAGAAAACGTAAAAGCTGAATTGGTTGAGTGGGGTTGTCAAATTTGCTATTTAAACGAGTAGCATTATTTGTCTTTTCTCCTAAACAGAATAACCATCCCCTCAACCTTCAAATTCTTTATAAAAAATTTCTTCTAAATCTTAGATTGAGGGCTTGGTAAATCAACGAAAATCAGGAAGAGAGACAGAATGCACTGTTGGAAGATGTTAGTCGCTGATTCACCAAGCGGCAAGTGACAGGTAAAAGTAATCAAAGATAAAAGAAAATGTGGTTGTAACTGAGTAACAACAAGCTGTCCACCCTATTTCACGTAGCTATAGGTGAATGTTTAGTTATCTAATTGGGACATTGGGATTAAAGGGGTTGTATTCTTAAAATCGTAATATGCTCACGCTGAAATAAGCATCTTATACGGTGTTTGCTTCAATAAGCTTAGATTGAAATGGAAGATGAAAATAAGTCTAAAGTAGATGCTTCTTTAAGGATAGAGAAATTAATGCATGAATGGAAAATTTCTGAGGAGCAACCTACTAAGCTAAAACCGATTCAGTTAGTACGTAGCTCAAAAAATAATAGTTTCAGTGAAGACTCTGGTAATCTCTAAGGTAGTTCTAACGTGTGCTTTTTATGAATTTAATCGATTTAAGATGCCATGGGATTCTTTGATTATTTCACTTTAAGCAAGCCTTGTGATGCATGTGCTCATATGGTGGGTGGTGGAGTTTATTGGTGTCCTAAATGTAAAATCTGCTTTTGCTTTCAGTGTCATTTTGAATTGTGGGAGATACAAATAAAAAATTACCTAAAAGACTTCGAGCCAGTTTGCCCCATGTGTGGACAAGTGATGAAATCACCATAGTGGATTGGGATTAAGGCTTCCCAAGTTTTTTATTCAAACGCTTAAAACACTAAAATAAAGAATAATCAATCTATGGCTAAAAGCAAGGAAACATCAAACAAAGAGACCGCTGATAGTATGGAGATCGTGGTTTTATTAAAGGAAATATCAGGTAAACTCACAGTTCTAACTGACAAAAAGGAAGATAAGCTTTTTCAACTAAAAATGTTAGACTTTCAGGTTAGGCAAAAATAATGTTGTCGTTCTTATTTCAGTGATTGATCCAGAGGCTTTATACAATCCACGCCCAGTGAATAATGTCAATCAGTCAACCTGTCAGTCTGTGTCATCCAGTGTCAGACACAAAAAAGCCAAAAGCGATGACTTAATTGGTTCAAATTAAAAAAGTTCCATCAATTATACCACACACAATTGAGTGGGTTCACCTTTTAAACGCTTTTAAAGTCTAAGAGCACATATCTGTTTTCATGCCAATCCCAGACTATCAGACAATCATGTTATCCCTCGTAAAGACTCTATTGAGCGGTCTGAATTGAGCAAAGTATATTCAAGATTTCTGATTCAAAAGCTGCCAACAACCATAATTATAATCCTTCTTGTCTTAATTTCCACCGAATCATCAGCATTCATTCAAACTCCTGCTCCCGTAATCTTTTCATTGGAGTCAAATTTACAGTCCGAAAAAGCTTTGGATATCATTTTTGTACCCGAAAATTATTCTTTAGATGAAATGGATAAGTTTAGAACAACTGTCGAAACATATTACCAAAGCCTTCTTTCCGTTGAACCTTTCCTAAAATACAGACATTTCATAAATTGCTGGAGAATTGAAACGACCGAAGACTTCCAATCAACCCGAAATCCGACAATGGATAGACTATTAACGGTAAACACTTTCAAAGTAAAACAATTCGTAAGTAATATGGGGAACTTTGATTTTGATTATACTGATCCTAATGATCTGGTAATAGTTCTGGTAAATAACATGACATATGGGGGATCGGGGGATAATGATGTTGTGGTTTCTTATACGGGTACATATGGCAGGAACGTTATGGTACATGAGTTAGGCCATAGTTTTGGGCATCTTGGAGATGAATATGCTCTTTACGATAAAGACTTTCCTGCAGGATCTTATATTCCATACGCTAATATTGATTGGAATGGTAGTAAATGGCAAGATTTTCCCGGGACAGGAGCTTATTTTGGAGCTTGGTATCGAAACCTGGTTCGACCCACAAACAATAGCTGTATAATGAGAATTGCCACTAATTTTGGGTTCTGCCCGGTTTGTATACGCGCCTTAAGTATGATTCTTCAAAATTTTGGGTCACCTACTTCAACCCCGAAATCTACATCACCAGTAGCGCCCACAAAACAAACCCAAACCAACTCATCCTTTCCAATTGAATACATAACAATCGCAGCAATTGCAGTAATCGTCGTAGGTGCAGTTCCACTGCTTGCTCTTAGAAAGCGACCATAGAAAAACAAAACAAACAACAATCCCTCCCATTTGTTAGTAAAAAAACAATTGAAAAATAAATGGGGCTGAGTAGGCTCTGGATTAGATTTGTGCTATTGAAGCTGTAATCAAAGAGGTTAATGCATTTTTCTTTTTTCTCCTATTTCGGTCTAGGAACAGCAAAACCCAATTTACTTACTACCTTTTGTGCTTGAGGTATTAGGCACGCACCCGAGAAACGATTGCTGTTAACAGAGAGGCTCAGATTATATGGGAAACCCAAAAGTAATCCACACTTGAAAGCGCTTTCAAGAAATCTCAGTTTTACTCGTCTTTATAGCTCATACCAATGCTTTTCATAAAAGCTAAAAAAGTCTTATACTGGGATAGATACACTGTACCTTTCTCAGTAAGCTTAAGAGACGTCTCGTCTTCAATCAACCCTAACTCCGCTAGATCAGCTATATGTTCTTTCAGACGTGTAAACGGAATATTACTCTTCGATGATATTCTCGTCATTTTTTTGTTAATTGACTCATCTTGAAGTATCAATAGAAGATCGCCATAAATTTTCATTTTATCTCTTCTTTTGATCCTCTTCAATTTTCACTGCCTTTTTTCTTTTTTTTATAGAAAATTTTATACATAACAAAAAGGAAAACGGAAAGGCTCATTAAACGGAAGGTCAAAGACACCCAAAATACTAGATTAGACACATAAAAAATCCAAAATAGACTCGAAAATTGGTTTAGTCCAAGCAGAGCATAACCAACAAGAATCCATCTGAGATTCTGGTCAGGTTCTTTCATTTGTTCTCTGGTACAATGAATAAATATGTACAATATGCAAATAAGACTTTCCAGTCGGACAGCAAAATTCAATATTATATAATTATCACTGGGTATTTGGGGAGCAATAAATATTAAAATAACTGAAGTTGCCAGGAAGATTAAAAGTCCGGTGAATGCGAAGTTAAAAATCAAATTTCTATTATTGAACGGTTTGTTCGAAAAATAATAGGCAATTGCCAAAAATATAAATGCAAATGCCCTTATAATAAGTTGAAAGAACCACAACATCACGCTATTGCTTAACAGCTGCGCGTACGTTACAGCCGAAATAGCAAAGGAAGCGCCAAGGAAACCGAACCCCAGCGGTAAACCGATATAGCGTCCTTCACCAGTTACTCTGTATGGTTTTATCATAAATCTGATTAGAATAAAGCAAGCTACCGCTGATATGATTTCTATGGCGACTCGTAAGACTGGGTCTGGTGTTAAATTATACGATGTTGTAGACATTTGGTACCCTTTGTAACTCACTTTTTTTGTGATATTAGCTCTATCGTGGTTAAACCCTTGTATTTAGGTTGTTCGAACGATAAGTTCGTGAATCTTATTAGCGTTATCTGCATAAAATCGTTTCCTATAAACTAAGGAAATGAAAAAAAATGAAAAACACCAAATCTTTAATTGCAATAGTTATTTTGGCAATACTTAGTCTATCAATTGCGCCGCAGTCACTTCTTTCTCAGGCCGCAACCGTATATCAAATACCAACATACCTGCAGGTCACCGCTGAACCAAACCCCGTCGGCGTTGGTCAACCAGTCTACATCAGCCTTTTCTTTACAAAACCCATACCGATCACAAGCAACCAACTCTATACTGGCCTAACTGTAAACGTTATCCAGCCAGATGGAACAAACCAAACCTTTGGACCATACACATGTGATACAACAGGTGGCGTAGGCGGAATTTTATATACACCAGCAACAACGGGTAACTACACCGTGCAAGGCATATATCCAGGTCAAACATTGATAACCGGTGACAAATTACTGGCCGATAATAGCAAGGCAGTTACCTTCACAGTACAAGAAGAACCAATATCTAGTACTAGTTATACTCCGTTACCGACTGAATATTGGTCACGTCCAATATATTCAACAAACTACGCTTGGGCATCGATCGGTGGTAACTGGTGGGGTCTTGGTAAGCCTTCTTTCACCGATACAGGAGGATATGATGCAACTGCCAACAACTTCAATGCCTACAGTGAAGCACCAACCTCAGGTCACATTATGTGGGTCAAAGGAATCTCGCTTGGTGGTCAAGTTGGTGGACCAATAAGCGGCGACCAAGAAAGCCAATATACCTCATCATCAATAGCGTACAGACAATTTGAGCCAGTAATCCTCAACGGCGTCATATACTACAAAGTATACTCGAACATACCTTCATACTACAATCAAACCACAACAGCAATGTCTTATTATTCACCGGAAACACCCGGCTGGAACGCAGTAGACCTACGCACAGGCGAATTAGTATGGCATAAAGACACTGTTGACACATTGGACTTTGCCTTCTGTCTGCAATTCCACACTATACAGGAATATGGAACTCAAGCATGGCTAGTCGGCGCATTCAACAGCAGCCTCTGGCAACTATTTGATCCCACTACTGGCTACTTTATCGCTAACATCATTAATGTTCCAAGTACAACAGCTGCAGGATTAGTTGAAGGTAATGATGACAACTCTCAAGGTGCAGTCTACATATACTCAGTCAGCGGCGGAAACCTGACAATGTGGAACTCAACCAAATGCCTAGCAGACGCTGCCACAGACCGAGATGACAGCACTGGTGCTCTCCGTGCCATACGCCCAAATGGAAACATCAATTATTCCCTAGGATACCAGTGGTCAGTGCCAGTAAACAAATTTGAAGGTACTACCATTTCAATGAGCATATCTGCTAGATCTTTCGAAGGTATACTTTTACGCTATGCACCTACTATAACGACACAATCATCTATCGGCTGGGCAATAGAAGCCGGTTATAATGCTAGAACGGGAGCTAACCTATGGGGTCCCATTAACCGGACAATAACCCAGTTCGGCGACATATCGGTGGTTGCTGCAGGCGATGGCTACTACGTAGAACAGAATAAAGACACAAACGAAGCATGGTGCTATGATATAACAACCGGCAAACAAGTCTGGGGACCAATTCAACTTGAAGGCAGCGCACTTAGTACACTAACACGCGGAGCCGCTATTGCTTACGATACTTTCTACATATGGGACTTCGGTGGATATGTCAATGCAGTCGACCTTAAAACAGGCCAAACTAAATGGGTCTATACGCCTACAAGCGCAGGATATGACACACCATACGGCGTCTACCCAATCTGGTATGGTCAAACACAAACTATCGCAGATGGTATACTATTCCTCTCACAAGGACGTATGTATGACCCGCCGCTATTCGCAGGTGCACAAAAACTAGCCTTTAACGCTACTGATGGATCTCTAATCTGGAGCTTATTAGGATTTTATGCTCGTGTGCCCAGTGCAATCGCTGATGGCTATATGGTTGGTTACAACAGTTACGACGCACAAATCTACTGCTTCGGTAAAGGACCCAGCCAAATTACTGTCAGTTCCCCCGACGTTGGTGTATCACCAGGACAAAGTGTGATGCTTTCTGGTACTGTTTTAGATGTTGCTTCTGGTACAACTGAGTCTGATAGAAGTGCACGTTTCCCTAATGGGGTTGCATGTGTTTCTGATGAGAGTCAGAGTGCTTGGATGGAATATGTCTATATGCAGCAGGAGAAGCCGACTAATACTACCGGTGTTGATGTTCAACTGTATGTGTTGGACTCTAACAACAACTATCGTCTCATCGGAACAACCAAAACAGACACAAACGGCTACTACAGCTACAACTGGATTCCAGACATCTCAGGCGCATACACAGTCTACGCAGTCTTCGCGGGTAGCCATTCTTACTATGGGTCACAAACCACTACAGCATTTGCAGTCGATAAACCTGTTGCTACAGCTACATCGTCCGCATCAACACAACCTCTATCGGCGACTGACCTATACTTCATTCCATCAGTCGCAGCAATAATCGTCGTTATCATAATAGGCTTTGCAGTGTTAGCACTATTGACAGTCAGAAAACGACCCTAAAAACCTCAAACAAAAACAAATTTTCCCTTTTTTTTAGTCTTTAAGAAAAATTGAGAAAATATTGGGCTGAGAAGGCTCTGGATAAAATTAACCGTTGAAGTTACAATCAAAGAGGTTAGTTGCATTTTCCTCTTTTCTCCTTTAATTGGTTCCAGTGCCTCAGCAAACCCTTTCAGGCAAATTAGTTTGTTTATTGAGCAGTTCAATTAGTATGTTGGTAATTTTAGATTCTACTTCGCTCGCGTTAGTAATTGATGTCAAAGGTAATGCAAAGACAGTTCCCGTTTCAAATGTGTTTTTGAATTTTCCGATGAGGCTAGCGGGAATCATTTTTGTGTCAAAATGGAAGTGTTGTCCATCCGGCTTCAAATTGTGTTTCTTTGACAGATAGCCGAAGTATCGAAAATATGTGTATTCCCAATTATCGCCAGCTTCCTCTGTTCCGTAATCAAAAAAGCCAGCTGTGATCAAAGGCTCTTTTATGGTGTATTTTTCAGTCCAATGGTTGTCAAGAAGAACTGAAACATAAGGCAAACGGTTTGGATGCTTATCATTTGTGTAATATTGAAAAGCCATTATCGGTATCCAATTTTCTGGAGAGAGTATGTTTCCTGATTTTTCAGCTAAGGCTGTATTATTAGAAATCCAGCCTTTTTTCTTCATTTGTTCATCGGCGGTTCTAAGAAGCAGTGCTGTTTGTTGGCAAAGTTGCCTCATCTGCTGAACTAATTTAAGAATATTTTCTCCATCAGTGCTCAATTTCTAAATCTCCATTCTACTAAGTTAGCTTGATATTGCCAGTTGAAGTTTTTATTCGCTTTGAATTGCCAGCGAATGCTACTCTCACTATTTAATGTCCAGTCCCAATTAATGATAGCTTCAAATGACCACTTTATGCTGGAGGCTTCTGGTATCGTTATGCCTTCAAAGAAAGTTAATTGCTGATATTTGAGAACTCCAATCAAATCATTTAGAATTTCTTGTCTATTATCGAGGAATAGGGTAGGCAGTTTCCGCCAAGACAACCAGAAAACACTCATGCCTTTCTTTCGTTTCTTTAGGTACTCTTTCCGAGATTCGTCAATGCTTTGTCGTGGATAACCAAAATCTGCTGTTACATAAAGGAGAATTGGTTTTGCATGTTCTTGATTTGCCTTGAGAATCAAGTTATCCCATTCACGTGCTAGTTGGTCTTTGGGTGCTTCTTGGTCGTTTGCTTCAGAAGACTTGTTGGAAAGGTATTTTGATTCAACAAGTATGAGTACCCTTTGACCGTTTAAGTACTGAATTGTTATGAGTAAATCTGGTTCACATTCTTCGCAATTCAACTCCCGAAGTCGAGGCCAGAAGTCGTAATGTACCTTCAAAACTGGTTGATTTATACCAGTTAATGGATCGCCATTTTCGTCTTGACAATTAGCCAGCAGAGGCAGCAGTCCGTCTTCATAAGGTACATATTTGATAGATCCGAAAACATTTGACGTAAGCAAATCTTCCATGTTCTCTTCAGCTCTGGTTAGTTTGCCTCTCAATTGAGCCTGCAACATTCAGAACACCAAGCAATCACTTGATTTATAATTTCGAGCGATAAGAGTTTTTCTAAATGGAATTTACCCGAATACATCACAATTGTTTTAGAGAGTATTCTTTTTCGCTCTCAATAGTCTGAATACACGAACAGTGGGATTTGAACAGTTCTTGATTTTCTGTGTGGACTGGGAACGCTTGCTTAGGTTGAATTTCATTAACCATTTCAACCAGCTGTCTTTGCTCATGTGCCCTGAAGCGTGAACTTGATGGAAGTGCATTTTGAAGTGGTCTAACCAGTTATGCATGACTTGGTCTTCGATGTCTTCTTCGCTGAACGGTTCGCTCATGCTGTGGATGAATTCGCTTCCGGCTTTCGGCTTTATGTCGATAAGTTCAGCGAACTGGAAAAAGTCGAGATCCATTATTATTTTGCCCTGATTCTTGCGAACATACTTGCAATCAACCATCTTATCCATGAATTTGCGTTCCCAAGGGAAATAATCTTTCTCGCTGTAAGTGCCTGATTTCTTTTTCTTGTAATACACACGGATGCAGTCATCTTTGAGCGGGTCTGGAACGGCTAAATGCTCGTCGCTTAGCAGCTTGGTCAAGAGATAAGCGGTTTTGGGCGTTATGACCATTTTTCTATTGTTCTTTTTCGCGACTTCATAAAAGCTCTTGAACCTGTCAATGTCTCGGCTGGCATGCATGGTAAAAACGGCTTTGTCGGTTGCCTTTACGATTTTGTCGCTTATCTGTTTTACTTGTGGCTCAGAGTAGTTCTGCCGGGTTTCTTTGACCGCCATTCTGGTTCCTTCGCAGATCAGTGCGGTCGGTTCAACTTCTTTGGCTTTTTCGATAAAGTTTTCTGTCAAGTCTTTTCTGGGTCCGTGTCGCCTCAAGTCGCCAGTATAGACGACTGTGCCTTCTGAGGTGTGGATTATGAAACCATAAGCGGCTGGAATCGAGTGATCAACAGCAATCGGTTCAATAGTTAGATCATCAATTTTGATTTTGTGCCCTGTCCTAAACTTATTGCATATGTGTTCACCGTAATCCGCGAAGTAACCAGTTTCCTCCATTGACTCCATGAACAGTTTTGTCCCAACGCCCATGCAGACCGGAATACTTGGATCCAAGAACTCAATATGGGTTATATGGTCAAAATGCGCATGTGAAAGAAACACACAATCGATTTCAGGATCAGTATATGGCAAGTTTGTTGAAGCAAGCATTTCCTTTGAATACAGACCACTTAGCTTTGGCAACAGATTAAACTCGAAGTAATCACCTAAACCATTAATGCCTCTCGGCTGAAGCCAACTTGTAAAGTATTCTTCGCCAAAAGTAAAAGACTGCCCAAAATCAAGAAAGATCTTAGTTCCTTTATCTTCTAAAAGAATCTTGTTGCCGCCGATCTCGTTTACGCCGCCATAGAAGGTTAGCTTAGTCTATTTATCGCCTCGTAGTGAGATATGTATTAATCTACTTTTTTGCTTTGCTTAACTTTTGTTGCGACCCTCGCGTATCTAACGCGGCTAAGGTCAGTGCTTTTGCAATTAGCAAGGCTGTGCGCCGATCCAAGAAGAGCTTCATAGCGGTGTCTTGCCATTACGATAATTAGTTGACTGGTTGGATCCAGATTGGGGACTCTGCACTGACACAATGGAGTTTAGTCGAAAAAAAGAAGTCGGTCGCCCATTGAACTCCAAGTTTATCGGTGCGGCAAACCCCTTTGGCAGATGTTTCGGAGCTATCATTATCTAAACAGCGCCCTACCCTCAACCGCGAGATGCTACACTGCAACCTACCAAGACAAACCGATAGCCTTCATAGCTGTAGCCCACATTAAAATGTGGTCAAATTATTATCGTGTTTCAAGGCTTGTGGTCCTGCCAGACTACCAAGGCATCGGAGTGGGAAAACACTTGCTCAACTTCATCGCCGAACTCTATACTTCCCAAACAAAAATGCCCTTCTATATACTAACAAGCAATCCACAAATCATTAGGGGAAATATGGAATACTGGAAAATTGCTCGGTTTGGTCATGCAAGTCAAGGGCAAGGAAACACTAGAATAAACTGTGAATTGCGAAATAGCCTTAGCCGAAGGCGAATAACTGTTTCTCTCAAATATATGCCTCAATAGAACACACGCCTGTTCCCCAAAACAGGATTTATATCATTCTATCTAAGACTTATTTAGTTGCCAGAATTTTCTGTTTTTCCAATCTTAAAGTTTCCAACAGCTATGTATAATTCTTCTGTCTGTTCGTTTTGCCACAGAATAACCTTACCATTCTGAGCTAAAAATAAAAGATATATAACAATTCGAATCGCTTCTATTCGAGTCATGCCTTTAGTAAACGTGCAAAAATCAATTATTCCCGCTCCCTTAACTTTCTCATTTAAGAGTGAATATAGTTTGTCCATTTGTAGTTCAAGTTCAGCAATAAACCTGTCAAATTGCGGCATCAGATCTGGAATGGGCTGTAAAATAATCGGGTGAGGGGCTACTCTGCCAACGTGAAGCA
This sequence comes from Candidatus Bathyarchaeota archaeon, assembly GCA_963739495.1. Lineage (GTDB taxonomy): Archaea > Thermoproteota > Bathyarchaeia > Bathyarchaeales > Bathycorpusculaceae > Bathycorpusculum. Next base: position 28,863 of record CAVUAM010000015.1, on the reverse strand, counting down.
TTTCTTCTGATTTTATCATCTCTTTTATAGCTTCGTACAAATTCTGAACAGTTGTTGACGTTAATTCGTGCCTTAATGGCAAAAATAATGGTGGTGGTACAAAATCTCCTGCTGCTTTAGATAATGTGGGTGGCTCTTGAAGAGTAAGCAGCAACTTCGACTTCATTAAATAGATTAATGCGGAAGAATCAAGAGCTACTCCCGATGCTCTGAAATCTGTTTTTCCTTCCTTGTCCATCTCGCTAAGAAAAGAACTGAGTAAATAGGCGATGTTAACATTCCATGGAGTGAGTTTTTCTATTTTATTTAGCTCAAACAAGATATTCCATGGTTGGCGCATGAATAAAGGTTTACGAATTTGTGTTTCTGGCATTTAATCATTAGCCTCCACCACAAAAGGCGTTAATTCTTTAATAGCTCTTGAATAATCTTTCCTTCTTGCAACATTTGTTTTTTCTAAGCAATAAAGGTGCATAATTCAGCCTTCATAATATCTGATTCGTTTATTCTACAAGCATGTAATGACCGCAATTCTTTTTTAAATTAATCTATTCAATTCCCAATTATAAAGTGTCAGAAACTAATAATCTAATCTGAAAAATCAAAAAATGATTTTCTAAATAGCAATTAAAATATGTCCGATAATTATTTTTTTAGAAAAAGAAAGTGATAACAAGTCTTATCGCAAGACTTAAATCTCAAAGAAAGAGCGCTTCGAATTAAGAAAGGAATCTTTATGGGAAACTCGCTGAAGAATAGATTCACAGCAATCATTTTCTTAACGTTAGTTCTATCTTCAATGATGGCAGTATCAGTTCCTATAACTTACGCTCAAACAACTTACACACTGAATGGAGAAATAGGAGAATCAAGCATCAACTACATTTGGATAGGTAACGTAAAAGCAAATGATGCTGTTCTGTTAAGCATAACCGCAAAGGAAGGCGATCCATATTATCAATCCCAAATTAGCTACAGCAATCTCACTGTGGCTTCATCTGATTCTGGACGAAGTGGTGCTCCTTCAGGTTATGGATATGTTTACCATGGTCTTCACAGCCATGAGTTTGTAGCTACAGAAGACGGAAACTATCTTCTTAAATTATGGACCGACAGCGCAGATGCCTTCAACTATACAATAGAATCTACAGCTCATCCCATTGTGTTTCAAGATTTAACTAAATCTTCTGCGAGTGCCAGTCAATCGGTTTTTCTGAATCAAACTATTTTTATGTAAACAACGTGAAGGCAAATGAAGTAGTTCTCCTAGGCATAACTCCGGAAGCTGGAGATCCATATTATCAATCCCAAATTAGCTACAGCAATCTCACTGTGGCTTCATATGATTCTGGACGAAGTGGTGCTCCTTCAGGTTATGGATATGTTTACCATGGTCTTCACAGCCATGAGTTTGTAGCTACAAAGACGGAAAATATCTTCTTAAATTATGGACCGACAGCGCAGATGCCTTCAACTATACAATAAGTTATGCTCACCAAGATCCATCTGAAATACAATTCGCTGAGATTAATTCCTCACCCACTTCGACTCCCACTTCAACTTCCACAGCCTCTCCGTCTATAAAGATAGCAGCAAACTCAGGTGATGAGGTAACGTTCACTATACCAAGTAACTTAGTAACAGGTAATGCAGGTCCCTACGTTTTCAACTTTGGCGATGGCACAACTACAACAACCAGCGATCTAAGTAGCAGCCACACTTACAAAACACCAGGAAATTATACTGTAACAATATCATATTCACAAGGTGCCTCTAACAACATAATTCAAACTTATCTCGTTACAGTAACTTCAAAACCGACCGACACAAACTACGTTGCATTGTTAACTGACCCTAAGGCAATAGCGGGTATAGTATCCGCAGTAGTTGCGGCTTTGGCACTTATTCTCAACTACCGCAGAGGAAAAACAAAGAGAAAGGAAGAAGAAAAGAAACAAGAAGAAATCAATAAGGTATCGACTGAGCAAAGAGATCAAAATTTCAACCAAAAACCAAATGAGAAATAATAAACTTTTTGTGGTTTAAATAACAACAGAACGAACTCTCAAAATTAGAAGCGTTGAACTCCAAATTTATCGGTGCGGCGCTTCTATGTGGCAGATGTTTCGGCAATATCACTATCTAAACGGCTCCCTGGGTGCAGGAGTAAGATGCTACATCGCAGTCTATCAAGGCAAACCTGTTGCATTCATAGCTGTCGCATGTGTCAGAATGAAAGCAAAATACTATCGAGTCAACCGATTAGTCGTGCAACCGGATTATCAAGGAATCGGAGTGGGTAAACGGTTCCTAAACTTTATCGCTGAACTCAACACTTCACAAACAAAAATGCCCTTCTACATTTTAACTAGCAATCCCAGAATTATAAGAGGCGATCTGAAAGGTTGGAAGCCTACAAAGTTAGGGCGCTCCAGTCATGGAATTGGAAACACAAGAATAAACAATGAATTGAAAAATAGCCTTAGTAGGAAAAGAATCACTTTCTCCTTGAGGTACCAAAACGAAAACAAAAATTGAAAAATAAAAAAAGGTAAAGAAGTTTGCTTAAACACCGGGATTCCTTTGTGTCTAGCAGATGTATTCTTGAGTTTGGAAACTGGCTTTGGGTTGGAGAAGTTCAGCCCAGTCTTGGGGAGCCATGTATTCAATTTCAGCTTTTACATAGTTGACTATTGCATATTCTAATGCTTGGACGGTTTTTTTTTGTGTCTTGCGGAGAAAATCCATAACAAACTTTGGCAGTTTAACATTTATTATCTCACAGGTGCCTAAATTGAGGCTTAGCTCTCTCCTGTCTATTTTTTTCAATTTCTCTTCTCCAATGCGTTGCAAATCGCGATTTCCCCAAATAGTTCTTCAATAAGCTGTAGATGCTGCATGCATTCTTGTTGGCTTTTTTTGCCTCCTGATACGCAAGCCTTTTGGTAAGAGTTGGCTGCGTCATCGTAGATTGCCCACATCAGACGCGCAATATCGCTTTGTGTCACGTTTTTTTCTTCAATATTTTTAGTTTTTCTTACAATTTGTTTTCTTGCTTTATGTGCTTTGGGTGTTTGTGAAACCAACTTAAAGCTGGTTTCAAGTTTTGGTTTTAGGGTTTGTTGTGCCATGTTTGTTCCTCACTGTATAGATTTTGGTTAATGCGTTATTGCGACCATACTAAGAAAAGGGTGGAAAAGCATGGATAAATTTTATACATATACCTAGCAATTGTTTAATGTTATGATACGCTAGATACGACACTTATAAAAAGCGGGATTTTTGGTCAAAACCTTGAGTTTTTAGGCATTTTGTAGCATAGGGAAACTTCATGACGAATTACTCAAAAGAGAAATAAATGACAATCATCAAAAGCGGATACCTCAGTAAAAGTAAATCGTTATTCAGGCAAAATTTTAGAAGTGTTCCTTTAGGGAAGTGTAAAGAAAAGGGAGAGGAAAAACAAGATGTTGCTTAACGTTGTAACAAAAACCAACTATGAAGCAGGCAAAATTTATCCGCTGTTTATGGAGGTTGGCTGCAAGATAAAAAGCATAAAGCAAGCGATTTTGCCACAGTTTTTCACACAAAACCTTAGCTGCGTTGAAAATTTGATATTTTATGGGGAAAGAATAGAATTTAAAAATAGTAAACTAGAACGGGAAAAAGATACCTCGTTACTTTCGGCTTCTATTATATTAGAGAAATTTTTGAGGGAAGTCTAATTATGAAAATGAATGCGAAAAAGAAAGTTGAAGAAAACGTTCTTCCAAACGTTGAACCCACGTGCTGGGAGTTTGATGAGAATGCGATGTATTGGGTTGATGAAAATGACGTGAGGCACAAAATTATAGATGGTGGTATTTTTGCCAACGGTATTAGGGACTCATGTATCTATTGGAAAGGCCCCAAGAGTGGTGATTTAGCAATTGGCAAAACTGCTGAAATTGCAAAAGAGCGGATTCTCTTGATTCCGAAAGGGGACATTTTGTGGTTAAAGTTTGAAGCTCCAGTTTACGGCGATAAGCATTCCGTGTTTGTTGATATTGAAGACGACCCATCAACAAAAACTATGGTGCGTGAGATGATTCGCAGATTTGGTCCTAGAAAGGGTGTGGATCACGAAATGTTTGGGGGAGAACAATATTTCTAGGTGAAAAAATGTTGTTGAAAGCTAAAAATGCTACATCCATTGATAAACTGACTTGGAGCTTACGCATCTTTAGCCGTAAGTTTGTTTTGCAATGGACATACGGCTAAAAACTAATAAGAGAATGTGAAAAGGTGATGAATCTTGTCTTCTCTATTTTGTCCGCAATGTGCCTCAAATAAACTTTTCAAGGATGGCTTACGCCTCTTGGGCAGCGGAGACAAGGTTCAACGATTTCTTTGCAGAAACTGCGGTTACCGATTCTCCGAAAAACCGTTACAAAAAAACCCGAAATGGGGATTAAATAATCAGATTGCCTTACAGTATAATAGCCAAATCTGCGCATTAGGAGCGAAAAATTTGGACCGCCAAACAGAAATAAAGACTGTTAGCGCGGGAATAGAGAAAGCCACTGAACAACATATCAAAGGAATACTATTACAGTTCGAGTTCTACTGCAAGAAAGAGGGATTATCCGATTCAACCACAGAAACGTTCAGCGCAATTATGAAAAGGCTATCAAAATACGCGAACATCAACGATCCGGATAGCGTGAAAACCGCCCTCGCACATTTAACCATCTCAAACAACACCAAACTACTCTATCGAGCCGCATACACGACCTTCCTGGCGTCTATAGGTAAGACTTGGACTCGCCCAAAATGCAGACATGAAGTAAAACTGCCAGATTTTCTACCAACAGAACTTGAACTAAATCAGCTGATTGCAGGTTCAGGAAAGAAAGTCGGAACATTACTAATGCTGATCAAGGAAACCGGGATGCGACTAGGCGAATGTCTAAGCTTAGCGTGGATAAACATAAACCTCGAAAAGCACGTTATAACTTTGCCGAAAGCAGAAAAACACAGTTTACCAAGATGCTTCCCTCCAGTAACAAATACGCTCATAGACATGATTGGAAGCTTACCAAAGCAAAACCAGAAAGTCTTCGGTACCACAAGCAGAACAAGCGCAATAATGGGTTTATGCCAGGCAAGAAAAAGAGTTGCAACGAGACTTGCCAACCCTCGAATCGCGAAAATTCATTTTCATCTTATCCGCCACTGGTATGCAACAATGTTATACCATAAAAAACCAGACTTGGACTATGTGGGTCGCATGCTTGGTCACAGAAGCTTAACGAATACGCAGATCTACGTAAATATGGAGCAAATGATCTTCAACTCTACACCTAACGATTACATTGTCAAAGTAGCATCAACCATTGACGAATCCTGTAAATTGCTGGAAGTCGGCTTCGAGTATGTTACCGACATCGACGGACAAAAACTGTTTAGGAAGCGAAAATAACGGCAAGGGCAAAACTTTATAGTAACGCAAGAAACTTTAGAGTAACGTTTATTATATAATAGTGAAATCTTGAGTGTGCGGTAAAATATGGGTATAAAATCTTGGCTACAACAAGCAGCAAGAACCTTAAAGCTAGCTGTAAAACCAGGGCGCGAAGAGCTTTGGCTCTCTATAAAAATCAGCCTTTTAGGTATAGGTGCAGTAGGCTTAATTGGATTCGTAATTAAGCTATTATCATATGCAGTCGGCGGCGCAACATCAGGCGCAGGCGCAACAGCTTAAGGAAGCCTGAGTTATGGATAAGAAAGAAGAGTTCAATCAAGTAAAAATATTCGTTGTAAAAACAACAACAGGGCAAGAACGCAATGTTGCGCGTTTAATCGCTTCAAAAGTGGAGATGGCACAGATTCCAATAAAATCTCTTCTTGTTCCAGACACACTCAAAGGCTATGTATTCATTGAAGCAGATGGACCACACCTAGTGGAGGAAGCCATCACAGGCGTCAGACACGTACGTTCAAGAATCCCGGGACTTGTAAGCTTCGCGGAAATTGAACGTTACATTGTGCGTAAGCCAGTTATGGAAGATCTCAACGAAGACGACGTCGTCGAAATCACTGGCGGACCTTTCAAAGGTATGCGCGCTAAAATCACAAGACTCGACAAGTCAAAAGGCGAAGTTACCCTCGAACTCTTGGAGGCAACATTCACTTTGCCCATCACAGTACATTCAGACTATGTAAAACTAGTAGAAAAAGCAAAAGCATAGAGTGAAAACAAAATGGCAGATAAAAAAGTTGTAGAATTGATTGTCAACGGCGGACAAGCTAACGCAGGTCCTCCATTAGGTCCCGCTCTTGGTCCTTTAGGCGTCAACATAGTAGCTATTGTCAACAAAATCAACGAAATCACAAAAGAATATGCTGGAATGAAGGTTCCAGTGAAAATCAGTGTTGACACTGAAGAAAAAACCTTTGAAGTTACAGTCGGTACACCTACAGCATCAGCACTCATTGTTGCTGAACTCAAAGTTGAGAAAGGCTCAGGCACACCAAACTCAGTTAAAATCGGCAACCTGACTATGGAGCAGATAGTGAAGATTGCAAAAATTAAAGGCGCCCAACTGCTAGCTCCAACAGTCAAAAAGGCAACGAAAGAATTGCTTGGCACGTGTGTGAGTTTAGGCGTAACTGTAGAAGGCAAAGACCCCCGAGAAGTCCAGAAAGACGTCGACGCTGGCAACTACGAACAACTATTCGGTACTGAACAATGATAAGCGAATATTTTTATAATGGGTTTCCAATCCCTCATTGGCACGAGGCTTAAAAATGCCCCTAGACAACAAGACCATAACTGAAGCAATTAAGCAGGCAAAGGCGAAGTCTGGTCAGAAAAAATTTAACCAGACCGTAGATTTAATTCTCGACATCGTCGAGATTGACATGAAGGCGCCAGAAGGCAAAATCCAAGAGATTGTCGAGCTTCCCCATGTAACGGGTAAACCCAACAAGATCTGTGTAGTTGCTTCAAGCGGAGACTTTGTCACAAAAGCAAAAAATACAACGGCTGACAAAGTGCTGGAACGCGCAGACTTAGACGCCCTAAACGGCAAAAAGAAGGAATTGCGTAAACTCGCAAGCGACTACGATGTTTTTATCTGCGAATTGCCCTTAATGCCGCTGGTAGGTAGGACTCTTGGTCCGGTTTTAGGTCCAAGAGGTAAAATGCCTATTCCGGTTCCACCAAACGCTGACCTTACAGCCTTAATTAATAAACACCGCAAGACTGTGGTTGTGAGGATGCGCAGTCAACCAATCATACAAGTCTCCGTCGGCTCAGAACAAATGAAGGATGAAGAACTAGTTGAAAACACCATGACGATTCTCCGTGTGCTTGATGGAAAACTGAAGCGTGGCTTGAAAAACGTAAAGTACGCGTTTATAAAGACATCAATGGGTGAACCAATCAAAATTAAAGCTTAAAGAGAAGAAAGATTATGCCGTCCCAACAAGTATTAGAAGCAAAATCAACCGAAGTAGATGCAATAAAAGACATACTTAAAGAGTACAAGTCAGTCGGCATCGCCAGCCTCAAGAAGGTCCGAGCTTCCCAATTGCAAGAACTAAAGAAAAGCATGGCTGGAAAAGTCTACCTCCGCGTCCTAAAAAACACACTTATTAAAATCGCCATAGACGAAATGAACCAGCAAGACCTTAAAAAACTCGAGGAATACTTGGAAGGATCAAATGTTTTCTTGTTCACTGATCTTAACCCCTTCAAACTGGCACTTCTGCTGGAACATGGTAAAGTCAAAACAACCGCCAAAGCCAACGACATTGCAGCCATGGATGTGGTCATTCCAGCGAGCAACACTGGTCAACCTCCAGGACCAGTCATCAGCCAATTAAACGCCGTCGGCTTACCAACCCGCATCGAATCCGGCAGCGTTTGGATCAGCAAAGACACCCTCGTCGTCCGCAAAGGCGAATTAATAAATGACCGCTTAGCTGGGGTTCTCTCAAAACTCGGCATAAAAGCTGTAGAACTCGGAATTTCTATGCGCGCAGTATTCGACAACGGCTTAATTATTACCGGAGACCAACTCAAAGTCGATGTTGTCTCAACCCGCAAGAGCGTTGAATCGAGCAATCAAGAAGCCTTCGCGCTAGCACTTGAAATCGGTTACACAACCAAAGACACTATTAAACCACTGTTGCAACGCGCTCACCAGAAAGCCGTCTCGCTATCCGTCGGTGCAGCCATCCCAACAAAAGAAACCATCGCAGATCTAATTCGCAAGGCAAACTCGGAAATGGCAAGCTTAAGTGGCGTCGCAGACAAGGTTAAACCCAAAGCTTAAGCTTAAAATTTTTCCTTTTCTTATTCTTAAAACTAACGTATTGTTTTTTACTTTCAGTTTTTGTTATTTTTTCTTATGTTCAACGTAATGAAAATACTGTGATATTTATTGGTTGAATCGTTGCCTGTAACTGTCATAGTCCGGTAGAATACGCTGGTACTCTTGGCACATCAATGGTGAGGATATCAAAAAGTCCGCTGAAGCACGGTTGCATGCAATAGGTATGTTCCATACCGCTGCAACTCGCAGAAGCGCCTTGACATCCGGGTCATGTGGCAACTGGGCAAGTGGATCCCAGAAGAAGATAAGAAAGTCTATTTCACCTTTGGCTATGTATGCTCCGATTTGTAGGTCCCCGCCCAGTGGACCAGACTCTAAAACAGTAATTTCTAAACCCAACTCGCTCTCGATAAGCCTACCTGTCGTTCCCGTCGCATAAAGTTGATGCTGCCGTAGTGTGCCGATGTTGAATTTTGCCCATTCCAACATGTCTACTTTTTTGTTGTCATGGGCGATAAGGGCAATTTTCTTCCGGCTTTTTATCAAGGCAGTTTTTGTCATCTTGTTTTCCCTGTTTAGAAGCGTATAATCGGCGGCTATAATTGTTACGCTTCCCCTTTGGTTGTTGCTGTCGTTTGTAGCCCACATTATTTTATATTTCAAGCAAAGGATAGTGTTTGAGTAGAAAGGAGAAAAGAGCCCCAGTAGTTGGGCAGGTCTGGCAGCAGGCATGGATAAGATTTTTGCATTTTTTCCTTGTATTATTGCCTGCTCACGGCTAGACCTGCCTAGCTCTTCTCTTCTAACAGTTGATTCCAAAAATTAATGGCTTCTCACAGAAAATGCTTCCTTATTTCAGACGTTTTGTCATTACATATGCGTCTTCGCCGTCGGAATAGTAGCCGTTAACTGTTCGAGTTATTTCAAAGCCTAGCCTCTTATACAGTGAAATGCCTGCTTCATTTGTCACGCGCACTTCAAGGAAGCATTGTTTGGCTTTATAATATTCCATACCTTCTAGTGCTCTTTTTATTAACGCTGAAGCTATCCCTTTACGTCTGCTCTGTGGCAACACAGCGATGGAAACTACATGTCCTTTTCGAATTAACCCGCCAAGACCAAAATTAGATAATCCAACTTCGATACGACACATAATATAGCCCGCAACTTTTCCGTTTTCTTCCGCCAAAATGAAGGTTTCTGGGAACCTTTGGTGCAGGTCTACGAAAAAGAAGTCTGTGTAGTTTTCTGGTAAGCATACACGGTTAATTTGCATGACGCTTTGGAGATCGTCGGGGACAAATTTGCGTAGCGTGAAGGTTTGTTGCATCTTTTCGCCTTACCCTAAACCAGATTTCACCGTTTAAACTTAAAGGTTGTGCTCTACTTTGGCTCAGACCTCTAAGATTTAGTTTCTTCTGGTATCCTAAACACTGGCAAGGTGTAGCTACCTTGTGGCATCGCCCAAACACGTGACGCTGAACCTGCAATCTTTAGAGCTTCGTTGAGTGCGTCGTTGACGGCGCGGGCGGTTTTGAGTTTGAAAATGCTTGTTGCGTAATAGTCGGGCATTGAGGAGACGAGTATAATTTGATGGTTTTGTAGCGCTTTTAGGAGGTAGTAGGCTTTGTGCCCGCCCATAGCAAAGTTGCGTTTCACTTCACGTTCGACGTTTTTAAGGTCGCCTAAGCGGGTCATCCAATCGTAGAATACTTGGTTGCCATGTCCCTCGGGGCATTCGGCGACCAAAATTATGACTCCTCCCCTTTTAACAGCTTCCAAAGCGTTGTCTAAACCTTTGTAGGCTTGGTAGAGGTTAACGTCGGCTGGGTGTCCACCTGCGCTGACAACGATGATGTCAGCTCGGCGGTCAACAGTAACCCGGAACATCTCATCTACCAGTTTAACCCCTTCCAAGAATGCCGCTTCTAAATCTCCGGCGAAGGCTTTTACAATTTCACCTTTCTTGTTTTCGACTACGTTAACTATGAAATCGACTTTAGCTAATCGTGCAGCTTCAGTCATGTCCACATGCACGGGGTTACCTTCGAGGTTACCTGTCCTCGCGTTAGCATTCAATAATAGCGCATGATTGTTTTGAATGGTTTCGCCGCCGCAGATGGCTGGCAGAACGCTTTTTCTACCGCCTCCATAACCTGCATAGTAATGAAAATTTATGTCTCCGAGAAGCACTTTTACATCTGCTTCTGCGAAAATGCGGTTAACGTAGATTTTATTGCCGTGCGTTTTAGTAGTACCCACATAAACCAAATCTTGGGTCGCACCACAATGGCTGAGTATTTTTATGCGTTTGAGTGCTTCTTCACCGATTAATTCTTTTGCTTCTTCAGGCTTAACCGCCTGATGGGTTCCGCAGCCAAAAATAACCGTAACGTTATCATCTTTTACACCTGCAGCGTTGAGTTCGGCCAGCACAGGCAAAAGCATCTTTTCGCTGGGTGCCTTTCGAGTGGCATCGTCTACTACTATGGCGACTTTGCTCTCGGGCTTGACAATTTCGCGTAATTGTTTGGCGCCAATAGGCTCTTTTAAGGCCCGTTCAACTTCTGCTTTGGGGTCGGCGGCTCCTTGTTGATCTCTTGGTTCGATTGTTCCAAGCAAGTTTCGGGCTGGGATTCGGACGCATACGTCGGTTTTTCCGTAGGGAAGCCAAACATCAACCATGATAAGTCACGTACTAATTTACCATGTACTCGACGTAAGAAACTATTAAGCCTTATCAAAAGGCTAACGTATCTACAAAAAAGATAATATAGAAAAACATATCTGAACCTATATTGGATCCGAGATGTATTGAAGAATTCTGAAAAAATCTGTTTAATAAATGAAGGGAAATTTTTTGCTAATTTTTTTGGGCTTGTTTTTAGGTTGACTACTATACGACGACTATTCGCGCACCCGGAGCATTTTAGAAACTCGTATGCATAAAACTGATCGAGTTGGAATTTTGCCAAAGCGAGTAGGTCGATATTGGCTTTTTCCAAGGACCGTTATTAAAATGAAAATTAGTGTATACGCAACTTCTTATAAACGCACTTCGCATAGTAGTTCTTAAGGAATCAAGTTATGTCCATTCAGAAAACGCCGGAAAGAAACAGCATACTATTTGTTTGGCTCAACAATTACGCTGGAATACTCTTGAAAACTCCGACTAAAACGCTTGCCATTGACCCAGTTGATGTTAAAGCAAAAAATTTCAAGAACATAGACGCCCTCCTCATTACCCATGAACACTACGATCACCTTGACCCACCGCTGATCACAGAAATCCAGAAAACTACTGATTGCCTCGTAATCGCTGATGTGGCATCCGCAAAGAAACTGCAACTTGCTGTCCCCAAAGAAAAACTCCACGCCATCAAACCTGGGACGGAGATAAAAATCGGTGAAGTCACAGTGAAAGCGGAAAAAAGTAACCACCCAGCACAAGCTCCAGTAACCTACATCATAACCAGTGAAGACCAAGTCAAAGTCTACCACACCGCTGACAGTTTACCCTTCCCCGAACTAGCCAAGATGGCACAGAAAGAGAGCTTTGATGTTGTTTTCTGCACAGTCGGCATTGCACCGGGCGCCTCCCCGCAGACAGGTTTTGAGATTGCATGGTTAACTAAACCTGAAATAGCTGTCCCCTACCATACCGCAACGGTTGCAAGTCAGAAGGAGTTTGCGGAAATGTTAAAGAAAGAGTTGCCCAGAACTGCGTGCTTGATTCCTGAACAGAATAAGATCTACCAAGTGTCAAAAAGGAAGTGAAAATATGAAAACCCAAACCTCAATCTCAACCCCGAAAGAGCGAATGGCAAACATACTCTTCAAACTTGACGCTGTAAAATTCGGAGTCTTTAAGCTTAGCAGCGGCAAAGCGAGCCCCTACTACGTGGATCTTAGAGTGATCCCCAGTTTCCCAGATGCTTTCCATGAAATCTGTGAAGCTTACGCCCAATATATATCCGGCGAAATCGGAATTAAAAGCTTCGACCGGATAGCGGCTATACCGCTGGCAGGAATCCCGTTTGCATCCCAAATCGCCTATAACCTCAAAAAACCCTTTCTTTACGTGCGCAAAGGCGTCCGCTTGCACGGCAGAGAACGAAGAGTAGAAGGAATCTTATCTTCTGGAGACAAAGTCTTGCTAATCGACGACCTGCTTACAACAGGCTTTACGTTAAAGAAAGCAGCTGCCGCTGTAAGAGCTGAAGGTGGAGTTGTTACAGAAGCGGTTGTTTTCTTGGATCGCGAAGAAGGCGGAAAGCAGCTACTTGAGAAGAATGGAATGAAACTTCATGCATTACTAAAAATGAGTGAAGTAGCCAACACGCTTTACGAAATGGGCGCAATTGATAAGGAAAACCTGAAGACCATTCTGAAACAAATAAAAAAGTCGCGTTAAAGGGATTATTCGTAGAAGATTAGAGTGGTTTGTTCGAGTAGCGTATGCAATTTGTCCACTGCATCATAGACATCTTGCTCTTTTTTGGCTCCTGTACAGACCAGTTTTCCGCTGGCGAAAAGAAGAATCACAACTTTCGGTTCTACCATACGGTAAATCAAACCTGGAAACTGTTCAGGTTCATACATGGCGTGATCCAAAGTGTAAGCTGCTTTTTCCAGGTCAATCATGCCTCCAAGTCCGCCTGAGGCAACTATGTTTTGGATTTTCATTTCAGGTTTGCTGATTATTATTATGCCGCCTTTCTTAAGTTCCTTAACAACTTTCATAACTGCCCGACGTGCCTCTTTCTCTGATTTTGCGCCTGTGCAAACCATCTTTCCGGAACTGAAAATTAATGTAGCCGTCTTTGGACGTTTTAAGCGAAAAACTAGACCTGGAAACTGTTCAGGGCGGTATTCTACTCCTGGGTAACCTTTCACGACGGCGTTTAAGTCGACTTTTTGGTTAAGTGTTGCAGAAGCGACAACGTTCTCGACGCTTAGTGTTGCTTTAACCTTTGGCAAACGGTTTCTCCCTCTTACATATCGCCTTTCTTGAATGTTCTTTTATCAAATGCTTTCTTTATAAATACATCTGTACTGCACCAGTCTTTGTGGTTTGTTGTGCAGTTCTCTTTCTCTTATCATTGACTAACGGCAACACAAACTCGATGATTACAAGCAAAACTATAAGCCCAACAACCAGCGGCAAAGCCCAAGAATTTCCCCTCATGAAAAGTGTTACCCAACCAAACCATGGAATACGCAAAATAACCTTACCCTCAATGAGGTTTTGGGGAACCCCTTTTGAATCAGGAATGTTATCATAGTAGTTTGAAACTTCAGGATACTTTACAGGTGAGTTGCCATCTCCCTTAGTTTTGAAGTATAGGGTGCCGTTAATTTCTTGTTTCTCAACTATGCGATGAACTATGGGCGTGACTCCGTTGGGGTTTTTGTAGACTATGATGTCGCTGCTGGGATAGTTGGCTTTTAAGTCGGCTGGATTTACTGCTTGAATAATTATGATGTCACCTTTGTGTAAAGTTTGGGCAAACGGATGATCCAATGAGAGCCAACCATCACATGCCCCGTCGTAGGGAACGCACATGCTACCGCTCTCTACTACTCTTATTGGAACCGGGGTGCCCAGAGCCAGGGCTACGCCAATATAGAAACCTGCTATAACTGCTATGATCAGGGCGATTGCGAGTGCAGTTCTAAAATAATCGTTCTTCCACAACTTTTTTAAATCAATCACTTTTTGCATCGGACCTGAATATCCCCGTTGATTAACAAATGCTCGGTCTTAAAACTACCGCTTTCTACAAAAAAAGAAAAAGTAGAGAGTGCAAATATGCACTCTAATTTGGGTTAGGTTGCAGTTTATATTTTTTGTTTACTTAGTACTTCGCGGAATACGTTACCACATTTTGGGCATTCGTAGAGTCCGATTTCAAGTTGCATACGTTTTCCAGCTTTATCTGGGCGACCAGCCATTTTCCAAGTCTTTTTTGGCTTTGCTACTTCGGTTCCGCATTTTGGACATTTAGCCATTTATTTTCCTCCGTATTGTCGCTTCCATGCTTGGATTGATGGAATAAAAGACTTTCCATAGCTTTTCCATAGATATTTTTCCCATCAACATTCTGATTAGACATTTTTTTGTCAACAGCATGGAGAAGGGATAAAAGAAGTATCAAAAATCAACGGTTGAACACTTAGATATTCGCGTAGAATAATACCAATAAGACATCCTATAACCAAAAAACGATTAAAACCCCTGACAACTATGACTTTCCGCCCCAACGTCTTTTATATCCCGAACTAAGCTTATCTTTTAAAGAGTAGAGTTCAATTTTGCATGCCACTTCTGAAAACGCTTTTGAATTGCTCGTAAAGCCAGTGCGAAGGCTCGTTGAACAGAAGGGATTCCAAAAGCCAACCGAGCCTCAACAAAAAACTATACCAATTATCCTTGAAGGTAAAAACGTCCTCTTATTATCACCCACGGCTACGGGCAAAACAGAAGCTGCATTTCTTCCCATCCTAAGCATGCTTCTGCAGTTGCCAAAAACCCCTGGCATAAAAGTGCTTTATATAACGCCTCTTCGAGCACTCAATCGAGATTTGCTTGAACGGCTCCAGTGGTGGTGCAACAACCTCGACATAAAGTTGGCTGTACGGCACGGCGACACCGAGACTAAAGAGCGCACGCGTCAATCCAAATGCCCCCCTGATATCCTAATAACCACGCCAGAAACCTTACAAGCTATACTTACCGGGTGGCTGCTGCGTCATAGCCTGCAAAGTCTACGGTGGATAGTCATCGACGAAGTGCATGAGCTTGCGGACAGCAAACGCGGAAGCCAACTCTCCCTTGCGTTGGAACGCATCAGAGATTTAATCGGCAAGGACTTCCAGATGATTGGTTTATCCGCAACGGTTGGCAGCCCAGACAAAGTTGCCCAGTTTCTGGTGGGCGATAAACGCCCCGTTGAAATCATCCGAACGCCAGTTGCCAAGATAGTGAAGCTCCAAGTAATCTACCCTAGGCCAACCGAAGAAGACGCTCATTTTGCCTCCAAAATCTATACTCACCCTGAAGTGGGAGCGAGACTTCGCATTATCCGCGATTACATGACTAAGCACAAATCAGTGCTTCTTTTTACAAACACGCGGTCGGTTTCGGAGGTTTTGGCTTCCCGCTTCAAAGTATGGGATGTAGATTTCCCAATTTCAATTCATCATGGCTCTCTCGCTAAGCCTTCGCGCATAGCTGCTGAAACCGGACTTAAAAAAGGTGCCCTGAAAGGATTAATCGCCACCAGTAGCCTTGAACTCGGCATCGATGTTGGGCATATAGATCTAGTCATCCAGTACATGAGTCCAAGACAGGTTTCACGTTTGATTCAACGGGTTGGCAGGGCAGGGCACACCTATGGGAAGTTGTCAGAAGGCGTAATTATCGGTATGGATTCTGATGACACCCTTGAAGCGTTGGTTATCGCGCGACGGGCTTTGAGCGAAGAGCTAGAACCTCTTTCTATTCCTGACAAACCCTACGATGTTTTAGCACATCAAATCGCTGGGCTACTACTCAAGAACCGCCGCTTAGCCTTCAACGAGATTCTTCGGATCGCCAAAAACGCGGCGCCTTTTGAAAACCTAACGATAGCTGATTTGGAAAAGGTTCTCAAATATATGCACAATCGTTTCCCCAGGTTAGCTTGGGCATCGTTTGAAGACCAAGTGGTTCTGCGTCCCCAACGGACCAAAGCGCTGTTTGAATACTACTTTGATAACCTTTCCATGATTCCAGAGGAAAAGCAGTTCTTAGTCATAGATGAATCAACAGATACTTCTATCGGAGTTCTAGATGAAGCCTTCATGGCAGAATATGGCAAACCTGGTACAAAATTCATTATCCGTGGTAGCGCATGGCAAATTATCCATGTAACAGAAGAAAAAGTCTACGTTCGACCAGTCGACGATCCTACAGGCTCAATACCCAGCTGGATTGGAGAGGAAATTCCTGTTCCTTATGAGATAGCGCAGGAACTAGCCGAAATAAGAGGTTTCGTCGAGGAGAAAACCCATAGCGGTGCTTCAGGCGAGCAAATCAGCGCTATACTTGCTGAACGTTACCCCGCTGATAAAGAGACGATTCTGCACGCTTTAGAAGAAACCTTGGAGCAGGTGCATAGCGGATTTCCTCTTCCAACCCCTAATCGCATTGTCGTTGAGGATTGGACCGAATTCATAATTATACATTCAAATTTTGGCTCGCTCATAAATCGGGCGTTCGCCCAGTTTTTAGGGCAAAT
Source organism: Candidatus Bathyarchaeota archaeon (assembly GCA_963739495.1). Classification (GTDB taxonomy): domain Archaea; phylum Thermoproteota; class Bathyarchaeia; order Bathyarchaeales; family Bathycorpusculaceae; genus Bathycorpusculum. The sequence continues at coordinate 12,260 of CAVUAM010000015.1, read as the reverse complement.
ATTATCTGACAAACTTGGTCGCGGCATAGTGGTTCAGCATGACCCCTACCGTATCTTTGTACAAACCATGGGCGCCATAACGGCTGAGCGACTCGTCGAAGTGCTGGAAGAAGTACGGGGATTGAATGAGCAAGCAATCAGGAATACGTTAACGCTTTCAACGGTTAAAACTGGCTTGTTTAAGCGTCGTGTCATTCAGGTGGCAAGACGTTTTGGGGCCCTCAAGAAGTGGGCTGATTTTGGTAGTGTAAGTATCCAAAAGCTGATAACAAGTTTTGAAGGAACCCCAATTTATGAGGAAGGGCTCAAAGAGGTTTTCTCCAAAGACCTCGACGGAGATGGGTTAGTAATTGTGCTTGGACGAATTCGCGATAATTTGGTACGGTTGCAAGTGGTCGAGACAGGCGGCAAAGCTACACCTGTTGCTCGTGTTGGGATAGAACGGGTCAGCATGAAGACTGATTTGATTCCGCCTGAACAGATGCGTGCAGTGCTGATTGAATCTGCCAAAGCTCGGCTACTAAGCGAGACAGGCAACTTTGTTTGCACCGCTTGCTGGGATTACATGGAGTCAATACGTATCAAAGACCTGCCTGACAAACCCAAGTGTCCACGGTGCGGCTCTTTTGCGATTGGAATGCTCAAAGTTGAAGAAGAGAAAGCGATGCCACTAATCGAAAAACGTGGCGTAAAGTTGGCGAAGAATGAGGAGAAGATGCAGGTGCACGCACGGCAAACCGCCGAGTTGATTGAAAAATATGGGAAACCAGCTGCAGTAGTGTTGAGTGGACGAAGAGTTTCCGCGGCAGATGGAAAAGCCGTTTTGGAAAATGAGCTTAAGCTTTCAGACAAATTCTACGAATTAGTTCTGGAAGTTGAACGAAAAGTACTGAACAAACGTTTCTGAGAACGCCATAATTTGTTGATCACATCAATTTTTGGCGGATTGAGTTTTCTAGTTATGAGTCTGTATTGGCGAGTAATTGCCTTTGAGATTTTGTTCCACTTAAAGAACTTAAGTTTATTCTCTTTTCAACTATCGCAGCTACCTCAAGTGTGGTTAATGCTGCAACGGCGATTATAGGAACTAAATCATAGGAATATATCTGTGAGACGATGTTGCCGTTAACTTCTTTTCGTAAAAAGTCTAGTCCTATGTTGGAGTAAAAGAAAAAAGGTAAGTTTAGCGCCGCAAGAAATGCAACTATACTCAAACCAAACTTTGTTAGCTTTTGTCTGTTGTACCATAGCAGTAGTGGAAGCGCCAGAAGAGCTCCTCGCGGATCAAACGCGCCTATTGCGAATAGTAAAGCGGAAAGCCATGGTTTTTTGGAGAACCCAAAATATATGGCGCCTACGATAAGGGTGGTTTGAATTATATGGGCGTTTGCTTGAGCATACCCCCAATAGTAACCTGGTTGAAAAGCAACCAAGATGATGAAGGCTACCATAACCGCCCCTACAAGATTTTTGTCCTTAACAATTTTGTAGACAAAAAATGCTAGGGCAAAAATAGAAATAAATTGCAGAATATCAAAAACGTTAAGCGCGTTTTGGTAACTTAAACTCAAAAAAGGCGCAAAAAAAATCAGAAAAGAAGGGGTGTACTTGAAGGTTTGGACATTTGGAGGAATATAGTAATCGCCCGGTTGATTGCCACCTATGTAGATTGTGGTCGGATTATGGAATAATCGCCACTCCCCAATGTAATACGCAGAAAAATCCCGCGCATAAATTGTCGACATCGGCTTAAATGTTTCTGGATAAGCAAGATTAAAAGTGTAAGCGTTTAATGCTAATGCTATTGTTATTATGGAAAAGAGAATTAACTTCTTATTTTTAGATTGCAATTTTTTTTTGACATCTCAACACGTTTTCAGGTGCAGTTACTGCCCAAATTTTTGCAGTTATTAGTTTTGCGTTTTACTCTGTAAACTATATTCGGGCGAGTGAGTTTCATCATTTTACCAGAAGTATTGCCACAAGTTATTAGCTTTTCGTGAACCCAAAAAACAAGATTTTGCCTTATTATTTCAGAAGTATTGCACACTCTAAATTATTTCGTCGTTTCATACTGTCACCTTTGGATAACTCTAAAAATGGGATACATTGATTTTTGCGCCGTCTTGGTTGGGGTGATGTTTTTTCAATCATGAAAATCAATGGAAGGGCAGGAGTTGAAGGCAGATTAATTTATTAGCCCATTTGTGTCAATAATGTTTAAATGGCAATTGGGATAAAATTCTTGAAGTTTTTTTTGGCAACTATTTTGTAGATTTCTACTACGAGATCAAAAGGTTGGATTGGTGAACTCGGCAAATTCTTAGGTTTAACAGCAATTGTTTTAAGTTTAAAGCACCTATTTTTTGCTGTCTGCTTATATTTATAGGGGAACATACTATGGAAATAAGTCGAAAAAACCTGCGTAACGAAGTTCTAGAACGCGTCAAATACGTTAAAACATGTGTGATGGCACGCGAACTTTGTTTGCTTGTCCGCACAAACAGAGCAGTTTTAGAACCCGAAGACGTTCAGGAAATTTGCCAATACATCTCAGGTCTCTGCAAAGAAGAAGGTTGTAGTGAACCCGGGGAACTGTGTACAAAAGCCGCGCATGCCCTCAGTAAAGCGGATGAAGGGAAATACCTAGAGTTGTGTGCCCAGAGCTGTGCTAAATGCGGTGAAGCAAAACGACCACAGCACAAAAAAGACGCTTACGTCGCATAACAAGCAGGTGAACAAGATATTTATCGCTCCTTTTGTTCCAAGCCCAATACCTGTCGTAGAATACATGCTTAAACTGGCAGATTTGAAAGCAGGCGAAGTCCTCTTTGACATGGGTTCAGGCGACGGAAGAACCGTGATTATGGCCGCAAAGACTTTTGGCGCTCGAGGTGTAGGCATTGAAATGCGTGAGGATTTAGCCAAGAAGGCGATGAGTTCAATTCATGAGCACGACCTCGATGACCGAGTAACAATCATGAACAATGATATGTTCAACGTAAACCTATCCTCCGCAGACGTGGTATACTTGTATTTGACCACGAGTGCAAACGAGAAAGTAAAGCCTAAACTTGAAAGCGACCTCAAGAAGGGGGCGCGTGTTGTTTCCCATGACTACGAAATCATCGGTTGGCGCCCAACCAAAGTTGAAAACTTCTGTGAAAACCCACAGCTCGGCTACCCCTCCCACACGATATACCTCTACAAAAAACCCTGATCTTTCAACTTGTTATTAGCTTGGAAAAGCCCTAAAAAGACCCGCTCCATAGTACTTCTGTTAAACTTTTGTTTGCCTCTTCAACGAAAACTGTTTCTTTACTGGGAATAAATTTAATTGGCTCTCCATCTTTTTCGGGGTGATCTACGATGCAGTTTGTTCCATGGCAGAATGTAGCGGATTGGCATTGCAAAGCTTGCGGTTACTGCTGCAAACTCTACAGTGTCGTGCTGGGGTTTCCCGAGTGGCTAAACATCTCTAAAACTTTCGGCACAGAAACCACAGTTTCAGGCTTAAATCGCTTCTACATCAAACGCACAAGCAACGGCTCCTGCGGATTTCTCTGCAACAAAACAAACACCTATTATTGTGGTTTGCAAGGTATGAAGCCGGAAGCCTGTAAAATCTGGCCCTTCAAAGTGCTCTCAGAGCCAAAGTATGGCGAACCAAACCAAGCAGTATATGACTATCGTGGAGTGCGACTGTATATTTACGCAGATAATATGTGCAGCGGCTTGCGGTATGGCGCGCCAACCTGGGATTTTCGCTACACTACAATAAAAGAATTCACGGAGCTTGCATTGGGTATAAGACAGGTACAGTACAAGACAACTCGGGCAATTAGCGTTGGTCAGAACCAGTGGAGCAGACATTTGTTCCTATAGATTACAGTTTGGGGAAGGCTTAAAACCTAAACGCGCATCTCTAAAATGTCAAAGAGGAAGTGTGCATTGAAGGTAATATCCGGTCCAGCATCTAAAGAGCTCGCTGAAGCAGTTTCGGCGCAAACTGGTTATCCAAACGTTCCCGTTGTCTCAAAGATTTTTCCAGATGGAGAGTCATACGTCCGTTTAGACGGAAACGTGCAAGGTGAAGATGTCGCCATCATACAGACTACTTGTCCTCCAACGCAGGATGGTCGGCTTTTCCAGTTAGCATTCATGGCTGACTCAGCTAAGCGTTCAGGCGCAAAAAAAGTCACCGCGGTCGTCCCTTATTTGGCGTATGCAAGACAGGATAAAATGTTCCTGTCAGGCGAGGGCATAAGCGTTGAAACCATCGCACGTATGCTCAAAGCCGCTGGAATCGACGAGTTTCTAACAGTCAACATACACTCGGAGCGGACGCTTGAGCAGTTTTCGTTTCCAGCCAAGACTCTGAGCGCCATCCCCCTTATTGCAGACTACTTCGTCAAAAAAGGCTACAAAGGTTCATACGCCCTCTCACCCGACAAAGGCGCTATGTACATCGCACAACAAGCCCAAACGGTCCTTGGCGGCGATGCAGGGCACCTAAACAAAACACGCGACCGCTACACAGGCCAAACCGTCCAAACTGCTGAAGGCTTAAACGTCAAAGGTCAAACTGTCATAATCCTCGACGACATCATCAGCACAGGAGGCACAATCGTTGGAGCAGCAAAAATCCTTCGCGAAAACGGTGCTAAACATGTTTTCTGCGGATGCGTTCACGGATTGCTCATCGGTGACGCTGAGAAGCGGATATTGGATGCCGGTGTAGAAGAGATTGTGGGAACCGATAGTGTTCCTGGAAGCATTAGCAAGGTGTCTCTTGCGCCTCTTATTAGTCAAACTTTGAAAGGCGCTGTTTAGTGCCTAAGCTTTTCTTTTTGCTTTCTGGTGAGAATAGGTCGCTGCCGGCGGCTGAAGTCAAAGCAATTTTAGATGCGGAAGGCTACAGTTACGCCAACGCCCAAGAATTCGACCAAATCCTAAGGTTAGAATCTAAACTTGAAAGCGTAAAAGTCGTTCAAGTTCGCTCAGCGTACACTCGGTTCTGCGCACACGAACTCTTTGTATCAAACGCAAATATGGCAGACATCTCCAAAGCTGCCTCAGAAACAAACTTCAAAGTCGTTCTTAAGCCGGGCGAGAGTTTTGTAGTGCGGATAAACCGAATAAAAAACTACGCTGATCAAGCCATAAACACTATGACTCTTGAGGTTGAACTTGGGAAACAAATTCTCGGAGCCACAGAGGGCACCAGAGTGAACCTAGAAAACCCAGATAAAACGTTTATAGGAATAATTACTGACGAAAAACTTGTTTTAGGCTTAAAACTAACTGATATTGCCAGCAAAACCTTCAGCGAGCGGCGTCCACGCAAAAAACCCTTCTTCCACCCCTCAGCAATGCCGTCTAAAATGGCGCGTTGCATGGTTAATTTGGCACACGCCAAGGCTGAGTCGGTTCTGCTGGATCCGTTCTGCGGCACAGGCACCTCACTTATCGAAGCCACCTACATCGGCTGTAGAGCTGTTGGCGTTGATGCACAAAAACGAATGATTTTAGGCACCAAAAAAAACCTGCGGTTCTTCAACATAACCGCAGAAGGTCTTGTACTTGCAGATTCCCGCAAAATTCCGCTATTCAAAGTCGACGCCATAGTCACCGACCCCCCATACGGACGTTCGTCGAGCACACTTAAATCTACTACCAAACAGCTAGTCCAAGAAGTTTTGGCGGCTTCACATGAGTTGCTGGGTTTGGGGCAACGAATTTGTATAGCTTCTCCCAAAACATTAAACATAACACGTCTCGGCGCGGAGTTAGGCTTTAGGCATGTTGAATCCCACTTTGCCTACGTTCATCGGAGCTTGACGCGGGAGATTGCAGTATTCGAAAAGGTGAATTCATGAGTATTCGTGTAGTGTTCTTGGGAACCAGCGGCAGTGTGCCGACTTTGAAGCGAAGTTTGCCAGCAGTGGTTGTGCAGTGCTCTCGGGAGCAGTGGCTGTTTGATTGCGGCGAAAATGTTCAGCGGCAGATGTTGGCGGCAAAGATCAGTTTTCACCGAAAAATGAAGGTGTTTATCACTCACCTGCATGGTGACCATGTTCTAGGATTACCAGGGCTTCTGCAAACGATGGCGCTTATGGAAAGAAAAGAGCCTGTACAGATTTATGGTCCTGTTAGACTCAAAGATTTTCTGGTATGTACCAAAGAAACGCTCAATTTCGGCTTAAACTATCCTGTCGAAATCAACCAAATCAAATCTGAGGGCGTGGTATGTGATGAAGAAGGATACCAAGTCACAGCAGCCAAATCCAACCACGCCGTGGAGAGTTATGCATATGCGTTTGTAGAGAAACCACGTCCAGGCAAATTTTATCCCAAAAAAGCGTTGGGACTAGGAATTGCAGTGGGCGAGTTATGGTCTAAGCTGCAACGCGGTGAAGAAATCACATTGCCAAATGGCAAAGTGGTAAAGCCAGAAGATGTAATGGGGCCGATGCGGACTGGACGAAAAATCATCTACACCGGCGACACCAAACCGTTTGGTTCCTTTGCAAAATTCGCTGAAGCCGCTGACTTGGTGATTCATGACTGCACTTTTGACGATTCGCTCACTGAGAAGGCAGATTTGGATGGACACTCAACTCCAAGCCAAGCAGCAGGGCAAGCTAAGGCAGCTGGAGCAAAACGGCTTGTCTTATCCCATATCAGCGCAAGATACCCAAACGCTGAGTTGCTTTTGGATCAAGCTAAAAAAGTATTCCCAAACACTTTGTTGGCTGAAGATTTAATGGAGCTGGAGTTGCCGTTAAGCAAGTAGCTGCTTTAGTTTCTGGATGCTTTCAGGTACCTTATGCATGGATTCTACTATGACGCTTCTGTCGTAGCCGATTTTTTTCAGTGTTTCAGCGAACCAGTCGTAGTCGATGTTCCCGTCTTCAACCCCGAAATGTTGATCTTCTGAGCCATCGTTGTTGCTGGCGTGAATGTGAACTATTTTGTCGGCGAGTTGGTTAAAGAAGGGCTGGATTTGTCCCTCGAGGTTGGCGTGTCCAAGATCCATCGTTATTCCAATAGGCAAATTGGTTTCTTTGTACATTTTTTGGAATTCTTCAGGAGTATTCATCAAGAACCAGTATTTTGCAGGCAAGTTTTCCAGGGCGATGTTTAGGCCATATTCCTCTGCTTTAGCGTAGAGCTTTTCGATGCTTTGGCACATCTGTTTAAAGTCAGCGCCCGGATAAAATTGGCCTATTCCCGTGCGTTGACCTGGGTGGAAGACCCACATTTTGGCGTCAATTGCGTTAGCATTTGCTAGTGATTGTGTTAGGCGTTTCAATGAGGCGCTCAGTAGAGGTTTAACTGGTGAGGCAATGTTGATGTCTGCGAAGGGTGCATGCAGGGAGTATGTGAGGTTGTATGATTTTGCGGCTTCTTTGAGTAGAATGATGCGTTGTTTCTCAAGGTCATGAGTGCCGTCATCCAGAATCTCAATGTACTTGGTATCCATAGTGCCTAAACGTTTTACCATGCGCTTGAAGGGTTCGCCTAGGCAGTAGAGCATTGAAACGCCAACTTTCGCTTTAGACATAATATTTCCTCAGTATGACTTTGATGTTTCTGGTAGAGAGCTAAGCCTTCCTAAATAACTTGTTGCACTTCAAGAAGCGTTTGAAAACGTCTTGCAGAAGAGTTTTAAGGTTTAGTTAGTTTCTGTTTGAGAGAGTAGATTGTATGGATACTTGGCGTTTGCTTCCCTTAGAAACAAGTAACGCATTTGTGAACATGGCAATCGACGAGGCAATTTTAAATGCTCGCGTCGCTGGGCAGGTTCCCAATACTCTGCGGTTTTACCGCTGGAAGCCCTCCGCAGTAAGCATCGGCAAAAACCAGAACCCTGAAAATGAGGTTTACCTGGATGCCTGCAAACAACTCGGCGTAGATATCGTTCGACGTGTCAGCGGCGGAGGCGCCGTTTACCATGATTTCGAGGGGGAAGTGACCTATAGCGTTGTAGCCAAGACATCCGACTTGGGCACCGCAGACATAACCACTGTTTATTATAAGATTTACGAAGCGATAACGGATGCACTCCGTCTTTTGGGTGTCCCAGCCGATTTCAGCAGTGGAGATGCCAAAAACTGCCCAAACCTCACCGTCGGCGGCAAAAAAATCTCTGGAAGCAGCCAAACAATCACCCACGGCGTAGTCCTCCAACATGGAACTATTTTGAGAAGCGCCGACTTGCCTAAAATGTTCCAGCTCCTAAAACTGAAAGATGTACGCTGCAGTATCGCGGCTGATATTGGGAAGCGTAAAATCACCAGTATTCAAAACGAGCTCGGCCACAAAATCAGTCTCGAAACCGTTTCCAACGCTTTGGCTCAAGGATTCAAAGCAATCTTGAAAATCGAGCTTGAACTAAACGAACTCTCCAAAACCGAAAAAGAAACTGCGGATAAGCTTTGTAAAGAAAAATACAACACAAAAGAATGGAATTTTAGCTTCAAACCTTAAGCTTTCTCTTTGTGCCATCGGACGCCCTGCGCTGTATCTTCCAGAACAATGCCCAGGGTCTTCAGCTGCGCCCGTATTGCATCGGCTTCTTTCCAGTTTTTGACTTTGCGGGCTACTTCACGCTTCTGCACTAAACCATCGATGTCAGCGGAAAGCGCTTCTTCAACTTCCACCTTGCCTATAACGCCTAAGACCGCATCGAACTTCATCATTAAACCGCCGACGTCAGCAGCTTCAGATTTGCTCACTATGTTATTATCGAGTAAATTGTTGATTTCGCGGACAAAATCAAACAGAGAAGCTAACGCTATGCCAATGTTTAAGTCATCATCCATGGCACCGCCAAAACAAGCCTCAGCTTTAGCGATGAATGTGGCTACTTTTCCGCCACTTTCCTTTCCATCAGTTTCATGTAGGCGTCTAACAAAGTTTCGGAGCCGCTCTACTGCACCCTTTGCAGATTCCAACCCTTCAAAGGTAAAGTTGAATTGCTGCCGATAATGCGTTGATATTAATAGGTAGCGAATCGCAATCGGGTCATATCCCTTCGCCAACAAATCGCGGAGACTGTAGAAGTTGCCTAGGCTTTTGGACATTTTTTTGCCTTCCACCTGCAAATGCTCATTATGCATCCAGTAATTCACGAATTTCTTGCCTGTTGCCGCTTCGGATTGTGCTGTCTCGTTTTCGTGGTGAGGGAACATGTTGTCGACACCGCCGCAATGAATGTCGAAAGTTTCGCCCAGATACTTCATGCTCATGGCGCTGCATTCGATGTGCCAACCTGGTCTGCCCTTGCCCTGTTCAGTTTCCCAAAACACATCGCCGTCTTCTGGTGTCCAAGCCTTCCAAAGCGCAAAATCCTGCGCTTCCTCCTTGGCATATTCATCTTGGCTCACTCTTGCTCCAGCCTTCAATTCATTTACTTTAATCTTTGACATTTTGCCGTAATCTGGGAATTTGCATACAGAGAAGTAGATTGAGCCGTCTTCGCCTTTGTAAGCGATGCCTTTAGCCATCAGTGTTTTGATTAGCGTCACCATTTCAGGGATATGGTCGGTGGCTTTTGGGTAAACATCTGCAGGCTCAATGTTTAGGACTTTTATGTCTTCAAAGAAAGCCTTAACGTAGAAATCGGTGAATTGCTGTAGAGGAACTCCCTGTTTTTGACTGCCCTTTATGGTTTTGTCATCGATGTCAGTTAAGTTCATGATATGGGTTACTTTGAAGCCCCGCTGAATCAGCCAACGCTTAAGCAAATCCTCAAAAAGAAAAGCGCGAAAATTCCCGATATGCGCAAAATCATAAACCGTAGGTCCACAAGTGTACATTTTTACTTTGTTCTCTTCTAATGGTTTGAAAGTTTCTTTTTTGCGTGTTAGCGTGTTAAAAAAGCAGATGCTCGATTGTGTGTTGATCACTTTCTCAGCCGAACAAAATAAAGAGCCGAAATTATTTAAGTATTCACATAAGTACGGAAAACAAGTTATTTTTTTTTCTCGATCTGAGAGAGGTGTGACACTGCTCAGATGCCCGGGGGATTTCAGCACAGAACAAGTTTCGATTCTAATTGAGGGTTATAGCTAGGAATTAGCAACTAATTTTCGTTGAGTTCTCCTTTAAGGTAGGTTCCAAAAGCTTCAACCACCTTAATTTGCAAGGTTTTACCGAGCAATTTAGCATTGCTTTTTATGACAATTGGCTTGTAGGCGAAGTTGCGTCCAATCCACGAATCCTCAACTTTTCCTTTCTCATCCACAAATACTTCCCCACTCCAACCAACCCAACGAAGGTTTCGCTCAGCCGAAAGCCGCTTCGCTAACTCCGATGCAACGGTGCTTCTCCGCTTGATTTCTTCCTTCTCGACTACACACTCTTTCATTCTGGCTGCCACAGTTTTTGGTCTGGCGAAAAACTTGGAAACATTAACTATGTCAGGTTTAACTTCCTCTAGAAGTTTGAGCGTATTCTCAAATGCTTCTTTTGTTTCGCCTGGAAAACCAACAATAACATCGGTTGCCAACGTTAACTGTGAAAATTCACTTCTGAAAGTATCCACGATTCCTTTGAACTCTGCTGCCGTGTAGAATCTGCGCATGTGTTGGAGAACTGTGTCATCGCCGCTTTGCACTGGAAGATGCAGAAACTTGAAGATCTTCGGGTTGTCAAACGCGGTGATCAGTCGGGTTTGCATTTCGGTGACCAAATTTGGCGTCATCATGCCAACTCTGACCCGAAAATCTCCCGGTAATGTGCCTATTTCTAATAGCAGATCTGCGAGGTCAATGTATAACTCCCTGCCATAACTTGCTGTATCCTGTGAAGTAAACCAAAATTCTCTGACTCCAGCAACGTAGTCACTTTTTACACGTTCCACTATTTCTTTTATGCCATAGCTTCTTAGGTGCCCCCGTGCGAAAACGACGCAGCAGTAGGTGCAGCTGCCCAAGCAACCAAAGTTTATGGGAACGATGCTTATGACTGGGTTGGTTGTGTGCCTTGGAAGACTCAGAACCGGTTTCTCTTTAACTGAATCTAAATCCACCACCTTCTCGCCAGCTAAAACACGTTTAACAACGTTAACGATTTCACCGCCTACCGCTGGACCAATAGCCCCATCAAAATGCACCTCACGAAGTAGTCGCTCAAAACTAATCTTGGGTAAACAGCCTGAAACCACGATTTTTTTGTCTGTTGGCGCGTGTTTTAAATCGTCGATTATACGGTTTTCAGTCGGTCCTTTAACTGCACAGGTGTTGAAGATTATCAAGTCAGCTTCTACTTCTGAGCTGGTTAGTTGAAATCCTGCTTCTGACAGACAACCCGCTAAGACTTCGCCGTCAGCTGTATTGGATGAACAGCCGTAGTTTTTTATGAAGACCTGCCAGACCATGGTTTATTCGCAAGTTAGTTGCTTCAACAAGGCATAAAAACGTAATCCTTACAGAGCTTGAATTGACAGATACATGCATTAAACATCTTTCTAACTTTATAAGTGGTGGAACGAACATGTTATAAACATATTTGCAGTATGATATATAGAAGTATAACCAAGAATACATGCTTTAGATATTCATCCAGAAGTTACGGGGAATCTCTATGAAACTAATCACTCTGTATTTACCTGAAACGTATATAAAAGCTTTGGACCAGTTGGTTGACGAACGATTCTATCCGAATCGTGCGGAAGCCATCAGAGTCGCAATCCGGGATCTAATTAGTGCTGAAGTTTGGAGGCGTAAAGGCGTTGACTAAACATCTGCATGATGATGCTTTAAAGTGTCCATTAGGCATCGATGATGTCAAGATGGAAGTCGTTCCGGAAAGCATCAACCCAACTATGGTTCTTTCTTCATCAAACATAACTCGTAAACCTAAAGGAAAAATGAAAGTCAGGATGGTTAAATCTAAAGTGACATCTAGAAAAAGTCGTTTGGAAAAAGCTACCAGTAACCTCTATGACCTTGAAGACTGCAGTGGACCAGAAAAGACCTTAAACATCGATTTCGGTCTGTATCAAATGGAAGAGTATTAACCTACTTTTTCTTCTTTTGTATGCTGATTTTGTTTTTGGAAAAGCTATTATTTCCCAGGAAAACCAATTGTAAGCCATGACCAAAATCCTAGAACAAATTAGAGTTGACCTAAAAGTTGCCACTGACCTAAAAACTCAGAAGAGTTTTCAGCGTTTCTTCAAAGAACAAGTAAAATACTACGGCGTCAAGACAGAGACCGTTGGCAAAATTGCAAAGAAATATTGGCCTAAG
>CAVUAM010000014.1:0-149439 GCA_963739495.1 Candidatus Bathyarchaeota archaeon | reverse complement strand
TGTTTTCGAGGACTTCGGCTTTGGTTTCCGACATTTTACCGACAACCGTTCCGACGTGGAGTTGGTCTACGCCTATGATTCTGGCGACTGATGCTATGGGTTTCATGGAGATGCCGTGCTGCTGGTTTTTGGTGAAAGCAGCGTGTCCAGCGCGGTGGGCGTGTATGACGAGTTTGAAGTTTTGGTCTCTTAGCGTTTGGAGAGCTGACCACCCACATGTAAGAATATCCACCATAACATATTCGCCGCCTTGGTCAAGGACGCTTTGGGCGCGCTTTAGCATGGTGTTTGTTTCTGCAGTGATGTTTATCATGTAAACTTTACGCTCCCCTGTTTCTTTCTGGGCTTTGTCGCGGCTCTCCAAAGTTTGAATCAAACGGGTTTCAAACGGGTTAAAACTCTGGCTGCTCAGGTTCTCATCGTCCTTTACGATGTCACAGCCGCCTAGCCATGATTGATATGCCACTTTCGCATGATCTTTGGTTTCTAACCCTAATTTAGGTTTGATTATGGTGCCCACAAGGGGGCGCTTGGGAACCTTTAGGAGTTTACGGATTCCATCGATGCCAAACATTGGACCCTTAAAACTATCTAAGAGTTGTTTGGGGAATACTATGTCGAGGAGGCGCAGGTTCTTTAGTGCTTTTAAGCCAAAGACGTTTCCTGCTACACTGCTTAGAATGTTCGGCATGTTATCTGGCTCAAAAAGCTCAGGGGGATACGCTATTTTGACTACGCTACCTTTGATGCTGAAGACGTGTGCTGCTAGCCGCTTAACATAGGGTTTCTCGGTGGTTAGTTCTGTCCACGTGCCAACAGAACTTTCCGCTGCAACACCACCAGCAGCTTCATTTACATTTAATCCCTCAGGCTCAACTTGGAAAGTGCATATTAATTCAGTTTCTTTGGGTTTGTAGTTCAGATCGACAAAGTCAAGGTACTTCAAAACGTAATCCTCGCCTGCTATTGAGAAACATGGTTTCCTTAAAATCTTTAACTATTTCCAGCTCAATTGGTATTGAACGTGTTTGAAATGGAATTAAGCGTTGAAACCTTGATGATTACAACCGGCGGTAGCAGAATCGCACTGCTTAGTGAACAAACCGCCAGCCTTTTAGGAGTACATAGCTCAGATAGGATAAGAATAACCTGTAAAAAACAGGAAATGATAGCCATTGCCAACATCGCTGATTATTTTCCTCAAAACAGCATTGGACTCTACCAAGAAACCGTTGCCGCACTGGGAGTAAAAGAAGGCGAAACGGTGAACGCACAATTGGCGCCTTTGCCTGAATCGCTCTTTAACATACGCGCAAAGCTGCATGGAGAACGTTTACGTGAAAAAGACATCATAGCTATCGTGAAGGACGTTGTAGAGAGACATTTAAGCACAGTTGAGATCGCCGCATTCCTCACAGCGCTCAGCATCCATGGATTGAGCACGAGTGAAACCGAATCTCTCTCAAGAGCAATGATTTCTACTGGCAAAACAATCGATTTCGGCAAAAGACCAATTCTAGACAAGCACAGCGTAGGCGGGATACCAGGCGATAAAACCAGCATGATAGTTGTACCAATTGTTGCAGCGGCAGGATTCACAATCCCCAAAACCTCATCAAGAGCAATCACCTCCCCAGCAGGCACGGCAGACCGAGTCGAAACCCTCTGCCCAGTCAACCTATCCATAAAAGAAATCAAAGAAGTTGTCGCAAAAACCAACGGTTGTCTAGTCTGGGGTGGGTCTTTGGAACTAGCGCCAGCTGACGACCTCTTTATCCAAGTCGAATACCCATTGGGAATCGACCCCATGCTCTTGCCTTCCATTCTAAGCAAAAAGAAAGCCATTGGCGCAACACACGTAGTCATCGACATCCCCACCGGGATGGGCGCCAAAATTAAAACCCGAACAGAAGCCTACACTTTGGCGTCTGACTTCATAGATTTAGGGAAACGTTTAGGATTAAACATCCAGTGCGCACTAACTTTTGGGGAACAACCATTAGGCTACGGTATCGGACCTGCCTTGGAAGCAAGAGAAGCGTTAACTACTCTTATGGGTGAGGGTCCTTCTGACTTGCGTGAAAAAGCCGTTAGCCTCGCTGGCATGCTTTTTGAAATGGTCGGAGCTAAAAATGGCCGAGCCATTGCTGAGGAAATGGTTGATTCAGGCAAAGCGATGAAAAAGATGCGTGAAATCATAGCCGCTCAAGGAGGAAATCCACTGATTAAGCTGGAAGATTTGCCTGTAGGTCCAGAATCAGCTTTAGTGCGTTCGGAGCAGTCTGGCAAAGTCCTTTGGCTAAGCACAGACGACATTGTGCGAATAGCGCGGGAAGCAGGGGCACCTAAAGAGAAGGGAGCAGGTGTTGTTTTGCATGCAAAGCTTGGCGCTGCAGTGCATAAAGGCGGTGTACTCTTTGAAATCTATGCTGAGCGTAGCAGTAAGTTGGCTTCGGCGCTGGAGTTGGCGGAGAAACTCTCTCCGATTGTACTAAGCAAGAAACCAGAGGAAAAAATGATTCTGGATAAGGTACCGGAGAAAACCAGGCATGAAAAAGCGTTTAATCTAGACAGGTAACAACTCAGTTACCGTGTTATTGCTCCACCGATTAAGCCACCTATGACTGCAATCACAGTGACAACAACGGCGAGAACAATTCCGAGCACTATACCAGCTAATCCCCCGAACAAAAAGCCTAGAAATCCATGCCTAACTGTTTCAAATACGATTATGTGTAGAAACGCAAGGATCGCAAAAACTATGGCGCTAAGTATGCCTGCTGCAAAACCGGCCATTGTGCCGCCGATTATACCTCTTGCGATGAGCCCAGCGATTATTCCGCCTAAGAAGGCGCCCAAAATGTGGCCTAACCCTGGAAAAATTATGCCGAGGATTATAGTAACCAGGAAACCTAAGATTGCACCTAAACCTACGCTGGCCATTTTTTATTCATTTATTGGTTGATTACAAAAAAGAAGATAAAGGTTTGTTTTTAGCGTGCCCTTGTATTGCGCACTTTGGGTTCAAGCAGAGTCCAGAGCCATTCAGTGAATTCCTGCATGTTCTTGGTTTGGATATGGACATCACCAGGTCCCGTGATTTGGGTAACTAAACCTTCACCGCTTAGCAGGGTTTCTTTTAATCCGCCAAACCTTGTGACTTTGTAACTGCAAGATTCGCTGAAACCGACAAGGTGGAAGTTGTCAACGATTAAGGTTTGCCCTGGCCTAAGGGTATGGGTGTCGATGGCACCAAACGTATTGATGAACATTTGTCCGCTACCTGTGGCTTTAAGCATAAACAAGCCTTGCCCAAACAAGCCTTTGGTGAATCCTTCCCACTTTACATCCAAATCAATACCTGATGTTGATGCCACGTATGCAGATTTTTGGATGACGTAACCGCTGCCAGGGGCAATATCTAGTTGCTTGATGTCACCCACCGGCGCGGCAACAAATGCCACTTCTGCTGGGCCGTTTGTGGCGGTGTAGTCGTTGACCCAAAATGATTGCCCGCCGATGAGGCTCAAGCCTAACGTTCCAAGGAGGCTTTTTTCTCGTTTACGGGTGTGAACTTCAATTGTTGGTTCCATATAAGTCATGGCGCCTGCTTCAGCTGTGATTGTTTCGCCCTGTTCAAGCGTAGCAACCAGCATGGCATAAGAAGGCTTATACTTAACTTCAAACTTCAAGTTAATCCTCTCCAAACATGCGTTACCTATAAAAGACGGTTAAGCAAACCTTCTTAATAAAAATTTAAAGATTTAAAGCCTAATAGGGTCAGCAAATGGAAACTTCTGTCGGAGTAATCTTAAAGAAGACTTTCAGTTTAGCGTTAGTCTTCAACGCACTCATTACCGTAGCGGCCGTTGCAGGAATCATATTTGGCTTTTACAGGTCTTATCCCAACTGGCAGCCTTATACGCCATGGTTAATCAACGGCAACCTGTTTTGGTTGGCACTCGCAGCCGCAATAATCAACATCTTCCCAAGCGCCGCCATCGGCAGAGCCTTGCACACAGGGCGTTTCCTGTTTCACCATTATGTTTACGGCTTCTTTGTACTGCTGTCCTCTTCAGCGTTTGTCACCATCTTCACCCCTATTCCGTTACCCAGCCTGTTTCTTGTCGAATCCAGCAGTGTAGCAGTTAATGCTGGACGAGTCTTTGAGTTAGCGGGTCTAACCTTGCTCTTGGATGATTTGCCCGATGTCAACAAGAAGATTGAGAGAGGTTTAAACTGGATCAAGACTAAAGCGTATCAAGCGCGGAAAAGTCTTCACATTTTTCAATTCGCCACTGGTTGTTTTGCATTCTACTGTGGCTTTTCTATTCTGCTAGATACAATAGGAAACAGCGACCGTGCTCTGTCGAACTCTTTTGCCATTGTCAGCCTGCTATTGACTGGCGTTACTTCTTTTGCTTGTGTAAAGAGAAAAGCATGGCTTAAAATTACGCCACCTCAATCAGGACGACTTTAGCGTTTTGGTTAACGATTTCTTTTCCGATGACTCAAATTGGCCCGTAAAAAAGTAGATGAACACCTGTATGTGGTGATATGGTTTGCCAGTTGGAAAAGCTTGTTGGGTTATTGATTTGTATTGAAGCATGCTCGTTTGAGAACACTGAACCCTTCAACTCAGACACCTAATTGTCTTGGGTAGGTTAATTCCCGATTAATTAATGGATTTTTCGCAACTTAACCATAACCTGCAAGATGATAGGAGGCTGTTCTTTTTGCGGAACAAGCTGTTCTTTGGGGAGAGCTATTAGGCGCATTTTTTATGTCGATTAAGTGGTGACTCATGTATGTTTAAGGGATGCAAAAATAGAATCAAGATTCTAACTTTATGCTTACTATTGACAAGCATGGTAAGCCCAATCTTTATGGCAACCGTAAAAGCTCAAAACAATGGAGACTTAGTGGGCAATTGGCCACTAAACGAAATTAAAACAGCTGACAATAGTACAACAGACACAACAAGCGTAAATAATGGCATCGCAGCTGGACACCCTGATTTGCCAACAATTGTTGAAGGCAAATTCGGAAAAGCATTCCAGTTTAATGGAGACAACTTTGTTTATGTTCCAATAAAGTTCATCGTGGGTTTTCCACCAATGTCACAGACGGTGTACATGCCTATTTCACCTAACCTTGACATCCAAAAGTATGTGCAAGCAGAAGCCTGGATTAACGTTTCAGGATTCAAAAACGTAACCTACAACAACATCATAGTCAAATGCAACCACCCAGATCAGGCCTGCGCTTGGCAGAACACCACTCGAGTCCTAGGATTATCCCTAAGGGCGGGTTCATCTGAAGAGGGAGTGGTTAAAGGGGCACTTAGTGGGTATATTTTAACTGACAGCGGCGAAGCTAACGAAATAGTGACGACGAAGTCCATTCCCATTAATCAGTGGGTTGACGTTGTATTCTCAAGGACCCCTACGGGCATGCACCTTTATGTCAATGGAGAAGAACAGATGGTCAACGTTGTTCAAGGCGTCCAAAACCCCAAGGGCAACATAATGAGCGGCACAGAATTCTACTTTGGACACGACGGATTAGCAACTATAGATGACGTCAGCATCACCGATTTAGGTTCAGTTTACGAGAATGCGTTTGACATCGGGAATAATATGGTAATTGTAATAATCGCTGTCTCAGTTATTTTCGCGGTCGCTTGGCTACTACGTAGAGCCATTCAACTTTGGATTATTCGACCCAAAATCTAGAACCGAGGGATGCTGAATTATGGGCACAACCCTGAAACTACTTGAGTTGATGCTTCGGCAAAAACTCTTAGGGCAAGGTTTGAAGGGCGACCCCAACACTCCCCTTATAGTTTCTTACGCTGTAACCCGAGCTTGCAACCTCAGTTGCCTGCACTGCCATGTATCCGCAAGAATACCCATGCCTGATGAACTTAATGTGAAAGAGGCGATGCATGCGATAGATGAGATGGCGAACCTTGGGACCCAAGCGGTAATTTTTAGTGGCGGCGAACCTTTGTTGCGAAAGGATTTCATCTTGACGCTTGCCCAGTACTGCGAAGACAACGGCATTATACCCGCCATGCTCTCCAACGGGCTATTAATCACTTCTCAAGTAGCTTTGCAATTGAAAGATGCAGGGATCAAAGCGATAGGGATACCCATCGATTCGGTTGTTCCTGCAAACCACGACCACCTCAGGAACCTGCCAGGCACATTTAAAAAAGCAGTTTCAGCCATCCAAACCTGCATAGACATTGACTTAGAAGTAATCGTAACCACCATGGCGTTAAAAGACACGTTCAACGAGATGCCCAAGCGCATTGAGTTCTTAGCTAATTTGGGCGTGGATGAAGTTGCCGTTTACGATTTGATTCCTGTAGGCAGAGGAAAAGACATGATGGACCAGGCGATGAGTCAAGAGCAAAGAGTTACCTTGATCCGGTGGTTGCAGTCTATGCAGGAGGATACAGAAATGGTCTTTACAATGTCAGGAGGAATTCCACTATACCCAGAAATCGCCATGGAAATGCATAAGTCCCATGGCACTAAACCCAAAGACCTACTAATCAAAGAGTTCTGGGTACATCATGGTGTCGGATGCCATGCAGGAACGCTGTACTTTAGTTTGCGTCCCAACGGAGATGTTTTTCCCTGCACTTTTCTACCCATTAAAGTAGGAAATATTAGGGAACAAAGCTTAACGGATATTTGGCGGAACTCAAAAGTCCTCAACACCCTGCGACAACGAGAAAACCTGAAGGGAAAATGCGGAGCCTGCGAGTACCGAGAAAGCTGTGGCGGATGCAGAGGCAGAGCATACGCATGCACAAGCGACTATTTAGAAACTGACCCCGTTTGCCTACATGATTTGATGATTGAAGAGAAGGTTTCTCCTGCTGACGTGAAGCGCTTCGGCTGGTGTGTAGGATAATATTCCTATTTTTCAGCAGATTTCCATGGAAGCTGTAAGATAAGTTGAAACCTTTCCATCGAGGAATGTAGATTGTATTCTGGTTTTCTGCAGTCAATAAATGTTGAAAATTTAGCTCTAAAAAAGGGAAGGATAATTGAGTTTATTTCTTGTTGGTTAAGTATTCGTGCATTGCTTTGGCTGCGCGTTTGCCTGCGCCCATTGCGCTTATGACTGTTGCTGCGCCTGTTGCTACGTCTCCGCCTGCGTAAACTCCATCTAAGCTGGTTTTGCCGACTTCGTTAACAGTGATTGTTCCGCGTTTGGGGTCGCTTACTAAGCCGCCTGTGGTGCTTTGGATAATTGGGTTGGGGGTTTGTCCGATGGCGATTATTACTGTGTCAACATCCATTGTGAATTCTGAACCTGGAACTTCTTTAACTCCTCTTCTGCCTTTTGCGTCTGGTTCAGTAAGTTCCATCGCAATAACCTTCATAGCTTTAATCCAGCCTTTATCATCACCATAGAATTCGACTGGTGCCGCGAGAAACTTGCAGACCAATCCTTCTTCTTCAGCGTTTTCGATTTCCTCATGCCTAGCAGGTAATTCGTCACGTGAACGTCTATAGAGCAAGCACACTTCTGATCCAAGGCGCATGCTGCTTCTTGCGCAGTCCATTGCAACGTTTCCACCGCCGATAACAACTACTTTTTTTCCGAGGCGTATTGGAGTATCATACTCTGGGAAAAGGTATGCTTTCATGAGGTTGACTCGTATGAGGAATTCGTTTGCTGAATAGATTCCCCCGAGGTTTTCTCCGGGACAACCAGTGAATTGTGGTAAACCTGCGCCACTTCCGATGAAAACCGCGTCGTAGCCGTTTTTCATAAGCTCAGGGATTGTGTGTATTCTGCCGACTAAGTTGCCTAGACGCAGGTCAACACCGAGGTTCTGGACGTAGTTGACTTCGTTTTGCACGATGGCTTTTGGCAGGCGGAATTCTGGAATGCCGTAGGATAAGACTCCGCCGCCGACGTGCAATGCTTCGAACATTGTGATTCCGTGACCGAGCTTTACGAGGTCTGCTGCTACGGTTAACCCTGCTGGACCTGCGCCGATAACTGCTACTTTTTTACCTGTGGTGGAGCTTTCGGTGGGAACTGGGCGCCGTTGGCTCTTTCCCAGTCTGCGAGGAACCGTTCTAAGCGTCCGATGCTGATTGGGTCACCCATCTTGCCGATGACACATTTGCTTTGGCACTGCACTTCTTGTGGGCAAACTCTTCCGCAAACTGCTGGTAAGGCGTTTTTGGTTTTGATTGCTGCAATTCCTTCGGCGTATTTCTTTTCTTTAATAGCTTTGATGAATGTTGGAATTGGAACTTCTACTGGACAGCCTGTTCTACATTGTGGATTTGGGCAGCAGAGGCACCTGCTTGCTTCTTCTTGCGCTTCTGCTTCAGTGTAACCTAAGGCAACTTCACTGAAATTTTTAGCGCGAACTTTGGGCTCTTGCTTGGCCATCTCTACAGCTTTCTTATTCAACTTTGGTTTAGGCTTTGTTTCTGCCACACTTGCAACCTCCATTCATTTCCGACAATACTGAACTTAACCTTTCTTCTGGAAGCATCGTTCGTTGTCGTATGATTAACTCTTCAAAATCTGTTTTGTGACCATCAAATTCTGGTCCGTCCACACAGCCGAACTTCATTTTTCCGTCGACTGTAACTCGACATACTCCGCACATACCCATCCCATCGATCATTATAGGTGTTAGAGTTACGATGGTTGGGATGTTGTAGGGCTTGGTAATTTCACTAACGTCTTTCATCAGGATTACTGGACCCATGACTACGCAGCGGTCGAACTTTTCTGTCTTTAGCAAGTCTTTGAGGAAGTCCAAGCCTTTGTAGCCTTTTGTTCCGTCGTCTGTTGCAACGTAAACTTTTTCGCTGTAGGCTTTGGCTTCGTTTTCCATCATTATGAATTCTTTTGTGCGTGCGCCAAGGATTGTGGTTACTTTGTTGCCTGCTTCTTTCATCGCTTTAACCTGCAAGAGTAGCGGTGCAATCATTACGCTTCCGCCCACACACAATACCTTGCCGAAGTTTTTGATTTCAGAAGGGTTACCTAATGGACCAGTAACGTTGTCGATACATTCACTCTGGTTTAGCAATCCTAGATCTTTGGTGGTTTTGCCGACTTCATGGAAAGCAAACGAAACCGTTCCCTTCGC
Organism: Candidatus Bathyarchaeota archaeon; assembly: GCA_963739495.1. Lineage (GTDB taxonomy): Archaea > Thermoproteota > Bathyarchaeia > Bathyarchaeales > Bathycorpusculaceae > Bathycorpusculum. The sequence continues at coordinate 140,297 of CAVUAM010000014.1, read as the reverse complement.
CGCGTTGTACCCACAAATTGTTAAGGGTATACGTTCACCGGTTTTGCCGTGTATAACGATTAGGAATTGGCCAGCGTGCGCTTGAGCCGCAACATCTGGAGCATCAACTTCAAACAGTTTAATTTTCGGAGCAAGCTCTTTTTTACTTATTATTTTGTACGTTTTGCAGTCGCCTCCACAGCTACTTCACGTTTAGGTAAAGCAGATATTTTCTTGTAGAATTCATTGAGTTTTGTCTCGAATTCGCTAGCGCATCTGGGTGATTCCTCGTAGAGTTCAAATCGGTCGAGCAAGCCTAGTTTTTTAAGTGAAACTTGCAGGGCAGCCACGTTGCGTTCTGCTGCACTTCTTCCTTCTTGAAGCTTGCAGTCTTTGGCTGAACAGACAACTCCCATTACCCCGTCGAAGCCGCAGTTTAATGCGTTGATTATGTGAACAGGGTCGAGTGACTTGAAGCATGGAACTTCAAGTGTTAAGACGTTTTTGCCTTCGAACGCTTTGTTTGGGGTGTCCAGAGCTGAGAACTCAGACCATTGGCATACGAATGCTAATACTGCAGGTCCTTTGTTTTTAGCTGTTAGCTGTGCAAGCGATTTGCCGTAGCGATCAACTACGTCTTCAAACTCGAAGCCTTTGACTTGGATAGCGTGATGTGGACAAACAAGTTGGCATGCGCCGCAACCGGTGCATTTTTCTTCATTTACCTTTGGAGTTCCGAAAGATTCGAATTCGAGTGCGCCGTAGGGGCAGATGAAAATGCATTTGTCGCATCCTACACATGCTTGTACGTCGTAAACTGCTTTTCTAGAGAACTTTACAATTTTTACCGCATCTTCATCGAAGCCTAACTGTTTGAGAACATTCTTTGCTAAAACGAGTCTTCGAGTGTTAATTTTTGTACCCTCTTTGTAGCGGCAGAAGGGATCTTCACATTGGATCGAAACAATATTTTTAACGCCAGAGTTTAAGGCTTCAAAGACAAAATCTGTTGGAACGCGACCTGCACATGGTAAACGCAAGGCAATGTATTTGTCAACTTTCAATCCTTGTTCTTTTAGGATGTCTTGGACTTCTCCTGTTGAAGGCGAGTTTCCTCGGCACATCAAAACGAGGGTGTCAACGTTTTTGGCTTTAACCTGTTCCTTTTCAAGGAATTCTGACAGGTTATCGTAAGTGTAATACTGCATTTTAATAGCTGCAGATGGACAAGCACTGTAACATATGCCGCAAACTTGGCAATCCTGATTATTTATTTCAACTTTTCCAGTTGAATCAGCTTTTATTGCTTCGTAAGGACAGATTGACTTACAGACATAACATCGGCTACATAAATCTTGATTGATTTCAACTACAGCGAGACATTTTTCACTCATTTTTGAACCTCTCTTTTCATGCGCGTTTCCGCTGTTACTCTATTGCTTTAGCGTGCTAGCTTAGCTCTTGAAAACATGACAAAAGGTTGAGAATATTATAATCCTTTCTCTCTATTTTCGGTAATATGGTCGTCTAATGTAGCTGTAAGCTTCTAAAGCTGCAGTAATGCCTTGTCCTACAGCTGTGCCTACCTGCTTAACAGGGTGGTTAGTTACATCGCCTGCTGCATATACCCCTGCTAAATTTGTGTGCTGTCGAATATCTATTTTGATGTAGCCATGCTCGTCTATTTCAATGCCGCTTGCTTGGGCTATTTGGCTATTAGGCGCTTCGCCAACCTGCACAAAAACTGCGTCAACTGCCAATTCGCTAATTTTCTGGGTTGTGTTATCCATGAGAACAACTGTTTTTACTTGTTTGTCACCTTTTATTTCTTGGATTTCAGTGTTCCAAAGGATGCTTACATTACCCTTGGATGCTATATCTGAAACCAAGGTTTCTTCCGCCCGGAAAGCTTGCCGTCGATGGATTACGGTAACCTGAGCTGCAAGACCTGAAAGATAAAGCGTTGTGATGCATGCAGAGTTTCCGCCGCCAACGACGATAACTTTTTTGCCCTTAAAGAAAGGCCCATCGCAAACTCCGCAATAGCTTACGCCTCTACCGCGGAATTCTTTTTCGCCTTTGGCACCTATTTCTTTGTAGTGTGAACCCTGCGAAATTATTACTGCCTTTGCTTCGTAGGTGGCTCTAGAGGTTGTAACCTTTTTGGTTTCGCCTGTAATATCCATGCTGACCACCGGTTCAATGTCATGGATTGTTGCACCGAGTTTTTTAGCGTGATCAGTCATTTTCTCCGCAAGCTCACCCCCGCTAATCTCAGCAAAACCCGGATAATTTACCACAGTTGGGGCATCAGAGATTGTTCCGCCAGCCAACTTTTCATCTAAAATAAGCGTTTTCAGACCGCTTCGCACGGTGTAAATGCCAGCCGCTAAACCAGCTGAGCCAGCGCCGATGATTATTACATCCCAGTTCTCCATAATGCACAACTCTTTTACGACAAATATTGGGCTTGACAGGTTATAAAAATGTTCGATTTGTCTGGTATTCCAATAAACTGATAAGTCCCGAGTGATTTAATTTCTTATAGCTTTTTGAGGTTTGTTTATGGGGAAATACAGGTGCACAGTCTGCAATTATGTTTATGATGACGCAAAGGAAAAAGTAAAGTTTGTTGATTTGCCAAAAGAATGGGTTTGTCCAGTTTGTGGAGCACCCAAATCAGTATTTGTTCTACTAGCTGAGAAATCCGAAGAGAAAACAAAGATTGAGCACACGGTTTCGGACGCTCTAATAAACCAGATTGCTGCTTGGGGTGTACAATACGTTTTCGGCATTCCCGGCACATCAACACTAGGTATTGTTGATGCCATACGCAAAACCAACGGCAAAGTCAGGTACATACAGGTTCGCCATGAGGAAACTGCAGCGTTTATGGCTTCAGCTTACGGCAAGTTAACGGGGCATGTGGCGGCTTGCCTTGGAATTTCGGGTCCAGGAGCAACTAATCTTGTGACTGGTCTGTACGATGCACAATTGGATCATTCACCTGTTCTTGCCTTAACAGGCATGGTTCCCAGAAAACAGATAGGACAAGGTGCAATACAGGAAATTGATCATCAAGCATTCTTTGAGCCCTTAACAGTCTACAACAAAACTCTGATGACTGAAGACCAAACCACAACGCTTGCAACGTTGGCTATTAAGCATGCTCTTCTGAATCAGGGTGTGGCTCACATTGGAATTCCCAACGATGTACAAAAGTTGCCGTTCGAAGCTGAGATCTTACAATTTGAAGGCAGGATACCCAACATGGCATATGGGCAGGAGGAATGGGTGATTGAAAAGGCAGCAAAAGTTATCGATTCAGCCAGTAGACCAGTTATTTTGGCTGGTTTTGGCGCAAGAGGCCAAGGTAACAAACTTTTGAAGTTGGCGTCGAAGATTGGTGCACCGATTATGGCTACTTTTAGGGCTAAAGGCGTCGTAGACGAAAACGAAACACTTTACGTTGGTTGTCATGGAGGAGTGGGTTCAACTGCTGCAGGTGAACTCATGACGAAGGCAGATTTACTAATTGCCATTGGCTCGTCGTTTTCGGATTTGTCGCTGATTCCCCAAAAACGCACTGTACAAATTGATATTAATCCATTGATGATTGCTCGCAGATACCCAGTTGAAGTTGGCTTGCTGGGTAACAGCGCAGTTCTAATTCCGAAGCTGACAGAGAAAGTTGCCCAAAAACAAAACACGGGTTACTTGGCTGAAGTTGCTCAGCTAAAACAAGCTTGGGCAGAACAACTCGAAAAAGAAACCAATCCAACCGCCAAGCCAATAAGACCACAATACATAATGAAGGTATTAAACCAAAAAATCGCCGATAACGCAGTAATTTCACTTGATGTCGGCGAGAACTGCTGGTGGTTTGGCAGAAACTTCCACATGAAGAAAACACAGAAAATGATCATGAGCGGCGGCTTAGCAACAATGGGGTTTGGCTTGCCAGGCGCATTGGCTGCAGCGCTGGTTTATCCAGAAAGGCAGATTGTGTGTTTAACAGGCGATGGCGGATTAACTATGGTTCTAGGCGACTTCTTAACTGCGCTCAAGTACAATTTGCCAGTAAAAGTTTTTGTAATAAACAACAAGCGGCTTGGAATGATAATGCAGGAGCAGAAGGTGGAGGGCTACGAGAGCTGGCAAACTGACCTATTCGATTACAACTTCGCCAAATTCGCTGAACACTCAGGGGGAATGGGCATCAAAGTCACCGAGCCAAATGAGCTGGAGGCAGCAGTTGACAAAGCCTTCAAATCGACTAAACCCACAATCGTTGATATAGACACTGACCCAAGAAGGTTTCTGTGAGGTGAAAATATGAGTGAAAAACAGGGTTTAACGTTGGCGTTTGTAATTTCATTGGCAGGTGCCTTAATCGTTCTTATCTTAAGCTTGGTAAATTTGGTGTGGTTTGGCTCCAATGCACCAAATTGGGGAGGATTTGGCGACTACATGCGTAACATGATGGGTGGCTACCACAACTTCATGGGCAGCAACAGTAGCTCAACGGGTTTCTTCACAGCGATTTCAATTGTTAGCTTTGTTTGCGGGGTAATCGTTTTGATGAGTGCGCTTGTTTTGAGGATTCATCCCCAAGAACATTTCCTATGGGGAATAGTCATCGTTGTATTCTCAGCCATAAGTTTCGTTGGCATGGGCGGATACTTTGTCGGAGCAATCTTCGGCATAGTCGGAGGAGTACTCGCCTTAACCTACAAACCAATAATATAGTTAACTGCAGAATCTCGTTAAAGGCTGCTAAATCTATTTCGTAGGTTATTCGAGAATATTTATCCAAGAAGAAGAAATTTTGGTCGCACGAAAACTTCTTTTCCTCGTTCTATTTAGGCATGCCTTTCTTCATCAGCCTAGCATAATCTCTTCTATTTTGCAAAATAGTAATCCGCAGATACAAAAGTATTCATACCCCTCAAATACCAACTGGGTAATATGCAGAAACAATGGAGGAGAAGGTTAGAAGTGCCAAGAAGAGAGGTCACTATTGACTTTCTTAAATAAAGAAGACGCTAAATTATTGTCTTGCTTATCATCTTGATTGTTTTTTCCGCTGTTGATGCACTGAAAAGTAGGTCATCTATGGTTGCAGTGAAAGTGGCAAGTTTAACATCGCACTCGATCTCGGTGACTACCTTGTTGTTATCCAGAGTTGTTTTCACCTGCAACCCAATTGGCGTTTTAAAGTTGTCAGCCGAAATCGCTTCAGCAACTGCCTGCGCCGTTTTCTTGTCCTTATACTCAAGTGTAACTGTTGCCTGCAAGCTTCTCACCCTTCAACTGCCGACCCACCAACTCATCAGCCAACTTCAGAAAAGCATCTAGTTTCTCTAAAGGCACCTGAGCCCCAGCTGCAATGTTGTGGCCCCCACCTTTGCCGCCGTTAGCCTCCGAAGCAAACCTCATAACATCACCAAGGTTAACACCTTTACGCAACGCGGCTTCGGTTGTTCTGCTGGAAAACTTTGCCGCCTTCTCAGTCTCGATGTTAGCGAAGGCTAGGAGTGGTTTTTCATTGTTGGTAAGGCTTGAAACGATTATGGAGGAGACTGTACCTATGATTTTTTCGTTGATAAAGTTCTCACCGTAAATCACGTAAATATTTTGGAGTTCACGCATACGTTCGGGTTTTTCGCTTACCCAGCCGAGGTATTTGTTGATATTTTTGCGGTAGTCTTCAAGGATTTTGTTGGATTCTTCCAACGCTGCTTTGCGGTCGCCCATACAGATAGCGATACCAAGGCTCGGTCGGTCCATACGACCTGCTGAATTCAAAACCACCGCAAATTCGCGTCCATCTCGAAGAGCTGTGTTGGGTTCTTCTTTGGTTAAAATATAAACGTAGCCAATTAGGTTGTCAACTTCCATGTGCAAGCCCTTAGACAACAGGTAGTCGGCTAGAGCGGTGCATAACCTCTTACGTTCATAGTCGGTTAAGTCGCATAGTGCGCGAAGCTTGTCGCCCGCTTTTAGTGGTATTCCTAAGTTGGCGACAAAATTTAGGGCTTCAGTTTCCTGACCACTTAAGCCGGGAATGAATGGGTTTGTTGTGGTTGCTAGCATCTTGTAGATGGGGCGTGTTTCTCTGCCAAAGAAAATCAAGTCCTTCTCTACCCTAAGCAAACCAGCGGAAACGCCATCGTTAACGATAATCTCATTTAGACTGCGCAGGCTACGCTGCTCATACTTATCCTGCATGTCCCCTAACGCACCAACAAGGGCTATTGGCGCTAAATCCACGTTCGCCGAATTCACAGCTTTTGCTGCAAAATAAGCCACGCCCGAACCGCTGACATCCGTTGCTCCGTCGATGCCAAAGAGGTGAGGATTGACTTGAACAAAGTTAGGATTAGCAACTTTGCTTGTAATTTGATGATGGTCAAGAATAACGACTTTGAAGTTTGGAATTTTCTCGTTTAAGAGGTCAAGGTAGCCGCTTCCAAAGTCAGTAAGGATGACGAGTTGTGGTTTATCAGCGATGACTTCACCAACGATTTTGTCATCGACCCACTGCATGACCCTGATGCGGAAACGGGCATCAAGTCGATAGAGCATCTTGCCTATGATGCCTGCGGCGGCAACTCCATCAGCGTCCAAATGTGAAAATGCAAGAATAAAACCGTCTTTCTTGACAGTTTCCAGAATCACTTTTGCTGCTTCGTTTGCTGAAGCCAAGAAGTCTTCGATGGATTTTTGCTGCGTCGTCATGCCCAGTGTCACTTCTTCGGGCTAAAAGGCGATAATCGGATTTAAAGCTGGCGCAACAAAAAACAGTAAAAATAAAAGTTAAGAAAGAGGCTTTTAGGTTACTGAAGCGATTTTTGGAACATACTTCCAATTTTTGGCGATTATGCCTTCACGCTTGTAGTAGCGGCTGAGTTTGTGGATTCTTGCTTCGATGATTTGCATGTTGCGTTTGTTGTGGAGGTCTTTCTTGTTTTTGTCCATGTGAACCGCGAGACTCTGGGCTTTCTTCATGAGGTTGGATAGGTCCTCAGGCATCGTTGGAGCTAGGTTTGAGGCTTTTAACGTATCGCTTATGCTCTTGCCCGTGAGTGGTTTAACAAGTGGGATGGCATATTGGTCGCGTAGGATAGTGCCTATGCTGCTTAGTGAATGACCTTCTTTAGCCAATTTAATTATGAATGATTCTACTTCTTCAGGCTGGTACTTGCACCAGCTTGGAGGACGCCTGCTGACAGGACGCATCGAATGGGATTTCCCTTTTTCTTGCTTTGGCATCGTTACACCTTAAACTGCAACCTTATCCACACCCAACGAATATTTAAAAGTAATCCCCTATCTATGTACGGATATCTCGAAGACTACCCACGAAACCACATTTTTTAACTTCAAGAAGCCGTTATTTCTTGAATAAGATGACTGGCTCAACTCATATTTGCTTTTAGAAAATAAGTTAACCGATTGGCAAATGAATGCTTATCATCAAAAAGTTTCAGCTTAGTTCAATTGTTCAACTTTAAACTTTAATAGAAACTGAGTTTCTGAAAATGGGCTGTACCTCGGTTTCACTTTCAATCATTGGAAACGACAGTTCTAATTCTTTCCACCCTTTGGACAATGCCAAACCTTCGGGTGTGATCAAGTAAACTGTCTTTTCTCCTCCAACTAAACGTGTCTCGATTAAACCTCGGATTATTAGTAATTCTAAATATTTTTTTAAAATATCGCAGTTCACATTAACCCCGTACATTATGTGAGTCAGTTTCATTGGTCCTTTCTGAATCAATATCTTGAGGATATCAAAATTAATTTCCAGTTTAGATCTTCTCATTCAACATCTTTTTTTTGAAACGCACTTCTATTAACACCGCTCTAATTTTTCTAGCGTAAGCGCATTTTTCTCCACGAATTACAGTGGTGATGTGAGTTAATAGACGTAATGAATTAAGCCATGGAATTTAATACAACAATATGTATTATTTGATAATATGAATAAATATAAGCATTTCAAAATAAAAAATCTACAACCTATATAATCTCGCAGCCTTTGTTGACAATACGATTATAAGAAGTTATTATTGATAAACAGCTGATTTTGGGTTTCAGTTTCATTGTTAGCCTAAAACATGAATTCTAAATTCATAGTAGAATTCATAGTACTAATAAGCAAATTAAGCTAATACTTATGAAGAGTTTGGCAAAGTTGAAACATATTGATCCCGCGCCTTCTAAGGAAAATAAATCTGTCGTCGACAAGACTTTCAATAAAGAAAGTGCGGATGAAAACGTTTTTAAGTTAACAGGGAAATGGGCAGAAGCGTTTGGCCAATCCCACTCACGATTCGCCACTCTGTTCTCCAAAATGTTGACAGCCGTAGCATACTACAAAGTTATAACAGATAAGAACGGAAAACCCCTTCATTACGTTTGTCTTGAAGCAAATGATGCCTTTGAAAGAATAACCGGACTCAACCGAAAGAGCTACTTAGGCAAAGAGGTTACTGACTTATGGCTGACAAATGGAAGCAATCTCCATAAAGTGATAGATACTTTCGGACGTGTATCTTTTGCCCAAGAGTCGCTTCAATTTGAATATCAAATGGATCCGTTGAAGAAATGGTACAACATTTCTGCTTTCAGCGTTGAAAAAGGCTATTTTGTAACGATATTTGAAGACATCACAGAACGCAAACGAATGGAAGAGGAACTCCGTAAGGGAGTAAAGTACAATCGCGGTCTAATTGAGGCTAACCTTGACCCTCTTGTGATCATAGGGCAGGATGGCAAAATAACTGACGTGAATCGTGCAACAGAAAAAATAACCGGGCGGTTGTACGTCGAACTTGTAGGCACTGATTTCGCTGACTATTTCACCCAGCCAGATAAGGCACGTTTAGGCTATAAAATAGCCCTCCAAAATGGTTCTATTCGTAACTATGAGCTGACAATAAAAAATAATAAGGAAATCGAGATACCTATTTTATACAACGCTTCAGTTTACTTCAACGAAAACGGAGAAAGCATCGGCGTTTTCGCCATTGTTCACGACATAACAGAACTCAAGCATTTACAAGAAGATTTAATCAAATCAGAAAAATTCAACGTTATAGGTCAGTTGGCTTCTGCTGTTGGGCACGAACTTAGAAATCCATTAGGGGTAATTAAGAACTCTGTTTACTACCTCAATATGATTCTCAAAGATGACGCTGATAAGAAAATATTTAAGCACCTGAAAATTTTAGACAAAAAAGTCACCTCTGCGAACAATATCATAAATGATCTGCTTGATATAACAAGGACGAAAGTACCTACTCTTGAGTTAACTGACTTGAATAAAACAGTAAGAAATGCCCTCTCCAACATCACGGTACCTGAGAATATAACATTAAACACTAAGTTAGCTAAAATTCCTAAATCGATGTTTGACAGAGAGCAAATCCAAAGAGTAATCCAAAACCTGATTGTGAACGCAATTCAAGCTATGACTGAAGGCGGAAAACTTGCAATTCAAACAACAAAGCATGAGAATAACGTGAAATTAATTGTAAAAGATACAGGAGTAGGTATCCCAAAGAAGGATATAGACAAGCTCTTCACACCTCTTTTCACAACTAAGGCTAAGGGAATCGGCTTGGGCCTAGTAATTTGCAAGCAATTAGTAGAAGGTCACAAAGGAACCATTACTGTTAAAAGTAAAGTTGGTGAAGGATCAGAATTCATTGTTGAGTTACCTATTAAGGCAGATAAGAGAATAATTGAGCAACCAATTTTCAATGTTTTAACGATTTCCAAAGAGGGTGTCCAGATCGAAGGATAAAGTCGATATGTTGGTCGTTGACGACGACGTAGATATGACAGAAACCTTGTCAGACATTCTATCAGCCTTAGGGATTCAAGTCGAAGTCGCTCACGATGGATTTCAAGCCCTCAAAAAAATCAAGATCAAAAGATTTGATATTGTTCTGATTGGACATAAAAATGCCAAAAATGAATGGAATTGAGTGCTTCAAAAAAATTAAAGCAATTCGACCCCAAACCACAGTGATGATGATGACTGCATACTCGGTACAAGATCTTATAGCAGAATCTCTCAAGGAAGGAGTTTATGGGATCTGGTATAAACCCGTTGAAATCGAAAGAATAATCGAACTTGTTGAAAAGACACCAAAGAAAGGCGCTTTGCTTTTGATTGTTGATGACGACCTTTCGACAGGTGAAACATTAGCTGACATTCTCAAAAATAAGGGCCACCGACTAATCCAAGCTAGAAACGGGGAAGAAGCAAAGAGAAAAATCAAAAAAGAAGACGTTGATTTAGTGTTCGTTAATACTAAAATGCCAGTCATGAACGGTCTCGAAACCTATCTTGAATTGCGGAAAATCAAACCGCATATTAAAACAATCATGATTACAGCTTACTGTCAAGAAGTAGAGACCATTGTTGAAGAAGCTTTAAGAAACGACGTCTACACGTGCCTGTACAAACCAATTAAAATAGACAACTTGTTGAAGATTGTAGAAAATGTAGTTTCTGCAAAAACAGAAATAGAAAGTCAGCAGATTAGGATAAATTGAAAATGCCGGAAAAAGTAAGAATTTTGATAGTCGATGATGATGAGGAAGCGCTTGAGACAATAAGTGATATTCTTCAGGAAAAAGGGTTCTATACCGAAACTGCAAAAACTGGAAAAGAAGCCCTCGCAAAAGCTGAAAAACGGGTTTTTAACGTTGTCCTCTTAGATATAAAACTACCAGATATGTCAGGCATAGAAGTACTTAAGGCGCTTAGTGAAAAACATTTGCCCACCATGACTATAATGATAACTGCAAATGCAACAATGCAAAACGCAGTGGATGCCAATAACTTCGGAGCTAGCGCCTATATCTTGAAGCCCATAGATCCGGAAACACTCTTCCGAGCAATAAAGGAATGTCTCAAGAAGCAAGAGATATTCAACCTTCGGATTAGCCAGGGTACACGAAAAATCCCTGTCAGTGTATCTCTATCAAACCGCATAATACAACAAATTGATCAAGAAGCTACACGGCAGAGAAGGACAAGAAGCGAATATATAGAGCTACACTTTGAAACTTATTTTTTCAAAGAAACTCTGCCGAAAAAAATGGTAGATAGTGAAACTCCTTACTCTATTCAAGGATAGAAAGAGTTACAGATAAAATCAACTTCCAATCAAGCGCGCTAGTTTGCTGCTAAGTTATTTAGATTTACATTTTCTCGCTTAATATAAAGGATAATAATGGCTGGTTCCTGAAAAATAGCGAGAAAACGAAGAGAACCAAAAAAGCTTTTCAATTTAGTGTTTTGAGGTTTAGTTGCTCCATTAATGTTTTGCATCTGTTTCTGACTGTAACTTCTGTGACCCCAGCAGCTTCTGCAATATTTTTTTGTGTTATTTTTTCGTTATTCTGAAGACACGCTATGTAAAGTGCAGACGCCGCCATGCCAATTGGATCTTTTCCTGCAGCAAATCGTTTTTGTTTAACCTCTCTAAGTATTGCTATGGCAGCCCCTTGTGTTTTACCTGATATTCCATTTTTTTCTGCAATTTTTGAAACAAATATCAAGGGGTCAGGAATAGGCATTTGAAAATCGAGCTCTTGCAGTAGCATTCTGTAGCATCGGGTAACATCTTTCTTATCCACTAGACTTGCTCTGGCCATTTCACTAATGGTTATGGGTGTTCCACTTTTACGGCAAGCAGCATAAAGTGCAGCTGCAGCAATGGAGACTATGGATCCTCTACGAATCAATGCTTTGGCGAGTGCTTCGCGGTAAATTACTGCGGCTTTTTCTTTTATTAGCGATGAAATGTTTACTTTGTCTGATAAACGTTCTAGCTCTGCCATGGCTTGTGCGAGTCCTCTGTCGGTGGATGAGTGAACTCTGCTGCGTATTTGCCATTTCCTAAGACGCCACATCTGCAACCTAGTGGAAACGGGTAGTTTTCTTCCGAAGGCATCTCTGTCAATTTGACTAATAGTTGTGGATAATCCTTTATCATGAATTGAATAGGATGTTGGCGCACCAACACGGCTTCTTGAGGTTTTATCTTCGAGGGTAAAAGCGCTCCACTCAGGTCCCTTATCCAACATCTGCTCATATAAAACGAGTCCACAGGCGCCGCAGATAGTTTCACCCGTGTCGTAGTCGTGGATGAGTTTTTTACTTGCACACTCTGGACACCTGTCAGCTAAGCGCTGACTCATTTTGGGTGCTTCTTTGATTATACTCATTTGCGTTATAGTCATTTTTTCAACTCAATTTATAACCCAGAATCACCGCGATGAAAAAGGGCAGATGATACGTAACCAAATTCTTGAGAATTATTTTACCGATGAATACTTATTACTGGTCCTCTGGTCGGACCGACTTTTTCTTTTGACAAATTGTTATATTTCGCAAAATTCTGCTTTAATGTTGACTTGTTTGAAGGATTCTGCTTAAAAGATTCGTCGGCATTTAAAAGGGTCTTCGTTACAATTTTAAACCACTTTATTCTGCCGATGCGTTCAACAGTTATGATACCCATTCGCTCTAATTGGCACATGTAATTAGATTCAACTGCGCGAGCGCGCTTCGTAATTTTTGCCACATCACTCGCAGTTGCATAACCAAGCATAATAATCGCTCTTTTCGTTTTTTCAAGGTGATCCGGCAAGAATCCATCTGTTGAGCCGATTGCAACCTGAATAATCTTCTCGGGCATAGTGTTTAGAAGGATGAGCGCTTCGGTTAACTTTGCCTCCACAGTGACTAATCGTTTGTCGATTTTATCAACTTTATTCGCAAGCATTGCACCCTCCCATCGGTCATTCATTTAATCACCCGTTGAGTTCACGTTTATCTTTTACTCCATACATTTCATTATATTGATGCGAGCTTATAGGCATGATGAATTATCTAATTAATAATTCTAATAATATATGTTATTTGATAATTTAAAATATACGTTTTAATGCAAAAATCTTAAACTTCATAAAACCGTGTCCCAAGTGTTTGTTGACATTACGATTGCACATAGTTGTGAATTATCAGAGAATTAGTTTTAGAGAACCAGTTCCAATGCTAACCAAAAATATGAATTTAAATTCGTAGTAAAATTCATAGAATTAATAAACAAATTAAACCAATTCCTATGACAAGCAGCGAACCCTGTTAAAACAATTTTGCCTGCCCAACTCCTTTCTCCCCAAACAGGGTTCGCTAGCTCGAGGATAATCACATGGAAGAAGTTTCAAAAACTGTCTCTGAAATGCAGCAAAGAATTGCCTCTAAACTTAAAGCGGCTGGAGCTGATTCAAAAGAAAAGGCTGTTACAGCCCAAGAAGCCGATTTTGACGATCCAGAACAAAATTGGCTGGACTATATCGCTGGAGGTTTGTTTGCTCTGGTAAAAAAGACACAAGATAAACGATATTACATTACAACTTTTTGTTATGTTCAGAATGTTCAAAACCTTATTACTTAAGGTAAATTGCGAAGAAAGCAGTTCGCTTATGCCGTTTGTAGGTTTTCCTTCAACGCTGTAGATATAAAGACGAAAATATTCCTTTTAAATATGACTTGAAAGAGTTTGAGAGAGAAATCTCCAGGGCAAACGACTAAAACCACATGTAATCAATCCAATAGAAAATAGAGACATAGATTAAAGTTCAACAAAACCAATGATACATAGAAGGATCAGAAAACACTATCTTTTCTACTTAGAAAACTCCAATAATGTCTAGATAGCGAGGAAAGACAGGTTTTTTCTGGTTGTAACTCTCGTTATTTTTTAAGTGTTTTTTTAGAATGCGTCATTTTGTTCGTGTTTCCTTATAGACCTGCTTACGAAATAAACGAAAAACCTTGCAATCAACGATAAGCCGATGAGCACGATTAATGATGACCAGAACTGGAACCATCCGTTATGTGTTCCCGTTAATAGGAAAACGTTGGCTACGACTGCAGCGCCAAGCCAAAATATCAAATCACCAATGCTTTGAGCAACCCGCCTAATACGTGAATGCATCGCCAGTCTGAGAGCCAAGATTAAGATTTGCAGGACCCCGACGCCTATTAGAAAATTCATGACAGCCGCGTAGAAACTCTGGTGTTCTGCTGGATGTGCCGGTGCGAGCAGGCTCATAGTTGAACCTGGACTGCCAAATGGAAAAGTCACAGTGGTCAGGTCTGAGAAAAACGTGTTGGTTTTCTCAGCTATACCAGGGGTGAACGCAAATACAGCACCTAAAATTATGAAAAATCCACCTATGGATATAGCAGTTATTAAGCCTTCATGCAAAGACCTTTGTCTAATCGCGCTGTAGACCATGTTATCGCGCCTTCACTAATTCTGCTTATGCAGCAATTGCAATATAACACTTTGTTTTGGGACCAGTTTGTTTTTAATGGCTCTTGTACCATTCGGCAAACCTGCAAATAGCGGCCGCCCGATGTGAGTACCTGTTCTTTTCCTCAATAGTCATTTCCGCAAAAGTTTTGGCGCTTCCATCTGGCTGGAAGATGGGGTCAAAACCAAAGCCGGACTTGCCTTGTTCTATTCGTTCAGTCAATGTTATGATTCCTTTGGATTCACCATCAAAACATAAGGGTTTGCAGGGATTTTGACTGTCGCAATAGGCTATAAATGACTGGAATTTAGCATGTCTTCCCTTGGTGTCTTCCATGAGCTTCAAGATGCCTCCGTTATGGATAGTGCGATAGACGTAAGCAGCGTATGGCCCCGGAAAACCGCCTAAAGATTCTATAAATAAACCAGCGTCTTCAACAAAAATGGGCAATCCACAAAGTCTGTAAGCGTTTAAGGCGCTTTTTTGGGCGATTTCTTTTAGACTCTCACTTTGGATTTCGTCGCCTTTCAGCTTAAGCATGCCCACCGCTATGCCGTGTTGGCTAAGTATGCTACGTGCCTCATTGAACTTGTTGATGTTTCCTGTGGCAAAGAAAACAGCCTTGTGCTTGGGAATTTGGCATATCTCATTGTTTACGTTCTTCGACATAACGGCCACGTTTTTCTATCTCCTTGATTTTCTCATAAACCTTTTCCGCAACTTCGGCGCCAACGATGGATGAATAGCCGCATTGCACATCCCTGAAGCATTCTTCCCAGAACATGTAATGGGTGCTCTGTAGCGCCCGCTTCATTAAATGCAAATCAACTCCTCGCCCCTCCAACTCCTCGTTTTTTTCGCCCAAACCAAAGTCCACAAATACAAGTTTACCTTCGGGGGTCAGAATCATGTTCGATGTGGTTAAGTCGCCGTGAATTAATCCGCGGGTGTGAAGTTTTCCTACGGATTTGCCGATTTTAACGCATAAATCATGGCGATCGGCTCCTGAAGCTTTGTTTAAAATTTGTTTTACCTGCCGCCCTTCGACATACTCCATTATAATGGAGGCATCAGAAACATTTACCATGTAAATCAGCGGCGTAGGCACACCAGCAACTTTGGCTTCGTGCATAAGTTGCGGCTCATGAACCGTGCGGTAGCTTCGAATCTGCTCATCCAAAGCGGGTGGACGGTACATTTTAGGAACGCGGAATTTGATTAATGCTTTGCGTCCATGCCAATCGGTGAGGAACAAGCTTGCTTCGGCACCTTTCTTTATCAGTTTTGCTTCATCTATTTTGTCTATTGTATCCATGGCACATCCACCTTATCCACTCGCCAACGCAACTTCACAGAGCTCGCATCAAGTGGTGTAACCAACCCATGCCTAAAAGCCAAAACGCCTGTCCAAGCAATCATAGCCCCATTATCAGTAGCAAACTCCAGCGGAACCACATTAAACTGAGCATTATGTTCCTGGGCGATTATCGCGAGCATTGATTGCAACCGTTTATTTGCCGCTACACCGCCAGTCAGCAAAACCTCCTTCTTCTCGGTATGTGCCAATGCCCGCTCCGTAACTTCGGTAACCATGGAGAAGGCATGTTCTTGTAGGCTGTAGCACAAATCTTCTATTCGACAACCGCCTTTCTGCAACGCAACTGTAGCCGATGTCAACAATCCGCTAAGTGACAAATCCATCCCCTTCACCACATACGGCAACGTTATGAGTTTTTCACCTTTAAACGCCAACTGCTCAATGGCTGCGCCCAACGGCAAACCCTTACGGTGCTTTAGCCCCGCTTCTCTAGCGAAGACATCAAGGCAGTTGCCAAGAGCAATGTCAAGTGTTTCACCGAACACTCGGTAGCGTCCCGATTCAAAAGCTGTGACCATAGTGTTGCCGCCTGAAACGTAGAGCGTTACAGGGTCTTTGGCACCAGTTTTGAGTTTGCCGATTTCGATGTGGGCAACGGAGTGGTTGACCCCTACTAGTGGAATCCCAAGGTATGAGGCTAAGGCTCGGGCAACAGTTGCTCCCGTACGCAGGGAGGGTCCTAAGCCTGGACCCTTGAGAGAAAGCAATAACTGATAATTCGATGCGGTTTCACCTCAGCCTTTACGAGTGCCTCAATTAAGACTTTGTCTGCTACTTTCGCGTGGTGTCGCGCGGCTTCTCGTGGATGGATCCCGCCTTCAATCGGGATATAACTATCAGATTTGTTAGCCAAGATTTCGCCGTTAAACGTGGCTATTCCAACGCCAAAATCGTCGGCTGAGGATTCAATACCAAGGCAGTAATTGCCCGAATTGTCTTTTGCTGTTTTTTTCATTGGCATTCCACGTTTAAGTGGGGATACATATTTTTATGTGAATCCAACGCTTATATTACTGTATTATTTGGAACTGATCTAAATGCCTAAGCGTAATGACCTTGAACAGAAAGCACTCCACTATGTTGTCGGTACAGGCTATCAGGGTGTGCTTCAATCAGATTTATGGCGTGAACTGGGCGCAAGCAGCCGCGAAGGCAGCCGCGTATCCATTAAACTGGAAGAGAAAGGGCTTATTAGGAGAGAAAAAGAACTCCAAGAAGGCCGATGGACATACAGGCTCTACCCTAAAAGGTTACCTGCATCCATAGAAACCATCGTGGACTGCCCATGTTTACTTTGCCCAGACAACGCAAGATGCGACCCAACAACGGCCCTTTCACCGAAGAGTTGCCCCAAACTAACCGACTGGATACTAAACTTAGGAAAACCACCAATGCCCGCTGGCACTGGTCCTGAAAGTCCAAGTGCGCCTTCGCCAGATCCAAGCATACAAGAGGATGATTCCGTTGCCGAAAGCTTGGATAAATGAAAGAAAAAACGAGTATTATTATAAAAAAGCCAAAGAAGAAAACTATCGCAGCCGATCCATATACAAACTGGTTCAAGCTAACGAAAAATATGGCTTCATCAAACTACGCGACGTGGTTGTCGATTTAGGTGCGGCACCCGGCGGCTGGATTCAAGCTGCAAGAAAAATGACGGGCAAACATGGCTATGTGCTCGGCATTGACTTGAAACCCATTGAACCTTTCACACAAGAATACATACGCACAATAATTGCTGACTTCACCGAACCGGGGGTAGTCGATCAAATTCTCTCATTTATTCCGCGCAAAGCTGACGTGGTTCTCTGTGATGCTGCCCCAAACATTACTGGTGTATGGGAAGTTGACCACGCAAGACAAATTGACCTAGCAACTCAAGCCTTAGAAATCGCGCAATGCGTTCTTCGTCCTAACGGAAGCTTTTTTGTCAAAGTCTTCGAAGGCGACCTGCTCAACGATTTCACGCTAAACATGAAGACGCTTTTTGAAGAAGTAAAGTTAGTGAAGCCTCAGGCAAGCCGACAGCAAAGCAGCGAAATGTACCTTTTAGCTTTGGGGTTAAAAACTTCGCGTAAATGTGAAGAGGATAACTAATTTTCCCACTCAAACATTCCGTTTAGATAGATGAATAATTTGAAAATTATCTCGGAAGAATCTGCTTCAGCAATATTAGATAAGCAGTTCAATGCTATTTATCATGTTGCTTCAGTGTCGGTAATAGTTGAACCACCCTCGCTCTTGTCAAACGAACATGACGTGTGAGGTTTTATCGTGAATACTCTGAGTGTTTCAACAAAGGTTAAATTATCAGAAATGTTAAACCCTACTGCAAGAGGATTCCGAGCCTTAAAGATAAAACCGGAGAAATAGAGGTAAACGTGAAATGGATTATCCTTCATTTTGGAAAAACGCTTCGCCAAGACGTAAGAGGATTTACTCAATTATTTTCATGTTTGTGATTGCTGTATCTTTGACTTTAATTGGTTCATTAGTGCCACTAAGTCCTCAATTTGCTAAAGAAATAAATGACAGTATAAACCAAACAAGAACCCAGGGTTTAGAAAACGGTACTTTGATTCCTTCGATTTTTCTGAATAATTTTGGCATTTGTCTTGCAATGTTTATTCCTCTCGCGGGCGCTGTCTTAGGTTTGTTTATAATGTTTAACACTGGTCTTGCTTTTTCAGCAGCGATTCAAGTTCAAAGCACAACCGTAGCTTCAACGCCTCCTATTGACATTACACCCACAACAGCAGTTATTGCCTTGCTGGTTTTCGGCTTAGTTTTCCTACTAGAATATATTTCCTATTCAATCGGCATTGCAGAAAGCATATGGCTGTTTCGACGACTAAGACAACGAAAGTGGGGAGAACTTAAAAACGCAGCGATTTTAATTGGAATTGTTGCAATCCTGCTCATCGTTGGCGCTGTTGTGGAAACGTGGTTAATTTCAGCCATCGGCTGATGGCTGAATTACTCCTTTTTTACTATTTCCAAACTTATATCAAGCGCTTTAACAGTGTGAGTTAGTTCACCCAGACTTATGATGTCCACCTGAGCTGCTGCATATTCCAGAAGATTCTCGCTGGTAATTCCGACCGCTTGCCTCAAGCAACACCTTGCTAAACCCTTCTCTCCTCAATGTCTGGACTGCACCTTTGGCTTGTTCAGGAGAAAAATTATCCAGCATAACTATATCAGCACCTGACTTTGCAGCTATCACTGCATCCTTGGTGCTGGTTACTTCAACTTCGATTTTCTTGGCAAAAGAAGCATGCGCTTTCGCCCTCTTTACAGTTTTCTCAATGCTACCCACTATGGATAGGTGATTGTCTTTAATCATAATCATGTCATCCAAATGCAACCTATGCGGATCCCCACCCCCAATGGTCACAGCTTTTTTGTCGAAGTATAGTAGACCGGGTGCGGATTTTCGTGTTGCCGCAATCTTGGTTTTCACGTTTTCTTTTTCAAGTTTCTCAATCAAGGAGCGTGTTTTTGTCGCGATACCGCTCATCCGCGAAAGAAGATTAAGCAAGGTCCGTTCGATTGTAAGGATAGTCTGAGCATCTCCTGACACATGCATCAAAACTTGTTTATTCGTTATTCGCTCTCCATCAGAAACCATAACTTTGACGGTCAAGCCCAAGCATTCAGCAAGTAATGTGGCTTCTTCGATTCCCGCGATTATTCCAGCTTCTTTTGCAATAACCTCTGCATTGACTATCAAATTCGCAGGAACAACTGCTGATGCTGTTACATCACCCAATCCTATGTCGTCGGAGAGGATTTGTTTGAGCTTCTCCTCCAAGATTCGCTTTGGAATAAACATACTTGTAGTGTTGCAGTTTAGAGCTTAAAATGCTTGCCTTTCCTCGGTCGAAGCAAGCGATAGTTCAAATATATACATGCAATTACCAGTATGCCGTATGCGATTACTGCTCAGCTGCTCTGAACTCGGATTGGGACATGTTTCGCGAATCATTCCGTTAGGGAAACGGCTGAAGAAAAATGGCCACGAATTATTCTTTTTTTCAGGCGGAAAAGCTTATGAATTGCTCCAAAAAGAATTCAACCACGTCTACAAATGCACACCAATTTCATGGTACGAAAATGCCCACGGCATAATCACCTCCGCCTCGCTAATCAACTTGTTATTTCCCCTTCCACTCTTCAACATGGAACTAAACAGGTTGGAAATGAAAAGATCCAATGCAATGGAAACCATCAATCGCTACTACGACTTAAGAGAAAACCTGCACGATATTGCCCCAGACCTGCTTATCGCCGACGGCGACATAAACGCTCTCCGACTAGCTCAAAGATGGAAAATCCCATCAGTTTATATTGCGAACATGATCAGGCCAAGCTACGGCTTCTCATCTCTTCTAAGTCCAGGAGAACGGATAGTCGAGAGGTACGTTAAGCAGTGCTCAAAAATAATAATTCCAGACAACCCATCACCCTACACGATATCGGAATACAACATAGGCAATCTGGATGATATGAATCTAAACCAAAAAGTTGAGTATGTTGGCAGTTTTATGGATACAGTGCCAGTTGCAGGTGAGCAAGAGCATATTTTCGCTCCAATAAGCGGTCCTGTAGGAACAAGGGCCAAGCTAACGAAGACTCTTTTGCCTGTACTTGAAAAACTAAAAACAAAATGCATCATAAGCTTGGGCACACCGGGCAGGAAGTCTTCAGTAAAAATTGACAACTGCGAAATTCACACTTGGCTATCAACTGAAGAACGCGAACAAGCCATGAGAAACGCGAAGTTTGTGATTTTCAGCGGTGGCCACGCGACATGCTTTGAAACCATCAAGTATGCTAAGCCAAGCATCTGTATTCCCACACAACCCGAACAATTGGGCAACGCCGTTAAACTTCAAGAATTAAACTGCTCAATAACTGTAAAAAACCAAAAGCAACTTGAAAGCGCAATCGAAAAAATGGAAAAACAAAAAGAAGACTACAACAGAAACGTGAAGGCGTTAAACCAGTTTTCTAATAGGTTTAATGGTTTGAACCGGTCGGTTTCTATAATTGAAAACCTTTTAGATTAAGGTGGTTGTTTTGTTAGGTTTAGGCGTTTGATTTCACCGTTTGGTGTTACTTCGTCAAAGACGATAGCTTTGAATTTGTAGATTTTGGCGTCTCTAGTTAGCCAACTGTCTGGGGGGACTCCTGCTTTCGTGCAGCATTGACACAGAAACTCCTCCTCACACCAACCCCATTCGACTGGCACCTGTGGCAAAAGCAATCCCTTGTAGGGACCTCGCTCAACGATTAAGCCGTCTTCGCCGATTTTGATTTTGCTTACATATTCTTGGGGATTAGCCACTTCTATAAGTTCGGGGGGCGTGAGCACACTTACTTCAAAAACAACTTTTTCCAACTCGTCTGAAGATACGGGTTCAAACCTTGGGTCTTCAGTTGCTGCGTTGATGGCGTTGTCAATTACTGCTTCTACAAGGGGGCTCGTGGGATATGGATAGCCGATACATCCGCGGAGTTCCTTCTCGCCGTGTCTGAGGTTGTTTATGGTTACAAAAACGCCACAGTGCGCGAAAAGTTTTTTTGGGGTGTCTTTTGGTGGTTTTTGGGCTTTACCTGTCTCTAGATACTGTTTTACGGTGTTTCTTGCAAGTTGGATTAGGAATTTTCCTTCTTGTTGGGTTAATTCAAACGACATAACATTCCTCCTATGCACTGCTAAAAGATATTTCAATTGACTAAAAATATTAAAAAGAAGGAGAGGTTAAAACTTTATGGATTCTTCGGAGACGCCTTCCTTAGTTATGAAAAGGAAGTCAATGCCGTCGCCACTCATGGAATCTCTGCTTACTGCAGACTTTATCGAGCGAGTGACGAGTTCCTTTGCTTCTTTCAGGCTCATGGTTTCTTTGTAGCCTTCTTCCAAAACACCCATGGCGATTTCTGTGCCAGAACCCACAACCGCGTACTTGTCAGGAATAAGTGAACCCAAGACGTCAAGCACATAGAGTGATGCCCCTTCATCATCTAAACCGCCAACAATTGTCTGAGTAAATAATGGTGAGTATCGACGGTTGAATAGCACATTAGCTAAGAGTTTTGATGCTGAACGAACACTTATTTTCCTTCCGACATCCATGCTGAAAAGATTCGCTTGCGCCTGCATTTCTTTGGCAAGAATCTGCATGTCTCCAACCAATCCTGCACATGCTACGCCGATTTGGTCTGTTACTTTAAAGACTTTTTTGCCGCCTTTACTCATGATGAAGTTTCCATATGTGACTCTTTTTTCTGAAGCTAAAATTACTCCATCTTTGAAAATAGCGCCCACTGTAGTGGCGCCTGGCATCCATCCTCCTCCTTGCTGGGCTTGGTTGCCTTGAGCTTGCTGCTGGTCTTGTGGCATCAGCTGGATTTGCGGAATATTGGGTAATCCAGGTAATTGTGGTCCATAACCTTCCATAATTTTCGCCTTTTCTTGATATACACAAGACAAATTATTAAGGTTACTTATAACCGTTATAGACTTGGCGGAGATGCTTGAATGAGTGAGTCTAAACCGTTAAGGTGTCAAAGATGTGGCAAACCCATCGGTTATGTAGCTGTGAGTGCCAAGAGTTTTTTAGCAACTAACCCTAACTTAGAGAACGTAAAGTTGACTGCTACCTGCTTGGATTGCTCCAACCAAAATAACTTTTACACCAGAAACTTTTAACACACACCTCAATAAGTCGTAATGAAGGATCAGTAGAAATGATTGAAGTCTATTCGCAAAACTTCGATGACTCATGGTTTTCACTCGCCTTAAATCAACAACAAATCGTTGCATCATCGTTTGGAGCAGACCAGCCCACGACCATAAAAAATGTTTTAGGCAACATAGCCCTTAATTCTTCTTTTCAGGTATTCCATGAACCCACAACATTTGCCAAAAATGTACTTACATGTTTGAAGAGTATTTACGATGGAAAAAAGGACACTCCAAACTTGTCTTTGGCAACAAATCATTTGCCAATCTACACCAAAAAAGTATTAAAAACAACCTTAACTATCCCACTTGGCTACGTAACTTCCTACGGTGCAATCGCTAAAGCAGTCGGCGGAGGTCCAAGAGCTGTTGGTAACATCATGGCTTCTAACCCTTTTGCTCCAATAGTCCCTTGCCATAGAGTTGTCCGGACGAATTTCTCGTTGGGCGGGTATGGTTTTGGTTTGAAAGAAAAGATTGAGTTTTTGAAAAGGGAGAAACAAGGATTTTCTGTTTCAAGAGAAATTGAGGTCCAGGGCGGGCGGCTTACGGTTTTTCCAGTTGAACGGGTTCTCCAAAACTTCTCCTAAAACTCTGTGCACAAATCATAAATGCAGGCGAGCCCAACTCAATGCAAGTGCACATCATGGTAAATCGGGGCTTATATGTTGGAAGATTTCAGCCTTTTCATTTGGGACATTTAGACGCCATCAAATATGCCCTAAAAGAGGTTGATGAATTAGTCATTGTAATCGGCAGCGCGCAATATAGCCACAACTCCAATAACCCGTTTACGGCAGGCGAACGTCTGGTTATGGTTCGCCGGGCACTTCAGGAGGCTAAAGTGAATTACACGAAACTCTGGATTGTGCCAGTGCCAGATGTTCACCTACACATGCTTTGGGTAAGCGCAGTTGAAGGCTACACGCCAAAATTCAGCGTTCTTTTCTCCAACGAGCCCTTAACCAAGAGACTCTTTATGGAAGGCGGTTACGAAGTCAAGACTATTCCTCTGTTTGAAAGAGAAGTTTACAGTTCAACTTTTGTCCGCGAAAAAATGGTTAAAGACAATAGCTGGGCTGATCTTGTACCCAAGAGTGTTGCTGACTTTATCTTGGAAATAGACGGAGTTAACAGGCTAAGAGACCTTACCAGAACAGACAGGGTTTGTTAAACAACCATTTTATAATTTGAAGCCTTATGGTAGTACCGCCAAGCCAACAAGTAAACTGAAATCAAGACAAACAGCGCCCCAAATACCCCAAGAAATATGTCGCCTGTAAGAGCCAAAAAATTGTTTGCGATATGAAGACCCACGGAAAGTAGGTAGTAAGGCAAGGGATTCTTTTTAGCAATCCCATAAGCAGTAATAGCCGCGCTCGAAGAGTGAAAGATGATCCCCGAAAATCTGGCAACTGGTGAAACACCTAAAAAGAAAACGTATAAAACAAACTCTGAAATACCAAAACCCAATCCAATCAAAACGCCCAATTTTACATATGATCTCTCTGTTTCCCCATGTCTGTAGAATAAAGGGAAAACCTTTGCCAATTCCTCGATAAAGGGCGCGAAGACAACGACAGCCAAAACCGCTGGAAATAGGTTGTAGAATTGAGAAAAGAACAAAGCAAATGGAATGCTCACGAGGATTCCAGAGGAGAAAAAGAACGCTAGCTCTCTAAGAGTTGGTTTATGAATGGGAATAACACATTGACGCTGAGGTTCAGGTTCCACAAAAATAAGCTCCAATAAAATAAAGATTATTCTCTTCCTTATCTGCTTTTTTATTAAGGGCTTAAAAGCCTGAAGATATAGGGTCTGAGGGCTTGATTATTTCCCTTAAAACCACCGTGGCATATGAGCCTCTTAGCAGCATAAAACTCATTTTCGTCTCTGATGTGCCATCTTGATTTGCAGAAACACTCAGCAAGTTAAAATCACGGATGGGAGTAACTGTAGCACGTAAGCCTCCTCTTCCACCCGTTCTTGAAAGGACATTTGCATGCAATTCTTCAGCTTTGATTCCTTCTTGCACAAGAACCTGATTTTCAATCTCACCCATGATACCTTGAGAAAGCTTCTGTTTGACCCCAAAAATCGGGAGGGCAACACGCAGACGTCCAGCCTTGATTTGAGCGTTAGTTTCAGCCAAGTTCTCAGCAGACGCAACTTTGGCAACGGTTGTCAAGGGCAACCCAGAACGTTCCACACCAACTACAAAATCGCCCAAAACCGCTTCATTCAAAGGTAAATCCTGCTTGACGCGTTCGCTTAAGAACCGGTTAAACAAGTATGATTGGTGGGCTTGCACAAAAATCGCCTGCAATTTAAGAGGTAAACATTGGAAAGCTCCAGTAAAATCATCTGGATTTTCGGATAGATAGTTGAGCATCTGTCGTTCGAATCGGAGTTGTTTAGGAAAACTCTCTTTGGCTGTTTCGAAGTTCTTAGTGTTTTCCAGTTCTTGACGGGCTTGCATTGAAGCAGGGTGCTCATGAATGCTGGGTTTTGCCAGAAAAAGCATTGCTGCTTCTTCAAAATCGCCCTGAACAAGAGCTTTTCCTACCAGATGTGTAATTGGACGAGTGGTTCCAAAGCGTTGGTGCCCAAAAAAGTTTGGAGCTCCGCCTAAAACGTTGAGTTCTTGCATTGTCTGGTTTATTTGCTCTGCTACAGCTGCTTCTAATTGGTTTAGGTTTTTGATAGTGATTGTAAAGTTGTTACCTAACAGGTAGAACAACGACATTTGCTCTCGGATGTAACCGATTGGACGCACTTCGACGTCTTTTACATCGACTTTCTGGGCGTTATCTAAGGAGACGTTTGCGATGCTGATATGCTGGGCAGTTACTGCCTTAGCGTCTTTTATTCCTGCAAACTGGACTCTTGCCTGATCGATCCCCAAGGACTTTGCTACGTTTTTAACAGCGATAAAAGTGTCCCAGTTTCGCTTAACCAAAATACAAAGCAAGAAACGCTGCCTCTGAAGTGTGGAACCCAAAACTCGACTTGGAGTTGAACCATTCACAGAAGCTTTAGAGCCATCAACAAGAATCTCTTCGACTACAAAATCATCAACTGACTGTTTGATTTTACCGCCGACACCTTCAGTTGTGGTGGCGTAAACTTCCATACCAAGAATCTTGTCGAGAGCAGGAACAGACAAGAAATCGCCTATAGCAGTTTGAGTTGGCCCGTTAATCGGTCAATCATTGCTGATGGCGCTGGACCAATACCTAGGCAAGTAATAGAGCCCTCAGGAATCTGAGTTAAACCACGGTCAACAATCAATGCATGAGGCAACCCTAAATCCTCCGCAGCCTTCTCCAAATCACATAACTCTTTTTCTGTCTCGACCTTAACCGCGACTTTCTTTTGTCCCTCATACAACCATGCGTCCCACCATTTTTTATGGTGCACGTATGCGTCTTGGGCCGCTGAGATGGCTGCATGCCCTGCTTGTGCTGCGATTTTGCCTTTACCCATTTGCAGGTCGGTGCGGAAGACGAGGACTTGTTTGTATTCGAACTGGCTCATTATGGTTCCCGACTGTATGTTAGCACTGGAGATTTTAAGGGTTTGCAGACAAGTAAAGCAGCCCAAAGTAGAGGAGCGCAGCTGCCATCGCTGGCTTCTGAACAGCTGTTAGTAACATTTTGCCCTGAAAATCTATTTCATCCACGTCACGCAATGCCTTATCGACACCCAGTTTGCCACAGACGCGAAGCATCTCATCAAACTTTTCGTCTGAAAGAGAATTAAGAAATCTCCTAAGCCTTAACATTACATTAAAGTCGAAACGCAACAAATCATTGCAACGCTTCTGATACTCTTGTAAGACTCTAGAAGAAACATCGTCTTGCCCTATGGCTTTGCCCGCTATTTCTGCAGCTTCCTTTGCAGCAGTTAACCCGAAGATAACGCCGCCGCCAGTGGTAGGCTTGACTTGGGAAGCACAATCGCCAACAGCTAGAAAACCGTTGGTATATGCCTGGGGGATTGGACCGGCCAAAGTGATGGCGTGGTAGCCAACCTGCGTTATTTTGGCTTTTGCAAGTTGTTTTGCTGCAATTGGGTGCTTTTTCATTAGCCTTTTTAGGTATTCTCGTGGATCACCCTTGTTTGTTGCTAACCCCACTTTTGCTGAACCATCAGGCTTTGGAATAAGCCAACTATAAAATCCTGGTGCGTAAGCCTTTCCAAAATAAACTTCAACCGTATTAAGGTCAACATTCTGAACATTTTCCAATTCTACTTCAACAGCGTACACTATTCCGCTTGGTTTGAGTGGAGTTAAGCCCGTTTGCCGCAGAAGCCTCGATGAGACGCCTTCGGCGTCCACCACAATTTTGGAGTTAATCTGCATTGTAGAGCCCTTGCCTTGGGTGACATTAATTCCTTTAACATAACCATCAGCCATCGCCAGCGATTTGACATAGGAACTTACAGCAAAAGTTGCTCCAGCAACCTCTGCCTGCCCCGCCAAGTACTGATCAAAGCGTGCCCTATTCAGAGCAACGGTAACTGGACAAGAAAGGTGAAGCGAAAACTTGGTGCCGTAGGGTGAATAAAAGTTGGCGGCGCTAAACTTGTTCTCCAAAATACCCTCCGGAAGAGGATACAGACCCATTGTTTTTAAACTTCGAATACCGATGTGTCCAGCGCAATGTGACGGCACCCCAATTTCCGGATGTTCCTCAAAAACTGTGACCTTGACACCTTTTTTTGCCAGGTTCAGGGCAGTGTAGGAGCCGACTGGTCCACCCCCAACTACAATAACGTCTGGATTCTTAGCTGGGAAGGTTTGCTTGGGGGCAGTCATGATTATGCAATAAAACTAAATCGTATATAAGCAAAAGGGCAAATCGTTTAGGCTCAGTCTAAAGTACGAACTTATGTTAGAAACGAATAGAAACAACACTAGTATAAAATAAAAAAAAGAAAAGGGAGTTGTTTTTTTCCCTATGGGTTTATGGGTGTTTTCTTGTTACGGACCAGGCTACTATGGCTATGAGAACTATTATGAGAACAATCATAATAGCGGATAACGGTAGGAAATATAGATCAGCCATTGATTGTGGCGCTGCAGTTGTTGGTGCAGGGGTGACGTTAGGTGCTTGCATTACGTTGAATGCGGTTTCAGATGACGATTGCCAGTATGAATCTGAGCCAGCAAATGTTGCGAATACCTTGTATGTTCCTGGGACTTCTGGTTTGTATGCTGTTGCGAAAACGCCGTTTGCATCTGTTGAAGTGGTACCTATGACATAAGAATTGCCGTTGGGGTCGATTGTTGATAGAGTGACAGTTACTCCTGTTGCGTTGCTTGGGTAGGGTCCTTGTTGATACACGTATTGCATCCAACCAGTCTGGCTTGTGTCAGAGACTGCTGGAACACCGTTTGGAAAGTCAGCTGCTTGCTGTTTCTGAGTTGTCCCAGCTGAAATGTCCATCACTGAGCCTTGTATCAGTACGCTGTTGCCTTGTGGAATAGCATTGGTTTGCACGTTAACGTTAGTTTGGCTTGGTCCTTTGCCTACAGTGTATATTTGTCCGTCGTATGCGTTGGCGAATGTCATGTATCCGTCAGCGATAGCGATTGGCGCCATAGACGTGCCGAGTCCTGAAGCGGACCAGTCTGGAAGCGCCCAGATCTCTTTTCCAGTGAAGGCATCTATAGCACGTGCCATGTATCCTCTGTACATAGGTGTGTTGGGTGAGTGTTCTCCTGACATTGCGTATACTATTCCGTCAGCAAAGCCTGCGATGTGAGTTGGGTAATTGCCCCAAGCTGTGTTGTCTCCTGTGCTTGTGCTGTTTGTGCCTACGCCGTTGCCGTAAGTCCACAGTAAAGTTCCGTTTGCCATTGAATAGCAGTAGATTACTCCGCCGTAGCCGCTAACATAGAGGTTTCCATAAGCTGGTAAGCCTTCTCTTGAGCTGTAGTATTGGAATCCGGTTTGAGCGCGTTCACTTGGACCCCAAACGAGGTTTCCAGTAGCAAGACTGTAGGCAAGACGTTGACCTGTCTCAAAATACGTCATTGTCCATTCGTTTGTCACTGGGTCGATTGGTTGAGTTGCCAACATTTGGGTCTGGTTGTTTGATGGAGCCGCATATCTTTGTAGCCAATTGAGTGTTCCTTGGCTGCCTACTTTATCACTTAAAGTCCACATTGTCCAGGGGTTATCATTTGGTCTAGGTGCCGAGGATAAGCCGACGCTGCTGCTGCTTCCAAGTATTACATTACCAGGGATAACACCGACGATACTTGGGTTTGCTGTGCCAGTCAAGTCTGCTGTGATAGTAACGTTCCATGAATAAGAAGCTGGTGTACTTTCGTTTACGAAGACACCTAAGTTAGCGTTGATAGCAAATCCTGTGTCGGTTGGCCAAGCATATTGTCCCGCGACGACAGAGCCAGAGTGCCCAGCATTGCTTGTAATTACGAGAGTTGAATTCCAAAGAGCTAACCACCCTTTTTTCAAGCTTGTGCTGTAGCTGAAAACGTATCGATCGATTTCGCCGTTGTTAAGATAAACTTCAGTGCCTGAGGGAACGTTCGTCAGGTTGAATAGGAATTTTCCGTCGACAGCGTTATATGCCATCCATGTTGAACCTGAAGTCTGCCAAAGTATACCACCCACTATGCCATGCTGATTGGGTGATTGGAAATCGACCAGCTGTGCTTTTGCTGGGTTAAGTGTGCTGCTTGTCCAAAGTGTTTGACCTGTTGTTAAGTCGACAGCGTTTAATCCTCCGCCTGATCCAGCCTCGCTCACCGGAGATTGGTAGTAGAGAATTCCATTAAGTATCATTGGGTTATTGAATCGAGTGTTGTATGAAAATCCAGAGTAGTAAGTTGCTGCAGTATCATTGTCTTGAGCAGTGTTGCCAGCCTGAGTAACGATTCCGCCTGTTAAGCCGCCGAATTCAAGAGGTTTGGTCCACAAAACATGTGCACTTCTTGGTGCCGCACCGTTTTGTTGCCAGAAGTTAGATGTAGCTGCTCCGCCAAGCCAGTTTGATCCAACAGAATCCCATAGAATATTCATACCGTTTATTGGTCGAGTCCAGAATGCACTTGGAAGTGGATTTTCAGTGAATGATGATACTGAGTCTTGTTGAACTGTAAAGGTTGTCGTGAAATTGCTTGGTGTGTAGTAGTCACCTTGGTACTGTCCGCCGAAATCATAAACTTGTCCTGGAAAACTGAAGAATACGGTATAAGTTCCTGTTTGGTCGGGTGTGTAAGTAAAGTACTGCGATGATGTTGCGTCGGAGACTACTGGAAACGATTGTGTTTGGTTTGTCCCATCCGGTTTTGTGATGGTGAACTGATAGTTGTGGAATCTAATATTGTTGACAAGGTCAACACCGTTTATGGTGTTATCAAGCCAACCGAAGATAAGCATTTGTTGACCAACACCAATAGGGTTAGGTGTTGCAGTAGCATACGCATATGTAGTGATAATCCATGCAGGGGAGTGCGCACTAGTGTTTGGTATTAGAATTGTCGATACTCCTATAGATATTGTTAAAAGCAAAGCAATGGAAATAGCCAAAGCTTTAGATTTACGATTTTGCATTTTTCTTTTCTCCTTAAAGTTTAGGAGAAATAGGCAATTGAATTCGCTTATAAAAGTTGCGGAAAATATATAAAGTAAAAACTTTTAAAATCTCATGAAGAAAATTGGTTTTAATGAATAATGTTTGCGCACAAGAAATTGAACTTCTTTTAATAAAATGAAGAATTTTAGCTAGTGCTGCTGAACTAATTCAATTCTACGCTTGCCACGGGACATCGATGAAGTGCGGATTTTGCCGCTTACCTCAAGCTTTAGCAGTAGTTCATTGAAGTCCTTGAAACCTAAATCCTCATACTCACTTTTAAGCTGAGTCAAAAAGGTCGTCGTCTGTGAGGTCGCCCTTCTTAGTTAAGACTTCCAACAAATAGAAATATGCCGGTCGGGTTTTCCAAGTTTTCATCTGCGGCATAAACGTTCCTCCCTAAGCAACTGGGGTTGCTGGCTTTTGTACTTGTCGGATTTGCTGCATAAAGCTCTTGTACCACTTTTCAACGTCAGGGGTAATCGATGGACCCATCTCTTTGAGGGCATCCTGGAAATCCTTCATCGTGACTTCTGTAGAGCTAATGTTCTTTCGAAGTGCATGCATTGCAGATTCGCGGCACAGCGATTCTATGTCGGCACCAGAATAGTATTTAGTAGCTATAACAATCTGGTTTAAGTCAACATCTTTGCTGATTGGCATTCCCTTTGTGTAGATTTTTAGGATTTGTAAACGGCTTTTCTCGTCGGGTTCTGGCACGTAGATTAAGCGGTCGAAGCGTCCAGGGCGTAGAACTGCAGAGTCAACCATGTCTGGACGATTAGTGGCTGCGATAACTACTATATCTTGCAACGTTGTTATGCCATCCATCTCCGTTAACAGCTGGCTTATGACACGTTCTGAAACGCCGCTGTCAGACATTCCCATTCCACGTCGAGGCGTAAGCGAATCAATTTCGTCAAGGAACACGACTGCTGGTGCTGCCATGCGGGCTTTGCGGAATACTTCGCGGATGGCTTTTTCTGATTCGCCGACCCATTTGCTGAATACTTCTGGCCCCTTGATAGATATGAAATTAGCTTCGCTTTCTGTTGCAACTGCGCGGGCGAGAAGAGTTTTGCCGCAACCAGGCGGACCATAGAGCAAGATGCCTTTGGGTGGTCTGATTCCAAGTTTGGTGAATATTTCCGGGCTCTTAATTGGCCATTCTACCGCTTCGATTAGATGTTGTTTTACGTCGTCAAGTCCGCCAGCATCATCCCAGTGGACAGTTGTGACTTCAATGTAGACTTCACGCATAGCTGTGGGCGTAACTTCCTTGTACGCACCCAAGAAATCGTCCATTCTAACCTCCATTTTCTCTAACACAGCTGGCGGAATGCGTTCTTCTTCAAGGTTAATCTGTGGCAAATAGCGTCTTAGTGCTTTCATGGCGGTTTCTCTACCTAACGAAGATAAGTCGGCTCCTGTGTAACCATGGGTCATAGCTGAGAGCTTCGGAAGGTCAACATCTGCTGCCAACGGCATACCCCGAGTGTGGATTTGAAGAACTTCATAGCGTCCTTTCTTGTCAGGGACACCAATTTCTATTTCGCGGTCAAATCTGCCTGGTCGACGCAGTGCTGGATCAAGAGCGCCTGGGCGGTTTGTCGCACCAATGACAATAACGTTTCCTCTACCTGACAAACCATCCATAAGGGCCAGGAGCTGGGCAACCACGCGTCTTTCAACTTCTCCCGTGACTTCTTCACGTTTAGGAGCTATAGCGTCAAGTTCATCAACGAAAATTATGCTTGGAGCGTTCTGTTGGGCTTGCTGGAAAATCTCTCTGAGCCGAGCTTCTGATTCGCCATAGAATTTGCTCATGATTTCTGGCCCGTTGATACTATAGAAGTTGGCTTCTGACTCATTTGCGACTGCGCGTGCAAGTAAAGTTTTGCCGCATCCCGGTGGACCATGTAGCAGCACACCTTTTGGCGGTTCAATGCCTAAACGTTGGAAAAGCTCTGGGTGGCGAAGGGGCAACTCAACCATTTCGCGGACACGCTGGATTTCCGTGTGAAGTCCGCCAATGTCTTCGTAGTTTGTTCTGGGCAAGCCTTTGCCTTCTGGGGCTGGCTCATTTAGGATTGTAAGTTTTGTTTCTGCAGTCACTTTTATGATGCCATGCGGACGGGTTTTTGAGACGGTGAAGGGTATAGCGTGTCCCAGCATCATAACCAATGTGGTGTCGCCTTCAACCAAGGTGCGTTCCATCAGCCGGTTTTTAACGAAGTTGGTAAAGTCCTCATCCACGTTGAGCCTCATGTCAACGGGTGCGAGGGTTATGGAAAGAGCAGTTTTGACTTTTGCGGGTCTAATAACCACGTACTCGTTTATTGCGACTCCGGAGTTTTTACGTGTGAACCCGTCGATGCGGATTATATCACGATTCTGGTCTTCACTGTACGCAGGCCAAGCAATTGCGGATGTAGTGCGTTTATTCACGATTTCAATTACATCTCCAGCGCTTATGCTCAGTTTCTGCATAGTTCGCTGGTCAATTCGGGCGATTCCTCTACCCACATCTCTCTGCCTTGCGTCTCCAACACGTAGTTGTACTTCGCTCATGAATAATATCTCCTAAATAATCCTGACTTACATTTTTTGGATGCGTTTGAAAAAGCGGATATAACTATATAAACTTTAAAGCTTAATCTGAAATACTTCTAAGATGGTATAAGAGAGGAAGAGTTGGGTTTAGTCGCTTAGTCGCGACTTGTTCTACGTATCTGAAATGTTTGAGCTTGGCTTACACCTGGGATTTTCGCGAGTTTTTCTTCGAATTCATCAACTAAACCTGATTTATCTTCAGGATATCTAATTTGAACTAACAATGCCACGAGTCCAAAAGCAACAGGTTCTTCGCCATATCCCTCAATAGCCGCAAATTCAGGCAGGATTGCTTTGATTTGGGTTTTGAGGCCTTCGAAGCTTGGCATGATATCTTCTGGAAAAACCTTGTAGGTCACAAGTACGCTACCCATACAATTCGCCTTTTATGGTCCACTGAAACCGCATTTGGGGCATTTGTAGAGACGACCGAATTTGCGGCATTTTCCATCTCGTTTAATCTGGATTTCTCCGCATTGTGGACACAGGAACTTTGTGGATTCACTGCCTGGCGGGATAGGTTTTCCGCAGCTTGTACATGTGACTAGGGACAACTTTTCCGACATGAACTTTACACTTCTGTGCCGTCATAATTGTAAGGGTTCCTTATATTTGCTATGCTCAAAAACCACATTAAACAAGACTTACTCCACCCTAAATAAAGTCCAATAGGTTCAGAGATAGAGGAGAATTCTTAATGCCCAATTTTAAACACTTTGTTGTTCTCATGTTCACAGTTTTTCTTTTTGCCATATTAGCCATTCCAGTTTTGGCAGTGACATACACCCCAGGAGTAACATCTGGTCAATACGTTAAGTATGGCAATTTTGTGGGCACAGGTCCAGGGTTTGAAGGGCTAGGCGACCAGGACTCACTTACCCTGCAAGTAACAAACGTTGTCGACAGTCAGGTTACTCTGCTTTCAACTGGTCAATTTAAGAACGGTACCGCCACTCCCGGTAACGGCACAGTTACGATTTGGGACGTTGCGGCTGGAACAGAAGATGGTGAACCAAACACTCAATGTCCCATTATCGCAGCCAACCTGAATGTTGGCAACCCAATACCGCCTCCAGATACCTATACTGTTAACAGCACTGAAAATCGCCAGTACATAGGTTTTACCCGAGTCGTGAACATCCTGAGCATTACGATATCAACACCCGACTATAATTCAAGCCTAACCTACGTTTACGACAAAGCCTCGGGAATGCTGCTTGAATCTTCCTCACAGACGACAGTCCAAGGCGAATCTGGACCAGTTACATCCGAATACTCCTACATCGTAACTCAAACAAACATATTCACGCCAGCCCCATCCGTACCTGAAACATCATTCATAGTTGCAGCAATAACAGCAATCGTCGTTGCACTTTCAGTAGTTCTTCTGATTTTAAGGAAAAAAAAATAGCCA
This sequence comes from Candidatus Bathyarchaeota archaeon, assembly GCA_963739495.1. Lineage (GTDB taxonomy): Archaea > Thermoproteota > Bathyarchaeia > Bathyarchaeales > Bathycorpusculaceae > Bathycorpusculum. Next base: position 106,199 of record CAVUAM010000014.1, on the reverse strand, counting down.
CTAATCTCTTCAACAGATAGCCTTTGTTTTTTTTATTTTGAGTGATTTCGCAAACCTCTTAAGACTGTTTCTTGCCTATCATATTTTGTGGAATCATTTTGGGCGTAAACTTCAAAGACCTCATACCAAAAACCCCGATCAAACTTGAGGACTTGGGCGGCAAAATCATAGCTATAGACGCATACAACGCCATCTACCAGTTCCTTAGCATAATTCGTCAACCCGACGGCACACCACTCAAAGACAGCACAGGCAAGATCACAAGCCACCTAAGCGGACTATTCTACCGCACAAGCAACATAGTTGAAATGGGCATCAAGCCTATCTATGTCTTTGATGGTGAATCCCCCACTTTAAAGGCGTCTGAAATCGAGCGACGCAAACAAGTAAAAGTTGCAGCAACCATGCATTATGAGAAAGCTGTGGCAAAAGGCGACACAGAAAAAATGTTATTGTATGCTCAGGCGTCGACCAGCATGAAAGATTATATGTTGGGTGACAGCCAAAAACTCTTGGAGCTAATGGGTTTGCCGTGGGTTCAAGCGCCGAGTGAGGGTGAAGCTCAGGCAGCATATATGAACAAAAAAGGCGACGCAGACTATTGCGCAAGCCAAGACTATGATAGCCTTCTGTTCGGAGCGTGTAAGCTGCTTAGAAACGTGACCATTTCTGGGAGAAGGAAAAGAGGAAAAGTCATGATTGAAGTGGTGCCTGAAATTGTCGAGTTACCCAAAACGCTTCATGAATGTGGCTTAACGCGCGAGCAACTGATTGACGTCGGGATATTGATTGGCACTGATTTTAACCCCGACGGTGTAAAAGGGATAGGGCCAAAAACCGCTCTAAAACTCATAAAGCAATACGGCACTTTGAAGAACGCAGTGCCACACATAGAAAACGTAACTTTCGCCAACAAGATAGAGGAAATACAAGAAATCTTCTTGCACCCAAAAGTCACCGATAACTACAGGATAGAATGGAAAGAACCCGATGAGAATGGTTTAATTAATTTCATGTGTAGAGAAAAAGAGTTCGGGGAAGAACGTATCAAAAAATCACTCGAACGGATGACTGCAGGAAGTAAGAAGCAGAAAGGAAAAGTTTCATTGGAAAAATGGTTCGGCTAATCAGCTCATTGAGTGAATTTTTGGCAGGTGCAGCCTTTAATAGTGCATCCTTGGTCTTGGGGATGGGTTCCTCTGGGGTGTCCGCAGTTTGTGCAGGCTTTAAGTAGAGTTGTGCTTAAGATTGCGTCTTGTATTAGGATGTCGCTCATAGCCATTACTCAACCTATAGCTAAAAAGATGAAATAAAAGCTACTTTACAGTAACTGATTTGGCTAAGTTGCGTGGCATGTCTGGGTCGAATCCTTTTTCCAGAGCCACATAGTATGCTAATAATTGGAGTGGTACAGCAAACGGGATGGGTGAGAGTATGCTCGGTATACCTTTGGGCACTTCGACGAAATCGTCAGCTAATGATTTGATTTCCGCGTCGCCTTCCTCGATGACGGCGATTATGTGGGCGCCTCGGGCTTTCATTTCCATAATGTTACCTATGATGGTTCTATGGGTGTCATCTCTGGGACATATGAACACGACGGGGAAACCTTCTTCGATTAGGCTGATTGGGCCATGTTTGCTTTCACCTGCCGGGAATGCTATGGAGGGGATGTAGGCGATTTCCATGAGTTTTAGTCGACCCTCGAAGGCTGTGGCAGTACTGATACCTCTACCCAAGAAAAAGAACACTTTAGAAGTCGCGTATTTTTTGGCAATTTGCTTTATCTTTTTTTCCTGCGTTCTAACAATCGTATCGACGTCGTCTGGCATCTTTTTAAGGTTCTCTTGCAAGCAATCTATTTCGTCCTGAGAAATCTTGCCGCGTTTCTTGGAAAGTTTGAGGGCAAGTTGAGCTAAAACCGAAAGTTGAGAAGTAAAGGTCTTGGTAGCTGCAACACCGATTTCAGGGCCTGCCTGCGTGCCAATATATACTCGGGAAATACGTGTCATAGTTGAGCCGATGACGTTTGTTAGGCTTAGCACGGTTGCTGCTCGTTGCTGGGCGCAAGTAACTGCGGCTATGGTATCTGCGGTTTCGCCTGATTGGCTTACGGCTAAAAGTGTGCTGTCGATGTTGACGGATTTGCCGCATTGTTCTAAAAACTCTGAGGCATATACTGGATAAGTAGATAGAAACGCTAGCTTAGAGAACATGTATGAAGCTGCTAGGCAAGCGTGATAGCTCGTACCGCATGCAACCAAGAACACCTCGTTGGCGCGGTCAAGGAAAGTGGCGAGCAAATCCAAGTAGTGGTCTTGAATACGTAGTGTGTTGCGGAGTGTTTCGGGTTGCTCATGAATTTCTTTAATCATAAAGTGAGGATACCCCTGTTTTACCGCCATTTCTGAAGTCCACTCTACGGTTATGGGGTCGCGCTCAACTGGACTGTTATCGGAGATTTTTCTGATTTCGTAGCCGCCTGCGGTGAGTATTACGAGTTCACCGTTGTTTATCATGACGGCTTTGTTGGTAACTTCTAAAAACGCTGGAATGTCAGAGGCGCAAAATACGCCTTTGCCGTTGATTCCCAAGACGAGGGGGCTTTCGTTTCGGGCGCAGATTATCTTATCAGGTTCACGCGTGGAGATTATGGCGAACGCGTAGGAGCCTTCTACCCGTTTAAGGCTAGCTAAAACGGCTTGTTGAAGCGTGAAGTTTGGGTTTTGTTTTAGTGTTTCCTCGATCAGGTGGGGCATGACTTCAGTGTCTGTTTTTGAGACGAAGGTGTGACCGAGGTTTTGGAGTTCAGCTTTGAGTTCTATGAAGTTTTCAATGATGCCATTGTGGACGACGGCAATTTCGCCTTTGCAGTCGATGTGGGGGTGAGAGTTAATTTTTAGGGGTGCACCGTGGGTTGCCCATCGTGTGTGGCCGATGCCTATACTGCCGGGCATGTCGTCGAGGTTTACTATTTTGTCTACTTCATCAATCTTTCCCGAGTCTTTTTTAATGAAGAGTTTTTCGTCTGAAATCGTTGCTATGCCAACGGAGTCGTACCCTCGGTATTCGAGCCGTTTTAATGATGAATGGATAAGGGGTGCAGCGTTTCCTTCTTTTAAGATACAGCCAAATATTCCACACATGTCTTTCAAAGCCTTCAATGGTAACTGATTATGCAGTATGGATGGACCGCGTTTATCTAATAAGCATTCTTAATACAAGAGTTAGACTACTAAAAAAAATCTTTTAGCAGTTTTCTAATTGTTACATGGATAAACGGATTCAAGAGTTGCGAATCCAAGCAAAAATTTTCGGACCGCTATAAATAAATTTTTTATAGTACCTACAACCTAAACATTAAGACCAAGCATGCAGAAAAAACTGCTCATCCAAGACAACGGAAACACCCAAGAAGCAAAAGAAATCAGCATTCTAACCGACTCCCAAAAACTAAAAACAATCTTAGGCAGCCTCAGTTGGAAAATCCTCACTTTGCTCTCCAAAAAAGAAATGTATCCTCTGGAAATCGCCAAACAACTGGGCATGCATGAACAAAAAATCTATTACCACATAAGAATACTCGCCAAAGCCGGAGCCATAGCTGTTGTAAAAGAAGAAAAAAAGAAGGGCGCAACCGCCAAATACTACAAAACCACAGCCCCAGCGTTTGGAGTAGAATTTCCCCAAGGCTACAAACCGATCCTGAACATTTGCACCCTAAACCTAGATGAACCGCTACAGAAATTCTTCAAAGAATTCGTCGATAAAGGCTTTTTTGATGGAAAGATAGTTGTTGGCAGTCCTCAGCCGCATGGTCCATTCAAAACCAGCGCTCGAGACGGTCATTACGCAGCACATTTAGCGCTTTTCCTGGGACAATTTGCGAAAATGCCCACAGAGTTTGCAGTCAAGCTAGATGTTGATGTTAAGGTGGAGAAGGAAGAAAGAAACAACCTAATCCTCGTCGGCGGTCCAGGAACAAATTTGTTAACACAGGAAGTTAACGATTATTTGCCGATAAAATTCATAATGCAATCCTCTATGCAGGGCTTCTTGCTCGGCGGCTTATCGTCAACTAAGACCTCCCAAATCTACACTTCGGACGTTTCAGGAGTTGTAGCGAAAATTGTCAACCCATGGGATTGTACTAAACGCATTGTGGTTTTGGCTGGCAACAAAGCAGTCGGGACCAAAGCGTGTGTGTTGGCTTTAACTAATTTTTGGAAGAAAACGCTTGAAAAATATAAGGGCGAAGACACTTTCGCGGTGGCTATCCATGGGTTTGATTTGGATGGAGATGGCAAAGTAGATTCGATTGAGGTTAACGAATAATTGAAGCTTAAGCAAACGATGGAGACATTCTATGCATTTGGGCATTCAAATATTCTAGCGAACCATCCAACGACGTTGATGTTTACTAAAGATATTCATGTTTCTAAGAACGGAGATTGCATAATTGCAATGACAGCAGATAAGTCTGTTGCAGATTTAAGCATTCAATTCAAGCAGGAACTACGGAAGCCAAACGCTAAGGTAACCATCATTATTGAAGCAGGCGACTTAAAAGAAGAAATCAGAGCACTTGGCTCACCTATGCTTTGTTTATGTCACCCAACTGACATCGTAATAAGGAAGAGCGATTATATCTGCAACAGAACATTGGCGATTTGCTCAAATAAATCCTCAAATGATCTGCCAAGAACGTTCGTGGAAAAACTCCAGGACCCCAAACAAAAAATCAAAGTAACCTTAACCGTTGAAGCCTAAACTATTTTGGCATCCAAAACAACCTGCGATTCAAAAGGTGCGGTCTCGCGAATGTTTTTAGCGTAAAGATATGTCTCAACGTGTCGCCCGTTCTTCTCCACTATCTCAGAAAAGCGATGCTTCAAGTTTTCAATAGAATCGGGCACACGAACAAACCCATAAAAATGTACGATACCACCCTCTGGTTTAATTGAGTTGCAAGCAGCATCGACGAAATCTATGGCGGTTTCGGGCAAGTTCATGATTACTCGGTTGGCCTTTCCATTGAGTCTAGTTTTTGAGATTTCTCTTGCATCACCATGGATTGGAAATACTCGGTCTTCAACCTTGTTAACTCGAACGTTCACTTCAAGCAACTCAAATGCATTTGGGTTTAGGTCAACAGCATAGACTGTTACTTTTGGATTTCGTTTGCCAATCAGCACTGAAAATGGTCCAACTCCGGCGAACAAATCCGCCACTACTTCATTATCCTGAACCTGCACAGCCACTCGCTCGTGTTCATGGGATAGCCGTGGGGAAAAGTAGGCTTTCGCTATGTCAACGTGGAATTGGCATCCGAATTCACGGTGGATGGTTTGGGTTTTGTGTTCTCCAGCAATGTAGTCATAGTTGCGAACACGAAATACGCCACTTATGTCACTTGCTTTTGCAAGGACTGTCGTGACGTTTTTCTGGGTTTGCAGAATTGCTTCTCCTATCTTGTTCTGGTAGGGTTTAAGTTGGGGTGGGATGTCGATTACGACTATGTCTCCGATTATGTCGAATGATTGAGGGACACAGGGAAGCAATTCTCGGGGAAGTTTGTCTTCGAGGGCTTGGGTCAGATTTTCTGGAGGAAGTTGCTTTTCGCTAAAAACTGCATTCAACAACGTAAACTTTGGGATCTGAGTCTTAAGCGTTGTCAACTCTATGCCTTGGGGTTCCCTAACCAGCGGAATATAGAGGAATTCTTTTTCTCGCTGGATAATCAATGATTTGTCTGCAAGTCCAAACTTTGTTAGTAATGTGATGGTTTTTTCGCCGCTTTTCTTTAGAACTTTGACGCAGACTGATGGTCTAGGCATTTGTATTCAACTTTTTTCTATTCGGTAGAGGTTGTTATCTCGTTGGATGGTGAATTTAACGTTTAATATTTTTTCCATGAGCCAAACGTTGGATTCTATATGTTCGGAAATGGTTCGGACCAAGAAGGCTGACTTGCCTTGGGTGAGCGCCAAGTAAGGAATTAGCATATCCGCCAAGAAGACATCAACCGTTGACTTGACTGATAGCTCGGACAGAAGTTTTTGGGCTGCTTCTTTGCCGACGACTTCAGCCATTTTGCGCAGTTCCCCAATTGCGTCAGCGCCTACGATTACGCCAGTGTCGGTTTGTGCCCACAGTACAATTGAACTGCCTTTCTGCATTGGGTTAGATCGATCATTTACGATTTGGATTTGGGGCATGTAACCTTGCTCTGAAAGATAATCGTTTGCTGCTTTCGCCTGTCTCTCCGCCACTTGCCTATCCGCGAGGAAGGTGCAAACAGAAAGACCCTTAATCTCTTCCAACCTTCCGAAAGCTTCGATGCAAAAGGGTAGAAGGTGGCGGTTAGGCTTAACGGTTAATGTTGACTCGCCCATGCCCTTGGGGTAATAACCGTACTTCTGAATAGAAATCTCAGCTTCAACACCCATCAGCTTCAAAGCTGGCAAGAACACGTTTCGGAGGTAGTTGATGGTTGGAGCGTGAATGGTATCAGTTCCACCTTTAGCAATATGCACACGCACACTGTTTTGGGCAAAGAGACAAATTGGCAACACCGCAGAAAACAACATGGGAATGCTCCCTGCCGTCTCAATTACTGCTTCGATGTTTCCACCTTTAATTTCATGTGGTTCAAACCAGAGTTCTCTTGAGCCTAATGTTGCTCCTTTCATCTTGGCATTACAGAGTTTCGCTGCGGTCAAAACCGCCTCTAAATGCTGATGCTTTAGTCCAGGTTGAGGACGGTTTTGACGGATGTTTGTTATGTGGAGTGGCTGTTTAGTGATGGCTGCCAGGGCTATTGATAGGCGAAGGATTGTGCCGCTTCCGCTTTTTTGGCTTCCATCGATTTCAATCATCTATGTTTTCAACTGTCTGCGGGTCTGCAAATAATTAATAAGCGTCTGGGGTTATTTAGGAGTTGAGAGGTAGCTTTTGTGAGCAGTGATAAGGAAAAGCTAAATCAATTGTTGCAAAAAGTCGATGAGATAACGGTTTCTTTAAACAGAATTTCAGAGGAGTTCAGGTCTGTTTCGGCATCACTCAAGTCACTCGCGGTGGGCCAAATCACGCAGCCAACAGCTAAAACCTACACCCCGACTCCAGTACCTGTATCATCGGCATCTCCTGCGTCACCGCACGATTCATCAAAACAAAGGTCGCTCGACGACATTCGCATGTCCTTCCCAGAAGAACTCGAAGCCCGACTAAGCTTTGACGAAAAAGGCGACTACATAATCATTAAGCCCAAGCAATTTCTGGGATCTGAGAACTTCGCAAAAATCGCGTCTGCAGTGCGCGGAATGGGCGGCGAATACATAAGCGCAGGGAAGGATTCGCATTTTAGGGTGCCCAAGAAAAAAGCGTAACGAAATTAAAGCGCAGTAAAATTCGAAAATTCGCCCTTAGAAGGCCCATAACTGACTTCTAGATTATTCACTCTTGCAGCAGGAGGACCCTGGCGGCAATAGTTAACAAGCGTTTTCACCGAGTGTTCTTCACCTTCAAAAACCGCTTCCACCCGCCCATCCATCAGATTTCGCACCCAACCGTTAACGCCCAAGTTTTGCGCCTCAACGAGAGTGCTCTGTCTAAAGTAAACACCCTGAACTCTTCCTGAAATTAACAAGTGTGCTCTAACTTTCATTTACATTCTTCGAAGTAAAAAAAGAAAGAGAAGTTTAAAAATATAGTTTTAACAAAAAGGGAAAAAAGTTGTTTACCATGGCTCGATTTTTTCGCCCACGGTGTACAAGAAAAGGCTTGCTGAAGGTGGACCCAGCCATTTGAATTTGTTGACCAAATCCTTGATAGCGTTCGCATAGTTGTCGGATTTGTCTAGGCTGTCTAAGTATTTCTGGAATGAACCATACTGTTTCTCTATTGCCATGAAATTTTGTGCGTTTTGTATGATTGCTTTGATTTTGCCTTTATTTCTAATTATGCCAGGGTCTCTCATTAGCGTCTCAACATCGGTGTTCGTAAAGTTAGCGACATCGAGGATGTTAAAGTCTGCAAAAGCTTTCTTTGTTGTTAGCCATTTATTGTCGATTACCTGCCAGTTTAAACCAGCTTGAAAAATAACTCGGCACATGTTCTCAAAATAGACACTATCATTGGATGGTCTTTTGTCTCGGCACCACCAGTCAGGCATCTGCCAACTTTCATGTTCTTGCATAAAATTCAGACCTAAACCTACTTCCATTCCCAGATCGTAATGTTCATTTCCATCCACATTGGGTCAGCGGCTTCAAAAGTAACCAGAGCAATAGTGTCGTTTAGCCAGGCTAGTTTCGTAGACATCGTCATGAAACTCCATAAGCCTACACTTGTTGGGTTTTTACCGGGTACCATCTTCATTAAGTCATATCCTTTTATCGTACCCATATCACCAGTCATGGTCATGATCATTCCTTGATCGGTGGACATTGCTAAGCCTTTTGGAGGAGTCATGCTTACGCCTGTGACGTTTAGGTTGCAATCTACGCCCTTAGCTTTTCCCATACCTTTCATCTGAGCCATCCATGTGTACATCGAAGTTACGCCTTCCATATTGATTGATTTTATGAAGCTAGCGCCACTCTTGCCTTTGCCTTCCCAAAGTTTTTCGCCAATCGCCATTTTATTTTCACCTCTATAAAAAAGAGGGTTTTTCTTGAGAATTTAAGTCGTTGTTGTTGCACGTACACAGTAACAATCTTTGCATAGGACAGGTTCACTTTCAAGCATCTCTCCACTTTTCGGAAGGGTCGTTGACGGATTCGTTTTAAAAGAGATTTTTACGGATAAGAATGTGGATGATTAACATGTTAAAAGGAAACTGTGGGAAACTGATGGTTTATGCCTCAACCGGGATTCCAAGCAGGAAACGGTTGGATTCCGTTAGGACCGCAGCAAAAGATACTGCTAAACGTTTGAATCTGGATTTTGAAATAATAAGGTTCGAAAGGGCATCATCGCCCATTTATGTCTATTACGAAGAAAATGATGATGAAGAGCCCATTCCGTTATACTGTGATGAAGGCAAAATATCAGGTTTAGAAGAAATTAGCAATAAACTGCGAAACATGATGTTTGTGCTATCTTTTCACCCGAAACATTCCGCGTTAAAAGAAATAAGGAAGGAGCTTCTCAAACTTTCCTGAAACGAATCGCCTGATTTTCAAGAGTAACCTCGTAAACCTGATTTACGTCGAAGGTTACGCCGAAGCTGTCGTATTCTTGTTCAGTTAGGAACAGGATTATTTTGGGTGTCGTCATCTGAGTGCGCTGTGGAAGAAAGGGCATCTGTGTTTGAAGTGCCTGCATTATGTCTTGTGCCATCTTGGCTTCGTCAGATTGAGGTCTTACGATGTACGGGTTAACTTCTCTTTCTTCTAGGAGTTCAATTCTCTTTCCAAGATTACCGTCTAGGTCTCGGGTGGATTCGATTTTGTTAACTCTAACTCGGAACAATTATTTCACACTCTCCATAAGGATAGACAGTCACAGATTTAATCATTTACACGATTTTCCTGAGCCCTAAGTCGGCGGTGGAGAAGAAGTGGGTTTTGTTTGTTTTTTGACTTCTGTTAAACGTTTGTCGATGAGTTTTAGTTGTTCCTGACTTTTTTTAATCATTTCGCGAAGGTGTTTCCGTTCAAACTCTAAGTGTTTGAAGTTCTCTTCACTGTTTGATTTATCTTCAAGAAAGGGCGTGAAGGGCGAAGGCACGCTTGGCATTGGTATAGTTGCGGTTTCAATGTTTAGAACATCTCGAGCGAATTCGTGGAAAAGGCTGCTGATGTTGTTGAAGATTTGGGCTTGTTTCACAATGGCGTGTTTGAGAATTGTTTCGCCTGATTGAGTGATTTTGTATACCTTTAATCTTCTATTTTTCTGTGTCTCCCAGTGACCTTTGATGTATCCTGATTTTTCTAGGTCACGTAGGATGGGGTAGACGCCGCCGGCTGTGGGTTGCCAGAAGCCTTTGGTTCGGCTGTTGATTTCTTTCATGATTTCGTAGCCGTGAGAGGCTTTTCTGTTGAGCAAGATGAGGACGCCCATTCGTATGTAGCCTTTCTGGGCTTCTTTCATCCAGCTTGCTGTTGTCCTGTCTTCAGATTCTGATGCCATCGTGTTTCAAAACTATATTGTATGTGGGTAATACTTATATTTTACCGCTATATATTGCACTGAATAATATTCAGATTAATGAGGAAGTAAAATGGCAAATGAATCCATAATCGAGGTAGATCATCTAACAAAGATGTTCAACAAGTTCACAGCTGTAGATGATATATCATTCGATGTTAAAAAAGGCGAAATCTTCGGATTACTGGGGCCAAACGGAGCAGGAAAAAGCACCACACTACGCATGCTCTCTACCCTATCAAGACCCACAAAGGGGACCGCAACCATCGGCGGATATGACACTGTAAAAGACGACATGGAAGTCCGCAAACTCATCGGCATAGTCTCAGAAAAGATGATTATCTACAACCGCTTGACTGCTAAAGAAAACCTCTGGTTCTTCGGCAGCCTCTTCAACATTCCTAAAGATACCTTAAACAAAAGAATCGACAAATTACTAGAACTGGTCCAGCTTTCCAAATGGAAGAATGCCCAAGTAGGTACCTTCTCGACTGGCATGCGTCAAAGAATGAACGTGGTACGCGCCCTACTTAATATGCCCCAAGTCCTATTCCTCGACGAGCCAACCTTAGGTTTGGACCCTCAGTCATCGGTCGAAATCAGGGATTTCGTAAAAAAACTCAATCAGGAACAAGGAACCACAGTCATCATAACCACTCATATGATGCTTGACGCTGACTTGCTCTGCGACCGCATAGCAATTGTTGATCATGGAAAAATCATTGCACTCGATACTTCAACTAACCTTAAGAAGATAATTTCAGGAGGAGACACCATGATTGTTAAACTTGAAATCGCAAACCTAACACCGGACTTAGTGTCCTCAATAAAAGGCCTCAAATGTGCCGATGCTGTAACCCAGGAAAATTCGACAAGTTTACATCTTATTGTTCATGGAGAAGAAGCCTTTGATAACATTATCGATGCTGTCAGAGCCAAAAACGGAAAAATCACCTCCATGGCTAATCTCCAGCCTTCACTTGAAGATGTTTTTCTTCATATTACTGGGCACGAAGTTAGAGATAGTGCAGACCAAAAAATACCTATGCAACAGGGTCCTGGAAGACGTTTTGGTGGAGCACCAAAGAGGGTACGGTGATAGAAGATGACCGCAAAAACTATTCTTCAACATAGCTACCGAATCGCGAAAAAAGATTTAACTGAACTGTTCAGAAACAGGCTTGGCTTAGTTCTCCTAGTCGTTATGCCCCTGTTCATGATGGTTATGGTAGGTTTTATTTATCCGTCTAACGGTACAATCACCGACCTGAAAGTTGGCATGGTTAACGAGGATTCAGGCTTTAACAACGTTTTTGCTAGCCAAAGCTTCCTTGCAGGTCTGCAACAGATTAACGACCAAACCCACATGCTCATCATAACCAACGTGTCTAGCCCAGCAGAACTCAAGGATATGGTTCAAAGAGGACAACTTCAAGGCGGCATACAGATTCCTAGCAACTTCAGCCAAACCCTCTTGTCTGGGCAGCAAGGCACAATAATCATAGTCAGCGATGAATCCAACCCGCAGATATCAGCCACAATCCAGGGAGCATTAACCGGAGTATTCAACGCAATGGGTCAACAGCTAGCAATACACAACGTTCTGCCATTGAATGCGACAAACCCGCTCGCAGTCGTACAACCCTACAGTGTAAAAACTCAAGGTGTAGTTTCGGGTCACCCAAGCTATTTTGATTTCATCGCTCCAGGCATAATGGCTATGACTGTAATGATGAGTGTCATGACAGGCTTACCAGTCGCCATCTCACAGGAAAAAGAGATCGGTACAATGGATGGCATGATGGTTGCACCAGTAAACCGCCTATCTATCCTGTTGGGTAAGACGGCGGCACAGACTGCGCGAGGCTTAATCCAAGGGCTCATAATCTTAGGGTTAGCTATCGGCATATTCGGGGTCGCCATACAGGGCAGTATTCTGCTTGTGTTTGCGCTGCTCTTGCTGGGTGTGTTTAGTTTCGTGGGCTTAGGTATAGTTATAACATCCTTCACCAAAGACCAAGAAACTGCTCAGATGCTCATGATGACACTGATGTTCCCAATGATGTTCCTAAGTGGAGTGTTCTTCCCCATACAGCAGATGCCATGGTACATGCAGGACATAAGCAAAGCATTACCCTTAACATACGCATCCGACGCACTAAGAAAAGTAATGGTGCTAGGCGCAGGCATACCACAGATAGCCAATGAACTCATAATCCTGATAGTGTTCGGCATAGTCATGATTGCAATCGCACTGCCAGTTTTCCGAAGAATGATGACACGATAGGAGAACCAATATGAGCACACTATGCAACAAATGCCCATTCTTCCAACTCGCGCCGCTTCTGAGGCGCAAAAACGCGCGCAAACGTTGCCGGATCGAACCCCAAAGACAACTACGAATCTATGAATGCAAAGACTACCCTGAAAAAAAGGGGCTCTTCAAAAAATAATCTTCTTTATTTTTTTAGTAACCAAAAAAGTTTTTTTAAATTAATGTTTTAGTGGGTTTGCTCCCGTTACGGTTTTATATGCTGCAAACGCATAAACCTCCCAAGAAGAGATTCCGCATGTCTGATACTGGAGTAACGGTAAAGAAAAACATAGACTTCAGCGAATGGTACGTCGAAGTCGTCCTAAAAGCTGAACTTGCAGATTACGCACCCGTCAAAGGGTGCATGATTATTCGCCCAGATGCATACGCAGTTTGGGAAAAAATCCAAGAAGTTGTTAACGAAAAAATCAAAGCTACAGGCCACCGCAACACATACTTCCCCATGTTTATCCCTGAAGCGTTCCTCAAAAAAGAAGCTGAACACTTTGCCGGTTTCACTCCAGAAGTCGCATGGATTACTCAAGGAGGAGATACACCGCTTGAGGAGAGACTGGCGGTCCGACCAACCAGCGAAACCATAATGTATGCCATGTTCAGCAAGTGGATTCGCAGTTGGCGGGATTTGCCGCTTAAGATTAACCAATGGTGCAACATTGTACGCTGGGAAACCAAGGCTACAAAGCTGTTTTTGCGAACACGCGAGTTTCTCTGGCAGGAAGGACATACTGCCCATGCCACTGCTGAGGAAGCGGAAGCTGAAGTAATGTGGGCATTGAACATGTACAAGAATGTAGTAGAGAACTATTTGGCTATCCCTGTGATCATCGGCACCAAGAGTGACAGCGAAAAGTTTGCAGGAGCCATATACACAACAGCGCTCGAATCCATCATGCCTGACGGGAAAGCCCTACAAATGGGAACCAGCCACAACCTTGGCCAACACTTCGCCAAAGTCTTCGATGTGAAATTCATAGGTGAAGACAAGCAGGACCATTTTGTTTGGCAGACCAGTTGGGGTATAACCACTCGGCTTATTGGCGCTATGATTATGGTTCATGGCGACGACAAAGGCTTAGTAATGCCGCCTAAAGTTGCTCCAACACAAGTTGTCATTGTTCCAATTCCTTTCAAGGGTCTTGAAGCGGAAGCAATCGCAGCAAAAACCAAGCAAATCGCGGAGACGCTTAAAACCAAAGGCATCAGTGTAATCTTGGACGACCGCAACGAGTACACTCCAGGATGGAAATTCCACCAGTGGGAACTCAAAGGCATCCCAATCCGCATCGAGCTAGGTCCAAGAGACCTAAAACAAGAACAAGTGGTTATGGTACGACGCGATACAGGCCTGAAAACCCCAGTAAAAGAAGCTGATATTCCTGTAACCGTAGAGAAATTACTGCAGGAAATTCAGGATAACATGCTTACCAAAGCTAAAGCAATACTCCAAGAAAAAACTAATACTGTGCAAAGTTATGAGGAATTCAAGAAAGTGCTGGAAGAAAAGGGCGGATTTCTCAAAGCGGCATGGTGTGGTAGCCCAGAATGCGAAGCAAAAGTGAAGGATGAAACAGGTGCTACAATCCGCGTTCGACCCTTTCAAGTAGAAGAGCCAACCACTAACTGCATCGTATGCGGCCAGAAAGCCAGGGAAATCGTGTTCTTCGCAAGGTCATATTAAGCGAGTTTCTATTAGCTCAAAGCAAGCTGACTTGCAACGTCAGCCAACCCCAACTTTTCCAGCGTTTCTTTCTCCGGAACTCCATTTTTGTCCCAACCGCGTTTCTGATAGTAAATGTCAAGCATGGAGTTGTATTTTTCAATATCAAGAACCGCACCTTTTAGCGGTCCATCAGTTAAGGGTTCCTTGAACCACCGCAATGGAGGAACATCCAGGTCGCGACTCCATTTTTCTCCATATTCTCGCACCCAGAAAACCCGAATCAAATTGAGTATTCGGTCGCCAATCTGGTTTAGCTGCTCCAAAGAAAAGCTCTTTCCAGTTGAAGCCCGCAGGTACTTGTGGTACCATTCAAGCTCAAAACCCAATGAGCCGTGGGGAAAACGGCAAACGGTGAGTGCCTCGAAGACTCCGCCACGTAGAAGCTGGGTTTGAATTAGGTGGTCCACTTTTGGCGCGTCATATTTTTCTCTTCCAGTTTTTTGTTCCCAAGTGATTATCCAGGCGTCTTTGTGGTGGGCTCCGATAGAGCTGGTGCCGTATGCTAAAGCCATGCCGGGTGCAATGTGGCAGTCGTAGGCAGAGACTTCTAAACCTTTGACATGCATTGCCCATTCGCTTGAGCCTTTGCCGATGGTTGCGGATGCTACTCGGACGCCTTCTGCTAAAACTGCGCCTAGACCTCGCCTGTAAGCAATATCGTTAATCAACCTCTTAATCGCCTCAAAATCGCCCCAGCCAATCTTCTCAGAAATTAAGCCTTTCTCTGAAGCCTCCATTGCAAAGCCAAGCACGTTCCCAAGAGAAATAGCATCAAAACTAAATTCGTCAGCTAAGCGGTTCAAAGTGGCTACTTCTGCAAGATTACCTACGCCGATGTTGGAACCAAGCATAACGACGTTCTCATAATCCAATTCAGAATCTTGCCCCTCGCTATCTTTAACGACGTTGCCGCAGGTCATGTTGCATTGTGGGCAGCCACGGTTGGAAATCTTCATCTTCTCCATGGTAAACCCACTTATACTTTCAGCCTTGTCAAAAACGCCCTGTCTGTAATTGAAAGTGGGCAGACAACTATTTTCTTGGCACCACTCGACCGTTGACATGGTGCCTTGTCTTTTCCAGAAAGAGTAGAGCGGTTTAGTTAAAAGTTCCTTGTACCCATCCACTGCCAGCCGCTTCATTTCATCGGGGAACGCAACTGGGATTGGCTGGGTGCCTTCGACCACGATGGCTTTGAGGTTTTTAGAGCCCATAACGGCACCCATGCCTGGTCGTCCGCCTGCACGTCCCTTCTGAGAAACGACTGTTGCGAACTTGACAAGGTTCTCTCCAGCTAGACCGATAGAAATAATGCCTGCCAACTTGGGATATTTTTTTCGAAGTTGGTCTTCGACTTCAAAGGTGCTCTTGCCCCATAAATCCCCAGCATCCAAAAACTCCCACGTTTTGTCTTTGATGTGCAGTATTATGGGTTTGGAAGATTTGCCTACGATAACAAGGGCGTCGTAGCCTGCTTTTCGCATGTTCACCGCAACCCATGACCCTGAGTTGCCATCACCGTAGCCTCCAGTTAAAGGACTTTTTGAAGCGATAACAAGCTTGCCACTGTTGGGCAAACCAATGCCAGTTAAGGGTCCTGTGGCGAAAATCAATTTATTGTCGGGTGAAAGAGGGTCGGTTCCTCGTTTAAGGGTGTCCCAGAGAATTTTGATTGCAAAGCCTCTTCCGCCTAAAAAATTCAACGCTATATCTTCATTGTAGGGTTCAGCTACGGCTTGGCTTTTTGTTAAATCTACTTTTAGGAAAAAACCTGTCCATCCCTGCATTATTATTCACCAAAAAACGATTTGTACTTTAGGAGAATCGGGAATAAAAATGTGTTTAGAAACTCCGAGAGCGCTTAGCAAGAGCTTATCTGAAGGATGCTGTTAGGAAGATTTATTTTTTGGGGTGGTAAGTGTTCTGGTTACAGGTAAGCAGATTTGGCGAACGTTAAAGTCACAAAACGTGCGAGCAATATAGAATACGCAATACGCGATGTTATAGTTCATACTAAAGACTTAATCAAGAATGGCAAAAAAATCTATTACCTGAACATCGGAGACCCCGCAGCCTTCGATTTCAAGACTCCGCCTAGCCTCAAAGAAGCATTATGCAACGCCATTGCCAAAGAAGACAACTACTATTCGCCCTCGGAAGGTCTCCTCGAACTCAGGCAAGCTGTGGCGAATAAAGAGAAAAAAATTAACAACGTCGACATTTCACCCGACGATGTACTCGTGACTGAGGGCATCTCTGAAGGCATCCAAATGTTACTGGGGGCCATTGTGGAGAAAGGTGACGAAATCCTCTTTCCAGGACCAACTTATCCACCCTACATTTCCTACACTAAATTCTTCGACGGCAAGCCAGTATCGTATGAAACCATTGAGAAAGAAGGTTGGCAGCCCAATATAGACGATTTACGTAGTAAAATAACGGAGAAAACACGTGCCATAGTCATCATCAATCCAAACAACCCAACGGGTTCAGTGTACGATAGAAAAACACTCAAGGAAATGCTCGACATCGCGGGTGAACACAACCTGCCTGTGCTCAGCGATGAAATCTATGATCAACTTACCTACGAGAAGCCTTTTGTAAGTGCTGCAAACGTGACTAAGGATGTGCCTGTAGTTGGGTTAAACGGGTTCTCGAAAGTATACCAGATGACGGGTTGGCGATTGGGCTACATGTACTTTAAGGGTGTAGGCAAACAGCTTGACGCACTCAAAGATGGAGTAGAGAAGGAATGCAGAATCCGTATCTGCGCCAATACACCAGTGCAAATAGCCGCGACGGCTGCGCTTAATGGTCCCCAGGACTTCGTCAAAGACATCGTTGAACGGCTTAGGCAACGACGGGATTTCAGTTGGAAACGTCTCAACGAAATCGAAGGAATAAGCACATCAAAGCCTGAAGGCGCCTTCTACATTTTCCCCAAAATCGAAGGTATTGGAAAACGGTGGAAAGACGACATGGACTTTGTGGTTTCTCTCCTAAAAGAAACAGGCGTCTTAATCGTGAACGGCTCAGGCTTTGAC
Source organism: Candidatus Bathyarchaeota archaeon (assembly GCA_963739495.1). Classification (GTDB taxonomy): domain Archaea; phylum Thermoproteota; class Bathyarchaeia; order Bathyarchaeales; family Bathycorpusculaceae; genus Bathycorpusculum. The sequence continues at coordinate 88,948 of CAVUAM010000014.1, read as the reverse complement.
CCAGTGTATGGCAAAGACCACGCACGTATAGTGTTCCTGCCGCCCTGTGAAGAACTCGAAGAAGCCTTCAACTGCCTAGAACAGTTTATGAAAAAGAAACAGAAAGGCCGCGGCCACGTGGGCTACGGTTAAAGCTCTCGTTTTTAATTTTTTAAAAAACGCTTTTTCATTTTAAATTTTAGTTTTTACGAAGATTTTATTAGCGCTCAGCTTACAATCATTAAAAGTTAGGATGAAAAATGTAGTTATGGGCAGTGCAAACACCCAATACAGTAGGCTTTTTCTGACAGGGACCCTAATTGTTACTGTTTTTGGTTTATTATCAGCGTCTATTGAGGGGTTAGCACACGTCACACATTGGAGTAACTTCTTTGGACCGACCAACAGCTATGTTGATTATTACGCGCTGAATTTTGGCATTCACCCAGCCACATGGATATTCACCGTTTGTACAATTGGCGGTTTTTTAGGCTTGTTTTATCTGCTCAAACCCAAGCGAACTGTACTGGCGTTTATTTCCATTTTATTTACAAGCGCCGGTTTGGTTATTCCCCTTCACATCTCACGAGTTACCTTTCCAGAAGCTAATTACTTTGAGGTGCCGTGGATAGGCTCATACATTATACTTGCAGGTCTTTTAATGATGTTTCTGAGTTTTTTAGCTCAGAAATTGAGGATACGCCAAATTGCCATTCCGGTTGTTATATTCTTGCTTGCGCTATACGCAATTTATCCTAGTTTTATAATAACGAATTCTTTGCCCTATGTCGTTTATGGAGCAAGATATTTTTCGGTATATTCCCTATTATGGGATTGCACATTTGTTTGTATCTTACTTCTGTTGATGTTGTTAGCCTTGACATCCAAAAAACAAATAATACAGTGGGTTGATGAAAAAGAAAGTAAAAAATGAAAAGTTTAGGTTTTTGTGCCGTTTTTAGGGTCTGCGATTACTTTCTGGAACTCAGCCATTAGCTTCTTTGTAACTAGCCCTGGTTTGCCTGTGCCGATTATGCGTTTGTTGACTTCCCGGATTGGCACCATTTCCATGGCGGTTCCTGTGAAGAATGCTTCGTCTGCGGTAAACAACATGTACGGTGTTAGGTTAGTTATGATGAGGTCCATTTCGAGTTTTGCACACAGTTCAGCTACAACGTCTGCGGTGATGCCTGCAAGAGCGCCTGTTGAGGTGGGCGGAGTAAAGATTTCGCCGTTTTTGACGATGAAGACGTTTTCGCCAACGCCTTCAGCGATGTAACCGTTGCTCTCAAGACATATGGCTTCGTCAACGCCACATGCGTTGGCTTCGATTTTTGCTAGGACGCTGTTTAGGTAATTGAGGGATTTTATCTCGTGTGTTGTTGCGTCGACTGGGTTTCTGCGGACCCAGCTGAACATTGTTGTTACACCGACTTCTTTGGCGTTGCCTGCTTTGATGTTGATTATGTCAGTTATGATTATAATGGTTGGTTTTGGGCATTTGCGCGGGTCTAGTCCTAGGTCGCCGACGCCTCTTGAAACGACCAATCGGATGTAGCTGTCTTTCATCTTGTTTTTGCGCAATGTCTCGATAACAGCTTTTGCCATTTCCTCTTTGGTTAGAGGAATAGTTAGCATGATGGCGTGTGCACTTCGATATAGGCGGTCAATGTGCTCTTTTAGCTTGAAGACCATACCGTTGTATTGGCGGATCCCCTCGAAAACGCCGTCGCCGTAAAGGAATCCGTGGTCGTAGACGGAGATTTTAGCCTGTGACTTAGGGTAGAATTCGCCGTCGATGTAGACTTGTAATTCGTTGGTCATTTGTCTTCCACTTCTTGGATGGTTATTTCATATTGTCCAATTGTTTGATATAGTTTACCCTGATGATACATGTGATTCGTTTATAGTTGCTTTATTAACCGTGAAACTGTGGGCGCTTCGAAAGGAGCAGTGGTAACGGCAGTGGCTTGTAGGGTTTGCCAGCGATTTTCTCCGAAACCATCGCAATCAGCTGTTCTGTGGTGAGGTTCTGTTGTTGACCCTTAAGCTCACGGATTCTAACTGAAAGTGTGCCAGATTCAATCTCTTTCTCGCCGACAACGATGATGTAGGGGACCCATTCCTGCTCTGCTTCACGGATCTTCTTCTGCAGCGTTGATGATGAGTCGTCGATGTCTACTCGGATGCTGTGAGCGTTGATTTGTGTTGCGAGCTCCTCCATCTTGTCGAGGAATTTATCGGAAATCGGGATTAGCCTGACCTGGGTTGGCGACAGCCACAGTGGAAGCATCGGAGCTTTACCCGTCATCTGTTCACGGTAAGCCTTCTCCAATAGTGCGTAGATGTCTCGTTCGATAGCGCCGCTTGGGCTACAGTGGAGAATCAGAGGATACTGTTTGTCGCCTTTTTCATCAACGAAGGTTATCTCGTAGCGTTTGGCGTTTTCGACGTCGATTTGGTCGGTGCTAAGCGCTGCAGCTTTGTCCTGGTTATCGATAAAGTTAAGATCCCATTTCAATGCGAAATAGAAGAATCGTTCGTTCCAAACCTCGGCTAAGATGGGCTTGCCGAATTTTTGTGCTAACTCCGCTATGAAGTCTTTGTGTTCAGCGTAGAAGTCCTTGGTGAAGCGCATGGCAATCTCGTAGTCGTCTTTAACTAAGCCTATGTTTGCAAGAACGTCGATGCTTAGGTTGAAGCGTATCATGAATTCTTTTTTGGCTTGTTCAAGGTCAGTGCACAATGCATGGCAGTCGGGCATGGTGAATGCGCGTAGCCGTTTTAAGCCAACGACTTCGCCGCTTTTTTCTCGGCGGAAACTGTAGCGAGTGAGCTCATAGAGTTTTATGGGCATCTGTTTGTAGCTAAATTGGGCATCGTGCGCCATCAAGAATTGGCCGAAACATGCCGCAAATCTGAGGAAGAGTTCTTTGTCTTCGGATTTGAGGACATACTGGCGTGCTGGGAAACGGTTAAGATAACTTTTGAGACTTGGGTGGTTGAAGTCGTACATGATTGGGGTTTCGACTTCCATACCGCCGTAGGCTGCCACTTTAGCTGAGACATATTGTTCGAGGAGCGATTTTATCATGCGTCCCTTGGGGTACCAACGGATGTTGCCTGGGTCACTGCCTGGCTCGTAGTCGGCGATTTCCAGACGTTTCATCAATGTCACGTGGGGAGGCATCACTGTGACTGCACGGGTCTTCTTAATCTCATAGTTAGAGAACTTTTGCAGGTTAACGTGACCTTTGAACTTGAATTCCTCAATAGGCACGAGTGAACCGTCGGTTTGGAGGATATGCCAGTAAGATTTCATTGTGTCTTCAGCTTTCAAGGCAGCAGAGACAGGTTCTTCCTCTTTTTTGCCTTCACATGGAGCTTGGGCTTCAGCCGCGACTGGTGCTGGCGCGTAGTTACGGGCTTGCTCAGCTAAAGGATGCCCCTTGATTGATATAGTGAACTGTTTGTTCCAGCCAAACGGTGCACGGTAAGTTTCGATGCCTTTCTCTTTGGCGTATGCTTCCATGTCCTTGATTATTTTTAGGGCTTCGGAGGGCTGGGAGAGGTTGCTGCTGAGGTGGGCAAACGGATAGATGAGGATACGGTTAACTTTGAGTTTACCCAGAAAAGCCCTGACGTCGTTTATGGCTTTCTGCGCCATCGCAGAGTCGTCGCCTTCTTCTATAGCGGTGAAGAGCACAACGACTTCTTCAACGCGGTTCTCAACCTTTTCTGCCTCTTCGGCAATGTTAATTTCTTTCTCTACGGGTTTGAAAACTATGAAGTTAGAATGTAACTGTAGAATTCGCATTTCAGATGCCTCTTAACCGTAACGCCATTTGTCTAGGGTCTTGTCTTTCTTGGTTTTCTTCTTGTATTCTTTATAATGTTCTTTGCAGAGAAAAGCACGTTTGTCATTGCCAGCCTTTAATCCGGCGGCTTTAACTTTGTCAGCGGATATGGAGCGGACAGCTTCCGCACCACAGATGCTGCATTTTTCGCCTTTATCGATGCGACCCAAACGATTCACGCTCACAGTTTAGTTTACTGTCTACATATACGCTATTGCTTAAGTTTCTTTTCATTGGCAGAGTTGCTTCCGGACTTTTTTGGAAAAGTATAAATCAACTTAAAAACGTAAAACTGGAGTAAAAACAACTTTGCGACATGTGGTAGTTTAATCATGGACAGAAAATTTGACCTCATAATGTGGACTTATAACAGCGAAAAAAACTTACCTGCTGTCTTAAAAAGAATCCAAGAGGTCATCCCATCAGAGTACATTAATCGAAAAATTATAACGGACGACCACAGCAAGGACCGAACGCGAGAAATCTCTGAGAAATTCGGCTGGGAAGTCCATATGAATCATGGCAAAGGTCTAAACGACAATACCAGAACCGCCATGGAACTTGTTACAGCGCCGTTTTTTTTAAGTTTCGAGCATGATATACTTTTAGCTCGTAATTGGTGGCAGGTAATGTCCAAGTACATGGATAACCCGAAAGTCGCTGTTGCACAGGGCGTACGAGTGTCCACTAACCCTGCATTTCGGGTGCTTGATAACTTGGGTAACCAACGCACCGATTTTCCCCATGAAACGCTAGATAACAACATCGGGAGAACAGATATTGTTAAGCGTCTTGGTTACAACGAGGTGGCAACTCCGCCGAAGTTGGCGGCTGAGGGCTTGCAATGGGTTGTTGATAAAAACGCTGTTTCAGATCACATTCGCCCAGACAGTTGGGACAACATCATACATGATTACAAAATGCAAATCATCTTTCCTATAACAAGAAAGACAAAAATAGCGTATTTTAGGGTCCTATTAACTAGCCCAATTCGGTCGGCGCAGTTAGCTTACAAAACACGAGTGCCTCTGCTGCTTGTGCTTTATCCAATAGACAGATACGGAATACTCCTTGGAGCACTAAAAAGCCGAAAACCACTAAGCTAAGGCTTTTTCTCGAAAATATCTGTTGCTCTACGGTAAACTTGTTCTTTGGACCCAAAAAATGTAGGTCCGATACCTTCAACAACAAACGATGCTGCGGCTGATCCAACGCATGCGCACCAGAGGATTTCTTTTTGGCGAATATACTCAGTTAAGAAGCCACCGATGAAGACGTCGCCTGCGCCTGTTGGGTCAACGAGCACCATTGAGGGACAGGCATCAATTTTGTATTGAGCGCCTTCTACAGAAACCAATGATCCTTTAGCACCCATTGTGATGATTACGGTTTCTACTCCAACGTCGTGGATTGCCCGTATTGCAGGTTTGAGCTCGGTTTCTCCTGTTAAGGCATATAGCTCGCTCTGTGAAGACTTATAGATATTAATCAGGCTAAAAATTCGGGGGTCAACGATTTGGTTTTCCGAGACGTTACCTGCTCCGTCGAAGCTTCGAAGCAACCCTTGGGGGTCAAGAGATAAGATATCAGCGCGATGCTTGAGTTCTTCCACTAAATCGTATGGAATTTCGTTTGCTATGGGGGCAAGGTGGACTGCTTTTGTTTGAAAATCCTTAGGCACATCATCTGAGCTTAGTGCTGGTCCTTTGCCCTTGAGCTTTAAGGTGCGTTCAGAGAGGTCTTTGCTATAGGTAAGTTCAAAGCTGGTTGTTAGTTCACCAGCAAGTTTTGTGACGGCTGAAAGATCGATGCCTTCTTGGCTTAGCCACCAAAGGTATGCTTGTGGAAAGTTTCCTCCGACTTTGGAGATGACCGAAACGTTTGCGTCTAAGCATTTGGCGGCTAAAGATGTGTACGCTGCTGCACCACCTACAACAACAAACGGAGCTGTTCTGCTCGGTAAATTGATAATGTCTATTGAGAAGTGACCAACCACTGCTACATCGGAGTTTTGAACAACCATTTTTTTCTAATCCACTTTGAAATATTAAATCAAGTAATATATAGCATTAGCTCATCATCAAAAATAAATACTCAATCGGAAGACACAATTTGTATTTTTAAGCGATAAAGTTTTAATAACTTAAGACTGCAAGGAGTTTTGGCTATGGCATTAGCCGTGGCAAACGCCAAAACCGCAGCCGCATAGGATGCTGATAATGCCTACCTCACAAATGGAAGGTAAGCATATGAAATGGATCGAGTTTGCTCTCTTGGCGGTAGGCGCAGTAGTAGGTGCTTTTCTACGTTACAAAATGGTCGATTCTCCAGCGGCGGTTTACGGTTTACCCATCAACGTGTTGGCAGTAAATGTAATTGGCAGTTTCATCTTGGGCTTGTTCTCAATCATGTCAGTTGGGTTGAATTTGGATCCTCAGTACACACTTCTTGTGGCAGTTGGGTTCTGCGGTTCCTTCACCACCATGTCTTCCTTCGCCTTGGAAACCAGCAACCTGTTTGATAGCAACCGTTTTAGCCTGCTAGCATTAAATATTCTGGCAAACGTGGGCTTGTCGCTTGGAGCGGTGTTTGGGGGCAGACTGCTCGGCGATGAAATCATGGCGAGGTTTGTGCGTTGAGGCAAAAAATGTGGAATTTAACTATCAGAATTAAGAAGAATGATGAAGTCGGCGGTAAACGGCTGCAAGCACTCATTATGGATTGCCTTGTAAAAGCGCACATAGAAGGCGCCACTGTTTGGACCGGTGTCAATGGATTTGGCAAACGTGGAAAATCAACATTACACCTTGAGGGTGTACAGGTAAATATGCCATTGATAATCGAAGTGATTGACACACAAGAAAAGCTTGAACCACTATTGCCCGATCTTAAGTTGATCGTGGGTGACAACGGCTTGGTAACCATACAAGAAACTTATGTTATCTAAGACCTCGGCACCAACTATCCAAGTTTGTGCATCTAAAACGGCTGCTAAGGAAATGTTTAAGCGAATTTGTCACTCTTGGTTGTAATATGCGTTTTCTCTATTTAGCTTTGAGCACTCTTTGAATTAAGAGATCTTAGTCAAGGTTTCTTGGCTAAGCATCAAAAATAAAATTGATATGCAAAAAACCAGGTTTGTGTTTCTTGTGGTAGACCAACAAACCAGTTGCCGCCACAATGACAACTACAATCAAAACAAAAACAATAGCCGTAGGAACCGCCTGAACCGTGGATAAAGCTGTAAGATTCGCAATAGTGAAATTCAGGTTTCCGGTTGTTCCCATGTTTCCGCCAGTGTCGTTTGCATAAACCACCAAAATATGAGATCCATACACCAATCCGCTCAGGGTCGTATTCCCAGCAAAGGTGACGTTTGCTTTCTCATCTAGACTGTAACCCATCCAACTAATTGGATCATCAACACTGAGATTTAGGGGTAAACTATTTTGGCAAGTTACATTTTGAAAATGTAGCGTCTTTATGGATGGAGGAACGCCGTCATTTATCATAAAATAGACTGTTCGGATGTCATGCATTACTGCGGGCCAATTTGTTCCTGCTGTCGGACCTTTGTGCTCATATATTCCATAGATTGTCAGGTAATATGAACCCTCTGAAAGGTTGGACAAAAAAGTAAGACTCTTTGCCAAGGTGTAAGAGGCAATGAAACTCCAGGTGCTACCAGGAATCGATCTATCAAAAAAGGTTGAAGTTGATGGGACAGTAACATTAGCCTCTCCATTTAGAGAATACATTATTTTAAAGTCATAATCGTTTGGGCTAACCGGGCGTCTTATTGTGACGTTTAGCAATAATGAATTTGAACTGTAAGTGGTGTTAGCTGGAGAACTGATATTAATGCCATAAGAGTAAGGCTCATCTTTAATAGGCTGGGGAGGCAACGAAATCCTTGGTTGCGCCTCAACCGTTTGAAGCTCAATAAAGAATAAGGCTAAAAGCAGAAGGACCAGGATAAAGGTTGTAAGCATAACTCCTGTCTTTTTCATATTTCATCGCCCTCAAACAACTACGCAATATGACATTTAGTTCTACTCAAGGAACATTGTGTTCCCGTACAGGAACAGATCGATCGCTATCATACGGTGTAGTCTTTTGATGGCATCTCGTAAAGTAAATCAACAAGCCAGCAATCAGAACAGCGACCAATAATATGGTTACCACTGCAAAGGTTGTTGGAAAAGGCTCTGTTTGTGGTTGTTCGGGACCAGTATTGATAGTTGGCATTGATGTGGGGGTGCTATAAAAAAGCTGGCGCTCATCATAGAAGCTAACTGGAAATCCTTTCTTAAATGAAACATCAAACTCCAGATCAGTACCATGAGAAGCGTTTGCCCAACGAATCTCCATCAGATTATTTGAAACATCGGTATTTTGGATAGTCATCGTAAGATCCCCTGAACTTATGTTAATGTCTTGAGCTACATCGATATTTGACAACATTTCCACCATTTTTGTTGAATCCAGCCCTGACCAGTTCTGGTAACTGAGGAGAAAATCTTTGACGTCATCTACCGTTGTTGAGTTGCCGAATTCATCATAAGAGGGCGCATAGTCGATATCCACTACACCTTGGAAAAAAATATTGTCACGAATTATGAAAATTACGTCCAAACTATCCGCAGTACCAACCATTGAGCCTAAAAAATAAATTAACACTCTATCGTTTTTGGCCAAGTTGCCATGCGTACCAAGTTCCTTGGAAATATCTGTTGCATTGTTGTCAACTTTGAGTTCAATGTTAAATTTGGAAATATCCATTGGAAGCACGTTTTCAATAAACGCTAACGCTTTATCGTGATCAGAAGAAGACGCCGAATGCACAACGCATATTTGTCCAGACGCCACTATCAAACCGAGCATGATAATGAAGAAGATTTTTTTATTTTTCATTTGGTTCATCATTTGTATACAACTTTTCAGGACGTAAGACAAGAGCTAATGGATTACAGACATTTTATATGGCTTTTCGTCAAAGTTTCTTGACTAATCCTATCCAGCTACAACCTAAGACAGAATTTGACTATCACAATTGAATTATTTTGCAGTTTTTCTCCTGTAAAACAAAGCACCTAATAATATGCCTAGTGAAATTGTAGTAAAAGTCCATAGAGGAAATTCACTGACCTGTCTGTCTTGAGAAAATTCCACCACTAAATCACCCAGCAAAGGCTTTCCATATTCAGAATACATCTGCACTGAAACAACCTTTGAAGAGGCATTTTCTGTTAAAGTAAAATTTACAGGGTTCCATTTGTAATCCGTTTCAGTTGAGTAAACATTTAGGCTTGCAAAGTTGGTCTCCACGTAGAATGTAAAGTAAGCTGTCGAGTTATTACTCTCCAAAGATAGGTATGGGCTTATGTTTAGGTCATAGAGGAAAAGATAAGACCCGTTGACCATTTCAAGTGGATGCTCATAGTGAATTCTCAGTTCAAAATAGTCTGAAACATTCTCAAGATTGCCATAAAGCATCCACCAGTCGCCTATGGCTGTATGGTGCAGAGCCTCAGGATAAATTTGGGTATAATTGCTCCAGCTTACTTCCTTGTTATCTAAGCTTACTCTTATGTTGGTTGTTTGTGGGGGCATAGGATAAACCATAGGTAAATCACCATTAAAGCTACAGTCAGTCTGCTTTAGGAGGTAAATGGGGTAGTCTCCATCAATCTTTGCCCATAAAGTGCCATTTATGCTTGCTATTGTATAGTTGATGTATTCTACTGGCATCGAAAGAACAAGAGTTGAGCCTTCAGGATTAGCAGTTGCTGGCTTAACAAACAAAGAACCTGTCAATATTGAAGTGGCTAAAAATAAGATAGTAATTGTTGCCAAAACCGATTTCTTACTCATAGCCTACCTCTTAACTTATTCTTTCTCTTGATTACTACCGCAAGCGCCACTGTTATCATAATTAGAAATGCAGCGGTTAATGCTGTTGGGAACTCTGGAGCGGTAGGAGTTGAGGAAGGAATTATTGTTGTGATAGGTTTTTCACTAACATTGAAGTAAATTATGTCAGAGACAATTATTGGATATTCATAAACTGGACCACTGCTACTTGCGATACTAGAGAGAATATGTGTATTGTTGTACGGTGATCCATGATAATAAGTACGAGACTCAACAGTTACATTTAGAGTATGCTGTCCTAAAGCGGTCTGGTTTAACCAAAAAGAAGCTGAAGACAGGCTTCTGTCAAAAGGAACAAAAGTCTTACATATATCCCAAGGAAGCAGATTGTTGTCAATATATACCTTAAGTTGACCCATCCCACCTATATAATGAACAACACCCATGTGGGTTGCATTCCATGAAGCAGGACTAATTGCTGTAATATTGAAGTAAACACTACTGTTAGCACTATATGTTGAGTAGTTCTGTGGGGACTGTATTATCAAAGTTGGTTTTTCTGTATTAGGTGTAGTCTGCCAAGGAACAGGATTAGCATCTACAAGCTCAACCTGCATCGCACTTAATATTGAAATCACTAGCAATAAAATACTAATCGTTGTTATGAATAATTTCTTAATCAAAACCACCACTCACCTTATTCTTTCTCTTTAGAACCACTGCAAATGCCACTATTACTACAATTAGAAATGTAATTGTCAATATTGCTGAGAATTCTGGAATGGTGGTAGTGGGTGTTGGATTTTGTGTTGAAGTTGGGTTTGAAACAGGGATTGAATTTTGAACTTGGAAGTAGATGGGAGAAGATGTTTCATTAAAAATATCATCCATCAAATGTCCATTACTATTGTAATACATTCCAGCAGAAACCACTATTTTGTGGGCTCCATTTGTCAAGTTTGAAATGTCTAGCATGTATGAAAATGAGGGAGTATATTTGAAATCAGTAGTGGCATCATAATGGTCATTTGAGGATTGATTTGACTCAATAATTATAGGTGACATGTTATCAATGCTATAAGTGTAGATTCCAGCAAAAGTCCAGTTAAAAAATGGATATACACCGACAATCCAGTGTATGTTGAAATCAAGAGGCATTGTTTTGCTGTAGACTTTTTGGTCAATTGGAGTATACATTGTTAAATCAAAACCAACAAGATTAGCCCCTGAGTCACCTACGTTAGCTCCATAATGACTTGTAGTTTGTGCATTAGCCATTGATGGAGTTAAGAATGCCACAACAAGGATTATAGTAACTTATGCTTTGAAAGATTTCTTAATCATGCTATCAATTACCTTTTTCCTTCTCTTGTAAACAATAACTGCTACAACTGCAACCACAACAATTACAGCAGTAGCTATCAAAGTAACAAAAGCAATTTTAAGTTGCTAAACAAAGGTTGTTCACTTTTAGCTATAGAAGTTGCATTTACTTGAAAACTATTTGTTCCTGATTTAGCTGTTCCGCCTTCAGCATTTAGTGCCCAAACATCTATCCGATGAGTACCATTAGATAGATTCTTTAACGTTCCTGTTGCCCAATATAAAGTACACCCAGCTCCTGAATTGGTTCAGGTCTGAGGGCTTGACATAATTAATGCTTTTATGAGGATTATTATCTTTGCTATAATTTAAATCTAGAATATAGTAGACCTTAACGATTTTTGGAGAATCAAGCGGTGTATTTATTTGGATTTGTATAGGAATAGATGTAGTTTGGTAAATTGTTTGATAAATATTTTTTTTAAATTGTTGTGGAGATGTTATTCCTATATGAGGACCAAACATAAAGGGATTAGCTTCTACAGCTATTGATTGAGCTAAGAATGTTATTATTAGTGTAGTAGTCACATAAACTGCCTTTCTCATTTAGTCTTTCTCCTAAACAAAACTGCAATAAACAGTGTTGCAGCAAACAAAGGTAGAATTGTTAACCAAGACAACTCTGGAACGATGGGAGTTGGGGTTGGTATAGAACTTTGACTGGGGCTTAGTGTATATGGACTTGCAGTTGGTGAGGGTGCAGAAGTTGGTTTTGGTGAAGGGGTAGGAGTTGGAATTAGAGATTGAGGAGGGGCTATAGTGGAAGAAGGCATTGAGGCAGAGGATGATTGCCAGATCGCATAGGAACTTCTTATGTTATCTATCATTGGAGCATCTGAACCATCTTCAACTCTAAATGTTGTACTTTGGTTAGCTGAAATAATGTACTCCCTTTGTGCAAATGGGATGATGCCTTCTACAACATAGTCTGATACTGCAAGAACATTTACCTGCAAGTTGTGTTGCCCTTTACTTAGAGTCATAGTTGCTGAAAACTGTGTGACTTTAGGTAAATAATAGGTAATTCCATAACCAACAGGTGTGCCCTTCCAGAAGTTGATTGATTGCCCATCAATAATGCATGTTATGGATGTTAGTTTATTCTGTCCAACAACTACACTATCTGAATTATCCACCCATCCATTTGGTAGAACAAAGATAGTTTTGTTTACCCACGAGTCTGGTTGAATTATTGTTATGTTTAAAGGAACAGGATTATCGTATTCTATTGAGTTTGGTGAGGTTATTACTATTTGTGGTTGGTCAGTGATAGGAGGTATTGGAGTTGCAGAGGTTCCCCAGGTAGGATTAGCATCTGCCACCTTTAGCAGCTTGCATTTCAGCCAATCCTGAAATGACTAATAATAAAATAGTAACTATTGCTTTGAATGATTTCTTAACCAATGCCATCATTTACCTTGCTCCTTTTTTTGTATAGCATGACCACAACCACTGTAACTGCAACCACAACAATTACACCAACAACTATCCCTAATGCAATAGTTTGGTTTCCCAAAGCTAAGGGTCTTTCAGGTTTGGCTGTATTTACTTCAAAATAGACTGTATTTTCAGAATATATACTAAAATCATTGATTGCTCGAATTATTACTCTATGTTGCCCTTCCGAAAGACCTGCGAGAGTAGTATTGCGTGTTAAGTAAGTATAGTTTTTTGAGTTATCTAAACTATAATACACATATTTTGCTTCCCAAGTGCTGGTGTAATTTAACGGCACTTCATTTTTGCTATATTATATTCAACGGAGAGAGAAGTAATTTGAATAGCTAAAGGTTGTATTTACTTGAAAGGTTGTTGATGTAGACAGCTCCTTCCCGTTAGAATCAAGAGCAAATATCCTGAGATTATGGTAACCATCTGTTAAGTTAGCTATTTTTCCTGTGGCAGTATACGTTACATTATAAGTATCATTTGTAAGTGTTAAGCTGTTATTTGAATTACCATCTAGACTATAGAGACCACTAATGAGACCTGAGAAGCCATATTGCTTAAATCCCATGTGAATTTGAGCAGTTACGTCCACGCTTGTTTCTTGGTAAATCTTTCCAACCATATAGTGTTCTGGAGAATCTACTGATATGAAGCGATGACTAATTGGATTTGCATCCACCGCTAGCATTTGAGCTATGGGTTGCATTAAGAAAATTATCACTAAGAAAGAAGCTAGTATAGCTAAGCCAAGGCTTATTTTTTGCATTTTCTATACTTCGTCAAAATAATTAACAGAGTTAACAACTTATAGTTCTATTCAAGGAACAAGCAACAAGTAGGTTGTTCCAAACTGGAACACTATTTGACAGGTAACTTGACTAACCAAGAACAAGTGCCTCTATCAAAAGGCAAATAGGTTGGAAATCAAAAAGAAGATTTAGGACTGAAGCAGCAGAATTGCTTTTGCCAAGTCGCCGCCGCATTCTTGGAGGGCTTCTTTGGCTTTCTCTAAGCTTTTGCCGGTTTGATCTGCGACGAGTTGCACATCTTCTTCGGAGAATATGGGTTTTGCGGCTGCTGCGGTTGCGCCTTGTTGTGATGGGGCTTGTTCGCTGACTTGTCCACCGATGACTTGGTACATTTTTTGTCCCTGAACCTGCAGAATCGCCACTTCAGGCTCATCGATAACTATGTCTTTGTCGGCTGTTCGGATGATGACTTGCTTGACGTCGCCTACGGAGTCCATGTTCATACCCATACGTTGCATCATGCGTTTTTGTTCTCGAGGATTCATGCGTCTATGCATAACTTTTACACCTTACCATTATTCTGCTCTAGAACTTGATATACTTAACTTTTCTAAGGGTTCTTTTTGAATTTAGTTAAAACAAATTAATTGAAACTGCCTGACTAAGCTGGAAAACCCACTTTAAAAAAGGTGCTCTGCTTATACTTTGAATAAAGAAGGAAACGTGACTGCAGCGTCTTCGGAATCTTCAAGTAATGCTCTTTTCATAGATATTTCAGAGATGAAAAGATATCATTCAGGGTCGTCTCGGTTTTGCCATATTCTTCATTGTAGTTCTGAGCTTTGCTGCCCTTTTTCTTTTGTGGAAGTCTCCTGACCTTTCAGGACAAATTCAAAGCTCGTACTCGGTTGATTTGGCCTTTCCCAAACTGGTCTTTAACCAGCCAGTCGGAATAATTACCCCCGGTGACGGAACAAACAGGCTTTTCGTGATTGAGCAGCCAGGGATTATTCGTGCATTTGAGAACACCCAAACCGTTGCAGAATCCACTGTTTTTCTCGACATAAGAACACAAGTTTTGTTTGGCGGCGAACAAGGACTTTTAGGTCTTGCCTTCCACCCTAACTACACGATAAACGGATATTTCTACATTAATTATGTCGCCGATAATCCACTTCGAACAGTTATTGCCAGATACGCAGTCTCGCCAAACAATCCTGACCAAGCACTGGAAAATAGCGAATTAGTGCTACTTGAGGTAAATCAACCCTTTTCAAACCATAAAGGTGGGCAAATTGCTTTTGGAGACGATGGATACCTCTACATAGGGTTAGGTGATGGCGGTTCAGGTGGCGACCCCTTTGGAAACGCCCAAAACCGTTCAACACTGTTGGGCAAAATCTTGCGTATAAACGTTGATTTGCCTTCTCAAGGACGAAACTATAGCATACCCGCGACCAACCCTTTTTTTGGCAACACTTTAGGGTACAAAGAGGAGATTTACGCTTACGGCTTCCGCAACCCCTGGCGGTTTAGCTTCGATTCACCGACCGGAAGGTTTTGGGTTGCAGATGTTGGGCAAGACCAGCGAGAGGAAATAGATATAGTGGAAAAGGGCAAAAACTATGGTTGGAACATTATGGAAGGCACCTTAACTTATTCCAGTGGAAGTCAGATTGGACTGGAATTGCCTGTGTGGGAGTACAGCCACGCGGAAGGCATTGCGGTTATCGGTGGCTACGTGTATCATGGCTCAACTTTGCCGGAGCTCAACTCTAAGTATATCTATGGCGATTACGGGTCGGGCAAGGTTTGGGCTCTCCAATACGATGGAGTTGCCCTTCCTATGAATACTTTGCTTTCGGATACGGGTCTCAATATTTCTTCGTTCGGAGTAGATGAGAATAAAGAGCTTTACTTCTGTTCTCTTAGCGGGAAAATCTATGTTCTTAGGGCCAATGTTGTTCCAGAGTCTCCTTCTCCAAATCCATCGTCAACCCCTTCGCCAAACCCAACGCAATCCTCCTCGTCAACACCTACTCCTGCGCCCAGCTCTACTTCAAGTCCCATCCCAATTCCAAGTCAATCACCGCTTTCTTCGCCTTCGCAGCAAGGAACGCCAACGCCAAAACCATCGTCTTTAGAAAATTCACCTCTCCTTTATGCAATCATAATAGTTGTTGCTTTCGCGTCAACAGGTGCAATTTTATTTTTTCTTAAAAAAAGACAACGAGAAAGAAGGACTTAACACTCGGCGAGAAAAGTGTTAATTCGGATTATGTCTCAACTCGGTCGGGATTCATTTACACTTTGGAGAATGTAACATTAATTGTGTTCTATAGTCCCCAGCTTTGTGAAATGCTCTGATGGGATGCGCCTTTGTCGTGTTTTTCTTTTTTCTTTGCGGTGCCTTTGAACCTGTTGATTTTGACGACGTTATTTTCCGCATTGACCCAATGCGTGGTGTTTAGATTCTTGTGATAAATAAATTTCTTCACCATCGTTACCAATGAGTAAGTCTGGACATCGTCCATGTTTAGTTCCAAGCCTTTAGAAGTAATCGACGAATTCAACTTAAATTGATCGCTCAAGAAATTTGCCAAGTTCGTTTTCTCGGCATCCAAATCCCCCATTTCAACTTTTACAACGCTCTTATGCCTAAACAGCATAATCTTCAACCCTAATTGTATAGTCCATTATTCTATCTATTTAAAATCTACCCAGATTTGATTCAGGACAAACGCATAATCCCACTTGGGAATTGAACCTATCTGATGTTTTTTATAGATGACATTGAAAGCTGCTTCGCTTGGTAAGTTGCCTTAAACTAAAATCTAAACGCAAAGCTTGACAAACTTACTTTTCCTTTGTGCCGTGTCTGGTCTTGACAGCTACGCCTGTTTTGAAAGCCTTCATTTCTCGACTTGAAAGGGTAGCACGTCCAACCGCTAGAACCTGCCCGTTTTCGTCGACGGCGATGACTTCATCTTTGGCGCCAACCTCCTCATCAACCTTAACCACGTGAACGGCAAAAACATCCCCTCCTTCAGCAACGTATTTGGAAACGTCGTCTTGCACGGTCACAAAACATTTCGCAAAGGGTGTTTTGTGAGCCATGAATTCTGCTGCTTTGAGGCTAAGAGAGAGCAACCCATCTGTCGGCCGCAGGGTAGCTAACCTCTCTCCGTTTAGGTTGATGTAGCGTATTCTGCCCGTTCTTGGCGAATACTGGATTTCTATGTTGTCTGGAAACAGTTGTACGCCTACACCTTTTCCGAATTGGTAATCAGCTATACTTCTAACCTTAGACAAGTTGTTTTCCATGCGTCATCAACGTTGAGGGTGTGTTGTTTCGACAAGTATAAACATAACAAGATTATAAAGACAGTTAAAAGGTGAACGTTTCTTGAGATGTGAGGTTTGTGGACGCAAAATACACGATGAACCAGTAAAGGCAGTTATCGAAGGAGCTAAACTAACAGTCTGTTTAGAATGCTCCAAACATGGAAAAGTAATTCTTCATGAAGTGGCAGACTTCCCTGCGCCGCAGAGAACCACCGCGACTGCATCCACATATCCAGCCTCATCTTCAACCAAATCAACAATGCACATACCAACTATCCAGAAAAAACCGCCTGTCGCCCAAGTGAAGCTATCCACAGAACTCACCGAGGGTTATGCGGGCAAGATTCGAGTCGCAAGAGAAAAACTTGCGCTAAGCCATGAAGATTTAGGCAAAAAAATCAATGAAAAAGCCTCTTTACTCAGACACATCGAAACTGGAAAAGTTGCGCCCAATAACTTGTTAGCCAGCAAACTTGAGCATACTCTTAGAATCCAGTTGATGGTTCCTATTGCTGACGAAAAATCCACCACTCAGGTTCATAGGGTTGCAAATGAAGAGATGACTCTAGGGGACCTCGTCGAGTTCAAGGAGAAAAACGAGGAGGCGCCCAAGAAACGAAAGCCATCATAGCTCAACGCAGGCTTAATCGCGAAGAATCAAGTTTAGATGAACTCGAAGCTTTAGCCCAAGCTGCCGGCTACACTGTGGTCGGCACAATGGAGCAAACACGGCCACCTGACTCACGCTACCAGATTGGCGCTGGCAAAGTTGAAGAACTTGCCCGAATGGTCTCGGAAACGGGTGCTGGCAAAGTAATTTTCGACAATCAACTCCGAACAATCCAGACCTACAACCTCGCAAAAGCAACAAAAGTCGAAGTCATCGACCGCTTTGCACTCATATTAGAACTCTTTAACAAAAGAGCCACTACAACTGAAGCTCAACTGCAAATCCAGCTTGCAATGGTACGCAATGAACTCAAACATGCAAGGGAAAAAGTACGTTTATCAAAAGGCAGCGAACAACCTGGCTTCATGGGCTTAGGCGCTTACGAAGCAGACGTTTACCGCGACGCCATAAAACGCCAAGTTCAAACAATCCTTAAAAAGCTTGAGAGAGTGCGGGAAAAAAGGGTTCTTCAAAGGGAGAGGAGAACAGAGCTGGGCTTTCTAACTATCTCACTTGCAGGATACACTAACTCTGGAAAAAGCTCCCTCTTCAACGCCTTAACACAAGACACAGTCGAAGTGGACAATGCTTTATTCACAACACTTTCAACAACGACGCGCATGGTAGAGTTTTCCAACCGCAAGTTCCTCATAACTGACACCGTCGGCTTCATCGACCGTTTACCCATCGCACTCATCGAAGCCTTCCATTCAACACTTGAAGAAACTATCTTCTCTGACCTCATAATACTGCTTGTAGACTTAAACGAACCTTTAGAAACGATCGAGAAGAAAAACAACGTTTGCCTAGAAACAATTGAAAGGCTTGGAGCTTGCGGCATACCCACCATAACAGCTCTAAACAAAATCGACAAACTAACCCCAGAAGAGCAGCAACAGAAACTCGAAGCCCTAAAAGACAAAGTCAAAAACCCAATCCTGCTATCAGCAAAGTGCCAAACAAACCTTGACGAGCTAAAAAAACAAATCCTAAGAATCCTCGAAAACTATCAGCAAGCCAAGTTTGTCGTTCCGTTAACAAGCCAGATCATGCCGTTTATCTCGTGGGTTCACCAAAAAACTCACATCCAAAAAGAAAACTTCACCAACGATTCTGTGGAAGTGGATTTTGAAGCCACTCCCTCCATAACTGAGCAAGTAAAGAGGAAAGTGGAAGATTTAAATGGAAAATTCCAAATCACCCCAACAAACTAAAGACATTCCTCAAATTTTTGTGCTACGTTGGGGACACCGACCACAACGGGATGTGCGACTAACTACGCATGTTGCTCTTACTTCTCGGGCACTTTGCGCTTCAGGCTTCATCTTAGCTGATGTCGAAGATGCTCACATACAAGAAACAGTTACCAAAATAACTAAGGCGTGGGGTGGCGACTTCCAATTTGAAATGGGAACACCTTGGAAGCGAGCAATCCGCGAATGGAAAGCAAAGGGCGGATCCATCGTCCACCTAACGGCGTATGGCGAGAATATCCAATCAAGCGATGTCATGACTCGGATAAAAGCCGCGGGAAAAGATGTAATGCTGCTTGTCGGCAGCCAAAAGGTTCCTGGCGAGTTTTATTCGGATGAAGTCTCGGATTTCAATGTGGCTGTTGGCAATCAGCCGCATTCAGAGTGTTCTGCTTTGGCGATTTTTTTGGACCGTTACTTCGAGGGTAAAGAACTGGCTAAACCCTTTGTGAAAGCAAAAATCGAGATTGTTCCAAAAGAGCGGGGTAAGCAAATCAAGAGTAACGTGAATTTTCCTTAATGTTGCAACAAGAGTTTTATTGGAGCAAGTTCCATTATTAGGGGTACTAAAAGGAACATTAGAGTATGTTATCGACTATTGATGATTCAACCTTAACCAAAGTGGCTTTGGCGTTAGGTGGAGAAGAAGCAGTTCAACTTATCGCACATCTAAAAGGCGTAGAAGAAATTACGGATGATGAAATCGCCAACAAAACAGGCATACGCCTCAACACAGTCCGCAAAATCCTCTACAAACTCTACGATCACTCCCTCGTGAGCCTAAGAAGAACAAGAGACCCAAAAACAGGGTGGTTTATTTTTCACTGGAGACTTCAACCAGACCAACTTGAAGGCTTTATTTTAAGCCAAAAAAGACGTGTTTTAGAAAAACTCAACGTACGCTTAGAATACGAGAAAAACCATGACTTCTACTACTGCGACAGCCAAGAATGCAAACGTGTTCCATTTGAAGAAGCCGTTGAACTAGTTTTCCACTGTTCTACATGTGGTAAAAACCTAGTGCATTTTGAAAATGAAATAATGATAGGCAAACTGTCAGAGAAAGTTGAGATCTTAAGGAAGGAACTGGGTGAGTAGCCTGCTTCCCAACAGGGAGCAAGCAATCGAACTCCTCCATAAAAACAAATGTCCCAGACAAGTCATTAATCATTGCATAGCCGTCGCAAATTTAGCCTTGGAAACGGCAAAAAAAATTTCAGCAAATGGACTAGAAGTTAACCTTGAACTTGTCGAGGCAGGGGCAATTCTGCACGATCTTGGACGTTCAAAAAACCACACTGTCGACCACGGACTCATCGGAGCACAAATGGCTCAATCCATCGGCTTACCAGAGTCAGTGATCAGCATAATTAAGCGGCATGTTGGCGGGGGAATCACTGCTGAGGAAGCGGCGTGGTTTGGTTGGCCAAAAGACATCTACGCTCCGCAAACGCTCGAAGAAAAAATTGTCTCTTACGCTGACAAACTTATCGACCACTCAAAGAGGGTACCGATTGAAATGGAGATTAAGCGGTTGCAGAAAGAAAACAAGGTTGAAGCGGCAGAAAGAGTTAGAAAGCTAAACGAAGAAATAACAAGTTTGCTGGGCAATAAACCATGACTACTTTAACGTTATTAATTAAAGCAATGAATTTTGGGCAAGTAAAACAGATAGATGAACTGTTGAAAACACAGTTTGAAGAATTGGATGTTGAAGTTAAGGTCTTAAGTAACTCGGCTAGCAGGTGGGTTCAGGTTTCATTGTCAGGCGAAGACGAAGCAGTAGCAGTAAGCTACATCGTCAAACAAATAGGTACCTGTCCTACAAACCTTGAAAACGCAAAAAACCAACCAGTCCTGAAAGGGTACGTAGCTAAAGTTGACTTGGTTAAACAAGAGTTGGTTGTGGATGTGGGGATTTTTGAGCCAACAACCATCTGGGCAACAGTGTCTTTGGCCAGTCTGCAAACGCAGCTCGCTGAAGGCAAAAAGCTGGATTTGAAGAAAATCGCTGAAAGCTACGGTTTCGCGGAGCGGTCACCTTTGAGCATTAGACCTGTTTCCCAAGAGGGCGATATATTGCAGGCAGAGTTATCGGCAGGTCAGGTTGAGAAGCTTCATTCTTGGCAACAGTCACTTTTGGATAGGCTAATTATTTTGGGAGCCTCAAAGGAAACCATTGATAGCGTACTTGAACGGACAAGGTTAACCCGGGATGTAATTGACATAGAAGAATTAGGTATGTTTGAACATGCGCTTGCTTGTAAACTTGGAACTAACGCTGCAGGTCTGGTTTCAGTTATGGGCAGGTATCTTAGAAATTCGGTATTTGTGGTTTTTAATGCTAAGAAGAGCTTTGACTCATTAAGTGATACTGCATTAACCCTGTAGTTGTGTTCATAAATAGTTAAACTCTTATTGAGAGGGGGAGAGAGCTCATGAGCCAAGGTAAGGATGGAAAGAGAAGAAAGTAAAGAATAGACTTAGGGCTTACGGCAGCATAGGAATTGAAGTATCAACCAAAGAAAAATTTCTCGAATTATTCAAAGAAGTCACAAAGACAAAACATGACTCAAAAATTAACGAAGCCATAAGATAACATTCAACCATCCGCTCTCATATTGACTATTCTCAGTTAAAAAAAGAAAAGATTAGTTTGCCGTTTTACATGACATCATGTTCCTCTTTGCAGTGCGCCTCAAAGTCTTTTTTGTTATCGTAAACTTCTTGATCAATCGGACACTTGAACTTCTTGTCCTTAGTCATCTCCGGTTTAGGTACAGTAACACGAGGGGCAGTTCTTTTCAAGTTATTTTTGTCGTCTCCCAAAGCAATTCACCTCCAACAAGCACTTGGCTGCTTAATACATTATTTTAGGCTCTGGAAGATTATTAAAAATATGTGACTGTATCCACCCAACAACCAACCACAAACAAAAGAGAAGAAAGTGACTTTTCTTTAAAAAAAGAAAGGGAAACTTAGTTTTGCTTTCTTGAAGACTCTCGTCTCCAACATAACACCCCTAAAGCACAAACAACAACTGCAAGAATAACTGCTCCGGTTACGATTAGCAAGTTGTTGCTAAAGCCAGTTTGAGCAGCGAAAAGGTTTGCGTCTTCTGCGCCTGGAACTTCAGCTGCAGGCTCACGTTGGGGGGTGGTGTTGTTTTCGTCCATTATAGTGTATAATACTGCGTTGTCATCTTGGGTTAGCGTTGAGTTATCAGGGGAGTCTGCCTGTGTTGGGTGGTCTGGCATAACGGTTGGATCAGATGGTGCTGTACCATCTTGTGCCGCTGCCAAAGAAAGAAAAGTACCGCTGAGAAGGACTACTGCTAACAGGGATGTAACGATTAAGTTTTTTTTCATCATTTTGTTCCTCACGGGGTTTTTCTAGTTAGAGGTAGAGCCAAGTTAGTTATTTAGCCCAAGCATTCGAACGTTCTGTTCCAGTTTTTAGAACCATGCAAAGAAAGCCCTAACATTTAAGGGGAATGTATAAATTCAAAAACAAACTCATTATATTATAACAAGTTGATTTTTATGAAGAAATTTTTAGCTCTAATAACTCTATCAATCCTTTGTTTCTCACTTTTTATTTCATTATCGCTATCTGTTAACGCTCAATCTGATGATTCTTGGCCGATGTTCCACCGGGACACAGCGCACACTGGATACGCAAACTTGGAAGGACCAAGCACTAACCAAACCCTCTGGACCTTTCCAGTAGTAAACGGCGGTTGGGTATTAACTTCGCCAGCAATCGTCAATGACGTAGTCTACTTTACCGCTTCCGACAAAGGCTTCCACCTCAACACCTCCAACAACAACATTTATGCAGTAAACGCTAAAGACGGCACAAAGATCTGGAACTATTCAGTCCCAGCCAAAATCTACGGTGCCCCAGCAGTCGAGAACGGCAGGGTTTTCTTCGCCTCCGATGATTTCTCAATCTATGGATTAAACGCAACAACAGGCGCTTTTATATGGAAATGCACAACCGGTAGCTATGCGGAAGGCTCCCCTACGGTTTCAAACGGAGTGGTTTACGTGGGTTCAAACGACTATAAACTGTGGGCTATAGATGCCCCAACAGGTATGCCCCTTTGGAACTTCACAACCGGAGGTCTTGTCACCGCAGCTCCTGCTGTAGCAAACGGTGTAGTTTACTTTGGCTCATACGACAAAAAGGTTTACGCTTTGGATGCTTCAACAGGTGCCAAAAAATGGGATTTTGTTACACAAAGTGTTGCGGCGTCTTCACCAGCAGTTGCGGATGGCAAAGTTTTCGTCGGCAGCTTTGACAACAATACTTACGCATTAAACGCTGATACGGGCGCTTTAATCTGGAAAGTTGAAACCGGCTATGACCAATGTGTTCAGGCTTCCCCAGCAGTGGCTAATGGTGTAGTCTACACTGGCGGTGCCTTCGACTTTAAACTCTACGCCTTAGACGCAGCTAATGGCAACCAGAAATGGACTTTCACAGCTAACGGAGGAATCACCACCGCCCCGGCAGTTATAGGCAACACAGTCTACTTCACCGCTACCTTGAGCAACACAACCTACGCAGTTAACGCACAAAACGGCAACGAAATCTGGAGTTACCAAACAAGCGGCAACGTATACTCGTCACCAGCAGTCGTCAACGGTGTAGCATACTTTGGCGCCTACGATGGCACATTCTACGCAATCGGACAAAACGAAAGCACCGGCGGCACAACAACCTCAACCACCACCTACTACATAATCGCCGCAGTCGCGATAGTACTTATCATCGTCGCCGTCGCAGTCATTGCACTAAGAAAAAGACACAAATAAGTCTCCAAAATAATTACTCCTTTTTTCTTTTTTTATTTTGAATCCATTGCTAATTTTTTGGATCAGTTAAATTGAACCCAATTAACTTTGGCTCACAAGGTCATCAAATAACTTTTTCTAATCTTTCAACGCCGTAGTCTACACACTCCTATTGGGCTATTTCGTGAGAAACATCAGGTAAAATGCCAAAATTAGGCTTAGTCAAGAAAGTTTGACTAACAAAAACCCACTTTAGTCAAGAATCCCTTACGAGAACGCTTTTACGCGGTAAACAATAGAGGGCTCTATGAGGAAAACGGATGGGTGAATGCGCGTCCAAAGTTTCCTCCGTCGTGGCAAATGGCATTTAGGAGAAGAAATGATGAGTAATATCCTAGTACCACCAACTCGTAAAATAGATAACTGTGATCTGTCGGGAAAACTAAAATCGCTTAACGCCGAATGTCGAAACTGTGCACCAATAACCCCCTTTGAATGTTTGAGCGGCTGCAGGGTTTACCTGCTAAAAAGTGAGCTAAGACATCTGTGGGAAGCCATGGCTAACCCTGACTACAAAAAAGAGTTTTTCAACGTCTTAAAAAATAAGCCGAGACTTCACGTTATGCAGGCAATCGTAAAAGGCACATATTCTTCAAACCAGCTTCAACAAGAAATAGAAAGAGCAGGTCACAACTATCGCCTGGACTTACTTGGCAAAGAATGTTTGCCGCTTCTAATGGAAGTAGGTCTCGCTGCACGTGTTCGAGACAACTATCATGCAACCACATTAGGAATTCGTTTAACCAAGCTGTTCGATGACTTCCTAGAATTTGCTGATAAACTGCCTACTCACTCCGAATGCTATGAAGAAGCTCTTTTGCAAGCTCTACTTTCAGGACCCAAAACGTTTGAAGACATAGAAGCCCTAGTTGCACCAAAAAATGTTTCACGAACACTCAAACGCTTAAGTTCAGCTGGTTTGGTAGAAACTCCAAAGGCAAGAGCATACATATTTTTATTCAGAACAATACGTGACCCAAACAAGGAAACGTTGACAACAGCCGAACTGAAAGTCTGTGATGCTGTTGGTTATGAAGGAATTTCTGCGGGAGAGCTTGCCAAGGAAACTGGGCTTTCTTTGAGGAGAACCTACAAGTACATAAGAACTCTGAAAGGCAAGAAACTGGTTTTTATGAGAAAATCCCCGAAAGCCTATGATTTAACCTGTAGCGGCAAAAAACTGGCTTTGGTACTGCAACAGCTTCAGCAAACGGTCGAAGAAACATGGAGTTCTTCCCAACCTGTCATGCGGGATAACCAGATGATACTTGAAGCAGGCGGCTTGTCCAAAAAACTATTGCTTCATTAAACCGATTGACATCGAAAACATAATATTCGAAATCAAGTATTCATTGGCAGATGGGAAAGCTTTGAAGAAAAAACTTACACATATCCTTGCTCTTAATTGCGATTCTGACAGGTTTGTTAAGTTCTGGTCTTTGCGGCAATTTTAATACGGCATTAGTAAATGCAAGCGCCGACTCAAACAGCAACTATGATTCTTGGCCAATGTTTCATGGTGACCTAACGCATTCTGGCTACACCGCATCGACGGGGCCATTGACAAATCAAACCCTATGGAGCTATTCAACCGATCCGATACTAACAACGCCCTCAGTCTCTGGCGGTATTGTCTATGTCGGTACAAATAACGGTAAAGTTCTAGCCTTAAACGCTAGTAGCGGAGCAGTTATATGGAGTTACCAAACTGGCGGCGCAGTTTACTCTTCTCCTGCTATCGCTGATAACGTTGTCTACTTTGGATCTTGGGACAACTCTGTCTATGCACTTAATGCTCTAACCGGCGCGATACTTTGGATCCATAATACTAATAGCTTTGTGCAGTCATCTCCTGCTGTCGCTAACGGCGTAGTCTACATAGCTTCTTATGATGCGAATGTTTCTGCTTTGGATGCTGCCACAGGAAACCTGTTATGGTCTTTCTCGACAGGTAGCGGTGCTGTAGGTTCTTCTCCAGCTGTCGTCAACGGAGTGGTGTACATTGGTGACAACGGCGGAAAAGTTGTTGCCCTAAACGCTTCTACGGGAATATTGATTTGGAGGTTTACAGCTGGCGACACAGTCTATTCTTCCCCCGCGGTTGTTAACGGGGTAGTTTACATCGGCGGAGACTTAGTCACTGAAGGCACAGTTTATGCGGTAGATGCTCTGAGTGGAGTAAAGTTGTGGAGTTTTTCAACTGGCAACCTCTGGGTCTATTCATCGCCTGCCGTCGCTAACGGAGTGGTCTATGTGGGTTCGTATGATCACTTAACCTCTACCAACAGTGGCAATCTTTATGCACTGGATGCTTCGACCGGCAAAATGTTATGGAGTTACCCAATTGGTACGGAAGTTTTCTCCTCTCCCATCGTTGCAAACAATGTGGTCTACGCTGGTGGAGGAGTCAACAATTTTTATGCGTTAAATGCCGCCACTGGAGTAAAATTGTGGAGTTACCAATTAGATGGCTCTGATAGTTGGTCATCTGCATCTATCGCAGGCGGCGTTTTGTATATAGGCTCAGATAAAGGGACCCTTTTTGCATTTGGCTCTTCAACCTCCGCCATAACTCCAACGCCAACTCCTACTCCAACACCTACCGCAGTCCCGGCACCAAATCAAACTGTTTCTGCCGTAACAGGTAGCGGTGAAAAAGTCAATCTTGCCTTAAGCGGAAACATAACCAGCTCGCAGATGTCCAACGTTACAATCGCAGTAAACAACGCCACAACGGCAGGTCTGTTTTTCACGGTTACAGGTGAGAGTAACACTTTAGGTTTTAGCAACATAACCATTCCAAAAAATTTAGTGCCCACCGAGGCAACGCCATTGATTTTCATTGATGGATTGGCGGCGCAAAGTCAAGGCTACAGTCAAGATACCGACAACTACTACGTTTGGTATGTGACACATTTCAGTACACACCAAATATCAATCATGTTCACATCGACCGCGTCTTCCCCAACTCTACTCCCAACAGACCCAAATGAAGAGTTAAATTGGCTTCAAGCTGTTTACGGGATAGGGATTGCGGTAGTGGTTGTGTTGATAATTGTGGGCAGCATCTACCTTGTAATAAGAGGTAAAAGAAACAAAAGCTAAAAAAGATATGACCCAAGTAGTCTTTTCGCACACTCATTTAGCATAAAACCTAAAAAGAGAAGCATAGAATCTAGATAATTGATTAATAATTGTCTACTGAGAAAAAAGAATTATTAAATATGCTCAGAGTCATGTGGAGGAAAGGAGACTCGTCTCTCCGCCGCATTTACCCTTCATGGGAAGAGTTAGAAGCAAATGTAGATATTCGTGTAAAGGCGCCAAAATCAAAGCCAGTACGCGTGTATAGGTCTTGTCCTACCTGTGGTGTAACCCAGAAGATAACAAAACCGTTAGATGAACTCTTTCCTTTTGAAAAATGCCAATCATGTAAGCGTCCTTTTCATGTCAACAATGATTTGACTATTAGAAAATTAACAGAAGAAGAAAAAGACGACATGCCTGCTGAATGGGTAAGAATTCGCGAAGATTTTGACAAGAAAAAATTAGCTATAACTTTTAGATTAGAATAATGACTGAGTTATTAATTAGAAATTTAGAAAAAAATTATGAGTTAATTCGCTCTATACAGGTCACTTGAGATTGTGAAAACGAAATTTCACAGATATTTTATAAAATAACGGTTAAAAAAATTCTTTTTTAAAAAAATAAGTAGAATATGCGCTTTATTTGTGTAAATGGGTTTAAGTCTTGGCAATCTCATTATATTGTTGTGGAAAGTGAGTAATTTTGAAACAGTCAAAAGCGTTTTGCATCAAATGTACTAATGGCGACATTCACCTTATTCTGAAAGACTTAGAGAATCGTGATTATACCAAGTATGGCGAGAACCTTGATGAAGCTGATGCCATCAAGAAAATTATGAAAGAAGAAGCATTCAAACCACTTTTTCTTATGCGCAATTAATAATCAATTATTTGTGTTTAGAAACCTCCTGATGAAAATTACAGCCCTAAGTATGGGAAAGTGCCTTTGGGAACAAAGCATTCATCAAATATTTCAGAAGAATCAAGCACGTTTAATACTCGAATCATTTGACAATCAGCACTGCGCATCTCGCCTGGTGGACGATTCTTTCGCTTGTGCTGCCAAGAAGGAATTCTTTGATTCCGCTTTCCCCCAAATGACCTACGACTATTAAATCAAACCCTCCATTTGCAGCAGTTTCAATTATCTGGGACGGCGTGTTTCCTTCTTTGAGTTCAGTGGTAATTTTAAGTAATGGTTTTAGTCTAATCGCCCTTTCAGCGGCTTTGGATAAAACTGTTTCATGCATTTTTCTAAGGTCTTTGATAAAGGCAGACATATTCAACTGGTTACTGATTGTATCTTGAGGATACAATGAAGCCGGAACCTGCGAAACCATGTTTGCTTGGTACCCAGATTCTGGGGGTGGCTGAAAAACGTTGAGGATTAGAATAGATGCAGAAAACTTTTCAGCGATTTCAAGAGCATAATCCAAAGCCTTTTCCGCGTTTTTAGAACCGTCTACTCCCACAAGAATTTTAGTTATCAAAAGAAGTTCCTCTACATCTAATTCACAGTAGAAGTTCATAGCTTTTTCGAATAATACTCACGTTGCTCCAAGAAAATAGAAATTTAGAAGTTTTGGATTATTTTACAAAATTGGAAAACCGATAAATTTGGAAAATGATCGTCTTGATTCCTGAAGACTATACTGGAAGCTTTGATCTTGTAGATGTATATGGAGCTACTTGCAGTTGTATTTTGTTGTCGGTTACCATATTTTTGCATATTAAGTTGAGTGAGTTTTCAGTGAAGTTCAGAACGTCTTTTCCTTCGTTAGTTAGAGTGTATACTTTTCGTGGTCTTTCTGCATCCATGTTCCATGTGCTCTTTACGTAGCCTTTCTTTTCTAGTAGACCTAATAGTGGGTAGACGGTGCTTGGTCCAAAATAGATGCCAAAGCCCTTGCGGATTGTAGTTATAATCTGGTATCCGTGCATCGATTCGTGTTCTAAGTATTGGAGAATAATCATATCTAAGAGGCCCTTAGTGAGTTTTGTTTGGGCTTCTTTTTGATTGTTAATGTTCATTTTATTTTTCGCTCCTGATGTTATACTGTTAAGTTGTTCAATGTGCCTTACAAAGACACATTTCTTACGTCTTCATAATGCGTAAAGTGCCAGATAAACTCTCGCACATAACCAAAGCATACCAAAACGCCCCATACAACCTAACTGTCCAACACCAAAACAAGTCAATACGTAAAATATATCTAAAAAACCATCATTTCAACCACATGATTCACTCAAAGGGAACTGTACAACAAATAAACAGAAAACTGAAGAATACAATAAACACAATAGGGCAATGTCAACCTATTTTTGGACAAAGAGTTAATAAATAAATTAAAGGAAAGCTAACTTCAAACTCAGATACAGCCGGTGGATTCAGCGACCATAAGTCTGCGGGTTAAACGTCGTTTTTGGTATGTTTGCCGGCTTCTTGACGTGTTTTTCTTCTAAGTTGCAATCCCTCAGCCAAAAAAATCGCCGTCGCCACCGCATTTGTGATAGCTAAATAGGTTAAGTCGATGCCCGGCATTTTACCCTGAAAAACATACTGGGTTAAGATGATTGCCACTTCAGTTGCCACTATAGCCAAAAAAAACAAGGCGTAACATATCAGTCGGGGAACGAGGGTTTTGCCGATCCAGAGGTGTCCAGAAATGTTGACTTTCTCTTTGACTGTGTATTCGCCGTAAGCGTTCTTCTGCAGTAAACCTGCGGATTCGAGTTTTTGGAGGTGCCAGTGGGCTACGCTTGGGCTGGATAGGTTTGCGCCCCGCATTACTTCTCGGGGTCCGACGGGTTTGCCTTCTTTGACTAGGTATGCGTAGACGTTGAGTGTTTTTCCTTCGAGGAGTTCGGTGTCTGGGTTTGTCAATGACTGTTAGCTCCGGGTTTTGATGAATACTTCTACGCCGAGAGGGTCGGATTCAAAGGTTTGGTTGGGCGATAGTGCCATATTGTATTGGTATTGGTTGTTGTTTGGGTTGAGTTTGATTTGGCAGAGTGTATTGAGGAGTGATGAGGTATCGATGATGTGATAGGGGGTGGTTGGGGTTAAGCTGCTTTGCAGCATTGCTGAGACTTGGAGGTGCAAGTAGGTCGGGGGTGATTTCAAGTTTGCCACCATGGAAGCGGTTGCGAGTGAGGTGCCGTTTAGCATTATTAGGCGCGATTGGTTTGGAGCCCAGTTGTTATTGAATCCGTTTTTTCCTGCGGTTACTTGAACATCTGTAAAGCTGTCTAGCTGTGAAACGCTGTAGTTACTTGCAAAGCTGAGGGTTTCTGTCATGAAGGAGTCAACCATGGTGATCATATCGTTGGGGTTGGGGATTGAGGGTTCTTGTCCGGGCACTGTAGCGCGTCCTGTGACGTTGACCCATTGGCCGCCGATACGCATGGAGGTCTGGGTTAGGTTTCCGTTGATGTAGATGCTTTGGATGTCTACACCTTGCCGCCAGTAGCCCCCGACCAGTGATTGATTGCTGGGTACCCAGGTGGTGTTAACCCATTTGCCGTCAAGATAGACGCCCTCGACTGTTCGTTCTATGGTTGCTTTGGGGCCATATATTACTGAGCCATGCATAGTCGTGTTCGATGCAGAGATGTAGAGCATATCCACGATGGCAGTTTCGTTTGAGTTGTTTGTTACATTCAAAACTACGTTGTATGAAATCAGTGAGGGGTCGCCGTCACGGTTCCTGTTGTACCAGTCTGGAAGCGCCATATCTGCATTGGCGGGTTGCACAGTGAAGCTGGCGTAGACGGGGTCGAGACTTAAATCGGCTTTTGGCCCCTGAACAAATATAATAGCAGGAACAATGTGCGAGATCAATAACGGAGTAGCCAACGCTAAACCCGATAAAACCGCAAGCACAGCGACTAACAGTTGCTTCCAATGCAAATTCATCTTGATTCCCTGCTCTGCCTTGAGGGCAAAGTAGCATTTAACTCTGGTCATAGAACAGAACGTTCTACCTGCAGAACAGCATAGCCGACTCGGCAAGAAATTGAGCGTAAAGCGAGGCGTGGTTGTCGGCTGTTCCTTATCTAATCGCAACAGCGGAAGCGAGAATCAAAACTCATTGCCGTCAGCCAATTGTTCTTGCGGAGAAAAAGTCCGGGCTTGCGATGCCCCTCCAATCACTATTCCCTCCGGCACAAGCGTTTACAAACCTTTTATCATAATGGCGTTAAAACACTTCAGACGATTACCCATTGTCAAAGACGACAAGGTGGAGGTATTATATTATATTGCATTAAAACCCTTGTCGAGGCGTAGGCAAAATAGTAAGGTTCAGGGATTTAGTAATAATCGGATAAGCGCAAATCAAACTGCTTTAGTTAAAAGTTGGTGGGCCGAGCCGGACTCGGACCGGCGACCTTTGGCTCGTAAAGCCAACGTCCTAACCAGGCTAGACGACCGGCCCACAGGGTGTTTGATAAAAGGACTACATTGGTTAATATTAGAATTTTGTTTCTTGGTTGGGCTATTTACTTGAATCTTGAGCAGTTTACGATAATTTAGTTGAAGCAAAAATAAAAAAATGATCTTGAACCAACAGCCTTTGCAATTTTCGCTGTATTTGGGCATGCATAAGGTCTTCCAAATTCTGGGGAGTATAGAGAAAAGGCTTTTTGGAAAATAGTTTATTACCAGAACTTAAAAATAAATAAGATAAAATTCATTCGGATTGTATCTATACTGGCCATTTAACGAAATCCATTAAGACTTAACTGTTCCGGATCAATAAAAAAAGTTAAAAAAGTTGGAGAAATTTGCTAGGGCTTTTTGAGTGTTATTTCCATCGTGGAAACCATTCTGGACCTGCTTTCGCCTTCGCGTGGCGGCATCTCGACGGTGCCGATTGCTACCTTTGCCACCTTGAGGTCTTTTATGAAGCGGTTTCTTGCGATTTCTGCGCAGTCAACGGCGGTTGTGATTGCTTGTCCTCGGGCTTTTAGGGTAATTTCTTTTTGGGATCCAGAGAACGCGGTTATTATGGCTAGCACATAACTCATTGGCGGTTTGTTTCCGACGAAAATTACATCGTTAGGTTTTTCTGTCATTTCATATCACTCTTGTGCTTAACTTAAATGATGCCGATGATTATATGAGTACCGATGATTCAGCAATAGTGCCCATATGATTTTCAGGGTTCTGTGAAGTCTTCTTTACTCAAACTAATGAACCTCAAAAGAAAAATACTACTTGGGTTAATTCAGTTGTACAGAAAATAAATTATGGTAGAGGTTACGTAAATGACAAAATGGGAGTATGTCTCAATTGCTCTGGTAAAAGGAATCCTGGATGCTGGAGTCAAAACACAAGAAGAATTGTTGAATAAGTATGGTTTAGATGGGTGGGAATTGGTTTCTATTGTTGCGCTTCAAATTAACCAAAGTTTTGAAGTAGTTGCTTATCTAAAACGACAATTAAGAAGCGAAAGTGAACTTGCTAATAGTGAACCGAAAGGTAACAGCTAAAAGAAATCATTGTTTTTTGTTTGGAAGACATTCTAAAAAGGGATTTTGCAGCTAGATTGCCCATAATCCTCATGTGAGGTGTTCCAGGCTAACTGGCTTGCCCTGGCCTTTTACCTAGGCTTCTTATAATATAGTTATTGGTGGTTTGAGGAGGGACGACGAGTTTATTGGTTTATTTTGACCCATGTTTTTATTGCTTCTTGGACCGCTTTGGATAAGTCGCCTTTTTTGCCTCCGAATCGCTCTACGGTTTTTAATCTGAGCTGTTTTTCTAAGTCATCTGTGATGTCTACGTTGATGCGGCCCAATTTTAGTCACTTGTTTATATGTTTTGTAATAAGCGAGCTGCAAATTTTTGTTGATATGTTGTTTCTGTGATTTCGCTTATTCACATCAGCACATAAGTGCATACACGCTTATAAGTGTATGTGTTTAAGCGCATAAAAATGCCCATGAATGCTTCAATTAGACCGAAAAATAATTGCTTTCTGAAATAATTTCTGGTTCATGAAGTCTGGCTTTGAATAGAATTGAAAAATTGAAGGAACTGACCTTTTTCGCGACCAAAATAATGTATCAAGTGTGACAAAATGGGGCTTACTGGGTTTGTGGTGAGAACGCTGGGATTAGAACCTAGAATTTTGAAAACACGACATCTACCATTTTTCTGTCTTCAAGTCTTTGATTCTCTTAAAGTGGGAAATATTGCGTGTAACCAGCGTCAAACCGTTCTCTAAAGCAATTGCTGCTATCATGGCGTCCCTGAAGTCTATTGTTTCTCCTTTCGTCATCAGTTTCGCGGATATTTCAGCTGCCTTTCGCGAAGACGAAAGATCTAATGGGAAAACTGTTAGTCTTTCAAGCAGCTTGGAAGCTTCCGTTACGTTTTCATCTTTTTTCGCCGATTTGTTTGCGCCAAAATAAACTTCGAAGGCATTAACAGATGTTGTTGCTCCTTTAGATTCTTCATCTAGCGCTTCAACTATTGTTCGCGCTTCTTCATTGCCACGCAAGATAGCAACGAGCAAATCACTATCTAGACATTTCAGTTGAGATTCTCTCCTGAATTGCGCGCCAGCCCTTGGAGAGTTCAATTTGACTGGCTTCTGCCTCTTCGTCAGTCATCTTCCAGGTTCCGAAGCAATCTGCTATTTTGCCAGACTTTTTGGTTATGCGTAAAATAGTTTCTGTGAAGCTTTCTTTGTCTGCTTTCTCACGGAGTAAGGCTTCGTACGCCTCATTTTTTATTGATATGGTCTTTGTGCCCATGTTTCATGTATGTGTACACGTACATAGATAAGCATTTTGAAATAAACTATAACAGAATAACAGTTTCTTGTGTTTCATTGCAAGATTTATTGTGGTGAGGCCGCTGGGTCTCAGACCCAAAGCGGATTCAGAACCTACTTGACCAAAAAATGATCAGGTCTTAATCAAGAAGCGTAAAAAAATATGACCGCTTTATCTTTACGCTTCACTTCATCGCTAAAAGTATCTTCTCCTTGCCTTTAAGCAAAGTACGCTAGTAATTCGAAGGCTATTTTAGTGATTCATCGCCGTCATCAAAGCCTTCGTCAATATGCGAACCATCGCAAAAGGGCTTATTTTTGGGATTTCCCACACCGACACAACGTAAC
Organism: Candidatus Bathyarchaeota archaeon; assembly: GCA_963739495.1. Lineage (GTDB taxonomy): Archaea > Thermoproteota > Bathyarchaeia > Bathyarchaeales > Bathycorpusculaceae > Bathycorpusculum. The sequence continues at coordinate 55,311 of CAVUAM010000014.1, read as the reverse complement.
ACGATTACGAACTTCGTAAGTGCTTCCATCTGAGGACTCAACAGGTACCCCACCCTTTACCCATATTGGGCCACTCACTCCGTTCTGCGGGTCTTCAACTCGACTTATTGATTGTTCAAATTCCTCCTCAAGTACCTCTCCAGTCTTCTTGTCGCATTCCACCAGCCTCCCCGATGGGCAACTGCATGCTTCTTCAATGGCTAATTCTCTGGCTTTAGAGTCAGCTGAATGGTGAGTAAGCTCCCAGGTTCCACCTCCACGGTGGCAAAACCTCGCAGCAGAACACAACACGGACGCATCTTTCAGCCGCAAAGTGGGTCCATCCATGATTTGGGCTTGTTTATCGTAAGGCTTTTTGCTTGCAGTTTCAGCACCGTCACTAAATAACAAAAAAGATAACTTTCTAGCTTTACAAAAAATGCTAATCAGGGGTGTTTGTTTCTCTTGATTTGATTTGCTCACCCAATTGGACAATAAAGGATAAAAGGTCAACTAATTGCTCTTTGACGGAATATTTTTTATTTTTATACTCTATTACTCCATTTTTATTATCAATTATTTCGAAATTATTATGAGCTATTTTGTTGCGGAGTTCCTGGTCAGGGCGTCTAACAAATAACTCTAACTTGTGTTCCTCAAGAAATTTGAATTTGGTTTCCACACTAACCTTTGCAATATCGTCGATGTTATGAACATAATTTTGTTTTTCGACATCGTAAAGGTCATGATTATCCAAAATTAGCAGATAGATAACAATATCCAATAAGGTAACATAACAATCAAAAAAGAAAACAAAAGACAATATTGAGAACGTGGACTTTTTTTTAGTTATTGACTCGAAAGCCTCATTTTCAATTGGGTCGGCTAAACAAAAGAACGACTCAATTTTATTCATTGTTTTACCAACCCGTATTACACGACTAAATATCGATTGATAATTTGTTAGCGACTTTCTATTTTCAGATTTTTTCAAATTCTCAAAAAGGTTATCCATTATCTTTCTAATTTCTTCTTTCGTTTCGGATTCTGATTTTAAATTTGTCAATGTAAGCTCTAATATCTACAAAGATAACGTTCGCTTTTTAGATGTTTCGCAAAATAATTACACACTCCTTTTTTCTAAGTTTCACCCAAACTTTCAAGGATTTCTCAATCTTAAATTTCAAGATCCTTTTCCAAAAGATCACAGAACATTGGAAAAGTTTGTATAAACTGAAACTGAGAATTTTCTACCGTCTTAATTGCTCACGCATTTTATTAATATCTTCTTCGCCTTTCACTTCTGTTCTTAGCTGTTCTTCACCTTCTTGTTCAGCTTTATTGTTATGGAGTTCTACTTGTTGATTGGCAATGTCAACAATTTTTTTTATCAATTCAACATTTTTCTTAAAGTCAGATAGGGATGTAAGTATAGTTACGCAAGCTCCGTTTATCATGGTTTGACCAATTTGCATGTTCTTTGTCACTTCATCGTAAAAGAACCCCGCCCAAATATTATCAGGTTCTGAATCTAACTCTAACCATACGGTGTAGTTGTTTTCAGAACCAGCAACCATTTCTATTTTAATTCTCTCTGGATCAATTGGTTTGAGATTCACAACTTCAGAAAACTCCACTTAATACTCCCCAAAATATGTGTGTATATTTTTGGTTATAACATTTTTGTCACTCGCACTCCCTTTTTTTCTTTTAGAGTGAACCTCTAATTCATAAAATCAAATTAAATGAAGCTTCAAAAGGACAATCATGTGCAATTAACCAAATTACCAAACCCGAGATTTGAAAGACCTTCTGGATCAAAGAAAAAAACAAACGAAAAAAACCAACGCTGAACCAATTGAAATAATCGCACCTGCCAAAATCTTGTTGACCTGCAAATAATTGAAAGGCTCATCCAAAACTCACAATCAAGTCCGCCATTTTAATTAGGATTAAAAACGTGCAATCGCATTTGCTCAACCCTTTCTCATTTTTTCTCGTGTGTCAGTCGATCAGAGCTGAATTCTGCCCATAAAAAATAATGGCTGATCCAGGCTCAAGAGTTCCAATGTTCAACATCCCTGCTTGAGGGTCATTGAAAAATCAATCAAACTCTTCCACTTTTTCTTGATTTTTTTGAATTTAATTTCAATTTTATACAGATATAACGATAAGATGGAGTGGGTCACTGACTTGAACCGGCGACCTTTGGCTCGTAAAGCCAACGTCCTAACCAGGCTAGACGACCGACCCACACAGGTGTTTGATAAAAAGACTGCATTAATTAATATTAGAACGCTAGCAGGAGATAGAGCAAAAACGGATGCGGGAGAAGATGCAACTGATGCAACTGATGCAATAGCATTTTGCACAACTGCTGCATCTACTAGAAGCAAACTTTTAGCTGCCACAGAGACAACATTGCCTTTGCGGGAGAAGTTGTTGTTGCAATTGTTGCTGCAACTGCACGCTGCGCATGGGTTGCAACAACCACAGAATTCAAACCCGAATCAAACAATTTCCCTCACTGAGAGACAGGTCTTACTCACATTTCTCGTAATCTCATCGAATCTTTTTCCCTCTCCACCGAACTCAAGAAGCCGCTGTTCCACATTACGGTATTTTCGGTTGATTGGGAAGTTTTAAAATGTTTAAGCATCAAGTATGCTATTGTTGGGAACGTTGAAGTGGGGACAAAAAGTTTCAGAGCTTTCTTGGGTGAGCACTACCAATTCATCGGGGTTCTAATCGGCGCCTTCATCATCTTAGCCTCCATGGGGACCTACACTAATTGGGATGCCCAAACTGAGTTTGAAGCCGCCACAAGCGTAGTCACAAAGGGATTCCCCTACGTCACCACCGGACTAATGATTGACCAAGCACCCTTAGCATTTTACATGACAGCGCCAATTCTACATCTCTTCGGCTTGTCATATGTGAACGCTGTTAGTTTTGTAACTGCATTGGGGCTTGGGTGTGTTGCCCTCGTTTACATCTTAGGCACTTTGTTGTATGGGAAAAGAACGGGTTTGGTGGCTGCGGCGTTGTTTGGGATGGTTCCATGGCAAGTGTTCATGGCAAGAATCTACCTGATTGACGCTCAATACCTGTTTTTAGGTTTGATGTTCTTGATTTTTGGGGTTTTGGCGGTTAAGCGGAACTCTGAGAAGTTGCTTGCCGTTTCGGGGCTATTGTTCGCTTTGGCGTTTTTGACCAAGCTGTTTGCAGTTTTCCTGTTGGTTCCCCTCTTGCTTGTGGTTTTGCTTAAAGGAAAAGAAAGCAGCTTTAAACTAACACCAAAGAAAGTGCTGATTTTCCTGATTCCATCGTTTATTCTGCAAGTTGTGTGGTTTGGCGGGTTTGCCAACCAGAATTTCTTTGGAGTTTACGTGCCAAGCGACTTCACGCATCCAGAGCTAATTACAAATCCAGCTTTGACGTTTTTGCCCCGAATTTTCGTCGAGAGTGCAGGATGGTTTTTGCCTGCGGCTGCGGTTTTCTCGCTGGTTTTAGCGGTGTCTTTTAGGCGTTTGTTTTCCAAAACTTTGTGGTTGGATGCTGTTTGCGCCGTAACCATTCTGGCAGTTGTTGGGGTGGATTTGGGTTTAGTGTTTGGAAGGCATTTGCTAGTGCCCTATGTTAGCGCTTTCAAATACAACTATGCGGCTTTGCCGTTTCTATGCTTACTTGCGGCGTCTTTGGCGGATAAAGGCAGGTTGCTGGTGAGTTCGGTGGGTAAAAGAAAGGTGAAGTTGCTTCTTGCCGGGTTTGGTCTTACTCTACTTTTTGCGTCGTTGGTGGAGAGTTTGGTGTTTCTTAATCATTCAGAGCCTTATCCGCTGATTGATTTTAAGGTTGATTACGTTGGGCATTATTTCCCATTCAACGTTTTCACGCCTGTAAGCAGCTATTTCCAAGCATGGCATTATGCCGCGGTTTCTTTGATTGTTCTCAGCTTAGCAGGTCCTTTCATAGTGAGCGCTCTAAAGAGCGGCACCATTAATTTTGACGGTACAAAAAAGAAACTTCTTTCGAAGAACATAAAAAGAGAAAACACAGAATAATGTGAACAGCAGCTGATTAAGATGGCTAACGATTCCCCAAACGGCAAAGCATGTGTGGTACTTCGGGAGGTAACCAAAGACTACATTGGCATCCGCGCTTTAGACCGCGTGTCTTTTGAAATTAAGGAAGGGGAAATCTTTGGGTACATTGGTCCCAACGGTGCAGGAAAAACAACTACCCTAAAGATTCTGGTTGGGTTAATCAACGATTTTTGGGGAGAAGTCCACATTGGCCAATACCAGTTGCCAAAACAGAAGCTTGAGGCACACAAGTTGCTAGGGTACCTTCCTCAAAGCGTGGCTTTCCAAGAGTGGCGAACCGTTAACCATGCGCTTAAAACGTTTGGAAAACTTTCTGGACTTACCGAAGCAGAAGTTGAGGATCGCATCCCCAAAACGCTGGAGTTATTGGGGTTAGCGGATGTGCGGCACAAAAAGATTTCTCAGCTGTCCGGCGGCATGACCCAGAAAGTTGGTTTGGCACAGGCGCTTCTGCATAACCCCAAACTTTTAGTTATGGATGAACCGTTAGGCGGACTCGATCCTTTGAGCCGCCACCAATTCAAAGAGATTGTTCAAAAACTCGCAAAAGGCGGCACGACCATCCTGTTTTCGTCCCATATTCTAAGCGATGTTCAAGATGTGGCTGACCGAATTGGAATCCTTAACCGGGGAAGAATAAAGATGGTCGGCTCCATGAATGAGCTAAAAAATCAGCTTTACACCCAAAAAATCGTCGAAGTGTTCCTCTCGTACGCGAGCGATAAGTGGCAGATGCTTGGCACGGTTAAGAATGCGAGCAAGGTTGAACAGCCTTCACCGGGCAGAGTCTTAGTTTACCTTCAAACGGGCGCCGACGAAGACCAGGTCCTCAACGACACAGTCAAAAAAATAGTAGAACTGGGTATCCACATAAGTAGCATTGGCATGTTGTCGCCTTCACTGGATGAAATCTACCTTAACTATGTGCAGAAGGAGGAGAAAGCATGAAGCTGCAGTTACTCTACATCGACGAGTTGCGGGGCTTCTACAAGTCCAAGGTGATGCTTTTCCTCTGGATAGGCTTGCCCATCATTGCTCTCCTGTTCCGCTTTATACAGTCCAGCTCCACAGGACAAGCAATATCCTTCGCAGTTATTTCTGCTCTAATAGTTTCAAGCCTCGCAGGAACCCTGGCAGCCGTCATGCTTGCAGTCTCCATAATCAATGAGAAGAACAGGCATGTTTACGAGTTGTTCCTGATAAGACCATTAAAAAGAAGAGACATTATGCTCTCCAAATTCCTCTCCGTTTACACTTGTGTTGCGATTGCAAGTTTCATAGCTATCTTTGTGGGGGTAGCCGCAGATTACTTTACCTCGGGTGTACTCTCAGCCACAGTATTCCAAGACACAGCTCAATCCTTAGCCATAAGCCTCTCAATGGTTGCGGTGTCTTGCTCAGCAGGCGTTCTCATCGGCGTTGCCGCTCCATCGGTGCTCGTCGGAGCCATATTAGTCATCTATGGAGGAAACCAAATATCCGTCATCCCACTATTTCCCACGTTGCTCAACCTGCCTCAAGCAGACCTGTTCACTGTTGGTTTAGCGGCGGTAGTCTCAGTTGCCCTCCTTGCGGTAGCCATTATTTTATTTGAAAGAAAACAGTTTTGAGGTCAGTTTTAACTTTTCTTCTTTGGTAAAACGAAAACTACAATCGAAACTATCAGCAGAAAGCTTAGGGAAAGGAATAATCCTGCGTAGTGTAGGCTGGTTGCGAAGATTACACCGCTGACTATTGGTCCAATAGTTTGACCGAGGTCCATCATGGTTGACAGGAAACCCATCGAAGCGCCCACCAAAGTGGCAGGCACCAAATCGCATACCATAGGCGAAGTTGACGATAACACCGTGGCAAAAGAAACCCCATAACCAACTGCTAAAAGAAGTAGCAGAGAAAACTGTGTTGTGAAGGGTATTGCTGCAACTAAAACGCAACTGGCTACTATACCTGCCAATATTGGTTTAGTCCTACCCATTCGGTCTGAGACTCTGCCGATAAGTGGACGGGCAATAACAAGTGCCACTATCTCGCTGCCTGTTATGATTCCTACAGAAAAAAGATCCAACTTAACTACATCAGTTAGGTACCCTACTAAGAAGAACTCGACTGAACCAAACACGTAATACTGAGCCGCCTGAACAAAGCTGACTCCAAGGACGCGGGTGTTTTTGATTATGATTAGCCAGCCGCTAAACATCTTTCTGGGCGACTTCACCTCAGAGGCAAGTTCGGTTGCAGACGTTCTTTTCTCAGCTAAGAAAAGCAGCGCGATAACAAAAGCGGTTATCCCAGAGATACCAACTGCGACATAAAGGGTGAAGAAACTTTCATTGGTGGCAAACAGAATGTAGCCGCCTAAAAACGGCGCCACAGCTCTGCCTGCGGCGCTGAAGGAATTGAAAAGCGAAATGCGTTCCCCACGCTTGGTTGGAAACAGCGTAGCAATCGAGGCTTCAGCCACAGGCATGAAGATTGCTGTTGCAAAACCATGGTAAAAACGCACAATCGCCAGCGTCCACCAAGAATTAACCCCTAAATACAAAAAAGGTGCAGAAGCAAAAACAAAAGCGGCGAACAACAGGACTTTTCGTCTGCCAAACACGTCGGAGAGCGATGCCGCGGGTAAACTGATCAATATGCCAGGGATCGTTGAGGCAGAAGCCACTATACCCAGCAAGTCGTCAGGGGTTCCTAGGCTGGTGGCGAAGGGTTTTAGGACAGGGTTTTTGGACATGGTTGAACTAAGGATTGCAAATAAACCCATTATGCAAATAATAATGAAAAAGACGCGTTCTGCCGATTTACTCCTAAACATGGTGTTAAGAGAATGCTTGGATATGCTATTTTTTGTTTGCTATACCGCAAAAATGGTTTTCTTAAAGGAAAGAACGTTGTTTATTAATGTTCAGAGTTATTTACAGGGAGACAGTTTGACCCTAAATGTTAAAAGCTGTTACAAAGCTTTGGCGTAACGATTATGCTAAGCCGATAGTTGCCATCATGATTATCGTAGGTGTAGTTTTAGGTGCTTTCTTTGGTCTACGAGTTATGCTCAATACCGACACTCCAGTGCGAGTGGTGGAAAGCGGCAGCATGAGTCTTCCTCTTAATTTCATAGCTGGACCGCCCTATTCTTTGAAGGATTTCTTACTAACCTTAGAGCACCCCTTTGACCGAACCCTCGACACAGGGGATATAATAATTATTCAAGGAGTTAACCCAAAAGACTTGAATACGAATTACCCTAACAGCGACATCATAGTCTACCAGAAGCCTTCAGATCCCTCAGATACACCCATAGTTCACCGCATAGTGGCGGTCGACAAAATCAACGGCACTCTTTACTTTCAAACTAAAGGGGACGGGAACCAACAACAATGGCCCGCCATACCACCACCTTCAATGTACGATTCAAACAACAACGTCTACAATGGGCATGGACAAGGGGTTCCACAGAATCTCGTCGAAGGAAAAGTTATTCTACGCATACCATACTTTGGCTGGATCACTCTGTTTTTGAAAGAAAACTCGTGGGGTCCACCATTAATCATCGCCCTCATACTATTGTTGGTAGTTGTAGAGTTCGTTATTCCAGTGCTTAGAGGGAAAAAAGATACACCACAACAAGAACCTGAAAAACAAACAATATGAACAAATAAAAGTTAAACAAAGGTATCCCGCCAAAGCTTGTCGGGACCGTTTTTTGTCTGCGATATCAGAGAAAGAAGTTGGTTTATTAATGCTGTTTCATTTTTCTATAAGAACCAACAACGCAGGCAGAACCTTGAGTATAATCACAAGAATCCGGCGAAGCGAAAACATCAAATCGGCGATCGTTATCGCAGTGATCATTGCTATAGTTTTAGGGTTATTCTTCGGTTTACAATTAGTCCTCGGCACGTCTGTTCCAGTTAGGGTTGTGGAAAGCGGCAGCATGTGCGTTCCCTACGACAGCACCTGCAACGGCTGGAGCCACCCTTTCGCTCAAACCCTACATATAGGCGACATCATAATCATCCAGAAAAGTTAACCCCGCAGACCTAAACGCCAACTACCCCAACAGCGACATCATCGTCTACGAAAACCCAACCGACCCAACATCCACACCAATTGTTCACCGCATAGTAGCAACATACACAGTCAACGGCACAATCTACTTCCAAACAAAAGGCGACGGCAACCCTAGTACCAAGTGGCCAGGAACCCCTTCGCCTCAAGAATATGATTCTCACACACTCTGGAGCACGGGACAGGGCGTTCCTCAAGACCTCGTGATAGGCAAGGTTGTTATGCGTATTCCATACTTTGGGTGGATTACTCTTTTCCTAAGAAACAACCCGTGGGGGCTACCAGTGGTTATTGGGCTTATACTGCTTCTTGTGGTTCTCGAATTCATTATCCCACTAATTAAGGATAAAACAAAGAAGCCTGAAGATACAGAAAGGAAAAGTTCTAATGAAGAACCGTCTACACCACCAGGGCAGCAAGACACTAGAGAGGTAACCTAAGGTCCCCATTCTCATCTAACGCCCAGTATGGATTGTAAGCAACTTCAATCAAGTGACCATCGAAGTCCTTGAAGTAGCCGCTGTATCCACCCCAGAAAACCTTCTGAGCCCACTTAACAACAGTTGCTCCCAACTTTTCCACTTCAGCTAACACTGCATCTACTTCTGCCTCGCTCTTTGCAAGATGGGAAAGGGTCACTCCGGAAAATCCGCTACCTGCCTCATCAACCGTCGCATCTTCAGCAAGAAGTTTTCTTGGATACAAAGCTAAAGCCATTCCGCCAAGAGAAAACAGCACCAAGTCCCCTGTGCTCTGAGCGGATTTTTTCCATCCGAGCCCTTTCTCATAAAAATTAACCGCTCTCTCCAAATCTGTTACTCCCAGTGTTATCAAAGTCAGTTTCTGTCTCATCCCATAACCTTCGAGACAAAATAAGGGGATTTTACTAAAGAATTTTGTTAACTGCTTAATACAAAAAAGAGAGCTTACATAAGTAAGCGATTGACGAAGTCTTGGCATTTTGCATCTACGCCGCTGCCTGAAACGACCTTTACTGTCGCACTCAAATTTACTGTGCTGCCACTGGGAAGTGAAGCAACTTCATTTTGGACCAAAGTTGAATTGGAGTCATCGATTTTAACGCTACCAAAACCGAACACACCAACTATTGCGGTTGCTGGCGGATTGAAAGCATCTAAGTAAGATTGTACACTGCTTGCAGGTTTCCCTGCATAAATTGGCCCACCTACTACAATGACGTTATAGCCCGTGATGTTTGCTGCGGTAGAGCTTTTGACACCTGCTAAAACAACGTTGTAACCTGCAGTTTGCAAGTCATAGCCAATCTTTGTTGCAATGTCTTTTGCGCCACCGCTAAGACCTGGATCATAGACAACCATGGCTTGCCCGATTGGTTCGCCGTTAGGGAGCGGGTGCGTATCTGTAGCCAAACTGCCCGCAACATCCAAGATTACTATGCTAAAACTGGCGACGCCAACAATGATCAACAAAGCAAACACTACTATGATTATTTTTAGGATTTTCCTCATCTAACTCACTTAGTTGCCTATGATAAGCTGATATGATAAAAATCCTACGTTTGTAAAATGGACAAAAAGACTATTGCCTTGCCTTAATCGCTAGCTCTTTAGTCCATGTGCGGATTTCTTCCCAATCACGCAATTCATACACGCCAGGCGGCAACTCTTTGAAACCATCCTTTTCCAGTTGCGGTCTAAGGAAACCAAGGGTTTTTCTTGTAATTATATTCATTTTGTTGAAGTCTAAAACACCGCCAAAGAAGCCTAAGCTTATCGGTTGAAGATTGTACTTGGCAACTTTGTCGTCAAGTTCCATCTTTCGAGTTTTTTCTAGTTCTACTGTTTTTCCTTCCCGCTCAGTGACTGTTTTCATGGTTGAAATAAAGATAGCAACCTTTTTTTGGGCAAGTTCTTTTTGGAATCTTTTTAGGAAATCTTCGGCTTCACCTGTCCATCTTGCGAATTGCATGCCGCTGCCCACTATTATTAGGTCGAATGAAGAGATGTCTTTAATTTTCTCTTCTTTCGCATTTACGACTTTAGTATCAAAACCCTCTAACTGAAGGACTTTGGCAATTTCCTCAGAGGTGCTAGCGGTTGCGCCGTACCGTGTACCATAAACAAGTAAAGCTTTCATCCTATTTCGCTTCCTTTGAGAACGGCTTCTGAAGGTTGCTTGAGACCTAACGCGAAAGCTTCTGCTTGCTTTAAATCATCTTCGTTGGGATGCCCCTTCTGTATGCCGCCAAAAATCTTTAGAGCCCCATAAGTGTCAAAGCCCGTACAATTAAATTCCCCAACAATGTTGAAGCCTTTGGATTCAAGCGCTTCGCGGAGTTTCTTGTGGAATTTAGATCCATTGTTTGCTTGACCGCTTGTGGAGAAAATGAAGGCTTTCTTGTTTGTCGCCTTGGGCAACTTGTCGGCAAAGTTAAGCATATCTTTGTAGTGATTTCCAAATGAAATTCCTGATCCAAAACCTACAAGGTCAAAATCAGAGAGTTCATTTGGGTCAACTTCAGCTGGCGCTTTTACTTGAGCTTCGAGTGTCTTGGCGAATACTGAAGCGATTTTTTCAGTGTTTTTATGGTGATAAGAAAAACAGATTATTAGCGTTTTCATAATTACACAGACATTTGAGTTGAGTCAGCTAACCTATTATGTTTTTTGGCTATAGTCTTGATTGGTTAGAAATCAGTTTATATATCGAACTGATCTATTTTTCATAGGGATAATTTTGGCTTCTCAAAAACTTTTAGACTTTTTAAACAAGGGCATAGCCCGCGAACTCCAAGTCAGTATCCAATACATGTGGCAACATGTTCAAGTCACGGGCACCGATGGCGTCATAGTGGAGGACATTTTCCGCAAAACCGCCATAGCCGAGATGAAACATGCCGAACGATTAGCCGAACGCCTAGACTACCTCAACGGCATATCCACAACCAAACCTGACCCAATTTTTGTAGGCGGAAGCCTCATCGAAATGCTCAAACAAAATGAACAAGATGAAGAAAAAGCCATCACCCTCTACAAACAAGCAATTCAAGTGGCAGCCGAAGAAGGCGATTACACTACTAGGAGGTTGCTTGAAGAAATTTTGGCTGAAGAAGAAACCCACATAAACACATTCGGCAAACTCCTCGTCGGCATGACTGAACCGTTTACTCAACCAGAAACATCACAAATAGAATAGCACCTATCAATACCTATATCAATCTGGGACCCGCCGTTTCCTCAGTGGTTCACAGTTGGATACTTCAGGATCTTTAAGATGCCCCGTCTGCGGAATTCAAATCGATTTAGAGAACCTACAAACAAGAATTGAAATCGCAAGCGAATACTTCGGCGGCAAAAAATACAATTTCTGCAGCGAAAACTGCCGACGACATTTCCAAGAAGATCCCCGAATAGCATATTTCTCCATGGAAATAGGAATATCCAGCAGCATGCCAACATACAGCGGCGGCTTAGGCGTCTTAGCAGGCGACATCGTGAAATCCAGCGCAGACTTGCGCCTCCAGATGGTTGCCATTACCATGGCAAGCCGAAAAGGCTACTTTAGACAAAAACTAACACCCCAAGGCGATCAACAAGAATTCCCCGACGAATGGGACCCAGCTAAAACCTTAACAGTTATGCCCAAAAAAGTCGCCGTAAACATAGAAGGACGCACAGTCAAGGTGCAAGCTTGGCTCTACGAATACCAGAGCATCACTGGCGGGATGGTGCCCATTCTCTTTCTAGATACAGACATGGAAGAAAACGACCCCGAAGACAGAAAAATAACAGACTCACTCTACGGCGGCGACAAACGCTACCGGCTCAAACAAGAAATCGTTCTTGGCATAGCCGGAACTAGAATGCTAAAAAACCTCCCATTCAAAATCAGAAAGTACCATATGAACGAAGGCCACTCGAGTCTTTTAACACTTGAACTCCTCAGAGAAAACAATATGGATGAAGAAAAAGTTCGAAACCTCTGTGTCTTCACCACCCACAGCCCAGTCGAAGCCGCCTTCGACCAATTCACTTATGAACTGATTAAACAAGTCCTAGGCGAAGAATACTTGCTGGCGGACATGAAGCAGTATGCCGGCAACGAAAACCTAAACATGGCTTATCTCGCATTGAACTTAAGCAAATACGTCAACGGCGTCTCACTAGCACATGTGGATTACTCCAGAAAGCTCTTTCCAGGCCGCTACATCCGAGCAGTCACCAACGGCGTTCACTCCTACACGTGGACAAACCTGTACTTTAGACAACTCTTTGATAAGTACATCCCAGGCTGGACAAACGAACCTATACTGCTTGCAAAAGCCAGCGAAATCCCTAATCGAGAAGTCTGGGACACGCATACAAAAGCCAAAACAGACCTGCTAACCGCCGTTGAAAAAGCTAAAGGCGTAAAACTGGATCCAGAAGCACTTACGATTGGTTTTGCGAGAAGAGCAACAGGGTACAAACGCGCAACCTTGATTTTCTCAGACCTTCATAGGCTTACAGAAATTAACCGAAAAGAAAAATTTCAGATGATTTTCGCCGGAAAGGCTCATCCGAATGATACCGGCGGCAAGGACCTCATAAGGCAAATCCATGATTACGCAGCTAAGCTCAAAGGTGAAATTGATATTGTTTACCTTGAAAACTATAACATGGAAACGGCAGCAAAACTTACATCAGGCGTAGATGTCTGGCTTAATACGCCGCTGCCGCCCATGGAAGCATCTGGAACCAGCGGCATGAAGGCTGCCCACAACGGTGTCATAAACTTCAGTGTTTTAGACGGTTGGTGGACAGAAGGCTGCATTGAAGGCGTGACAGGCTGGGCAATTGGTCCACACCCAAGAGAGCTGCTAATTGAGAGTGAAAGAAGGGAAGCAGAACTCCAAGACCTCTACAGCAAACTCGAGTACCTTATTGGCCCAACATTCTACAGGCAAAAGGACACCTGGATAACTTTGATGAAGAACTCTATCGCAAAAATAGCGTACTACTTCCAAACACAGTGGGTAATGCGAAGATACATCACAGAAGCCTACCTAATCTGATATACCTCAGGTTACCATCTACAGACGTTGAAACGAACAAAAATAAGAAAAAGCGGCTAAAGCATTTTTTCCCTTTTTTGGTTTGGGTCTAGTTTGTGTAGCACATCGAGTTGTCATAGTAGTCTCTTGCTACGCGAATCAGATTCTGGTCTTGTGACAACATAGCAGATTCCTCAACCCAATCAGAGACCGTTATCAAAGTTTTCAGGTCGGAGATAAGTAGCGTAACAGGACAGCAAAGCTGCCGAACATCGCCTAACCCTTTGAAGTCTTCAGTCTTTAGCATCTCTTCAGTCATGGCTATGTTAATTTTAATTCTACGCTTTTCATGTGCTTGTTGAAGTGACGGCTTAAGATCTTTGAAAAGTGCCGGGTATGAAACAAAGAAAGTTACTTCTCTATGAGCTGTCTCAATTAATGCTTTCATACGGTTTATGAGGTTGTTTTGCCCCCTGATGATGTAGGCAACTTCCAGCTCATCGGATTTTTCGGCGCTTTCGTAGATCGGCGATATCATGTCGACGAGAACGTCGGCTTCTTTTAGTTTCTCATTAAGTCTCTCGGTTAACCTTTGTTTAAGGTTAGCAATTGCCTCCTTAGGCGGTACGGGACGGTAGATTTTGGGGTTGCCCACTCGAACTGTGAGCATTCCTTTTTCGCTCAGTCCCTCTAGTGCATAGTAAATTTTGGTGTCTGGGATGCCTGTTTCTTTGCAAAGTGCGCTTGCTGTCATGGTCGGATGAGTGATTAGCGCAGCATATAGTGTTGCTTCATAGGTTGAAAGTTCTAGTTCCTTTAATTGAGCTATCATTCTGTCTCTGGAAGTTGTTTTCGAGATAGTCATAGTTTTTCTCCTCTCTTCTGGTAAGGAGTAGTCAGAGAATTGTTAAATAGTTTTCTCCACCATTAAAGGAAGTAGAAGAAAACTAACAGAGGAATAAGATGGAAACCAAAACAAAATTGCTAATAGCAGTAGGGGCAGCCGTAGTCGCAAACTGCCAACCCTGCCTAAAAACCCTCCTAAAAAAAGCAAAAGAAAACGCAGTGGAAGAGAAGGAAATCCTCGAAGCAATAGGCGTAGCCAGAGTAGTTCGGAAAAACTCAATCACACAAATAGACAAATTTTTGGCGGGCATAGCTGGAGCAGAGGAAGCAAACGGCAATTCTGGAGACGGATGCGGCTGCCTCTAAGCTGCATTAAAATAAACGTGAAGGAGGAGGTGAAAACATGGATAGCATGAATAAAAACGGCATGAACAACAAACTACTAAACGGCGTAGCTTGGGGAGCATTCTTTGTAGCACTGGGCATCGGCTGGCTCGCATCCATCGCTTACACAATAGATGTCGCGCCATACATAGCAGTCAGCGCGGGCATCATCTTGGTCGCCATCAACCTAGCACGACTCAACATGGGCGTAAGCTTAAGCAAATTCAGCCTATTCATCGGATTAATCGCTCTCGCACTGGGCGGCGCAGGAATAATCGGCTACTCACTACCCCTAATCCCAACAGTCATCGTGCTTGTAGGCTTGTTCATAGTTGCCGAGGGCTTACAGAAAGTAACAAGCCCCAAAAAACAGCAAGCATAATGCTCACAACGGACCTATTTGGTCTCTTTCCAATTTTCTCTTCAAAAAAAATAAAGAAAAATTTTAGCGAAGCTTCATGAGAACCATTTCTGCAGCCAACACCATTGGTTCCCATGTTTCGCAAAGCGGTGGCGCATAGGCTGTGTCAGCTTTGGCGAGTTCGCGTACAGTCATACCTTTTTGGATGGCGAAGCTGAGGCAGTTTATACGTTGCGTAACTTCTTCCCCACCAACGACTTGACCACCAACGATCCGTTGAGACTCTTTTTCGACAACGAGCTTTACTTTAATCGATTTGCCACCTGGGAAGTAGTCAGCTTTAGTCTTACTGCTTATTGCTCCCGTGACAACTTCGATCCGATTTCGTGCGGCTGATGTTTCAGTTAAGCCTGTGTTGCCCGCTTCAATCTCAAAGAGCCTTGTCACTGCAGAAGCTAATACGCCGCTGAACTGGCTGTAGTCGCCTCCAGCGTTTGCACCGGCAACCTTGCCTTGACGAACTGCGATTGTGCCGAGTTGCGCACACATGGGTCTATGCGTGATGATGTTTGGGGCTTCTGCACAATCGCCAACGGCGTAAACATCTTTCACGTCGGTTTCCATCCTGCCGTTGGTCTTAATCGCTCGTGTCTCGCCCAAAGGTATGCCAGCGTCCGCGGCAAGCTTTGTGCTAGCTCGAACGCCAAACGCGCTGATGAATAGGTCAGCTTCGATTTTTTCTCCGCCAGCCATAATAGCTGTCACTTTTTCTTCACCCAAGAATTCTTCGACGCCTTTGCTAGTGAGAATAACCATGCCTTTCTCCTGCAGATGTTCTTGTACGAGCTTAGCCATATCAGCATCAAGTAACTGGGGCAGAATCTGCGGCAACATTTCAACGATTGTGACTTTTAGGCCCCGTTCTATTAATCCGACGCCGACTTCTAAACCGATAAGACCAGCACCCATTATGACTGCTGATTTGGCGCCTGCTTTTACGGCTGCATCGATTTTTTCGCCATCTTCAATGCCTCGAAGGCTCAGGATGCCCTGTTTTTCTTTGCCCTTGAGAGGAGGTGTAAATGAGTCTGCTCCCGTGGCAATAACGAGGCTGTCGTATGGCAAAACTTCAGTCGTACCTTCTTTAGAGGCGACAGCTACGGTTTTCTCTTTAGTGTTGATAGCGGTGGCTTTTGTCTCAGTACGCAGATTCAGCTTTAACATTTGGAAGTATGCTGGTGGGTAAACGATTAAATCATGAAAATTCGCAATTTGCCCACCGATTACAAAGGGTAAACCGCATCGTGAGTACCCAGCGTTTTTCTCTTGAGTAATCAGAGTGATTTCCGCTGTGCGGTCTTTTTTACGTGCTGCTGAGGCGGCTTCTACGCCTGAAGCGTTAGCACCGATAACGACTACGCGTCGCGCCAATTTCCTTCGCCTTTTATTTGGATTGGGCTTGGGCTTTGTGCCACTCAACGGCTTTATCAAAGTCCATAAGGTTGGCGAGCTCAGCTTGTAAGTTTGATGGCTTAACAACGATTAACCAACCTTTGCCGTAAGGATCTTCGTTTAGGGTTTCGGGTTTAGATTGGACTTCATCGTTGACTTCCTGAATGATTCCGCTTGCGGCTGCAACAAGGTCAGAGACCGCCTTCACAGATTCAAGTGTTCCATAAGGCTCATTCTGTTTAACTTCTGTCCCGGCACTGGGCAACTCTGCATAAACGATTTCCCGAAGCGACTTCTGTGCGTAGTCTGTGATGCCCATGCGAATTTTGTCGCCTTCAACTTTGACCCATTCAAAATCTTTAGAGAAATAGAGACCTTCTGGTACTTCATACGATTCAACTTTTACCATGACATGAACCTTCTAAACGTTGCTAAGTTACCAGATTAGCATCCAACATAAAAGGTTTAATGAAGAAGAAAATGAGTTTAGCGTTCGCGCTTACCTGCTATCCAATCTTCTGTCCACTGTCGAGCTTGGGAGTCAGGGATTTGGATTGGCGGATGCTTAAACGCATACGAGGGCATGCTCAGAAGTGCGCCTGCGATTTTGCGATCCAAAGCGATTTTTGCTGCGCGGATAAGGTCAATAACCACGCCTGCACTGTTGGGTGAGTCTTCAACTTCGAGTTTTGCACTGATTGTTATTGGTCGGTCGCCGAACGCGCGAGTTTTAATCGATAGGTAGCATATTTTTTTGTTCTTTAAGAAAGGTACGAAATCTGAGGGTCCGATTCTTGTTGGCAGAGGGTAGGGTACGAGGCTGGTGACGGCTTCAGTTTTGCTGATGCGTTTAGATTTAAGACGTCCTTCGACTGTCATGTTTTGAAAGTCGGTGTCTCCACCAAGGTTCAACTGGTAAGTTTCATCCACAATGGCACCGCGGTCTAGGCAAAGCCTGACAAGTGTACGGTGCAGAATTGTAGCGCCAACTTGGCTTTTAATGTCATCGCCCAGAACTGGTAACCCTGCAGCCTCGAATTTTTTAGGCCATTCTTTGGTTGAGTCTGAACCAATGAATTCAGGCATACAATTAACGAATGCGCATCCTGCGTCTATCGCGCACTGCGCATAGAATCTGACTGCATCGTGGCTGCCAACTGGCAGATAGTTGACAAGAATTTGAGTTCTGGTTTCTTTAAGTATTCTAACGACGTTATCTTTTGGGGTTTTTGTGTCGTCGTAGACGTTGAAGGTTTCCCGCATGTGGGGTGCGACACCGTCAAGGATGGGTGCTGGTGAGACTGTGACGCCGAGTTTGGGAACGTCAGCGAATTTTTCGCAGCAGTTGGGTTTTACCCATATGGCTTCGCTTAGGTCCTTGCCAATTTTGTTCTTGTTAACTTCAAACGCGGCGACAAAGAGGATGTCGCGTATGTGGTAGCCACCGTAGTTCACATGCATAAGTCCCGGCACGGTCGTGTCTTCTTTTGCGTCTTTGTAGTATTGGGTTCCCTGAATCAGGGCTGAAGCGCTGTTGCCAACGCCGACAAGTGCTACGCGAATTTCAGGCAAGAGATAACCATCCAATGAGTTGATTTAGTTATGGCTTAATGTCCACGTACGCTATAACTTTTTCTAAAAAAACCACAGCTTGACATTGAAGGCGAATGTTTTTCTGCAATAGCAGCGCCTAAAACTCGCACCGATTCCACATATGAATTCGCCAACGTCACCCCATTGCCACCTACTCCTCTTCTTAGGGTTGATGGCAAAATTATAAAGGGAACGGCGGATACAATTAGGTAGTTATCGGTGAAATGTTATGAGTGTTGCTGTTACTTATGAGCCATTCCAAGAAATTGTCATCATGGAGAAAACCCGGTTTAACAGTCCGGAAGAGATTGCGCGGTTTACTTCGGTAATTGCGGGGGGTAAGCTTGCTGGGTTGTACTGGGTTGACGGCGTAGTTTTTCTGTATTTTCCACTCACAGCTTCAACGGCTATAGTTGCTAAGGAACTCTTGGAGAAGCACAAGGTGTATTGGACTTTTGTGGGGTATGCGATGATGCCCAAGTACCAGCAGATCATCGAGACAAAAGAAAAGATGATTGTGCCCGTCGTTGAAATAACATCGGACCCAATTCTCAAGTCGGTCGCTAATTGGTTAAAGGCGCTGAAAGAGTAAGCCTCTTTTTTTGAAGGCTAATTTTTGCCTAAGATAGTCTTTGCAGGTACTGTTTTTTCGGGTGAGGGCAGGGGCAAAGAATTCGTAGATTTGCCTTGGTTTAAACGCCAGGTAGAAGAAAAGCTGGGTTTTTCTCCTTATTCAGGAACCTTAAATTTGCGTTTGAATGGAAAAGAGGTTGAGAAGCGGAGACTGCTGGAGACCACAGGTAGCTTAACGGTTGAGCCGAAAACAGGCTATTATTCTGGTCTGCTCTTTAGGTCAACCATAGATGGGGTGGAGTGTGCGGTCATAATTCCAATTATGCCAAATTATCCAAGCGATCTTTTAGAGGTTATTGCACCCGTTTATCTGCGCGGCAGCCTCAAGTTGGCGGATGGCAGCTTGGTCGTTACATCGGTTAACGTTTAGGACCACATACTTTTTTGAATACTTCCAAGTATTCGTTTGCGCAGCCGGATTTTTTGAGGTATGAGCCATATGTTACTAATGCTTTCATGGCGCGAGCCGCATCCTCAGGCGATTCAAAAGAAGGAACCCCAAGCTTATCAAAGCGTGAACGGGTGTAAAGGGCCATTTCTGTTTCTCCAATATCACACATAACTATGGGCTTACAGTAGCTTTCAGCTATTTTTACTATACCGTCGATGTATACCTCTCGCAACCCAGGCATGTGATGAAGACCAAGAAGAATTATGCCACAGATTTGCGGGTCTTGGAACATCAGGTCAGCAGCCATAACAAACATGTCATCAGTCACTGAACCGGTAAGGTCCACAGGGTTTGTGGTAGCAGCAATTTTCAGGATGATATTTTGATCTTTTAGTTCTTGGAATTTCTGTAACGTCTCCTCGGAGAAACGCTCTACCGTTAACCCTAAAGCCTCGCATTCGTCAACAGTCATTACGCCGGGTCCACCTGCGTCAGTTAAAATGCCAATATTTTTTCCTAAGGCTGGAGGCTGCATGGCTAAGGCTTTTCCGATGTCAAAGAATTCCTCCATGTCTCGGGCGCGGATTATTCCGCCCTGCACGAAGGCTGCATCATAGATTTTATCTGAGCCCGCGATGGCTCCTGTGTGGGATGCTGCAGCTCTTGCGCCTGCAGCACTTCTGCCCGACTTAATTATGACGATGGGTTTCTTACAGGTAACTTTCTTTGCTATTTTGAGGAATTCTCGTCCACCTTTAACATCTTCCAGATAAACAAGGATGACTTTGGTTTCTTTGTCGTGGAGTAGATAGTGAAGTATGTCGGATTCGGTGACGTCGCATTTGTTTCCGAAGCTAACGAATTTGCTGACACCCATCTGACGCCCTGTCAAATAGTCCAATGCTGCAACTCCGAACGCTCCGCTTTGGGTAATCATAGCGATGTTGCCCGGCAGAGGACGGGGCGTCGCAACAACTTCTTCGCCTGTGGTTAAGACTTTTGTTTCTGGCAGAAACAAGGTGTCTATGCCTGTTTTGGAGTAGTAAACGCCAAGGCAGTTGGGCCCCAAAACGCGGATACCTGCTTTCGCCGCGATGGCTGTGACTTGATCTTCGAGTTCTTTGTTGCCAACTTCTTTGAAGCCTGAGCTGATGATGATGGCGGTTTTGACTTTTTTGGCTGCGGCGTCTTCCATGACCTTGGGCACAAATGTTGCTGGAACGATAACAACGATTAATTCGATTTCGCCTGGAACTTTGCAGAGGCTTTTGTAGCATTTGAAGCCTAAAATCGAGTCTTCTCCGGGGTTAACGGGGTAGAGTTCACCTTTAAAGACGCCTCGTTCCTTGTTAGTGGCAAAGTTTTTGAAGATCACGTGACCTGCTTTGTCGACTTTTTTTGTTGCTCCGACAACTGCGACTGAACGTGGGTTAAAGAACGCATCCATCTTCTGAAGTGTTTCTTCCATATTCGATCCCGTCTTTCCGCTATGTGCTTGCAAACCCAGTTTTTATCTATTGCTCTTAAAAAGACTCTTTTCTGTCTAACGAGTATTTGTTTTGTACCGTATTAACCTTCTTAACATATTTTTCTAACGATCACAATGGGTTTGTGTCCGATTGCCTCAAGCATCTCCCAACTAACACTATTAATATCAACCTTGAACCTTGCCGCCATATCCCAGACTGTAGCGCCCGAGCCTGGACCGCGAGCTTTGTCGGCGATGTTGGTGATTTTTAGCGCTTCGCCTGCCGAGAGTTTAAAGCCAGCAACAGTAAGAGGGGTTGAACTTTTTTTGAATTTAAGAACCCTGCCCACAAGATAGCTACCGGATCCCAGTGAATGGATACCTTTCAGCGGGTTGGGTCTTGGCGTAAAAAAGAAGTTTCGGAGTTTGTAGGTTTTATCGGTGTCGGCGATAATAACACATACATTTTTCTGCAATCTATGCTGGATTTGGTTTTGGAGACTCTTCCCCAACTCTGCTGCATTTCTCAAGGGCAAGCTAACATAAGAATAAGCCAGGTTTGATCCATCGATTCCGCCTTCCGAACCAAACATCAGCGCTTGCCAGAAACCAGCATACTGCAGGGCGACTTGTTTGTGGCGGCTCCCAGACTCCAAAGGGTAAGACCGCAGTCGCTTCAACAGTCGCTGCCCAAAACCACACAGCATTCCAATCGGATAACCCCAAATAAGACGCATCCAGAAACGCGCTAAAACCTTCGCGGCAAAACTGGGTTTAATGGTGCCTTCATCAATCATGTTTCCCAAGGCAGTTGAAATGGCTTTTTCGGAAACTACAACAAAGTCGTCGTCTTCAACCTTGCCTTTTATAGCCTCTAGGATTTTATCAGTGTAGTTGCTATGGGGTTTCCAGTAATTGGTTGAAACCGCCAATGCGATGTACTTGGTCATTGATTGGGCACGCTACAAATGCACAGTTTGGGTTTGTCCTAATAAAGGCTTAAGCTTGTGATGCTGGGCTTCTAAGAAGCAGTTGCTTTAGGGCTAGAAAAGCGCGTATGGGAAGCGTTGGCTGTTTTGGAATAGTTTTCCTTTTATAGGGATGGCATTTCCACAAACGGGGCATTTCATGTCGTTGGTCAGGTTCCAGCTGGTGACGTCGAAGCTGCTGCGTTTGATAACAGCTGTTTCGCAGTTGGGACAATAAGTGTTCTCTCCAGGGTGACCGGGCACGTTGCCGAGATAAACATAGTTTAACCCTTGGTTTTTCGCCGTCAAATAAGCACGTTCCATATCTTGCACACTTGTTGCCGGAGTCGTCGTTAATTTGTACTCAGGATGAAAACGCAAAAGATGAAAGGGAATATCGGGTCCCAAGTAGTTCTTGATCCATTTGGCCATATCACGAATTCTATCCATGGAATCCCCTATCTTCGGAACAACCAAGTTAGTAATTTCAATATGAACGCCACCGAGTTTGAGTTCCTTTAAAGTTTCGTAGATTGGTTCCACGCTTGGCACAGACATAACGGATTTATAGAAATCAGGGTCGCCACCGCCCTTGAAGTCGATGGTGGCTGCATCCAAGTAGGGCGCGATGGTTTTAACCGCTTCAGGAGTCATGTAGCCGTTGCTGACAAACGTGTTAAACAAGCCTGCTTCGTGTGCAAGTTTGGCGCTGTCGTATGCGTATTCCATGAAGATTGTGGGTTCAGTGTAGGTGTAGCTGATGCCTTGGCACCCAGCATTCTTGGCTGATTTGACTACTTCCTCGGGTGGAAAGGAGTTGCCCGCGACTTCGTGGTCTTGACTTATCATCCAGTTGTCGCAGAATTGGCAGCGGAAATTGCAGCCGGCAGCTGCAACTGACATGACCAATGCTCCGGGGTTAAAGTGTGAGAGGGGTTTTTTGCCTATTGGGTCCACGCCTGCGGAGACGGCTTTTCCATAGTTGAGGGTGTAGAGGGTTCCACCTTGGTTTTTTCGGACCATGCAAAACCCAGTTGAGTCATCGCTTATTAGGCAACGCCGTGCACATAGACAACATTTTACTTTGCTTTCAGGTTGCTTATCGTAAAGCATAGCTTCATGAAGCGACATTATCTCAAAATCTCCACAATAATAGAAAGGAGTTTTTGTTTAAAAGGATTGAGCACAAGAGCGTACAAAGAAGACATTCTTCAGTCAGATAACATTTCTTGTACGTGTTTCTTAAGCTGGGGCAAATCGGTTTCAACGGTCTCCCAAACCAAAGGCAAATTCACCCCAAAATACGCATGAATCAACTTGTCTCGCATTCTAACAATTTTTTTCCAATTCACATCAAAATATTCAAGTTTCTAGATTTTGACCAATTATGGTTGGAGCTTAATTGAGATTCTTGGGCTATGTAAAAAAATTATGGTTTTTTGGTTTGCAATAGCGTCTTGTGGAAGCAACTGTATTCGCCCGTGTGGCAGGCTGGACCTGTTTGTTCAACCACGTAAAGCAGTGAGTCGTAGTCACAATCGGTTGAGACGGACACGATTTTTTGGGTGTGTCCTGAGGTTTCGCCTTTCACCCAGAGTTCGTTTCGACTGCGGCTCCAATATGTGCCCTTGCCGGTTTTGAGGGTGTGCTCGACGGCTTGGCGGTTTGCATAGGCTTGCATTAGCACTTCCTTGGTTTTTGCGTCTTGAACTATGACGGGTATGAGTCCGGTGCCTTTCTTAAAGTCTAGTTTGTCTACTAATTCGTTTGTTGTCATTGTCTTATTGTCACCCCCATCTTTCGCAGGTAATCTTTCACAACTGGGACGGGGTAATTGTTGTAGTGGAAGATTGAAGCGGCCAACGCTGCATCGGCTTTTCCTTCTGTTAAGACGTCAAGGAGGTGCTTTGGGACTCCTGCACCACCGCTTGCTATGATAGGCACGTTAACCCGTTCCGAGATTGAGCGGGTTAGTTCAATGTCGTAGCCATCTTTTGTGCCATCCTTATCCATCGATGTCACAAGGAACTCGCCTGCACCAAGCTTCTCAGCCTGCATCGCCCATCCTAGAGCATCGATACCTGTGGGTTTCCTGCCGCCGTAAGTGACTACTTCAAACCATACTTTGCCTTCGCCAGTATCAATCATTATCTTGCCATCGCTAGGATTGCGGTTTCTTTTAGCATCAATAGCTGTGACAACACACTGTCTTCCGAAAACATCAGCTAATTCAGTTATAACTTTGGGATTTTCCACAGCTGCCGTGTTAACCGACACTTTATCAGCGCCACTACACAACACAAGCCGTGCATCCGACACATTGCGGACGCCTCCTCCTACAGTAAAGGGAATACTAATTGCTTTGGCAACGCCTTCAACGACACCTCGCAAAATATCTCTTTTCTCGGAAGAAGCAGTTATGTCTAGGAAAACTAGTTCGTCGGCTCCATCATCGGAGTAACGTTTAGCCATTTCAACTGGGTCGCCGGCTTGCTTTGGATTTAGGAAGTTTATGCATTTAACGACTTTCCCGTGGTCAACATCCAGACATGGAATGATCCGTTTTGCTAATGGCATTTTTTTGCTCCTATTTTTTGTATGGCTTCCTTTAACATGAATCGTCCTTCGTACAGAGCTTTTCCGATGACCGCACCTTCTACCCCGATTTCTTTAAGAGCAGCCAAATCACCTATGCTGCCGATTCCGCCAGCAGCAATAATTTTTGCGTTTAGGTATAGGGTGGCTTGGCTGAGCGTTTGAAGGTCTGGACCAGTGAGCATTCCGTCTTGGGCTATTGAGGTTATCAAGAAACGACGGACACCAAGCAGCAGTGTATTTTTCGAGCGCATCGTCCACGGTCATTGCAGTTGCGGTTTTCCACCCCTCAACCATAATTTGCCCGTCCTTGTTGTCCAAGGCAACGATAACAGATTCGGCTCCAAATTTTTTCTGGATTTTGCCAATAGCTGAGGGATCGCTAAAAGCTAATGCTCCAAGGATGACTTGGGTTATTCCCGTTTGGAAGAGTTTCTCGACTGTTTCAAAGCTGCGAATTCCACCACCGACCTGAATAGGCAACTTAACATTTTTCGCAATCTCAGAAATAACGGAATGATTGTTGCCTAATGCAAAAGCCGCGTCCAAATCGATAATATGCAACTTATTTGCGCCTTCATCTCGCCAACGCTTTGCGGCTTCAACTGGGGTGCCGAATTGGCTTTCGTAGATTTTAGCGGTTTTTGCTTCGCCGCGGGTTAATCGGACGATTTTGCCGTTCATTAAGTCTATTGCTGGAATCAACTGCATATTAATCACTTAATTATAGTTTTAGCGAAGTTTTCTAGGATTTTAAGTCCAATGTCGCCTGATTTTTCTGGGTGGAACTGGGTGCCATAGATGTTTTTGCTGACAACAGAGGAGGTGAAGGTTGTACCATATTCTGTTGTTGTGCAGACGATTTTTTTGTCTTTGGGCACTGGGTAAAGCGAGTGCACGAAGTAAACGAAAGTGCCTTCCGCGATGCCGTCGAAAAGCTCGTTGGGCTTTACGATGTTAAGGGTGTTCCAGCCCATATGTGGCACCTTCACGGTATTGGGTAACTGCATGTTTTTTCCCTTGAAGAGGGCTAATCCGTCACCCGGTCCCTCTTGGCTTGTCTCAAAGAAGAGTTGCAACCCCAAACAAATTCCAAGGAGCGGAATTCCTTCTTTGATTTTAGTTACGAGAGTTTCTTTAACTGAATCAAGTTTGCTTGATGCTGCAGTGAAGCTTCCCACACCAGGTAATGCAATGGCATCTGCTTTAGCCAAATCCTTTGCCGTGGTGCCAATTGACGCAGTTAAACCTGCCTTTTCCAATGCAGTTTTGAGGCTGAGAAGATTTCCTACGCCATAGTCAAATATGACCGCGTTCGGCATCAAATAACTCCCTTAGAGCTGGGCACACCTTTCCGTCGAGGGTCCATAGCTATGGCTTGACGCAGAGATAACGCAAGAGCTTTGGTTGCGGCTTCGGCTTTGTGGTGATCGTTGCTGCCGTACTCAACGAAAATATGAACGTTTGCCTGCAAGGAAGTGGATAGGGATTCGAAGAAGTGATTTATGTCTTCGGTAGGCATTTCTTCGACTTTTTTGCCTCGAAGTTTGAGATCGATTTTGAAGTAAGGACGCTTAACTAAATCGACGGCGGCAAACGCCAATGAACAGTCCATGGGAGCGGCTGCGTTGCCAAAACGAATGATACCTTCGCGTGTACCTAAGGCTTTGTTGAGTGCTTCGCCTAAGCCTATAGCTAAATCTTCGACGCAATGGTGCACTAAATCGCCTTTCACTGAGGCAGTTATGTCGATTAGGCTGTGGGTTGCAAGTGAAGTAAGCATGTGGTCTAAGAAGGGCACGGCAGTGTTTACCACGGCTCTTCCTTCCCCGTCAAGGTTTAATTGGACTTTTACTTCCGTTTCTTTGGTTTTGCGGTAGACTTCTTCTTTCCTCATTCATCTTCCCCTTCAATTTCCTTTAATGCTTCGATCAGTTTAGCGTTCATATCAGGCAAGCCCACGGTGACTCGGAAGCAGTTGTCGTATTGCAGGATTTTGCCCCATTTCTTAAGCATGATTCCTTTCCAGAGCAATTTCTGGTTAACTATATCACAGGGCTTTTGAGTGTTCATCAACACAAAGTTGGTTTGTGAATCGAAAGCTTGTACGCCTTCTATGTCATTTAGTGCCCTTATCAGTTTTGCACGCTCATTCTTCACTTGTCTTACAGAATCCATCATCAAATCAACGTTATCCAACATTTTGGCACCCATTCTAAGTGTAAAACCGCTAACTGGATATGGCAGAGGGGCTTTTTCGGTTAAAATCTTAGCTAATTCGGGGTTTGCCACTGCATAACCAAGCCGGAGCGCCGCTAAACCAAACGCTTTGGAGAAGGTCCGCAGGATAATCATGTTCTCAAACTCTTGTATTCTTGGCACAAAAGAGTAATCAGCGAATTCGCCGTATGCCTCATCTAAAATGACTATGCCCGGGAACGCTTTGGCTAGGGCTTCAATATCTTCGGGTTTGTACTGTGTTCCAGTTGGGCTGTTGGGTGAGCAAAGATAGAGTAGTCTTGTTTTATCAGAGAACTTGGAAAGCAGCCCCTTAACATCCAGTCTTAGGTTGCTTAGGAGAGATACTTGGATGTATTCGCCTTCTTGACGTTTAACACAGAGCCTTGGAACGGAGAAGGTTGGTGTAGGCGAGATTGCACTATCGCCTTTTTTAACGAAGAGCCTTATAATTCGGTCGATTAATTCGTCACTTGCATTGCCGACTACGATATATTCCTTTGGAACTTTCATGTAACTGCAAAGTTTCTCCCGAAGGTTCATTTCCTCGTCTTCGGGGTACAATCGCAAATCAATTTCCTCAGCCACTTCTTTCACAAGTTTAGCTTGTTTTACTCTTGGCATGAACAAGTTTTCATTGAAATCCAACTTAATTATCTGTCTTGCAGAGACGCCTAGTTGCTTTGCCACTACTTCGATCGTTGCGCCAGGGGAGTAACAGTCTATTGCTTGGAGCTTTTCGAGCTTTTGTTTTAGCCATTTCTTGTAGGATTCGCTCATTTTTCAAACCTTGCTTGTATTGCTTTGAAGTGATTTGGAAGGTTCTCTACTTCCGTCATTACCTTGATGCTGTCCTTTACTCTTTCTAAGCCAGTTCGACCACTTTCAACTATACTTACTCGTCTTACAAAGTCAAAAGCCGATAAGCCTGAGAACGACTGTGCAAACCCGCTTGTAGGCAGGACATGGTTTGTTCCGCTTCCGTAGTCGCTTAAAGCAACGGGGCTGTAGGGTCCGATTAGGATTAAACCTGCAACGAGTTTTTGCGCTAACTCTTTGGCATTAGCAGTCATGACTTCTAAGTGTTCAGGAGCAAACTGATTAGATAAATTTATCATTTCCTCGACGTCGCTGCATACTATTATGAAGCCATATTTAGTTAGTGATTCAGAGATTTTTTCGCTTCTCTCTGCTGAAGCGGAAAGTTTTGCAAGGTTCTCCTCGACTGTTTTGGCAAGCGTCTCTGAAGTTGTTATCAGTCCAGCCACGCTGTCGCCTCCGTGTTCAGCCTGCGAAATCATGTCATAGGCAATTAATCTTGCATCTGCTGATTCATCCGCTAAAACGAGCACTTCGCTTGGACCAGCAGGCATATCAATTGCTACATCCGTCGAAACCAGAACCTTCGCTGCGGTCACATACTTACTTCCTGGACCAACAATTTTGCGGACTGGTTTTATGGTTTTTGTTCCATACGCTAATGCTGCTATGGCTTGGGCTCCTCCCACTTTGTAGACTTCATCTACGTCACATATGTCGGCGGCAACAAGAACCAATGGATTAACTTTCCCATTAACGTCGGATGGTGAACACACCACTACTCGTGGAACTCCTGCGACCTTTGCTGGAACAGCAGTCATGACGAGTGAACTTGGATAAGCGGCTTGTCCGCCTGGGACATAGCATCCGACACTTTCGATTGGACGCAAAACAGTCTGAACAGATATTCCATCATTTGTGGTTTTGATGTCGATTTGGGTGAGGAGTTGCTTCTGGAAGGTTCTTACTTTGTCTTTCACGAATTTCAGGGCAGAGATTTGGTTGGGGGTGGTTTTTGTGTAGGCCTCCTTGATTTCTGCAGGTTTAATTTTTAGACCCCACAAGTCAAGTTCCGCTTTGTCAAATCTTTGGGCAAACTCAACTAATGCCCTGTCACCGTCTGCTCTGACCTGGTTTATTATTGCTTTAACATTGTTTTCGAGTTCTTGCGCAGCTTTTTGATCAGCTAATTGCCTCTTGAACCAGTCCACCGGTAGCTGTTTTGAATCTAAAACTTTTATTTTGAATCCTTCGCGCATTGACCTTCGTTTCTCCGTGCTATCTCGTCGAGCGCCAGCACCTGCCGAGGCTCATAAACGACTAAACCTTGGGCTAGTTTTCGTATCTTGGGCAGAAGCTCAATTAAGCAGTCTTTTTCGATAACTGTATTTACACTAACCCATGTGTCGTCTGCGAGCGGCGCTATAGTTGGGTTCTTTAATGCGGGCAATTCAGTAAGCAATCGTTGAAGATTCGCCTTTTTTACGTTGACAAATATGTGGATTCTCTTGGAACCATCCACGACGCCTTTTAGCAGAGCAACTATGTCGTAGATTTTCTCTCGTTTCTCGAGGTCTTCGAGGCTTTTCTTGTTGGCGATAAGTATAGCTGACGACTTCATGACAGTTTCTATGATTCTTAGATTGTTTGCTTCAATTGTAGTGCCTGTTTCGGTTACGTCCATTATGCAGTCGGAGTCTTCTGGAGGCTTAGCTTCAGTCGCACCAAATGACAGGAAGATTTTCGCCCTTGAGTTGTCACCTTTTCTCCACCATGGCGTCACAATCATGGGTTCAGCATTGCCAAACCGATTCTTGTATTGGGAAGTGTTCTTGAGGTATTCGGAGGCTATGTTAAGATATTCGGTACTGATGCGGAAGTTCTTGCCTTGACTCCAAATCGACTCCATGAACTCGCCCACAGTGCTTTTTTCTGGGACACTTTTTGGGACAGCTATGACGAGTTTAATTTTTCCGTATTCGAGGTTCTGGAGGATTTCGACGTCTGCTCTGTTTTCTTTAACCCAGTCTTCTCCCGTGATACCAAGGTCCTGCAAGCCTTCGTTTACGAAAACTGGTATTTCTTGTGGTCTTAGAACTTTCATTTCGATTTGGGGATCGTTTATTGTTGGGCGATAAGTGCGTTCTGTTCCGCCAATTTTGAATCCTGATTTAGAGAAGAACTCCGCGGTCGCTTTTTCCAGGGAGCCTTTTGGGATTGCAAATTTTATTTTATCCATAAATTTTTTCTCCTAAATTTTTAGAGAGGTATCTAAGGGGATTTTGTCTGCACAAAACGCGACTTCGGGGGGTTGCTCCTAATTTCAAATAGCCAACTGTTGTTACGCTTTCAATGAAGGCAATCGCCTTGTATGAACGCAATCCCTCATCATATACCACTGGAAGACACCTGAACGTCTGTCTTCCTAATAAATCTGTTTCCTAATATTTAACTGTCGAATTTCAAATAAGGCTCGGTTTGCGCTTTGTAATTTCAAAAACCATCGGGGGCACCGAATTCCTTGTTTGCAACTCTACACTTAGTAACCCTTCCAGCATACCCTTCCAAATCTCGCAATCATGAATAAACGGTGTTTTCAGGAGCAGATACTTGTCTTTTAAATAGAGGTCACCGAAGCCCTGGATCTTTAGCCGATTAAAGACAGATGCCCAATTCTCCTGTTTACTTGCATCTATGCCCAGTGTTGACTGTATAGAGACTTTTAAGGCATCCCCCATCTTTTCGCCCACCAAGGGCCATTTTTCTTTAGGTATTTGCTGGGTGAGGATGTTAAGTAGTTCGACATTCACGAAAGCTGTTCGACTTATGCCACAGTAATATTCTCCCGGAAAATCCCAATCGTAAATCATCATGCTTTTGTAGATGTCAAGCATTTTTGATATTAACGGTTTTATACCGGGTTCTTTGCCTTCTCTGATGAGTGACTCGATGAATTCTCGTTCACTCTTTTCTAGTATTATGGTTGTTCTTTTGGCTTCTTCGTTCTTCTCTCTTGGAGCCTCGAGACTGCTTCGTTTACTTTCAGGCATATTGGGTATTCTCTCGAACATATTTAATATGCCTTATGTATTCAGAAAGCATATTCAAACTCAATATTCCTCGTTTTCTACGGCAATTGAATCAAAAAACTTACCAAAACACAATCCAGCAGGCTGAGACTGGAACTGTTTTTGTTTTTAACGGTAGATGCTGATTTCGGGCCAGTCATTCTGGCAACAAAAGCATTAAATCGACAATTTGATTAGCGTTAACAAAAAAGAAGGGTTAGGGTTTTTTGTTCATCTCGTGGTGCATCCACCAGATGATCCCTATTGTTGCAGGAATCGCAAAAATGGCAACTATCCACAGCAGTATCGTAACAATTGAACCCACGACATAGTCCAAGGTGTAGGTTGATATTGCAACATTCCAGTTTCCGTCAAAGTAGACCTTGAGGGCAAACGCGATGAACAAAAGTGGCGAGATTGCTCCTCCTGCCCTATTTGACTTTGAGCCTTTTCCAGAGAGGTGATATCGTTGTTTTTCTTCCTCAGGTAGTCTCTTCCACCATTGCCAAGCCGCTATTGCACCTATGGCTACCGGGATTCCGATTAGGACAAGCTCCCAAAAGATGACATGCAGAATAAACGCCACTATGTTTCCCATTGTCCACATGTCAAGAACTGCTGGGACTAGACCTGTTGATTGGGCGTTTCCTGTGAACCATACAAAGACGTAGATTGCACCTGCAACCGCTAAAATAGCGGCTGCTATAAAAGCAGCAAATGCCGGCCAGTGTTTTCTTAAAAACATTTGCCAGTTTGCTTCTGTTGGAGTTTGGTCTTGGATTTGCTGCGTCATGGATGTTCACTCCTTAGATTTAGGTTTGTGTCTTGTGTGCCTGTTTGTGGCTGGGTTGGCGACTGAGTATATCCATATCCATTGGTTTGGGGTTGGTAGTCTTTTGGCTTCATGCTGAAGAAGCCTATTGTGGCAAAGATCCATGCAATGAGTATCAGTATCAAGCCAACTCCGATGATTGTAAGAGCAGCACCAACTAAGAGCAGTGTGCCCGCAGTTGCAAAGGATGATTCGCCTGTTTTCTGCGCCATTGCTTCAAAGACTTTTCTAAGATGTGTTGCTGCGAGTAAATAGAACACGAACGCGATGACTAGCCCAGCTAAGATTGCAACTACACCTCCTACGAAGCCGAAAGCGAGCGATGGAGGTGCACCTGAAAACAGACCCATACTAGAAAAGCTAACTACGCCAATGCCAATTGCTACTGCAGCTGCGATCAAGGCAACTATATAGTATTTAAGACCTGTCAATGTATTACGATAGATACTCTCATCCTGATAGTAGTATGATAGTTCTTTCATTGCTTTGAGGAGTAGGACTATGCCAACTATTCCCAGTACCCACCCCACGGTTGGAACTAAGCCGAGCAAAAGCAGAATTGAGCCTTCGCCAGCCAATGTTTTGCTATATTGAAAGTTTACGTTCATTTTGTTTTTCCTCCGATTTTTCGATGAATGCCATATGGCGACCTCGCGATATAGCCCTAACATTTGGAACTATGGATCTGGACTTTAGAATCGGGACTCTAAGTGTTAGAGTCAGAAAAAAATGCAAGTTCCCCACAAAAAATATGTAAAGACCATAGTTTGCAAGGGTTTAATTTATCTTTGCCATCCATAAATATAATGCAGGGTTAGGCGTTGGCGAAATCTCGTGGAATAAGCGCAGACATGCAGTCACCAAGAACAAGACTACTCTACTTAATCTACTCTGCGCCCAACAGCCGTATCAAAGCTGCCCCCGGCACCAAGTCAAACATCGCACAAGTTTTGGGCTACAAGTCTGATGGCCATTTCCATTATGACTGGAATTACTTAATCAACGCCAGTATGATTGAGGAAAAACAAGGCTATTTCCTTGTCACTGACACAGGAAGAAAAGAATTCGCGCTCCAATCAACCGCAGCCATGAGTAACTGGATAATGGTTGTCATGGGAATGGCAATGGTATCTTTCACGGTTGGACTTGAATTGGAATTGCTACCAAAGGAAAGTGTGGCTCTTTTCGGTGGGGCATTAATCTTGATTGGCTCTTTGTTTTTGTTGGTAAGTCGCAAAACCAAACCAAGATTATCCTCAGAAGCAAAAACCTTGCTAAAAGAGTTAAACCGCCGCTAGCTTTCAGGTTTAAGGTTTGGCTCAACTCTTACAGTTACATTTGGCCCTTTTATTCCAGCCAAAGGTGGTAGAATATGGGAAATAAACTGTTCAGCCGAGCAGGGCCGGACTGACCCATTTCGGCTGTATAATTTCCAACCATCCTCTTCCTTTCTAAACTTCTGCAACCAGCTATCCTTGAACAAAATGTAAATTGTGCATTCAGAATTCTTCATAGTTATCCTCTTATCAAATTGGGGTATTAAAATTAGCGCAAGAAAAATTTTCTAAAGAATACTTAATAAAACAGCTTCTGTCCTTATGGGATGCCGATGAAGAACCTAATTAGCTGATTTGATGATGCACCCTAGGGTATCTGAGGCAAAACTTACTGGATTGCTTTCTTCCTGATTAAGTAAACCAGCACCATTAAACCAACTATGAACAGGACAACCCCGAGTCCTATTGAGGCAATATAATCTACCTTGAGTACATCAGATAGCAGAAACGGAATGTATGTTGGACCGATAAAAATTAGAAATACCGCGACGATAGTCATTGCCACTTTCATGAATTTTGATTCAAAGCCGCTAACTTGTACATTTTCATTATCTTCAGTCATTGTCGCCATCTTTCCTACTCTTCAGGTGCATTGTTTTCTACTAAACCTTCTTTTATCTCTTTTCCTAATGCCTTCATCAAAAACTTGAAAACTAGGAATCCAGCTCCCTTATCAGCCTTAAAACCCATAGTCGTGCCAAGTAAACCGATGCCGTCGATTTTTCTTTCCTTCGCCAACGCGAGCGTGAGCCCTGTTCCGCCCACAATTCTACCTTTACTATAAATGACTGCCCCTTTCTCCATAAACTCCGTTGCCAACCGCGGCGAAGTGGCAGCAATGTAAACCTGAGTCTTGTCCTCGGTAATAGGCACACCGCCCATAGTTACGATGAATTTGCAACCCAAGGTTTCAACGAAATCCAAAACAGAATCACAAACAGTATAGTGAGCTACGACATCGTCAAAGGAGGGCTGAATTTCACCAGTCATGATAACCAGGTTGTTCTTCTCCATTGGTGCATAGAAGAACTCGTAACGCGGCAGATAGCAGATGCCTTTGGAGTTTATTGCAACGTAGTCTGGAAAAGTCGGAGAATACAACTCAGCGAAGGGCTTAGCATCAAAGAACTTTATGAGCAAATGAGCTGCAATCCTGCCGACGTTTCCGAAGCCCGGAAGCCCCTGAACAAAGATTGGGTTTTCAAGCGGTGGATCCGAGAGTTTACGCAAGTACGGCTTATCCAAAGCAAACCATCCGTCCATAGAAAGAATGTTCGACACTAAAATCCTTTTGCTGAATATGAAAAAGAAACTATTAATATTTGACATCTCAACTAATAGGATGCAATCCTAAAAATATCGCCAAAACCGTAGCGGGGTGGGGTAGCCAGGATTAACCCGCTGGGCTCATAACAGCGCGAGTTGCGCTGTGAGATACCCAGAGATCACTAGTTCAAATCTAGTCCCCGCTACCAACAAACAAATTTTTGCTTCCCACCCAGGCGTTTGTGTGCTTTATCTGTTTATTAAAGGCTTGAATTCTTTAGAGAGCACGAAATCCACACCTAAAGCAATCTCCATCCATATCCGCCAAACCTAAACGCTATAAAGGACGACTCTACACCCAGCTCACGCCAACATACCCCACACTCACACTCACACTACTCAACATAGAATCCATGTTGACTGTGTGAACAAACCCTCTTCCCACACTCAAAACACAAGATAAGAAACAACGCAAACCAAAAAACCAACCCTTCCAAACTTCAAGTGTAGTGTGCAATTTCATAGCCCCACACCCACACAAAGAACCCTCAGACAAAACAGAAGCTAACGACCTTATAACACCAAAACAAGTAACAACACTAACCGCTAAAAAAATTGACTTATGTTAAATAAGGACCTATATTTTACGACTTAAGTTTTACGTTGAGTCTTCATTTCTTAAGCCCTAAATATAACGCTGTTTACTGTAAAAGTAAATAAACAGGTTGACCCAACATTAAAGAAACTTTGCGTTTGGTGAATTTAGTGAAACGAACTAAAGCAACCCTCTTCATTGCCACTTTCTTTTTATTCGTTATCCTGCCAGTTGCTTTGCCCTCTGGCACGGTTTCTGCCCAAACCAGCGGCTACACCATCGATAAAGTGGACCATCAAGTGCAAATCATGTATTCTGGCCACGTGGTAATATTGGACACAATCCATGTTTCCGGTCAAGTGTCTGACGGCTTCATGATTGGGTTACCCTACAACTACAGCGCTGCCGTCCTTAAGGGCATAGCATATGACGACACTCACATTTACCAATTGAATTTAGGCGTGCAACTCGGCGACCAAAGCGGATTCTACGGAGCAACCGTTGATTTCAACGGTAACGCACCTAGCGTTTTCACAGTTGCCTTTGTCCTGTCAAACCAACTAATAACCGAGCAAGGCACCAATGGCAACACACTAGATTTTCCAGCATACCCAAGTTTAACGCAGAATGTTGGCACCTGCGACGCTTCAATTACTTTCCCAAGTACGCCTACAACGATAACGGTTAACAAAGATGACGGAAACGTTAACGGCAACACCTATACAAAATCCAATCTGCCACCTTACACATATTCTCTGGCAACAGCGACCTTTCAAGTTCCATCTGGAACCCTAAAGCTAACCACGATAAATAGCCTAAACCGTCAAGTTACTATCGAGCCGACAGGTAAAGTTACTGCCTCAGACGGTTACCAAATAATCAATAATTCCACATCACTTCTAAGTGCATTTGTTTTAGCGTTGCCACTTGAAGCAACAAATATAATTGTAAAGGACCAATTTGGCACGGCAGCCGCTAACGTGATTACCTCAACAAGCGGTGACATCCAGTTAGCTAATGCAACTTTATCGACGTTTTTAGCCAGCGGACAATCAACAGTGTTAGTGGCACAGTACAATTTGCCCAGCGCAATTCTTCATGGCGCCAACTATGTTCTTTCAGATTTCAAGCTTTTCCCACAAACCACATATTTCGTTAACGAAGCAACAATAACATTTACCCTGCCTGAAGGAGCAACCATCGTTACCCCACAAGCATCTTCTCTGGATTCCTCGTCAACCTTAACAAGAAACACGTACCAAGACACCCTAACATTGACCAAAAATGGCTTAAGCTATTTAGATTACCTCGCACCCCATCAGAACACGATACAATTAGCCTACAACTACAACCCAATATGGGTATCTTTCCGACCGACTTTTTGGGCGTCATTACTTGCAGTCGTTGCATGTGTAACAGTGTTTTTTGTTAGAAAACGAAAGCCTAAAGAGGAAACATACGCAGAAAAAACCGAACGTTTAACTGTTAAAGAGCAGGAGGCAATGTCACCGACTCAACAAAAAGCTGTCGGCGTCAAAATGGGACAAGCCGTAACTGCTGAGGCCATAAAAGAATTCATAGATGAATACGAAGACAAAAAACAGTTGACTGCTGAATTAAAATCGATGGATATAAAGGCGCAGAAGGGAAAAATCCCAAGACGACAATACAAGGTCCAAAGAAACGCCATTGAAACACGCTTAGAAGGCATAGATAGAAGTATAAAGAGAACAAAGGAAAAAATGAAGGGCTCACTAGGTACCTACGCAGATTTGGTTAAGCAACTTGACTTAGCGGAAGCAGACTTAGTGGAAGCAGAAGAAAAAATAAAGAACTTAGATGCACGCCAGAGTACAGGAGAAATTTCGATTGAAGTCTACAAGAGAGACATCGGAGACTATCAGAAACAAAAAGACAAAGCTGAATCAGCCATTAACGGAATACTACTGAGGCTACGTGAAAAAATAAGGTAAAACACCTAAACCCTTTTATTTTACCCATCAACTTTTGAGATAAAATAACCCAGAGGTAAGACAAAAATGGTAAAAATTGTTGTCGATCCTAAGTGCACTGGATGCGAAACTTGTGTCAACACTTGCCCCGTAGGCGTCTACGAGATTAAAGCAGGCAAGTCAGTGCCCAGCAAATCAAGCGAATGCTTAGTTTGCAGAGCATGTGAAGCACAATGTCCCGAAGGTGCAATTCAGGTAATCGAATAAACCAAAAAGTTCCTCATCAATCGCTCAATCAGAGGTTGAGTGAGTTTTCCCTTTTATTAGTCAAATATTTTTTTAATTTCAATCAATATTCTCAGAGCTTTGGATTTCTTCAATAGCCTAAAATAGGGATACTTTCTGTTAGTCTTCGAGGTTTAGAAGGAACTCAACTACTCGGGCGAGTTGTCTTGCGGTTTCCTCGTCGAGGGTTTGTTCTTCATCTATTTTTGTGACCGCATTATCGGATTGCATAGTTATGCTATAGATGCTTTTGTTATAACAATATCTCTGTCTGGTACTTCGAAGTTCGAAGTGAAGCAAAATCAAAAATTGATGTTTTAACATTTTTTTGTAAATTTTCATGCTTTCATTTCATCGCTAGCATGTATAAGATGTAGCCAAAATGGTCCAATCTACGGTTTTCATGGAAAATTTACTTTAACCAGCGTATACAAAAGCATCGCCCAAAAAACACAAAGCCGCAAGTAAAAGATATATGTTAAAACACCTCTAACCATTGTTATGCCAGACAAAGTTCATTGTTGCCACATACTGGTCAAAACACAAACAGAAGCAAACAACGTCAAAGCCCGCCTAGATAAAGGCTGAAAAATTCGGTGCTGTTGCCCAGCAAGTTTCACTATGTCCATCAGGAAAAAAAGGTGGAGACCTCGGCTCCTTCACGAGGGGCAAGATGGTTAAAGAATTCGAGAAAGTTGCCTTTGAACTTGAGAAAGGCCAAACTTCTGCTCCTGTTAAGACACAGTTTGGGTACCACATCATAAAAAGAATCGAATAAATCAAAGATGGATATGATATTCTTTCCTGAACACTTTTTTATGTTCTCTCCCATATTTCAATACAGGATACTAACGTGAAGGATACTACGCGAAAACTAACGAAACGCATTTACTTCATCGCTTGTCTATTTTTCCTTCTTGGTTTCTTACTTATCACAATTTTTAGAACAAGCTTTCACTCTATTGACACTTCAGTCAACCTTTGGATGCCATCAATCCAATTTGGAGCATTAACGATTTTGGCTACAGGAGTAGCCATAATTTTTGACACAACCAGCCTTGTTATACTCTCTCTGATAATTTCAGGTGTTCTTTACTTAAAAAATTACAAAGAGCAGGGTCTGCTTCTTTTGGGAGCCATGGGTGGCGACGCTGTGATTGTTTCTGTCTTAAAAAGCGTAGAGCATGCAGCTAGACCCACCAATGCTATTATGGCTGATTCCGGCTTTTCTTATCCGAGCGGCCACAGTGCGGGCGTCATCGTTTTCATGGGAGTTCTGGCTTACTTTGCATGGCAACATTGGAAAGGCACCGGTTCGAGGGCTCTAATCGGAGTCGGCTTGGGTGCCGTGGTTGGGGTTGTAGGTTTTGATAGGGTTTACTTGGGGGTTCATTGGTTGAGCGATGTTTTTGGCGGTTGGCTTTTTGGGGCGTTTTGGCTTTCTTTGGTAATTTTAGTTTTTCGGCAGTTGCAGAGGATAGGGAAGTTTGAGTCGGAGAAATTTAGTTTGGTTGCTAAGTTATTTTATGTGTTGGCAGTTGCAGTTTCAGTTTTTGTTGTTCTGTTTAGCATGTTTGGTAATTTTACGCATTTTTGATACTTAAGATATATCTTTTTCAGACATATCCATATTGTTAAACAACCAATCCATAAACAACAAAAAGAGATGGAAAAAGTGAAGGTACGCGACCCTGTCTGTGGCATGGATGTAGACACCGAAACCGCCTTATCCGCCAAATAGGTGACCGAACCTACTACTTCTGCAGCCAACAATGCCTCGACATCTACACCGCACCGGAACGAGAACTCAAAGCCATGCAACGTCGAGTAACATTTACGCTAACCGGCGCCATAGCAGCCTTGCTCCTGAAAGTTTTAACCCTCTTCGGCCCCATAACCAAAATAATGTACCTAGACGTGGTCGGCGGACTAAGAATATACGACATAATAATATTCATCGTTTCAACTCCTATCGTCTGGATATCAGGCTACAAAATATACAAAGATGCCCTGCAGTCGCATAGAAACCGTAAAATAAACATGGATGTTCTCGTAAAGCTCGGAGTCCTCACAGGATAGATCTACGGAGTCCTAACCGTCTTCTTTCTGCCCACCACGCCTTTCCGTGACGTCCTATGACGAATCCAGACGCAACCTGCAAACACCACGAACCCCAAAACAAACCCACATAAAATGTGTGCACAACTCTTGTTTTCCTCTACCAAATAACAAATGCCTCCAGCAAGCCTCCAAACAAAATTATAAGAGATTATGCCAGACAGAAAAAAAGGCGCGGTAGGACTTTGGCCCTTTTACGGTTATTGAATGTTTAGTTTATCACTTATAATTGCCGGTGTGGGCTGAGAAGGCTGGAATGCACCCAACAAAACATGCTCCGCAAACAAGTCCTCGTTGAATGCCCCGACAAATTCTACGGTCTCGTTTATGATTATTTTTGGAACTCCAATTACGTTATATTTTTGGGCTAAGTCGGGGAATTCGCCGGCTTCTATGACGTCGGCTTTGATCATGTTGCTTTCTATAGCTAGCTTATGAGCTACTGCCGCAGCGGTTGGGCAATGTGGACACGTTAAGGTGACGAAAACTTGGATGTGAACTGGCGATTTGACATCAGCTATAATCTGTTTGGTTTTATCCGACAGGTCCGTTTTCCCCTTTGAAACATTAATAACCGCTTCAATTAGCGTTTGCAGCTCATACCCATATGGAATCCCGAAGATTCTAACGCCGTAATCCTTCTTGCCAAGTATTGCCAGCGCAGGAATCTTATCTATGCCATATTCTTTGGCTTTGGCTCCATCAGCCATAAAATCGTAAACTTCAGTGGTAATCTTGTCACTAAGAGTAGCAAGTTCCTGAGCGAGTTTTCTTGTATCCGCACAGTATCGGCATTCAATCTCTTGCGTAAACATGACGATTTTTACAGGGTCAACCAGTTTTTCCTTAAAGTCATTTTTTAATAGTTCTTTTTTGTCGTCAGGTAGTAGACTCACTTTTTTGCCTCCAAAACCTCGCCACTCTGGCTTCACCTGTAACTCTGTAGTTTCAGAGATATAACTTTAGAGTTTACTGGAGATTTTCGAAACGAAAGTCATATAAGAGTTTCAAGGTTTTTCTTTGTTAATCGAAGTTTTGGAGAAGAATAAAATGGTTAAAGTCATTTTGAAAGATGGAGTAAACTGGGTTGGCGTTGTTGACTGGAATATACGGGATTTCCACGGCTACATTACAAGTCGGGGAAGCAGCTACAACGCGTACCTTATTCAGGATGAAAAAACAGCTTTAGTAGATACGGTGAAGGCGGCATTCTGCAACGAACTTATCGAGCATATAAACGAACACACCAGCCTTGAAAAAATCGACTACATAGTGGTTAACCATGTCGA
The DNA here is from genome assembly GCA_963739495.1 of Candidatus Bathyarchaeota archaeon. GTDB lineage: Archaea > Thermoproteota > Bathyarchaeia > Bathyarchaeales > Bathycorpusculaceae > Bathycorpusculum. The sequence goes on along the minus strand of CAVUAM010000014.1, from coordinate 15,654 downwards.
AATGGATCACTCCAGCAGCCTCCCAACAATCGCGAAACTGGCAAAAAACGCAAAAATCCTTTCTTCTGCCCGTGGCAAAGAAGAACTAATCAAACACTATGGCACCGAATTTGAAAGGGTAGAAACCGTAAAATCAGGTGACACACTAAAACTTGGAAAGAAAACCCTAACATTCCTAGAGGCGCCAATGCTCCACTGGCCCGACAGCATGTTCACATACCTAATCGAAGACAAAATCCTTATGCCAAACGACGCTTTTGGGCAGCATCTTGCAAGTTCAGGACGCTTTGACGACGACGTTGATCAACAGGTACTGATGGAAGAAGCCGTTACCTACTACGCTAACATCCTCACGCCCTTTGCGCCGCTTATCGTCAAAAAGATTGAGGAAGTCGTCGCCATGAAACTCCCAATCGATATGATTGCGCCAAGCCATGGCATCATCTGGCGAAAAGACCCTATGAAAATCGTTAACGCCTACATGGACTGGTGTACAGGCAAAACCACCAAGCAAAAAGTCGTCGTAGTCTTCGATACAATGTGGGGCAGCACCGACAAAATGGCAAGAGCCATCGCAGACGGAGTCGCCAGCCAAGGCGTAGAAGTGAAATTGTTAAAGCTCCGTTGCACAGACAACACCGACGTAGTCACCGAAATCGTTGATGCCAAGGTGGTCCTTGTAGGTTCGCCAACTCTAAACAACGGTATGTTCCCATCAATGGGCTCATTCCTAACTTACATCGGAGGACTTAAGCCTAAAGGCAAACTGTGGGGATTCTTCGGCTCGTATGGTTGGGGCGGCGGCGCGGTGCGTGGCATGGTTAAAATGGCAAAGGAAGCAGGCTTCGACGTCATGGAACCAAGTGTTGAATTTAAGTGGGTTCCTACCGCAGAGGAGTTGAAAAAATGCTTTGAGTTTGGGCAACAAATAGCCCAAAAAATCAAAGTTTAATTTTCCCTAATTTATTTTCATGAACTTTTCTTTTAGTGTTGCACAGATTGGGCACATGTCGGGCACATTGCCTTCGAAGGTGTTGCCACAAACCGGGCACACATACATGTCTGCTTTAGGTAGGTCTTTTTTGTTTTTCAGGGAGTCTATGGCTTTCTGGTAGAGTTTTGCGTGGATTTGCTCCACTTTGTTAGCATAGTCAAAGCTCAATAACGCGGGTTTGTTGCCTTCTTTTTTGGCTTCTGCCATAAAGTCAGGGTACATCTGCTTGAATTCGTAGGTTTCGCCAGAAAAAGCGGTGCCCAAGTTGTCAAGGGTTGATTTTACCTGCCCCATAACACGTAGATGGTTATGTGCATGGACGGTTTCTGCTTCCGCTGCGGCACGGAAGAGTTTAGCGATTTGAGGCAAGCTTTCTTCATCGGCCTTCTTGGCAAACGCCAGATACATGCGGTTGGCTTGGGATTCGCCTGCGAAGGCAGCTTTTAGGTTTTCATCAGTTTTAACCATAAAATTCACTGGAAAATAGTAGAGTAACAAGCAGGTAATAAGCTATACCATGTATCCAAAATGCTTCAAGGCAAAGTATATTAGTTGTTTTCTGCTTTGGAAATATTTGATTTTGGTGAAATTTTATGGAAAAAATAAAATCTTTTACTCTACCCAAATTGCCCTATGATTACAATGCGCTTGCACCATACATTTCTGAAGAACAACTGAAACTCCACCATGACAAACACCATCAAGCCTATGTGAACGGCGCTAACGCCATCTTCGAAAAAATTGATAAAGCGCATCTGGAAAACATCGCACTAGATATTAAAGCAGTGACAAAAGAGTTATCTTTTCATATTGGCGGTCACATGTTGCACACAACTTTCTGGGAAAACATGGCGCCAGCAGGCAAAGGCGGCGGAGGACAACCTGGAGGAGCAGTTGCCGACATGATTAACATGGGCTTTGGAAGTTTCGAGAATTTTAAAAAGCAGTTCACGATGGCTGCTACAAGCACGGAGGGTTCAGGCTGGGCAGCACTTGCCGTGCACCCCTGCATCGGAAGACCACTCATCATGCAGATTGAAAAACACAACGTTAACGTTTTTCCTAACTTCCAAATCGTGATGGCTCTCGACGTTTGGGAACATGCCTACTACCTCGACTACAAGAACGACCGCGCCAAATTCGTTGAAGCTTTCTGGAACCTGGTCAACTGGGACAAAGTCAACAAGAACCTTAGCCTTGTAAAGTAAGCATCTGCTTACCCTTTTTCTTTAGACGGACAATTCGCTTTTTAGGTCTTTTACGAAATCAGCGGGCTCTGCGGTTATTCCTTTTTGAAGATAGATAGATATAGCTGAAATTCTCTTGGCAGGATCGTTTCTCATGTTGATTGAGTAAACATAAATCAGCTTAACGCCAACTGGATCTTTTGATATTTGGCCTGCAGTTAACCTAAGGGCAAGAGAGACAGCTTCGTTTATGGATCCACCCGCCGCGATCAGTTTTATCTCATCAAACCTTGCCAACGCCATGAGACTTCGGGTTACAAGTTTTTCCATGGGAATTTCGTGCCCCACACTCACCGTTCTGTCCCCGATGTTATCCATCGCCTTTTCTTCTTTGGCGACTAATTTTTCGTAATCGACCGACTCCTGTTGGGCGAGGCGCGCAAAAATCGCCTCGGTCTTTCCCAGATGGGGGTCTTCAAGGTTCCCGAAGCCTATCTGATTTACGTAGATTTTAGCGATTTCACAGGACAAATTTATGGCAGAGCAGCCAAGAAACATAGCGTCACCAACACCCACAACGTCAACTGCGCCCACATCCATGATCCCTGAAATAATCTCTTCTGTAACATCACTTATCTTTAGCGAACCGTCAGTTGGCCCAACAACTATAATCTTACCTTTTGGCTCCCCACTCATATTCAATGCACTCTGTAGTTAATTGCGCGTCTGCGAATATAACACTTTTAAAAAAATAAAAAAGACGATTGCCCATTATGGGGGCGGCGTAATTTTTATCGCTGCCGCTGGACACTGCATCTCGCATGCCAGGCATTGTATGCAGTCTTTTTCTCGTGCTGGGTCAGATTTTCGGTTGGATAACGGGTGTCCAGGCGAATCAGCCCACTCGTAAAGCGAAACTGGGCAGACGTCGATGCATACGCCGTCACCGACGCAGCTATCCCAGTCTACGGCGCTGGTTGTTCCATGAATTCCAAGTTTCTCAGGGGCTTCAACGGGACCCCAGACTTTGTGTCCGTTATGTTCACTTACAACTTGTCGTTTGGTTTGAAAATCAGGGTCTATCGGCAAAAAATTCACCTAATAAAGTCAAGAAAACAAAGGATATTAGGCTTTCTGCTTTTTTGGTTCCGTAAAATATTTTGGTTTGTAAGAGTTAATGGTGATTGTGGTTTGTATGAGTCAATATTTCTTGCCTGCTGGAATGAGGTACGCAACTCTTGAGGAGAGAAAGCAGTTTTACACCCAAGAATTCAACCTTCAAAAGGTATCAGAATGGTTTAGAAACGGGTTGGGCAAGACAAAGTTTGCAGTAATCATAGGCAGGCACACAAAGATTTACCCAGAAAAATACAAGCAGGACGCATCAACAACCATAATAATAGACGAATACAAGAGCATGGAAGATGCCCGCCAGCAAATCTTGGAGTTTTTGCCCGAAGCTGTCTACTACGACCGAAACATTTACGATATGAAAGACAATAAGATTGGTCAGGAACTTGCCTTTGACCTTGATCCAGAAAACATAACCTGCCCCATCCATGGCAGCTTGGCAGATAAGATGAAGCGAAAGCAGGGATTGAGCTTTTGCGAAATAGAGTTCGCCATGGTTAAGAAGGAAGCAACCGGACTCTACGAGTTTCTCGCTAAACGTTTTTTAGATTTGGTGATTGTCTATTCGGGCAGAGGCTTTCACCTGCACGTTTTTGACCCAGAAGCTTACAGGCTTAGCACTTATGAACGGCTTAACCTTGCTAAACAAGCTAAACATGCTGGCTATCACATCGATGACTGGGTAACCTCCGGTGAGTATCGCTTAATCAGGTTGCCCTATAGCTTAAACGGGTTAGTTTCAAGAATCGTGTGGCCACTAAAAAAGGATGAACTGGAAAGCTTCGACGCCATCCACGACGAACGGTGTCTACCAAAGTTTTTAGGTAAAGAAGCTACTTCTTGACTTCTTTAGCTTTCTTCTCTTTTTTGCTATAATACGCTGCTTTTTTCTTTTCTTCTTCTGCAGTCTTGGGTTTTTTAGCCATTAAAAATCCTCAATAAAACAGTATTCTGTAACTCGCATAAAAGATTTTCCAACAGGCGATTTTGGGTTGAAAGGTTTATTTGCGTTCGGTTCCTCGTTTATTTGTGTTGAGGCTAGTTTATGGAGCAGTTTGATATGATTGTTGTCGGTTCAGGTTCTGGGATGCTGGTTGCTTCGGTTGCTGTTGAGCAGGGCTTTAAAGTAGCATTAGTTGAGCAGGGAAAAATGGGTGGCACTTGCATAAATGTGGGCTGTGTACCCTCAAAGATGCTGATTTACCCCGCCGACATCCTTGCCACTATCCAAACCGCTGACCAATTGGGCATCCACGCCACCGTGAACTCGGTTGACTTCGACAACATTATGACACGGATGCATACGCTTGTTAATCATGACTCTGGGCATCAAGCCGCAGCCGTCAAAGCCACTCCCAACCTAACATGGTTTCAAGAAAAAGGCGAATTCATCAGCGACTACACCATTCAAGTAGGCACCCATACTATTACCGCCAAGACTATTTTCATCGTCTCCGGAACTCATACTGCAATCCCACTAGTCAAGGGCATCGAAGAAACAGGTTATTTGACAAGCGACACAATATTGGAATTGCAGTCACCGCCAAAAAGTATCTTAATCGTCGGGGGAGGGTACATCGGGATGGAGTATGGCCACTTTTTCTCAGCAATAGGCACAAAAACCACCATAATCCAGCGTCCCTTCCGTGTGGTGCCCGAGGAGGAGCCCGAAGTCTCTGATTTGCTCAAGATAGAGATGGAGAAACGCATGGAAATCTTCACAGGTTACGAAGCGCTTGAAGCAAGACGGGAAGGTGACATGAAAGTTCTTGTCTCCAAAAACCTTCAAGATGGCAGCGTCAGAGAGTTCTCAGCCGAAAAAATAATGGTTGCTACCGGGAGAGTATCAAACGCCCAATACCTTAAACTTGAAAAGACAGGATTAAAACTGGACGAGCGAGGCTTCATAACCGTCAACGATTATCTTGAGACAGATAAGAAAGGCATTTTTGCGTTCGGCGACTCTATCGGCAAAGAAATGTTCAAGCATGTCGCCAACTATGAGGCAGGCATAGCCTGGCACAACGCAATCCATGACCACAAGGTAAGAGTGAACTTGTCATTTGCTCCACATGCTGTTTTTACTCACCCTCAAATCGCTTCCGTTGGGTTAAAGGAAGAAGAGGCTAAACAGCAAAAACTCAAGATTTTAGTCGGCAGAGCACTCTACAAGAACACGGCTATGGGGGCTGCGTTAGGGTTTCCCGAGGGATTTGTAAAAGTCATTGTTGAGCAGGAAACAGGCAGGATCCTAGGTGCCCACATAATTGGTCCCGAAGCGTCATTGCTCATCCAAGAAATTATCAATGCGATTGTTATAGGAAAAGGCGATTTTAGTCCCATAGTGCAAGGGATGCATATTCACCCTGCGCTAAACGAAGTAGTTCAGAACGCTTTTGGCGATCTCCAACCCGCTTGACATGAAGCCCAATAATCTAAACAGTTATATTCGGCTTAATCTAGAGTTTTAAACGGTAGAATTATTATGCAGTTCTCCAAAGTTTCTGGACAAAAAAATAACCATAAGGTTACAATCTATGCTCTAAGCACTTGTGTTTGGTGTAAAATGACAAAACAGTACCTAAAAGACAACAATGTCGAATATGAATTTGTCGATGTTGACTTGCTCGATGACAACGACAAGAACAAAGCTCATGATGCTATTACCATCAAGGGCGGGGTGTTAAGCTACCCAACAACAATTGTTGACGATAAAACCCTAATCACGGGTTTTCGAAAGGACCTCCTCAAAGAGGCACTTGGCCTTTGACCACACTTGAGCAGACCCGAAAAAGAGCCGAAGCCGATGCAAAAACATACGGCTATTACCTAACGCCTCAATCTGATCTGTTGCAGATGTTTCTTGAAGGTTTAAAGACGAATGAGGATCGATACGGTTACCCCTCATGCCCCTGCAGACTAGCAAAAGGTAACCTTGAAATTGACCGGGATATTATCTGCCCCTGCGACTACCGCGATCCGGATATTGCTGAATTCGGCGCATGCTACTGCCGCCTCTACGTCAACAAAGCTATCTTTGAAAGCCAAAATTTGCCCGAAGTGCCCGAGCGTCGACCAGCAGAGAAAATGGCACGAGCCTATGGAACAACCATCTCAGGGGAGAAAACAACGGCACAAACGCTGGGAGCACCCGAAAAACCGCCAATGCAACCCCAAGCTAAGCTTGAAGTAAAAAAGAAATTATGGTACTGCAAACAATGCGGCTACGTAGTTTACCGCGAGGATCCACCTTATGTTTGCCCAATATGTAAAGCTAAAAGAGAATTTTTCTCAGAAATAGAAACCATTGTGGAATTCAAAGGATAAAATAATTATTTTTGAATTTCTATTTCAATTTTCTTCCAGTCCCCTTTTATTCCTTTCAGGGAAGATACGGCGCCTGTTATTGTTCCATTCATTATTTTTTCGACAAATTCATTAAGAGGAATATCTTTTCCATCGACTTTTAATTTTAAGCTCAACTTATTCACCTAAGTGAGGTTGAATTAGATGGTTGAAGGGTAAAAAGTTTTTTGGGAAGACAATTTGGGGATTCATTGGAAAAATTATTCTTATCAGATGGATAAAAAGCAAATTTAATAAATGATGGGATTTGTAGATTTGGTTGATAAAGATTTTTCATGTTAGTTTTTGGCGTTTGTACATTTCCTCCTTAGAAGGTATATTTGGCGAGGGCAAGAGACAAAGATGCAACACCAAAGATCTCTATGATTCACGCCGTTACTTCTATCATTTTTTTAACACTCCTTTTGGTTAAAGAGTAAAAGCGTTTAATAAAATATAAATATAGTTAATAACTGTGCATAAAAATTACTACATATTGGAAATATGCTCAGTAATGTGGGCTTGAACTATACAGTTATACTTTAGCGTTGGTTGGTTTAACAGTTACTCTCAACTTAGTCAGGTTTTCTTTGATCTCAGCTTTAACACCCATAGCTGCAAAGTATTCCTCAAGGAAAATTCTAATAAAATCTTTAGAAACCTCGGAGACCAACACTAATGTATAATCGTTGGGGGCGTTCTTGGTTAAACGATAAAAGTTACAGACCTCCAGCCTGTACAGCATTTCTTCTGGAGAGTGCACTTTGGTTTTAAGCTGTTCCCAATGGGCTCGAGCTACTTCTTTGTGTTCTGCCCAGAACTTTTCTTTCTCAGGTGAGGAAGCGATAAGACCTAGGAACATAAGCCAATGATCAACGTCTAGGATTATATGTTCGCCTGTTAGCAGCATGTCGAGATAGGCGTGGATTTTTTTCTTGGTTGCAGGGTCTTCGAGTTGTTTGTTTTCGCTGTAGAATTTTAAGGCGCGCCGCATTATTTCGCTCTGAGAAACTTGGGCTTCGGTACTTATTTTTTCCAGCAAGTTGGCTGTTGCTTTGTCAAAGGCCACCGTTATTCTTGTAGGGTTCACCACGCTTCCACCTAACACTTATTTGACACATTTCCAATTTATTGGATACCATATAAACATTATGCATCTGAATGTAAGTTTTTATTCACATATTTACATACAATTAAAAAATTATGAAACAATTGTTCAGTATACAAAAGCATAAACCAAACACATTCAAAACTTTTTTATCTGTAACTAAACAATATCAGATATCAAGCATCTTGGGAGAATGACAAACTGAAAACACCACAGACATTCCTCGAACTCAAACAAAGAACCGAAAAAATCATTGAACTCCTCGAAAAACAGTACCCAAACGCCAAAACCGCCTTAAATTATACTAACCCACTAGAAATCCTCGTCGCCACTATGCTCTCAGCTCAAACAACCGATGTGCAAGTTAACATAGTAACACAGAGACTCTTCAAAAAGTATCTCACGCCGCAAGACTATGCCAACACTGACCTCAAAGAGCTGGAACAAGACATTCACTCAACGGGCTTTTACCACAACAAAGCCAAAAACCTTCAAAACTGCTGCCGTCTTATCGTAGAGAAGTTTCACTCGCAAGTACCCATGACGATGGAGGAGCTGCTTGAGCTTCCAGGCGTTGCACGCAAAACCGCCAACATCGTTTTGTATAATGCTTACGGGATAACTGCTGGTATCGCGGTTGATACTCATGTAAATAGGCTCTCGCAAAGACTCGGGTTAACGGAGCAAAAGGAACAGAACAAGATTGAACAGGACCTTATGCAGATTACGCCCAAAGCAAAGTGGATGCCGCTCACTGATTTGCTGATTTTCCACGGCAGACAAATCTGTACGGCAAAGAAGCCCAAATGTGAAATGTGCATTCTAAACAAGATTTGCCCTTCAGCTTTCACTTTCGCGTAAGCATCAACCATTTATACAAGCCATAACTTCTTTTTTATCAGTAAGGACTGATTTTATGGTAAGCCAAATTAAAGTCGGAGACAAAGCACCAGATTTTAGCTTACACGATACAGATATTAAACCCCGAAGCCTCCATGAGTTTTTAGGGAAAAAAGTCGTTTTAGCTTTTTTTGTAGGTGCTTTCACCTCAACATGTACCAAAGAGGTCTGTGAGTTCCGTGATTCCATGGCACGGCTAGTAGATTTAAACGCTCAAGTCATAGGTGTAGCCGTCACAGACCCCTTCTCGAACAAAGCGTTTGCAGAAAAAAACCGTCTACCCTTCCCAGTGTTGAGCGATTACACGCGTCAAGTCATAAAGCAGTGGAATCTGGTATTTCCTGATTTCGCAGGGCTTAAAGATTACACAGTTGCTAAACGTTCAATCTTCATACTTGACGAGCAAGGCATAGTGCGTTACATTTGGATTTCAGAGAACCCGTCTATTGAACCAAAATACGATGAAATAGAGAAAGCCTTGAAGCAAATACCATAGGCCATTGCTTCTTTTCAAGTCCTTAATACATTAAACAAGACAACAGCGCAGACTTTTTGGGGATTCAATTGCGCAAAAAGTTATTAGCCGCTCAAAGATAGTTTTGTGATTGTTGGGATAATGGTGACTATTTAGTGGCTTTTGAAATTCAAGAGTTACCTGATGTTATCCGAGTCATTGTGCTGATAAACCTCAGCAAAGGCGCTAAAATAGAAAAGGTCATCCTAAAACAAAGAATTGACCGTGTCTGCGTTAATTATGCCTGCATCGAAATGAACGAACTCGATAAGGCTTTAAAAGAAATGTCGTTTGAAGGTCTTATCGTCGAAAAAGAAGAAAGTGTGCAGTTAACGTTGCAGGGACAAAAGCTGGGCAAGGAATGGGAAAGTCTCCTGCTGAAAAAAGAGCCCATCATGGAGGTTGTTGCTGGCTTGGTTGATGGCTCAATAACCAGCTTAGTAGTTATTCTCTCTGCCTTCATAGCTACTCTAACCTCAAGCACAACATTTCTCGGTAACCCTAAAACAGTTGTTTTCGCAGCGTTCCTAACGCTAAGCGCCGTGGCCATAACCAACTTCTCAAGCTTTCTGCTCGGTGGAATCACTGAAGACTTAGCTGATATTATGACGCTGCAGAACCTGATGAATTACAGCTTAAGCGATATACCAGACAAGAAGGAACGCGACAAATCGTTGATGTTGGTTCAAAAACTGTTCACCCTTTTAGGCAAAGAGATTCACAGGTCAAACCTTTATGGAGCAATAATTTCCGGTACAACCACGTTTCTTGCTGGAATCATTCCGATAGCAACCTACCTTGTTCTTCCACCGATCTATAACATAGTTTTGTCACTCATCCTCGTCGCTGTCATTGCAGGAGTTTTCCTTGCAAGATACCGCTCAAAGAAAACACGAGTCAACTGGAAGATTACCCTACTAGAAACAGTAGCTATAGTTATTATTGCAACTGTTGCGTCGCTTCTGCTTGGTGCAGTTTAAATTTAGCTTAATTTGTGATGCTCAACCATCAAGCACTTATCCATGACTACAATCAACCCAGCCATTCTTGCCAGTTCAGCCGCTTTATCATTAACTATGCCCAGCTGCATCCAAACCATAACCAACCTACCGAACTTTGTTTTAATCTGAATGGCTTGCTCAACAATGGGTAGCACATCCTCAGGTTTCCTGAAGATGTCAACTATGTCTATTGTTTTCTGTAGTTCTTCTGGCATGCTAAGTAAGTTCTTGTAGCTTTTCTCACCCAAAATCTCATTGGCAATTGGGTTTACAGGTATGATGCGGTAGCCGTGGTGTTTAAGATAAAGACTGACTTCGAAGCTGTGTTTCTCTGGATCAGAGGAAAGCCCAACAATCGCTATGCTATTTGCTTTCTTTAGAATATCGATAATTTCATTCTGGGTCAAAACCAATTCCTCCCTCTAAAAACCGATTTAAAGCTTCGCTGAATTCTAACACGATGAAGTGCGTTCTGCCTCCACCAACAGTAAAACCTAACCAGTTCCCTATTTTCCTCTTATGGATCTGGAGTAATCGAAGCGCCTTTAAAAACAGGTAAAACACCGTTTTTAATAAGTCTTAAGTACGGCTATTCTTTGCAGAAAAAGCATTTTTCTGCCCAGTCAGGGGTCATTTCTTTTTGGCAGTGTGTGCACATTAAGCCTTTTTCCCGTATAGTTTGGCATGTTTGGCAGAAGAGTTTTAGGAATTCTATTTTGTTGTCGGGTCGTTCTATAAGGTGGGTGGTCATTTGGTCTATTAGGGTTACTACTTCGGCTGTGCCCTCGAGGTCAAGGAGGTTGCCTCTTTCACGTCCAATGTACCTGCTGACTGCGGACTGTGATAAACCCAAGATGTTGGCGGTTTGTTTTTCGTTTAAGCCATGTTTTTCCACGATGGAACGTGCCATTACCGCCTTCACTGCTGGCAGGACTGTTTTTACTCCAACTTCGCATGGTAGTATCAAGTTGTGCACCAATTAGGGTATTTCGGGGGAAAATGTATTTAAATATGCCGATTGTCATATTTTATGACGCGTGTCAATACGGGTAGCAGTAAAATGCTGTTTTACACCCAACCCAAACCTTCACCCGTTTAACATACGCCGAAAAGGAGAACAAACAAATGGGTAACGCCCTACAACCCACCCGAATGGGTGAAAACCACGACTTAGCATCGATGTTAAAAACATTAGACGCAGAATGCAGAAACTGTGCACCAACTTCACCCATGGAATGCATAACCCGATGCCAAGTCTACAAACTTAAAAATGAACTTCGAAAACTACGAGAAACCATGGATAATCCCAACTACATCAAAGAATTATTTAACGTCCTAAAGAATGAAACACGTCTCCATATCTTAAAAGCAATCGTTAATGGCAGGTATTCAGTCAGTCAGCTTCAACAGGAACTAAAGAAAAATGGCTATTCACACAGCCAAGACACCATAAACGAGGAATACCTGCAGCCATTAATGGCGGTTGGACTAGCAACCGAATCACGAGACGAATACTACGCCACCACATTCGGTGGACGCCTAACAAACTTACTTGGCGACTTTCCTGAATTTGCAGAAGTACTCCCAGCCCATTCCGAATGCTATGAAGAAACACTTCTGCGCGAGTTACTTTCAGGACCCAAAACCTTTGAGCAAATAGAAACCCTGATTTCTTCAAAGATAGCCTCAAGAATTCTTAAACGCCTGCGCTCAGTTGGTTTAATACAGACCCCTGAAGAGCGCGATTACATATTCTTCTTTAAATCCAAACGTGACCCAGACAAAGAGATCCTTGCAGAAACAGAACTCAAAGTATATAACGCCCTTAGCACCGAAGGAATTTCAGCGGGCAAACTATCCAAAGAAACAGGGCTATCCATGCGAAGAATCTACAAATACCTCAGGGCATTGAAAGGCAAGAAACTTGTCTTCATAAGAAAAACCCCCAAAGCCTACGGTTTAACCATCAAAGGCGAAATGCTAGCCATGGTGTTGACCGAACTTCAACAGATAGTTGAAGATACCTGGTGCTCTTCACAACAAGTCATCAGCAACAACGATAACGCGTAACAAAAAGTTTCTTTCTTTTTCTGTTTAACCGCCACCGGGCGCACCATGAAACGGAACGTTCTCCCAGAGCATCTTCCACCAGTCAGCTTCAGTAATTGTTTCGCCATGAACGATAATTTCTAGAACCATCTTAAGCATGGCGTGGTGTCTGATTTCATCCTCTAATATTGCTTTGAGAAGGAACACTACCTTTTCATTTTCGATTTTCGGTATCTTTTCCTGAAGCACCTTGATTAGTTTTGCTTCGATCTCGATGTGTTTTTTAACAAGTTCTCTCTGTTCATCAAGATTGCCTTGGTTTAGAGCAGTAGAAGCACTTGTCAACAAAGTAATGGCTGCCGAGTAGAGTTCCGCGTGCTTAACCGAATCCAAAGATACACCCTTCAAAACCCCTTTAACTGCAGGATTCTTCATATCAACGATTGCTTTCTCAAGAGAAGTCACTATTTCATTCTCAACCATAACTTGGTTCTTCAAAAAATCAAGAAGATCATTATTCTTTTTTTCCATAAACTCTTCTCCTATCGCTTAGTGTTAAGTCCGATTCATCAAGCTTTCGGAAACTTTTGTTCCGAGAGCTCTGCAGGCTTTTAATATGTTTTGGTCGGGTGCGTACTTTGCAATTAGAGGGGCTTCAGCTATCTCCATTTCAAATTTGTACTTCATAATCTCAGCGATAAGCTTTGGTGCTTCCCCGCTCCATCCATAAGAACCAAATGCGGCGCCTATCTTGGTCTTCAAACTTATCTTCTTTACCGCTGCTTCCTCAAAGAGGTTTTTGAAATCAGTTGGCATGTCATGATGGTAGGTTGGTGCCCCGACAAGTATGGCATCATAGGAACCCAAGCTTTCAGCATCCACGTGATAGTTTAGTTCCACCTCAACATTACTGCCGCTTTTTGCCCCTTCGGCTACAGCATTAGCCATTTTTTCCGTATTTCCAGTTCGACTATAATAGAGAACAAGAATCTTTTTCATAAACAAAAAACAACCAAGAAGTTATTTCAACATTCCTATTTTTCTGGTCCGCCTTGATCGTTCAAGTTTAAAATAAAAATAAAGGAAAAATCTAACATAAAGGGTATTTACTTTCTTTCTTGCTCCTTTCCTTCCTGAATAAGTTTGCGGACTCTTTGTCCACCCCTTGAGCCACCCATCTTTCCTCCTTTACGCCCTATTTCACTGTAGAATTCTTCGCCATGAGTGGCAGAGGTTCTCAAGCCGCCTCGTCTCCCGGCTTCTTCGACTGTCATCCATCCTTTTTTTTCTTCCAAAAAGTCACCTCCAACTATAGATAAATTGAGTCTTTGAAAAAAATAAAAAGTTCTTTTCTTGAGCTAAGTCTATTCTTCTTCATGTTCTTTTCCTGCTTGGATTAGTCGTCGCACTCTCTGTCCACCTCTGTGACCAGCTTCTTCTAGACTTGTTTTACCTTCTGCTTCTGCTGAGCCTTCGTGTTGTTTAGCTCGTTCAGAACCGCCTTTGCTACCAATTTCACTATAGAATTCAGGACCTCTTTCTTGAGAGACTTTTTCGCCTCCTTTGCGGCCGATTTCTTCGTAAAATTCACGTCCGTGTGTTGAAGCTGTTTTTTCTCCTCCTTTCCTGCCTGCTTCAGCGACGGTCATTTTACCCTTTCTTTCTTCAGTTCGAATACTCAAAAAAAATTCACCTCCTACGAAATTACGGAAAAGCTAACAAGTATAGAGCCAAATAACCGCTCTTAAATCTATGTTGTAGTGGCATAGCAGTAACACGTCAACTAACCTTGGAAAAAAATGACTCAGCATGCGAATTGTAGATAAACCAGCTTATGACATGATTGCTAAAGTTAATTGACCATAATAAACTAATTTAAATCCCAGCATATCAACTAACTAATCGCTGGGTTCAACTAATGAAAGTGCTCCTAATCAATCCGCCTCAGACTTTTTATCCAGGTTCTGAACAGCCCGCAGGCAACTTGCCTATTGGTTTAATGTACCTAGCTGCGGTGCTTCAGAAATCGGGTTACCCAGTGGAGATTTTAGACGCTTTCATGGGGCCTGGTTCTGTTTTTCAAGAGGATGGCAAAACCATAAACGTCGGCTTGCCCGCCGAGTTGACAAAACAGGAAATAGAAAAACGCCGACCCGACATCGTTGGCATCGCTGGACCCTTCACTAGCCAAATCGGCAACACGCTTAAAATCAGCAGTCTAACCAAACAAGTAAACCAAAAAATCCTAACAGTAGTGGGAGGTCCACACGTCACGTTGGTTCCTAAAGAGTTTCTTGAAGAAGCCAAAGACGTGGATATAGCGGTTATGGGTGAAGGCGAATACGCCATGCTAGAAGTCGTCCAAGCTTTTGGAGGCAAAAAGAACCTCGGTGAAGTTTTAGGTATCGCTTATCGTCAAAAAAGCGGACCTATTGTTAACAAATCAAGACCACTTATCGATAACTTAGATGAGTTACCTTACCCCGCTTACGACTTAGTGGACATGGAGCGCTACCTGAACCCACCTGAAGGCGTCGGTTATCGTAGTTTCCAAGACCGAGCCATATCAATGATTACCAGCCGCGGCTGCCCCTTTAACTGCTGCTTCTGCGCCGTGCATCTCCACATGGGGCAACGTTTCAGAGCGCATTCAGCACAGTACGTCTTAGACCACATTCAATTCGTGGTTGACAAGTATAATGTTAAAAACATCTTTTTTGAAGACGACAACTTAACCTTAGACCTCAAAAGGTTCGAAGCCATCTGCGATGGAATAATCGAGCGAAAAATCAAAATTGGCTGGGAAACCCCAAATGGAGTCCGCGCTGATTGCCTAAACCTTGAGTTACTCAAGAAAATGAAGCAATCAGGCGCAAACAGCATCTTTGTCGGTGTTGAATCAGGCGATCAACAAATCCTCGACAGCGTCATTGGCAAAAGCCTCGACCTAAACCGTGTAGTGCAATTTGCTAAAGATGCGAAACAAATCGGGTTGAAAACGGGCGCTTTCTACATTATAGGTTTTCCAGGCGAAACAAAGGAGAATATGCAGCGAACGGTGGATTTTGCTCTTGAGCTGAAGCGCGATTACGATGTGGGGATGCACCTTTTCATGGCGACACCATCCTATGGGACAAAGCTCTATGAGGACTGCAAAACCAAGGGTTACATTCAGCGTGGTTTGACTTGGAATGCTTTCGCAGAGGCAAGACAACCGAAAGGCATGCCCCTTATTACAACAAACGAGTTCACACCCGCCGAAGTCAAGGAGATTGCCGCAAAGGCTTTGGCTGAATACAAGAAACTGTCACTATTAGGCCACATCAAACACCCGGGAAAAGCACTTAAGACAGCTTTTAAGCAGCCGCAACTCATAGTTAAATACATAAAAAACCTGTTTTAACAGATGTGGCGGGCCCGCTGGG
>CAVUAM010000013.1:0-10407 GCA_963739495.1 Candidatus Bathyarchaeota archaeon | reverse complement strand
CTGCGCTGCGTTCTTCATCGTTAACGCATACCGCAACTTCGTCAACGACGCCTTTGACGTTTTGGATAGCATGAACCAAAAGGGGTTTTCCGTTGAGTTCTGCAAGGGCTTTATCCTGCCAGCTTTCACCTTTAGATTGGAACCTGCGGGCTTTTCCCCCTGCCAAAATCAGTGCAGCCCTCTTAACCATGCGTCTTCCTCAAGCAGATTTTTTCTGCTTTAATTGTTTCTTGATTAATTCAACAAGCCGCTGCCCATCTTCGGGAACCTTGATAACGGGGATGTTCTTGTAAGTTGGGGTGTCCAATGTTTTGGCAACTATCCCTGCAACAGCTAAAATCGGTTCCACCGTACCCTCCAAAGTTTGAGTGAGTCCATATTGGTCTTTGGCAGTGACAATTTTAGCAACGTCTTTTCTTTTTGCGATTAGGCTGTGGAAACCTTCAACAAAAATGATGTCCAGTTTCTCATCTTTCAAAAGGACAGTCATTTGGTCCAAATCTTCGAGTGCCAACTCAGTTTTTTTTATGATAGCTACCTCTTCAGGCGAAATAGCAACAATGACTTTAGCGCCAGCTTTAGCGTAACGCCATGTATTGGTGCCTTCCTTATCCATAGTAAAACCTTTATGGTGAACATGTTTTATCGAGCCAATCTGGTAGCCTTCAGCCGAAAGCTTCCCAATTAGGTATTCTAACGTAACTGTTTTTCCTGAACCGCTCCTGCCAACCGCTGCAACAACTAAAACCGTAAAGTTCCACACTCCACTTTTGATTCAAACGTTTCAGCTTTTATAAATTACCCCAACCTTTCCTTGTTTCGCATGTTTTTCATATTTGGATCCTAGTAGAAACTCTATACAGAAACCTACAGGGGGTAGGTCGATATTGACGTTTTCAACCGCCGTTAAGATATTTCTGCATGATGAAAAGTTATTCATTGTTATTCCTCCGAAAACACGTTTAAAGAGTCAGTTGCAAAATTTACGTTTATCTTGTCGCCTATCGTTAGCCCTAAATCTTTAATGACGCTTAAAAGAAGCCGCGTTTTCAATGAAAAACCCACATCCACCGTGACCAGCGCGTTTGACCGCATCTGAACCATTTCTGCAACACCCCCTTCGATAGAATTGATGTCCGCATTCTTTGGAAGCGGATAGGTTTAATTTTGAAAGCGATATGCTTTCAGGTTTAATCGTAGTAACAACATTCTTTCCTAATAGGTTAGGTGCCAAAGGCGCCAATAACTTAGTACCATACGCTTCAATTTCCATCAGTTTCCCCCGCGCTTTAACTGCCTTGCCTTTAAACGCGTTAAGTCCAAGAAACGACGCAACATACTTTGAAGACGGCTTATCAAAAAGCTCAGCTCCACAACCAATCTGTTCAATACGCCCGTTACCCATAACGGCTATTCTATTCGACATTATGAATGCCTCAGACAAATTATGTGTAACATAAACGACTGTGATTTTGAGTTTCTGTAAGTAGTTTTTGAGTTCCAGCCTAAACGATTCCCTCAACTGCGGGTCAACAGCGGAGACAGGTTCATCTAAAAGCAGCACCTGCGGCTCAGTTGCCAAAGACCTCGCCAACGCGGTCCGCTGCTTTTGTCCACCGCTGAGTTGATGGGGATAAAACCTTGCATATTCATGGAGCCCCACAAAGTCAAGCATGTTCTCAGTTCTCTTCTTTACTTCGTGTTTCGGTAAATGCATTGCCTTTAAGCCGTAAGCTACATTGTCTTGGACGCGCATGTTGGGAAAAAGCGAGATGGTCTGGAAGACGTAGCCAACTTTGCGTTCAGAGGGTTTGAGGTAAACCTTTTTGGATCCGCTTTTACCGTTGACTAAGACGCCGTTAATGTAGATGTTGCCTTGGTCAGGTTTAATTAAGCCTGAGAGGGCATTTAGAAGAGTTGTTTTTCCACATCCGTTGGGGCCAAGCAAGGGTCACGATTTCGTTGGCTTTAACTTCGAAGTTGAGGTTTTCTATTACTTTTTTTTCGCCAAATGACTTTGTGACTGCTTCGAGTTTTATCATTTTTTGTTCCCGAACCTTTTCTGTTCAAGCAACTTGATGATTATGAGGATGCTGAAGGCTATTACGATTAAAATGATGGATAACATAACTCCAGCTAAAGGATGATCTGAATACAATAGCGTGTAAATCGCCAAGGGCATCGTCTGAGTTATTCCCTGTATGTTTCCTGCAAACATGAGTGTTGCGCCAAACTCGCCCATTGAACGTGCCCAAGTCATCATAGTTCCAGTGATGATTGCGCGAATAGTTAGCGGTAAAGTAACTGTGAAGAAAACCCTTAAACGTGAATCTGACAAGATTTTAGCGCTGTTAATTACGTCGCGGTCCATGTTTTCAAAGCCAGTTTTCGCAGACCTCAAAAGAAAAGGCGATGCAACAAAGACTTCAGCTATTATAACCGCGATTGTGTATCCTGGAATAACAAACCCAAACGTGTTTAGCAAAGGACCCAACAGTCCCTTTGGCGCGAAAGCAAAAAGCAAGGCAACACCAGCAACGGCAGGTGGCAGAACAAATGGCAAATCGATTACCGTGTCGATAACTGCTTTACCTGGGAATTTTCTTGTTGCCATAAAATAGGCGGTGGGAACAGCCAAAACGAAGACAATTAGAGTGGCAATTGCCGAGGTGAATAAGCTAAGTTTTATGGCATCTATGATTTGTGAATTTTGCAGTTGAGAACTGATTTGATCTGGCTCAATTCTTAAAAAAACCGCTAGGATTGGTAAGGCTACGAAAAGAAAGTATGTTAGATACGATGAGACCCAGAATCACCAATATAATTTTGTTCGAAAGCGAATTGCTGATTTTATGTTTCATCGTTTTTTACCGTTTGATTATGTCAAAAAAGGGTGGGTAAGTGCTTAATATGCTATGCATTTTATGAATTAAATCCGAATTCTGTTAGTAGCGCTTGTCCTTGAGTGCTGGACCAGTAATCCATGAATTCCTGTGCTAATGCTGATTGGGTGGTTTGTCCTACGACGGCTATGCCGTATGTGCCTTTAGTGTTTACAGCTGTTGGTATTGGCATAAATTGGACTTGAGCGCTTGTCATGTTGCCCCAGACTGCGTCAGAAACAAACACTATGCCTGCGTCTGCAGTGCCAACGTTAAGTGAAACGGCTCCAACAACTTGTTCAACGGTGAGTTGATAGTTAACGACGTTTGCATGTACGGTGATATTGTAGTTTACATAGGAGCCGTTGCTAACGTATGCTGCGTTGCCTACTTTGCCCCATGTTTGATCAATTTTCCAGCATGTTGAGTTTGTGTATGAGCCTGAAGGTATTGAAGGGTCTGCAAATACCAATTTTACTCCGGGGTTAGTTAAGTCAGCCATGGATGTTATTCCTCTAGGGTTGCCCTGTGCTATTATTACTGAAAGGCTGTTTGTAGTGAAATTGACGTAATTATTGTTGTGCAAGAGGCTTGAGTTGTTAAGTTGCTTTGTCCATTTTTGGTCGGCGGAGATGAAGACGTCACATGGTGAACCTGCAACTATTTGTGTATAAAGTGCGCTTGATGAGTCAGAGTTAATTATTAAGTGGCAATTGTTTGCTTGTTCGAATGCCTGTGTCATGTTGGCTACGACATGGACTAAGCTTGAGGCTATGTCCACTCGAAGATCCACTGGTACTGGCGTTGGGCTTGGTGAAGCTGCAGGAGTAGATGTTATAACTGGTGTTGGTGAGGCTGTGGGTCTTACTGTCGGTTTTACTGTTGGTATGAGTGTCGGCGTAGGTGTTGGAGAAACTGTTGGCGACGTTGAAGGTATGGGCGTTGGGGTAGGTGTAGAGTTGGGGGAGAATGTTCCATTGTATATTAGATAGCCTGCTGTTGAAGCTAAGACTATGATTATTGTCAATGCTGCGGCGATAATTTTGTTGATCATCTAAACCCTTTCGATGTTATCAGTCAGTAATATCGAAATGTATAAACGTTTCTCAAACAAAAACAACCAACTACTAAGAAAAACAAAAAAATGCAATAACAAGACGTTGTTCCAAATAATTATTCGCCCAACAACTAAGCTGCTTAACTCAAGGCATCTTTTTTACGATACAATCAAGCTCTGCTCTAGCGTTCCGGTATCGTTTAACTAAATTCCTGCCAAAATCCGTAACCTGCGAAGAACCGCCGCCTTTTGCGCCACCGCGAACTCGCGTAACTAGCGGTTCACCCAACCTCTCCTCAGCCAATGTTAGTCTATGCAAGGCATACCGATAAGACATCTCTAAATGATTGGCGGCTTCCAAGATGGAGTGGTGGCTATCTATTTCTTCTATTAGTTCGGCTAGGCCGTTTCCAAAGACGGATTCGCCTTTTTCGTTCACCATCCATAGTTTGGTTTCGTAGCGGAGGGTTGGCATGTTTTATCGTTTTATTTAATGCTGTGTGGGGAATTAAGTTTAGTGTTTGTTTGGGTTTTTGGCTTGTTTGTTTACGTTGTGTTTGTGTGAGCATAACGCACAAGGTTTTTATAGTATATACAGTATATACGACCTATACTGATACATACTGCGTGAGTTGAGGGAGGAGTCAAAAATGCCAAACGACATCAAAGAAATAAGCAAAACACAAGGAACCATGGTAGAAAAACAACAACTTAATTCTGTTACCAAAAAAATCACCCTCTACGCCCCCACCATCGCAGCAAAAGCCAAAGCAGGACAATTCGTAATACTAAAAGTCCACTTAGACAGCGAACGAATCCCATTAACACTCTCATCCTGGGACAAAGAAAAAGGCACAATCACCCACATATTCCAAGAGATAGGCTATTCAACAACCGAATTAGGTGCCCTGGAAGTAGGAGAAAGAATTATGAACGTAGCCGGCCC
This sequence comes from Candidatus Bathyarchaeota archaeon, assembly GCA_963739495.1. Lineage (GTDB taxonomy): Archaea > Thermoproteota > Bathyarchaeia > Bathyarchaeales > Bathycorpusculaceae > Bathycorpusculum. The sequence goes on along the minus strand of CAVUAM010000013.1, from coordinate 5,522 downwards.
GTTAGGAAACCCCAGTGAAATCAAAAACTTTGGGGTAGCAGCAGTTGTATGCGGAGGGCTTGGTACAGCAGTAGCTTATCCAGTAGCTAAAGCACTCAAAGAAGCTGGAAACAAAGTCATATCGATAATAGGCGCCAGAACCAAAGAACTGTTCATACTAGAGGCTGAAATGTGTGCAATTTCCGACGAGGTATTCTTTACATCTGACGACGGCACAAAAGGACAAAAGGGTTTTGTAAGCGACGTTTTGAAGTCTTTGATCGCCAAAAACTATAACTTTAACATAATTTTCGCAATAGGGCCTCCAATAATGATGAGTGTAATAGCAGACATCACCCGTCCTTACCGCATTAAAACCATCGCCAGCCTCAACCCGATAATGGTAGACGGCATGGGCATGTGCGGTGCTTGCCGAGTCTCCATCGGCGACACGACACAGTTTGCATGCGTAGACGGTCCTGAGTTTGATGCTCACAAAGTTAACTTTAAAGAGTTAATGCTTCGGCTCAAAAGCTACTGTACGGAAGAAAAACATATCTTGACAGTTCAAAAACCAGGAGGCACTTGTCAGTGTCACGGCCAGTAAAAGAAACAATTAAAGTTCAGAATCGCTTTAAAGCAATTGAACCACCCAAACAGGAACCTTCCGAACGATCGAAGAATTTTAGGGAAGTCGTTTTAGGCTACACAGAGGAGCAAGCACTAGCTGAAGCCTCCCGATGCCTAAACTGCTCAACTCCTCAGTGCGTTCGAAGTTGCCCAGTGGGAGTTGACATTCCAGCATTCATTTCAAGCATTAAAGAGAGAAAACATCAAGAAGCCATCTTGAAGATCAAAGAAAAAAATAGTCTTCCTGCTATATGTGGACGAGTTTGCCCACAAGAAGAACAATGTCAAAAAAATTGCATAATGGGCAGAAAAGGCGATTCAATCTCGATTGGACGACTTGAACGGTTTGTTGCTGACCTTGAACATGAAAATGGCTTACCGGTTAAACCCGCAGAGGCGTGGAATGGCAGAAAAGTAGCAGTAGTGGGCGCGGGACCCGCAGGGTTAACTGTAGCTGCGGATTTAGCAAAGTTGGGGTATCGTGTGGTTATTTTTGAAGCGCTTCATCTTGCAGGAGGCGTACTAATTTATGGTATCCCCGAGTTCCGATTACCCAAAAGCATTGTTCAAGCTGAAGTTGACTACATCAAGCAGTTAGGAGTAGAACTACAGACCGATTCTTTGATAGGCAGACTCCACACCATCCAGGAGCTATTGGCACAAGGTTTCGATGCCATCTTCATCGGTACTGGCGCAGGCTTACCAAAGTTTATGGGCATACCAGGCGAGAATCTCTGCGGAATCTACTCAGCCAACGAATTCCTAATACGCGTTAACCTCATGAAGTCCTATCAGTTTCCAAAATCGAAGACACCTATCCATATGGGCAAGAGAGTAGTTGTCATCGGAGGAGGCAACGTAGCGTTGGATTCTGCTAGGTGCGCGATACGGCTGGGTGCAGAAAGCGTTTCGATTGTCTACCGCCGTTCAAGAGAAGAAATGCCTGCTAGACAAGAGGAAATTAGTAACGCTGAAGAAGAAGGAATACAATTCAAGTTCCTTGCTGCTCCAACACGCTTCATAGCTGATGATCATGGACAAGTTAAATCTATGGAATATGTAACAATGAAACTAACCGCGCCAGACGCGACGGGCAGGAGCAAACCAGTTCCAATCAAAGGTTCAGAAACAACCACAGATGTTGACACTGTCATAGTTGCCATAGGGCGTACACCCAATCCGATCATTCAAAGCACCACCGAAGGTCTAAAAACATTAGTCGGCGGCATAATAGCGGTTGATAAAAACACAGGTCTCACTAGTTTAGACGCGGTTTATGCCGGCGGTGACATAGCTACGGGCGAATCTACTGTGATTAGCGCCATGGGTTCAGGTAAAATAGCTGCTAAAAGCATACACAATTACCTCATTAGCAAAAAAGAGAAAGTGCCATTGGTATGCTCTACCAAGGCGACTTAACTGCCCTAAGTCTCCTTTTTTGATTCTTCGTCTAGGTCGCTTGATTCTGGGTTTGGCGCTTTAAAAGCACGGTTCACTGTCATTTCAGCCATGCTAAAAGCGCAGTGACAAATCCTTTTTATATCATCACGGGTTGAGCAGATCCCGCAAACTAAGTCAGCGCTTTTGGGTGGACCAGTGAAGGATTTTGTAGCTATTTCCACCTCAGCTTTTTCCATTTTTTGGCGGTACTTCATTATTTCCACTGCTGTAGCTATATCTTTGGCGAAGAAAGCTGCAATTCCTTTAACATAAAGATCCAAAACCTCTTTACCCGTGGTAGTCATTATCGACAACACATCGTCAGGTATCTTCTGTTTCGCACCGTTTAGCATTATAATGTGACGAGCGATGTCAGCAGCATAATCCGCTGCATACTCCATACGGTAAACAAGAATTTGATGATCCATACAATCGAGCGGATCAACATGTAACTCATTGGCTAGTATTGGGTCTTGGGCGGCATCGCGCAGGATTCTCAAGATAAAGAAGCTGAAGTGATCGACGTCGTCATCTAAGGTCATCACCGACTTAGCTAGTTCACTGTCACTGCTTTCGAGCGCATTGAGAGATCCTTCAATCATCGAGCATGAGATAAGGTGCATACGTTGTATCGCTTGCTCTAGGGAAGCCTTTGATTCGTCCATGATGCTTTGGATGTAAACGCATTTTGAATCGGCTTCCATGACTCTCATGTAGAGCCTTCCTGCCATCCGCCGAATTGCTTTGGTCTGAGGTACTGTGAAAATTTTTTCTGAAGTAAGTATTATACCTGAGTAACCATTGAGAAAAGCACCTAGGATTTTCTGTGTTATGAGAAGTTCTTCTTCGTTTTGTCCTATGTTTAAAGTGATTTCTTTTGGTTCGGTTTTTTTAAAGGCGCTGGGGCGGATAACGAGTGTCCGGTCGCGTTGGATGTTGAATGAGACAGCGTCGCCTTTTTTGAGGTCGTTGAGTTGCATCCATTCCTTTGGAAGGGATATAACAAGTGAGGATTTGCCTAAAGACATGATTTTTCGTTCCATGTACTTTTCTCCTTTCTATGGAAGGTATTTACAGTTAATACTCAACCAAGATAATATATATTATATCTGAAAAATAGTTTCATGATCCCTTACCCTAAGTAAGAGGCAGGTTAGTTGAGCGCCTATCCAAACCTTATGCCTCGATAATTTTCGCTTCCTTAAGCACGTTAACGTTACCATTACCCTTGGTTACATGACCCACTTCGAAATGCCTGACTTTTCGTTTATCAAGCTCGCTAAGCAAATCGTCAGCTTTTTCTTTGGCAACTGCAATAAGCATGCCGCCCGCGGTTTCTTTAGCTTCACCTTGCAGCAACGGGTAACCGAAAATTTCCGTCAACACAGGTGTGCCACGAATCACTGCTAACTGGTCGATAACGATGTCAACTTTGCCCAAAACTGCCATGTTCGCCGCATGACCTTTCAGCCCAAAACCAGTTACATCCGTGGCTGCATGAACTGAAACTTTCTGCATGGCTTCGGCGACGGGTTTGTTTGAGGTAATCATTCCTTCAATGGCTTCAGCGACAGCTATCTCAACCACCTCTTCGGGGACCTCTTTGAGCAACTCTTTACCTTCCTGTTCCTTACGTAATCGGTAAGCAGCCATGGCAGGTGCTATACCCAGTGGCTTGGTCAAAAACAATTTGTCACCGATCTTTGCTCCACGCGTGTAAACGATTTTTTCTGGATCACCAATGCCAGTTGCAGCGCCGCCGATGATTGGCCAAGGATTGCGTATGGTATGTCCGCCCACAACTGGGGCATTCATTTCGCGGCAGAAATCGCCAAAGCCCTTAAGCATTCCGACGGCTAGCTCGTTTGGCATGTTTTCTGGAAACGCCATAATAGTTAAGATGCTGGCGATTTTGGTAACTGCCAAAGCGTAGATGTCGCTGGTTACGTTGCTACCTGCGATTCTACCCTGAATTTCTGGTTCATCAACCATTGGGGTAAAAAAATCAAGCGTGTTTAGCACCGCCACGCCGTCCGCGACTTTGACGACGCTGCTGTTTTCCCAAGGACCAGCCAAAACATCCTCGCCGAAATCCTGTGTCATACCCGCTTGGTCAAGTAATTCGCCCAGTTGGTACTGGGGCAGTTTACAGCTGCAGCCATGTACCGGAACAACTTTAGTTAACCTGTAAGTCAACTTTCCATTCCTCTTTTTCATGAGCGTATTGTTTTGTAGATATAAAAATGTTAAAAAAATAAAAGAAAACAGTTTATTGCTGCTTTTTGCCTGCGATGATTTCCAGGAAGGCTTCAACACGGGTTTTTATCTGTGCTGAGTCACCCATGGCGTAGTCTGTTTCTATCTTGAGCATGGGCAAGCCTGCGGTTTTTGCTACGCGGTCAATTTTTACGGATTCCACGTTGTAGTCATGGCAGTTCTGCAAGGTATAATAGATTATGCCTTCTATGCCGAATTGTTTGGCAAGGTCTGTTACGCTTTTTATCCGTCTGTCGTTGGGGGTAAAGCATGCGCAGGGAATCTTGCTGTACTTCTCTACAATCGCCCACAGCAGGTCATTGAGGCTATCACCTTTCGGTTCCACCAACTCAGAGAAGTACCGTGTGCCAACGCAGCTTTCCTCAACCACGATTGAGGCTCCTGCTTCCTGTGCGATGCTGTGTACTTTCCAGTTGGGGATAGCCATGGGGCAACCAGAAATCATCAATCTGGGCGCGTCTTTTGCTGTGACGCCTAAGTCGTCTTTGACGCGTTGGTCAAGTTCATCGCAGAGTTCGTTAACTTTTGCGGTGAAGCGGACGGGGTCATCGTTAAAGCTGATTTGATAGATAAGCAATGCGTCGAGTCCGCTGATGGAAGAGGGGTTGTTTTGGCGCAGGTCAGAGAGGCGTTTGAGCGCTTTGCGTTTGTTGTTGATGAGTTCGATGGCTGCTTTGAGTTTTTCTGTGGTGATTTTGTTGCCTGTGACTTCTTCGATTTTTGCTTTGAAGGCTTCAACTTCTTTGAGCCAAAATTCTTTGCCTTGTTGTGTTTCTGGTTTGTGGGGGATTTCTATGACGTAGGTTGGGGTGAGTTCGTTTAGGAGTTCGTAGACTTTCTTTTTGCCGTCGCAGGTGGTTTCTCCAACCACAAGGTCGCTTGACTCAAAATATGGACAGGTTCTGTTTAGTTTGAAGCCGTAGAACGATTTAATCAAGGGGCAAAGGTTTCTTGGCAAAACTGCTTCAGCATCAGGAACGGAAAAATCTGCACCTCCGCACAATCCAACCATTGTTGCATCTGCCGCGTATGCGAGTTCTTCTGGTGCATAGATGCAGAATGCTCCAATAACTTTTTTTCCTGCTTTTCTTGAATCGTTGAGTTCTTTTATTCTTAAGCCGTGGATTTCTGAGACGACAAAGTCAAAGTAATCCATTTTTTTTGGTCGGTTCTTTTGGGATAAGTAGACCATTCCG
>CAVUAM010000012.1:0-117020 GCA_963739495.1 Candidatus Bathyarchaeota archaeon | reverse complement strand
CTCTAACAATTCACTTATCAAATTAATGCAACGTCTTGATATGAAAATACCAGGCAAACCGTCTCCCGCTTTTAGAAATCTGGATCCTAATTCCTTAAGACCATCTTCACGGTTAAATCGATAAGGACTCGCACACAACCCTGCTTTCCGCAGACCAAAAATCGACTGAGGTTCCTCATAACCGTTAAGAAATACCGAAATATACACTGCTAACAATTTCACATGTTGCAGTGCCCCAATCAACCACATAATGCGGGAAACCTAACCTTGAGGCGACACACTCAGGATTTTATCACCAGAATCAACAAGCAGTTTTGCATAGTGTTGTTTTCATTAAGCCAACCCGGCACATGACCAATTCATCAATCCAGCATTTATTGTGCAATTTTGCCACATGAATGATTCTACCAAATAGGCACAACAACCCAAAGCGCGCCGCGACATTGGGTCCAGGCAATTCCAAGCGATGTTGGAATTATAAATAGGATGATGCGTTGGGACTGGCGCAACAATTCCTTTTTATCGAACGAAAGACACTATGTTGACGTTAGAGTTCGTCTTTGGTGAGTAGTATGAGTTCTTCAAAAATTCTTGTCTTAGCATTCCTTGCTTCAATGATTTTAACGTTGGGAGTAACCAATTTCTCCGTGGCAGCCATGGGGCAATCTTCGGGGTACGTCCAATACAAAGTAGCCATAAACGACCCACAAAACCCCATCCTTCAAACCAGCGCCACCGTAAATTACTCTGTTGTAGCCACAGACCAAACCGGGTTAGTTGACATCACGTTAGCGCTTTCCTCAGCCGCGTCAAACTTCACTTACTCTAAAGTCGTTAACGCAAGTTCCCTCCCAGAAATCTACCCTTACCTTCCGGGACTAACAAACCAATCATTCAGCTACCAAACTCAAGGCATATCCATCAACGCAAACCTGGTTAACGCCGGTCAAGTCAGCGTCAACTTCAACGGCACATCATACCAAGCAACAAACTACCAAATCACCGTAACAGCCGCAAACTCCTCAAACGCAGAATCATTCTCCGCCACTGGAGTCATAACCAGCATGCCATCAGGCCTAATCAACTACGCCCAACTCACGCTAAACCAAACCACAACAATAACCGTAACTCTTCTCTCAACGAACCTTTCACTCAACGCTCCACCAGTCAGCATTAACATAGTGGGCGCCTCATTGTTCGGAGGAGCAATAATAGTAGTGGCAGCAATAGCAGCTCTAGAAGTCTACAGAAGGTTGAAGACCAAGAAGAGCAGCGAACAAAGGATAGCAAGCGGAACAGAAACCGACCAGCAACCATCTTACGGAGTCGACTAGAACAACCATCAAAGAAGCAAGTGTCTATTTCTGAAAAGAAAGATGAAAGGAGGAATCCGGCACGACCAACCCTACTGCAGTCATCGAACTTCTCGAAGCAATCAAAGACTACGGCAACAAAAAAATAGGCCCCACAAACCTTAGCATCAAAAAAGGAGAAGTCGTCGGCTTTCTAGGCCCTAACGGATCAGGGAAAACAACCTGCATAAGACTTCTGCTGGGACTAATCAGGCCAACCTCAGGCCAAGTCAAAGTCAACGGATTAGACCCCATAGCCAACCACGTTGAAGCCCTCAAAAACGTAGCCTACTCACCCGAACTGCCCAACATCCAGACTTTTCTTAGCCCAAAAGAACTCCTCAACCTAATTTCCCATGAACTCAACTTCTCAGACAACGTAACCCGAAACAACAACATTAAAAAAGCCCTCGAAACAGTCGGGCTTCACGAATACGCCGACACAAAGGTCGGCAAGTTAAGCAAAGGCATGGTGCAAAGACTCAGCGTAGCCCAAGCATTACTGGGCAAGCCTGAAATCTTGATTTTGGACGAGCCAATGATCGGCTTAGACCCAGCAGGTGTAGCACATTTCCGTGACGTCTTCAGAGACTTCGCCCAAAAAGGCAACGGAACAGTCTTCATGTCCAGTCACATCATGAGCGAAGTCGAATCCCTATGCACCTCAGTCGCAATCATTCACAAAGGAAAAATCCTATTCAGAGGAACACCAAAAGAAGTCGAGCAAAAAATCCTAAACTACACACTTATCCAACTCGAAACCAACCCCCTAACCACGCAGACACTCCAACAACTACAACAGATACCCGGCATAGACCACATTAACACATCAGACAACCCCAACACAACCAACACCGTCACAGTCGAAATCGCAGTCAACCAATCAGACACCGACCTCAGACCCAAAATCGCAGATCTCATCATAAAATCCGGCGCCAAACTCTACACTCTCAAACCAGCCGAAAACATGCTCGAACGCGCCTATATAGAAGCACTCAAAGACGGGGCCAAACCATGACAAGCGAAGAAGTCATCATAACATTCGCCAAATACGAAATCAAACGCGCCATCGCCAGAAAAAAAGTCCTTGCGCTGGTCGCATTCACGATCCTTCTGGGCATAGTCCCATACTACGCCCTAAGCGCAGCAGGAACCACCCTCATCCCAAACAGCGTTTACCCCTACATCTGGGTCGTAGGTATCTTCGCCGTAGGACCCCTCTTCCTGAACTTCACAGCCATCCTCATAGCCGCAGGATCCATGTCAGAAGAATACGAACAAGGCACAGCAGAACTCCTTCTATCCAAACCAATCAGACGAAGGGACTACTTCATAGGTAAATTCCTAGGCGGATACACACTATTCCTCCTAATCCTCGCCCTAAACGTCTTCCTATCAGTCGCCTCAGCCTACACCTTCTTCGGACCGCAAAACAATCTCAACATAATCCCCGGACTATTCGCAGCCCAAGCATTAGGATCACTCGTATTCTTCAGCCTAGCGTTCATGCTCGGAGAGCTCATCAGACGCAGTAGCCTCGCATACATCTTCAGCTCAGCCGTCTTCTTCTCAAGCTACATCATAAGCACGTTCATGGGTCTAATCTACACACTTACAGGCAAAGAAATCTACAAAACCATACAAATCTACCTTCCAACCTCCCCAGCAAACTCACTCCCCATCCAATATGCAATCCCACAACTCCCACCAAGCATATCCACGGTCACACAATTCATCAACACCACAACCGCCGTCCCCACAATCAACCTCTCCATAGAAATCCTACTTACATACACTATTGTGGCAATCGCAGTCGCAGCAATCTACTTCCTGCGCGCAGACATCTCACGAAAACTAAGCTAACCATCTATAAGAGCTAACTTGTAGATTGTTATCCAAACGGATTTTGCAGCACCTCTTGGCTTCTTAGTAAAGTTAAGCTGAACCATGTGGTTGCTTTTAGGATTACTTGATAGACCTCCGCGACTGACTTGGCCTAAAGAGATTTACTCAAGCGGCGAAAAATGAGAGTTACTTACGGATAGCTCGGTCGTTATTCTTTCAAGCATTAATTGAGGGTCAACATATTGCACCAACATCATTCTTTTAACACCCTTGAAAATTGTAATCCAAATCGTCTTAACTTTTTCTACCAGAATCTTCAGGTCTTCAATAGACTCTTGCCCGCTTTCCAACCGCGCCAAAATCAGAAACCCTTCATTATCTAACAAATCAGCTTGAACTGCATAATCAACAACATCTTTCAACCAACTCTGCCAACTATTCATATTGAACCTTTGTAGACGGGAATCCAATAAAGCTATACTGTGACCTGTTTCGGTTTCATCTGCCTGAACTAAGTTTTAGGTGCCCAGCTCGGGTTCTTTGCTTGCTGGATTCCAGCTATACTGTGAAGTCCAACAGTTGCTCAATAGAAGGGATTCAACAATTTCTAACTTTTTCAAATATTGTTGTCCTTCGGGCATTATAACGTATCTACGGGAATCGATGTCTTTTCTGACATGACCTTCTTTTTGGAGCCGCTTCAGGGCTTCAATAATTGTATGCCTACTGCCCACTTGGTAGTAGTCATTTATTCCTCTCAAAACAAGCCTTCTCTTCAATATTTTCTCAAAATCTGTTAAACGAATACCTTCAGGGCATTCTTTCAGAAACTTCAATAACAACTCATCTAGCACATATGTTTGTTTTGTAGGTTTAAATCGTTACACCAACTGCACTTAGTGCAGTTAGATGCACATGTTTATATCGCTTTACAATATACCTCGATAAGTGTTTACGCGCGCGAAAAAAGAATTATTTCTATTTATAATAGTTTAATTAAGAAACTGACTCTATAGTAACCTATTAACTTCAAATGGAAGAAGCAAGATGGCGTCAAAGCGCTGGGGTATAATTTAATTGAGAATTGCCATAATCCTGGGCACTAGACCTGAAATTGTAAAATGCTCACCTATAATCCGTGAATGCAAACGTTTAGGTCTGGATTTTTTTATTCTACACACCGGTCAGCATTACTCTTACTTCATGGACAAGGTGTTCTTTGAACAACTAAAATTGCCGTTGGCTAAGTTTAATCTTGATGTGGGTTCAGGGAACCATGGAAAACAGACTGGCATAATGCTTGGACGTATAGAGAACGTTTTGCAGTCTGAGCGTCCAGATATTGTTTTGGTTGAGGGCGACACTAATACAGTACTTGCTGGTGCTCTTGCCGCTGTTAAGCTTGGAATCAAGGTTGGGCATGTAGAGGCTGGGTTACGAAGTTATGATCGTCGAATGCCTGAGGAAATTAATCGCGTTTTAACTGATCACTGCTCGGACTACCTATTTGCACCAACAGATAAATCAAAGGAAATTTTACTTCATGAAGGCATCCCAGAAAACCAAATTTTCGTGGTTGGCAATACTGCTGTTGATGCAGTTTACCAGAATATAGAGATAGCTAAGTCAAAAGACAAAATTCTAAACGAGTTAGGTCTTATTTCGGGCAAGTTTATGTTAGCAACTTCGCATAGGCAGGAAAATGTAGACGATAAAACTCGGTTCGCAGGCATCATAAAAGGTTTGCAGTTAATTCAAAGAGAATTCGGAGTTCCCTTGATCTATCCTATTCATCCTCGTGCACGAAAACAACTCGAGTTATTTGGCATCGATACAGATGGGTTGACTTTGGTTGAGCCTTTGGATTATTTGTCTTTTCTGAATCTTGAAAGCAAGGCTTTGCTGGTTTTGTCGGATTCTGGCGGAGTGCAAGAAGAGACTTGCATTCTTGGTGTGCCTTGTGTTACGTTGAGGGATAATACGGAGAGGCCTGAAACCGTAGAGGTTGGATCAAATATGTTGGCAGGAACTGATCCTGATCGAATTCTTGAAGCTGCTAAGGTAATGGTTAAGCGGCAGAAGGGTTGGGTTAATCCGTTTGGAGATGGAAAAACCGCTAAGAAGATAATTGAGGTTTTAATGGAAAAACTTCAGTAAGCGGCAAAGAAAAAAATGTTGTTTTTCTGGAAATAGAGCATTTCTTTTTCTTTCAACAGCGTTTTGGTTGTTGAAAATTGGCTTGTTTTTTTCTGAGTTTTGACTATTGTTTCTAAAGTGCATAATTGTTGAAAAGTGGGTTGGGTTAGAAAGCTGCGAACTTTAAAATGTTGAAGCCAAAATTTATATCGATAGGTATATAGTATTACGGTGTGGTTAACGATGGAACCTGTTACGGTCTCAAAAAAATATCAAGTCGTCATCCCCGAAAAACTTAGAAAAAAAGCAGGGATAAAGCCAGGCGACAAAATGGTTGCTATAACCAAACATGGAATAATACAGTACATCCCAGTATGCCCAATAAAAGAAACCAAAGGGTTCATCAAAAACCTAAACACAGAAGAACTAAGAGACGAGTCGGAACGCATTGATTAGCATAGACAGCTACGGCTGGATTGAACGGTTCACTGACGGGCCAAAAGCCTCACAGTACAATCAAGTAATCGAGTCAACTGAACCAAAGAACATAGTCACATCAATGGTTGTTCTCTATGAAGTTTACAAAAAAATAAAGAAACTAAAAGGCGAAGAAGAAGCCCTCTTGGCAACAGCTGCACTCAGTCAAACTACGATTGTGCCCATCGACCAGACAATAGCGCTTGAAGCAGCTGATTACAGCTTAGAAAACAACCTGCACTTTTCCGACGCACTTGTTTACGCCACAGCTCGCCATTGGAAAGCAAAGCTCTACACCAGTGACAGCGATTTGGGAGCACTGAACTCTGTTTGCTTAATCTAATTTGGATGTTACGAGGTCGCACATCAAAAAATACAATAAACCTCTACAATTCATTGGCATCACTCCATCAGATCGCTAACTTACAGAAGAAGAATATGACAAATTGACTCAATACCAACCGACATAGGTGATGTGTTGACTCCACCTGAAAACTGTTCTTGTCCTAAACAAAAGTGTCCTCGACATGGTAAATGTGTAGAGTGTAAACAACATCATGCAGAGAAAGAAAAACTACCATACTGCAAAAGACCAAAGACTATTTGACCAAATCTTAAAATACACAACTTTCAAGAAAAGGACTCCAAAAACTCTCTAGGCGTAACTATTCTTGTCTTCCTAAATTTGCCTATTTTAAGAAGGTGTTTATCTCCAGTTACGATTACGTCTGCTTTAGCAGTTAAGGCGCATTCCAATATTTTGTTATCTTCAAAATCTTCGTCTATAACTTTTAATTTGATATTTGGGTTAACTATCGTTGAGTTTTTTGAGATTGCCTGCAATATTTCTTTTTCATGGAGCCCTGATTCTTTTAGAATTTCGGAGATTTTTGGGTACATCAAAACCTTCGATATTTCCAAAATAATGTCTTTGCTAACATAAAGTGATGTTTGATCATTAATTTGCGCGAATTCTTCGCTTAGAACTTTCTTTAGAAAGATTGAAATCCAAACATTGGTGTCAAAGACTACTTTGATCTTCTTGCCCACTTGATTGCCTCATCAATAATTGTGTCAACGTTGATTTGCTCTTCTTTGGTTACTTTGTCGATTTTTTTAGCTATTTCTTCAATGGATACTTCCTGTGTTTTCCTGAGCAGTATGTCTCCATCTCGAGTAAGCACCAACAATTTCTCGCCGCTTCTCACGCCTAGTTTTTTTCCGGATTTCTTTTGGAATTACTATCTGACCTTTTGGCGACACTTTTATAACGTCTTCAATTTGTTCTGACATAATCAAGAAAGAAGCTTACAAGTAAATAAAATTTTACTTTTCCAACTATTCCCCTAAAGAATAATTTCTTAGTTTCATCACGGAGATCCCGATAAAACAGTATTGGAGTCTTTTTTCAAGAATTCTTTTTCCTCTGGTATTGTATCTTGCCACTTCTCTGCTTCATTTATCCATCGTTGGCACCATCTTGGGTTTAGGTGAATTTCGCATTGGCTTGGCAGGATGCGAAACGTTCTTGTTTTCTCGTCTAGTTTTTGTTTTTCTTTTGTTATCGCTCATTTTTCCAGTTGAAAAGTTACGCTGCTTGAGTGCCAATTCTGATTTTGATTGATTATTTTTTGCTATGGTTACTTCTCAATAACTCGCAGTATCGACCTCAAACCTAAATAGTTAAAGCATGAGTCTCCTACTCAAGCCCGGGGCTTTTTTGTTGGTCATTTTTGCTACCCCTTGCTTCTTTGTATGGCTATGCTGAATCATGTGGTTGCTTTTAACCGGTGCATGTTCGCAACTAGACCCCGCCAAATTTTTTCCAGTTCGCTTGAAAAACTGGTACTTGGTGCCGTTTGTGGTTGAGGCAAAGGGCTCAAAATTTACTGTCATTTTAAGAGAAGAAGATGAAGGCTACTCCGCCCAAGTTATCGAACTTCCCGGCTGCATTAGTGAAGGAAAAACCAAAAAGAAAGCCATTGCAAATATTCGAGAAGCAATAGAAGGCTATCTTGAGGTATTCCCCGAAGATCTAGACCAGCTTAAACGGAAACGAGAGCTGGTGGAAGTAACTGTCTGAGAAAGTACCAACCCTTTCATATCGCAAACTTCTTAAGGCGTTAAACAAGGCTGGCTTTAGAATTGTCTGCCAAAAAGGAAGCCATATTTACTTCACTTGGAAACCTTGACTGTAGAGGAAAAGAAAGATTTGTTGAGAGAGGCATGTTTTTTTCTGATCTTATTCTTTGTTTTCTTTTGATTCGAAGGAGTGGTAATAGATGGCTTTTAGAAATGTGAGTGTTCCGCCTTCTTTTATCAGGTATCGGGTTCCAGCAGGTGCTATTGGGTGTGCCAAATTGGAGTTGTTTAGCAGCCTCATGCAAAGCATAGAGTTATCTGAAAAAACAGAAACATTTATTTTTAATTGTTCCGCAAGAGTAAGACAGGGCTGATAGTTGGAAACAGAAATTGTCGTAAAAAAGAAGGGTCAGACTACTATTCCTGTTAGAATTAGAAAGAAATTCAAAATAGAGGAAGGCACACGCCTTGCGGTAGTTGAAACAGATGAGGGGATCCTATTGAAGCCTAAAAAGTCGTTTTGGGACATGTTAGGTTCGGGTTCAGAGTTTGCTACTGTGGAAGAAATGAACAAGTTGCTCGACAAGCTCAGGCATGAAGAAGATGAATAAAGCAACTTACGACAGCAGATTTTTTGTAGAATTCTATTATTCTAAGGATCTAGCTTTAAGACAAAAAATGGCAGAGAAAAAAAGATTCAAAGACAGGTATGTCTCTACTATAGTGATCCATGAAATATACAACCTGTCTCTTTCTAAAGAAGGTCGCGACATTGCCAAGCTAAGAGCTATGTCAATGAAAGAAGAATTTCAGCTCATATCTGTTGACGATCAAATAGCTCAAGCCTCAGCTGAACTTAGACATAAGTACCGGCTTTCAATGGGTGATAGCATAATTGCTGCAACAGCTTCAGATCTCAGGGCAGTCCTTATCTCAGATGATCCCCATTTCAAACAAATAAAAGAAATCGAAACCACCTGGATCTAAAGCAACTTGCAGTAATGTAGCTTCAAGGTTTGGCTTATCACGCTTGAGCAAATCCAACATCAGACATCTCCCTTAGCTTCGCATTTTTTGATTAGTCAACGCTTGCAAAAATGAAAAACGTGGCAGTCCTTCCGTACATTCCATCATCACGCAAACACGGGCCGAAGATTTTGCTGATTAGTTTTTCTTGGTATGCTGCTTTAGTTAATAGCAGTGGTCCATACAAAACCTCTTGATATTAACTCACTTAGAAAGAATATGGTTAAAACTAAGTTAACTAGCTTAGTTTTTTATCCAGCAAGCACACTTAATTAACAAATCGGAGAACAAAAAGTGAAGATTTCCATTATTCTGGGAACCAGACCAGAAATCATAAAATTCTCACCTATAATTCGTGCATGCCAAAGATTATCCTTAGACTATTCTATTCTCCACACAGGACAACACTATACCTACAATATGGATAAGATGTTCTTTTATAAGATTGTTGAACCTATTATAAATGTAGGAACTAAAGACATAGTTAACTAGCAAATTTTAAGTATTACCAAAACCTCAGGTATTACTGTGGTATCAATTGGTTGAAGTCGTTAGCGTCACAAAGAAGGGGCAGGCAACTATTCCAAAAAAACTTAGAAAGAAATACGGCATTAAAGATAAAGTGTTAATAGAAGAAAATGGACAAGGAATAATACTAAAACCTCTTCCTTCGCCAAATGATGATTTTGGCTCATTGAAAATAGTCTTCAAAGGAAGAACTGCACAAGAATTACTAAAAGAAGCCCGATCAGAAGAATTCACAAAAGACCAGGAATGGATTAAACGTGTCGGACCATCTAACATTTGACTCTGAAGCAATTTTAGCTTTCTTTCTAGGTGAAGCTGGAGCCGAACTTGTCAGAGATAGTCTTGAAAAGGTACAGAAAAAAGAGATTAATGGCTACATAAACATACTAAATCTAACAGAAATCTACTATATTTTGTCAAGGGTGAGCCCCAAATTAGCTGAGGAAAAGCAAAGAAACCTGAGGCTATATGGTTTAAGGATTGTTCCCATTAATGATAATGGTTTGTGGCGTGAGGCTGCAAAAATAAAATGTGACCATGCATTGTCAATTGCAGATGCATTTGCAGTTGCTACAGCCCAGAATCTTAAAACCAAGCTTATAGTTGGCAGCGATGAAGAATTCAACAACCTGGACGTTGAGCTTCTAAGAATACGTGGTTAATTGCCAACTTTCAATAGAGAATAGACAAGTTTAGGAGAAGCTGTTTAGTTTGCTAACCTTTCGGGCTAGCGATGCAGTTTCAGTTTTTTTGAGCTTCTTTTCCGTCCACGAATAGTGTAATAGGCGAGAACGGTCCAGCTCTGATTTCCAAATGATGCTTTTCGGAATTTCCCACGTCCAACTGGAACTTCTTTGGCAAGGGCTGAAAGTTTGATTCATTAACGACTTTTTCGCCATCCACTTATATCTTGATGTATTTTAGAGGCGCACTCGCATTAACAATAATGATGTGTTTTTCAGTCTCTCCTATTTCAAACTTAGCTTTTGTCATTTGTTCCTACTCTATGTACAGTAGAACATATTCGCGATTCGCGATACCTGAATTTATCAATTTATGCATGCTAAATCCCTTTACAAAATAAGCGTTTAGGAACAAGCCAGCGCGGGCGTAAAAACACTAATTAACACAACAATTCTCCCCTAATTTTAAACTCCATTCTCCTGAACTCAAAAACAAAATATTTTAAGGATAAATGAGTCCTTTAAGGATATTGATCGTAAAATAGTCAAAGATTGTTTTCCTCATAAATTGTGATGTTGATGAAAAAATTACACATGTATTTTCTAATCTTTTTGCTTGTCGTATTGCTGATTGGAGTACTGGCGGGAATCCACATAGCAAGTCAACCAACGAAATACACTCCAGATGTTTATTTCGGACTTGATATAGCATTCTCAGACGTGGGAAGTTTTAAAGAACTTGTAAACCAAGTTAGCAGCTACACTAATTTTATCGTTGTTGGCAGTAACGTAATAACCTACAACATATCCGAGCTTAACGGCGTTTGCCAGTACATCAATGATCACGGGCTGACCTTTGCTCCCTTCTGGCATATAAACTCTGAAGCTTTCAACCAGACTCAATGGGTAATTCAAGCTAAGCAAACTTGGGGAAACCGTTTCTGGGGTTTGTTTCCTTATGATGAAGCTGGAGGCGCACAGATAGACCGCGCCAGATCTTCAGTTGAAAATGGCAATATATCTTTGATGCTTGTGCAGCAAGCAGACAACTACACCGATGCCGCTAACAAATTTGTTACTGCCCTTAACCAGGACTTGGCAGTTTTCAAATTTGATGCAATTCCTCTGATGACATCTGATTATGCACTCTATGAATTTGACTTCAAAGCAGGCTACAATGTAGTCTTAGCAGAATTCGCCTATAACTTGAGCAAACCCCTTCAGCTTGCGCTATGCCGGGGAGCAGCCACGATTAACAATGAGGACTGGGGCGTGATTATAACAGATACCTACACCCAGCCGCCCTACCTAGAAAATGCAACTCAACTATACGCTGATATGGTGTATGCTTACCAAAATGGCGCCAAATTCATCTTGATCTTTGACAGCAACCTAAACTACACTGAAAACATTCTGCAACCCGACCAGCTTAACGCAATGAAGCAATTCTGGAATTACTTACATACAAATCCGCAACCACAAAACCCACTTCAAAACAGAATAGCATATGTGATTCCGGTAGGTTATGGGTTTGGTTTTAGGGGACCAAACGATACAATTTGGGGTCTGTGGCCCGCAGACAGCTTTTCAGCTATCGTATGGCGCAACGTGACGAGTTTGCTAGAACAGTATGGACCAAATCTTGACGTAATCTACGAAGACAGTTTGCAATCCAGCATGGTTCATTACAACAAAGTGATATTTTGGAACGGAACAGAATTATAAGTTAGCCCGCACGCACGCACGGTTCTCTCTTTACTCCAATTTTATACACTCAACAATTCACCTATCAAGTTAGCTCACCGTCTTGATTTGAAAATACTGGCTAAACCGTCTCCAACTTTGGGGAATCTCATCCTAACTCCTTCAGACCGTCTTTACCCTCCACGTCCTTCCAAGACAAGGTAGCTTATTTGTTTTATTCTTTGAAACGTTTGAGTACTTCTCTTGGAACAGGGTTGATGTACTCTAAACCCAAATGGTTGCAGAGCTTTTCAAAATCAGTATCCGTTGTAACTACCCCGGCAGCTTTCTCCTGTAATGCAAGTGCAAGGTACAAGCAGTCGAAAACATTGTGCTTCAAATCTTTTGACAACCGAAAACCCTCAATAATTGTTTCTCGACTCAAGCATGGATAACATGGCATATTATAGGTCTTTAAGAAATATTCAATCGAAGCTGCGCAGTCCTTTTGAGGAAGATTCCACCGCTGAGTCATTATCCAATAAACACGCATGGGTAAAAAATCCATTATCAACGGAATGTATGCTCCTCTTAAACCCTCTTCTACAACTGGCGAAACATATTCAAAGCCAGGGTGTCCCTTCACTAGAAAAACTGCTAAAATGTTAAGGTCAAAAACCCGTTTCTCCACAGAACCCAAACTACTCGCCAAAGGTTGCTTCTCCAGAATCCAAGAATGCTTCTTTACCCCATTTACGGTGGCTGCCTTCAACTCGTAGTGGCTCAACAAGGAGGGGCTTTAAAACTAAGACGCCGTCTTTGCGAACTAGGTCAAATTCGGTTCCAGTTTTCAAACCAAGCTTCTCACGTTGGTCTAGTGGAATTAAGATTCTGCCTCGATCATCCATTTTAGCTTTTCCCACTACTTTGCACCCACGTTATTAATGCAATTTTACCCACATAAATGTTGCTATTAAATGGGTACAACTTCAGCATTATTCTATAGGAACATGCAACAAAGAAATGGTTTTTCGTTTTCTACTTTTACTCCTTCTGATTTCATTGTTTATTCTTGCATTACCAACACCTAACTTAATCAACCAAATCTGAAAGCTATCAACGGAGCAGTTGATACTTCAAAGCAATCCATAACATCACCGACATATAGCTACTTGTTAAACGGCAAAAAACTCGTTTTTTCCTTAAATTAATATTTGCCGTTTTTTATCGTAAACATTTATACGTATCGTATACGTGTTATTGTAAACAGTGAAAGCAATGGCCGAAATAGTCTCAACACGAGTTCCTGAAGACATGGCTAAAGACATTGAAGAAATCGAAAAAGAAGAAAAGTCAGACCGTGCTACGGTGGTCAGAAAACTCTTAGCAAAAGCAATTGCAGACAGGAAACTCGAAAGAGCATTAGCGCTCTATAGTGGCGGAAAAGTAACCCTGTGGAAAGCTTCAAAGATCGCGGGTTTATCCCTCTGGGAAATGATTGAGATAGTGAAGCAGAGAAAAATCTCTTTCCAGCAGTCTTTTGAGGACTTTCGCGAAGACTTCGAAAAAGCTTTGAAGGAACAATAATGCCTAAACCGCTGGTCTTCGACTCAACCCCTCTAATTTACTTGACAAGGTCTTCTTTAGCCGAGTTTCTAAAAGAAATTATCCAACCAAAATTTACTACGGCAAGCGTGTTTGAGGAAGTAGTCCGCGAAGGCAAGAGGAAAAGAGCACCGGAATCGGTGCTTTTAGAAACATTATTCGAAAAAGAAATAATTAAAGTTCATACCATTGGCAACAAAGGATACCTCAAATATGTGAAGGAAATGGCTTCATTAAATGAGATGCAACCGTTACATGAGGCGGAAGCCGAAGTTCTCTGCTTAACTAAACAGCTAAATGGTATAGCTGTAGCTGACGATAGAGTCGCCAGATCCGTCGCAAGGATTCTGGGAATAGAACTCCACGGAACCGGATACATCTTGGGCAAAATCTATGCAACTGGAAAAATCGACAAGGAAAAGCTAGTGGAGAAAGTTAAAGAAATGCGCGACAGTGGTTGGTACGTTTCCGCTGAAGATTACTTAAAAATAATTGACTACCTCAAAAATCTTTAAGATATACTAACAGTTCTTATTCATCAGGAAAAGTATCCGAGCCAACTTTTTTTAGGGATTCTTTTGCCTCTGGGATCTGGTCTCGCCACTTCTGTACTTCTTTTATCATTTTTGACGCCATTCTGGTCTGGGTGGATTTCCCATTGGCTTGGCAGGATGCTTTCTTATCTAATTGTCGTTTTTCTTTTTGTTGTTGAGTAGTCGATTATTGCTGTCATTTGAATGGGGTTCAGATATTATTATGATGGGTGATGTTAGCAAGGCAAAGACCACAATTGGCTCATGAACTGACTTTTCTTCGGTAGCGCATTGACCAAATCTTAAAATACACAACTTTCAAGAAAATGACTCCAAAAACTCTCTAGGTGTAACTATTCTTGTCTTCCTAAATTTGCCTATTTTAAGAAGGTGTTTATCTCCAGTTACGATTACGTCTGCTTTAGCAGTTAAGGCACATTCCAATATTTTGTTATCTTCAAAATCTTCGTCTATAACTTTTGATTTGATATTTGGGTTAATTATCGTTGAGTTTTTTGAGATTGCCTGCAATATTTCTTTTTCATGGAGCCCTGATTCTTTTAGAATTTCGGAGATTTTTGGGTACATCAAAACCTTCGATATTTCCAAAATAATGTCTTTGCTAACATAAAGTGATGTTTGATCATTAATTTGCGCGAATTCTTCGCTTAGAACTTTCTTTAGAAAGATTGAAATCCAAACATTGGTGTCAAAGACTACTTTGATCTTCTTGCCCACTTGATTGCCTCATCAATAATTGTGTCAACGTTGATTTGCTCTTCTTTGGTTACTTTGTCGATTTTTTTAGCTATTTCTTCAATGGATACTTCCTGTGTTTTTCTGAGCAGTATGTCTCCATCTCGAGTAAGCACCAACAATTTCTCGCCGCTTCTCACGCCTAGTTTTTTCCGGATTTCTTTTGGAATTACTATCTGACCTTTTGGCGACACTTTTATAACGTCTTCAATTTGTTCTGACATAATCAAGAAAGAAGCTTACAAGTAAATAAAATTTTACTTTTCCAACTATTCCCCTAAAGAATAATTTCTAGTTTCATTACGGAGATTCAGAAAAACAACATCCGCAACATACTAGTTTTGTTAGTCGTCATATAGTGGGTTGTCTCAAATTTTGCTAATTTCCATTAGTTTTGTTAAGTCGTGTGACAAAAATTGCTAAAGTTGACAATTAACGTTATTGCAGTTCTCAAAAAACTATATAATAAATCGTGCGATAAGACGAATCAGTAAGAAACGTGAAACACTATTCGGAGACAGAAAGGATGCAGAATGAAGAACTATTATGTCTAGCAAAGAAAGTAAGAAAACATTTACCTAACGTGGAATCGTACCCAATAGTTGCAATATACACGACGATCAAAGAGCAAGAAAAAACGAAATTGACGCTATCCGACTTTAAGAAGCTAATCCATCATATGACTGGTTGGGATATACCATTCCAAATCATACGCAGACAACTGGAAATAAATCAGATATCAACGTGAAAGGCGTTTATTAAAACCAGACTGTTGTAGCTAATTAAGAAACTTTATCGTTTTTAATCAAGAGGCTTTTTACAGTAGCCTTTTTATCAAATATTGTTTCATTATATTGTACACAGATAAAATTAGTAAGAGTTACGTGCTGCAAAACAAAATAGGCAGCTAAATCAATGTAAGATAATTTAAGCCGAGTAGAACAATACTAATATGTGGTGTTATTAAATTGGAAAAAATAGCAGCTCAAAAAATGACTCTGGTAATAGTGCTAATTTTAACAGTTGCAGTTGCTGGCGTCGTCTCAGCAGTAGTTTCAACCCAGCTCGCTACTGGACCTCAAGGTGAGAAAGGCGATAAAGGAGACATAGGAGCTACAGGCGCTACTGGCCAAACAGGGGCAACTGGTGCTACTGGCCAAACAGGGGCAACTGGTGCTACTGGCCAAACAGGAGCAACAGGATCACAAGGAATACAAGGTCCACCCGGAATTACCGCCGTAAACTCTACAGAAATTGATTCTACTGCTCTTGATATTAACAGCAACGACAGTATAGCAATCCCCATTGGCGACGTCACCATAACCGCACCCTCAAATGGTGTTGTCATTATCACATTGAACGTTGGCTATGTTGATATGTATTACAACAATTCATGTGCGCTATATCTTGGAACCTCCCCAACCTCACCTGGCTGGAATAACCTCGATATTAGTTTACGTGGAACAAAAACTTCTGGCTCAACAGATGAACGCGTTTTTTTTGACATGACCGCTCAAGCAACCTACAACGTCATAGCGGGCAACAAATACACTTTCTACGCAACTGCTAGCAGGTACTACGGCTTCGACAACTCGATAATGTCCCTAAGTAACATCCACCTGATTGCCGCGTTCTCTGCAACTTAACCCTTTTTTACCCATTTTTCCCAAAAGAAATCTGCGACAGAGATATCTTCTCATATTCTTGTCTTTGGTAAAGAATTATCCTCCTCTTTTTTGTGAATGTGCAACTCTGAAATAATACGATTAGGAAAGGTTTAAGCAATTAGAAAGAGTGTATTTTATAGATAATTATCCAAGTTTATGTCAACCCTCAATATCCGAATGAAATAACATGAAGAAAATACAATTGTTTGCAGTAGCATTTTTGATTTTACTGTCAATATGTATACTTGCAAGTTCGCAAGTCGTTAATGCTGCCACTGTTTTTCCACCTGTTTCTGTTCGAACTACTCTTAGTCCAGATGGTCCTATCACTTTAGGAGGTTCTGTAAGGGCCAACGCCATTGTAGGTGGTATTGTCACACCTACCGGAACAATAACATTCCAATACTCAACTGACAGCGGTGCAACTTGGAATGCGCTTGGTGCTGTAAAAACATTGTCTAAAGGTTCTGTAACTTCAGATTCCTATACTCCGAACGCAATTGGAAACAACTATCAAATCCGGGCAGTCTATGGCGGCGACAGTAATTACAATCCCGTGACAGGGAGTCCTGTATCTCTAACTGTAAATAAGGCTAATCCAACTGTTCCAGCTCCAACTCTGAACCCGACAAGCCCAATTTATCTTGGAGGATCAGTAACTGCTGCCGCAACTATTTCTGGAGTTTCAGCTATTACTCCGACTGGAACAGTAACGTTTCAATATTCTACAAATAGCGGTTCAACATGGACCCAACTTGGCACCATAAAAACATTGTCTACTGGTTCTGTAACTTCAGATTCCTATACTCCGAACGCAATTGGAAACAACTATCAAATCCGGGCAGTCTATGGCGGCGACAGTAATTACAATCCCGTGACAGGGAGTCCTGTATCTCTAACTGTAAATAAGGCTAATCCAACTGTTCCAGCTCCGGTAGTTGATCCAAACCCCGTTGTCGTTAATAATACTGTTACAATTTCTGTTTCTATTTCTGGTTTTTCTGGTGGCGCAGCTCCAACTGGTACGGCGACTTTTCAGGTTAAGATCGGAACTGGTTCGTGGACTACCATCGGTTCTGCAGTGCCTTTGAGCAGTAGTTCAGCTTCTACGACTTATACTCCTCCAACTGTTGGTAGTTATCAGTTCCGAGCGGTCTATAATGGTGATAGTAATTATGGTAATGCTACGGGTTCTACTGTTTCTGTTATGGTGAATTTTCCTCCACCTGACCATTTTGAGTTTAGTTCTTTTGGTACTCAGACCGTGGGTACATCGTTTAACATAACAATTACAGCTAAGGATGCTTCCAATAATATCCTTACGAATTATAATGGAACTAACGCTTTGAGTGTTTCCGCTGGTACGGTTAGTCCATCTATAACTGGTTTATTCTCGAATGGTGTTTGGAAGGGTTCAGTGACGGTTACTGGTGCAGGTTCAGGAGTTACACTTCTCACGACAGGTTCGGGTGTGTCTGGAGTAAGCAACATCTTTACTGCTAATCCTGGAGCTCTTAACCACTTCACTTTTGCTCCAATCAGTAGTCCTCAGACTGCTGGTTCTGCTTTCAGCATAACTGTAACGGCTAAAGACGTATACGAAAACGCCGTTACAAACTATGTTGGTTCACCTTCTCTGACTTATTCTGCAGGATCAATTAGTCCTGGTATCATTGATGCTTTCGTTAATGGTGTAGGCTCAGCTTCAGTTACTGTGACTACTCTTGGCTCGGACGTCAACATTACCGTTAGTTTTGGGAACTGCACAGGAGTTAGTAATTTGTTTGCAGTAACAAATTCCCCTCCTCATACGTCAGAACCCACTACACAATCAACTCCAACACCAACTTCAATGCCCGCACCAACACAAAAACCAACAAGCACTTCCATCCCTACTCCAACTGCAAAGCCTTCACCTTCTCCAACTCAATTAGAAACAACTGTTAAAGCAAAGACAGTTAGTGGCACAACAATTGATCTTGCAATCAGAGGAAACATAACTAGTTCACAGATGTCCAACATCGCAATCACAACAAACCAGCCAGGTATCCCAGGTATCTCAACAACGGTGTCTTTCACAGTAACAGGCCAAAGCAACACAGTGGGTTTCAGTAACATAACCATACCCAAAAACCTAATTTCATATGGAACTACCCCAACCGTATTCATAGAAAACCAACAAGCAACAAACCAGGGATCCACACAAGATACAGAGAACTTTTACGTTTGGTACACAACCCAATTTAGTACACATCAAATAAATATACAATTTACGAAATCATTAACGACACAAACAACATTCCCTATAACTGCGCTCGCCATCGGCTTATTAATTCCCGAAATAGTCTTGGTCTTCACAGTAATAGCCGTCAGACGTTTAAAACAAAGACCTGAAAATACTTAACTAAACCCTGAAAATGAATAATTAACCCTGACAACTACAGTACACTAAATGTCGTCTCGATAAGAGGATCGAACCAAAGAAAGCGACTAATTCGGTTTCAGATTACTCGGCAGAGCTAGCTGTGGTTGAGTTGGTTGATAAGATTTGAATTGTGGATCCGCGAATCCAAGCGTCGGGGTTTTGATATTTTATGACCGGCGTTATTTGCCTGAGCCTGTTTGCTTCAGTCTGTTCTAAAGCATAAATGATTTCAATCAGTTCTTCTCTGTGCCGCTCTTTTTCCTCTGCGATTTTTTGGAAGACTTTAGCGAAATTGTCAACGTTAGCGTTTGTGTATTTGGTTACTTCTTGAGCTATAGCTTTGATTGCTGATGATTGAGCGTAATTGCTGTAGGTGTCTGTTAGGAGTTTTTCGATTTTTGTTAGTTCTTTTAGTATTTCGCAGCTTGATTGATAGTTTAGGCAGTTGATTCTTTGGATTTCTTTTGAGAAGGTTGAAAGCTCGGCGGCTAAGTCGGTTAGATCTTTTTTGGTTTTTACGTTTTCCGGATCGGTTTGGTCGAAACAGTCGAGAATTGCTTGTGAGATTTTGGAGCATTTTAGGCTGTCGTAGGCTATGCCTAAGATGAAGCTGCTTTCTGGATGGTTTATTTTATTTGATAGTTTGCTGTAGAGGTTGAAGCATTCAGTTTCTATGGCTGTAAAGCATCGTAGGTATTGGGTGCTTTCTTCTAACTTCATTTTTCCAACAGATTAACGTTAAATAGTGAATATTAATAAACATTATTATGTCAGCTAATAGCTAAACACCTGTTCTACAAAGCAACTTTACAAAAAAATCTGCTTCCAAGAAAGATCGATTTTTGGATATTAACCCATCAAAAACTCCTTTTAATGTTGGGAAAATTGACAAATACTAAATCAAGTGACCCAGTATGTTTTCTGCTAAAAATATTTCAAGTAGAAAAACAATATCCAGTACCTTCAAAGGAGATGCTTCATGACTAAAGCATTGTTCTTAGGCGACAGTTATCTCAAAGAATCCTCAGCTACCGTAGTCTCTGTTAAAGACGGTAAATACGTGGTTTTGGATCAGACAGTCTTCTATGCCAGAGGCGGAGGTCAACCATGTGACACGGGCAAGATAATCAGAGACAACGAGGTCTTCAACGTCGTCTACGTTGGCAAGTTTTCAGGCGAAATCTCGCATGAAGTTGATCATGCAGGTCTGCAAATCGGAGATAAAGTTCACTGCAGTCTAAACTGGCCAAGAAGGTACAAACTCATGCGCAGCCACACCGCCGCCCACGTCATCGCAGCACTCCTCCACAAAGGAACAGGAGCACTCATCACGGGTAACCAGCTTGAAGAAGACCATGTGCGATTTGACTTTAGCCTAGAAAAATTCGACAGAACTATCTTGGAGGCTAATCTGGCAAAAGCAAACGAACTATTTGCGTCCGATGTCTCGGTGAAATCGTATGAGCTGCCCCGAGAAGAAGCCATGAAAATCCCCGGTATAGTTATTTTGGCTGAAGCCTTCTTGCCGGATCTTCCGGTTCTGAGGATTGTTGAAATCGTAGGTGTGGACAGGGAGGCAGACGGGGGCACCCACGTCAAAAACCTAAAGGAGATAGGAAAAGTTGAGCTTGTCAGAACAGAAAACAAGGGTAAAAACAACAGACGCATCTATTTTAAGCTAAACCAATAGTCAAAGCAAAACACAAAAGACTTGTTTGTTTTATATTCGGTAGAGTTCGCAGGGACATGGACTATTTTTATATTTTGCTGTATAACAACTATTTTCGAAAATACAGTTATTTTGCTCTATCTCAATAGTGTGTCCTTCGGGTTCACAAAATTTTGCTCTTTGGGTTAAAGCTTCCAAAATTTCCACGGTACCTTCTTTATTTTCTGTGCGTTTCATTTTTTCAGTTACGATTTCAAGAAGCTTTACTATGTCTTCCCTATTGGAACTATGCAATTTATCAAAATCTTTAGGGTCGTCTGATAAATTTCTTACCCGTTTAATTGGTTCTCGCAGTTTCCATTCTCCACTGATTTTAAGCCTGAATCGGTATTTAAATTTTTCAATTGTTAAATTTTCATTAAAATTATTTGTAGAATAGTCTAAATCTTATTCTTTCCAAATTTCCTCTTCATCTAAGACACCGATTCGCTTCAAGGGTACAGAGGCTTGGCAACTCGGGCATATTTTGGTTATGTTAGATTTTTTTGGCGGTCCAAAATCTACTACATACTCTTTCATGTAGTCGGGTAGCCCAATTTCTTTTCTGCAGGCTGGGCAGATCACCTTGGTTCGTGGAATTACAGTTTCTTTAGGTGACAAATTTTCCTGTTTTACTGTGTCTGGCTCAAGGTTGCTGGTTGTTTTTTGAAAACCATACTGTCGGAATAATTCAGCGTACGGGTCAACTTTTTTCATTTCTTTCTGAGCAATCACCGGCGCAGGAGCAGTTTCTGGAGCTTGATCTGTTTCTTTGAATTCATTGATTATGTCTTGTATTTGTGGTTCTGCTACAAAGCTCTTTATTCTGCTTCCTAAAATCTTTATATTTTCACCTAAAAGCATAGTTAACGTTATCGCGAGTTAGGGCGGCTGCACCAGCAACGGCGGCGTATATGGAGTATGCGGGTAAAGAAATCAGGCCAAATGCGACAGCGTTTGCAAAGAACAATAACCCAACTGTAAACGCCACAATTATGACGAAAAGGTTTCTTTTTCTAAAGACTTTAGTTGGCGGGGTAATTGGAGATGGCGTTTCGTCTGGTAATTTGGCGGTCTCAATGGCAACAATGTCGGGTTTAACTTTGTCCACAATTGTTTGGGCAATGATTGGTGAAGAAACTGCATCAGCTGCATGATCTATTTCGACTACGGTATCAACATTTGATTTTTGTATTCTCAATGACCTAATCCTGCGTATATCCCTAGTAACAATCGTTAACGGTACTACTGTTAAAACTACTGCCACTCCCAAAGTCCCAAAAGCAATTATGTCGTTAACAAACACAGGTGTAGAGATTAGGTTAAAAGCAATCGCGTTTGCATAAAGCAGTAAACCACACACGAATGCCGCCATGATGACAAAGATTTTTTGTCCTTTGGACAGTTGCCTTGTTTTTGTCACCATTAGCCCACGAATATGAGATTAATCTTAGGCAATAAAAATATTGGCTTTCTTGTACTTTCAGGATTATGCATAAACAAAATGTATAAACAAACCATATAAGCTCTCACCCCAGCAAAAAAGACGTCACACACATATTCCTCAACTAAAAAAACACAACCAACAAACACCCCGACCTAAAACTAACCAAATAACCCTTACGCGTAACCTGCAATATTTGCCCAGAGAATATTTATATTAGGCGTGCTTGTTTAACTGCAAGGAAAAACCAAAGGATAGAGCATCTTTGACCACTCCTCATGACGTTCCAGCTTCAAAATTCATCGATAGATTAGCTAAGTATCTTAGGGAAAACGTTGACGAAGTTCAACCTCTTCCATGGGCAACCTTCGCTAAAACAGGTATGCATGTTGAAAAGCAACCACAGGACCCTAACTGGTGGTACATACGCAGCGCTTCTATTCTACGCAAAATCTACATTCATGGTCCCCTAGGACTTGAAAAACTTCGCGCTGACTACGGCGGAAGAAAAAACAGAGGCAGCAAACCTAATCGCGTAGTGAAAGCAGGCGGAAGCGACATCCGCAAAGTTCTCCAACAACTTGAAACTGCAGGTTTAATCCAGATTTCAAAGCCAAAAGGAAGAATCATGACTCCAAAAGGACGTAAGCTTCTCCAAGAAGTCGCCGGAGACCTATCAAAAGAAATAGTAAAAACTATACCTGAGCTCAAGAAATATCAAGGCGAATAGTGACAATGTCTGATGACGAGCTTGACCAGATCCGTAAACGAAAACTTTTGTCGATGCAGAACCGTCGCATGAGTGACGAGCAAAGGCAAGCTCAAGCAGAACAACAAATGGAACAGCAAAAACAGGCATTGCTCGCCAAAATCTTGACGCCTGAAGCTCGGCAAAGGCTAAACAACCTGAAAATGGTTAAGGCTGAATTTGCCGAGAATATAGAGATGCAGCTGATTGAGATGGCGCAAACCGGAAAGTTGCCCATTCCGCTCTCAGATGCACAACTCAAACAGATCCTAGTTCAGCTTCAATCACGGAAGCGAGAGACACAAATCAGAAGGATATAGAAATGGCAAGAGTTAAACCACCAGGAAAAAAACTCCGATTAGCCAAAGCTGGCAAAGAATCACAGTCTGTTCCAACATGGGTAATTGCCAGAACTGACGGCAAAGTCAGGAATAACCCAAAGCAGAGACGCAATTGGAGAACTAGGAAGATAAGAGCATAGGAGAATTAGGAAGCCATGGCACAAGAAACTAAAGTTACTCAAGCATCAAAAGAGGAAGAAATAGAAGAATTAGCAGAGATGCCTGAGGAAGAGCTTGTCACTGAAGAAGTAGCCAAAAAACAGACTCCCGCAGTAGAAGAACTAGCTGAAGAAAAAGAGGAAGCTGTTACAAAGAAAAAGAAAAAACACGATGAAGAAATCGTTGAAGAAAGATTCTACACTATACCGCTACAGAAAGCGCTGGTTCGTCCACCTAAAAAACGTGCTCCACGCGCAATGCAGCTTATCAAAATCTTTGTTACAAAACACATGAAACTTGAAATGAGGGTTTCTGAAGAAGAGGAAGAAGAAGAGTTACCTCAACTAGTAATTAGCAAAGAGGTTAATGAGAAGGTTTGGGACAGAGGAATCGAGAAACCTCCACGCAAAATTAAGACTCGCGTGACCAAGGATAAAGATGGTAACGTAACCGTCTACTTGGCTGAAACCAAACAATAATTTCCTTCTTTTCAACCCAATCTGTTTTTTATTGTTTATGTTAACCACAACATAAAATAGGAAGAACAAAGACATTTTCCGCCAACAACATCATCACTACCTGAGGAGAAATATTTCTTGACCGTTTACTTATCAAGCATAGTCGGAAGCGCAAGCATAGGCGTATACTCGCTGGCAACCGAAAACATGGTTATAATTCCAGTTATAGTTCCCAAACAGAAAGCTCAAGAATACGCTGACTGGCTCAAAGCAGAACTCGTCTACACCTCAATTAGCGGCTCTGTTCTTATCGGTGCGTTGACATGTGCAAACTCCAACGGCATGTTAATTCACAATGCTGTCAGAGAAGAAGAGCTTGAAAAAATAAAATCAGTTTACAAAGGCAAAATAGCCATTATGGAAACCAAAAAAAACGCTTACGGCAACCTAATTTTAGCAAACGATAAGGGCGCAGTTGTTGATCCACGTTTCAAAGAAACGGAAATCAAGAAAATCTCAGAAACGCTAGGTGTTGAAGCGGTGCCTTCAGAAATTGCAGGGTTACCGTACGTTGGCTCTTTGGCTGTAGCCACCAACAAAGGCGTACTGGCTCACCCAATGCTTACTGCTGAGGAAAAGAAAACCTTGGAAAATGTCCTTAAAGTACCAGTTGACGTTGGTACAGTAAACTGCGGTGTCCCCTACGTTGGCACGGGCTTGATCGCTAATAGTCACGCGGCTGTAGCTGGTTCTATGACAACTGGACCCGAGATGTTTATAATTGGGAACGCACTGGATGTTGTGCAGGAAGAAGAAAAATGAAAACTTTCAAAGTAACTGGCAAAATCAACAAGCCAAATCTTGCAACTCCATTTGTTAGAGAACTCTTAGCTGACAAAAGCGAACATGCAGTCGAAAAAGTCTACGCAGAAATAGGCAGCAGACACCGTGTGAAACGTCACCATATCAAAATCATAAGTTCAGAAGAAATCTCTGTTGACCAAATCCAGAACCCCATCTTAAAGAAAATCGTTAGCGGGGCATAAATCCTTGGCGCAGAGAGCTCAAGCTGAAGAGGAACTTCGTAGGCTCAGCATGGAGATGCGTTATCTAGAACAGACCGCAGAGGCTTTGCAACAACGCATAAGCATGGTCAACGCAGCTCTGACTGACATAAACTACGCCAACATGACTCTTGACGGCATTGAAAAAGAAAAAGAAAACACTGAAATGTTAGTTCCAATCGGCGGAAGCTCCTATGTCAAAGTGAAATTGGCAGATGCAAACAAAGTAATTATTGGTTTGGGTTCTGGCGTATCAGTTGAGCAATCTCTCTCTCAAGCAAAAATTACTCTCAAAGAACGTCTAGATGAGCTTGAGAAAACAATGCATGCAGCCCAACAACAGTTCAGTCAAGTGGCTGAGCGCATCAATACTGGCAGAAGCAGACTTGAGACTCTGCTTGGCAGCGCGCGAGAAGGGACACAGTAGCTAAATGTTTGAGAAGCTCAAGTCCGGGTTTAAGGGCTTAGTTAGTAAAGTAACGACGACTGAGCTTAAAACAGAAAATTTAGCTCCTATTTTATCAGATTTTAAAATGAGCCTCGCCGAAAACGACGTTGCTTATCAAGTTGCAGACAAAATCTGCGATGAATTGGCGAAGCGTTTAGCGGGCGTTTCGGTCAAACGTTTAGACGACCGCAAAAAAATTGTTGAAGACAACCTAAGACAAGTCCTTTTGGATGTTATGTTAACAAACAAAAGAATCGACTTGTTAAAGTTAGCAGAAGAGAAACGACAAAAAAAGCAACCCTTCACATTAATGTTCGTTGGAATCAACGGAACAGGAAAAACAACTAGCATCGCCAAAGTTGCCCAGTTCCTGCGGGACAAAAGCTTCTCGGTGCTGCTTGCCGCCGCTGACACTTACAGGGCAGGCTCAATTGAACAATTGGAAGAGCATGGCAAGCGTTTAGGCATGCGTGTAATCAAGAGCATTTATGGCGGTGACCCAGCTGCTGTTGCCTATGACGCAGTAAGCCACGCTAAGGCACATGGGATAAACATTGTTTTGATTGATACAGCTGGTAGAATGCAGACGAACCAGAACTTAATGAATGAACTCGTCAAGATTAAGCGTGTTGTATGTCCTGACTTAACTGTTTTCGTAGTTGACTCGCTTATCGGCAACGACGCTGTTATGCAGGCTGAAGAATTCAACAAGTCAATCTGCATCGACGCAACAATCCTCACCAAAGTGGACGCCGACGTGAAAGGCGGTTCAGCGCTAAGTGTTACGTACGTAACGCAGAGACCAATCCTGTTCATCGGCGTGGGTCAAACCTACAAGGACTTGGAACTGTTTAACCCCGAAAAATTCGTCAACATGATACTCCGATAAACCGAATATTCATATTTTTTTCGTTTAAAGGCTTAAACAATGATAATCAGACAAGAAAAACCCTCCGAATATCCAAAAATCTACGATCTTGTGAAAGCAGCTTTTCAAACCGCCAAAGTAGCTACCGGCAGCGAGCAAGACTATGTCGATAAACTCCGTGTTAGCGGTAACTACATTCCTCAGCTTGCGTTTGTGGCGGAGGAAGATGGCAGACTTGTTGGTCATATAATGCTAACTAAAACTTATGTTATTACAACGGAGGGCTCAAAATTTGAGGCCTTACTGTTGGCGCCTCTTTCGATTGCTTTGGAGTATAGAAACCGAGGAATTGGCCAAAAACTCGTTTGGAAAAGCTTTGAGTTAGCAAAAAAGTTGGGGTTTAGGGCGGTATTTGTTGTCGGTAACCCTGCATATTACTCCAGGTTTGGTTTCAAATCCTCTGCGGCCTTCGGGATCAAACATGTTCCCGTGATTCCTGACCCATATGTTATGGCTGTTGAATTAACTCCAAATGCGTTGGCTAAGGCGCCTGGAACTGTAACTTTCACTTAGGGCTCTTCTAATCTGTCGAGTTTGAAACGTATTTTGCTGGGGTAAACTCCATATGCTTTTATGAAGTCCTCCATAGATTGGTCGATATCTAGGGAGTTGAAGAAATTGATGAATTCTGCATTAATTCCTTCAAGACTTTTGGATGTATAGACTTCTAGGTGAATTACGTATTCTTTTTCTGCCTGCAAATTTTCCATAGAGATATTTTCTGGGATTTCTATGATGAAAGATAAGTTAGTCAAAATGTCCAGTGCCACAGCTTTGCGAACTTTCTGCTCTTTTGTTTTTATGACGACTAACCTTTCCTCTGTTTTTCTAAAGTTCCAATTTGCTTGCTGATTCAAGGAAGCTGACAAACTAATCCCAGAAAAACTAAGAGTAAAGGAACTATTTTATATTATTTCTTTAGTTCAACCACCAAAAGCGTAAGCGTTGACTGCCCAATGTTTTCGGCTTCATGCGACTGTGCGTTGAGAAAAATCGCATCGCCATCAGCAAGGTCTAAAACATCAGTTTTTCCCATGCTGGTTAACTTCATCTTTCCACCCATCAACACGTAAACCACATGGTCAGGGTGATGATGCATAGCTGCTTTATCGCCGGGCTCAAAAGTAACCTCGAACACGCGTACACGATCATTTTCCATCTTTAACTTGTAAACGTTACCCGCAACATCTAAAGGATCTCGAAAATTCTCAGTCATCAAATCAATTCACCAATTAACTGTGAGAGCTCAAAGAAATTAAGCCTGTGTGGTTACACCTAAACAGTCACAGATACTGAAGGGTTCGAAATGATACTCTTAGACAATTGGTTGGTTGCGTTTTGAAGAGTCACGTAAATTCTGGATTGGCGAATCGTCAGCGTAGCCGTGAGAAGCTTGTGTTTTTTGCCTGTATTTTTGCTCCTCCAATTTTGCTTTGCCTTCTTTGCTACTTAACTCAACGCTATTCCCAAGTTTATAGATGGTTCTGCCGATTCTACGTTCGCCCCTTGTAGCTGTGCATCTTCCCATTTTTGATCATCCATTATTAAGCGTTAAAGTTAAAAAACCCTTCCAACCTAATAGTAAGTGGTCGTGTTATTTTTGAACAAGCTAGAAGTAACAACAATAACCCAGAAAATTCTAATCCCCAAAGTTTCTCCCAAGCAAGTCTACGAAGCCTACGTGGACCCCAAAATACACAGCGAATTTACCGGTAGCGAAGCCACAGGTGAACCAGTCGTCGGCGGCAAATTCACTGCATGGGACGAATACATCTCAGGCAAATTCCTCGAGCTTGATGAAGGGAAGCGTGTGGTTCAAGAGTGGATATCGACGGATTTTCCCGAAGGTTATCTTCCATCCAGGCTGGAGTTGACTTTCTGTGAAGTATCTAAGGGAACCCAGATCATGATGGTTCACTCGAATGTTCCAAAGGAGATAGCTGATGAGGCTGCTGAGGGCTGGACAGAATTCTATTGGGTGCCTCTGAAAGAGTATTTTAGCAAACAATCAAAAAAGACTAAGTAACTTTTCAGCCTCAAACCTATCTGAAGCGTCTATTTTTAGACTCTTTTTACCCCTTTTGCTTTAGTCAGCTATAGTCTGTTAAAGTATTCTAGCGGTGCATACCAGAAAATTGTTATGGGTTTTTTACATTCGGGATTTTCGCATTTATGCTTGGTTTTTACGATGTCTCCATGGTAACTTTTCGATATGGGTTTTTCTACGGAAAAAGCTGAATGAAGTCGATTAGGCGGTTGTACCTCGAGGATTTCGTAGCAGAAGGGACATTCCAAAACGGCCACAAAGATACCCTCCAATAACATATGTCAGTTCGCTTTAAAAAAACTTGCCATACAACCCGCAAAAACCTAAAAAGTTAATTAGCTAGCCACCCGAATCAAAACCCTCAGGGAACATTAATGAGCAAGGTCCGTGAGGCACTTTCCTGGATCTATCATAGACTAGTGGGCTTGAGGATTCGCTACAAACTCCTCCTAATAGCCTTGGTTGCCTTGCTGGTTTTTTTGCTCACCAAAGGACCCCCTCCAGGACAAAACCATTTTGTATATTTAGCTGAGGCTTTCTTGCATGGCAGATTAGGAGTCACAGGCGGGGGAACAGTTCTTGCTGAAATTGTACCCTATCACGGCAACTTTTACGTTGTTTATCCGCCGATGCCAGCGATTCTTCTCTTACCTTTCGTGGCTGTTTTCGGTACATCTTTTGACCAAGGTTTAATGTCCGTATTTCTCGCGTGTCTCGGTGTAGCTGCAACTTGGTTTATGCTGAAGAAAAGTGGTGTAAAAGGAAATAAAACGGTGTGGTTAACGGCTCTTTTTGGTTTCGGAACATGTTTTTGGTTCATTGCATCGGTTGGTTCATCCTGGTACATAGAGCACGTCGTAGCTGTTCTTTTCTTAACGTTAGCCATAATTCTTGGTCTCTACCAGAAAAGCCCTTTTCTTATCGGCTTGCTTTTGGGCTTTGCGTTCTTGTCGCGGCTCCCAGTGGTACTTTCTTTTCCGTTCTTTCTACTCTTGATTTATGAGCAAAACAGCGCCTGGAAACCCCGATTAAAGCAAGCTGCCTATTTCTTTGTAGGTTTAGGCATACTTGTTGGCGTTTATGAGCTGTATAATTTTGGTCGTTGGGGAGTCTTTTCCGATCTTGGCTACTCATTGATACCGGGAATCCAGCAAGACCCTTACTTCACAAACGGAATCTTTAACCTCAGCTACATTCCACGCCACATCTACGCTATTTTCTTTCAAGGCCCAATCCTGCTTAACAGCTTCCCCTACTTTGAGCCAAACTGGATGGGTCTGGGCTTGTTTTTCACCACACCCGCATTCATCTACATCTTCAAAGGACCGTGGAACAGATTCAGCAAGTATGCCGCTCTCGCCGTAGTCTGTATCCTTCCCATCTTGATTACCCATGGCACCGTGGGCTTCACCCAGTTTGGTTACCGCTTTAGTCTTGACTTCACTCCCTTCCTCATATTGCTCGTAGCCAAGGGTATGAGAGAAAACCTGGGGTGGGAAGAAAAGACACTGATAATTCTGAGTATTTTAGTTAATTTGTGGAGCGTTGTTTCAATAATTAAATTCGGCTTTGTAAGCTTCTAGTGTTTTTATCATTCCTTCTTTTTGTGTAATCGTGGGGATGTTGAGGTGAGTTGGTTTCACGGTTACTTATGGAAGTGCAATTATGGGTTTAGCTGTTCTGATTTAAGTTAGCATAGATGGGCTGATTACAACTTCTCTTATATGTCACTCATGCTCATGGTTTCGAATTTATGAAGATCATTCCATGAATTTCGTCCATTTTTTCTGTGATTGTATCATGCCTATCACTACTTGTTATATGCGACGCAAGATAATATATAATCAATTCAAACAATGAAATCAGGTTAAGTTGGTATGAGACGAAAAAGTATACAAGAAATTGACTTCTCTCCTAACCAAGATCGCCAGAGAAATATTACAGCTCAAAAACACCATCTTCCCATTGCAAGATGTGTATGTGGCTTCGAGATTTTGGTTGTGCCCGATTTAAAAGCCATGAACCTCGCAATAAACAACCATTTGACCGCACACAAAAAAACACTTACTGATTCTGCCGAAAAGTTGACAGAACAAGTTCTAATCGTGGCAAGCAAAATCACTATGCCACCTTTTAACTAGCCAAGAACTTTGAAGTCAACGAAGACCCTGCAAAATCTTACCCCTCTTAAAGGACAAGAGGTTTTGGATCATCCTTTTCATTATTTTTCTGCTTCTTGCCCTTAATATTCGTTTCAAAGGCTTTAGTGTTAAATAGAAAAGATTTGCTAATGTTAGATCACTGAGTCTTTGGCGTGAAATTGAATGAAAAGACAAGCAGATGCATATATCGAGAAGCAAAAATCGCCTCAGAAAGAGATTCTGCAAGAAATAAGAAGAATCTTCCAAGAAAAGCTTCCAAACTGCGAAGAAAAAATGACGTGGGGCGTCATAACGTTTGCGTCAGGCAAATTCTATATCGCAGCAATGAAGAATTGTGTTCATGTCGGTTTTGCAATCACTGGACTTACCAAAGATGAGATAAGCCTGTTTGAAGGAAGCGGTAAAACAATGAGACACATAAAGATCCCTGATTTAGAAAGAATTGACGAGATAAGGCTTGTAAAAATGATAGAACTAGTGAACAAAAAAGCAATCTGCAAACCTTGCTAGAACTTAATCCCTACTCTCCCCTAGAATGCTAATTTGGTTGTCAAAAGAAAGTAAGCTTCTTTTCTGCAGTAGAAACCAGTGACTTAAACTCATTTGGCTAAATATGTCTAAATTATCGGAAACGGAGCTGGGGATAACAAGCAAAGGGAGGGCCGAAGGAAATGTTCCTTGCATAGAGATATCAATTGCATTTCCAGCTGGGCCGATCGAAACATCTTCGGCAATTTTTGTTCCTAAAGCTTCGGAGATGGCTAAGATTACAGCACTTTTTTGGTTCAACAGATCATTAATGACGTGTTATTTACTTCCATTTGGTCAGTATCTCCTCACGTTTGAAAGTAGCTTTGCTCAAAGCGAATAGGACTACATCAATTGCTAAGACAACGACGGAGAATATTAGAAGGTTGCCGACACTGAACGAGAAAATTCCTTGCGTTCCCGCAAAGAAGACCGCAACGAACGGTATGAACATGAGTCCCGCAATCTGGTTTGCACCCCGAACGTCGCTTACTCGCGATGATGCAATCACTGCCACTTCGATACTCAAAACTCCCGCTAGTGGAGATAGAAGCAATAACATAACGCCAGCGTTCCAATTGGGAAAATAATAGTATCCTAACCCAGCGTTGTACAATGTATAGTCCGTTACTGTCATAAAGATTGATGCTCCAATCCACACAGATACTATAGGCAGTATGAAGGATGCGATGCTTTTTCCAAGGAGGATCTCGCCGTCAGTTGTCGGGGTTGCAAGCAACGGTTCCAATGTCTTCTCGACTTTTTCACCAACTATACTGTATGCTGCTATGGTACTGGGCAAAACAGTTGCCAAAATAACGAAGATATAGATTATTGATTCGTTGCCCAGTGGCAATGTCTTGGGGATTCCAGATACTGTTAAGTTCTTAACAACGAATGAGAAAACAATTGCGATCAGCAGGGGAAGCCCGACATTATAGAAGATGATGCTTCGCTTTCTACTAATTACCTTCAACTCTTTACGAGCTATCTTCCATGGAATCCAAGTGGTCATTGTACGTTTTCCCTCACGAGTTTCAGGTAAGCCTCTTCCAAGGAACTGGTGGTCACTGTTACTGTTTCTATGCGCCCACCCGATGATACGATTGCGTTTATAATGTCGGGATTCTGCTCAGCAGGATTTGTGACATCAAATGTCAACTTATTACTCTCTCTGACCAGATTCTTCACCTTTAGTTTCCTGAGCGAATCCAGAATCGCTTCGTTCACTTGTCTCAGCTGAATCACTGTTTTTCTTCCGTGGATAGATCGTTCGAGTTCCTCGGGGGTACCCGTAGCCATTAGCTTGGTATTCAAGATGCCAATCTTGTCGCAGATTCTCTGCGCTTCATCGAGGTTGTGAGTGTTGAGGAAGATGGTCTTCCTCTCTTTCTTCAATTCGAGGATAAATTCCCTGACCGACTTTGAAGCTTCGGGGTCTAGGTTTGCCGTCGGCTCATCCATGAAAACTATCTTTGGATCGTGTACCAAGGCTCGTGCTATGGCGAGTTTTTGTTTCATTCCCTTGGAGAACGTTCCCACCAGAACGTCTTTTTTCTCCCATAGTCCGAGTAACTTGAGGAAGTATTCGTTGCTTTCTTTTCGCTGTGAGTCAGTCCGCCTATACAGCGTTCCATAGTAGTCCAAGTTCTCGTAGGCAGTAAGTGACTCATATAATCCCACATTATCGGGAACGAGACCGATGATCTTCCTGATCTTTAAAGCATTCTCTTCGCTGCCAACTTCGTAACCTCCAATCCTAGCTCTGCCACTTGACTTGGATATTAGACAACAGAGCATTCTTACTGTTGTGGTCTTCCCTGCACCGTTGGGGCCTAGGAGACCGAAGACTTCGCCCTCGTCTACACTAAGATTTAGATTATCAACCGCAGTGAGGTTACCGAACTTTCTGGTCAGATTCTCAGTTTCAATCATCATCAATTGGTCACGACTAGACTTCAATTCTGGTTTTTATGTATAGGCTGCTTTCTTAAAAATCGTCAAAAGATGGAAGCTAGTTAGCTCTAATAAACATTTTACGGTTTAAAAAATCAGTTAAGGAACCGAACCCTGTGCATCCGTGTTAGTTTTCGTATTAGGAGTTGGCTTTTAAGTTGAAGTACGATTCCCTTCTGGTTCGTATTTGTACCTTAAGAGAAATAAAGATTGGTTGCGGAACTGGACTTAAATTATGGAGCTGGGGATGGGAATTGAACCCATAGAATTTCTCTTTCCCGAAAGAGAACCTCTGCTAAGAGAAAGGGCTTTGTTTTGGTTTTCCATTTTCTTCATCAAACATGGGCTCTAAGGTTCCCTAAACCCGAGTTTCTTGAAACAGGTCCCTTTGGTTCAAACACGTAAAGTACCATAAACAGGCATTGAGCCGTAAGACCTGCTTTTAGACCGAAGATAACAGAAAACTTTGCTTACTTGCTAGTCTTCCTCTTCTGTATACGATTATAGCAATAACAATTATGGCAATTATGACGCTGATTGGCAATAAGTAAAATATTGGGTCTAAATGTGTAGCATTTCTATTTTGTGTTGGATATGGTGTTGCTGTAATATTTATATAGAAATTTCTTGTAGACGATTTTATATTTTTTCCTTCAGCATTTACTGCATAGGCATCTAGGGTATGAGTTCCGTTACTTAGGTTTCTTAGAGTCCCTGTTCCAAAATACGATATTGCTGGGACTCCTGAATATGTGTGGAGCTAGGATTTGAAATACTTAACGAATATTGAGGATTATTATTTGGGCTATAATTTAAATCCAGAATATAGTAAATTTTTACAATCTTTGGATAATTGGTGGGAGTTTCTATTTGAACTTCAATAGGGATATTTGAGGTTTGATAAGTTTTTTCGTTAAAAAGTTCTGGGGACACTATTCCTATGTAGGGACCAAACATAAAGGGATTAGCTTCTACAACTTCAACCTGCATAACACTTAATGTTGAAACGAGCTAGCAGTAAGATAGCACACATTGCTATGAATGATTTCTTAATCATGGCTTTCACCAAACTTTCTCTTTCTAAATAAGACTACAATAAAGAGTAAGGAAAGGAAAAGTGGTAGAATCATCAAACATGAAAACTCTGGAACAGTAGGTGTTGGAGAAGGTGAATTGGACGCAGGAGTGTCATGCATTGTGAATGTTTGGGTTGGGCTCCAACTGCTTGATTTGTAAACAAAAGATTCCACATAAACGGGTAACAAGTGAACATCATTGTTGTAGTAGTATGTCTCAAACGAGTATTGATAACCTAAGATGGCTTCTACTTGAAAATCCACTTCATCACCAGAATGATAATTCTGTGAGAAAGAAAATACCGTGTATTGGGAACTTGATTGCTTTGGCAGAGCATTAGAGTAATCGCCTGATAGAGTGTCGCCAGAAGAAGAAGCCGACACAGGAAAAGAAGGATACCTGTAAATCCAGTCTTCTCCAAAGTGCCCTTTCATTCGGATGTTATAGTATAAATTAGATTTGTTCCCGTTGATTGTGGCAGGGTAGAGTTGATTTTTGATTGTTAAGTCTATTGTGATGTTTTCGACATGGTATCGTGGGGAGGTTATGGTTGTAGTTTTATTGTTGTAGGGGTTGGTTCTTGTCGTTGTGGTTGGAGGTATATCATACGAGTGGTCGGCAAGGTTGACTGTAAATTCTGGAGTAGATGGTTTAGGTATTGACTGAGCAGATGCAGATTCAACCATTATTATATTCAGACTTGTGATAGCCATGATTAGAATGAGAACTATCGACGAGCTCTTGCTAATATTATTCATAGTTATTCCTTCGATGCTTAAGGTAAACTGCAATTAAGAGCACAGAAACAAAGAATGGCAAAATTGCCATTATTGGAAACTCTGGAACGGTAGGAGTTGGAGTTTTTGTCGGAGTTGAGGTTGGTGTTGTAGTTGGTGTTGAGTTTTGAGGTGTAACAGAAATAGGTATTGAAAAAGACGTTGATACAGCTTGGTTTTGTGGAGTAGACGTCGAAAGAGCGCTGTCAGATATGGTTATTGTTTGAGTGCCACTCCAGTCGCTTTGTATGTCATAGGTTATTGCGGGTTCTGCATGTCCGATAGGCATCGGCAGTGTTGGATGGTCGTTAACAAAAATCTGGGAATCATGCCCTAAAATTGCGGATACTTGGAAGTCAACCGTTGCATTAGGGGGATAAAATGCTTGAGGATAAGAATAGTAAGGAGGTGTGTAGGCTGAGTAAGTAATTACAGTGAAGACATAGTTAGATTGCGAAGGACAACTGATGAACGTCCCGCTACTCAAATCTTCATAGTGCAATCCATGAAACGGAGAATAAAGTTCCATCCACTTTTGTTCAAAATGACCTTTAGTCTTAACATCATAGTACAAGTGGAAGGTGGTGTTAGAACCATCATTTGGATAGTTAAACTGCTTGTTGGGTATCCATAATTCAATTGTCCAGTTGTCAATCCTGTAGCCAGCGGAGCCAGGATTTTGAAGTTTTGTTTCCCCTGTGTAAGGGTCTGTTGTATAGTTGGGTGTGGTTGGTGGGATGTCGAAGGGATGGTTGACAAGATACAATGTGAACTCTGGAACAGTTGGTTTGAAGATTGGGCTGACATCAGGGGAAGGGGCAAGCGTTGGCGCTGGAGTAGGTGTAGCTACAGGCGTGGGCGTGGTGTTTCGCAAGGATGACGGAGGCGGGGTTGGAGAAGGACTTGGAGAAGCAGTAGGCGCGGGGGTTGGTGAAGGTGAAGGAGTATCCGTAGGGGGCTGAGCATTTACTGTTTTAACAGAGAAAAGACTTAGACTTGAAGAAGCAATAATTAGAATAAAGAATACAGCAAAACCCTTCCTTTTACTATTCATACTTACATTTGGAACTGATTTCTAATTAAAGACTTCCCGTAAAACTCTCTTGACTAATCCCAGTCAATGTTTCTTGACTAAGCAATACCATAAGAGCGTTACAAACGTAAGATTTAGTTGAAGATTAATTGTAGAAGTTTTTTTCTTATTTCTGATTTGAAGCTACATAGATTGTTACAATCAAAGCCACTAAAACAAGCAACCCAACAGGCAAAAATACACCAAACAAAACATCTCCAATTTGGCTACCGAAAACAAACATGTAAACAGAAGCAGTAATGGCTATAGAAATCCAACAACTCACAACTGCCGCTGTCCTAAACTCCATAAAACATGCCTCTAAAACAAAATAGACTAAACAAGCTACTAATAAAATTGGCTCCAGCGAAACAGGGATTGAGGCGTAAGACCTGAATTAGATAGAAAATAACTTGGAGAAAAATTTCCTTAGTTGGTAATAGCTTAAGATTCTGGTTTTCTGCAAGGGTAATACATGCTGTGATTGGATTGTTTATGTTTCAGTTTTCCATCTTCAACAAAGATTAGGTGCCCTTTTTTTCTTTTTTCAACTTACCTCTTTCTGCTTAAGGTAGCTGACGACAGTGACTTCTCTAATGTGCTGTTTTAGGTACAAACGAAAATCTATGTGTGCCAGCGTGGAGCTGGGGATGGGAATTGAACCCATATAGAGCAGCTCTGCAGGCTACCGCCTCAGCGATTCGGCCACCCCAGCACGGGATTCTAGGGCTATGACTGACATAAAAATATTGTTGGCTTAGTTCATTCTTTGCTCATCCGCCGAGACGCTTGCTTACTTTTTGAAGGCTAAACCTGAGAAAACGGCTATCTGTTTGCTTTGATTGCATACTGTGACATTGTATAGGCCCATGGTTTTGCCGTCTGAAATCCTTGTTGCCTCTGCCGTCAAGGTGTCGCCTTCTACTGAGGGCTTTAGAAAGTTTATGCTAACCTGGACCGCAACCGCAACGTTGTCACCAAAGTTGCATGCCTGGGCAAAGGCATAGTCCGCTAACGAAAAGATTGCGCCACCATGTGTAAATCCCAGGGCGTTTGTATGGATCTTTTCAACCTTCATTGTTACTTTTGCGTATCCGTCTTTAGCTTCAAGAACCTTGATGCCTAAGGCTTCTGCGAAGTGGTCTTTGCCTTTCATTTGGCTTTTGTCTCTTTACTTTTTGGTTCTGACATAAGATATTTGTAGATTTTATGGAACAACGATATCAAGCCTTTCGGCGCGAAAATCACGATGATTATGAGGATTATGCCTATTGCGAGAAGACTCAGAGGTGGTCCAACGTTGCTTACGCTAGGGAAGTATGATCCGAGCGCTCCATTAAGGAAGTCAACCACGCTGGGCAAAGTTGAGATTTGCTGTATTGACACAAAGAATATGGATCCGATGATTGGTCCAGGAACCGTTCCTAATCCTCCGATGACTGACATTATTAGTGGCAGGAATGAGTTTGCTGGTGAAAAGATTGAGTTATCGATGAGTCTGATGAAGTAAGCATTCAAGCCTCCTGCTATCCCAGCGAAGAACGTGCTTATGACAAATGCTAGTAGCTTGTATTTTGCAGTGTTTATTCCAATCATCTTTGCTTCGGCTTCATTTCCATGGATAGCTCTGAACGCTAATCCCATTCTTGAACTCATTATTACGTACATTATCGAAATAGAGGTCAATGCAAAGAGAACAACCATAATGAAGAATGGGTAGCCTTTTGGAACAAGCGTTGTCGTTGCATATCCATTTATTCCTTGAGTGATTGAGTCAAATTGGCTTGACAGAGTTGCTGCTATTACTGAAAAACCAAACGTAACCATTGCCAGGTACCATGCCTTCAGTCTTATGCAGGCTAAACCTATCAGTAGCCCAACTCCGGCTGAAAGCAATCCCCCTAACAGAAGTGCCAATACTAAAATAGCGGCAGACAAAGCACCAACTGGCATTTGGGTGGTGCCCAGAAAGCTAATTGTTGCTTTTGATATTGAGCTGCCGATTATTGCTGATGCGAAGCCACCTACACCTAAGAATACTGCATGTCCTAATGACCCCTGTCCTGAATTTGCCAAGAAATTCCAGCTTGCTGCGTAGATTGCAAAGATTGTTATTAGCGTCATGACTGTTAGGAAGAAATTGTCTCGAACAAGTAATGGAATGAACGCTGTAATGGCAAAGAAGGCAACGATGAAGAGGAAGCCTCTGGAACGCAAGAACATGTTTAGTGACTGTTTCAGTTGCATTCTATTCTCCCTTCTCCCCAAATATTCCGTTGGGTCTAACTATGAGAACAACGATTAGTAGTGTGAAGGCAACTGCGCTTCCCCATGTGCCTCCCAAAAACAGGGTTGCCATTTGCTCTGTTATGCCGTAGAGTAAGCCGCCTATGATAGCGCCTTTTATACTTCCTAAGCCACCCATTATTATGATTGCGAAAGCAATGATTGTAGGTAAAGCTCCAACCTGATAGTCAAAGGGGTAAATTACGCCATACAGCCCTCCGGCAACCGCTGCCAAAGCTGCTCCGATTGCGAAGGTAAACATATAGACTTTTTGAACGTTTATACCCATCAGCATAGCTGTTGTGTTTCTTTGACTGGTTGCTCGCATGGCTAAACCAATTTTTGTTTTCCACAGAAGCAACCCAAAAATTGCTAGTGCGGCAACCACCACGAAAACAGCTATGACTCGGTCATATGTTATTGAGAAACCTGGTAAGCTAACACTCATACCGTAAAATGGGCTAACAACCTGCTTTGAGCTGGCTCCCCAAATGAGCATGGCTATGTTTTCAAAAATGTAGATTAAACCTAAACTGACGAATATTTCGTTAAGTTTGTCCGTACCTAGAACCCTGCGAAAAGTGAACCTTTCAACCACAACTCCCAATAAGGCAACGATAATCATTGAAAATATTATGGCGAGATATGCGTTTAATCCCAATGAAACAGATATTGTCCATGTCAAGAACGCACTTATCATAAGTAACTGACCGTGTGCGAAATTAACAAGTTTCATTACGCCGAAAATTATGTTTAAGCCCGTTGCCAAAAGAATATATACACAACCGATGGCGACACCCCAAACTAACGTTAAGATGATTGTTGGTGCCGTTATATCCATGGTTTAACGTATCCCTTCTTTGGTTTGGCGATTGACATAATTTCTCTTGTTAACTATTTAAAACATGCGAGAAATAAAAGAAAAGGAAGAGGGAATTATTTTTGTTTAATGTGGTGCAGCTTCGTAGCCGGTTGGCAATGTAAAGTCTGCTTGTTTGAGATTGGTGCTACCTGGCGGTGACCAAACTATTTGTGACGTTAGATGGCTATTT
Organism: Candidatus Bathyarchaeota archaeon; assembly: GCA_963739495.1. Classification (GTDB taxonomy): domain Archaea; phylum Thermoproteota; class Bathyarchaeia; order Bathyarchaeales; family Bathycorpusculaceae; genus Bathycorpusculum. The sequence goes on along the minus strand of CAVUAM010000012.1, from coordinate 77,968 downwards.
GATGCGTCCCATTTGAGTTGCTCAATGAAGGTTATAGGGTCGATTTCGTGGTAATTGACGCCTGTGCTAAATTGTATTTTGCCTGTCTTGGTTTGGATTAACATCTGGTCAAGGTTCGTGTTCTCGATTGCTGTGCGCACTGCTGCTTTGTCGACTGTTCCCGCTCTCTGGATTGAGTCTTTAGCTATATAGACTGCATCGTACGTGTCGGCTCCCATCATTCCTGGCATTATGTGAGGATAGGCTCTGTCGAAAGCTTTAGCATAGTTTCCTACAACTGTCGAGTATGAAGGCGTCATAAAGGGGTCGAGTTTTGACTCCATAAGTTGTCCGTCACCCACGCTTCCCAACAGGTTATAGAAGGCTTCATCCTGGTTATTTTCAACTGCAATATAGACAGTTTTTAAGCCAACGTCGTCCCATCCTTGCTTAATTATAAGCGGTGTTTTATCGGGGTTGTCAGCAATGAATACGGCGTCTGGATGTGCAGCGGCAACTGCAGTCAGGTCAGTTTGGTAGTTTGTTGTTGCTGGGTCATAGGCTCTATCTGCAACGATGCTGATTGGGAGACTTTCGTTCTGTATCCAGAACTTAGTTGCTTGTGCTACTCCTGTGCCAAAAGCATCATTTCGATAGAGTAATGCGAGACTGAAGTTTCGGTTTTCTGCCACCATGGGCTTCATTTCGGATGCGAAGAAGTCAACCACTGTTTTGCTGTAATGATAAGTTGTCGTACAATAATGGAAGATGTAGCTCATGCCTTCAGCATCAGATATGCTGTTAGCCCCGTTCGGCTCCAAAGCCACCATAATTGCCTTGTGGCCCTCTCCTTGTTACGAGTTCATTCGAGGCTCCAGTGATGATGTATGGAACTTTATTTTCGATAGCAATAATTTCGTTAGCGAGTGTGCCTGCGCTACCGTATCCACCGATGAGCATGTCGACATTGTCTGTTTCTACTGCTCGGGTTACAGGGGTTACTGCGTTTGCTGGGGCGTCATTAACTGTGTCAGCGATTACAAGAGTGAGGTTTACGTGGGCATTCCAGCTTGAAACATAGACGCCGCCTGCATCATTGATTTCTTGAACTGCCAGTCGGGCGGCTCGTTCCATGTCTTGTCCAATCGGCGATCCTGATATAGGCGCGACTAACCCTATCTTTATGTCTCTTGCATCAGGTGATGCTGCTTTGGGTATTAATTCGAGAGCTGCTACTGCTGCAACAGCAATTATTACAACGACTAATATAGCGAGTATTTTCTTCTGCAATTTATAGTCCTCTTGTTTTTTCTTTGCTATATCTCAAGGAAACGTTAATAAAATTAACTCTTTAACACGGTTTCCCTGCCCAGCTTGAAAGGCTTTAAGATTCAAATTGATGTATTTCTCTTTAAGCCTACTTGCTATAGCTCGCTGGAAGGACTCCGCTTTCACGGTTATTTCTGGAAGCGCTGACAACGCACCTAAAAGAATGGTGTTCACAACCAGCATATTGCCCAGTTTCTGTGCGATACCCGCGCCGTCCACTTCATGAACCAACGCCTTACCTCGAAGCAGCGTCATTAGCTCCTCTACCTTCTTGGGTTTAACATCTGAAGCTACACAATTTGGCGGAATATACTTCATATTTACAATTACCGAGCCGTTCTTTTTGAGCATGGCCAGGGCTCTTGCTGTCTCCAAAATCTCAAAACCAACGACAACATCAGCTTTTCCAGTTTCAATCAGGGGTGACTCAACCTTGGTGCCAATTCTTGTATACGCAACAATCGAACCTCCACGCTGAGCCATGCCATGAATCTCAGCTTTTGCAACATCAAAACCCTCCAGCATCGCAGCCTCACAGTAGATGTCGCTTAAGACTACGACTCCTTGACCGCCCACGCCGCTAAAAACTACGTCAAGGTTCATTTCTCTTTTCTCCTTACCGCATCGAAGGGGCAGACGATTTCACAGACTCCGCAGCCATTGCAGAGGGTTGCGTCGATTTCAGCGCGCTCGTTTGCTAGGCTAATGGCTGGGCAGCCGAAGGCTTTTACGCAAACTCCGCAGGCGTTGCATTCTTCTTTGATTTCCCGAGGGTTGCCTTTCTCAACTAGGAGTGGGCATGCCCGCTGAGAAATAATAACTGAGGGACCTTGGTAGTCGAGTGTTTCAAGTATGGCGGCGCTAGTAGCTTTAAGGTCATAGGGGTCAACTTTAGTTACTTTTTCGATCCCAACTGCTTTGGCGATGTCTTCTATGCTGACAATTTTTGCATCTGTTCCCATGGCGGTTTTTCCAGAACCAGGAGTTGGCTGATGACCCGTCATAGCAACCACGCTGTTATCCATAACAATAACGCAAACGTTAGCCCTGTTATATACAATATTTAGGAGTCCAGGCATGCCCGCATGGAAAAACGTTGAGTCGCCAATGACCGCAAAAACTTTTTCTTTAACTCCTGCATGAATCATTCCGGCTGCTTGAGAAATTCCTGCCCCCATACATAAGCAAGTTTGGACTGCGCCGACAGGAGGCAAAACGCCAAGCGTATAGCAACCGATGTCGCCTGTAACGATTTTGTCTTTAGATTTTCCGGTCAAACTCAGGGCGTTCTCTGGACATGCTGGGATACATTTTGGGTTACCGCCGCATAAGTCGCAGACTATCGCTTTATGACTGCTTGGGTGGAGTGTTAAGGCGCCGTATTGGCAAGAGTCGATACACCAGTCGCAGCCTTTGCATTTCTGATCATCCACAACGATTATTCCATTCTCTGTTTGGCTTATGGCGTTTTCGGGGCAAGCATTGATGCAAGGAGCATTTAAGCATGCTTTGCATGTGACAGCCGTATTGAAAGTCTGATTAATTCTTACTGAGCGAATCCGCGATTTTAGGGGATTGAAAATTCTTTCTTTCTCAAAAGAACACGCGTACTCACAGATGTCGCAGCCCACACATTTCTCATTGTCGCAGTTCACGTATTGGTTGATCATGTTTAGAGCGTAGTAGAAAGCTCTGTGGGGGCAACCGGGGCAAAGTGCTGGAGGGCGTGGAGGCAAATCTAAGGGGTCCTGTTTTTCTGCTTGAGACGTCAATCCTAGCTTCGCAAAGGCTACCCGAATGTTGTCGGGTGTGAATTCGCCGATTTCTTCGAGCCCTAATTGGTTTTTGCCAATTACCTGGATTCCTAACCGCTGGATGTTCTCTTCTAAATAGGGTCTTAATTCTTCAATGACTATTATTTTTTTGACTTTTGAAGCAAACGCCTTAACAGTCTCCGCTGGAAAAGGATGAACAAAACCCAACTTCAGCCAAGAAAATTGTGTGGTTTCCAGAATTGACCTTGCATAGTAATAACCGACTCCGCTTCCAACGATCCCTATTTCTTTTCTATTATCTTCTATCGTGTTGAAACTTGAGTTTTCAGTGAGCCTTTTTGCCTCCGCCAATCTGCCTTCTAACACGCGGTGCTGTCGTATGGCGTTAGAGGGAATCATAACCCATTTTGCTCCGTCCTTCTCAAAGTTTGGTCGGCGGCTAAGTTTTTGGAAAGCCCCCAGTTTTACTTTTGATTTTCCATGAGCGACTCTAGTAGTTAGGCGCAAAATTATGGGTAGGTGGAGTTTTTCGCTAATTTCGAAGGCTTCTTTTGCCATGTCGTGGGCTTCTTGGGGGTTGCCTGCATCTAAAAGTGGCAACTTAGAATGGATTGCGAAGAAGCGGGTGTCCTGTTCGTTTTGACTACTGTGTAACGCAGGGTCGTCGCAGACAGCTATTACCATGCCGCCTTCAACGCCAGTGTAAGCCAATGTCATAGCCGCATCAGCAGCAACGTTAAGTCCCACATGCTTCATAGAAACAATCGAGCGTACCCCTGTCATCGAAGCGCCCGCAGCAACTTCTGCAGCTACAATCTCATTAATACTCCACTCGGCATAAATTTTAAAATCCTTCGCAACTTCTGCGAGGGTTTCCAAGATTTCGGTTGCAGGCGTCCCCGGGTATGAAGCTGCAACTTTAACTGTGGCTTCCACTGCGCCTCTTGCAACTGCTTCATCACCGTTAAGCAAGGCAAAGGTGCCCGGCTTGTCCTGAGCAATCTTGGAAGTCATAAGTTTGTCCTTTACATTTTGCCTTTACGTAAGTCCAGTACCCTTTTCGCTTTGCCTTCTGTCCTTGGGAGTTCGCCTGGCTTCACGATTTCCACATCTGCCGATATGCCGGTGACTATATGAATTCTCTTCTGAATCTCCGTTTTCAGCGCATTCTTGTCTAACGCGGGGTTCTTGATGGCTGTATCAGACAATTCAACCTTAACAACAAAGGTGTCCAAGGCTCCTGGTCTATCTAAAACGATTAGATACTGGGTTGCTAATTCGGAGAAGCACATGACTGCATATTCGATTTGGGATGGGAATACGTTGACTCCGCGTATGATAAGCATGTCATCGGATCTTCCAGTTATCCTCTCCATCCTTGCGTGGGTTCTTCCGCATGCACATTTCTTTACATTGATTTTTGAGATGTCTCTTGTTCGGTAACGTAACATAGGTAAACCTGTTTTGCTAAGTGCAGTAAAGACCAGTTCGCCTTCTTCTCCAGCAGGCAACACTTCACCTGTGTCTTGGTCGATTGTTTCCACGATAAAATGGTCTTCCCAAACATGCAATCCATTGTGCTCTGGGCATTCAATGGAGACGCCTGGACCGCAAAGCTCGGTTAACCCATAAACGTCAAAGGCTTCAATTCCCATTTCTTTTTCAATTCGCTCTCGGATCTTATGCGACCAAGGTTCAGCCCCGAACATGCCGAGTCTAAGTTTAAGATCCTTCTGTGGAATCACACCTTCCTGAGCCATCGTTTCAGCAAGATAAACTGCGAAACTAGGTGTGCAAGCTAGGATTGTGACGTCTAGGTCTTTCATGAGTTTGATTTGGCGCTGTGTCATTCCTCCACTTGCCGGAACGATTTTTGCTCCGAGTTTTTGAGCGCCATAGTGGAAGCCTAAGCCGCCTGTGAACAAGCCATAGCCATAAGCTATATGGATAACGTCTTGGCGTCTACCCCCAGTAGTGTAGATGCTTCGGGCCATGAGTTCTTGCCACATGTCCATATCGCTTTTGGTGTAGGCGCCGATTATTGGGTTTCCAGTAGTTCCACTGGAAGCATGAATCTCAACAATCTCATCTGATTTAGCAGCAACCATACCAAATGGGTAATTGTCACGTAAGTCGCTCTTCACCGTGAAGGGAATTTTTTGCAGATCGTCAAGCGACTTTATATCTGATGGTTTGAGGTTGATGTTGTCAAATTTTTTCTTGTAAAACCTGCTGTGTTCATAGCAATGTTTGACTTGTTCTTTGAGTTTTTGGAGTTGGAGCTTCTTTATCTCCTGTGCGGGCATGGTTTCTATTTTTTCGTTCCAGTATTTGCCATCTGCCAAGTTCTTATCCCTCTTAGGTTAAAGGCCTAGATACACTTCTTTTATGTGACTATTAGATAAAAGTTCCCTACTCTTTCCTTCTAAGATTATCTTGCCCTCTTCCAATACGTATCCTCTATCAGCCACGTTTAGGCTGTCGTGAATGTTCTGCTCAACCAAAAGCACTGTCACTCCTTCCTCATTGATTGTGCGCACAGTATCGAGGACTTTCTCTACCATGATTGGCGCTAATCCAAGTGAAGGCTCGTCGAGGATTAGCAATTGCGGGTTAGACATTAGGCTTCGGCAGATAACTAGCATCTGTTGCTCTCCGCCGCTTAAAGTTTGAGCCATCGCTTTCTCTTTCTTTTTTAAAACTGGGAAAATGTCAAAAGTTTTCTCTTTAGTTTCTTTTATCTTCGCTTTGTCGGTTATGTTGTAGGCGCCGAGTTGGAGGTTTTCTTCGACAGTCATGCGGGGAAAGATTTCTCTGCCCTCAGGAATCATTGTTAAACCCTTCTTGACTATCTCGTAAGTGGGCAACTTCTCGATGTTTTCACCCTTAAATTTCACAGAGCCCGTTTTTGGATGCATAAAACCCATAATGGTTTTAACCAAGGTGGTTTTTCCAGCGCCGTTGGGTCCGATGATGCTTACAATTTCACCGTCTAGCACTTTAAAGTTCACGTCGTAGAGTATTTGTACCATTCCATAAGCTGAAGACAAATTCAAAATTTCTAGCATCTTATTGCTCCTCTCCAAAAGTGAAACGCTTGCCTAAGTAGACCTTCACAACGTTCTCGTCGCAAACCACTGTTTTTGGGTCACCTTCGCAGATCTTTTCGCCATGATTCAATACAATTACTCGGCCACATAAGCCCATAATTACTCGCATTACATGCTCGACCATTAGCACTGTTATACCCTGTTTATTGATGGTTTTTATCAGTTCTATGGCTTCATCTGATTCCTTGGGCGTCAACCCAGTCAGCAACTCATCCAGTAAGAGCAACTTTGGGTTGGTTGCTAGGGCTTTAGCTAGCTGAATACGCCGAAGTTCGACAACGTTGAGCTTTTTAGCCGGAAAATCGAACTTTTCTTTATTAAGCCCTACAAACCCCAAAAGCTCCTGAGCCCTTAGAAGCGCATCGGTTTTAAGGCTATACTTTTTCTGATTAAATAGTACACTTGTTAGCACGTTTTCGGTTGCCGTCATTTCTGGGAAAGACTGTACGGTTTGTGCTGTTTTGGTTATGCCTAATGCACAGATCTTGAAGGGCGGAAACTTTGAGATATCTTGGTCCAGAAACATAATTTTTCCCGAGTCAGGTTTGTAAACGCCGCTGATGAGGTTAAGGAGAGTTGATTTACCTGAGCCGTTAGGTCCTACAAGCCCCGTTATTTCGCCGTCGTTAACTCTGAAATCGACGTTTTTTAATGCTTGAAGTCCTCCAAAACGTTTCGACACTTCGGTGCATTTTAGCAAAGCGCTATCACCAGTTAGCAAGGAATTATTCATGTGGAAATATAAAGGTTGGTAGAGAACCAATTTTCCCTTAAAAGTTAAATATCAACCTAAGCTATCTGGTTGTAGGTGTCTGGTTTGCCTATAACGCAAGTAAGTGTATTCCTTGATAACCATCCTGGGTCACTTTTTGATACGATGTCGCAGCTTGATAAAAACAAAATCAAGGTCTTCGCATTATCGATTGCTGATGCAGGTGAATTCGGCCTGGTTCGTTTGATAACTGAAGAACCACAGAAAACCGCTAAGCTTTTGGAGGCGGCAGAGTTCAATCTTGCCAAATCAAAGAAGAACACTGAAGTAACCGCAACCTTCATTTCGGAACAAAACCCGCTCTCAAAAATTACGAAGATTTTAGGCGACGGAGGAATAAACATTGAGTACGCGTATTCTTCGGCGGTGCATTTAGATGGGAAGGTTGCGTTGATTCTGCGACCAAGCAATGTTGAGCAGGCAGAGCAAATGTTAACTGCAGCAGGCGTTGCTGTTTTGTCGCTGGATGAAATTAAAAAGTATTTTCAATAGTTATCCGTTCAAAAATACTTGGTGCCTCTGGAAACAAGAACTTTTTAACCTTTAAGCCGTATCTTATAGTGGAAAATATTGATTCTGGAACAGTAACCTTTAATTTATGGCATTATACGACCCTAAGCAGAGGTTAAATTATGGTCACTACAAACCTTGACAAGATCTTCAATCCTCAAAACGTAGCCATCATTGGGGCAAGCGACGTTGAAGGATCTGTCGGTTACGCTATAGTTAAAAATTTTACCCAGATGGGCTATACTGGAAAAGTTTACTTTGTTAATATTCGCAAACCAGAAATTTTAGGGGTTAAAACCTACCCGACAGTCGACCAGATTCCCGAGTCCGTTGACTTAGCTATAATTGCAACTCCAGCCAAAACTGTTCCAGACGTTATGGAGGAATGCGGAAAAGGAAACGTCAAAGGGGTAATCATTGTTTCAGCAGGTTTCAAAGAAACTGGGCCAGCGGGGAAAGCGCTTGAAGAAAAAACTCTTGAAGTCGCCAAAAAATATGGTATCCGAATTATCGGTCCCAACTGTATTGGTATAATTCGTCCCCGAAACAATCTGAATGCCACCTTTCTCGACAAAATGCCCAAACCCGGCAACGTAGCTTTCCTATCCCAAAGCGGCGCATTAGGCTCGGCAATCCTTGACTGGGCTTTGCATGAAAATATTGGATTCAGTAACTTTGTCTCTGTAGGTTCCATGATTGATGTGGACTTCGGTGACTTAATTGATTATTTTGGATCAGATCCCAAAACCAAAAGTATCCTAATGTACGTAGAGGGTATAACTGAAGCCCGAAAATTCATGAGTGCAGCTAGGCACTTCGCGAGAACCAAACCAATCATCGTTGTTAAATCTGGCAAGTTCTCTGAGAGCGCTAAAGCCGCCGCTTCCCATACGGGTTCGCTTTCAGGCGAAGATGGCATCTACGATGCAGCATTCAAACGCGCCGGCATAGTCCGTGTCAACGAAATAGCCGACTTGTTTAATGCGGCGGAGGTTTTAGGAACCCAACCGTTGCCCAAGGGGCCAAGACTTGCCATAATTACCAATGCTGGTGGGCCTGGCGTGATGGCAACTGATGCGTTGATTGCTCAGGGTGGCAAATTAGCCAAGCTGAGCCAAAAAACTATGGATACTCTTAACGCTGTTTTACCACCGTTTTGGAGCCACGGCAACCCGATCGATGTGCTTGGAGATGCCAAGTCTGAACGTTACAAGGTTGCGGTTGAAGCCTGCTTAAATGACGAAAACATCGATGGCATCTTGATTATTTTCACTCAACAAGCAGTCTCTGAATCGGTCGAAATCTCAAAGAATATTGTTGAACTTGTACGCAATAAGACCTTCCAGAACAAGACAATCCTCACCTCGTTTATGGGGTATGGCGCCGTCCAGGAAGCAAATACCATTCTTAACGCAAATAATATCCCGACATACTCAACTCCCGAACAAGCCGTCAGAACATACATGTACATGTACGACTACCAACGCAACATTGACCTCCTATACGAAACCCCTGAAGAGTTACCTGTTGATGCTGCCCCACCTAAACGCCCAATAATGGCAATCCTTCGCAATGCTGCGTTCGAAGACCGTGAAATCCTAACTGAGGACGAAGCCAAAAAGATACTCAAATACTACAATTTCCCAGTCGTAAAAACCTCGGTTGCAAACACTGTTGACGAAGCAGTTGCCTTCGCGCAGGAAATGGGTTTCCCAGTGGTGCTCAAGATACTATCACCGCAAATCGTTCACAAAAGCGATGCAGGTGGAGTAATTCTGAACGTTAATTCTCCAGACGAAGTCCGAAGTGCCTTTGAACTGCTGATTCAGAGAGCAACAGCCTATAACCCGAATGCCCAAATAATCGGCGTCACCGTTCAACCTATGATTGAGAAAAAGGGCTATGAACTAATCATCGGTGGAAAAACCGACCCAGTATTTGGCCCAGTCATCCTCTTTGGTAGTGGCGGCGTAGGCGTGGAACTTTTCAAGGACACCTCAATTGGTCTGCCCCCCCTAAACACAACCCTCATACACCGTATTATGGAAGAAACCAAAGTCTATCGTCTGCTCAAAGGCTGGAGAAACGCTCCTCCAGTAGACCTTAAAAAACTCGACGAAACCGTGCTGATGTTCTCGCAGCTGCTAGTTGATTTCCCACAGATAAAAGAAATAGACATTAACCCGCTACTTGTCAGCGAGAAAGATGCAACCATTCTTGACGCCCGCATAGTCATTGACAAAGACAGAGTCTGCAAAAAATTTGAACCCCACGAACATATGGTAATTAGTCCATACCCCAAAAAATACGAAATACTCTGGTTACTCAAAAACGGGCAAGAAGTATTGCTTCGTCCAATAAAACCTGAAGATGAACCCCTATGGCTAGAAATGTTCCAGAGTCTCTCAGAAGAATCAATACGCTACCGCTTTTTCCAGATGTTAAAAGACACACCACACGAAGTCCGAGTCCGCTACTGTAACATAGATTATGACCGTGAAATTGCAATAGTCGCCGAAATCGTTGAAAATGGCAAAAGAAAAATCCTTGGCGTAACCCGTCTTAGCATTGAATCTGATGAGAAAAGCGGTGAAATCGCATTCCTTGTAAGCGATTACTGGCAAGGCTTAGGCTTAGGAACAAAAATGGTTGATTATGTGCTTGACATCGCAAAGGAAAAGGGTATGGAAAGCGTCCACTCCATCATTTTACAGGACAACTACCGCGCCTTAAGCTTATCAAAGAAGATGGGCTTCAAGATTGAATACTTAAACGACGGCACCGTCAAAGCCGAGCTCAACCTGAAAGAAGAAGATATTGACTTTCGCTGCATTCAGCAAAAACTTCCTGAACCACCACAAGCAAAACAGGAAAAACAATTGCAGGAAATCCCCGTTCCCCAAGGCAAAAAAGTCGTCCGTGAAAATCGAGAAGCCACACCCGCTTAATTTCTTCTATTTTTGTTCTCTCGATAGTTTTACATTTTCAACAGTTACGTAAAGAAAGGTAGAAACATAAGAAAACACTATGACTAGCTCATAATTGAACATGATGACCAGGCATGTTCCTTGACATCAATTCATTCTTTAACTTCAGTCGATGGAACACTATTTCTACTCCAGTCTCCACATCAACGACCGCGTATATCTCGATGATAATTGAAGTTCCAACTATTCGCGCATGGTCCCGTGAATGATTAAATTCGCTGCAACTAACATTCTATGTCCGTTGATAGTTTTTGGAAACATAACAGTAACATAGTTTGATATTTCTTCTTTCTTTAATGCGAAAGGTTGAAAGCTAAAGACGAAGACGTGGATTTGTTGACAAACTATGGTTGAAACGTTTTATCTCCATTTAGAGTTCATAGACAAAAAAGGTGGGTGGTCCATTAATCTGCCTTTTCTCTGCAATAAATGTGGTGTCTGCTGCACGCTTGAGGATTTTTTGACTGCAGGAGAAATCAACGCCAAACCTCAAGAACAACCCAAGGTCCACGCTAAAATAAAAGCCCTTTTTGAATCATTAGGTAAGAAATGGGAAGCTAGTGAATCAGAATATGACAAATACATCCAACAAAATCCCTGCCCGTTTCTAATTAGATAAGTCCTGCTCTATTTACGAAATCCGACCTGAAGGCTGCCGACTCTTTCCAAAAACTGCGTTTGGTATGCAAACTCAAGATTGCGAGCCACTCAACAGATTCAAACGAATGCGTAATGCCCTTAAAAAAGGAAGGCTTTTCAAAGAAACCTATCATTTTACCAGTGCAAATCAAGAACTCATAAAGTCCTCAAAGCTTCCAGAAAAACAATACCAAAACTGCCTCAACAAGCTTCGCCAAGCAGCCATAACAAATGACGAATTATCTCTGTTCAACTACTTTAACAAACAAAACAAATCTCAAATCAAGCCTTGAAGTTGGGCATATCGAAAGCAGTTTACTAAATGGTCGTTCACAAGTCCCGCAGCCTGCATGAAAGCATAGCATATTGTGGGTCCCACAAACTTGAAGCCCCTCGCTTTGAGTTCTCGGCTCATCGCTCTTGACTGATCTGTCTCGGCTTGCATTTCCGAAAAATCCTTAAAAGCATTTTGAATTGTCTGTCCATTTACGAACTGCCAAATGAATTTGTCAAAAGAGCCAAATTCTTTTTGAACTTTGAGAAATTGCTGCGCGTTAGTTATTGTCGCAGAAATTTTGGCTCGATTCTTGATAACGCCGGCCGCTTTCATTAAACGCTCAACGTCTTTGGCGGTGTATTGTGCAACTTTTGTAGCATCAAAGCCGTCAAACGCTATCCTAAATGCTTCTCGCCTCTCCAAAATCAGCCACCATGACAACCCAGCCTGAAAACCATCTAGAACCAAAAACTCGAACAACTTTTGGTCGTCATGTACTGGGACGCCCCATTCTTCATCGTGGTATCTGATGTACAGCGGTTTATCAACGTTCCAGCATCTTTTCAGTGTTGAAGTCATGATTTATTATTCACCATCAAGTTCTGATTCAAACTCAACTAGAACAGTCGGTAACAGGTAAAGACAGTTTTTACTCCACGTTCAGTCTTCATTATTGTTCCCTAAAAAAAGTTCTTCTTCTATTAAAAATATGATTGCACTTAGTATTTTAAGGAAGCGACAAAAAACGCGAATGCTTTCATAACGTTTAGAAGGTAACTAAAAAGCTCAGGAAACAACTTCTGGCTCATTAGGGGGCAAAAAGCAATCAGTAGAGAATGTTGAAGTTGTTATGATAGAGTGTTTCCGCCACAAACGAAAGAGAAAACAATCAGTTCAATCTAGCAAAATCTTCTTTGAAGGTTTGAAACTTTTATATACGGCTGTTGATAATTTCTTTGTCGAGTGTCATGGCTGAAGTTTGTTCAACATGCGGACTACCAAAGGATCTTTGCGTTTGTGGAGAAATAGAGAAAGAACAACAACGCATTCGTATTCGTCTTGAAACCCGGAAATTTGGTAAAGCAACCACCATCATTGATGGTATGGATGATAAAAACTCGAATTTAACCAGCATTGCCCAAAAACTCAAAACATACTGCGCATGCGGCGGAACCAGCAAAAACGGGCAAATCATGCTTCAAGGCGACCACCGAGACCGAGTACGCGAATTCCTTGTGAAGATGGGTTATCCGCAAGAAAACATCGAACTACAATAACCCGCAGATCGGGAAGCAAGGGAATGTTTACTTATGAAAGAGACAGACGGCATCCGCGACGTCTTCAAAAACATCAAACATCGTAAACCAACCAAAATTTTCTGTCCGAGATGCGCCAGCCCAAAAATCGCATTGTCAAATAGCCTCTCGATGTGGCTAACACCTAAAGAATACTACTGTGAAAACTGCGGCTACCTTGGCATAGTTGTTATGGAACTTGAAAAAGAAGACGAAAAAGAAGAAACTTGAGTTTTATTTGAGTAAAGAAAAAAGCCTTAATCAGGCAATTCAAGATTTAGTTGTTTTTTGAGTGTTTTGTAGCGGTTGCGTACGGTTACTTCGGTTACGCCAGCGGCTTCAGCGATGTCTTTTTGGGTTTTCTTCTCGTTGTTTTGTAGGCATGCAATGTAGAGGGCGGCAGCAGCTAGACCCATTGGGTCTTTTCCAGCCGCAGCACGTTTCCGTCTTGCCTCGCGGAGAATTTGGATGGCTGCTCCTTGGGTTTTGCCTGAGATTCCTGTTTTCTCTGCGATTTTTGAGACGTAGGTTAATGGGTCAGCGATGGGCATATGGACATCGAGTTCACGTAGCAGGAGCCTGTAGCATCGTGCGACATCTTTCTTGTCGACTAAGCTGGCTTCAGCGATTTCCCGCAGTGTTCGTGGGGTTCCGCTTCCGCGGCATGCAGCATAAAGGGCAGCTGCAGCAATGGCGGCGATTGATCTTCCTCTGACTAAGCCTTTGTCAAGTGCCTTACGGTAGACGACGGCGGCTTTTTCTTTGATTGGCGGTGGAATGTAGACTTTGTCAGATAAACGGTCAAGTTCAGCCATGGCTTGCGCAAGGTTTCGGTCGATGGATGAGTGGACACGCGAGCGTATTTGCCATTTGCGTAGACGCCACATCTGTAACCTGGTGGATAAGGGTAGTTTGCGTCCAAACGCGTCGCGGTCTACTTGGCTAATTGCCGTTGATAAGCCTTTGTCATGAACAGAGTAGGATGTTGGGACACCGACACGGCTTCTGGAAGCTTTTTCTTCTTGGGTGAACGCGCGCCATTCTGGTCCTTTGTCCATCATTTGTTCGTAGACGACTAATCCGCAGTCGCCACATACGGTTTCTCCTGTATCATAATCGTGAACTAAATTCTCGCTACCGCACTCTGGGCACTTGTCAACCAAGCGCTGTGTTGTGCGTGGTGGTGTTTCTTTTTTACTCAATCTCTCTACCTCGATTTTAACGTGCGTAGAACCGTCACCATAGGCCAATCTGGCTAGAAAATAGTACATTCGGCCCGCGCAAACTAAGCTGATGAACGTCTCTAATATTTAAGATTTGTGGTTTATTAAACTTATTGCACACAATGGCCTAGAATTACTCAACATACCTAAAATCTACTCATGGAAAATGATGTAGAAAAGTGTAAAAAAACACAAAACTGCGCCCGGAGGGAACCGTAAGATTGCTTCATACATTTCAACTCCATCACCAAAAGGTTTCATTGTGTTCAAGTGAGAATCCTTATAAAGAAAAAAGACATCCATTAAACCTCTAGGAATAAATAAAACAAGTGCTAATTGAAACCGTGCAGCCCGTTGGTGTAGTGGTCAAGCATATCGGGCTTTGGACCCGACGACGAGAGTTCGAATCTCTCACGGGCTACCATTTCCCTGGCGTGAATTCATTTTTTTGGACTTTGACTTCAGTAAATTTCTTGATCGTCTAATGCTCAAGAACAGCGGTTAACTGTGTCAGTTGAATTTGTTCTAGTTGGGCATGGTCGATTAAGTTGTGAAGGTTTTGGTGATGAACCACCTACACCGCAAACCTGGAAATAATTAGCATCTGTTAGAACAAACTTGACAATTCATTGAATGAAAGAAAAAAAAATAGTGTTTATTTCACAGAGTACAATTTTTTTTTCTTTCAGACTTAGAAATGCCACACTTCAGCACTGTGATTGAGATTTGGAAGTAGTAGTCGATGCCACAAATTTCAACTAGACTACTACTTCTCTTGTTTGAAGAACTTTTTTACTGATTACTTTGCAATGTGTTTCCAAAATGCATAGTTAACGAGAAGAAGAAGCGAAAAATTTTCAATCTTCTTCTTCTTTTGACCCACTGATTATTATCCGCAAAGCTTGCTTTTGGCAAAGTCAAAACAGAAGTTGTTGCTCACCCTGAAATTTTTACCTAGAACAACTATAACTCAGAAATTTTGTCGGCAAAACTATCGCGAAAATTCCAGTTAGGCGCATTGACATTTCATGGAAGAGCGTTGAGAAGGATTTTAGCGAAACATTATGCCGCCACGAGAAGTAAAAATACTTAGAGCTATCTAAAAATAAAGCTAACCTCAAAACTCTCAGCGCTATCGTAAAGTCATATTGCTCATGCTGCAAAGTTGCTCTTTTATCATCACCTTGCGTTTGTTTCCATGAGCCATAGTTGCATAGCCTAAAATGGCAAAAATTCCGGCAGAAACGTAAGCCCAGGAAGGAAAGCTACCGTAAAGTATGAATGGCATAAGAGCACAGACACCAAGAAAACCAAGAATGATTCCTTGCCGCTCTTCAACTATTGCGTTCTCCAACTGTTTTTGAAGCCTGACTATTTTTTCGTTTGCTGTCAAAAATCCCTGATGATTTGTATGGAAGTTAACCCCCCCAAAATAGGCAAAGATCCAGCCAATAGTTGCGAGTATGGAAATAAATGGTAGAAGCATAATTCTTTTTCTTCGAGATATACTTGCCATGCATGATTCTATTAAAAGAACTCGTTTATAAGATTAATGTGTATAGCTCAAATAATATACGCGTTTTTGAGGCTAAAATGTGATTATTTCCGTCAACAGGATAGTTAAAATGGCAAAAAACGTGAAATCTCGAGGAAAATTGGTTTTAGATAAGAGTTCGAATCTTTCACAAGCTACTACCCTCATATCGTTTGTTTCTGAAAAGATTGTTAAACCCTGCAGGAACTAAGAAAGAGTTTTACATTTTTCCCTTTAGGTCAATCTTTTCTGTTGCTCTCTCCTAAAATTGCTCCATTATTAAGCAAAAGATAGAAAAACCAACCCGTCTATATCCCTAAACCTTGAGTGATAGAATTTGGCGCTGGATTGTTTTCTCCCTGACAAAACCATTCTTGTAGATGCTTCAGGATGGAGCGACCTTTTACTTGGCGTGGTCGTTGGCGCCCTTAAGCCACCACATCCAATGCTTCTGGAACGCAGAATCCCCACCGCATCGTTTCAGTCTCCAAACTTCCAAAACAAGAAATACTTGGAAGACGCGGTAAAAATCGCCAACGAGATAATTACAGTAATGCAGCCTGACCAGGAAACATGTTTTAGGGTTGGCTCAGAATATGTTCTCTCTAGCTTGGCAACCTACCTTCAGAGTCAAGGATTCAGAGTTCAAAAAGTTGAATCCACAGGAGAACTTCAGTCTCTTGTCGAAAAAGCCTACATGAGATGGTGTGCTGAAAAAGGCGTTCCGGAGGAAATTCTTCAGGACAAAAGGCGTTTTTGGAAATTCCTAGAATGGATTGCCGAAAAACCTCAGTTGAGGGAGGGACTTGTAAAAACTGGCTGGGCAAGCTGGGAAAACAAATGGCGCGAAGAAATATTTAAGACCCATAAGAAGGACTTTCACGGTGAGAAAGGATTTTAGTGATATTTACATGAATGCTGACTCTGAATATTCAAACCGCAACGGTGTAAAGTTTGAAAGACTTCAAAGCTGAATGCCCGACAACAAACCTTGGTTAAACTGGAGATGAACCAGAGAAAACTGTTTATAAAGAAATTGAAAAAACAATAAAGAAAGAGCAAATAAGCAAACGGGACGATTGGTAGTCAGCTAAAGTTAAAAGATTACTTCTTTTTTCCTTTTGGCGGAAGTTGATTTAACATCGCTTTCTTTTTTGCTTCTTTTTCACGTTGTTCTTTCTTTTGTTTTTCAAGTTGTGTATTTTTATTTTTTCTACTCATAACGCTCATATTTCGACACTACAAGCAAAGAAGTAACGTTTCACACTCTAAAATGTTATCCTTTTAAATATCAGCCTTGCATTTGTCAAAAAGCTTGTTTTCGGTTTTGTTTGACGAAATTGTTATGAGTAAGGTTGTCTATACTGATTTTGTTAGTCTGTTTGAAGTGCAAAGATTCTTGACTACTAAGACATTGCTTTGCGGATGCGTTTACGAAGAAAACGAGTGGATGCTTGTACGCATTAAAGAATGCGAGCGGCATTATAAAGAACGGCATAAAAAAGTTGAGTACAGGCCAAAAGCGGAATGTAACAGAAATGACACAAGAGGCGAATAGAGCCTTAAGTGTTATGCATTCTTGTTTTCTGTATCTGTGATTTGTTTTACGGGCTTTCGGTAGAAGAGCAGGGGCAAGCCCACTAATGGAAGTGACAGTATCCAAAATCCAAGTTGTGACCAAGTATCCATGCGTACCAATCGCTCCAAACTCTCCTCCGAAGAAAATCCACGTTAAGTAATTCCATAAGAAATATAATCCAAGTGCAGCATGATGGATCCGGTAGCTCCTAGGTCTAGCCCTTGAATTTTTTGAACTTCTGCGAGATTTCCAAGTGAAGTATCCTGCGAATATTGTTAAGAAAGTAACCCAAACAAGGTTATAATGAAACTTATTATGTGCTGTGGGTAGTTGGTTAAGTATTGCCATACCTTTTCCTATGATTACTCTCATCCATGATCCCGCTATTATGTAGCCAAAACGACTAAAACGTAAAACATGCCTGAAATTAATGCCCATTTTATCGCAGTCTTGTCAACTTGTTTGGATTGAGTTTTGGGCCAATATGAGCAATGAACTGTGGGAACTGGGATTCCGCTATGGCAGGGATTAGTCCATGCCAAATATTGAACAAATCCTAATCGAAGTTCCCATCAACCCAGCCACTTCGAAATAAGCCGATGGCAAAAACGTACCCAGTAAAAGCCTCAAAGATCAATATGACCCTCAGAATCTTATATCCTTTTGAGTAACGGTAAGCCTTTCGAGGAGTAATAGGCAACTGCCGATCGGCAATTATGCTGCCTATAAATCTGAAAATAACTCCTAAAAACTCCTCTGTTACATCGGTCTAAAAAAATCCAGAATGAATAGCTCCTCCGCCTGGATGTCGGTCCCATTCGCCAACCCATTCAAGAGTAAATATAGCGTGCAAGTTGAATAGGAAATATGCAGAGGGCTACTGTCAATATGCCAATTTTTAATGGGGTAACCGATTTGTCGCTGTTCCATATAAAATCACTCTCTGCTGTAAATCAATCGTTTAGTTTTGTATATTATATTTCGGTTTATTGGGCACTGAAATTAAAGTTTCGCAGTATAATTAGCGTTAGATACCAATAATTGATAATTGTTTGATGAGAGGTTTTGTTTGGAGATAACCGATGGAACAACTACGTATTTTGCTGTTTGCTATTCAAGCTGTGGGAGCGGTTTTTGTAGGATTTTTCTTAGTCAGCCTACTTGGCGGCTGTTTATGACTCCTTCAACAACTGTTCTGCATTCGGAGCCTATCTTTAAGATTCCGCTTATTTGTTTTCGGTGCAGTGCTGTTGGAGCTTGTCTTTGCGAGTTGTTATAGGGTCTCTGGCTAGCAAGATCATTGAGGAAAAAATAATTCGTCGAGAAAATCAAAACTGACATTTACCAGCTTTTTTAACTGAAAACTTGACTCTCGCCTTTGTGGAATAAATATACTTTGTTTATAAATGACAAATCACCGTTGTTGCAAATAAGAGCTGAACCTTTTGGTACAGCAAATATGTCCTGGGTTTCCGATAACTCTCTTAACTTTTCATCCTCCCCTCTTGTAGTGAGCTTTAAGTGTTAAATCTACCAGTCCCAGCCCATCAATAACTTTGACTGCACAATTGCTTCTGTAGGTTATTATGCATTTTCTGCAAAGTGCTAATGCACCAGCACTTCGTCCGACAATAACCCCTCCAAACTCTTCAAGTAAGCTGCTGATTCCGGATTTTTTTAGGCGCTCGACTAAAACGCTCGGCACTCCGCCCGTTAAATAGACAAGGTCTGACCCGCTGATTTTTTCTTTAATTTCCGAACATGAACAAGAGTAATCCACGGTGTTTACTGTGGTTGCACCTAAGCTTCTAAAGTAATTAAAAAGAAGTTTACTTTTAGGATAAGTTTTATCAAACGATGCTCTTGCCCAAGAAAACACAAGAACATTCGGTGAACCGCCTGCATCGTTGAAGGCTCTTTGGTTTACCTCTTGAGCATCTCTTTTATGGGTATTTTCTCCGCCTAACAGGTAGTATTTGGGCATACAAGGCTTGAGTCTTTATAGATTAAAAAAGTTAACTTAACGTTGGTGTTGAAAGAAGAGGATTCTTGCAGGTGAAGACACGCTCCTAATAGGTTGATTGTTGCAACTAGTTTGCAGAGAACGAGTTGCAGTAATAGCAGCGGCAACAACTTCTCTTCTACGGTGTCGGTGTTTATCTGCAAAGACTTAATATCTCTAAAGAAAAAGTTAGGCACTTATGAAATATGGTTCTTGAAGGCTACGTTGAATACAGACGCAGAGTTCTGCAGTGATGTCAGTTGCCCAGTGGAAGTTGAGTTAAACTAGCAGATAGAGGGTTCGCCACCTTATGAGAAGACTCGGCAAAAATGAGGCGCTACCTGCCTATGTACTGCTTGGCAATTTCACCATTGGCTGATAGAAAAAGGCTACTTAATCCTAAAACCGTCTTGCAGAAAAAAGGAAGATAAAACAGCTACTTCTTTAGAGATAATTAAAAGCATAAAGTTATTTAATTCTTAAACCAAAACATCCAACGGAGAAATCATTATGGAGTGGGGAATGAAAAACCGTTTAAGCAGACTCATCCAGAAAGATGGCAAAGCATTGTTTTTGCCAATAGACCACGGCTACTTCCAAGGACCAACACATAGCCTTGAGCACCCTGGCGAAACAATAAAGCCAATTATCCAATATGCCGACGGCCTTATGCTTACCCGCGGCGTCTTGCGCAACTGCATCGATCCAGCAATCGAGAAACCCATCATCATGCGGGTTTCAGGCGCTGTATCGGTAGTCGGCGAAGACTTAGCCAACGAAAGCGTAGTAACTTCCATAGAAGAAATCCTGAGGCTGAATGCTTCGGCAGTCTCCATGTCAGTGTTTGTCGGGACTAAATACGAAAACAAAAGCCTAGGCAACCTGGCTAAACTCGTGGACGAATGCGAAGAATACGGCGTACCTGTCATGGCAGTTTGCGCAGTTGGTAAGGAACTTGAAAAACGAGAAGCCCGTTACTTAGCCTTAGCCGCCCGTATCACGGCGGAAATTGGTGCTCGCGTCGTTAAAACTTACTATTGTAAGGAGCATTTTGAGAAAGTTGTGGATGGCTGCCCGGTTCCCATAGTCATTGCGGGAGGCCCCAAAACCGAAACCCAGAGTGAAGTCTTCGATTTCGTATATGACGGCATCCAGAAAGGTGCTATAGGCGTCAACTTGGGACGTAACATCTGGCAAACCGCGTATCCTGTTGCCTCCATTAGAGCTATCCGCGCCATAATCCATGAAGGCTACACCGCCCAAGAAGCCGACGACTTGTACAACCAGATTGTTGCAGGCAAAGCCTAACTTTTTCCGTTCTGTGATTGTTATGCTTGCCGCTTTCTATTACAACAACCACGATGTTCGAATAGAAGAAATCCCGGTTCCTAAGAATCGGCGAAGAAGAGGTGCTGCTAAAAGTTATGGCGAGCGGTATCTGCGGCAGCGACGTTATCGAATGGTACCGTATTCCTAAAGCACCGCGTGTGCTGGGTCACGAAGCCACAGGAGTCATCGACAAAGTTGGCGATAAAGTCAAAGGCGTAAAAGTGGGAGACCGCGTCTTCGTTTCCCATCATGTTCCATGCAACCAATGCCGCTATTGCCAACGCGGCAGCCACACAGCGTGCCATACTCTGCACACAACCAACTATTACCCCGGCGGCTTCGCACAGTACGTTCAAGTCCCAAAAATCAACGTCCAATACGGCATCTACAAACTCCCGGAAGGCATGAGCTTTGAAGAAGGCACATTCATCGAGCCGCTTGCTTGCGTGTCCCGTGGTCAACGACTAGCAAACCTCCAAAAAAACGATAGCCTCCTAATAATAGGGAGCGGCATCTCTGGTATTCTGCATGCGCAGCTTGCCAAGTTCAAAGGCCTCCAAAACATTTTTGTGGCTGACATTAACCCGTACCGGCTGGAGCTCGCCAAAAAATTCGGCGCAAACCATGCCTTAAACGCTAAAGACAACTTGCCCCAGAAACTAAAAGAGGTCAACGATGGGAACTTGGCTGACCAAGTTATCGTATGTACGGGCGCAACCCCAGCCGCCATGTCAGCATTGGATTGCGTAGACAACGGCGGAACAATCTTATTCTTTGCTGTGCCTGATCCAACCGTGAAGCTGCCTGTTCCCATCAACCAGTTCTGGAGAAAAGAAATCACTATGCGGACAAGTTATGGCGCAGCACCAAACGACCTTGAAGATTCGCTGCGGTACTTGAAAACTGGGCGATTTAACGTTAAAGACATGATTACACATAGGCTAAGTCTGCGCGAAGCACAAGAAGGCTTCCGACTTATGGCTGAAGCAGGCGCATCGCTCAAGGTCATTCTAGAGCCAAATAGAACTTGATCAGGTTTCTTGTCTTGTAAATAAAATTTGTTTCTTCTGAAAGATGCTACTGTCAATTTACAAGATTCTGTTTCATCAGGTTAGCGGCATTTTCTAGTTTAGCAAAACAGTACCAACAGATAGCCGCGGTTTTAGGTTTCAGAAAGACAATGTGAACACTTTAGCATCCCAAAGTATACAATTGCCAGAACTCATTGCTTATAGCCGACTTAGAATATAAAGATAAAAACATAAACTAACATAAAAGAGGCTATGTCGCTTAACGATATCGTCAAAAAACGCCGAAGCGTAAGAAAATACTTCTCAAATAGTGCCGAGACACTTTGTTCTTGAGGTTTTGGTGGCTGCTGGCTGGGCGCCTTCAGCACATAACTCTCAACCATGGAGCTTCATCATTTTGGAGAATCCTTCAGTCAAGCGAGAATTGGCAGAGGCTATGGCAGATGCCTGGGTCGACGATGGAAAAAGACGGAGTAAAGTTGAGGTTAAAATGAGACAAGAACGAGTCGACCGATTCGCTAATGCACCAGCTCTTATTCTCGCATGCATTTCAATGAATGGGCTAAGAAAGTTCCCAGATCAGAAACGACAGATGTTGGAACGTGATTTGGCTCAACAGAGTTTAGGTGCTGCAATGCAGAACCTACTTTTAACTGCTCATGCCTTGGGTTTGGGAGCTTGTTGGTTTTGTGCACCCGGATTCTGTAAAGAAATCGTACGAAAAGTTTTGGGGATTCCAGAGACAGTGGAGCCTGAAGCCTTCATCATAATAGGGCATTCTGCAGAAACGCCTTCAGTGCCACCGAAAAAACCTCTTGAAGAATACTGTTTTAGGGATATGTGGGGATTGAAGCTTTAGGATTTTATCATCGTTAGAAGCATTTTGAACTTTGACTTTGCAGTGAGGGCGTGCGGCTGGTTTGCCGGCATTATCGTAACTTCGCCCTGCTTTAGACTTATGGATTTGCCTGCTATGGTGACTTGGACTTCACCTTCAACCACATAAACCATCGCGTCATAGGGCGCCGTGTGCTCGCTTAAGCCTTGGTTTTCGTCAAACGCAAACAGCGTTACCGTTCCTGTTTTCTTGTCGATGATTGTGCGGCTAACAACTGAACCTTCCTGGTAATCAATTAACTCTTGAATGTTTGTGGCTTTAGCAACGAGTTTTTCTTGTTTGTCAGGCATAATCATAACACATAATGGTTGGATTGTTTATGGTTTTTTGTTAAGCTTAGCTCTTTCCTCGTCCCAACGCTGGAAGACTTCATCAGCAATTTTTGGTCTCAATACAAAGATATCTTGAGGTTTGTCAACGTAAAGATAAACCAAAAAAACCCTGTCAAAGGCACCTGAGCGGATAAGCATGCAGCTTGGCCTTCTAGGCAGGATCTGTGAGTAAGTATCAAAAATTTGGTTGAACAACTGATTTATTTTTTCTGATGGAATGCTATGGTCAAAGCCAGCTTCAAACGTGTAGCAGTACAGATTGCGGTTTTTTGTGCTCTCAAAGAGGTAATTGGTTATGTCTCTGTCTAGAATTTGCAGGTTGCTAACTGAAACTGTGTTGTTTCCCGAAGTTAAGATTTTAGCATAGTTTATGGTAATTTCTTGAACTATCCCTTCAACCGTGCCGAGCTTTACGTAATCACCGACTTTGAAGGGTTTAGCAACTAAAAGAAAAAGTCCGGCTAAGAAGTTGCCGATGGTTTTCTGTGAGGCAAACCCCAACGCGGCACCACCTATTGCTGACACGGACAAAAGCCATTCTGCCTGTACTCCCCCCAAACTGCTTACAGCCAGCACAGCAAAAATCAGAATTAGAATTCGGAACGTTAAGACAAGGTTGTTGCTGGCGCTAGGTTCTAGCTTGATGCGTTTTGCAAACCTTGATAGGTAGCGGCTGATTAACCGTTCGAGGGTAATTGCAACTATCGCAATTATCAGTATGTCAAATATCGTTGAAAGTGGAATTTGGACGCCGAAGATGTCAGCCAAAGTCGAACCGCCTGCTAACTGCCACTTGCCTTAAGTCGTCTATAACTCTTTCGCGTCTAGCTATGGGGTTTTGTCTGGAATAAACTCCATAGACATCGAGTTAACGCAGTGCCTTGTGTCCTTTTTTGTGAAATGCTCGCCAGTAAAGACATGTCCAAGATGGGCGCCGCAGTTGGTGCATTGAATCTCCGTTCGCTGGCCATCAGGATCGGGTAGCCTTTTTACAGCGCCTGGGATTTCGTCATCGAAGCTTGGCCAGCCACAGTTTGCTTCAAATTTGTTCTCGGAACGGTAAAGTTTAGCGCCGCAGCGTTTGCAGACATAGGTGCCTTTTTCCCAGAAAGCGTAATATTTGCCTGTGAAGGGCATTTCAGTTCCTTTGTTAACTATGACTTGTTCTTCTTCAGAAGTAAGAGGTTTGAGGCCAGGTTGATTTTTAGAAGTTGACAAATAAAACACCAGTTAACTAATGTGCTTGGAATGTAAAAAGACTTCTCTTAAGGTTGCTCTAAAAAACAGATATAAAGAAGCGCTTGGTATTACTATTTGAAGGTTTTTTCAATGGTTGAAATTACAAGATTATTTTGGAAAAAAGCTGTAACGTATGACAATTTTGTGCTCGGCGAAGTAGAAAGTGCAGAACTTGATACTAGTAATTGGCAAATAATCAATCTGTTTGTCGCTTTATCTGAGGAAGCCTCGAAAAAAATGGGCTTCAAGCATCCTTACCTGGGAAAGGTAACAGTTTGCTTGCCGGTCTCAGCTGTTGATTCCGTCCAGCCAGATCAAGTTGTTTTAAATAAGAAGTTTGAAGAACTTCGCAGTCTTAGGCAATGTAAAGAATAACTTGCCCTAATGGCTTTTATTTCTTCCCCGTTTTCTAAGTAGTAGTGACATGATTGCTCCAAAAACCGCGACCAAACATAGTATTGCGGCGGCAACTAGAAGGGGTGATGGAAGCGCTGTCACTCTTGAATTCAAAACAAGCGATATGGGCATCCCTGTTATGACGGAAAAGAGCAGCAGGGCAGCAATTTTGTGCATTTACTTCACCATTTTATTTGGGCATACTTTGTGGTTAAAAGATTTGTTGTCAAAGTTTCTTGACTAACAAGCGGCTATTTTAGTCAAGGTTTGAGACTGTGTGAAAAGTCTGCTCTAACTGAACCTAGTGTGCCGTTAACCTTAAATCTAGACCCATCGCCATAACAAACAAAGACCAACCAAGTGAGCCGACAATGAACGAAACCGACAGCTACATCGAAGGCACATCTAGAAACCAAACGTTCCTATTGCCAAAAACCATAGAAGAATACGTACAAACGGATAATCCCGTCAGGTTCATAGATGCATACGTAAACACACTTGACATGGAAAAGCTAGACTTCACCCACTCAACGCCCCAAGAGCTTGGAAGACCATCATACAACCCTAAAGATCTCTGCAAACTCTACCTCTACGGAGGCCTAAACCATATCCGATCCAGCAGAAAACTAGAACGTGAATGCAAAACCAACATTGAAGCCATATGGCTTCTCAAAGGTTTAGCGCCTGACTTTAAAACTATAGCGGATTTTAGAAAAGATAACCCATTAGCCATAGGCAACTTATTCAAAGAATTTGTGGCTTTTCTAAAAGATCTCAGCCTTTATGGAGCAAAACAAGTAGCGGTAGACGGCACCAAACTACATGCCGTTAACGCCAACGACAAAGCCTACACCCAAAGAGCGCTCGCAAAAAGAATTAAAGTCATGGAAAAATCAGTAAAACACTACCTCGAAGAGTTGGATGCTGCTGATAAGCAGGAATCATATGATGAGCAACAAGCCACTAGTGAAGTTGTCCAAGAGGTCCAAGCCTTTGAAGTAGACAAGCTTGCTGCTTTGCTTGAAAAGAAAGAGAAATCTGAAGAGATTCTTGATAGAATGCAAAAGAGCGGTCAAAAAGAGATGGCCTTAACGGATCCTGATTGTCGGCAGATGATTAATCATGGCAGAGTAGAATCATGCTACAACATGCAAGCAGCTGTGGATTCTAAAAACCATTTGATCGTCAACTATTTGGTAACTAACAGTGCCTCAGATCTCAACCAGCTCAGCAACGTAGCCATAGCAGCAAAAGAAACACTTGATGTTGAGCAGATTGATTGCATTTCTGATAAGGGATATTTTGATTTTGAGCAAATCAAGCAGTGTGTCGATAATGGAGTTACGCCATACGTTGCAGTGAAACATTCAGGAAGCGGCGGCAGCATTATATTTCCAGAGTTTACCGCTGATAAATTCCTCTATGATTGGGATAGTGATACGTATGTTTGTCCCGCCGGACAGCATCTTTGGTTTCTCTGCAATTCATTTCGGGAAGATATGGACAGGCGAGTCTACATGTGCCGAAAGGGTGTTTGCTCTTCTTGTGAGTTTTTTATGACTAAGTGTACAAGCAATAAAAAGGGGCGTGTTATTTGGCGTTGGGTTCATGAGAAAGTTGTCGATGACTTGAAACTGCGTATGAAGTTACATCCTGAGGTTATGGATGAGCGTAAAAAGGTGGTTGAGCATACGTTTGGGACACTTAAAAGGGCGTTTGGAGCTCCCTATTTATTGCTTAAAGGTCTCAAAAAAGTCAGTGGAGAGGTTGGGCTGCTTTTGGTGTCTTATAATTTGAGGCGAGCTCTAAACATCCTCGGAGTCGAGGCTTTGATTAAGGCGCTTGTTAAAAAATAAAATAACTGAAAGTAACATCAAAGAAGAGTATTGGTTTATTTTAGAAGCATTCAACCATTCGTTTGATTTTTTACACAGTCTCGTTTCTTGACTAAACACAATGTACATGTTTGGCAACTAACTTTTCATGTGCCTCTTTATTTCTCTATTAAGAATGAAACAAATAAAAAGCTGATAAACGATAGACAGCCACAACTAAATATAATGAGAAAAACTATTTCTTGTTAATTTTTATTTTCACTTTTAAAACGATGGCAGTTATTTATTGACAAATTACATTTTTTCTCTCATTTTTTAGCGGTCAAAAACTGGTTGCTTTAGATAAGCTATGAAGTCGTTGTTTCTTTATACCAACAAAGGAAAAATCAGCGATAAATTATGAGAAATGGTCTGGAAGTATCCAACAATCACCCAGGTAAAATCAATATCCAACAAGGTTTCGAAAGAACACAACAGACTGTTTCCTTAAAAAAAGGCTGTTTTTGTTCTTCTACGCGTTCAAAAGTGTCTAAAGAAAACATCATGAGTCCATACTGAACCTTTGTTTCCCGAATAGAAACAGGGAAGAAATAATGCTGGTTTGGCTGAAACTTTATCTATTGGACATTAACTTTCTTGAGTAAAAGCACCTTAGTGCCAAAAATTAACTGTCAAGGTTAAAATTCATGACTGAGGCAGCATCAACTCCAACCCAAAACAGGGAACAACCCGTAAAAGCTTCCGAACTTGATCCTAAATTCAAGTATGAACTTCAAAAGATTCATGGAAGCGAAAAGATTCTGAAATGTTTCCAGTGCGGAACATGCACATCGGATTGCCCAGTTGCACGTTTCAGTGACAGTTACCGACCGCGAACGCTCATACACATGGCACAACTCGGCCTAAAAGACCGTGTATTAAACAGCGACACGCTATGGCTCTGCGCAGCATGCTTCACATGCACCGATCGGTGTCCACAAGATGTTGAAGTAGCGGCTGTCATTCGGGTTTTCCGCAATTTAGCTGCAGAAAAAGGTTGCTTCCCGCAGGTTTTCAAAGACCAAGCCTTAAGCCTTCTTGAATCAGGTTACGCTTACAAAATTCCAGAGTTAAGGATAAAGAAACGTGAATCTCAAGGGCTCCCACCCCTGCCAAAAGGCAACCCTGAGAACGTCAAAAAAACTCTCAAGGGCGTAAAATTCATCGAAAAAATCCAAAAACCCCAAGGAGGAAAACCAAGTGGGCAATAAATACCTCATTTTCTTGGGGTGCGCAGTTCCCTACCGCGTTTCCGGATATGAGATTTCCGCGCGTAAAGTCCTTGCAAAACTCGGTGTTGAACTAGTTGAAATGCCAGAGTTCAACTGTTGTGGGTTACCGTTAGACCCAGTTAGTCACGAAACCATGCTTATTTTGGCGGCGAAAAACTTGGCGTTAGCCGAGCAACAAGGCTTAAACATCCTGACGCTTTGCCCAGGTTGTGCAGGAACGCTTAAAGAAAGTAAACAAAATCCTCAAAGCCGACAAAGCCCAAAGAGAAGAAATCAATGCTCACCTCAAAGAAATAGGATTAGAATTCAAGGGAACCATCGAAACCAAGCATCTGCTGCAACTACTCAAGGAAGATGTTGGCGTAGAAAAAATCAAAGCATCAGTCGTAAAGCCGCTGACAAACCTCAAAGTCGCTGAACACAACGGATGCCATATTCTAAGACCTAAAGAATATATAGGCTTTGACGACCCGGAAGACCCACAAACGCTTAAAATGCTCATCGAAGCAACAGGAGCCACCTGCCTAGACTACATTGACGAAACAGAATGTTGTGGAGCACCAAGCGTTGGCGTGAGCGACAAAGTGGCATTAGCATTGGCAAAAGACAAACTAAGTCATATAAAACAAGTTGAGGCGCAAGCATTAATCACGATCTGTCCGTTTTGCCATATAATGTACGATACAAACGAGTTGCGCATAGAGAAACTATTTAATGAAACCTATGGAATCCCAATACTTCACTACCCACAACTACTGGGGTTAGCCATGGGTATGACGTCTGAAGAGTTAGCCTTCAGCGAACTTCGAGTAAATGCATCAAACCTGCTAAAACAAATAAATCAAGGAACAAACAAACCATGAGCCAAAACAAACTAAAAATAGCCTTCTACTGGGCTGCAAGCTGCGGCGGCTGCGAAATTGCCGTCTTAGACTTAAACGAGAAAATCCTAGACGTGGTAAAACTCGCCGACATAGTTTTCTGGCCTGTAGCCATCGATGTAAAATACAAAGACGTTGAAGCGCTACCAGACAAACACATAGACATAACCTTCTTCAACGGCTCGATACGCAACTCAGAGCAAGAACACATGGCAAAAGTTCTACGAGCAAAATCCAAAACCTTGGTTGCATTCGGTTCATGCGCCCACGAAGGCAGCGTTCCAGGCTTAGCAAACTTGAATAATAAAAAAGAAATTTTTGATCAAGTTTACATAAAAGACAAATCAAACGTTAACCCACAAGCAGTTACACCTAAAACCCAAACTCAAGTCAAGGAAGGCACCTTGAAAATTCCAGAGTTCTATGACACCGTAAAAACCCTAGCTCAAACAGTCGACGTTGACTATTTCCTTCCAGGTTGCCCACCTCCAGTTAAACTAATCGCGGCGGCAGTTGACGCCATTGCAAGCAATAAATTACCCCCAAAAGGTTCGGTGCTCGCTCCACTCAAAGCAGTTTGCGACGAATGCCCCAGAAAACGTGAAAACAAGAAAATCGACAAAATCTACCGCGTCTACGAAAAAGCGCCTGAACCAGAAAAATGCCTAATGGAACAAGGTATACTCTGCATGGGAATGGCAACTAGAAGCGGCTGTGGTGCTCAATGCTTAAAAGTTGATATGCCCTGTACAGGGTGTGGTGGACTAGCCCCTAATGTTCCAGAGCAAGGAGCAGCCATGATATCTGCCTTAGCCTCAATTCTTGGCTACGACGGCGTAGAAGGAAAAACCAAGTATACTGAAAAAGAAATTGAAGAATTAATGAACCAAATCAAAGACCCAGTCGGCACAGTATACATGTATAGTCTACCAAATTCCATCTTAAGAAGAAAGGTGATTAAGAAATGAAAGAAATAATTATAGACCCAATCACTCGCCTTGAAGGCCACGGAAACGTATCCATATTCCTCAACGACAGTGGCGAAGTAGAAAACGCCTATCTCAAAATTCCTGAACTAAGAGGTTTCGAAAAATTCTGCATCGGCAGAAGAGCCGAGCTCATGCCGCAATTAACTACCCGAATCTGCGGTGTCTGCCCAGTTGCTCATCATTTTGCTGCAGTAAAAGCTTTGGATGCAGCTTTTAATGTTGAACCAACTGAACCTGCAAAGAAACTTCGAGAACTTATGTACGCTGCCTACTTCATCTACGATCACACACTTCACTTTTACTATCTTGGCGGACCTGACTTCATCGTAGGCCCAGACGCACCAGCAGAAAAACGTAACATCCTTGGAGTAATCGAGAAAGTCGGCATGCCAATTGCAGCTGAAGTCATAAAACACCGTGCATACGGCCAAAAAATTACTGAAATCATCGGAGGCAAAGCAACTCACCCAGTCTGCGGATTGCCAGGCGGAATCTCAAAACCATTAACAGAAGAAAACAGAAAAGAAATCGAGACTATGGCTTCTTCATGTCTCAATTTTGCTCAGTTTACAATAAAAATATTCCATGATATCATCTTGGGCAACACCAAATATGTCGATATGATAAAAAGCCCTGCATACACAATGCCAACATACTACATGGGAACAGTAGACAAAAACAATAAAGTCAACTTTTACGACGGCAAAATCCGCGTTGTCGATCCAGCAGGCAAAGAATTCCTCAAGTTCGAATCAAAAGACTACCTCAAACACATAGGCGAACACGTCGAAGAATGGACCTACAGTAAGTTCCCATACCTGAAAGCAGTCGGCTGGAAAGGACAAGTTGCAGGTGAAGACAGCGGTGTTTACCGTGTTGGTCCACTTGGAAGATTAAACGCCTCAGACGGCATGGCAACTCCACTTGCCCAAGCGGAGTACCAGGAAATGTATAAAACGCTTGGCGGCAAACCAGTCCACAGCACGCTCGCTTTCCATTGGGCAAGAGTTATCGAACTGCTCTATGCCACCGAAAGAGCGATGGAGTTGGTCAAAGACCCAGAAATAACGAGCACCAATGTCCGCAACAAGCCGGGTGAACCAGGCGAAGGAGTTGGCGTTGTCGAAGCTGCACGCGGCACATTAATCCATCACTACGTGCTGGATAAAGACGCATTGGTCAAAGACGTGAACCTTATCGTTGCAACAACCAACAATTACCCAGCAATCTGCATGAGTATACGTGACGCAGCAAAAGGCTTAATCCACGGTGGCAAAGTCGACCAAGGCATACTAAACAAAGTTGAAATGGCATTCAGGGCATACGATCCATGCTTCGGCTGCGCAACCCACGCTGCAGTCGGTCAAATGCCTCTAACCGTTGAAGTTTTCAACGCGCAAAAACAATTAGTCAGCTCTGTTAGCCGATAGTGTAGCCTTTTTTTGGGCAAATTCAATTTTTTTATTTTAGGTTTTTAGCTCTAAAGCAACTCTTATATGCCATCTCAGTTGAATACACCATACAGGGATTAGGCTTGAAGAGTTTAGTCGTTTATTACACAAGAGATGGCAATACACGCTTCGTTGCCGAAACAATCGCGGCGGAAATAGGTGCAGACATAGAGGAAGTTGTAGACCTCAAAAAACGAAGCGGCATACTTGGTTATTTAACCGGAGGCAGAGATGCTATGCAAGGTAAAGAAACTAAGATATCTCCAACCATAAAGTCACCTGTTGGCTATGAGCTTATTGTTGTTGGGAGTCCTATCTGGGCTGGAAGACCTGCGCCTGCCATAACCACCTACCTTAAGAAAAACGATCTTTCAGGCAAAAGAGTTGCAATTTTCTTTAGTCAGGGAGGCAAAAAAATAACTGGTTTTGAACAGACCAAAGCTTTGATGTCAAACTCGGAGTGCATTGGGGAGCTTTCGGTGATTCAACCGTTGGAAAACAAACAGAAATCTGAAAAACAAATAGTTGACTGGTGCAAAACGCTCATCACTAAAAGTTAATGCTTTTTTTAATAAAATCCCTAACATTTTAGGGTAAAGTCTTATTTGAGCCAGTGCTTAACTTATTATGTAAGCTTGGGATTTTATGCAACCGCAACCACCTAATCCTGAACATAAAAGAATGAAACGTGAAAAGAAAACTATAGGATATATGGTGGAAATCTACTGCAAAAACCATCACGGCACCCACGGCGAAATATGCCCTGAATGCAGGCAATTCCAAGAATACGCCTTCATGCGGTTAGACAAATGTCCTTTCCAAGACAAAAAAAGCACCTGCGGCAAGTGTGTTATCCACTGCTATCGCCCTGACATGAAAGAAAAAGTCAAAGTCGTAATGCGCTACTCAGGTCCACGCATGCTTATCCATCACCCAACTTTTGCGTTGCATCATATTTGGGATGCTCGTCGAAAAGCACCAACGCTCGCCAAAAAAACAAGTCAGTAACAAACTTTTTCAAGCCTCAAACCCATTTTCTTCTGGTGCGTTTATGAATGGCGACGTAAAAGCAGAATTGGAAAAATGGCTTACTGGCAAAGAAAGAATTGTTGTAGCGGGTATTGGAAACCCAATTCGCCAAGATGACTATGTTGGGTTAAAGATTGTTGAGGGCTTGCAGGGTAAGGTTACAGCCAACGTCTGTCTTTTGGAGTGCGAGACGGTTCCTGAAAGCTACCTGTTGGATATAGAAAAGTTTAAGCCTACACATGTCCTGTTGATTGATGCTGCGTTTTTAGGGTTAAAACCTGGGTCAGCGCGCCTTTTTGACGCCCAAAAAATTGTTGATTTTCCAGCCATAACTACACATATGTTACCGTTGAAAGTTTTCTGCGAATACGTTAAGCAGTCAACTGGCGCAAAGATCGCTCTGTTGCTTGTTGAACCTGAAAGCATGGAGTTTGGTGAAGGCTTAAGCGTTGAGGTTGAAGTAGCAGCGCAAAAAATATTGGTAGTTCTAGACTAGTTTGCTATGTTAGGTTTCTTTGCGTTTGAAAACGTAGTTAGTTGTAAGATTTATTTTTCCAAACGAAGAAGCAGTTTCAACCAGTTCAAACTGGTCCTTTGATAGCCATTTTACAAGTACAAGTTCTTCCAATTCTTGGTCTTCAAATGTTCCTCTCCAATGCAACTCAAGAGTTCTCTCATCCTTCCATGTGCCAACGTGGTCATGGGCGTCGCCTTCAGAGGTTATGCCGAAAAGATGCACTTTGCCGCTTGCTTGGTCAAAACTCCACAGGTCATTCTCATAGTAATCCTCGTAACCTTCGATGTGCGTTTCGATTTCGGAGTTTATGCCTAAATCAGCGACTTCTAAAGCAGTCATATCGCCACAGCCGGAGACAACTTTGTCGTCGCTGATTTTCATCGCTATGCCTACCGACCATTCACCGATTAATTGTTTGAGTAACTCTAACTCTTTTGTCCGCTGCTCCTTCATTTAAACCACTCGAGAAACAAGAATAAACAGAGAAAACTTTCCATAATAAAGGAATGTGATTGACAGGCTGCAACAACTGGATCGGGTTATATTAATTAGCCAGTTTTAAGTTAGCATTCTCCAGTGACAAAGTTATGCCTGGAAAAGCTGTTATAATTATGGGTTCAGAGCGGGATCTAGATTTTTCCCGTGAAATAACAAAATATCTAAAACTTCTAGGCGTAGACTATGAGTTTAGAGTCGCTTCAGCCCATAAAACTCCAGAGAAAGTCCTCGAGATAATTAAGGAATTCAAGAACGAGAAAGTCGTCTTTGTTACTGTTGCTGGTCGCTCTAACGCTTTGAGCGCTTTCATCGATGGCAACACAACCAAACCAGTCATTGCCTGTCCTCCATACAGCGAAAAATTCGGCGGAGCAGACATCTACTCTTCACTTCGAGTTCCAAGCGGCATTGGTTCTGTAGTAACTATTGAGCCTGAAGGAGCGGCAATTGCAGCCGCAAAAATCTTGGCGCTGGAAGACACCGAATTGGCGACTAAAGTGACTGAATATCAAGCAGGCAAAAAGAAAGAACTTGATAAAGCCAACGAATCGGTAAAGAAACTAAAGTAACTTGCAGAGATGTCATCTGCTGCGTTTTTTTGTCTAGCACTTATTCATGTAGATGGCTCTTCGCTAAGTTGAATCACGCGAATTCTCGCGAAGACTCCTCCCTTGTAAAATGGGCTAAAAAGCGGCTTTAGTTTCTTTTGGTTGCTCTTTCTCGTTATCTAATAAACCAGTTTTCTTCATCCAAAACCACATCACTAAAGTGCCAACTACTGTAGCTCCAATAAAAAGTACTACGTACGGACCCATAAATTCTGGCCCAAAAACCCAAACTGAGTTACCAAGCATGGTGGCGATAGTGTTGGGTATCAACAACACTGTCCCAATCAATGTGAGGTACGCAACGAGTTTTGCAAACCTGTTGTTTAGCACTGTCAATCGATTGTTTGATATAGTTAACTGGTTATTTGCGATGGTTAATTGGTTGTTATAGATTGATTGTGTAGCTTCTATTCCAGAAGCTAAAACTTCCGACATGTGCTCGGATAGTCCAATTTGGCTTTTTACTTGCTCCCCCATAGCTGCGAATAAGTTCACTAGTTTCGGGTCATCTGTAAGGAGTTCAGCGTCGCCATAGCGGATTGCCTGAAGCACATCAACACTTTCCCAAAGTGCATTCAAATATATGATAAGCGCATGTTTCATTTCATAGATTTTTGGACCTAACACCGACTTATCTGCATCTCTGTCCATTAATTCACGGTTTAAATCGTCCCCAAATTCCTCAATAACACGCAAATGTCTGAAATTGCTGTCATTATTCGCTTCCAGAATACGGGATAGCAGAATAGTAAGTCTATCTTCTGGTTTGATATCAATTGGAATTTTTCTTAGAATAGCTTCCGAGTATCTTCTTAGTCTGATAAACCGTTTATCAACGAGACGAACATGAATCGTGAAAACAAGATTCTTTCTTATCAGGGCAATTAGTGGGTAAGCTTTCACTTCTGTTCCTCGAATCTGAATCGATGGAAAATCCAGCCACATCTCAGTATCAAAGTCTTGGTAATTTAGCTGGTCGCAACAGGATAAGTTGGAAATAAAAGCTTCGCTGAAACCCATTTGAGCGGCAACTGCTGGGAGGTCTTTCATCGGGTCGTCGGTGATGTAATCTACCCAAGCTACCTTAGACCTATTGACTAATTCTAAAAAATTATTGGGTGATTCAGCTTCTTGTTTGAATGTTTTTCCTGAAGATTCCACGCCCATGCAGAACCATTGCTTGTGCATTAGTTCTAATGGAGCTGTAGGTGAAGCTGAAAACCGTGTCTGCGCTGTTTTTGTTTGGTCTTGTTCGTTCAACTTTTCCCCTCCCCTCTGCGGACTTGTTGCCTTTCCATTCTTCAAATCGCTTTAGTTAAATAGGCTTTACTATTCTCTGTCCATAGATAATCAGCTTTGTTTTTTGATGAAAGAAACCCAAAATCTGATACATTTCAATTTAATGGTTCCTTGATTCAAGTATTTGCCAGATAAAGCGATATAAGCATAAAAACAAATAATCACAAGCATCTGAGGCAACTGAGATGGGTAGCGTAAAAGATCTGCAAGTAATCCAGAAACCAACCCTAACGGAAATGGGCACGGGCAAATTTGTTTTCTCAGACCGTTACAGCGTTTTTGATTGGGGAGAAATGCCCGACCACATCGAAGCCAAAGGTGCTGCTCTCTGCCTTATGGGTGCTTACTGTTTTGAGCAGCTTGAAAAGACAGGTGTTAAGACCCACTACAAAGGATTGGTTAACGAAAAGGGAAAAGCTGTTTCAGTAAGTGAACTTAAGGTGCCCTCAAACATAATGGAAGTCGCGTTGGTCAACGTTTACAAACCTAAAACGTTTGTTGCCAACGGTAAAATAGTTCATGATTACAGTATTTACACTTCAACACTGAAAAACTGCCTTGTTCCCCTCGAAATAATCTATCGAAACGGATTACCTGAAGGTTCATCAGTTTTCAAACGGTTGGCTCAGGGCAAGGTGACTATAGAAGACCTCGGCTTAGACCACCAACCTAGACCTGGGGAAACCCTCGCAAAACCCATCTTCGATGTGAGCACTAAACTTGAAGAAACCGATCGCTATGTTACATGGACAGAAGCAAAGAAAATCGCAGGCTTAACCGACCCCGAGGTTATCTCTGTAAAAGCAGTCCTCTTAAAAGCGGATGAAACTATAACAAAGGCTGCCTCGAATGCAGATTTAAAGAATGAAGACGGTAAAATCGAATTAGCCTTCGACGATAAACGAAAGCTCATACTTGTTGATGTTTTGGGAACACTTGACGAGTGCCGCTTTACATACGGGGGCCTACACGTCAGTAAAGAGGTCGCTAGGCGGTTCTACAAGAAAACAAACTGGTATAACGATTTGGAGCA
This sequence comes from Candidatus Bathyarchaeota archaeon, assembly GCA_963739495.1. Taxonomy (GTDB): domain Archaea; phylum Thermoproteota; class Bathyarchaeia; order Bathyarchaeales; family Bathycorpusculaceae; genus Bathycorpusculum. Next base: position 42,321 of record CAVUAM010000012.1, on the reverse strand, counting down.
AGCCAAGAAAGATGCGGAAACCAAAGGCGTCCAAGATTGGAAATCTCTCTGCAAGTCCCAGCCGCCCAAACTTGACCCCAAACTTAAAACAATCATTAGCCAAATGTACATGGCAGCAGCGAACGAGATGACAAATATTAAACTATTTGATACTCCAAAACTTGCCAAAGTAATTAGCGCTTATAGGGACCTTATAGGTGAAAAAGCATGATGCAAGACAAAATAAAACAAACATTAGCAGGTTATGACCAAAAGAAAATCTACATAGGCGTATTAGGCTCACACTCCGCCTTGGAAATTGCTTCAGGCGCAAAACAAGAAGGATTTAAAACTGTGGTAGTTTGCCAAAACGGGAGAGAAAAAACCTACGCCCGATATTACCGAAACATATTTGACAAATTCATCTTTTTAGACAAATTTTCAGACATAACCACTCCCGAAGTCGTAAAGCAGCTAACAGACCTAAACACAGTCTTCGTCCCTAACCGTTCGTTTAGTGTTTATGCAGGCTACGAAGCTATAGAACAGAACTTCGTTGTTCCCCTTATGGGCAACAGGTACTTGTTAAAAACCGAAGAACGCACCGCCCCAAAAAACCAGCTCTGGCTCCTAAAGGAAGCAGGCATAAAACTTCCCCGTGCCTTCAAGTCCCCAGCAAATATCGATTGTCCAGTTATTGTGAAAGTCGCTGAGAAGGGTCGGGCTATTGAACGCGCATTCTTCTACGCCTCAACCCCTGAGGAGTATGAGCGAGAAGCCCAAAAACGCATCAAAGCAGGGATCATTACCCGTGAAGCGTTAAACCAATCTGTAATTGAAGAATACGTCATTGGCGCCAAATTCAACGCTAACTATTTCTGGTCACCCTTAACCGACGAAATTGACCTTCTTGGTTTCGATAGGCGAATCCAAACCGACCTCGATGGCGTTCTCGACCTACCCGCAAAAGAACAACTCGAACTTAACATTCCAACCCAGAACATCGAAATTGGACACATGGGCGTAACAATGCGTGAGAGTCAACTTGAAAAAATATTCGAAGCAGCAGAACGCTTCGTCAACATTTGCAAGAAAGAATTCCCGCCAGGTATGATTGGGCTCTTTGCACTCCAAGGTGCAGTAACGAAAGACCTAGAATTCCGCGTTTTCGATGTTAGCCCTCGTGTTCCAGGATGCCCCTGCGTCGAACCAACCTCGCCTTACATGAAATACAAGTACGGCGTAGAAGTCGGACCTGGCAAACGCGTCGCCATGGAAATAAAAAGAGCAGCCAGGAAACACAGACTCGCTGAAGTGGTAACATGATAACCACCACTGACGTCGGCAAAATTATCGAAAAATATGACCAAAAAAAACTAGCCGTCGGAACGTTGGGTTCTCATAGTTCACTCAATATTTTCAAGGGCGCCAAAGAGGAAGGCTTCAAAACCGTCTGTATCTGTAAAGAAAAAGACGCAATTATGTACAAGAAGTACCCGTTAGTTGACGAGTTAATCATTGTTAAAGACTTCACAGAGTTGCTTACCGAGAAACTTCAGGAGCGGCTTCGCAAGCTTAACGTAGTTCTAATTCCGCATGGATCATTCACCGCGTATCTAAGCACCGAAGAATTGACTAACAGCCTTTTTGTTCCTATGTTTGGCAACCGCCAACTGCTCCATTGGGAAGCCAACCGCAAAAGCCAAGAAGATTGGTTGCGCCAAGCCGGACTCAGATTACCTGAAACCTTCAAGACACCAGAAGACATCGACCGCTTAATAATCGCCAAACTGCAAGGCGCCAAAGGCGGCAGAGGCTACTTCCTGGCCAACTCACCCAAAAATTTCTACAAGCAATTCAAAGAAATGGTCAAACGTGGCATGCTCACAGAGGACGACTTGCCAAACATCCACCTGCAAGAATACGCTCTAGGAGTGAACGTTTACCCAAGCTACTTCAGCTCCATCATAAACGATGACGTCGAGATGCTCTGCATTGACCGACGCTACGAATCTGCAGTGGACTCGATTGGCAAAATCCCAGCCTGCCAACAGCTCGAAATCGACATAAACCCAACCTACACCGTAATCGGCAACTTCCCTATAGTTCTCCGCGAATCACTTCTTCCGGAAATCATGCGTATGGGCGAAAACGTCCACAAAAAAGCCCGCGAACTCGCCCCGCCAGGAATCATCGGACCCTTCTGCCTCGAAACCGTAATCACAGACGAAGCAAAAATCTACACTTTCGAAATCTCTGCGCGAATCGTTGCAGGAACTAATGTCGGAATCGGGACATCACCGTATGCTTACCTGAAGTACGGCGAAAACATGTACATGGGAAGACGCATAGCCGTGGAATTCAAGGAAGCCATTAAACAGAAACGGCTACAAGACATAGTAGCTTAAATCTGTGAAAGACAAAACTCGCGTAATCCTTCAAAATTCTCCCTATTCTTGTTCTTTTTAAAGTTTTTCAAAGCTGAAATTAGCTTTGATTTTTCCTTAACCCCGAATACCTCGCCAAGCATCTTTGCTGCTCTGCTGTTTCCCATAAAAAGAAACTGGCAAACCGACGTAACATTAATTACTCTTCGAACAATGCTTGCGGTTTCAAAATCCACGATGTAGGGTTTGTTCTCTTTATTCACGAGCAGGTGTTTGGGCGCTTTGCTTATTTCACCGTGATCTAAACACACTTCATCCAAACGCCAACACTGCTCCAACACATCAACTAAAACCTTGCGAATAAGCCCTTTATCCCGATGAATTTCGAGCCAATCCTCAAGCAAATCCCCATCAATAAGCTCGGATAAAAGAAAGTTGTTGCTGATAGCAATAAACTTGGGACCGACTCCTATTGCATTGGCTTTCTGGAGCATTTCGGCTTCATGCTTAAAATCTGGTCGATCAGCGTCTATTCTACGCATTTTTAACGCCGCCCTTTGATCACGCACACGTGCAACCACCACAACGCCTACGTAGCCTTTGCCAAGGACTGGAACGTTAGCAGCTGCCGTTTTACCTGAGAATTCAAGTGCTTCAACACCCAGTTCCTTTAATTCCTGTATTCGGCTTTGTATTTCAGCTTGGTTGGTTCTTGGGTAACAAACAGTTGAGGCGTAGGGTTCTTCGATGAGTCTTTCGACAGGAATGATTGTGGATGGATTCAATTTTTGGGTCCTTCAGCGGTGAAGCATTAAGCTTTTAAATTTAATAGGAACCTTTAGTTCCAACTTAAACTTATCCTAAAGGTGTCATTATGCCGCGGTTCAAACAAATTCCAGAGATACAACAACTTATGGGCAAAAAAGAGCTAATTCGAAACATAGGTATAATTGCGCACATTGACCATGGCAAAACCACTCTTGCCGATTCACTGTTGGCTGGGACAGGGCTGCTGTCACCTCAGATGGCTGGCACAGCAAGGGTGCTAGATTACCTGGAGGAAGAACAAAAACGCAAAATCACTATTAAAACAGCTAACGTAAGTCTCCTCTACAAAACCCCCCAAAACTCATACATTATTAACTTAGTTGACACGCCGGGACACGTAGACTTCACTGGAAAAGTCACCCGTGCCCTCCGAGCAATCGATGGAGCTGTGGTTGTTGTGGATGCAGTGGAGGAGATTATGGCGCAGACCGAAATCGTCACTCGCCAAGCTCTCGAAGAGCGAGTGCGTCCCGTGCTCTTCATAAACAAGGTTGACCGCCTCATCACTGAACTCCAGTTGGGTGAGGAGCAAATCCAGAAAAAACTCAACAATATAATCGACAAGTTTAACGACTTAATCGAACTGTATGCCGAAAACCCCTACAGGGCACTATGGAAAATAAGCGCGGCAAACGATAATGTGGCGTTTGGCGCCGCCCTCTATGGTTGGGGTTTCACTTTAGGGTCGGCTAGGGAACAGGGTATAAAATTCTCAGACATAATCCCAGCAGTCAATAACGGTGAACAGGCAAAACTAAAGAAGATCTCACCAGTCTATGAAGCAATTTTTAAGATGGCAATTAATCACCTTCCCAGCCCTTTTGAAGCGCAAGGCTACAGAATTACCAAGATTTGGGATGGACAAGTTGGCTCGAAAGTCGGTAAAGCACTGACCAAATGTAGCGATGATGGACCAGCTGTGGTTTATGTAACTAATATCCATTCAGACTCGAACGGCGATACCGTTGCCACAGGCAGGTTGTTCTCAGGCATAGTTAGGAAAGACGATAAACTCCATCAAGTAGATGCGTTGGCTGAAACAAAAGTTAAGCAGGTAGCAATAGACATGGGCTTTTTCCATGAAGAGGTTGCCGGAGTCTCCGCAGGCAACTTGGCGTCATTAACTCTTACAGGAAATGTTCGAGGAGGCGAAACACTCGTCGACTTGGATCATAAAGAGGAGATGGTTCCTTTTGAAAGCATATGCTATGTTTCCGAACCTGTTGTCACGTTAGCGTTGGAACCTAAAAATCCCCAGGACATCCCTGTTCTGCTTCGAGGGCTGGAGCGTTTAACCGCCGAAGATCCCAACTTAAAATCATCAACAGATAAAGTGACAGGCGAGTACTTGTTGAGCGGAATGGGTGAGTTGCATCTGGAAATAGCCCTCGGCCAACTTAAACGTAACTGTGAAATTGATATCGCCGTTTCTTCGCCACGGGTTGTCTACGTGGAGAGTGTTCAGAAAAAAGGTGCTTTGGCTTTGGCTAAAAGTCCTAATAAGCAAAACAGCTTTTGGATGCAGGTCATGCCTGAGACTGAAGAGACGCCAAATTCTTCTATAGATGGCGATTGTAGCAGCGTGCTCTCGATTGATGAAAACCGAAATGTTCTCGTTGACTTCAAAAGTAAAACCGAAACGATTTCTGAGGCAGCGTTGGAGGCAATTATTGCAGGGTTTGAGTACGCTTGCAGGGCAGGGCCACTATGCGGCGAACCTATGCGGCACCTTAAAGTGAACTTGGTTGATTTCCAACTTGGCAAAGCAGAGGTAGTTGGCACAGAAATCATGCATGGTGTCGGCAAAGCAATCTTTGGCAGTTTCTTAACCGCTGACCCCGTACTGCTTGAACCTATCTACAAAATAATCATCTCAGTTGCATCAGAATTGTCTGGCGAATCCTCAAGAATGCTAAGCACCAGACGAGGAAAAGTGACATTGTTTGAGCAGAAAGGACTCCAGACCGTTATCACGGGCTTCATCCCTGTCTCTGAAACTTTTGGATTCTCCAAAGAACTCCGATCCACCACCTCAGGCAGAGCTTTTTGGCAAACCTTATTTGACCACTGGGAAAAAATGCCGCAAAAACTTGCCCAGGAAGTCATAGTCGAATTGCGGAGGCACAAAGGCTTAGCATCAGAAGTTCCTAAACCAGAAAAGTTCATGGAGCAACCCTGATGCGGCTTGATGTGCCGTTTGATTTGGATTTTTCGCTTTGCTGTGGGCAAGTGTTTAGGTGGCAAAAGCGGGCCGGTTGGTGGTATGGAGTAGTGGGCGAAAAAGTAGTCAAGATTCGCCAACACGGCTGCGAATTAGAGTATGAGAACGTAAACGAAGATTTCATTCGGAAGTATTTTGGATTAAACGATAATTTACAAGATATCACCCGATGCATCGCCAAAGACGATTACATCAAAAAAGCATTGCATATGTACCAGGGGTTGCGAATCGTGCGGCAAATGCCCTGGGAATGCCTAATCAGTTTCATCTGTGCCACATACAAAAGCATAGCCGCCATCGAACTAATGCTGAAAAAAATCTCTGTAAAATATGGGGAAAAACAGGTTTTCGAGGGCATGGACTTTTACGCTTTCCCAACTGCCGAGAAGTTGGCTCAAACAAGTGAGGACGGTTTGCGCGAGTGCGGTTTAGGATACAGGGCGAAGTATGTTCAGGCAACTGCCAAAAAAATTCATGACGAGAAAATTAATCTTGAAGATCTAAAATGGACACCTTACTTGGAGGCCAGAAAAGTGCTTCTTGAGTTTCCGGGAGTTGGCTTGAAGGTGGCTGATTGTGTTCTGCTGTTTTCGATGGAAAAGATGGATGCCTTCCCGGTGGATGTTTGGGTCAAACGCGTCATCTTAAACCACTACGCAAGTAACTTCCCTGAAGAAGCGGTTAAAAAAATGCAAAGCCACAACTCTTTATCCACAGGCGAATACGAAAAAATCGGCGAGTTTGCTCGCGACTACTTCGGAGCATACGCAGGCTACGCCCAAGAGTATCTCTTCCACCTCGAGAGAACGCAACGTTAAAATGGTGACATACAGCAATTCCTATCTGGTGCGCGATATGAGTGAAGGCAAAATTGAGCAGTTAATCAAGCAAAAAAGAACATTCCTGCGACAAGCCATGAAAGATTACTCCGCAGGCGGCAACGACATGCTTGACGACATCGAAAACATCCTTCATGAGGCGAAAGCAGAAATTACCCATAATCTCGACCTTGCAAGCTGCCTCAAAGAAGAAGACGAAGACTCATACCAAAAAGAGTGTCTCTCCATGTTTAATGTTTGGTATCAGAAATGGTTTGGCAAACCATAGTTTTTACGCTCAATTAATTTTCTTGCTGAGCTAACTTTTTCGTTTTATTCTGCGGACAACGAGCAGCCCCGCCAAAACCGTGTTCTTTTCATTAGCCAACCTTGCCAACTAAGCTTGGCTGTTTTAATTTGTCTTTTCCCAAATTGCCTTAAACCTGTTGTTATGCGTTTAGTGGGGAAAAACGATATAGCGCTTGTCAACATCGTGGAGAGTCGGAAAACGTTTAAATCTGTTCAGAAATAGCAATAGTAAGAGATGCACTATGGGCCCGTAGCTCAGTCCGGCTAGAGCGCCAGACTCATAATCTGTTGACCGGGTGTTCAAATCGCCCCGGGCCCACCAATTCGCCTATTTCATAATTTGAATAACCAGCAAGTAAGTTATCATCAATATGTTGAAGGCAATTAGCGAACAAACGCTTGCAACACTAAATGTTTGTGCGTTCTTTCTTTTTTGTACCCCAATGAATCCTAGTATTCCTGCTGCTAACGGCACAGTTGCGAAAGCGCCTACCACTCCGAAGTTTATGGGAGTAGCTTTAATTTGCATAGCATAAAAAAGGAACATAGTAGGCGCCGCTGAGGCTAAAGCAAGGATTAATCCAAAAACCGCCCGAACTCCATATGCTGCGCCGAAGGTTTTCTTGTTTCCCGAGCGGTCGCTGTCTATGTCGGGTGCCTCTAAGCTTAGGGCAAGCATCAAAGCATAGAGCACGAAGGGTAAGAAGAAGAATGAATACCCGCTGTCCAAATGGCCATTAACAGAAAGGTAACCCGCTGCTGGAACAGCAAAACCAACTGCCAACGATATAGCAACTTCCCCTAAACCCCTAGACACAAGCCGCAGGGGAGGAGCGGAATAGAACCAACCTAAAAAATTTGCACCCATCATAATTAACAATAATTCGATTGGAGCAATTTTCAAAATTACTGCTAAAGCCGCCAAAGCCAAAGAGATGGATAGCAAAGCAATCGATAATTTTTTGGTTCGATGAAGCATGTTTGGATTTGTTACAAGTATTTTTTTTCCAGAAAAAACGGTTTTTCTTTCAATGAACTTATCTTGTTGGACGTCAAAATAGTCGTTGCTGTAATGTGTTGATAAGTCTCCGAAAAACACTGTAGCGTAAAACAAAACAAAATACACCGGGTTAAAGGCTGCACCGTTTGCCATGCCCAAAAGTGCTCCCAAGGTGAAAGCTAAGATGCCGCCTGCCACGATGTGAAGTCTTATCATTTTGAGGTATTGCCAAATCAATGGTGCTTTGGCCTCCAATCTACGGATTCTATGATGAAACAACTTATATCTTAAGTTAGATAAAAGAAATCTCGTGAATGAAATTTGACTCAGAAAATCAAGGCGTTCATGGACCTGCTTCGGCTGCACTTCTTCTTTGTTTGGCCAACTCTGTTCTGCGCTGGACTTTTCCTGTCCATCGGCTTATACGGTGGGTTTTCATTCACTTTGGTTTTGCAAGCGATTTTTATCGGCTTTTGTGGGTTCGAAGCTGGGCTTGTTCTTAATGACATCGTGGATGCACACATCGACAAAAAAGAGCTATCTTCCGATAACGTTTTAACCAAATATTGGCGACCGTTCGGCGAAAGACCCATACCAAACGCCTTGATTTCTCGCCGGCAAGCAACCATAGTGTTCGCAGTGCTCGTTGCTGTGACTTCAGCCGTCATTTTTACGCTTCCGTTTCCACACTCTCTGTACGTTTTTACTATAATGTTGAGTTGTTATGGCTTGGAAGTTTTCTATCAAATCAAGAAACGAAATGAAAAAAGTCCCGTTGCCCAAATAATCGGAAGGGTTGATTTCGCATTATTTTTAGTAGCGGGTTATCTTTGTGTCGGCAGCCCAGATTTGAATGCCCTTCTGCTTTTTCTTTTCTTCTATCCTTTGGCTCTTGCCCACTTAGGCGTAAACGACCTTGTAGATGTCGCTAATGACAAAACGAAGGGACTGAATACTATTCCCACCCTCTATAGCATCAACGCAACGGTTTTCTGGATTCTTCTTTTCAGCCTGTGGCATTTTGGAATGGCAATTGTCTTATTAACCACCTTAGGCACGTTTCTGGCGCTGGGAGGCTTCATGATAAGTTTGTTACTCTTGTCAATTGGCAACTTCAAAATACTCAGTGGAAGAACTGCTCAATCTGCCATCAAAGCATTACCGCTTTTCCACATAGCCATGCTAATCTATGCCATAACAATAATCGCTAATTATTTTGTTGCCACTTTTCTTTAGACCATTCAGGTGGTGGTTTGAAGAAACTTTCGGGCTTCTTTTTGCAGAGAGTCTCTAGAGCTATTTTGGTGTTTTCTTGCAAATTCTATAATTGCCTGTTTGTTTTGGGTGTACTTGGCTATAGTGCTGAATGTTTCTATGACGTGTTCAGCGATGACTAGTTTGCATTCTTCGGTCAGGTGAGGTGCAGTTTTGAGTTTTTGTACTTTAAGTAGTTCCGCAACGATTTTGTCGATTAGGTAAGGTTTGTTCTCTGCAATTTTCACCGAGTTCTCAACCACATTTGCTACAGTAACCATGTACTCACTGCCCAAGTAGCTATAGTATTTTTCGAATATTGCGTCAAACTTGTAGTCGGTGTCAACCGCATTGAGGTTTGCGATGGCTGCCAAGGCATTCCACGTTAAAATGCGGTGCTTGCTATCAAGAAGCCCGACGAAGTTATCCATGTACGAATAAAGCTTGTCTGGGTGCTTCTCAGTTAAATCCACAAGTACACTTGCGCAACCATAACGTATCGTAGCTTTAGTCGAGGCTGTTCCCACGAAGAGTTGGGGAACTAAACTTAAATCAGCTTCAACCTTCTCAAAAAGCTGGGTTTTGGTGAGTTCTTTGCTTCCGAGTTTCTGTAGCAAATCAGTTTCCATAGTTAACCCCGAAGATGAGACTGTTGGTTACATTATAAAAATTTTTGTTGTTTGCTTTTGTACTATTATGTTTCAAGGTTATTGTGAGCCTTGGGTTTATTTTTTCTGTTAAGCAACATTCCCTCAACAAAAAATAAAACCATCGCAACAGCTGTCATCGACGTCAAGAAAAAGAAGCTAATTTCAATAACTAAACCTGTAATTAAATAACTCAAAAGAATAATTGCTATTTCCGCGCTGAATGCGCCCATAAAAAAGAAGGAGTAAAACATTAACCGCGGCACGAGGTTTTTGCCGACCCATATGTGCCCGTTGATGCTTGTTTTCTCTTTGAGGACATAGTCGCCGTATGCATTTTTCTCTATTAAGCCGAAGTTTTCAAGTTTTTGCAGGTGCCTGTGTGCAACGCTTGTACTGCTGAGGTCTGCACCTCGAGTTACGTCTCTTGTTCCCACTGGCTTGTCTGCGTGGACAATGTACGCGTAGACACTTAATGTGTTGCCTTCAAGCTCTTCAGTGATTGCATCCACCATGCTTAGATTCCTCACCGTGGATAAAATTTGAACTGAGGCATAACAGGGTTGATTTGCGCCAGTTCATCTTGTGTGAAGATTTTATTGTATATGAAGCCGTCGCCGTAGTTCTGAAGCTGTACCTGTGCTATAGGTTCGGGGCTTGCATAATGAACGGTAGTGTTGCCATCGTTGATTAGTACCCATCCTAATAGTCTAATCGTGAGTGAGATAGTTTCTGGTTTGCCAGTGAAGATCGTCCAGTCCGACGCGGAACCCATTATCTGACCATACGCCGTGCCGTTCCCAACAAGCAATGGCCCCTGTTGACTGTTAGCGGCACTCATCATAGTGTTAGACGAGTTACTACTGAACCATTGTTGACTGACAAAGCTAAGATCGATAGAGCTATTATAAGTCCAATAAGAATGGGAATAAGCACGGGAATCAAACCCTAAAGTTGCGATTACGCCATTTTCAGTGGATACTTCAACAGTGTAGTATTCGTATGCGGCAAAGCTTTGTCTATCCGGAAAACCCTCAAGATCAATAATTGATGATGTTTTGTAATTTAAGTGGTATTTCCATCCGTAATTTCCGTCGTTTATGTTGCTGCTGCTATTCCAGTAGTCGCCAATGTAAGCGTATGTTAAGTTAAAGTTTAGTGGAGGTCTGTCATCGAGCATCGCTTCAACATTAACCAGCGGTTTGACGCTCTGTTCAAACATGTAGAAAGCTACAGGTAGAACTGAAGCAATGCCTATTATTATGGCGAGAATGCTGTAAAGTACCAATTTTGTGTTAGTTATCATTTGTTTTTCACTGGACCCTATTCTCTCAAGGCGGCATATAATTCTCCCCCAAGAACGAAACTGTTCTCATAGAGAACAGCCAAGTGCATGCTTACAATTACCTTTAAAATCTTGGACTTCTACTATCTTGTAGGTGCTTTTATGAGTAATCGTTGGATAGCCGTTCTTATTGCCGTTGTGTTCTTTGTTTTGGCATTTCTAATTCTGTTTCAGCAAAAGGTATCTTTTGGGGTTTGGTTCCAGATAAGTGACCTTCACCATGAAACCTTCGCTTTAGCTTCTGTAGCCTTAGGGCTGGGTGTGCTCATAGGTTCAATCATCACGGAGAACAGCGGAAAAAGGGTTTAGGAGTATTTTATTTTATGATTTCTTGGATTATTTCATTAGTCATAATTAATTTAGCGTTATAGACGTACTCCAGATATTTTAGTCCCTGCTCATGGTCCTCAGCCGTAAATGCTTCCACTCCATCCTTTGCGATTACGATTTGGTAGCCTCGGAAGAACGCGTCTGCTGATGTGTGTCGTATGCACATGTTGGTATGTAAGCCTCCTAGAATCACCGTTTTTACGCCGTCGCCTTTGTATAGACTTCGCAGTAGAGGGTCTAAGCCTGTTTCGTAGAAGCCGCTGTAAGTGCGTTTCTCCACGATATAATCTTTGGTTTCGTCGGGTTTTAGCTCGGGGATAACTTGTGCGCCAGGTGTGCCTTTTATGGCATGGTTGCCCCATTTACGGACGACTTCAACGTCTTGGGGGTAATGTGCATCGATGCTATAAACGACTGGGACGTCATTTTTTCTTGCTGCCACAACCAGACGCTGGAGGGCCTCAGTTATGTTTATTACTCTTTTAATTTTTAAGGGTCCAGTGAAAAAATCATTTTGTACATCCACAAGTATGACTGCTGGATTATTTATCAAAAAATCACTCTCAAATAAAAGAGGTCCGCAGAGCCTAATAAGTTTACTTAAGGCATACAAGGTCCAACAGTCAGTATCTCGGCACCATTCTTAGTGACAAGGACCGTGTCTTCGATCCGTACACCGCCTAAGCCAGGCACATAAATTCCAGGTTCATCAGTGACAACATTTCCGGCTGCCAAAATGTCTTTGCTGTCGGGGCTCAAAATGGGTGCCTCATGGACCTCCAAGCCCACGCCGTGACCCAGGTTGTGAACGAAGAACTCGCCATACCCTGCCTCTTCAATTACCCGCCTAGCTGCTTTGTCAACTTCGTTTGCGGCAACTTTGGGCTTTATGGTTTCAAGAGCTTTTTGATGCGCTAACTTTACGGCGTCATAGATTCTTGCCTGTTTGTCAGTGGCTTTGCTGGCGATGAAGGTCCGGGTGATGTCTGAACGATACGACTTGTAGGTTGCGCCTATATCAACTATGACAAAGTCGCAGTCCTGGATAGTCCTCTCAAGGCTACTTCCATGGGGAAACGCCGACGTAGGACCAGACGCAACGATGGTTTCAAAGGCTACACCGTCGGAGCCCGCCTTACGCATAGCATACTCGATTTCCGCTGCGGCATCCCTCTCTTTTGTTCCAAGCCACATGATTTCTTTCGCCGTCTGCATACCAACTGCCGCTATCCTGCAGGCTTCACGGATAAGCTTGATTTCCTCTTGGGATTTAACGCTCCGAAGATCCCGAATCAAATTGTTAATTGGCTGCAAGTTTTCTTCACCCACTGTTTTGGATAAGGCACACCAGTTTTCAACAGGCATCGTATCAAACGAAAATTTCTTGGCTGGGGCTTCTTTAGTAATTTTTTCCAAAAAGTTTTCGCCCCTTTTTAGTAGCTGTATAGTTATACCGTGAGTTTCTGCTTTGGCTTGCTCATAGTTTACGCCTGAAACATAAAGGACATTTTCTCCTTTTTCAGGAATAACCAGTGCCGTTCCCCCGGTGAAGCCTGTGAAGTAAGCTATGTTAGTTTGATTTAGGATTATGAAGTTTTGGGGTTTGTCCTGTTTGGCTGCTGCTTGTCTTAGAGCATCTGTTCGCTTCAAGTTTTTCACCTGCTTATGGGGAAAGGGTTTGAGTGGTTTAAGTTTTCGCTTCTAAAGTGGTTAAGTATTATTTTTTTTGCTCGTCTTATTGCGTTATGTAACAAAAGACAGGTCGCATTTAGCCGTGATTTTTCTAAATGACCCAGCCATTAACTTAATATAGTTTTTACATGCCTTCTAACTTGCGAAACTTGAGGGGAAAAAAGCATGTTTGCTTATGCAGGAAAAATTTTACATGTTAACCTCACAACAGGAGAAACAAGAACCGAGCCATTATCAGAGCAGATGGCTAAAGAATACATCGGCGGAATAGGCTTAGGTATCCGCTTACTGTTTGACAATTCAAAACCTGGCACTGACCCATATGACCCAGATAATCCGATTATTTACTTAACTGGTCCACTTAGCGGCACCATGGGTCCAACAGGTGGCAACAGCTACGCCGTTGTGTCTAAATCTCCCGCCACCGGTGGTATCGGTAATGGCGAAGCCCACGGCTTCTTCGGGCCTGACCTGAAACGTGCAGGCTACGATGCTGTTGTAATCAAAGGCAAAGCGCCTAAACTATCTTACCTTTGGATTGACGATGACAGAGTTGAAATCCGAGATGCTGAATACCTCAAAAATGCAACCGTTAAAGAAACTGATGACAGAATCCGAGATGAACTCGGCGACTTTTACATCCGTGTTTCAGCGATTGGTGAAGCAGGAGAGAAACTTTGTAGGTTTGCAGCTATAATAAACGATGAGTTTCGTGCCATTGGAAGAAGTGGTATGGGCGGAGTCATGGGTTCCAAAAACCTCAAGGCCGTTGCTGTTCGAGGCACAAAAGATGTCAACGTAGCAAACCTTAAAGGATTTATGGAATTTGTTAAACTTATCCATGAACGCATGAAGGGTCCGTCAACCAAGAAATACAAAACCTTAGGAACACCCGAAAACGTTTTAGTTCTAAACTCGCTTTCAGCCTTAGCAACAAGAAACTGGACAAACGCCACTTTTGAAGGCGCCAACAAAGTAAGCGGCGAATACTTCAACGAGCATTATGTTAAGAAAATTGTGGGATGTGCAACTTGCGGTATGCGTTGCGACCACATCGGCGTTGTTCCCGAAGGACCATATAAAGGTTCAACTTCACGGTTGGAATTCGAGTGCCTCTGGAGCATGGGACCACTTTGCGGTGTTGACCGCCTAGATGCAATTATCGAAGCAATGCGAATTGTTAACGAGTACGGAATGGACGGCATCTCAATAGGCGTAGTTGTTGCATTCGCGATGGATCTCTACGAGCATGGGATAATTACCAAGGAACAAACCGACGGAATCGACCTCAAGTTCGGTAACGCTGAAGCCTTAATCGCTATTATTCATAAGATTGGTAAACGCGAAGGCTGGCTGGGAAACATTCTTGCTGAAGGTGTGGCGAAAGCTGCTGAATTAATCGGTGGAGACGCATACAAGTACGCCTGTCATATCAAAGGCTTAGAGCTTCCAGGTTACGACCTTAGAACCTTAAAAACTGCAGCATTAGGATTTTCAGTATCATTTCGTGGTGCTTGCCACTTAAGAAACGGAGCTTACTCACCTGACGTAAAGGGAAAAGTGAACCGCTTCAAAATCGAGAAAGGCAGAGGCAAAATGATTACCGACGAGAGCCACATGTATAACATCATCGACTCACTTATCGTCTGCAAATTCAGCAGAGGCACATACTATGACGGCTGGAAAGACCTAACCAACTACTACACCCTCGCAACAGGCATCCCAATCACAACTGAAGAAATGATAGCAGACGGCGACAGAATTGAAAACCTCGCTCGTCTCTTCAACATACGTGAAGGAAAAGGCACACGCAAATTCGACGACGTCCCATACAAGATTAAGAATTTCCCAGTACCAGACGAAGGACCAGCCAAAGGCGTCTGCGTTAACGACGAGGAAATGGCAATCGGCTTAGACGACTATTACGCTTCACGTGGATGGACTGCGGATGGCATTCCAACTGTTGAGAGACTTAACTCGTTAGGGTTAGGTGACTTAGCCTACATTGCCGAAAATGCGATGAAAGCCGCCAAAGCAGCCAAGCCTCAAGCAGACAGTTGCAACTGTAGGAGGAAACTAGAATGGTGCGCCCACAAGATCGAAAATTCGTAACAGCCGACCCAGACAAATGTATAGGCTGCTGTGTCTGCGAATACGCCTGCAGCATGGTTAACGAGAATACCTTCAACCCAACCAAATCACGCATTCGCGCGATGCGCATAGGTCCACTAGTAAACCTTGCAGTTACTTGCAGGCACTGTGAAGACCCAGCGTGCGTTGCTGCTTGCCCAAGAGATGCTCTGAAACAAGAATGTGATAGCGGCATAATCCGCGTTGACGAAAACGCTTGCAACGGCTGCGGATGGTGCATCAGCGCCTGCCAATTCGGCGCAATGAACATGCATCCAGAAAAGAAAGTCGTATTCACTTGCAACAGCTGCACCGACAACGAAACCAAAGAACCCCAATGCGTCAAATGGTGCCCAGAAGAAGCCTTAACCTACGTTACATGCAGAAACATTAGCGCAGAAGTACCGGCAGAAAGCGGTTAAGAACCTGTTCCAAACAGCCGAAGCAGAAGCCAACAAAACAAAATAAACATCAATTCCTTTGCGCTTTTTACGCCAACTTTTCTTTAATAATTTTTTTCTTTATCTTATGGAGAACAACCTGTTTTTTCTATTTTGAGCCATCTACTTTTCTTTTCTTCTTTAAACGCAATCAAGTTAAGATTTGGAATTATCCTTGTGCTAAATTAACGGTAAATAGTGGCTTTTCCTGAGAAGTTTGTCTGCAAGTCAATTCAAATGTGCTGAAAGAATTAGGAGTTAACGTAAAAAGCATTGAACCGCTAATTTGTTGATTTGCGGTTAAGGAATTGAGTTCTGGGGTTCCAGGCCAGGTGATGCCCCACCAATTGGCATGGTTGTAGGGATATGCGCCTCCTCCGCTGCCTCCTTTTGCGGTCCCGTAAGTTAATTCAAGATGTTTGTTTGATGTTGCCTGGTCAAATTTTGTTTCTAAACTGCTCTGATTGAAATAGACGGTGTAGTCTGCAAGGTTTTGGATCGTTACGTTTAGAATAACTGTGGATGAGTTTGGGAAGGGCAGGTTTGTTTGGGATATGGAGAAGTTGGTTATTGTTATTGATATTCCGTCTATGGGGAAGCCCTTGATTTCGTCGCCGATTTTGTAGGTTGCGTAGGGCAGAGATTCCCAATAAGAATAGGCGGCAGAGATGACTAAAATTAACACTATGGCGATGGCGAGTGCAGAAATTTCAATTTTTCTTCTCATGCCCAATTCTCTTTTATCATTCCTTAAAGACCATAATTCCTTAATTAACTTAAGTTAATAATATGAAATCTCGATTAATACATTTTTGGTGGAGCAGCTAAAGAGCGGTTAGCCTAGAAAAGACGAAAATACTTGAAAATAGGTCAAAATTCCATTTTCCAATAGACCGCAGAATACTACGTAAAAACCCTTTGGCTAGGGCGGTCTGCCAAAAGCGTTTTTTCTTTTTTTGATGCGTTCAATTTGATAGTCGAGTTCGGTTGAGTCGGCTGGTGTGTACCATCGGTTGTAATAGTGGCTGTTAATCTGTTTTTGAGCAATCATTCGCTTTTTTTCCGGTTTATTAGAGTGCTTGTAATGGTACTTCCAGAAGATTGGTATAGCGATACCTGAGCCAAAAACAAAAACCAAGATAGCGCTGACCCAAAGAACTCGCATGTTAAGGGCTAAAATTATAAAGAATATGTAGATGGCATAGGGGAATCCGTAGTAAAGCAGAAGGTGTCTTTTTTTGGGCATTTTTTTCATGGAGAAATATGATAGTTTTTCTTTTTAAGTTAAACTATGGTTTAGCCGCCTGTCATAAGGCGACATCAAAATGACGCTGTCTCGGTCTTTAAGAGGTGTGTTTACGCCATTGAGTTGGTCCATCAAAACACCGTTGACCATGGCGACAAAGGAGGCTTTCATCTCTTTCTTGACTGGGTCATAGACTTCTTGAGTGAATGGTTTGCCATAGTCCTCAGCGATTTTACCGAGCAGTTCTGACAGAGAGGTTTTGTCTGGCAATGTAAATTCGTCTTGGCTTGTATTTGTGTAGGATTTTACTAGGCTGATGTAGTGTACTTTCACTTGCATTTTCTTGCCTCCTGCTCCGGAATAATGTTTGTTGTTGGGTTCTGATATTTCTTTTCTTTCTTTTACGGGTTTTCACCTACAATAATATTACATTGCGTTATGCCTGATTATGCATTACGGCGTTTTGACTTTCATGGAAACCCGTGAATTTCTAAACTAAGAACCCATTAACTTAATATATTGTTCAACTGCACTAAATATTCAAAACTCTTGGAGGAACAAGGTTTGCTAGGTTACGCAGGAACAATCTTATACATTAATTTAACCACAGGCAAAACTCGCACCGAAAAATTAAGCGAGGAAGTTGCCAAAAAATACATAGGCGGCATCGGCCTTGGCATGAACCTTTGGTTATCCAACTCAAAAGCAGGCGTAGACCCGCTTAACGCAGAAAACCCACTTGTACTAGCAATTGGTCCAGTTTCAGGAACGATGTTTCCGACGGGCGGAAACGGTCACGCATTCATTTCTAAGTCACCAGAAACAAACGGTGTCGGAGAAGCAGTTAGCCATGGTACTTTTGGTGCAGAATTAAAAAGAGCAGGATACGATGCTATTATTTTAACAGGTAAGGCGGAAAAGCCAGTTTACATCTGGATCGACGATGATACAGTCCAACTTCTTGATGCGTCAAAAGTTTGGGGTAAATCACCCTTCGAAACTGAAGACGCTATAAAAAACGAAGTCGGTGACTATTACGTTCGCGTAGCATCAATCGGTTTAGCAGGCGAAAAACAATCGAAAATCGCCAATATAATTAACGAGAAAACCCGTGCAGCAGGGCGAACTGGGCTTGGCGCAGTTATGGGTAGCAAGAATCTCAAAGCCATCGCTGTCCGTGGAACCCGCGACATAGTTGTTGCTAAACCTGAAGAATTCATGGAAATGGTCAAGGAGTTCCATGAACGTATGAAGGGTCCAGCAGCACAGAAATATCGGACCCTTGGAACAACCGAAAACATCATGACCCAAAATGCGCTGACCTGTTTGCCGACACGCAACTTTAACAACTCCCATTTTGAAAACGCTGAAAAAGTCAGCGCCGAAGCACTTAACGAACGCTACATAACAAAAATTATCGCTTGCAACTCCTGCGCAATGCGATGCGAGCACGAAGCACTCATCCGCGAAGGACCATATAAAGGCACTTTGGCACGAATGGAGTATGACAACGTGTGGGCCTTGGGACCCAACTGCGGCGTAGACAAACTAGATGCAATAATCAAAGCTGCGGAACTTTGCAACTATTACGGTCTTGACGCGCAAAGCGTCGGCGTTACCGTCAGTTTCGTAATGGACTGCCACGAAAAAGGAATCCTTACACACGAAGAGCTTGGCGGATTAGACGCTCACTTCGGAAACGCCGAAGCTCTAATACAACTAATTGAAAAAATCGGGAAACGCGAAGGAATCGGCGATATGCTCGCTGACGGCGTGAAGATTGCGGCGGAAAAAATCGGCAAGGACTCTATGAAGCTTGCTATGCAAATCAAAGGCTTAGAAGTCACAGGATATGACCTGCGATGCCTCAAAACAGCTGCTTTAGGTTCAGCAGTATCCTTCAGGGGTGCAGACCAAAACAGAAGCGGCGCTTACACCTTCGATTTGAAGGGCGAGGTTAACAGATTGAAAGCAGAAAAAGGCAGAGGCAAACTAGTCAAAGACGCAGAAGACGTTTACGCTCTGATCGATTCGCTTATCATCTGCAAGAACGCCAAAGGCACACTCTACAAAGAACTCCCAGATATGGCTAAACTCTACAGTCTAGTCACGGGCGAGTCGATGACTGCAGAAGAGCTAAAAGTTGCAGGAGAACGAATTAACACACTTGCTAAACTGATCAACACACGAGAAGGTCTAGGTCGCAAAGACGATACGTTGCCATGGAAAGTCATGAACCAACCAATCACCGATGACGGACCAGCGAAAGGCGCTGTCGTAACCCAAGATGAACTCGACCTTATGCTTGACGATTACTATCAAGCCCGCGGCTGGAACGTCGAAGGCTTACCAACAAAAGCCAAGCTCCAAGCGTTAGGAATGCAAGATTACCAAAGCATAATTGAAACAAAAGAGGCTTAATGCATGGTAAAGATTCATGAGAGAAAATTTGTCTCCACTGACCCCGAAAAATGCGTCGGCTGCCAAATATGCGAGTACGCGTGCTCATACACCAAAGAAAAAGCCTTCAACCCACTAAAATCGCGCATACGAGTTGTCCGAGTTAACCAGTTAGCTAACATGGCAGTTACCTGTCGACTC
Organism: Candidatus Bathyarchaeota archaeon; assembly: GCA_963739495.1. Lineage (GTDB taxonomy): Archaea > Thermoproteota > Bathyarchaeia > Bathyarchaeales > Bathycorpusculaceae > Bathycorpusculum. Next base: position 23,094 of record CAVUAM010000012.1, on the reverse strand, counting down.
TGCGAGGAGCCAGCATGCGTCGCAGCTTGCCCAAGAGATGCATTAACGCAGTCAAAGGATACTGGAAACATCGTTTTAGACAAGGACAAATGCAATGGTTGCGGATGGTGCATCGAAGCATGCGACTACGGCGCCATAATGCTGCATCCGGAAACCAAAGTTGTCTACGTATGTGACATGTGCAAGGACAAACCAGATGGACCCCAATGCGTTAAGTGGTGCCCAGAAGAAGCCATAACCGTAGTTACAAGCGATGTTCTTGCCCAGAAATCAAGAATTAGCGCAATCAAGAAACTCTTCCAAGAAAAAGAAGAGTAAACGAGCATTTTTTTGCTCATTTCTAATTTTTAGAATCAACATCTTTAGTTGGGGAGGTTTTGAAAAACCTATTAATAACAACCTGCCAACAAAGTTTCAGGTGCCAGAGTATTTGATTGATCAACTACTCACAACAATAATCCTTGGTTTAATCCAGGGCTTCGCAGAGTGGCTGCCAATCTCTAGCACCGCACATCTAAGAGTTGCCGAGCACTTCTTGGGGTTCCAGGCAACCCCGCTCTTTAATGTGATCCTGCATGTGGGTACCTTGGGTGTTGTCATTTTCTATTTCAGACATGACATAAAAGTTGTCCTTACAGCGCTCGTACACCGGGACTTTCACTCAGAATACGGCAGATTCATCCCCTTAATCGTGGTTGCCACCATCCCTACAGGCATAATTGGGCTACTCTATGACAAGTTCTTAGCCGATAACTACCAAACCCTCCTAATCATCGGAGTCACCTTCCTAATCGGTGCTGCCCTGCTTTTTGCCTCCAAATACGGCAAAGAAAACCAAAACCAAATCACCTACCGCAAAGCGCTTCGTTATGGGTGCAGCGCAAGGAGCTGCCAGCTTTCCAGGGCTGTCAAGAAGCGGCTCCACAATATCAAGCGGGTTACTTCAAGGCGTCAAACGCGAGATGGTTTTTAAATTCTCTTTTCTACTTTCCATCCCAGCAATAATCGGCGACTTAGCAGTCGAAGCCTACTTGCAGCGGGGTACTTTGGCTCAAGGTATAGGCATTAATCCCAATTGACCTGCTGGTGGGTTTAGTGATCACGGCACTTGCAGGCTACTTGGCTATTATACTAGTGAAAAAACTTGTGTTGACCAAACGGTTCCATTACTTTGCTGTCTATACATTTACATTTGGCGTAATCTTGATCGCTTTAGCTCTCTTAGGATTCTAAAAATGGCTTTTTTAAAGGAAAACTAGAAAAACAAATACTATGCTTTTTCCAAAACTTGGCATACCATTAGAAGTAGTCGTCTTCGGAATTTGCTGGATGACTACTTCAAGTTAAGGCGATTATACCTATCGTTAAATGATTTTTTCCAAGTTATCAATGAAGCGTTCAAATACTTTAATACCCCCACTCCAGAACTCTGGCGCCGCCACGTTTAATCCAACAACCTCGCCGATCTCCAACGGCGACAAGCTACCTCCGGCAGACAGCATTTTCACAAGTTTAGGAACGAACGCTTTGCCCTCCTCCAGATACCGCTCATACAATGAGTAAACGAACATTTGGGCGTATACGTAGGGGTAGTTGTAGAAGCGGTAATTTGCCATAAAATAATGGGGTTTCATAGTCCATTCCGCTTGCATTTCTGGGAACCATGTGACGGCGTCGCCGTAGATGCGGTTGCGGGCTTTTATCCAGTGGCTGCAGATGGTTTGGTAATCAAGGAATTCGCCCTTTGTCGATTGATGCGTAGAGTGATTGCTCAAACCAGACTCGAGCCGTCACCTGGAAAGCCGTCATGCCTACCTCATCCAAGACCATGCAAAGTAGCCTCTTACGTTCCACATCCGATTTTGCTCCATCCAAGAGCAAATCAGTAAGCAATAATTCACCGAAAATCGAAGCGGTCTCCGCAACAATCGAAGTCACATTATTGTTTAGTAGGGTTTGGTTCCTTGACATGTACCAGTCGTGGGTTGCGTGGCCAAGTTCATGCGCCAACGTGAAGACATCGGTTAATGTGCCGTTGAAGCTCTGCAAGATATAGGCGGATTTGCCGTTGTAGTGGCTTGCACAGAAGGCTCCGTTTCGTTTGCCAAACCTTCGGTGTTGCGTCGATGTGTTGTTTACTAAACATTTCTTTTACAGCGGTTGCGTATTTGGGGCTGAAGCGGCTATAAGCTTCCGCAATCAGGTCTTGGGCTTGTTGATAGGTGAATTTCTGCTCCGGCGAATTCGGAAGAGGCGCCACGATGTCATGGTTACCCAGCACTGGCAAACCCATCAGTTTCGCCTTCAATTTGAGGTAACGCCGATAAGAGCCTGCCCCCTCTTCCACTGTTGCCACCAAATTCTCGATTATTACTTGTTCCGTGTCGTTGTTGAGTAAGCTTGACTCCATGGGCGAACTATATTTTCTGCGTTTCGACACAGATACCCAGTCGTTACAGATGCTTCTGAGTGCGGCTGAGAAGACTTCGCCGTCTTTACCTAAGAGCCCATAGATTGAACGGTTGGCAGATTCCCGAGTATCTCGTTCGGGGTGGGATAAGAGTCCGTTGGCTTCGCCGTAGCTAAGAGTCTTCTTTTCACCAAGAACGACGACTTCGAAGAGACGTGTGTTGAGCCATTTACTCTGCAATTCCTCCCAAGCGTTCACGCCGAACTGATCCTTCTCAATAATCAATTGCTCCTCAACCTCGCTGAGTTGATGTTCAACACGGCGTAGAATACGTTGCAACATGTGTCTGTAATTGGCTAGAATTGGGTCATCTATTAACTTGGGATTAGCTTTGATAACCTTGCCCAATTCAAGTGAATAAAACGCGAGCTGTTTGCTGATTTCAGCGTTGAGTTTGTCCACACGGTCATTTAGTGCCTGCGCCTGTGGTTGAGTCATGTCTGCCGCGAAAGTAAGGCTGGAGTAAAGCGTTACGTTGCTGAATTTTGCTTCAAACTCCTCAACCTCACGAAAGCATCCCAGCAAACCCTGCGGGGTTAGGTCGCTTATTTTTCCGCGGTATTTACGCTCAAACTCGTTTGCCTCTGCTGTGGCTTGGGTAATGGCTTCTTCGATTTTTGGAGAAGTTATGCTTGAGAAGAGCTCCGTTAAGTTCCAAGTGACTTGCTGTTTGCTCACGATGCGTGCCTCATCTAGGCTAGTTTTCGGCTGGGTTATTTTGGATTTCTGTTTTTCAAGGGATTTTTGCAGGGTTAAATTTAGAATGATAAAAAATACGAAAAAGGGAACAAAAAAGCCTCTGAGGGGTACTCAGGTTTTTTGTTCTTAACAGATTTGTTGTTCGAAGGCTTCAAGCATTATTTTATTGCCTTTTTTGACGGTGACATTGTCGGTTCCGCAGATTGGACAGGGAACGAACTCATGTTCACCGATTGCGTCGAATTCAAAGTTCTCGTTGCACTGTGGGCAATGGAACAGTATCGATGCTACGACTGTGTTTTTCATTGTTTTTCCTCCTTATCAGTTTAGGTTTATAGTATGCAATTAAGCATGTCATTGTAGTTTTTGAGGACTATATAGAAACAGCTTATTTGTATCTTACAAAATGCTACATTTAACTATTGTATTAATGTTGTGTATTGACAATTCATGTTTGAGCATTACAGTGTTAGGATTTGAACCCTTGAATCCCTATAGAAAGAATATCCAATTTGTTCGCTAAGTCAAATTCTATGGTCGGAATTCTTTTTCAGCGATATATAGTTGTTTTTCCAGAGTTTCTTGATAGCTATCTAGCTGTTTTTCTTTAAGGTCGTCTTGGCTTGCATCAAAAGTCCTCAATAGTTCTTTGTCGCTTAGCTTTACCATTTTTTCAACAAGCTCTTCGATGAGCTTGCGAAGTTCTTTGAGTTCCTCAGCTATTCCTCTGAGGTTTATCTTGTCTTCGTCAGTGAAAACAGCTTTAACCAACGCAAGTCACCAAGTTTCAAGCTCGTATTTTACAAGCGGTGGCTTGTATTAAAATTTCCCTATAAAAAGTTTTGGTGGTGCTACGGGCAGGATTTGCCCTTCCAGACAAGTATTTTTACTATACTCTCCTCTTTTTTCTCTTCTATCTGCCATGACTATTAAGGAGGTTTTCTTTTTTTGGTAAATGCTGATAGAGTTAAGCGCAAACTCCCAAGCTTACTAGTTGAAAACAGTACAACCGGAAAGAAAAACTGGAATAGCCTAATGCGTTATCGCTATCGGTTTACTCAGCTTAAAAAGCGGCAGCCTGAGAAATTCAACTCTATTACTACTCGCATTCTTTTAGACTTGACTAATTTAGAAAAAGCGGTTAATGAGTCAAATAACACTGACCGGCGCCATAAAGCCTGATGAAAGGTTCTTTACCAAACGATTCTCATAACCTTCTCAGGACAGATGGTCAGTTCTTAAGGCGGATAGAGGTTGCGGATAGGGCGGATTTGAACAGAGTGTCTTTTGAATAATTAAGAATTATATATTGAAACCCCAAGGTAATTATGCTTCAAATTCCTTTTTGGAATCTAGTCATCTGGTTCTTTCGATATTTCCCAGAGTTTGTCAAAATGATCTTGAAAACCAATTAATATGCTTGGCTGGTTTGTCCATATCATTGGAGATTCGGCTATAGATTGCGATGGATAGAAATTGATACTAGCTTCTTTTCCATCAAATATTGCCCCGTTTAATTGCACCGGGATCTGAGTTATTCTTACTTTGAAGTTGGGATGCAGCATTAGTTTCTTCATTTCTTTTGAGAAAGATGGATTCTGATTTGCCTCTAATACTGACCTGTATTGAACTCCTCTGGCTAATGCATTTGCGATTATTTCTGCAATATCATAACTGATCTGTAACCAACGCTCCAGAGTTGAACAGCAGAAAACACTTTGCTGAGAGTTACTATGAGCAACTTTTGTTCTTTTAATTAATGCCGTTTTGCCTTCAAGAACACTTATAGTATAGTTTCGTTGTGTAGTTTCTTTTTTTTTCTCTGCTTCGAGTTCTGAAATAAATGCTTTTGCTCTTTCTAAAGTTTGTGCATATTCCTTGGCTTTGTCACTAATTATAACATCATATACTTCTTGAAGCGGAATTATCTTAAACTGTTGCGGAGATGAGATTATCCTTTCAACGATTCCTTTTTCCTGCAATTCACCAAGGGCTCTATAAGTTGCTGTCCTTGGCACATCTGCATGTTTGGAGAGAGTTTTAGCATCCGTTTGGCCCAAGTCTGTCAGGACTAAAAATAGCTTGGCTTGTATTCCAGTGAACCCTATCTGGGCTAGAAGTCGAAGGTTATCACCTTTGTTGAGCAACAATGCAATCTCCGTAGTCGTTAATTGCAGCGAAAATTTATTTAAGTCTTGTCATAGCAGTGTGATAGTACACGATTTTATAAACAAAACTTCTGAATAGGGGAGTCAGAAGCAAACGCTTCTAAAAATATAGGAAGAAAAGGAAAAAATGAGTACAAAAAATAATAGTTTTTTAAACGGAAAAACGAAACTTTCTACTATTGCTTTAATTCTGCTATTGACATTGTCTGCAATGATTACTATTACCCCTGAATTTAAAGTGCAGGCGCAGGTATATGATACTCCAACCTTCTTGTTTGTAACCGCTTCACCGGACCCTGTAGGCGTTGGCCAAGTCGTCTATGTCGCCATCACTTTCAGCAGACCCACACCAACAGGCTCGGGTTACTCAGGCGATCTCTATGAAGGCATAACCCTCAAAAGTACAGACCCTACCGGAGTTACAACCACTTATGGACCATACTTAGCAAGCCCAGCCGCAGGAGTAGTGTTTAGCATTACACCCGATAAAATCGGCAATTACACTTTGCAAGCCTTTTATCCTGGACAAGTATTAAAAGGCTACAATCCAAATAATCCTGCCATCAGCACCAGTAGCCGAAATCTGATAGGCAGCAAAATGTTGCCATCTACAAGCGATACAAAGACTTTGACAGTACAGCAAGACCCAATAGCACAAAAATATCAGACTCCACCTCTTCCAACTGAATACTGGACGCGCCCAATATATGCAACTAACTGGAATTGGGGAGACATAGGAGCTAACTGGTTTGGACTGGCCGGTTCTGGCGCATACGATGCTAGCGGAAACGTCCTGCCGAATGGTACAGCACCAAACTCTCCTCATATCGTGTGGACGAAACCAACCCAATTCGGAGGTCAACCTGGATCACCCATCCGCAGCGATGCATCCACTGCTTACAGTTCAGCCTCGCTAATTCAAATGTACTTTAAGCCGATATGTATACTCAATGGAATACTCTATTACAACAAATATGCTAGCCCAAATTCGTATGCCTATCCAAGTTCTAACATAATAGGCTGGGAAGCAATAGACGTTCACTCAGGGAAAGTATTGTGGGACTTGCCAGCCGGAGTAACAGGCACTGAGGCACTCGCCTTTGGTCAGATAGTAAACTATAACAATTTTCAAGAGTTCGGATCAAATGCAATACTATATAGTCAGCCTGGAGGTGGTGCGTTCGGGGCTGCGGCAGGAAACTGGATGGGAATTTACGATGCATACACTGGAACATTCTTAGCCAACATTACGAGTCCTCGAAGTGTAAGCCGAGTGATTGATTATCACGCAGACTTGCAGGGAGCATTCCTCGGTTACTATGTCTCTGGTGGCAAACTCTGCATGTACAACATAACCAAACTATTGGCTCCTGTTGACCTTCCCCCGGGTTTTGCCGTGAATACAACTTTCTTCCGCCCGCGTGGTATCATTAACGGTTCCAGCGCAGAAGCTACAGAATGGCAAACGTCTCTTCCGACTACTTTCAACGGTGACAGCATCAGTCTTAGCATTTCTGCAGTAACCCCTGAAGTAATACTTATGCGTCAAGTACCCGGAGCGGTTTCATCTCAAGGAGTCACTTTGGGCTATCAATACGTCGCAGGTTATGATGCAAGGACAGGCGCTAAACTGTGGGGACCATTAAACCAAACACTACCCGCATATGAAGACACAAGTGTTCTATGCGCTAAAGATGGCTACTACGTAATGCATAACAAGGATGAGGATAAAGCGTGGGGCTATAGTCTAACAACCGGTCAATTGTTATGGGGTCCAACTCAACTGACAGGAGGCGGCGATAGTGCTGTTTGGCGTGATGGTGAAATTGCTTACGGCAAAGTCTACATCTGGGACATCGGCGGCTACGTAACTGCCATCGACCTTGTAACAGGAAAGATCGCGTGGACATTCTTTGCTGGAAACTCTGGCTACGACACTCCATTCGAAAGCTATCCAATTTTCGGCTACAATGCACATAGTATTGCAGATGGAAAACTATTCCTCTCAGAAGGCATTATTTACACCCCGCCATTACATCCAAGCTATCGACTTGCTATAAACTGCACTGATGGAAGTTTAGTGTGGAAAGTATTACAGTGGAGCAGTACATGTGTCGGTGCTGTAGGCGACGGCTACTTGATTTCATGGAATAGCTTTGACAATCAGATATATAGCTTCGGCAAAGGGCCAACAGTGACATTGGTTTCGGCGTCTCCGGAGGTTTCGGTACAAGGCAGCAGCGTACTAGTAAAGGGCACAGTCATGGACACATCGGGCGGAACGGCACAGGACGTAATCACAACACGCTTTCCACATGGTCTTCCAGCTGTGTCTGAGGGTAGCATGGAATCATGGATGGAATACGCATACATGCAGCAGAATAAGCCAACAAACGCAACAGGTGTCCCAGTAACCATAAACGTCGTTGACTCTAACGGTAACTACCGCACAATCGGAACCACAACTTCAGACGCCACAGGCTTCTACAGCCTTCAATGGAAACCAGACATCGCAGGCAAATACACCGTTTATGCAACATACGGCGGCAGCGAATCATATTACCCATCACAGGCAACTACAGCCTTCATAGTTGATGAACCAGCAGCAACCGTAGCTCCAACCCAGGCAAGCCAGCCAGTCAGCATTGCGGATCAATACTTCTTACCAGCAGTCGCAGCTATCATAATTGCAATAGCCATTGTCGGCGCAGTTCTACTGCTCGCTCTTAGAAAACGACCATAAAGACGTAAACAATTGGGAAAATCTCTCCCTCCCTTTTTTAGTTCAGAAAAATCAATCGGAGTAAAATGGGGCTGAGAGGGCTCTGGATAAATTTAACTGTTTAAACTGCGATCGAAGAGGTTTTGCGTTTCCTCTTTTCTCCTATTTCGGTTCCAGAGCCTCAGCAAACCCAAAAATTGCCGTCTTATTCGCTTGCGTGAGTTTTGCCAAACGTTTGATCTGCCATTTTTCTTCGGTAACTTGCTCACTCTTCCAGCATCTGACTTGGGATTTCTTATAATTATTATTCTGTTTTTAAATGGTTCAACTGAAACAGCCATTTGTCATGGACAATTGCAAGAGCTTTCAAGCATTCTGCTGAGTTGCGTGAGTATTGGAGGCTTGCGAAGCGTAAGCAAAGAGCCCAAGCAAAGAAAAGGAGCCCATAACCAGTGGCTGAAACTGCGAAGAAACCAACATCAAACCGTTCAGCAAAGGAGCGCAGAAACACGTTATTTCGCGTTTTAGACGGTGTATTAAGCCTGTCTCACCAAAAAATTCATAATTGCGGCAACAGTGACCGAGTTAAGCAGGGTTGGGCAAGAGTTCTAGTCTCAGCAGTCTCAGCCTACGGTCCCTTGCTAAAGGATGAGGAGTTGGAGCTTCGGGTGTTAACGTTAGAGGAGAAGCTCAAGAACAGCATACTAATACCGAAACCGGAGGATAAGAAGAAATGAACATTTTAAACAGGAAACTGCATTTATTAGAAAAAAATGTGTTGCCTGAACTCCCCGAAGAAGGCACAACAAGAATAACATGGGACAACGGAGACCCCGAGTTAAATGAAGCAGAAAACGAATTACACAGACGCGCAACCCAAATCTTGCAATACCATGCCAATGAATTGCAGGCAGCCAAAGAACTGGGAGACACCACTTATAACCCGTTATCAACAGACGACCAATCACTTGTGGACGCAACTAACCGTCGCTTTATGGCTAGGATACTGGAGATTTTTCAAGCCTTCACGGATGCTTTTGTAACGTATAAAGATCCTATGGCTAATTGGGTGTTCTACACGCGGTTTTATTGGCTAATAGAAGAAACCCGCAAGTTTAAAGAGCAATCCGACGCGGAAGAAGAAGTCTTCAACACGCCTGGCTATTGGGAACTATGCGAAGGCGAACAGGATAGGCGTTTAGCTCCCGTTTATGCAAACTGGAACCACAACCTATTCACTCCCGAGAGTTTTAATCGCTACTGTGACATACATCACGTTTTCAAAACGACCGAGGACATACAACAGTTATTCGCTAACAGGACTCCAGAGCAGGCTAGGCAAGACGAGTTAGAAGAACAGCAAGAACAAGAGGAGAACGCGGAGACTGACGCACGTAACGCACGTTACCTTAAAGAGAAATGCCCAACATGCGCGGAAAGGTGCGACTGGTTTAAGAAAATACCGCAAAATGACCAAATTTGCCAATTACCGATTACGGAGAGTTTGAAAATATGAGCGTACTTAGCAGAGAATCAATGGAAAATGAAAAAGAAATTCCAATTCCCATGTCGGAACGAGTAGAAATCAACGACGCTCAAGTTTGACCAAGACAATCCGAACCGCATGAGTCTTGCGCAACTCGACCGCTTAAAAGCTTCAATTAGGCGATGGGGAGACATCGTTCCCATAGTCACCAACAGTGAGCTTTTGGTGGCGGATGGTCAGCAACGAGTTACGGCTATGAAGGAGCTTGGCATGACTGAGTGCAGTGTCATTCGCTTGCCAGTTAAGGATGTTGATCGCCGCTTGCTTCGGCAGGTGCTAAACAAGCTACGAGGCAAGCATAGCAGGGAGATGGATAGTGCCGAGTACCTGCGCATAATTGATGAGGGAGAAAAAGAGGAATTAAAGTTGTTCCTTCAATCAGTCGGCGAAAAGCTCCCATTAGAGGTAGATGACCGAGAGGTCTCTTTTTCGGTTCCTGAAACCTATGAGCTTATAATTGAATGCCGAAGCGAGGCGCAGCAAAAAGAATATTTTGAGAAATTGAAGGCGGAGGAGTATAAGCTACGGATTTTGACATTGTAAAACGTTGGGATCAAGCGGACAGTTTTAGGTCACAAAGCGTGGTTGGAAGTTATACTCTCTCTGATGTTAAGTTGGAGAAGCACTTCAAAGGCTCCCTGCCAATAGAAGATGATGGCTGGCAAGTTGGTGTTATCGTAGGGCGAAGCGGCTCAGGTAAAACTAGTATTGCTAAGCAACTTTTTCCAGAATCGTACATTCGAGGGTTTGGGTATTCGCATAAGTGTGTGCTCGATGATTTTCCAGAAGGGCTTGAAACTGGAGAAATAACAAAAGCACTCTGCAGTGTTGGGTTTGCCTCTCCTCCTGACTGGCTCAAAAGCTATGACTGCTTAAGCCAAGGTGAAAAGATGCGGGTTGACATCGCAAGAGCACTCTGCCTTAACCAGAATCAGATAGTTTTCGACGAGTTTACAAGCGTAGTCGATAGAGAGATCGCCAAAGTTAGCGCCTTTGCAATCAGCAAGGCAGTTCGCCGTTCAAAGAAGAAGTTCATTGCGGTTACATGCCACTATGATGTGGTCGATTGGCTTGACCCCGATTGGGTTTTTTCGACTGACACGATGGAGTTTAGCCGAAAAAAAGAAACAGGCCGCCCGTTGAACTCCAAATCCATCGGTGCGGCACAAACCTATGGAAAATGTTTCGGCAATATCATTATTTAAACGGTTCCCTGGGTGCAGGAGTCAGGTGCTACGTAGCCATTTATCAAAACAAGCCGGTCGGGTTCATAGCTGTTGCATGTGTAAAAATGAAAACAAAATATTATCGAGTAAGTCGATTAGTAGTGTTGCCAGATTATCAAGGAATAGGTATTGGAAAAAAACTCCTAACCTTTATAGCGAAGCTCTACACTTCTCAGACAAATTTGCCTTTCCGAATTTTAACAAGCAACCCTCAGATGATCCGAGGAAATATGAAAAACTGGAGGGTCTCTCGCTTTGGTCATTCAAGTGCAGGAAGAGAAAACACAAGAATTAACACAGAATTAAGAACCAGTTTAAGCCGAAATAGACTAACCGTCACCCTTCAATACCTCGAATGAAAGGTTTTTGCGAAGAGAATACCTCAATAGGTTTTAGCACATTCATTGTATAAAATTACCAGTCAAAGGAACCCAGAGAGCCTGACGCTGGAACACGTGGTATTTTATGTTTGATTTGTCCTTCTTGGCTGATAATCCAAATCTCCCAGAATTTTCTGATGGAAGAAAACATTATTTTCTGCAAATTGTTAGGAGGAATAACGAGCAACGGAAGGACTAGAGTGTTCTCAAACAGTTGCTTTTGGATTGTGAGGTTCTTTTTAATTTGTATTGTTTTGGCTATGACGCGTTTTCGGTTTGGTTTTGTTTCGCACTCGACTAAAACGATTTTTTGGCTGGAGTTTGTTTGTTTCATTGCGAGGATGTCTGGTTTGTAAGACTGCCACCATAGTAGTTTTAGCGGTGATTCCCAAGGTTCAAAGTGTATTCCATAACTCTTTTTCTGCAATTCCTCTGCCACTGTTTGTTTGTGGAGTTTATGCAGAGTTCCTTCCGTTTTGTCCAACCTTCAGCAAATAGTAACTATTCACGAATGTAGTATCCTAGCCATCCAACTTCTGGTTTTCTGCAAGGACAATAAAAACTGTGATCCAATTGTTTATGCTTAGAGCCTTCGCTTGTATGTTGGATTTTATGCCCGCAGTTCTTGCAGCGATTGACATCTTTACCTTTCATCATCAAACATTTCTGGTCAGTCGAAATGATAAAAACATTATTAACAGGAAAATGAGAAAGCGCCGTGATAGCAAGAATGCAGTAAGCAATTTTTTCCTTTGATTATGGATCGGAAACTAGATATTTTAGAATAATTCTTGCTGCTTTTTTGTCCAATGGTTTGTTTACATTGCCGCATTTTGGGGAGTAAATGCATGATGGGCAGCCTTCTTTGTATTCACAGTTTTCAATCAGGCTAAGGTCTTTTGCCAGAGCTGTTTTATGTTTTCATAAGGATAAACAACCGATAGTTCAGAAAAATAATTACTAAGGTTTCCTTGATTTGCTTTCGGGACAGTGAGGATTAAAACAATTAAGACATCCTTTAGGGAAAGTTGGGCAGAGTTGTTTTTTCTTGAACCCCCATTTCTTTCTTAATTCGTCGGCTTCTGTTTCTTGATCATCTGACTTATTTTTTGTTTTGCTATAGTTGAGGTAGGCATGGGCTATTTCGTGTGCTATTAGCGATTCTGAGTCTGTTCTTTTTAGAATTATCATGTAGGGCTTGTTTATTTCTTCTACTTGGATGGTTTGACTTTGGCCTGCGTGGAAAGAGATATTTTGTAAAGTGAATTGGTAAACTTCTTCAGGGAGCCTCGCTAAAGTGTTTAGTAATCTTTTGTGGAGGGTGTTCCATCTTTGCGCAAGATGAATAAATTCGTCAATATCACTTTTGAAATCTATATCTGATTTATCTCTTCTCATCTTTCTTCTTCCATGTTTTGTTCAGCTTAATATAGCCTGTTTGGGTGTCGTCTCAGTAGAAGCCGCGTCGTTTAATTAATTTATTAAGGCGATCAAGTTACTTTTATAATGTTGATTTGTCTTAGCTACAGTATCCATAGTGAGGTGTTTTAGTGGTTTTATCACGAGATTGTGACGGATGCGAAAGATCCTCCAAATGCAAAATTCGTTATCAACAAGTTATTGTTGGCGAAAAAGTTTATTGTCCGGACGGAACAGTACACCTAGTTGACTGTTAAGTTCTTTGGATGATGTTGTTGCCGAGGCACCTCCACATGTCCTTCGGTGTTTTGTTTGGGATACGGTTTCTAAAGGGATTTACCATTCATCTCTTTTGCTTATTGCTTCTTGTTTTTGATCCTGTTCTATATCGCGATAAATGCTTTTTGTGGCAGATGAAACAACAGTTAAATCTGCACCTGCAACGCTCTTCACAGTCGGTATTCTTACCAATCTCTCCGCTCTAGTATGCGGGACGTATTGAACTGCAATTTCTTTAGCAGTGTAGTTTAGTTTTTCGCCCGAATTCAAAGGCTCATACATTTCAACCCTAATCAGATACTCTCCCACAACAATCCCTTTCATGTCTAAAAATTGTGGAAACTCCAAGCTATCGCCAAGCAGTGAACTCTGGACGGAAAGAGATGTTGAATTAACAAGTTGCTCCTCAAAATATAAGTCAAGGCATAATCTTGAAAAAGACACCTTTGAAGGAAGCAAACTAAATTCAATGTTAAGCGTTAACTCATCTTCTTGGGTTGTATCAACGATGCGGCTAATCACTATTGCTTTCGCAGGCTTGACTGCCCCATTTGACCTTTCAATGTTGAACTGAAAAGAGATGTTTTCCAATTGGGCGCTAGGCGAAAACCCTGAGCAGCTGCTGTCCAGAGAAGCTCTTTGTATGGGCAACATATCAGCAGTTGGAGATATTGAGAATCATCAGTTATCGGTTCTCACGATGCAGCTTAGGGATATTCTTCGCAAAGCCGCGGAGACGTAAAAATGCTTATCTGGAATGGTGCTACGGGCAGGATTTGAACCTGCGAACCCCTGAGGGAAAGGATTTCCCATTTGGGCGCTTAAGTCAAAGCGTCGAGATCTTGAGTCCTTCACCTTTGACCTAGCTTGGTTACCGTAGCAACGTTTTGGATAGAAAACTGTCTGACTCCGTCTTATTAATCATTTCCCGTCTACCGCAAAAGTAAAAACAACCAAGCTATGATACATAGAGGCAATGCACACCCAGCATAGAATAGTCATTGGTAACAGCCAACAAATGCCCGAGCTCGCCGACGATAGCGTCCAGTTGATGGTGACTTCACCGCCTTACCCTATGATAGCGATGTGGGATGAGCTTTTCGCGAGGTCTGATCCAAAAATTGCAGATTTACTTAAGAAATTGGGCGCAGATGGCGGCGAGGTAACTGTGCGACAAATCTACGATGCCATGCACGAAAACTTGGCAAAAGTTTGGGCTGAAACCTACCGTATTCTCGTAGACGGAGGCATTGCATGCATAAATATCGGCGACGCCACACGGAGCATCAACGGAAGATTCCAAGTCTTTCCCAACCACTCACGCATAACCGAAACTTGCGAAAAAATCGGCTTTACTACACTTCCATACATCCTGTGGAAAAAGCCTACAACAAAACCCATGTACAAAGGCAAAGGCGCCTTTTTAGGTTCAGGCTTCCTTCCCCCAAATGCTTATGTCACATTAGATTGCGAGTTTATTTTGCTGTTTAGGAAGGGAAACCTCAGAAAGTTTCCACCTCACGACAAAAAGCGGTATGACAGCGCATTTACAAAAGCTCAGCGTGATGAGTGGTTTAGCCAAATCTGGGCATTCAAGGGTGTGCGTCAAACCGCAAGTGAACTGGAACGTCGAACCGCTGCCTACCCTGAAGAAATCGCTGATCGCCTAATCCGAATGTTTAGCGTTAAAGGTGAAACCGTTGTGGATCCTTTCTTAGGCTCAGGAACAACGACTAAAGTTGCGATGCAAAATAAACGCAACAGCATCAGTTATGAGATGGATGAAAATCTGCTTCCAGTTATAACTAGGAAGACTGCCAGTCACAACGATATGGATTCAGTTGTAGAAATAGTCACTAGGAAAAAATGAGATTGGCTCAATTTAAGCGGTTAGCAAATTTTTAATATTACGATAGCTATTAGCTGACAAAAAAGGCTTGCCTAAATGGTTAAAAAAGACTCAGACATCAGAAAACCCATGGGGTTTGGAAATACATCCAGAAGGTTTGCCCAATCTAACAGACGTGTAAAGGGCAGTATTGCCAAGGACCGTTTTGCGTTTGATCAAGCTATGCAAGGGCATGACTGCCAGAAAATCCGTGATGGCGGCGACTTTATGGTTCAGAAACGGGATTTCTTTGGGAACAAAGTCGGTGAACCAGTGGTTTTCGAGGTTAAGACTGGGAATTCGAAGTTGACTGAGGCACAGGAGAAGCGCAAGCGTCAGTTGGGTTGGAACCATTATAAAGTTGTCAGGTACTAGTTTTTTGGTTTTGGTCATCAAGGCAAAACCGTAAAGTTTTATTAACAGATTAATCTAGCACAGTTTAACAACTCTTATCTTCTGAACAAATGTGCATAAAAAAGTTTATATTCAAGGTATGCGGCTTGTGTTTGTGCTCTTAGAAAAGTTAGTTGAACCCTTTTTCGAGTTGGACCTATCCAGCATCGGAGGAAATGAAAGAGTGAAACAAACCCAATTGACCCTAACAGAAAATCACAGTTATCATATTTCTATGTTAAATTTATGGGAGAACTGAAAACTTGACTAATGTACAAAAAGAAGATATCCATGATCTACTAAAAACTTTCTTCAACGAGAAAGGTCTAGTTCGCCAGCACCTTGACAGCTACAACGAATTCATCGACCACGGACTCCAAGAAGTCGTCGACGAAGTAGCTGAAATCCCCATTGAAGTTCCAGAAAGCCCTTACAAAGTCAAACTTGGCCAAATATGGGTAATTGACCCCCAATCCAGAATTACCGGTCCATACGCCACAGAGGTGGATGGAACAAAACATGAAATTTACCCAATGGAAGCGCGCCTAAGAAACTTGGCGTATTCCGCACCTATTGCTCTTGAGATGACTCCAGTTGTTGATGGACGAGAGCAAGACACTGAACTTGTTTACATCGGGAACATCCCTGTTATGCTTAAGAGCAAACTTTGCTTCCTTAGCCAACTCAGCAAAGAAGAGCTTATCGCTGCAGGAGAAGACCCAGATGATCCAGGAGGATACTTTGTCGTTAACGGTTCTGAACGCGTCATCGTTGCCATGGAAGACTTGGCTCCAAACCGCGTAATCGTCGACATAGACGAAAAAGGGACCTCTCCAGTTTACCAAGCAAAAATCTTCTCAACAACCGTCGGCTTCCGCGCCAGAATCGAACTTAAACTCAAATCAGACGATGCAATCTACGTCACCATGCCGGGAGTTCCAACAGAAATCCCATTCGTTGTTATCATGCGCGCATTAACTATGGAAAAAGACAAAGATATCGCTGAAGCAGTTTCCCTCGACAGCGAAACCCAAACCCAACTTTCAGCATCATTCGAAAAAGCCATCGGCGTAGACACCCCCTCAGACGCCATCCTATTCATCGGCAACCGAGTTGCCCACGGACAAGTCGAAGAATACCGACTCCAAAAAGCAGAAACAGCACTAGACAAAAACTTCCTCCCACACTTGGGCAGAAGCGACAAAAACCGCAAAGAAAAAGCCATATTCCTCGGCGAAATGGCATACAGAGTCATCCAACTAAAAACCGGCAGACGACAACCAGACGACAAAGACCACTTCAAAAACAAACGTCTAAGACTCGGTGGTCCACTTCTCGCTGACCTCTTCCGCGTCTCATTCCGCAACCTCACACGAGACATAAAGTACCAGCTTGAACGCATCGGCGTTAAAGGCCCAATCATAACCGTCTCAGCCGCCGTTCGCCCAGGAATCATCACCGAACGTTTCCAGCATGCACTGGCAACAGGTAACTGGGGCAGAGGCAGAGTCGGCATCACACAACTACTCGACCGAACAAACTATATCTCAACTTTGAGTCACCTTCGAAGGCTCCAATCACCATTAAGCAGAAGCCAACCTAACTTCGAAGCCCGAGACTTACACCCAACCCACTGGGGAAGACTATGTCCTAACGAAACCCCCGAAGGCTCAAACTGCGGGCTCGTCAAAAACCTCGCATTATCAGCCTCTATCGCAGTAGGTGTAAACCCAGATAAAATAAAGCAACTGCTCTTTGAAATGGGCACCGTACCAGCATCCGAAGCCACCATTGAATTGCGCATTTCAGGTGCCAAAGTCTTCGTAGACGGCAACATAATTGGCTACTGCAACAACCCACAAGAAATGGTGCAGTCCTTCCGCCAAAAACGCAGATCAGGAGAAATATCAACCGAAGTTAACGTAACCTACTTCTCCAAAGCTCAAACTGAAACCGAAGAAGTCCACGCTAACTGCGACGAAGGCAGAGTTAGACGCCCACTTATCATCGTTGAAAACGGTGTTCCAAAACTCGGTTCGAAGCACTTTGAAAAAATCGGACTCGGCGAATGGACATGGGAAGACATAGTCAAGAACGGTTTAGTTGAATACTTAGATGCGGAAGAAGAGGAAAACGCATACATCGCCTTGTCATACGATGGGGTCGAAGCTAAATCAACTCATGTCGAAATCGCAACTTTCACTATCCTTGGAATCTGCGCCTCAACAATTCCCTATCCAGAACATAACCAGTCACCCAGAAACTCTTACCAAGCTGCAATGGCAAAGCAGGCCCTCGGAGTATACGGAACAAACTTCCATCACCGTGTTGACTCACGTTCACACATCCTTCACTATCCGCAAGTTCCTATGGTACAAACAGAAAACATGGACGTCATGGGCTACAAGCAACGCCCAACAGGACAAAACTGCGTTGTCGCAGTGCTTAGCTTCGAAGGCTACAACATGGAAGACGCCATCATCTTCAACAAAGCCTCAATCGAACGTGGCTTAGCCAGATCAACTTTCTACCGCATATACGAAGCAGAATGCAGACAATACTTAGGCGGCTTAAAAGACAAATTCACTGTTCCAGAACCAGGCACACGCGGCTACAGAGGCGAACAATATTACAGGCTCCTTGAGCCAGATGGAATAATCGGATTAGAATCCCAAGTTGTCGGCGGAGACGTATTGATCGGAAGAATCAGTCCTCCAAGATTCCTCGAAGAATACAAAGAATTCGAAGTTAAAGGGCCTTCAATGCGCGACACATCCGTAGACATGCGTCCCAGCGAAACAGGCATCGTTGACGGCATATTCGTTACGATGTCGGGCGAAGGGAGTCAACTCGTCAAAGTCCGCGTACGCGACCAAAGAGTTCCTGAACTAGGGGACAAATTCGCATCACGCCATGGACAGAAAGGAGTCATCGGTTTAATCGTTGCACAAGAAGACCTGCCTTTCACAGACGACGGCATGGTTCCAGACTTAATAATTAACCCACACGCAATCCCTTCAAGAATGACCATCGGACAATTCATCGAGTCACTCTCAGGCAAAGCAGCATGCGCAAGAGGCAAACCAGGCGACGGCACACCCTTCTCAAACGAAGGACCAGACGAAGTACGCAAAAACCTAGTAAAACTCGGCTTCAGCCAAACCGGAAGCGAAGTCTTCTACAACGGCACAACAGGCGAAAAATTCGTCGCAGACATATTCGTCGGTATAGTCTACTACCAGAAACTTCACCATATGGTCGCTGACAAAATCCACGCCAGAGCAAGAGGCCAGGTCCAAATGCTTACACGACAGCCAACTGAAGGACGCGCACGCGGTGGTGGTCTACGTTTCGGAGAAATGGAACGCGACTGCCTCATCGGACACGGCGCCGCCATGCTACTAAGAGATAGGCTGCTGGAAGAATCTGACAAGTACACGTTATACATCTGCGAAAACTGCGGACAAATCGCTTATTTTGACATGAAGCAAAGGCGCTATGTCTGCAAGATATGCGATGAAAAAGCCAAGATTTCACCGGTCATCGTGTCTTACGCTTTCAAGCTTCTGCTACAAGAACTGCAGAGCTTATGCATTACACCAAAATTAAGATTAAAGGAGAAGGCTTAACATGTCACAGGAAGAATTAATCCATAAAATAGTAGACGAAATCTCATTCGGACTAATCTCACCCAAAGACCTCCGTAAACAATCGGTAGTAGAAATCCAAACTCCAGACACCTATGACGAAGACGGCGCACCAATCACCGCAGGTCTAATGGACGGACGCCTAGGCACCCTTGAACCACGGCAACGCTGCAAGACATGCGGCAACACCGCCATCCGCTGCCCAGGCCACTTTGGGCACATCGAGCTTGCGGTTCCTATAGTGCATATCGAATTTACAAAAATCATTTTCGACCTTCTCAAATCAACTTGCCGTACTTGTGGTCGTATTCTACTATCTGAAGAAGGATCAAAGAAAGCACGCCAAAGAATTGAACGCTTCAACGAGCTCCTTGGAACTATCCCTGACGAAGTTTACAAAGAAATCCTAACAGATATTAAAGCAAAACAATGCCCCTACTGTGCCGCTGCACAATTTAAAATCACATTTGAGAAACCAACAAAGTTCATCGAACAAACTGAAGCAGGCTCCGAGCCATTAACACCCAGCATGATCAGGGAAAGGCTTGAACGTGTGTCAGATGAAGATCTTGAAATTTTAGGTTTTAACCCCAAAGTTGCCCGTCCAGAATGGATGGTTCTTCAGGTTTTGCCTGTTCCTCCTGTTTATGTGCGACCATCAATCACGTTGGAGTCAGGTATCCGCTCTGAAGATGACTTAACCCACAAACTCGTAGACATTATCCGCATTAACCAGCGTCTGAAAGAGAACATGGAAGCAGGTGCACCAACCCTTATCATCCAAGACCTGTCTGAACTTCTACAATACCACGTTACAACTTACTTTAACAATGAAGCATCGGGTATTCCGCCGGCACGGCACCGCAGCGGCAGAGCTCTGAAAACTCTCTCGCAACGGTTGAAAGGCAAAGAAGGGCGGTTCCGAAGCAACCTCTCAGGCAAACGTGTCGACTTCTCAGCTCGTACAGTTATCTCCCCTGACCCTAACCTTGACATAAACGAAGTCGGTGTCCCACAAGACGTAGCCATGCGATTGTCAGTTCCAGAAAAAGTGACTGCATGGAACATTGAAGAAATGAAAAAATTCGTAATTAACGGCCCAGAAAACTATCCTGGCGCACTCTATATCATACGCCCAGACGGAAAACGCATCAGACTCGAATTCGTTGTTGATCGCACAAAAATTGCGGAAGCAGTCGAATTAGGATTCGTCGTTGAGCGTCACTTAAAGAACGGCGACATAGCTATCTTTAACAGACAACCATCCCTTCACCGCATGTCCATCATGGCGCATTACGTCCGAGTGTTGCCATACAAGACTTTCAGGCTGCACCTTTGTGTCTGCCCACCTTACAACGCTGACTTTGACGGCGACGAAATGAACCTCCACGTTCCGCAGAGCGAAGAAGCACGAACAGAAGCACTTTTGCTCATGCAGGTTCAAGACCAAATCCTTTCACCTAGATTCGGGGGTCCAATCATCGGCGCCATCAGAGACTTCGTTACAAGCGCCTACTACTTCACAAGAAGAGGCAACTACCTAACCAGAAGCCAAGTCAACAGGCTCCTAACCGCAACAAACTATACTGATCCAGTTCCAGAACCAGAAATCAAAACACCGGAACCCCTATGGTCAGGAAAACAAATCTTCAGTTTGTATCTTCCAAAAACACTCAATTACTCTTTGAAAGCAAACATCTGCCAAGGCTGCACGAAGTGTGAGGAAGAAGAATGCAAACATGACGCTTACGTTGTAGTTAAGAACGGTCAGCTCATCACAGGTATCATTGACAGACGCTCAATTGGGTCTGAACAATCCGAAAGCTTGCTTCACAGAATCATCAAAGACTATGGCACGCAAGCAGGAAGAGAATTCCTAAACAAAATCACACATCTACTTAAACAATTCATATCCATGCGAGGATTCAGCTACACCTACGACCAACTTGTCCTCTCACCAAGAGCCCGTAACCGTATGGCAAAGACAATGGACCGCATCCAAAAGAAAATCGATGAACACATCGAAAACTTCCGCAACGGAACCTTACCGCGTCTGCCAGGACAAACCCTAGAAGAATCCTTCGAAATCTACGTAATGCATGAACTCGCCGTAGCAAGAGACGAATCAGGCAAAATAGCAGACGAAGACTTTACATTGGAAAACGCAGGAATCGTCATGACAAGAGCAGGTGCAAGAGGCTCAAGCCTAAACATCGGTCAAATGGCCGCTTGCGTTGGGCAACAGTCAGTCCGAGGCAAACGTATCCTACGAGGCTATGCCGGACGAGCACTGCCGCACTTTGTTGACGGTGACCCAAGCCCAAGAGCAAGAGGCTTTGTCTATAACTCTTACCAGACTGGACTTGACGCAATCGAATTCTTCTTCCACGCTATGGGAGGCAGAGAAGGTCTGGTCGACACAGCCGTCCGCACACAACAGAGCGGTTACATGCAGAGACGATTAATCAACGCACTGGAGCATATTCGCTTAGAATACGACAGTACCGTCCGAGACTCCGCGGGCGACATCATACAGTTCCGCTATGGAGAAGACGGTGTGGACCCAGCAAAAAGTGACCACGGCAAAGCAGTAAACGTCAACCGACTAATTGACCAAATAAAACTTGGCGAAGAAAAAGGTGACCCCGCATCCGCAGACCACATCAAAAAACAACTAAAGACTGTTGAAGACCAAATAACTCCTATCTTGCTTAACCAGCTTAAACAGAACTTTGCAAAGAACAAGCTAACAGCCAAAGGCGTTACCAAAGCCGCTACTCAGACAGCTGAACAGTACAAACGTGCATTGATGGAGCCAGGCGAAGCAGTAGGCATCGTTGCAGCTCAATCAATCGGCGAACCAGGCACACAGATGACCCTTAGAACCTTCCACTACGCGGGTGTCAAAGAACAAAACGTCACCTTAGGATTACCACGTCTAATCGAAATCGTAGATGCACGCAGAATCCCATCAACCCCAATCATGACTATTTACTTACAAGGTGACCATGCTAAAAGCAAAGAAGGCGCCGTCGAAGTCGCACGCAACATTATCTACACTACAGTTGAAAACTTAGCTTCAGCAATCTACGAAGATCCAGTGCGAGAAGCAATCATCATTGAATTGAATAAGCAGATGATGGATGACCGCGCTATAACGATGGATGAACTTAAAGAACGACTTGAACTTCAAAACGCCACCGTAACAATAACAGACAGCACAGTTGAAATTAAACCTAAGAAGGCAGAACAGCTAAAACGTATGCTGATCAAGGTTCCAGGGTTCCAAGTCAAAGGCGTCCCCGACATTAAACGTGTCCTTGTCACTGAAGAAAGCGGTGAATGGGTCATACGTACTGACGGCTCAAACCTATCTAAAGTATTAGAAGTTATAGGTGTCGATACTTCAAGAACCACTACCAACAACATCCATGAAATCGCCAAAACCCTTGGCGTTGAAGCTTCACGAAATGCCCTTATCCACGAGGCAAAAGGTGTACTAGAAGACCAAGGCTTAGACGTAGACGTAAGGCACGTAATGCTCGTAGCCGACATGATGACCACCACTGGAGATGTACAGCAAATCGGCAGACACGGAATCAGCGGCAAAAAAGCCAGTGTCCTAGCGCGCGCCGCATTCGAAATCACAGTGCCAAACATTGTTGAAGCAGCCGTGAAAGGTGAAAGTGATCCTTTGGCCGGTGTAACAGAAAACGTTATAGTTGGGCAATCAATACCAATCGGCACAGGCTTAGTTGAACTATACATGTCAACTTTCGAACGTCAAGAAAAAGATGGAGGAAAAACAGAAGCATGATAGACATAGATAAAGCGTTAGCATCTGCAGTTAAAACAGGTAAGGTTTCCTTTGGCTCCAATGTTGCATTGCAGAACGCCAAAACCGGCAAAGCTAAAATGATTGTTTTAGCCGCAAACTGTCCCAAAGACATAAAAGAACAGATCGAATACTATGGAGAAATCTCTAAGGTTCCCGTCATAACCTACAAGGGTGGATCAATGGATTTAGCGGAAGTCTGCAAGAAGCTCTTCATTATTTCAGCACTCAGCATCCGCGAAACAGGGGACTCAGACATTCTCAAAGTTACTGAGGAAACTCAGGTACAAGAATAAAAAGATGGAGGAAAAGAAAGAACGAGTGGCATAAAAATTACCTGCGACGAAATGCGATACATTGCCTTATTTGAAAGCATCAGCGGCGCAAGCGTAAAAGATTGCATAGTCGACGAAGTCGAACAA
>CAVUAM010000011.1:0-61264 GCA_963739495.1 Candidatus Bathyarchaeota archaeon | reverse complement strand
AAATCTAACTCCAACCCTGTCCTGAAGCTCTAATAGAAACATAGACCTTTCTTTGGTTTTGGAGCTCGACAAAAATAGTCGCTTCTAGCTGCGGGTTGTGGGATCAACTATTGGGCCCTGAGCGAGACCGAAGCTTCAACATCTGGATATGCCCTTAGGGCGATAAATAAAAACAATAACTATTTTTCAAACAAGCAGCTTGCTACAATTAGGATGAATTGCCTTTTCTATCCTTTCTGTGACGAATCCAGACTCAGCCTGCAAACATCACGA
Source organism: Candidatus Bathyarchaeota archaeon (assembly GCA_963739495.1). Taxonomy (GTDB): domain Archaea; phylum Thermoproteota; class Bathyarchaeia; order Bathyarchaeales; family Bathycorpusculaceae; genus Bathycorpusculum. The sequence goes on along the minus strand of CAVUAM010000011.1, from coordinate 60,991 downwards.
ACCCTAAAACAAAAAAGCAACCCAAAACAAGCCTGCCAAAATGCGTGCAAGATAATGTTTTTTCCATCAGACTACTAAAAGAAACGCTACCCACGTCTCCGTTAAAGTTCGAATGTTTAGAAGCAAAAAGTTTTTTCATACCACCCCAATGAACACATGCGTTATAAAATTTTTTTAGGTTGATACACATTCATTTTTTATCGGGAGTCTGCCGAGAAAGTTTAAGTAAAAAACTAATTCTCCGCCTGCTTACCCAGACAAGCCCAGACAGAGCAACTACGAAACCCAAAAACTGCACCCCCATCAGAACACTGTCTGCGCCAAGAGGAGCGGAGTTAAAAAGAGAGTAGCCAAAGTTGACGTTTGGTTCTACCCTGAAAAGCAGATAATTCCATCCAGAAAACAAATTCACAAAACGCATGTTGTAGAGCAACGTAGCAACGATCAGAACTAAGCCCCCAACTGCGATAAAATAGGAAAACAATTTGTTCAGTTTTGGTTTTGTTTTGGCTGAGGTAATGAGCGAGAGGCTCTTGGTAACTATTGATGCAGCTAAGAAGCAGAAGAAGGGTAGAGCCTGATAATCATATTTTATGGCGTTAAGGTAAGGTGCTTTAAGGTCTAAGGTTGTGCCCAAAAAAGTGTTAAGGCCCACAACAAAGAGTATAGCGGCAACAAAGATCACGTCGAAGACTAGAAACTTGGGAAGATAACGTCTCACTAACAAACAAGCGATTAACGACAAGATTGTTGCGTCAATAAAAAACCAGCCTAAACCATAACTTACAAGAAAATTGCTGACAAAAAAGTAGGTTGGCGCAATGCTGGTCGGTTCATGGATTACAAAGTCAGCATGCGTAATAATTGAAAGCATCCCGATCCCCGTAATTGCTTGGTACCAAAGATAAGAAGCTACCAATGCCGGCAAGGAGAAAACTGCCAGCCAAGTTACAGTGCGCTTTAGGGTTCTTGGTCCATGATAAAGAAAGAGAGCAAACAATGGAATAAGGATGAATATAGCGTACAGTTTTGTACTGAAGGCGCCCGCAAAAACTATTCCTGATGCAAAAAGAAGCCTGAAAGAATTTCTTCGGATTGCAACTATTCCGATAAACAGCGAGAGCAAACTAAAGAATAAACATACTCCATCGATGAGGAAGGTTCTGGAGAGGATAATATGCCATGGGCTAAAGGCAAAAAGCGCTGCCGCAAAAAAGCCTGTTGTCCGGCTATAGAGTTCCCTACCAATCAAATATACCAAGATGACGGATCCAAGGCCAAACAACGTAACCAGGAATGTGCCATTGGTAATCGATGTGCCAAAAGCAGTTAGGAAGCCTGCTTGAACATAGAACCCCAGCGGTGGCTGATCAATCAAGTAAGAACTGTTCGCGTAGGGGAAGCCATATTTTGTTACACCCGAAACAGCATCATACTCCCATGCCGTGTCACCGTTATGGTATGGTCCAACTGAAAGCGACAACTAGCATAAAACCAACTAAAACACTCAAGAGCGGATAGTACGCGATAAGAAATTTTTTAAGAACAGCCCTGTCAAAGTTGCTTTCACCCGATTTGTACGTTGGTAGCAATCGGTTTTTCACGACTAACTTCTACCTGACTGTTAGCGATTTGTCTAGTTTTGAAGATAAGTTTTTTCTATTTACCCCGTTTTAACCTACTATTCTTTTCACATAAGGCAACTTTTTTAATGGAACGAGGATGGCAAGACAAATCAGTAAAGTAACCGCTGTTACCAACGGAATCTCGATTATCGGATTTATGGTTGTTACGCTTATTTTAAACCCTAAGTACCCCTTCTGCAGCGCTTCAAGGACAATTATATGGAAAAGGTAAATCGGTAAGCTGTTCTGGCTGATAGCCTTTAATATGCGGCTGCCGCGGGAAACTTCATCTCAACGGATGAGTTGGGGATAGCAGCTAAAAGTAGGAATAGAGTAACTGAAGCTGCAATAACGCTAAAGCTGGAAGCGTCAAGGAAGAATTGGCTATAGGCTGAGCCTAAGGTACCTTCCAGAATGTATGTGCCAACGATAGTCCAAACAGAGCTCAATAAGAGTCCTAAATAAAGAAGTGATCTACGGAACTTCAAGCGATTGACGCAAGCGCCCAGAATAAAATAGCCGACTAATCCAGTGAAAATGAAGACGCTGTCTCTAAACCAATGTGCCTGTGGGCTAATGGCAGCCGAAAGTGTCAGAATAGAAATTAATCCTGTACCCACGAACCATAAAATTAGGAAGTACCGTATGATTCTCCACTCGGCATGAGCTACAACTACGCGTAAGAACGGCGTAACCAGGTATAATCCAACCAAAATGTAAACGTACCAAAAATGAATGTAAGGACCCGCGAGTACACCCTGCAAAATAGAGACAACTGTCAACGCCTGCCCTTTAACGGTGAAATCCCATACAAAAAATATTACGCCCCAAAACAACACCGGTATTCCGATTCGGTTCCAACGTTTCTTAAAGAAAACACGAAGTGGCTCATCTACCTTGTTTGGTTGAAGCAAAAGGGCGCCTGTTAACATAACAAATAAGGGTACAGCAGCTCGGGATATTGAATTGTAGATGTTTGATGCCCACCAAAGTTGCATGCCCTGAGCAGACATGATATCGGTGTTGGGAGTTGGCTCAATGGCTGCGTGGAGAAGTATCACCAGAACTACGGCTACTGTGCGGATCAAGTCAACGGGAAGAGCTATACCCTGATTATTTGGGTGCAGTTCAGTTTCCTTGAGCATCTTAAGTTACTTATTATGCGATTTGTTATTAACAATTTGCGTATTTTGCCTAAAAAACTCTAAGCCTAAACAAAAAGCAGTATTTCGCAAGAATTCCTTTACTGAACATAAGCAAAACTGTCTTCTGACGAAGACCCATTTTGGGTTATTGCATTATAAACATTGGAGGCTATGAGCGATGCACCATCAGCGTTCGGGTGGACACCATCCATAAAATAGTCTGAGTGGTTACCGAAGGCGCTGTAAACATCAACAGTGGGTAAATCCAGTTGGCTTGCTACATTGTCAACTTGTGGAAGTACGGTGTCGGCAAGATAGGTGTTGTTATAACTTGAGTTTTCGCTGAAAATCGGCGGCGATTTAACGACCCAAACTGTCTGATTCCCTTCAAGTTCCACAAAAGATCTTATCAATTGGGAATAGTCGGCTTCAAAATTCTCTTCGCTTTGTGCAATTTGCGGGTTGGCATCGTTGGTTCCAAGCATAATCACAACTATTTGGGGTTTAAAGCTCTCTGCTTTTTGGAAAGCTGTCTGGTTCATGTAAGGCTTGGTAGAGTTCAAAGATACAGTGGATCCGCTGACTCCAAAATTGCGCACCGTATAGTTAGAGCCGAGTAGGATCTGAAGTCTGCCAGGGTATCCACTTCCTTGGGTGATGCTGTCACCTACGCAGGCAACACGAATGGGGTGGGGCGCGGAGTCTATTGCAATTACAGTACAAACCGCCATGCCTGAACCGGCCATCATCACAGCAACCACGATTGCTAACAGTTTTATTCTTCTATTCATGCGTCTGTTCGCCTAAATGCATGCATCGTCTCATTGAAACGCAATTTTTCAGAGAGAAGGGGTTCTAATCCATATAAAATTTTAGGTGGAAACTACTTGATTCTCTTCATGTTCAACCATAAAGAGGAATATAGGACAGCTCTTCGACTAGTCTATTTATTTTAGTCTAAAGTTAACGCCTTGTAGACTTCTTGTGCAATTAGCTTGGAGCCCTCGGTGTTTGGGTGGACACCATCAGGAAAACATTCGGGGTGGTTGGTTAAAGCTACGTACACATTGATGGTTGGGAGGTTTGTTTGGTTTGCAGCTTCTTGAATTTTAGGAATTATATTTTGCTTAAAGAATTCGGTGCTTAATCCCGTTCCGTCATGAAAAATTGGCGGCGGCAAAACAAGCCATATCTGTGGTTTACTTTGGAGTGCTTGAAATTCGCTGATTATTCTCAGATAATCCTTTACGAAGTGTGCGTTGTATATTTGGAAGGCGGGCAGGGCATCGTTGGTTCCTAACATGATGACTACTATGTCTGGCTGGAAATCTTTAGCTTCCTGAAACGCTGCCTGCTGCATGTAGGGTGTCGGAGCATCAAGCGAAACTGTTGTTCCGCCCTGCCCAAAGGTGCCAACTGTATAGTTGCTGCCAAGAAACATCCAAAGCTCGCTGGGGTAATCGGACCCCTCCGTTATGCTGTCACCCACACACGCAACTCTGATAAAACTTCGTTGTTTTTGAACCATTTGAACCAAAAACGCTCCTGCAACTACAGCTATCAGAATAGCAACTCCAATAGCCAACAGTTTTGCTTTCTTATTCATCTCTCTCAGCCTAAATATAGGTTCTAGAAGATTAAAGCGTTGATCAATTACTTGGTGGTGGTGCAAGGGTAGGGGGATTCAAACCCACTGTGCCGTGGAGATGTCAACCGTATTTCCATCTTTTCTTCCTAGAATCATTGTGATGAAAGTCTTCTTTTTGTCTAAAGAGGCAGTTCTCTAATATCCCAACTTGCCAATTATTCGAGACGATTAAGCGACAACCAACCAGTAATGGCAGAATATAAACCAGACAAGCCTAACGCAGTAAAGAAAAGTCTTTAATCAACAATTAAAGATTATTGAACAAAGAAATACATGAAAACTGGGGTGGCAACTGATGATATCTGAAAAAAAGGCGCCTACGGTTTTGGCAATATCGGGTTCTCTTAGAAGTCCCTCTTTCACTGAAAAAATGTTAGACACCTTGCTTGAAGGAATGGGTGAGGTGGAAGTTCACAAGTTTTACCCCCATAAAATGAAGATTGGACCCTGCACAAGCTGTTGGAGCTGCTGGCAAGGAAAGAACAAAGGTGAATGCATCCAGAAAGACGATTTTCAATCAATATACGATATTTACAAAAAATGCGACTACTTTATCATCGCTGCACCAGTGTATGTTTTTGGTTTTCCCGCGACCGTAAAAAATGTGATAGATAGATTCTTTATAAACGCGGAACATTCCCAAATTTTAATGGATAATGGGATAACTAATCACCCCCAGCGATTTACACCTAAGGCAAAAGGGGTCTTGGTTTCGTCATGTGGTTTTCCAGATATGGAGAATTTTACCCTAATGAGTCAACATTTTAAGAAGATCATGATGCACATTGGATTAACTTGGGCAGGCGAAGTTCTAATGCCCTCCGCTGGAGCAGTAAACGTTCCACATTTACTTGATGACAACATTGAAGCGATTAGAAAAGCAGGTGCTGAGGTAATTAATGGAATAATATCTCCTGAGACAATGCAAACCATTAGTGATGTCCCAATATCTAAAAAAGATTATAGGGAAATGGTTACTGCCAGCTTCAAAGGAGGACTAACTGGAAAAGCCAAAACTTTTACCATTGGCATTAAAGCAATGAGAAACAAAGGTAAGAAAAAACAGGTTTAACAGATCTTCAAACCCTTATTTACCCAAAGCAAACTCGAACTTCACCACTTGTTACAAGAGATAGAAGCACACTCACCGGCATTTCTGGATCAGAGTTGTCTCGAACCCCATGCCGCTCTCCACGTTTGCCCTTAGTAAGCAAAACATCCTTTAAAAAAATCCAGAATTAGCCCAACAAATTGCAGACAAACAACTATATGACTTTAATTTGTTATTCGTTATTTGAAGCAGCAAATTGAATTATTTGTTGTAATAAAGTATCATTTAGAACAAAGAGAAAAGCGGACTTTAGACCTTGCATCCTGACTGAAACCTTAGATTCCAAGCCGGAACCGGGTTTTATAAAACGTGAGGACCAAGGTTAATCCGCATATTTACGGAAGCTAGTTTAAGGTAATAAGCGCTAGTTGTCACAACTAGACTATAACAAAAAAAGAGTTAAGGCTTAAACCTATTGAACTATCACGGCGGACGTGCACTATCCATGCTTTAAACCCACAGCTTAACAGAACAGTTAAGCCTTAAAAAATGGGCAAAACGTTCTGAGGTTTTTTAGAGTGACATAAAGAGAGTTATTTATGGAATTAGTGAAAGGAAAACGGTGAATGTTGTCAGCAAAAAAGCGTCTATTCTTAACTATAGCTCTTCGCTTGAAACAAGAATTACAGGGTACTGTTTTGAACCACCCGATTTGTTACCCGTGTTTTCGTGACCGTTAATGCATCTCATTCCAAATCTTGTTCTGGTTGCATTTTCCCAAACTTTTTCAGTTGATCCACCACAAACTGGACATTTAAAATCTTTCATTTATTTTCACCTAAAACCAAAAAATCTACTCCTAAAAAGTCAAGAGTAAATAAATTGTCGCTGTGTTTATCCAAATTTCTTTTCTCCTCTAGTTTTATGTTGACTTGTTTTTTTAAGCCTTCCTATCAATCACTTTCTTGTTCATGGAAATTTAATCTTAAACCCAACAAAACCGTTTCTAAGCATCCACATTTATCCCTAAACTAATTAATTTTCTATTTTTTACGCCAAAATAACCAATACATTTCTTGCTAGCCCATAATTCAATAATTTCTTTTTGGTTGTCATTTCGACAATTTGCCGATTACTATACGCAAACAAAGAAAATCCTCCTATTACAAGTATGCGTTTGGCATCCTCAAAGTTCGGTTGTTCCTGACTGGTGCAGGGGGTGGGATTTGAACCCACGAACCTCTGAAGGATAGGCTCCTGAAGCCTACGCCTTTGACCATGCTCGGCGACCCCTGCACGAAAAGACTTGCTGTTATCAAATTGTCTTTAGTGATAAATATGTTACCAAAGACAAAGGACATAGGCTTGGTTGCCAAAGCTTAAATCTCCACAGAGAGCAGATGGATACATGTTTAGGATGCAGTGTTATGTCGCTTAACTGGAAGCAATGGAGCATAAAAGATATAATCTATGGAATCATAGTGCCAGTTATAGTTGTTCTAGCCATTGTTGGAATCTCTAAGATCAGTTCAATAGTCGGATACAGCTCTGCCAGTGCCGGCATAGTAATCGGCATAACTATGGAGCTCTTTGAACTCACCGTAATCGTCGCCGTTCCCCTTATGCTTGGTTTAGTTTGGAACCAGTGGGCAGGCGGCGCTTCAGGTTTTTTGATGGGGAGTCTCTATGCATTTTACTGGTCAAGCAGTTTTCATGGAGTCGCGGGGTCAGGCACGGTTCTGCTAGCCTATGTTCTTAGTTCTATGTTGATTGGCTACATGGTAGGCGCCCTAAACAAAGGCTCCCAGGATTTCCGCAGATTGGTCATTTCAGGATTAACTGCAACCGCAATCGGAGGAATGATGCTTTTTGGAATTTTCCTGCTTTCACCAGCCAATGTGGTCACGGGACTAAATGGTTTATTGTTCACCGTGTTGCCTCGTCTCGCTTGTGGCGCCTTAATCCCGGTTTTGGCAAAAGTATTCTTTTGGTATGGGATCGGCATGCATAAAAAAACAAATCAGTAACTTCACCATTATCTATTGTAGGGACTTTCTATGGACTACCCTGTTTGTGAAAAAAGTGGCTGCATAAACTGGAAAAAAGGACAATGCAGATTGAAAGCCCCGGAGAAAAACGGTGAGTTCTGCCTTGACTTCGAGGATGTGACGGATTTTTTACGATTGAAGGCTGACGCAATAAAAGGGACACTCGGATAACAGGCTATTTTCCCATCTATTGAACTATGAGTTCTTGAACTTTTCTTTCGATGACGTCTCTGATTTCGCGTACTTTTTCTATGGGTTTGCCTTTTGGGTCTTCAAGTTTCCATTCGATTGTTTGTTTGAAGAATGGCCCAGGACAGATGCCTTGATCATTGCAGCCCATTGTCACAATAAGATCGTTGTCCATTGCCATCTTTGCCGTTATCAACTTCGGCTTATTCATGGATATGTCGATGTCTTTTTCCTTCATAACCTCAACCACGACTGGATTAACCCTATCAGCGGGTTTGTTGCCTGCGCTAGAAGCGAGTATGTTGTCATTTCCATATTTTTTGGCGAAAGCTTCTGCCATTTGACTTCGGCCAGCATTCTCAACACATACAAACAAAATCTTCTTCAAGTTACAAACTCCCCAACTATGACAGCGCGTCTTCCTGGAGTCTTTCGATAGTTTTTCGGGTTTCTTCTTCAGATGGATGTGATATTGCGCCATGTTGGACAAATGTCTTCACAGCCCCTGCAGAAAACGACGCATTTACTTGGGTTTACGGCGGTTATTTTTTTGCCTTCTTTCTCTTCAAATTTGTAGGTATTCATGTGGCAGAAGTCGACGCATTTTCCACAGGATACGCATTTCTGGTAATCTATCTTTGGGTCCCAAGGTATTTTCTCCCTGGGGATTCCTTCGTATGTTTCTTCAGACATTTAAACTCACCTTTATGTTGTCCAGAACGAGTAAACTTCCAAGTTTGGGAACTGCTCTTTTAGGTAAGCTTTGACTTCAGCTTCGTCGAGGTTTGGGATTCCATTTTTATCTTTGTGCAGTGGGATTGACGTTTCTCTTAGGATGTCGCCTTTTGGGAAGTCATAGAAGATGTAGTATCGTTTGTCGTGGAGCATTATTACTTTTAGGGTTGAGAGTTCCTTGTTTTTTGAGAAGCCGTTTTGTTCCAGTATGAATACGATTGATTTTGGGTTTTTTTCTTTTACTGTGTTTTTGAATGTCTCCCAGCTCCGGATGTGTATATTGTCTTCAGTCAATGTTGTCACTTGGCAGTTTTAGGCGTTTCAGTTAACAAGCATTAATGTAAATATTTAAATATTGTTATATATTCTTTTGGAAGCATGACACCGCCAACAGCATCACAACAAAGATTCAAAGCCCAAGTTTTCCACGCCCTCTCCGATCCTAGCAGACTCGAAATCCTCGAGTTCATACGTGAAGGAGAAAAATGCGTCTGCGAAATAGTCCCACACCTCAGCCTTATTCAGCCAGTAGTTTCGCGGCACCTGAAAATCCTCAAAGACGTAGGCGCAATCAGATGCCGAAAGGACGGAACCAAAAGAATTTACTCAATAGTTGACCCAAGAATCTACAATACAATTGACGCACTAACCTCTGAACTCGTCACCGTTCTGCAGAAAGAAGTCATCGAACAGATGAGTTGCAGCCCAGCAGAATAGGAAGAAATGAGGGTTATGGATGGCTTGTGAAGATCAAACAAAACCCTTGGGTTGGATAAGCAAACTCCTAGCCCTCTGGATAGCCATTGCCATAGTTATCGGGCTTGCTCTGGGCAAATATTTTCCTGAGTTCAGTAGCACCCTCCAAATAGGCATCCCCATAGGTCTATTTTTCATGATTTATCCTGCTATGACCAAAATCGAAATCAGCGAACTGAAAAAAGCCGTTAAAAGTCCCAAACAAACCAGTATAATCGTCTTTTTCAATTACCTCATTAATCCCTTCCTTCTCTTCGCTTTAGGCTACATTTTCTTTGAGATATTATTCCCAGCTCTAGGAATCATAGACCTCCAAACCGCCCGGTACCTTTGGACAGGACTAATTCTCTTGGGTGTTGCACCCTGTATCGCAATGGTACTTGTGTGGACAGATCTTTGCAAGGGTAACGGTCCACTGGGTATAGTTCTCATGGCATGGAACAGTATAATCCAAATAATCACCACACCCCTCTTCATAGCGCTACTCATAGGCACCTACGTTTCAATCGACATCACCGTTATCGCAGAGAGCATCCTACTCTACCTTGGATTGCCCTTACTGCTTGGTGCCATAACCCGCCGCGAAGTCATTAAACACAAATCCCAAGAATGGTTCAACAAAAAACTCATACCTCGCTTTGACTCGGTACAATTGCTAGCACTACTTGCGACAATGGTGGTTATGTTCGCATTGCGTGGCGGTGTAATCTTGGATAATCCTTCCCTTGTATGGCAGATGGCAATTCCTGTCGTCCTCTTCTTTTTCCTCCTCTTCAATCTTGTGTACTTTACCACCCGGCGCCTCGGATACAACTACGAAGACTCCGCCACGATGGCATTTCATAGCACGGGAAGAAACTTTGAACTTGCCATAGCCATCGCCTTAACAGCGTTCGCTTCCATGCCCATGGTCGCAGTGTCAACGGTCGTTGGTCCACTGATAGAAATCCCAGTCATGTTGACGCTTGTACATCTTGCCTTAAGACGAAAAAACCGTATAAATAGCCAAGCTAAAAAGGAAAACGAAAAGTAGCTAAACAAACAAAGGCAGTAGTATCTGAGATAGATCCTAAATGTAACGTTTACCTAAAGATACAAAATCCATGAGCACCGAGGCACCCAAAGTTTCCCTTAAACTTATAATAATGAATGTTGTATATGGTTGCAGGGTTAAATATGGAAAAGAAATGTCCTGTATGTAAAAAACCATACACTACCTTTAACGCTAAATCAAAATACTGTAGCGACGCTTGCGCAAAAAAAGCCGGCAAATCAAAATAAAAAAGATCTCACTTCAGCCTATCATTCCAGCAATAGAGCGTCAGCTACTTTAAGCACTCAACTACCTTTCAGGAAGAAAATCGATCAGACGGCTGTTACTTTGCGAAGTTCATTTTTCTCGAGGTCTAGGCAGTCATCGCAGAGGTCAGAGGTGGGTCTATTAGCGCGTCTAAGTTGAACGACTTGGGGGTATTGCCTGCAGTTTTTCATCCAGTGCCAACGGTCAGGTTCAGGTCCTTTAACATAATCACCCAATCTTAGGTCCTCAATAGAACTATAGGTTGACCGAATATTTCTAACTTGTGTGTCGCCTTCAAAGAATCCGCGGACAAATCAGATCATTTCCTCGATGGCGAGAAGCGACCACTAGAAAGCTCACAATCCATAAACATGCTGGGAAAAAGAGTAATTGGGAAAAAGAGAGTGTTAGCTGGCTATTTGCGTTTTAGCATATTCTCAAGGATCGGTTTGAGCTTTGCGTTCTCTGCTCGGATTTTCTCTTTGCCCAGCGCTTTCATGTCGGCATCTATTTCTTTAATGACTTCGGCGTAGTGAATTCCTTCCGCAGCAGAGACGTATTCTACTCTGAACCGCTCTGGACTCATCCCAAGCTTAATTAGCATGCCTTTGAGAGCATCCGTTCTTGCTTTCATCTTGTAGTTTCCATTTATGTAGTGGCAGTCGTATGGCAAATGACACGCTCCAATAAGAACCATGCCTGCACCAAGCCTGAGTGCTTCAAGAACAAATTCCCTTGCGACTCTGCCGCTGCACATAACTCGGATAGCTCTTACGCTAGCTGGATAATCACATCGGCTAATGCCTGCAAGGTCCGCGCCAGCATAACTGCACCAGTTGCAGAGGATGGCGAGGATTTTTTCTTCCGGCTTGTCTTCGAGTGCAGCGCGGACTTGAGCCATGATTTGCGCATCGGTAAAGTGCATTTGTGTGATTGCATGTTGTGGGCATTCGGCAACACATGTTCCACATCCGTGGCAGCTAGCGGTGATGATTTGGGCGGGTTTGCCTGGCTCTTGTCTTATAGCTCCGTATGGGCATTTGTCGACGCATACTCCGCATTTCTTGCATTTAGCTTCGTCGATGATAGAGATGATTGGTTCAATTTTCCACTTGGGTTTACTGATAACCGTGGCTGCTCTTGAAGCGGCTCCGCTTCCTTGGGAAACACTAGCGGGAATGTCCTTTAATCCTGCGCATGCCCCAGCGTAGAATACTCCATCAGTTGGTGCATCCATGGGTTTGAGTTTTGGGTGTGCTTCCATGAAGAAGCCGTCTGAGCCTCGTGAGAGGTTGAGTATTCGGGCGACTTCATCTGAGCCTTTTTTAGGTATAGCTGCGGTCGCGAGGACAACCATGTCGGCGTCCACTTCGATTGGCATTCCAAGCAGTGAATCCTCAGAGTGAACTGTTAGATTGTGGGTTTTTGGGTCTTCGTCGATTCGGCTTACGCGTCCACGGACAAAGTTTACTCCTCTCTCCCGTGCGCGGTCATAGAATTCCTCGTAACCCTTACCTGGGCTGCGAATGTCCATATAGAAAACGTAGACTTCAATGTCTTCCTTGTATTTCTCTTTAAGCTGAACCACATGCTTGAGAGTGTACATGCACCCGAAATTGCAGCAATACGGGTAGTGTGTTTTGTCTCGGCTGCCGACACATTGGATAAAGGCGATTTTATGTGGTTTTTGTCCGTCGGATTGGCGTATGACTTTACCGCCTGTTGGACCTGCCGCAAGAATTAAGCGTTCGAACTCCATGCTAGTGATAACGTTGGGGTATTTGCCATAGCCAAGCAACGGCATGTCGTATGGCAGGTAAATATCAAAGCCGGTGGAGACTATGATTGCGCCAACGTCAAAGTCAACTTCTTCTGGTTTCTGGTTAAAGTCTATGGCTTGTCGTTCGCCGCAGACCTCTGTGCATTTGAAGCATTCAATACAGTAATCTCTGTTGATAGAGTAAATCAATGGCACGGTCTGATCGAAAGGCACAGAGATGGCTTTTCTTGTCCCAAGGTTCATGTCCCATTCGTTGGGATACTCGATTGGGCAAGCGTCCTTGCATTCACCGCATCCAGTACATTTGTCGGTTAGGACGTAGCGTGGGTTCTTGCGGATTTTCACCTTGAAGTTGCCGATGTAACCTTCAACTTTGACTAATTCGGAGTTTGTGAAGATTGTTATGTTTGGGTGGCGTGCGCAATCCACCATTTTTGGTCCTTCGATGCAAATGCTGCAGTCCAAAGTTGGAAAGGTCTTGTCGAGCGCAGCCATATGTCCACCAATGCTTTGAGTATTTTCAAGCATGTAGACTTTGAAGCCCTGCTCCGCCAAATCTAAGGCTGCATTCATGCCAGCAATTCCACCTCCGATGATTAGCGCCTTGTTAGTCACTGGCACTTCTATAGTTTGAAGAGGCTGCATCAACCGTACTTTTGCGACAGCCATGCGTACACTGTCTTTGGCGCGCTCAGTCGCCGCTTTGGGATCGCTTTGGTGGCACCAAGAGGCAAACTCACGGATGTTTGCCATTTCATAGAGGAACGGGTTTAAGCCTGCTTCTGAGACGGTGCGTCTGAAAGTGGGTTCGTGCATTCTGGGGGAGCATGCGGCGATGACGACGCGGTTTAGGTTTTGTTCTTTAATGGCTTTTCGGATTTCTGCTTGTCCTGGATCTGCGCAGGTATAACGGTTTTCTTTAACGAAGACTACGTCTGGAATAGTTCTGGCATATTCAGCTACTGCCTTAACGTCTACTGTGCCCGCGATGTTGAGTCCGCAGTGGCAGACGAAAACGCCGACTCGCAACTGTTCAGGTTTGCAAGCGTCTGGTTCAGTTTGTTTGGGTGCGATTTGTGAGTTACTCACTTGTAATCCTCCGTTTTCTTCTCTTCAGAGAAAAATCTTTTTTCGACGACTTGACGCCGGTTTTGGGCAGCTTGAGCTTTAAGTTCCTTTGTTGCGTCTGCTGAGCTGGTTATTCGTTCCAAGGCTTTGTTCCAAGTGCCTGAATGAATTGGAGTGTGGAGAACCTTTGTCCGTCTAACACAGAGTGCCTCATCTATAGGGCAGACATTTTTGCATGCACCACAGAATGTACATAGAGATTCGTTAACGTGCACTTTCTTATTTTCGCCAATCACAAGCGCTCCTTTAATCGGACAAACATCAATGCAGTCCATGCAACCTTGAGGGCATTTCTCTTGGTTTATGCTAGCTTTTCCTTCAAAGGCTTTTTTGACTTTTAATGCGCCTTGAAGACATTTAGATTCGCATACCTTGCAAGTTGGGCAGTACTCTTTTTGGATATCAATGCTGATTTGAACCCTTTTCTTCTCGTTTGGCGAGAGGGCTTGCACGTTTTGGACCGGGTTGCCATCAAAGCCAACTTTGGAAATCTTGATAAGCGAAAGGGGACAGGCACTTTCGCATTCGGTACATTCTTTTTCACATTTGTGAGTATCAACAACAATTTCGCGGAGTAGTTGGGGATAGCTGTCTTTTTCCAAGATTGATAAGTCGTGCTTGCCGTTCTGAGTTACTTTGACTGCCCCAAACGGGCAGGTAACGTCGCAGATTCCACAGAAATTGCATTTTGCCAAATCAATGTCCACTTTAGCTTTCTCTGTTTTTTCGCCTTGAAGTTTAGGCTGTTTTTGTGTTTTTATGGCTTCTTTAGGGCAAGCCACCGTACATACTTGACAGCCCACACAGCGATTTCTGTCAAGGGTTAACTTGTAATTCTTAACTTGTAAAATCCACTCTAAAGTTAAAGCGTCTGCCGCATCCTTCTTAATGGTTTGTAACGGCATATATTATACACCAAGATTTCTTCACGGGTGTGGATAATAGCTCCGCATCCACTTAAATTTGTTAGTTGTTCAATGAAGTGCTTTTGATATAAATATTGCTTGAAAAAACCATACTTCCCAAGGAAAAATGACAAATAAACTAAACCAAGTAGTAACAATTGAAAAAAGACAAAATCTACATAGTCTGTAGACTTGAAAGATTATTACGCCCATAAAGAGGTTGTCTTTAAGGCTAAAATATTCCAAAGTTTCGGTTGCGTTATTTTGTTAGTGACGAAATTGTTTTCTTATGTCTGGGAATTAGCACTTTTATTATTGCGATACTGAAGAGCACAAGATAGAAAAGATGAGCCAGCGCCAAAATTGGCTCCGAGAGAAGGAGGGAGTTGCTGAATGGGTATCCTATTGTGCTGGGCAGTAGGACAGTGGCGACGGGGATTATCAGAATCAAATTTGTTTTGTTGCTGCTAAAGAAGACTTTCCAGTCACCAGTTTTATACAAAACAATGGTTGCTAGAACGAACAGACTTAATTCAAGAGCTATGTTTATGGGACTAAAAATATCGATGTAGGGACCACCCAACTCATGGAGCCCATACTGGTTTGTTGAAAGAGGCCAAAAAAGCTGCAGCCTTCCACCCACTAAAAAGTCACCTATCAAGGGATGGGAGATTAATGCTAAGAAGTATGGAATAGCCTTTTTGCGGAATATAACGAAGATCGGAATGAAAGCTAATGCTGCAACAACAATTGAATGGGTAGGCCCCCTATGGATTGCGGAACCGGTTAAGAAGTCATAGATTATATCTATGTCTGGAAGAATAGAGAGAACCAGTAGTATCGGGATGTTAAGTTTAACGCGTAGACCTTTTGATGAGCCTTTACCCAAAAGATACGCGATTGCCATATGCCCAACAGCAAACAAAGCGGTTTTCTCCTTTAGACCCAGACATTTCAGATAGCTTTGCTATTAAGCATATAGGTTATGGGTAGGTTCAGGTGAACATTGACTATAACTAAGAATATTCTCGTGCTTTTAGCGATCTTGGGTTTTGCAACCTTTAAATTCAACGTCTACAATAAGTTTTGCAGTGATTATTTATGTCCATGTCAGTTACTGCTAAGGATATTTTTTCGAAAGAATTCAACTCTGTTAAAGACAACGACACACTTTCAAGATGCCTGGAGAGTTTCAAGAAGAACATGCCGCCAGTTTTGGCTGTTCTAGATGAAAAAGGCAAGTATGAAGGTATGATTACTCGAAGATCCATTTTACGATCCAGACTTGACCCTACTGTAGCCAAGGTTCGTTCCTTGAAAGTTGCCGCCCCACAAGTTGGTTTATATACTTCTCTGGGTGCTTTGGCAAAACTTATGATTGGAAGTGGTGTTCGACAACTTCCATTGGTTGATAATGGAAAGGTGTTGGGGTTCGTAACGGATGAAAATATAATTCATGCAGCTGTTGGTGACGAATGGGGACGCACAGCAGTAGAGAAAGTCATGACTCGTGCACCACACACCTTGGAATCGAACCGTAGTGTCGGCGCCGTTTTAGGAGTAATGCGCGAATACGGTATCTCTCATGTTCCTATAATGGAGGGTGGACGGCTCGTGGGCATGGTCAGTATCGAGGACATTTTGGTGAATATCTATTGGCCACAACGGCGTCAGACTCTAGGCGACATCGTCGGCGAAAAAATTGAGACTTTAGGTATTGCAGTCAAAGGTATTATGGCTTCTCCAGTCATTACAATTAGTCCGAAGATGAACCTGCGCGATGCAGAGCAACGTATGCATGACCGAGATGTTTCCTGTTTAGCGGTTGTTGATGATGAACGACTGGTTGGAATCGTAACCAAGCTTGATTTCCTTGAGCCAATCTCCCAGTTGGGTGCTACAGTAGATCGAAAATTGACGGTGCAGTTCGGCACCAAAGGTGTGGAGGTGTCGGCAGACCAGCAAGCTTTCATGATGAATGAGTTTGATTCATTTTCGCATCGATTCAAAGAGGCATTTCAATTAGGGACATTGTTTGTTTACATGAAGAGCCACGGCGACAACGGCGTCCGCGAAACACCACTTGTTCACTGCCGACTCCAATTCCGCACAGCAAGAGGCACGTTCTACAGCGCAAGCGAAGGCTGGGGTGTGGAACCGACTTTCCGCGTTGCACTGGTCCGCCTTGAACGACGACTACTGCGCAGCAAAGAACTCTTAGCCTACAATCCAAAATACGCCAAGGACTATCTACGCAAAATTGGACTGCCATCAGAAGAAGAATAGCACTCTTCTTTCTGTTTTGGTTTTCGTTCTCTAAACGTTTTTTTAGTTTTTTTTATTCAGGAATAATTCTTCTGTTGCTAGTTTATTTATACTGCAATTAGTTTATGCCAATGTGGATGTCTGCGACATGGGTGAGAAGCATTCAGGTTTCAAACCAAGACCCAGAATTCAGACGCTCTCGGATTTGATTTTTGGGTTGGCCCTATCTATTGGCGCTTTAGCTTTGATTGGTAGGCAGCCGACTGATTTTGGGTGGTTGTGGCGTCTTTGTTGTTTTACAGTTTTAGTTTTGTAGTGCTTGTGGGTGTTTGGCGATCCTACTCTGCTATCCTTTCGGTTTTGCCGGCGGAATCGGAAAGATTAACCAACCTTAACATTCTCTTGCTCTTCACCGTTTCAATTGAACCTTATCTCTTTAACCAACTCTTTGTCGTTAACGGCTCCTTCTGGAACAACATTTCGTTAATCTTGGCATTCTTCAATCATTCCCTTGGAACCGAAGAGAAAAACCTTGCACCAAAAAATTACCTCAAAAAATTCCGTTTCGACCGGAACTACGACATCTTCACAGCCGTCCTCTTCATCATCTCAGCCCTACCTTTTTTTGAGGCTTCGGTTGCGCACTTCGGGGCCTCAGGGATTCCACTGCGGGTGTTTTTGTGGATTGCTACTTTGATTTTGGGTTTAATCAGGCGGGCTTGGGGCCGTTTTTGAAAAATGAAACTTAGCCGCTAGAAGCCTAATTGGTTTTTATGGTGTAGGTTGTTTGGATGGTGTGGGGAGTAGTCTAAGTTGTTTTGTTGTGTTTTAGTTCAACTTTGCCGTTGCTGAGGGTTTTGAGTTGGTCGGCGAAGGCATCCGTGATTTCGAAGGTGCCGCAGCCGGTGCAGAAAGAGCCACTGAACTGCACGCCGAGAAATGGTGATGTAAACGATTCCAGTTTGGCCGTGGCGTTTGGGCTATGTGTCCGATTATACAACGCAATCGTCCGCTTAATGAGGGCGTTCAAATCCAGGTCAGAAGGCAACATGCCTAAACTGGAATCCTTGATCCGTCAAAGCCCAATTTTGAAATCCCAAGCTCCTCTTGGACTTCTCGCAGTTGCGCGGCGTTAAATACAGGTCCGTCCCTGCATACACGATACTTGCCAATTACACAACTTCCGCATAAGCCGATGCCGCATCGCATTAGCCGCTCTAGACTGGCTTCTATGGGCAGTTTCCGCTTTTCGGTCATTTCGAAGATTTTCTTAACCATGATTTCGGGTCCGCAAGTGTAGATCATGTCGAATTTTTCTTTGTCCAAAAGATTTGTTAGCGGTTGGGTGACGAGGCATTGCAGTCCGGCGGTGCCGTCTTCGGTAGTAGTTATAAGGCTTTTTTCGTTGCACACGCCGCGTAGTTCTCGTACGAATAGGAGTTCATCTTTGGTTTTGGCACCTTCTACAAACGAGAGCCGTTCGGTCTTTGCCGCCAACAATTTAGCTAAGAATAGTAGGGGGGCGGTGCCTGTTCCGCCGCCGATCAAGAGGACTCTGCCTCGGCTTTCAGTGAAACTGTTACCGAATGGACCCCGCACGCCGAGTGTCGCGCCTGTTTCCAACGCATGTAGGTGACGTGTGGCATCTCCGACTGCTTTGACGGATACGGAAACCAAGTTGTCGCCAGCATCTAGAACGCTCAGAGGAATTTCGTCGATGCCTGGAATCCAAAGCATTAAAAACTGACCAGGCTTAGCTTTTGCACAGAGCTTGTCAGTTAGTGTAAAGGTTTTTACTGTTGGGCTTTCGGTTCGGATTCGAACTATCTGTGTAGTGCGAAGTTTGTTATTTGTGGTGAGCGAGGCCGACAATGTCTTTTACACTCCCAAAACTTTTCTTTCTCAAATAAGATTCCACTCCTTTATTTACTGCTTGGAAAACTGCTATGTCCTCGGCGACAGCGGTTCCGATCTGGACCGCAGATGCGCCTGCTAAGAAGAACTCAACAGCATCTCGCCAATCGGTTACTCCACCGCAGCCGATGATAGGTACATTAAACGCTTCAGCAAGATCCCAAACACACCGCAGGGCAAGAGGCTTAATAGCTGGACCCGACAAGCCCCCTTTTGCGTTGCTTAAAACTGGGCGCATCGTCTCCACATCAATCGCTACAGCCTTAACAGAGTTCACAGCCGTCAAAGCATCCGCCCCCGATTCAACCGCTTCTTTAGCCAACAACGTTATGTCAGTTACGTTGGGCGACAATTTCACTATCAAAGGTTTACTGATTGCCGCCTTAACCATCTGCACAACCTCGCCAAGCAGTTTTGGGCTCTGACCAATCTCAGCGCCAGTCTGCTTAACATGCGGACATGAAACATTCAACTCAACTGCGTCAGCACCTGCCTCAACCGCCTTCTTCGCCACCGCAGCGTATTCCTCTGCCGAATAGCCGAAGACGCTTACAATGACAGGGACATGCAGAAGGGTTTTGGAAAAACGGATCTCTTCGACGTAAACGTCGATTCCTGGGTTAGGCAGCCCCATTGCATTAATTAATCCACCTTCGGCTTGAACCACAGTCGGGTTGGAGTACCCCATCCTGGGGACTAAGCCGACAGATTTTGTAACTATCGCGCCAGCGCCGCCTTTGACCACTCGGTTCAGGGATTCAGATGAATACCCTAGGATCCCCGAAGCCAAAATCGTTGGGCTTATTATCTCTAAGCCGGCAAGGCTAATGCTTAACGGATTACTGTTCAAATAAATTCACCGTACAATCTAGGTAATACTTTTGGTAAGATAAAGCTTCTTTTTGCACTTTTTAGCAGAGTTCAGAATTGACTCAGTATGATCTTTTTTATGTCTAATTTGACGCATCAACGATTGAATAAACTGTTTTTAATGAAAAAAAGAAAAATGAGGGTTTAGCCAGACCTCTAAACGCTTATTTCTTCTTTTTAGCTTTTTTATCGTCCTTTTTTGGAGCTTTCGCCACGCTATTAACCTCAAAGTTACATTTGAGCCCATTTTATATTTAAAATTTGCTAAACACTAAATACTCCGCCTCAACCACCAAAAAGACACAAAAATAGGCGCTATAGTAAAAATAAGGCCAAAAACAGACAAAAAATAGCGAGGATTCAACGATGATTTTTAACCGTGCAATTTTTACATTTATCTGTTAATTATCAAAAACCAAAATTCCGCAAAATATTCACCAAACCGGAGTCGAGTTAACATCCAAATCCTTAAAACAACAAATCCTCCATTGCCGAAGCAATTTGCAGATAGCAACCATATGACTGTTTTTTGAGTTTTCGAACCAGACAAATGTATTTCGTCATCGTACCCATAATTATGTTATCGGTGTTAGTTTACTCAAACTTCCTAACGGTTCATAAGATCCCATTATTTTTTGGGGAATTTAAACGTAGGTGATTCTTGACTGCGATGGATAATGTTTGTCTAGCGTACAAGCGGTTATCGTTATGGAAAGTTTTATTAGGCTGTGTAAAAAATTACATAGCATTGCAAAAAATTTACGGTGAAAGAACATGAGCAGCCTCAGACACCTTAACCGAAACACCAAAGCAATAGCCGCAATCGCAATTTTTTCAGCTCTATACGCAGCCCTAAGAATCATCCCCACAGTTCCCATGATAGGAACAGGAGCAACATTCCACCTCTCAGATATTCTCGCTCCATTATTCGGCATTCTGTTAGGACCATATGTAGGTGGAGCAAGCATAATAATAGGCACTTTTGCCGCAATAGGTTTAGGAACTCCTGCACCTTTCTTTGGTTTGGATTTCCTCCCGGCATTCACGGTAGCAATATCTTTAGGGTTCTTAGTAAGGGGGAAATGGCTGCCAGTTGTAATTCTAAACGCTCTCTTACTCGCAGGTTATGCCTTTGACCCTTTTACATCAAACTTCATCGTTACACCCTGGGGCACATTTCCATACCTTTGGATGCATATCGTAGCTTTCATCGTTCTGGTTTCACCGCTAGGACACAAAGCAGGTCAATGGGTAAAGAGTTCTAAATCAACACTGATTACAGCAGGATTTGCCATCTTAGCCTTTGTGGGTACAATGATGCAGCATCTAACAGGAGGTCTAATCTACGAAACCGTTTTTGGGAATATCATCGGTTCTATGGACAAAGCTGCTTTCACAAACACTTGGAATATCGTGTTTTACATTTACCCTTGGGAACGGTTAGCTTTAATCGTTGGCGCGATTATCGTGGGAGTTCCAGTGACAAGAATTCTCATTAAGACTCTTTTCCCTCCGGAAATCAAACCAGTTTCCGAAGCAAAATCAGACACAGCCAAACCTTTGTAATATTTACTCAAAAGTTATTTTCTTCTATTTTTTGAATAATTCCTTGTCTTGAATGTACTCTTTTCCTGTTCTCAGCGCAATTTCAGCTTTAGCCAGTTCGCTTCCCAAGTAAGCCGCATGATCTAATTTTGACACTAAACCCATTTCAACTATTTTGACGAAAACTCTATCAGCAGTTTCTCCCTTAACAACGTTAACGGGTTTATCCATCTGGACTGAATTGTAGTAGATTGCAGCCAAAACCCCTTCTGCTCGGTCTATAGATATTTTGAACATGCCCACGGAATCTAAAGTTCCAGGCTCCAACTTCTCGGGTGCCTCCACAACTTTCGCACCTACCTCTATTCTTTTGTCATAAGGCTCCTCGTGAACGCGTTTGTCTTTGAGAATAAGGAGATCTATACCGAGGTCTTTAGGAACTGAAGCTCGCTTCTTCGCTAAAAACATCATTTTAGCGGCCGCGACCTCTTCTGAGACGGTCCCTTTTGCCTTATCGCTTTTCTCTGTGGCTAACAGGATGCTGGCGTCAACTTCTTGGGATAAACGAACAAGCAAAGCATTAACGCCCACCGAGTCCGCATCCATGAGTTCAGTAACGTTTGAAACCCCGACAAAAAGCGGTACATCTGGGTTTCTCGATACAAATTTCTTGTAGGCGATAAATGATTCTAAAATGTCAGTTGGCTCCAAAATCAAATCTGCAAGGTACCGAGAAACGCCGAGCTTTTTGGCTTTGGCAATTATTTCCTCGAGATATTTGACCCGTTCTTGAGCTTTCTTTGGGAAGTAACCTTGCCGCTGGTTAGTGGGAATAATGACGACTGCAACTTTTTTGGCATATGGGGCGATTTCTTCTATGTTTCCTGCATCTCCGCTGAGCACAAGGTCTGCGCCTGCTTGGATTGCTGCTTTTATCTCGGCTGTATCCAACGTGTCTATGCTTACGGGCACATCCACAACCTGTTTAACCCATTCGACAATGCGCCTTGCCTTATCTGGCTGAGATTCGCCTGCGAGCATGCCTAGATCAATCAGGTCTGCTCCTGCCTTAACGAAGCGTTTTGCTGTCTGCTGGATTGTCTTCTTGTCCATCAAAGCTGCATCAACAATTTCGGCTAGGACCCGCATCGGAAAGTCTTTGCCGACTGCCAAATCACCGATCAACATACTACCGGGTTTCTTGAGCAGCTCTTTTCGGTTTTTCTCAGTCTTTTCAATTTCTTCGAGGGCTTGCTTTTGGAGTTTTTCGCTGAGCAAATCGTCCGCGGGTATTGTTGTTGATAGTTCAACCTCGCAAAGGGAATCTAAAACTGTTGGGAGATCAGCAGCATACCTCGGGCCCTTGAAGGCTGAAACTCCTGTGGCTTTTGATACAGCAGCTATGTCTCCTCGGACCAAACCTGGGACTAAAATTGCGTTAAAATCTGTCAATTTCTTGTTTTTGAGGGCATCGGCGATGGTTTGAGGGGTCAAAAACGCTGCGACCGCAATCTTGAACGCCAAAGTCTCCGTTTCTATGCTGCTCTCTTGGGCATAATGTCGAACAGTCTCCTCTGCCAACTGTCCAGTGACCAAAAGCACCTTCAAGCCTTAAACCTCAAGCGTCTTTATGGTTGCGCCTCGGTTGTTTGCCTTTGCGATAAAAGCTTCGCCGCCCACATCTCTGTGTAGATATGCCTTGACTTGGGCGAGGGTTTGTTTGGCTTGTTCTTTTTTCACCACAGCGTAGAGTGCTGGTCCCCAAGAACTCTGCCCAACCCCGTGGGCGCCACTTTTCTTCATGAATTCGATGCATTCTGCAGGCGGTTGGGCTGGAGTAGGTTCCACCTTGTGCTTGGGCAAAGTGGTTTCCAGTTAGAACTTGGATTTTTGTTAGTGCTTCGCCGAAGGCTTCAATATCATATTCAGCGAGTGCTGGGAGAAGCTTGAGCATTATTAATCGGCAGATTTGTCCGACGTATTCGGATGGCATTTTGGTTCAGTTTTTGGAAAGCGTGGTTTTCTTCAGAGTTGGATAACCCTTCCTTAGCCTTTGGTACAACAACCACAAAGCGCCATTGGTAGGGAAGGGTTGGCGGTAAATCAGTGGTGGAAAGCTTTGGGTTTTCTGGTTTTTGCCTCCGTCCACTACGAATCCGCCTACTTGAAAGATAGTTGTGCCAACTGCCGTTCGCTTTGCACGCCCCATAGCTACAGCCAACTCGGGAACGGAAGCTCTTACTTTGAAGAGTTTTGCGAGGGCAACTGCCATAGCAATAGATAATTGGGTTCCTGAGCCCAAGCCGATGTGCGATGGGATCGCCTCAACGACATTAATGCTTGCTTTGGGTGGGATGTGGTAGGTGGAAAAGAATTTTTGGGCGATGGAATTTGCGAGCTCGACTTCTTGCCCTTTAATCACGAAGTTTGGGGAGTTTTGGGCTTCGACAATGACGTTCGGATGGTCTATGCCTACACCCAAACCGCCGAACATTCGCCCCAGGTCGCCATTCATATCGATCAAGCCCAAATGCAACCGAGCAGGAGTTTTTACGATGACTTTCACAATTCAACTCTCCAAGAATCAATTCTATGCAGCAAATCCTCAAACACTGCTGTGTACTCACTGTTTGGGGCGACACGTTCTACTACGTAAGCATGATTTTGGATTGTTTCTATTAGTTTGGTTACTTCTGTATGTTTTTCTGGGATATTAATGAACGCTTTAACGCGGGTTGCATGAGTAATCGCCTCCAAGGTCAAGGGCATAGCGCGGCAGTAAACTTTGAGGAAACTGTTCTAATGCAGTTAGAAGTTCGACTTTGCATGAAAACCGTGTCCTTTCTTTGCCATCTGGTTCCAAATGAGAAATAGAAACTTCCACTATAGCATCTGCAAAACGCAATTTCGGCGCATCCACGATGTCTGCTTTGACAAACCATTCTGCGGGAACTTTTCTTTCATGGTTTGCCTCTTTGAAAGTGGACTTGTAGAAAACCTCAATTTTGTTTGTTAAGTTAACAATGGCGCATTTTTTTTCTTTGAGATTACGACAGGTTGATGATGTATTAAATATGCTCATTGAGAGGTGCTTCTCGTCTAGTAATTTTAGACCCATGGGAGCTGCGTTTGATGTTCTATCGGGGTTGTAGGTGGAGACTATCGTTTCACAACACAGGCCTTTTCTAAACCCTAAATCGGTTAATTTCGCCATTCAAACCAACCTAAACCTTTTTAGAAGGTCATATGCACCTTTTTTCAACCGAATGTAAATTTTCACAGTCGAATAATAAAGTTTTGCCGAGCAAACACAACTACTTATTCAATAAAACCTGACCTGAATGCTGGTGTAAGGTTTTTAAAGCATAAAACAACTATTCAATAAGGAGCACAAATTTTGAGGGCTCTCTTGGTTGAGAACCCGATGCTTTTCGGTGGTCTAAGAATCGAATGGTTGTTAAGGTAGCTTTAGTTTACCCCTATTTTCATCCGACAAAAGATAATTCAATCTTCCGTTTTCCACCTTTAGGATTAGGCTACATTGCCGCGGCGCTAAAGAAACAAGGAGTCGAGGTGGAGTTAATTGACTGCACTTTTATGCAGTTCAGGGAAGCTATCGAGAGGATAAAACGTGCCAAACCGAAGATTGTTGGGTTCTATTCGATGTTTTCGATGAAAAAAACCACATTAGAGCTCACTCAGTGCCTAAGGAATGAGGGTTTGGAGAAGTCTTTGTTCGTGGTAGGTGGTCCTTTGCCTTCGTGGGCACCTGAAAGCTTTCTGGACACCTTTGATGTTGTTGTTGTCGGAGAAGGCGAACAAACCATGACGGAACTAGCCGAATGCTTCGATCAGGGAAAAGAGTTGTCGGACGTGAAGGGGCTGGTCTTCCGTAAAGGCAATCGCTTTGTTAACACTGGACCAAGAGGATTCATAGAAGACTTAGACATTTTACCCTCTCCAACCCGCGAACTTTTCGATAATGAATCTTACAAAAGATATTACATCAACCACTTCGGCTACTCAACAACTGCCATGATAACCTCCAGAGGCTGCCCTTTTTCCTGCGATTTCTGCAGCCGACCGATCTTTGGCGCCGACATGAGAAGCCGCTCGGTAAACAACATCGTTGACGAGGTGGAAGAGATTGCTGGGTTAGGCTATGACCGCGTTTGGTTCGCTGATGATTGTTTCACCTTAAATCGTAATCATCTGCTGGATGTCTGTAAGGAAATCGTTCGTCGAGGGGTTAAGATTGGATGGGAGTGTTTGTCTAGGGTAGACACGATGGATGCTGAGGTTGCCAAGGGCATGAAACACGCGGGTTGCATCGGAGTGTTCTTCGGCATAGAGTCAGGCAATGACTCAGTTTTAGGCTTAATGAACAAACATATCTCAACAATTCAGGCAGAAAAGGCAGTTTATGCGGCTAAAGCGGCTGGACTTAAAGTTGGCGCCTTCTTCATCGTCGGATACCCTGGCGAGAGCAACAAAACGGTTCTAGATACGGTACGTTTTGCTTCTGGTTTGCCGCTTGACTACTTATCATTCACACTGCCCTACCCTATTCCTGGAACCCCACTTTACGAGCGAGTAAAAGACCATGGCGTTTCTATTGAGGAGTGGGAGGAACCTAAAAACTACCGCTTAATCCGTCATAAGTTGCTGTATGCTTCAGGTTTTAGTGAGGATAAACTTAAGTTTGTGATTGTGAAGGCGCAGGTTCAGTTTTATGGTCGAAGGTATCTTGGTAAGAAGGTTTATGGCGTTGTAGGTTGGCCGTTTGAGCACTTGACTGATTTTGCGTTTAGACTTATGCGATAAGTTGATGTGTCAAAGGAAGCTTTTTTTAAGTATCTTTGCTGCCTTAGAAGTGACGACGACTTCGACTTTACGGAGAAGCAAAATTACCCCAAAAGTGCAATCATGAAAAAAATAAGTGCAATCCCTACATTTATCAGTTCGTTGCGTGTGGCTTCCTTACCTCTCTTCTTTTATCTTTACAGCCATGGAAACGTATTGTTATGCTTGTTTTTACTCGCGTTTTGTGCCGCCTCAGATTTTTTTGACGGCTACTTTGCCCGAAAACTGAATACAACCTCCAACTTTGGTGCTTATTACGACGCCACAACTGACTTTATTCTTACAGTAGGCATTTTCGCTATCTTCTATGCCCAAGGTTACTATCCCTTGTGGCTTCTATTCCTTATTGCGTTGTCGTTTGCTCAATTCTTGGCGACAAGCTTTTATGTAAAAAAAATCTATGATCCCGTCGGTAGATACCTTGGAAGCGCTCTCTATATTGGCATAGTTTTAACATTGGTTTGGCCTATCCAAACGGTTTTTGCTTTTGTGCAATACGCCTTTGTAGTTTTCTTCATAGTTTCAATGGTAAGCCGCATAGTAAGTCTAACCCATAAACAAAAATCATCTTAAACTAAATATATCAATTATCAATTATTCCAGCATACTTTAGGTGTCTCTGATGCCAGAAAAATGCCCTAGTCAAACAGATTTACCAGAGCAAATCCGTGTTTCCGTGGGCACCGCCATAGTTCTTGGGCTCATAGAGGGAAAATTGGATGCGAAACTCACAACAGCGTACTTGATGACCTATAGAGCAGGCAAGTGTACGGCAAACTGTGGCTTCTGCCCCCAAGCCCGCGAAAGTAAAAGCAGCACCGAGTTGCTCTCACGAGTCACATGGCCCACTTTCCTAACCACAAAAGTCTTAACAGCCCTCACAAACGCATCCAAGCGAGGTAAAATCAAACGCGTTTGTATCCAATCCCTAAACTACCCCGACGTTTTCACCCATTTGGAATCGCTTTTGGAAGAAATAAAAAAACGCTCAGCAATTGCGGTTTCGGTTTCCTGCCAACCTATAAACAGGGATAATATTAAGCGTTTGGAAAATGCTGGTGTTAACAGGTTAGGCATCGCTTTAGATGCTGCCTCTGAAGCTATATTCGATAAAGTTAAAGGTAAAGATGCAGGCGGCAGTTATGTTTGGCATAACCAATTCCTTCTGTTAAATCAAGCCTTAGATGTCTTTGGTGAGGGAAACGTAAGTACTCATGTGATTGTCGGGTTAGGCGAAACCGAAAAGGAAGCAAGTGAGGTGATTCAGATGTGCGTTGACATGGGTGTTTTACCTGCGCTCTTTGCTTTTACACCCATCCGGGGTACTACTTTGGAAAATAATTCCCCACCAAAAGTTGAAGCATACAGGCGTTTGCAACTTGCCCGATATCTGATTGTAAACCGCAAAACGAGAGTTGTAGACATGCAGTTTGATGAAGATGGCAAAATCGCGCGTTTCGGACTTACCAACGAGGCGTTAAATGTGGAGATTGAAAGCGGCTTGCCTTTCCAAACGTCAGGCTGCCCCGACTGCAACCGCCCCTTCTACAATGAGAAACCAAGCGGACCCATCTACAACTATCCGAAAAAACTGTCCAAAAAAGAAGTAGAAACAGTAATAAAACAAATGTTCTCTTAAGGTATTAGCTGGTCGGCAGTTTGTTCCGACTCTTTTTTATTGTTGCGTGGCAGTTTAGGCTTTTGTCTTGTCACCTGTTCAACTAGCCGCCAGAATTCATCCATCGTATAGCCTTTAAGCAGTTCTTTCATTAGTTTTTTAACCTGATAGTAGGTCATCTGGGCTTCGCCTTTATCAAGGCTTTCTTGTGGACCTTTGATGCGTCGGAAGAGTTCATCCATCTGTCTTGGTGAGGCTCTGATTCCAGCTTTCTCTAGAAGTTTCTGGATGAGAGTTTGTCCAGTGTTTCTGCCGATAAAAATCATAGTTTCTCTACCCACGATTTCAGGCGGAAACGGCTCGAAAACGAGGGGTTGAGAAAGCATTTCTTCGACGTCTTCTTCGACTTCATGGGTGAAAATGTTTTCGCCGATTATAGGTTTGTGGAATTGTATGGGCAGAGCGAATGCTTTTTCGGCTGATTGAGCAAGGCGATAGATTTTTCCCAAGTCGATTCCTGTATCTATGTTGTAAAGTAGTTCGACTGCTGTTACTACTTCTTCGAAGGGCGCTATTCCTGCGCGTTCGCCAAAGCCAGCAATACATGTATGCAAATAAGATACGCCTTCCTCCATTGCGGCCAGAGTGTTTGCTGAGCCTAGACCGAAGTCATTGTGGCAGTGAATCGAGAGCGGTGCCTTCTTTCTAATAGCCTCAGGCAAGCCGTCGCGAATATGTGCCATTAAATAGCGCATCGAAAGGGGTCTAATGAAGCCGACGCTGTCAGCAACTCCCAACCTAATTGCGCCTGCGTTGGCAGCTGCCTCAAAAACCTGCAGAATGTCTTCAATTGGAGTTCGGGTAGCATCCATAAGAATAAAATTCACGTTTGTGCCATGTTTTTTAGCGTAGTCGATACTCTCAACTATTCTTTGCAGTGCCTGCTCCTTAGTTAACTTCAACTTATACTGCAGGTTTAACCCGTTAATGGGAGATTCAAGGGTTATTTCTTTTATGCCGCTTTCTAAACAGGCGTTGATGCTATTCTTTGTGGGTTCAGCCGAAGCAGTAAGTTTTGAGTAAGTGAAGGTTTCGTTGACGATGCGTTTGACTGTTCGTTTTTCTTCCTCGGAAAGCGCTGGGAAACCCACGTTAATGATTGCGACTCCAGCTTCATCCATTAACTTTGCTAGGCGCACTTGTTCAACGTAAGTTAAGTAAACTGTTGGGGCTTTGATTCCTTCGCGGAAAGTTTCGTCCCAAATAAACACGCGATCTGGAAGCTTAGGGGGCAAATTCTTTCGTAGGCGGTTGTAGTTGGCAATCAAGCCCTGAGCTTCTAGCTTTTTGAATATAGTCTTCCTCATTTAGACACAATCCAACAAATGAGCTAAATTATCATGTTTAATTTGCTAATACCTATATAAAACTGCATCTATCATGAGCCAACACGCGTTCAGTTTATTATGAAAAAAGTAACATTTTTTCTTACGATATGGGTAACGGCAAAAGTCTTAAGTGCAAAAAAGACAATCTAACCTCAAGAAGGGAACCTCAAATGAGCAGTAGCCTAAAAATAACCATCGAAAAAATAAAAGCGTTAGAAACTGAGAAAAAAAGCCTTTTAACCGAAATCGACGGACTCAAAAAAATAGCTGACGCAAAAGCACTTGCATTGGAAAATGAAGTGGGCTTGCTTCGAAACGAAGTTAAATCCCTCAAAGTTCTGGTGAACGGCGCAGAACCCAGCGCTGCCCAGAACAAAATTCAAATCTAAAATTTTAGATTAGAATAAAAGAAGACAAGATATGTTGCGGTTTATATTTTAATATATGCTGAGTTGAAGCCATGTCCGTTTGAGCTTCAAACTGCGGAGGGTGTACGCTTGAGCAAGTTGTTTATGCAATCGGATAAGGCGTTGCTAGCAGTTTTTCTTGCTTCAGTAGATGTATCGGTTTCCAATTTCTCCAGCTCTTTATGAAGACGGTCACTGTTTTCGTTGAGTTCTTGTTTACGTTTCTCGTAATTATCATGGAGTTTTTCTTGTTCAATTGCAAAGGTCTGCAGGGTAACCTCGAGTTCATTTTTTAATGATTTAAGTTCCTGACTCGTTTGGGCTAGTTGTTGGGCTGCCTTCTTCTTCGCGCTAAACTTGTAGAAGCTAATTTTAACTTCTTGCTGGGCAGCGAACTGATCTTCTAATTCCCGGATTCTCGTGCTTAGTCGTTGGACTTCCGCGTTTCTTTTGTTGCTACGTTCCCTTGTCTGCTCAGCATATTCTTTGTCGACTTCAACGATTTTGTGATTATTGTCGGCGAGTGCTTTGGCCTCTTCGGTTAAGTTGGATTCAGCAAGCCTTTCTTTGGTAAGGGCGCCTTCTACGTCTAGGAAAATCTGAACGCGTTCCTTAGTGAATTGCTCATCCACCATTATAGCTGGGTTAGATTCAAATTCGGAGATAACTTGCCGTATACTTACCAACCAATCATCAAAGTATTGGCTGAAAGGTGAGAGCGCAAAAATCTGGTTCCCCAACTTGCTTAGGCTATTGAGGGTTTTCTGGGCAACCTCCTGCGTGGAAGCCTGAGGAGTTTCTTCCATTAGATACTTGGCGCCTTGCTTTTGCTTTTTTTCCTTTGCCTTTTTTTCGTGGGTACTTTTTGAAAACTGTTTTCCGGCACCTTTACGTGAACTGTTTTGAGATCTGAAACTCATAAATAACCAGTGTATACAGGAAATATTTAAAGAATGGCACACTTCCCTCAATGGGGGCTGAATCGTTGAGGAGTAAAAATAAGAGTTTTTTGTAAAAACAAACGCTGCGCCTTTAAAGTCTATAGGATTTTCTTAGTGCACAAGACTGCTATTTGCGATTTCTTCTGGAAGGTTTAGGCTGATGTGCGGGTTTCGTAGGTTTTATAGCAGGAGCGGATGCAGGTTTACTGTCGCCGCTTCAAAACCAAGAAAGCCACCGCGACTGCTATAAGGACAATTGCTGCACCGCCACATAGACAAGGGGCGAAGTTGATGAGTTGCCAGAGCTCGAGACTGTTGGATTTTGTGAACCGGTGTTTGAGGTAGTGTAGGGAGTTGCATATGGGCGCCGTACCCTGCAGAAGCGGCCCTTGAGTTTGAACTAGCAGTGAGTAACTAGTTATCTTCAGTCTTGCGGGCACGTCGGATTGGTTCAGGTCGAAGGCTGCAACCTGGAAGTTAAGTGATTCGGAGGGGTTTAGGGTTCGGGGTTCTAGGTAGTTAGTGTATCCGACTCCTACGGCTGCGCCTGTTGAGTTAAAAAAGGTTCCCACCACGGTTAGGTTCGTGGCAGCTTGTGTACCTGTGTTCTTTATTTTGCCCGTGACCATGTATGCTCCATTGATAATCGCCAGTCGTGCCAACTGAAGCGGAACTGCTTGTTATCTTCAGGTCAGGGTACTGGTAGTTGCTTGTCGAGTTGGCTATAGCAACGCTTAAGTTAATATTGCCGACGCTGTACCATCCATTTGAGCCCTGAGGCGGCTGAAAACCCATGTCGAAAGGCGCCTTCTGCTGCGGAAGCAACTGCGCCACATAAACACTCGTAAAAGATGTAGACGCTACCCCATTCTGTGTAGAGGCGGTTCCTGTTAGAACTAACCTGTCAATGACGTCTGGTCCAATGTTTTGTACTTCTCCCACTACCGCGAGGTTGCCCAACGAGTCGATGTACCAACTCTGGCTTCCGATTTGGATATTCTGAGTTTCGCTGATTTGGCTGTGCACGATAGGAACCAAAACCGATCCTAAAGAGCAGATTGTAAGTATGAATATGAGGCAGATAGGGGCTTTTTTCATATTGAATAGCCTTCTTGGATTTTAGATGGTGCTTTGGGGTATATGAGGGTTTTTCAAAATTACGCCACAATCCATAGGCGACGTCCCAGTAAACCTATTGGTGATGGCGATATTTTTAAATGTAGAATCGGCGGATATGGATTTAGATGGGTTGCCTTTGAGCGAAAAACTACATCCTTATGTAGTATTTCTTCCAAATAACAGAAAAAAAAGATAAAATCCTTTCTGCCATCTTCGGCTCCAAAGCAGGCGTCGACATCCTTCGCTACAGCTTAAAACAAGGCATCCAAAAAAACATCTACCAAAAAGACCTAGTGAAAACCCTCAATTACAGCAACAAAACCATAATTGAAAACCTCAAATCCCTTACCGTCTTGGGCGTCTTAAACGAATCCATGGAGAAAAACGACAAAGAAGGCCGCATCATCTGGATAAAGACTTATCAACTCACCAACCTTGGCAAATGGTTTGCCCTTCTTTTGGCTGAAGAAAAAGAGCTCTCGGAAGTTGAGAAAGCGGAGATACTGCAGAGCCTATTCCGCACCTATGTTAAACAGGTCAAGAGGTTAGCAGAGGAAATTGGCATAAACAAAAAGATGTTAGAGGAAACTTTCCGGGAAGAAATGAAAAGCAGCCCGTAAGGCCCACCCAAAATTCTCAAAACTGGAATTCATAGAAAAGAGAGTGGCGGAGAAAGCCGTTTTGGCTGGGTTGTTTTGTGGGGTTTGGAGAGAGTTTGAGGGGGAGAAGGGAGAGCGTGCTAAAAATTAATAGGTCTCCAAACCTTTCCACATACCCAGCCAATCGGTTTCTTCTTTGCCTCCTCTATAGTGCTTTGAACGCTTCAAACCAGCGGTTATACTGGCTTAGCATATCCAGTGACACCGACGGTTTACGTTCCTCCAGTATCTTACGGAAATCATCCATCGTAAGCGACCTTGGCTTTGCCTCTCTGTCCATGGCTCTGCCTGATTCGAAGAATTCACCTATTAAACTCAGCTGCGCTGACTGACATACATCGCGTATATCACTGCCCGAAAACCCTTCCGCCAACCTTGCCAACTCATGGAGATCCACGTCTTCGGAGATCTGAAGGTTACTCGCATAAAGCTTCAGCATATTCAATCTAGTTGCATGGTCAGCAAGCGGCACAAGGATACGTTTCTGGAAACGACGAATAAACGCCCAATCCAGGTCCCAGGGCTTATTTGTTGCGCCAATGACGTAAACATGAAGAGCCTTGCCTTTGTCAACAATGCCATCCATCTCTTTGAGGAACTGGTTTTTTACACGGATTTCGCCACCTACCTCGTTTGAGTGGTTACCCATAAGCGAATCTAATTCGTCAACGAACACTATGGCTGGTTTACCATCCGTCGCAGACTTTCGCGCAGATCCAAACAGTTTCGCAACGTTCTGTTCGGCTTCTCCAAGCCACTTGGACATTATCGAAGCTGCATCAATGCTGTAGAAATTCGCGTCGATTTCCGTAGCAACCGCCGCTGCCAACAGAGTTTTACCGCACCCAGGTGGACCAAAAAGCAAGATACCGCGTGGCCACCCCAGCGGAAACAGATCAGGCCGTTGCACTGGGTAGACGATGGCTTCTTTCACGGCTTTTTTTGCTGTGTCTAAGCCAACGACTTCTTGCCAGTTAACCTTTGGTCTCTCCGTCATAACAAGCTCCTCATTGGGTTTCCCACTTATCCCGTTACCATTACCCTCCATGGTTGCCGCTCCTCCACCTTCACCATCATTATTAGCAGCTTGATTCATCTCGCTGGCGGAAACCGTACCCTGAAGCGACTTAATTCGCTCCTGATACGCAATTGCCCGCTGCACATACACTTTGTTTAAGCCGTATTCGGGGTAAAGCTGCACAAGCTGCAGTAGACTCTCGATTGCTTTTTGGTATAGGGTGATAGCTCTTCCTTTTTGCCCCTGCTTATCCAGTCGTACAGCATCTAGGGCGTAAGCTGTTGCTGCTCTTTCAAGTTCATTTGACGCACTCATCGTATTTTCTCTCCTTCTCTCTCTTATTCTGGCGATCGTAACTCAATCTTTATTTTGCCTTTGGCGCCAAGGCCTTCGAGGGCACGCTCAATCTCCTCGTTAGAGGTCTTCAACTCTACGCTGCATCGACCTAAATCAATCTCGCCGTTAGTTTTACGCACATACTCCAGCAACACGTCTTCCAAGGCGGGTTTCTCCACTTTGAGCGAGAACTCTTTGACCTCAGATTTCCTATATGAAAACAGGGTTTTCTCGGGGTCAAAACCGGATTCTTCCACGGTTTTTTGAGAGAACACTTGTGAAGAACTCGCTGTTAGGGCAACAAGTTCTTTTATTGGGGTTTTCTCTTTTACCGGCGCTGCTATTGGAGGTTCAGGAAGTGTTTCTGCGAGTTTTTGTTCCATGAAACAGGATACTTCTTTTAGGATTTCTTCGCCAGCCTCCGTTTTCTTTCCTACTGGGATAATTGTTTCGTCGGAGGTAAGTTTGGTGGAGTGAAGAGTATCTTGGATGGTCTGGTTAACAGTATTAAGTTCAGAGCTAACATCAGGCAACACCTGGAATAGCTCTTGCGAAACGCCTTGGAGTAACCGCAAAGCTGGTTTTAAGTCAGCAACGATATCGCCTAGTTCCTTTATGGTTTCAAGGCGCAAAACCACACGTTCAATAGCCAACTGAACATTGTAGAGAAACTTTACGAGTTTTCTGACTTCCGCGATCTCGGTGGCACACATCGCCGCTTTTTCTTTGTTATTCTTTTTCAATGCGAACATGCAGGTTTCAAAAAGGATGCGGTCCCGCTCTTTCAAGCGATAACTTGCCTGCTCCAGCTTGTTCTGCTGGACTTTTAGGGTACAAATAGATTTTGTGGCGACTTCACGAATAGGTGGAGGGGTTTGATTAGTTAGACTTTTTATTTTTTAGCCCTCCAAACCTATCGTTTTCTTTTTGCTTGACTATAAGCCAGCTTTTCCTATTTCTTTTACGTAAACAACCACGGGTGGCTCAGGAAGTTTTGATGCTGCGTTGGTAACCTGTTCAGCGTAGACTTTGTTTGGTTTCTGAGAATTTAGTGATTGGTCGCCCAGAAGTACGCTCGAGAGTCTGCTTTTTGTGAGTTCGAAATCGGTCTTTTCGCTGGTCGCGCGTCTGAGGGTGTCTTGTAGTAGGGCGAAAGCCATTCGGTAGTTTTCGTCGTCGACTTTTCCTATTTCATGCTCGATTTCAAGATTTGCGATGGCATAACTGAGAGATGTTATTTCATCTTGACAGCGTTCGATTTCAATGCCGGATTCGTCGATGATTACTTGAGCATCTTTTTTGAGCTGTGCCAACACGCTTGTGAAGCTGTTGTGGAGGTCCTGGTAGACTTCAGAGGTTATTTTCTTTTTGTCCACGAGGTCTTTCAGTGCTTCATCTTTGCGCCAGATTAGTGGTATGTGATCGCAGAGAATACCTGCTTGGTTTTTGATTTTGGATATAAATGTGACTTCAGCGCCATTGAACCGTAAGCTTTCCATGGGCTGCTTGGTGAATTGGCCATCGCCAAATTCCACGTAAACTGCGTCGAATT
This sequence comes from Candidatus Bathyarchaeota archaeon, assembly GCA_963739495.1. Lineage (GTDB taxonomy): Archaea > Thermoproteota > Bathyarchaeia > Bathyarchaeales > Bathycorpusculaceae > Bathycorpusculum. Next base: position 26,186 of record CAVUAM010000011.1, on the reverse strand, counting down.
TTCCGTTAGGAGTTAATGCAAAAGAGGCAACTTTACCGATTACTCGTCCATATTCATTCTTTATTGGTTTGCCAATAGAAAGAAAAAGATTGGAGTTAGACATTTTGTGTTTTTCTCCTTATCTTAGAATGTTGTTTTTTCTGCTTGAGAAGCTGGGGATGATGGCATTCCTGGGGGCAGATCTGGGAACTTGTCTTTTATCTTCTGCTCTGCAACTGTTGCGGCTTCGGTTAGAATCTTTGATGCATCTTCGTTAACTGTGTCGAAGTTAAGTGTCATTCCGCTGCCTTGGCCTGCTTCAATCATGATTCCGCTTAGCATGTTGCCGATTTCGCCGAGTTCACTTTCTGCTTCTGGGAACACGCTGACTAAGCCTGCTTTGACTGAACGTAGAACACCCACGGCTGGACCGAGAGTTGATACGACGTCGCCTAGTTCTGATACTGTGCGTAATCTTAATGTAATTTGCTCGAGAGCAAGTTTAGCGTTCATAATTAATTTTGACATTTTCCTGACTTCAGCTAGCTCGTTTGCGAAGACATTTGCGCGTGCACTGTCATGTTTTGTGTATGCATCTACGATGCGTGCAAAGATTGCTTTGTCTCTTTGGCCGAATCTGTCGGTTGCTTGGTCAAGCTTCTGTACTTGAAGCTCGATTCGTCTGACTGCGAAGTCTAATCGTGGTTTTAGTGGTCCTGGTGGTTTAACTGCGTCTTTAATGCGGTTTGCGAATGGCTCATCTTCCCGTTTACTTTCCCACTTTTTAGCGAATCTTTCTGACAATTTGATTACCTCTGCAAGCCTAACATGCAGAAATTAATCTTATACATTGTTAATATGGTGGAGATATGCTCGTATATATGTACAGATATACATGATGGGAAAAACAGCTCAGCCCTTTAACTAGAAGAGTTAAACATGGTGTTGACGCTTGTGTGTTTATACAGAAACATGTAAGTTAGACTAAAATGATGCGCTAACTAACTGCTAAAATAAAAAGGTGAATTGAATGAATAGCAGATTAAAAGTATTCGGTTTAATAGCTCTTTTAGGCTTCGTAGCAGGCGTCATTGCACAAGTCACAGCAACATACCTTATCCCATGGCTAATCATAGTTTTGCCATCGCTAGCAGGCTTAACAAGTTTCATGGTTGCAGGATTTGCAGGTGCAGTCCTAACTGTTGCAATAGTCGGCGCTTGGGCATACATGACCGGCAAAAAAGATCCATATTAAAAAAGAGCCAACTCCCAACCTCTTTCTTTCCCACCAAAAAGTCAGCCTATACTCCATTTGTACTCTTAAAGTTCCTTTTTCTTCTATTTTGGGCGATACTTACGTAGTCTAGGTTCAAAGCCAACTCGCCCAATTAAGAAGTCTCGCAATCAAGAGACTTTATATTAAGTTGATTTGTCCTCTATTTTTTGGAGTTTAAGTTCCCTTCCGTTCTTTTCAACTACTCTGATTATGTTACTTTTTCTTAAACAATAAGTCATTTGCCTCGCGGTCCCCACCGAAATTTTAGCCAGTCTGGCCAATTCTCTGTTTGTAAAAACTTGATTTAGACAATCTGGTAACAATTTAAGGTAATCAGTTTTATTTTGGAAGAGAATTCTACCATTCATATGCAGCAATCTTCTCTCTTTGATACTAACGCCTCTTCTTCTCCAACTGCCCCTCCCATCATCACACCTAACCTCCTCTTCATCTATGAACAAGACTTCTAAAGAAAAGTTCCCTACCCCAATCATTTGCGGAATCATGACCAACTCCTGAAACAAGTCAGTTAGTCTTCCTTTTTTTGGGGATTTGCGCTTGTGTATAACTGTATTGTTTTTTGTAATGTGGGTTATCCATTTCTTTTCGGGTAGAGGATAGACTAACCTGACTTGATATTTTTTTGCAAGCGTTTGAAGTTTTTCTTTGAGGGCTGAAAAATTTTTGGTCTGAACTTCGATAACTAAATTTCCTCTCAGGATATCTACTATATAGTTGTCTAACTTTGCCTCAAATAGGTCGCCAGGAAGTGAGTAAATTTTTTTAATTTCTGAATGAAGAGCGTACTCGTTCATGACCTTCAAGAGAAAAATCGGCAACTAATAAGCCTACTTCAAAAAGCTTTTTCCACGCGTGATTCATCTATGATACATCGACAGCATCACAAAATATAGTGTGATCAAATTCTTATTTTTGGACTCAATAGCGGAAAAAGACTTCACAAGCTTCCAGCGTTTAATTTCCCCACCTTCAGCTTCATCGTACCTCGATTTTCTCATCGTCCGAACCTATAGAAAATTAGCCGACTTATTTACGTTTAGCTAATTGTTGAAACACATTATCCAAGTTTTCATTCCACATTTTTGCGTTTGTTATTGTGGTTGCTCAGACACATAAGTCGAAATAATAAGTGGACCAAAAACAACTTGAAGGGAACTACTTTTAACGAATGAAGATAGCAAATAAATACGCGATTGCCTTAATCTGTGAAACAATAAGCTTCCAGATTAACAAAAAAGCAGAACCGGTGTCACGGATGAAGTATGTACTTGTTATTGGAGACGGAATGGCTGATTACCCAATTCCAGAATTAGGCAACAAAACTCCGCTGCAAGCCGCCCATAAACCCAACATGGACGCCATAGCAGCTAGAGGTAGAAACGGCTTAATCAAAAATGTCCCCGACGGTTTAACGCCAGGTTCCGAAGTTGCCATCTGCTCAATTCTAGGCTATGATCCCAAAGTTTACTGTACAGGCAGAGGACCCTTGGAGGCGCCATCAAGAGGTATAAAACTAGGCAAAAATGATGCAGCCTATAGATGCAATTTAATAACCGAGAAAGATGGCGCCATAGCTGATTATTCGGCTGGGCACATAACCACTGAAGAAGCAGCGCAGCTCATTGAAGCAATGAAAAAAGAATTTGACAAACCTAACAAAATCGAGTTCTACCCAGGCTTAGACTACCGCCACTTCTTGATTCTACGCAACTTCCCAAACCCAGAACAAATCCAATGTACTCCACCTCATGACGCAATAGGTATAAAAGTTGAGAAGGTTTTGCCTAAACCCAAGTCGCAAAAAGCAGAAAAACAAGCCGAACTCCTAAGAAGCTTGATTGAGGGCTCCAGAGAAATTCTGCGTTCTCACCCGGTCAATATTTCGCGTGAAAAAGCTGGGAAACGACCGGGCAATTTGATTTGGCTCTGGGGAGGAGGCAAAAAACCAGCCATGCCCACATTAAAAGAAAAGTTTGGAATGAAAGGTGCAGTCATCTCGGCAGTTGATTTGGTTAAGGGAATCGGCAGCTATGCGGGTATGCAAATAATAAATGTACCAGGTGCAACAGGTCTATCAAACACCAATTATGAAGGCAAAGCAGAAGCTGCCCTAAAGGCGCTTGAGATCAACGACTTTGTTTGTGTCCACGTTGAAGCACCCGATGAAGCTGGTCACTGCAAAGACTACAAGTTGAAGGTGAAAACCATCGAGGACTTCGACAAAAGACTTCTCGGCAGACTCATAAACGGTTTAAAGGAGCCCTACGCGATAGCTATCTTACCTGATCATCCAACGCCAATAAGCATCGGCACCCACTCTCGAGATCTGGTGCCTTTCACCATTGCTTCACCGAACATGAAACCTGATGGTGTAAAGGCGTTTGATGAATTTTCAGCAAGCAAAGGCGCATTTGGATGCGTAGAGAATGAATATTTAATTTCGCTTCTATTTGCTGCAGGCAAATCCTAAGTGGGCGTGGATTCCTGTTTTATGTCTATGTCTTTTATGCGTTTTTTTATGACCACTTTTATTTCAGGGTCATCTTCGCTGTGCCAAGCATCTGCTAGGAGTTTTTTTGCCATAATGTGGCTTTTTTCCCCGAAAAGTTTGGCGAATTTGCTACTTCGTTTTTCTAAGATGCGGAAGTACCTCGGTAGGATGCAGACAAAGTTTAGGGGATATCGTTTGCTTTTGTCTAGGTCAACTACAACTAGTTGGATGCGGTTGATTCGTTGACTTGGGTTTTTTATTGCATATATTTTTAGGTTCATTCCCCTTTCCCCATGCTAACTTGCCAAGTTTGCGTTAAATGCAAGTTTAATTTTCTATTATGACAATGCTTGAACATCAAATCATATTAAAGTTTTCCAGAAATACACCCAAAACCCAGAAAAAACGCAAGCTTTTTTTCCTCTATCAGACTCTGCAAAAAATGCAATTTACTTTGCCGTTAGTGGTTTGAATTGTTCCGAGACTAAATCCGTAAAAAAAATTTTATAATCCATATTTTTTTCTGTTAATTGCATCCAGACATGTCTATAGTCGTTACAATTAGGAACAAAAGGTAAAAAGAGACGAAGAAACCGTTTGGATCAACTCATAAGGCTGAGTCATTGCCTAAATAGTGAAATCAACCCAAAACAAGCCCCGACGTAAATCTGGTGCAACAACAATGTTTTCTCCTACAAGACTGTTCCAACAAATGCCAGTCGCGTAATCGATGAATGTCAAGGAAAGAATTTTGGACAGATCCATGAGAATTAGATAAACATAGAAAACAAGGTAAAACTTCCTTTTTTAAGGCTAAAGGGTTAAAGCAAACGTTCCGCGGTAACTTAGAGCAGAAGAAAATGCAAGTCGAAGGCTCGAGTTCTGTTTTCGAATTACTCGCCAAACCCGTCCGAAAAGCCTTAGCAACGCTTGGATTTTCAAAGCCCACCCTGCCACAGACTTTGGCTTTTCCACCCATTCTAGAAGGTAAAAACGTGCTTCTGATAGCTCCAACAGGCACAGGCAAAACCGAAGCCGTCCTCCTCCCAATCTTCTCAAAGCTTGTGGAACAGAAAAGCCCCGAGCAAAAAGGTATCCAACTAATCTATATCACACCGCTTCGCGCCTTGAATCGTGACATGCTTAAGCGTTTGATGTTTTGGGGAGAACAACTGGATATTACGGTGGACGTTCGACATGGCGATACAGAAATGAAAACTAGGCGGATGCAAGCCAAGGAACCACCTATGGTTTTAGTTACAACTCCAGAAACGTTACAGGCGATTTTGCCTGGTTCACAGATGCGCAGGCACCTGAAGAATGTGGGGTATGTGGTTGTGGATGAGGTGCATGATTTGGCTTCAAGCAAACGAGGCGCGCAGTTGTCGATTGCACTGGAGCGTTTGCAGTTGGTCACGGGCAGGGAATTTCAGAGAATCGGGTTATCAGCAACCATTGGAAACCCAGAGGAAATCGGCAATTATCTCGCGGGAACCAGCAGAAAAATAACGGTAATCCATGCAACTTTAGAGAAAAGTTACCGCTACAACGTTGAACATCCCTCGCCCATCGAGAAAGATTATGAGTTAGCTGGAAAACTGGAAACTTCCCCTGAAGCAGCTTCGCGAATTCGACGCATTCTGGAGCTGATTGATTCGCATAAATCGACGCTTGTTTTTGTTAACAGCCGCACAGTGGCGGAGGTTTTAGGTCATAAGTTGGCTCAGCTTAACCGAGACGACGTCGCAGTGCATCATGGCTCGATTTCTAAGGAGGAGAGAATAGCAATAGAAGACCAATTCAAAGGGGGACAGCTGAAAGCAATCATCTGTACAAGCACCCTGGAACTGGGCATCGACATTGGCAACGTAGATTTGGTTGTTCAATACATGTCCCCAAGGCAAGTTAACAGCTTAATCCAGAGGGTTGGCAGAAGCGGACACCGACTAGACAAATCTTCAGAAGGAACAATCATAACGGTTTACCCCGATGACGCCCTTGAAGCTTTAGCATCAATAAAAAACGCCAAAGAAAACCTAATTGAACCCGTCCCAATGCATACGGCGGCATTAGACGTTTTGTCACATCAAATCGCAGGGTTACTTATGGACCAACAATCCTTAACCCTGACAGAACTGACACATTTAATCCATAAATCCTACCTATACCGCAACATCAAAAAAACAGAGTTGCTAGACCTAATACATTTTTTAGAAAGCCTCAACCAATTAAGATTCAACGAAGACGAAGAAGTTTTGACAAAAACCCGCAAAACCCGCGAATACTACTATAGCAACCTATCTATGATTCCGGACGAACGCCGATACCCAGTCATAAATATCATTAGCGACCGAAGAATTGGCACTTTAGGCGACGAATTTATGGCTTTGCATGCAAGGGTTGGCTTAAATTTTATTATGAAGGGTAAAGTCTGGCGCATCGTGCAAATTGAGGATGAAGCAGGAACCGTGCATGTAGTGCCTTCTGAGGATCCGTTTGCGTCGGTTCCGGGTTGGGATGGCGAAATCCTGCCTGTACCCTTTGAATTGGCGCAGCAAACGGGGCGGAACAGACAAAGAATTGCAGATGTTCTCAAGGAAACCGACGATGTGGCGGCTGCATCGGAGATTTTAGCTAAAGAGTTAGGCTCCGACAAAGACAGTATGCTCAATGCCATCTCAGAAGTTGATGCGCAAATAAAACAGAATGCTCCCTTGCCAACCCAAGACTATATTGTCCTCGAAATATACGACCGATATATTGTCGTTCACGCGTGTTTTGGCGAATTAGTCAACAAAACCTTGGGCGGAATCTTTGACAGCATCCTATCAGAACGTGAAGTTATCAGCGGTTGGTGGACAGATGGTTACAGAATCCTCATTGAGGCACCAAGAAAACTTAGTAAAATGGAACTTGCCGAGTTGCCCCAAACTCTCTTTGGATTAAGTGATGAAGTGGTGGATTCTGCTTTTAAGAAGTATTTGGATGCCAAGTTTCCCTTCGGTTACAAGATGAAGTCTGTGGCTGAACGCTTCGGCGTGTTGCCTCGTGGAAAAACCATGAGCCATCAACGGCAAGCAGAGCTCAAAGCACATTTTGATAATACGCCTGTTTACCGCGAAACCATCCGCGAAGCCATGATGGAAAAAGTAGATTTAGATAAAGCCAAACAAATTATGCATGACATTAAAGCAGGCAAAATCAAAGTAACAACCTACATAAGCCACGAAAAACCCTCGCCGCTGGCATACCACATCTTATCCCAATTCGCTGATGTCACTGAGTTGATGGCGCCTGAGACAGTCATAGTTAACAATATCGACAAACTTAAAATGTCAATAGATGCACGCGAAACAACCTTACTCTGCATAAAATGCGTCCGATGGACAACACACCAAAAAATCAAAGACCTACCTGAACAACCTCAATGCGGAAAATGTGGCTCTGGGCTACTGGCGCCGCTTTATCGTTCACAGGACCAAGCCCACCTACAGGATGCTTTGGTACGTAGGCGTGAAGGCAAAGAGTTAACTGATGAAGAACTAAAAGAACTCAGTCAAGCACGCAGGAAGGCTGATTTAATTTTAAGCTATGGAAAGCAGGCTGTACGAGCGTTGCAAGTGAAGGGTGTGGGTCCTGAAGCGGCTTCGCGGATTTTGGGTAAGATGCATCCTCAAGAAGAAAAGTTCTACATGGATTTACTTAAGGCGAAGATCCAGTATTTGCGGACAAGAGAATTCTGGGATAAATAGCGTACGATGCTTGCAAGGTTTTAATAGGAACTGCGCTTGAGTTTTGGTTTAGCTGTGATTTAAGTGGAAAAGGAACCGAGAAAGCTAAAGCGTTCAATCGGTTTGTGGAGCGCTGTCGCCATCAACGTAGGTGCCATCATAGGCGGTGGAATCTTCGTTGTCACAGGCATCGTAGCCGGTTATGCGGGTTCAGCACTCATTGTCTCCATAATCATCGCCAGCGTCATCGCTTTCATCACCGCTTGGAGCTTTGCAAAGTTGGCGGCTTGGCAACCCGTAGAAGGCGGCGTCTACGAATACGGACGTCAACTCGTTTCGCCTTATGCTGGGTTCGTAGCAGGTTGGATGTGGCTGATCATGAACACTTTTGGGGGTGCAGCAGTCTCATTGGGTTTCGCTTATTATTTAACCGCTATAATCCCCATTCTGCCAAGCAACATATCGATATTCTCTGCAGTCTCCGTAATCGCAGCGGTTCTCTGTTTCGGCTTTACAGCATTAAATTTAATCGGCGCAAAAGAATCAGCAAACGTCAACAACGTCTTAGTCGTAATCAAACTTGCCATTTTATCATTTTTTGTGGTCTTCGGCATTCTAAACGTGAACACTGCCAACTTTAATCCGTTTATTCCACTTTCCAGCGGGGTTCTGTATGGTACATTCTTCATCTTTTTCGCCTACGGCGGCTTCGCAAGAGTATCAGTGGTAGCCGAGGAAATTAAGGATGCAAACCGAAACGTGCCGCGTGCACTTCTGTTGTCTCTTGGAATTTCGGTTGTGGTTTACGTGTTAGTGGGGTTGACTGCAGTAGGTTTGGCAGGTCCGATAGCATTGGCAAATTCCAGTTCACCCCTAAGCACCGCTATGGGGATTACGGGGAACACTTTAGCTGTCCAAATAATTTCCATTGGCGGCTTAGTTGCAACAGCTAGCGTGTTGTTAACAGCGATTTTGGGGGTTTCCCGCATGACCTATTCCATGGCACGTAGGGCGGACTTGCCTTCGGGTTTGGCGCAGTTGCACGGCAGGTTTCTGACACCGTATAGAGCAATTATTTTGACGGGTATTTTGATGGCGGCTCTGGTTTTGTTCGTGGATTTAACCCGGGTTGTAGCGATTAGCACTTTTGCGCTCGTTTTTAACTATTCTATCACTAACATTGCGGCTTACAAATTAAAAAATGGCAAAAAAAGGTACAAGATTATACCGTTGATGGGTTTGGCGACTTGTATCTTGCTATTATCGTTTATTCTTTTAGCGTCGACCTTGGCGTGGATTGTGGGGGTCGTGTTCTTGGCAGTTGGAACACTTTACTATGTGCTACATAAAAGGCTCAAGCGGAAAGATGAGAAATTGACGCGTTTAGGTTGCGATAAGAATTTTAAGGTTCAAAAAAAGCTTAAAGATAGGTAAACCGATGCCGATCAAAGCTGTCTTATTTGACATGTTCGATACGCTCATGCTCATAGAGAAAAACCATGAGTTCTACAGCCCATCCTTGATGCGGATGTATAGGTACCTAAAAAGAAACGGCATAGATGTTTCCGTTGAAAAGTTCGATGCAACCTACATTGAGGTGCGTGACCGGCTTTTTGCTAAGGCAGATTTGAATTTTGAGGAACCCCACTTTAACGTTCGGGTTTCAGAGACCCTAAAAAGTCTAGGCTACAATTATGATGTTTCAAGTCCCCTTGTAACTGAAGGCAACGGGCGAGTTTTGTGCGGAATTCATGAAGTATGTCCGCATTGATCCAAATACCAAATCGATGCTTGAGGAATTGCATGGGAAATATAAGCTGGGGATAATTTCTAACTTTGCCATCCCTGAATGCGTGTTCAAACTTCTAAACGGTGACAATATAGAAGAGTGGTTTGATGTAATCGTGATTTCCGGGGCAGTCAACAAACGCAAGCCAAGTCCAGAGATTTTTCAAAGTGCATTGAAGGCTTTAGGTGTTTCCGCGGCAGAGACAGCTTTTGTCGGCGATACTATTGATGCTGATGTTGAAGGCTCCAAAGCCGTGGGCATGAAAGCTATATACATCGAGCGCCGAGAACAGAGAGCCTCCGAGAAGTTTTGTCCTGACCAAACCATAAAGACCTTAAAAGAGCTCCCTTTGGCGCTTAAGCGCTGTTAGGTCTTCTTTGGAAGACTCTACAGAAGAAATGGCTTTTAGGATGCTTCCGTGAGTTCTTAGCATATTCGACTAATTCACCGTGTTTTTGGAGAAAATCCAAGCTTTGCGCTGTAACTTCGTAGCCTTCTCTGCCATCATAGACCGTTGAAGATTATCAAATTTTTGCTTAGCAATAAAGTTAAGTAATTGTTTAGTTGGGTGAAACTTAGGTTGGCTTTGTACATTATTTGGGTTTTCAATGTGCTCTCTCGGGTTATTTCCATGATATCAGCCATAATTGATAGTTTGTCTCTGCGTTTGTGTTTAGGACACGTTATTTCGGTTCAACCCTGCATACCCATTTATTTGAGGTTTTCTTTTTAAGGTTTTAAGTTTAAGCAGGTTTTTTTGGATCAATTAGCGGTTCTGGATGATAATGTTTCAAATTCTTTCGTCATTGGAGACAGAAAACCTTTATTTCTTAAAGCGAGAAAAACCAGTTGTGAACAAGAATGTTGATTGGCGCAATTTCTGATACACATGACAATTTGCCCCAGATAGAAAAAGCTGTAAAAAGCCTCAACGATGAGAGAGTTGGTTTGGTTCTTCATGCAGGCGATTATGTTGCAGGCTTTGTTGTTCCTCGGCTTTCAAAACTGAACTGCCCTCTCATCGGAGTATTCGGTAACAACGACGGCGACCACGAACTGCTGAAAAAACGATTTAGTGAAACCTCTAACTGCACAATCCACGACCGATTCACCCATGTAACGGTGGAGGGCTATCGAATTGCTCTTTTGCATGGACATGAAACGGAACTTCTCTCGGTCATAATTAGTAGCGGATATTTTGATGCTGTAATTCATGGTCACTCGCATGGCACGGGTATTGAGCACAGGGGCAAGACTTTAGACATAAACCCGGGCGAGCTATGTGGCTATCTAACTGGAAAGTCTACCTTTGCATTGATTGATACTGTGAAAAATCAGGCTGAAATCGTTGAGGTTTAGAACTAAGTTGCGTTTCGGTTGGCGGATTGCAGACTTTGGGAAAAATGTGTTTTGGGAGATATTTTGGTAAAAGCTTTTAAGCCCATAACATCGTTATGCTCTCTTGAGCGTGACTAATATGCCAAACCTTAAACAAAAAAGGCAGAAAGTACTCAATAAAATAGACCAAAAAGTTATAGATATTCTGCAAAAAGAAACAAAGACTCTAACCCTCCAAGAAATAGCCAACAAAACAGGAGAAGCACCCCAAAAAATCGCAAAATCCATATGGAAACTCTTTGTCTATAACGAGAAATTCATAAACGAAATGCTACTTCAAATCTATCTATAGAAAATATTTTTCTCATACCATTTATACCAAAAGACCGTTTTTTAGCCTTTCGGAATGGTATTTTCTTTGCCTGATCAAAACTACAAGAATAGTTTTATCAATATATCTTAAAAACCCCTGATTTTTCAAAGCCATTTTTGCATTCTTAAATGCGATTAGGTATAAATCAAGTAACCACTTCTACCTCGCTTCTCAACTGAGGCAGAATGGCATGTTTGACCAAAAAACAAGCAATGAATCGTCAGCGTTCATATCTGCCGCTGTTAAACTCAAAGACGCAATGACTTTTGAAAGCACCGGCAAATACGAGAGCGCTCTAACATCTCTAGACCAGGCGATAAGGATCCAAAGCGATTACGTTGATGCATGGCTCATTAAAGGAGTAATTCTAAGCAAACTTGGTAAGTGCAGTGAAGCCCTCCAGTGCTATGACAAAGTAATAGTGTTGGACCCAAACTTCTCCGATGCTTGGCGCCTAAAAGCAGCAGTGTACACTGCCCAGAATCTACATCAGAAAGCAGTTGAATGCTTGGAAAAAGCAGTTGAGTTGAACCCGAATAGTTTAGAGTTCCGCCTAAGCTTAGCAACTTCCTTTCAAAGACTTAAGCGGTTCGAAGATGGCCCTCAAATGCTATGCACAGGCAAAGATGCAAATGCCAAACGACCCGCGAATAGACTATTACATAGGAGTCATGTGGGGAAACATGGCAGACTACGAGAAAGCTTTGGTATCGTTTGAGATAGCACTCAGGCTTAAACCAGACTTCACTGATGCAATGCTGGGCAAAGGAATCATGCTGGCAAAACTCGGCAGAACCGAAGAAGCCAAAGCCTGTGCCAACAAACTACTGGAAATCAAAGCCAACACTGAACAACAGGAAAAAAATGTTCAACCCAAATCTATAAACGAATCCATTCGAGAAGAATACAATGCTGCCCAGAAAAAGTTCAAAGCACAGTATTCCTAAACAAAATAGAATTTGATGAGTCTATTTTCCCCTATTGTAAGGTTCCCTTAGCAAGTTTGCTTTTACAAATAGTTGTTTTAGTTCCTCGTCAGTTGCTCCTTGACGAATCGAAGTCAAAATGTCGGTTAGGTTGTCGTTTCTCATTAGGCAGGGTTTTAGTTTGCCGTCGCTGGTTACGCGGAGGCGTGTGCAGTGCATACAGAAGTCAGTGTTTTCAATGGGTTTTACGACTTCGACAATTGCGTTTGGCAGGTGGTAGATTAAGCGGTTGTGCATGAAGGGGCGTTTCTCTACTGAAACAGCTTTTTCTTTCAGCATGACTTCTTGCTCGTCTAGGCTGCGGTGGTGTTCTTTGTAGTAGTTGTCGCCGACGTTAACTGGGTCAAGCTCAATTAGCTGCAAAACAATGTTGTTGCGCCCAGCATACTCGATTAAGTCTGGGACATCGCGTACGTTGATGTCTTTTAAAACAACCGTGTTCAGTTTAACGGGACAAAAGCCAGCTTCAATCGCCGCTTTTACACCCGCCAGCGTGTCCTCAAGTTTTCCGCCCGTTAATTTGTGGTAGGTTTCTGGATTTAGCGAGGGCAAGCTGATGTTTACACGCCTAAGCCCGCAGTCGCGCAGTTTCTTTGCCCTATCGCCACCAAGCAACAACCCGTTAGTAGTTAAAGATAAGTCACGTAAGCCATGCAACGCGGAAATGCCAGCGACGATTTCAGAGAGGTCTTGGCGCATGAGGGGTTCGCCTCCAGTCAACTTTATTCGAGCTATCCCCAAGCTCACTGCAACTTTGGCGATGCGCACGATTTCGTCAACCGACATAAATTCTGCAGAACGGTTAGCGCGTTGTACTTCGCCTTCTCGGTGGCAGTAGGCACAACGGTTGTTGCATCGCTGGGTTATTGATATCCTCATGTTAAGTAGGGGTCTGCCGCAGTTGTCCGTTAAACTCATCGTTGTTCACGTGCGTGCTTAACGATGTGAGGAACCTCGGGCAAAATAAGCATTTCCACAGCGGTCTTCACAGCGTCAGGCGAACCTGGAATGCAAAATATGGCTTTGCCTTTTGCGACTCCAGCAACGGCACGCGATAAAACGGCTGCTGAACCCACTTTGTCATAACTTATTCTACGGAAGAATTCTCCGAACCCCGGCAGGATTTTCTCAAAAAAAGGCGTAACCGTCTCGATTGTAATGTCGGTTGGAGTGATTCCTGTGCCGCCGGAGAAAATTGCCACATCCAAGGCAGATAGACCCAGAACATACATGGCTTCGTCCTGAATCATCGTTTGGTCGTCTGCTATTATTTTTTTGAACAAGACATTTTGTCCAGCGTTTTTAAGCAACTCCACGATTGTGTCGCCGCCTATATCGCTGACTTGTTTTTCACCTTGCTCGATTTGTTTGTAACGTGATGTGCTGCAGATGTAGACACCAAAATTCAGGTTTTTAGGTGCTTTTGCCTTGTGCTGTTTAGAGCTTTCACTCATAATTATACCTGCTTGAATTTCTTCACAACATGGATATTTTCAATCTCCGTTGAAGGATATTGACCAGTGGAGTCTTTTTCATATTGCTTGGCCATGTCCCAAACTGTCAAGAGCGCAATTGAGACAGCGGTTAAAGCTTCCATCTCCACCCCCGTCTGCGCTTTAGTTTTAACTGTCGCGGTAGCGGATACTGTGCATTTGTCGGAGACTTTCACATCCACTTCTACGTTAGTCAAGGGCAACGGATGACAAAGAGGAATCAAATCGCTTGTCCTTTTAGCGGCTAAGACACCTGAAATCTTTGCAGTGTAGAGGGGATCACCTTTAGCGATTTTCCCAGCCTGAATCAACACTATCGTTTCGTGCTTCAATTTTATTGACCCGGTCGCGGTTGCTTCCCTGAAAATCTCTGCTTTACCTGATACATCAACCATAGCCATTTGTAATTTCCTTCTGATTGTTGTGCATTGGATATAGGTTGGTTTTGGTTGCTTTTATTAGTTGATGTAAGTGGGTGTTGAGTTTGGTTAAACCCATATATGTAAGGGGCAATATTTATACAGAAAAATAACATTGTTATATGCTATGAGCGGGAGACAAAAAGTACCCTTGCCCAACAAAAGGTACAATTTTCTCCGTCTACCCGCTCATTCCCCAACAAACAGTCACGGTTTCTCCCAAGCTTCAATCAAAGCCACAACAGCCTCTGCTTTAGCTGAGCCCTCATCAAACCGGTACATCCGAACTCGACCATAAGTTCGCTCCTGCAATATGCCCTCAGACTCCAAAACTTTGAGGTGCTCAGACGTCGAGGTAAAATTGAGTTTTAGCCTTCTGGCAACATCCGAAACGTTAAGTTGCCCTAGTTGGTAGATGAGTTTTAGGATTTTCATACGGGACCTTGAAAAGAAAACTTCTTCAAGCTTCATTACTTTACCTTCGCTCCTTTTCTATCCGCAAACTCACCTCCAATTCCTTCTCCAACTCTGCGGAGGGGATGGTTGGCAGAGAAAGCCGTGTTGTCCGCCCACGGGACTCAACAGTTGCAACCTCAGTTTTCAATACCCCTATCTTAGAGAGGTATTGGGCGTAGTTCCAAACTTGCGTATGACCATTTGGCGTCTCATCGAACTCCTCGCAGACAACCGCATATGCTTTCTCAACTTCAGTAAGCGAAACATAAGCTTGCTCGTTCTCCTTGAAGTAGCGAGCAACAGAGAGCAGGAACAGTTTCTCATGCAACCCCAAAGAAGCCAGCTCGCTACGTCGCAAACCAGGAATAATAGCTGACACAGCCATTCGAACATACTCAGGATCAACACAGCCAGCATCATTTGCATCAGCATATTTGCCAGCACGCCATAATAACTCAATTCCGAAGCGGGCGTTTCCTGTCTCAGAGAAGGCTACCTCTGCAATTAAATCCACCACGTCCTCGGGTACAGCGCCTAAGTCAAAAGCTAACGTGACACGGTCGTTTAAGATGTCTAGGAGCTGAGGCTTGCCGTAACGTTCAAGGCTTATGATGCTCCGTTGCAAAGTGCTCCTTGAGCTCTCATCCAGCTGTTCAACTACTTTCAAATCACGCATAATGAAGATGAACGATAACCTCTGAGGTTTGCCCTGCCGCGTCTCCTGCAACCGCGTAATTTTATAAACTGCGTCAGCGCCTTCCTTCTCGATTAAGCTATCAAACTCGTCAAGAGTCAATATCATGAAAGCGTTTTCTTCATCCAAAACCTGCATGAGTGTTGAAAGAATTTCTTCAGCTCCGTAACCGCGTGCTGGGTAGTTGGGTCGATAGACGGTGACAGCTCGATGCAGAATCGGCTGGAGGCTTCCACGGAATTCCCGACAGTTGATATGGACGTAGCGGAATTTTAAACCTCGCTTGTTGGCTTCTGAGGTGATGCTGGCGCCAAAATGTTGTGCAAGCGCCGTTTTTCCCGTACCCACATCGCCTGTTATGATGACACGTTGAGCCATTCGCTCGGGACAGCGCAAAATAAAATTAAAGAATTCGAGGAGCAAGCGGTGCTGGTTTTCTCTGTGAGGTAGTTTTTGCGGAATGTAGTTTATGTCAAGCTTCGATTCGTCTTTGAACACACTTTGACGCGGCGCCACTTACATTCCTCAAGATAAAAGCTTATTGTTTAGGTAATATTATGTTTTAAAACACAGATGTATAAGTTTGTATCCTAAATATAAGAAAACTCTTTAACTTAGAAAAGACAAAACTGTTTTTAGAGTTAGTCGGTTTATAGACAAACATCAAAGCAAGGTCACATTAACATGGAAACTGTCGAAAAAATGCCTGTCCTTTTTGTAGGTCATGGCTCGCCGATGAATATAGTACTGAAGAACAGCTATACTGAAAGCCTAGTAAAAGCTGCCAAAGAAATCCCAAAACCCAAAGCCATACTAGTAATATCAGCTCACTGGCTGACAAACGGCACGTTTGTAACATGCGGGGAAAAACCAAAAACTATCTACGACTTCTACGGCTTTCCCGAAGAATTATACCAACTCAGCTATCCAAGCCCTGGTTCACCAGAAAACGCGCAACTCACAATAGAAACAGGAAAGTCTACTAAGATTAGGTGTGGAACTTGGGGTTTAGATCATGCCGCTTGGGCAGTCTTAAAGCACATGTATCCAAGCGCAGATGTCCCAGTTTTTGAGATGAGTTTGGATTACTCGCCCTATAACAACTGGAACCCAAAGTCGATGGAGTATCATTATAATTTAGGCTCTGAGCTTGCACCGTTAAGGGAGAGAGGTGTTCTCATCATCGGAAGCGGAAACGTTGTTCATAACCTTGGGGTCATCGATTTTGACATTGATGCCAAACCATTCGAGTGGGCTATGAAATTCGATGAGCGAATTAAAGAATGCCTGGTTTCAGGAAAACACAAAGCTTTAATCAACTACCTCAAGCTAGGAAAAGAGGCAAATTATGCAGTACCAACTCAGGATCACTATCTGCCGATGATTTACTCGATTGGACTTCAGACAAAAGGAGAAACGTTGAAGTTTATTCATGAAGGGTTTCAAAATGGCTCAGTTTCAATGCGAGCTTTCCAGATCGGTTAAGCCTAATTGAAACAAAAAAAGGAAGAAAATTATTTTGCATAGGCTTCGACAAGGTCGCGTGCAGTGATAATGCCAACGAACTTGTTGTTTTTGATTACAGGCAATCGTCTAATATGCTTTAATGCCATTGCGGCTGCGGTTCTGTGAACGCTTGTTCCAGCAGGAATAACTGATAGAGGCGATGAACAATCCATTCCTACTTCAGCAAATAAATCCCTGCCTCTCACCAAGAAAGCCGTGAGCAGATCTCGTTCTGTAAAAATCCCAAATGGCTCTCCTTCGCGGGTAATTAAAACGCTGCCGATGCGCTGGCTACCCATGATTTTAGCTATGTTAATAACGGATGTTTCTTCATCAGCGGTAATAACCTCTTTAGTCATGAAGTCATCAACTTTAACTTCGGTTTCAGGAACATCAGGCAGACTCTTGATCATGTCTGAAGCTGTTATTATGCCCATAAGCGTTCCAGCATCAAATACTGCAAGTCTGCCCTTCCAGCTAATCATTAGCTTGGCAACTTCTTTTATCTTAGCATTGTAAGACACGCCATTTAGCGGATATGACATTATATCTTCAACTTTTCCGTCTTTTAGTAATAACCCATAAGCTAAGACTTTGCTCAGCAAATCCCGCTCAGTAACTATCCCCACCGGTGTTTTGTACTTCACGACAATTAGGCTACCAATATGCTTTTCACCCATAATTCGGGCAGCATCATTTAGTGAAGCCTCGGGAGCTACGGTTACGACATCTTTGGTCATCAATTCGTTTGCCATTCGATAAAGGGGTAAATCACGTTTGTACTGCTCGTAAGCTATGTCAACGACTCCTGGCAACTTTCTTTTTATTTCTTCACGAGGTGTCGCCAAAAAAATCCCTCAAGATAAATAATGGGTCGAAATGTCTAATTAAACCTGTATGTCAATAACCCTTCGAATCTGCTTATCAATGGAAGCTACTGGACACCTAGGGAATCGTATACATAGACTAAGTTTGGAAACACAACACTAATAAATGCATACTGCAATCCTATTTTCCGACACTAACATGATACCAAAATACTTCTTTTTCACTAAAGGAGTCGGTAAACATAAAGAACAACTCCAATCATTCGAATTAGCTCTGCGAGATGCAGGCATTCAGATGTGCAACCTCGTCAGCGTATCGAGCATTGTCCCACCCGGATGTGAACTGGTAACACGGGAAAAAGGCTTAAAGATGATTCAACCCGGAGAAATCACCTTCGTAGTTATCGCCCGCAACTCAACCAACGAACCACACAGGCTTGTTGCTTCTTCAGTCGGAGTCGCAATTCCTTCAGGAAAAAACCAGTATGGCTACCTCAGCGAGCATCATAGCTTTGGGCAAACCGATGAAAACGCAGGCGAGTACGCAGAAGACTTGGCAGCCACTATGCTAGCAACTACTATGGGTATTCAGTTTGACCCTGAGACCGCATGGGATGAACGCAAAAAAATCTTCAAAACCACAGGCCTCATAATAAAGACCGCTAACACCACTCAATCTGCAGCAGGCGATAAAAACGGTCTCTGGACCACAACCGTTGCCGCGGCAGTTTTAGTTCCTGAAGAAAACGTCAAAAAAGAATAAACAAAGGGTTAAGCAAGTTTCATTAGGACTTGAAAATTTGGCTTATTTTTAGTATTTTTTTAGAGAAATGCAGAAAATCTAATTGAATTGCAATAAGCGCAAGTTTCACTAAATTAAGATTTGGCCTTATGTAGTTTTTTCATTCCGGATTAGTTCAAACCAATTCATACGCATTCAATACCTTAATTGCCTTCAAGTTTTAATTCTGTAGAAGTTGTGACCCGTCCGCAACAAGCAATGCAACAACAGCTTCTCCAACCCTATAGCTGACACGACAAGCAACTAAAAACTTGCTTAGAAAACGCTCAATAGCAAACGCAAAATTAGAAAACGACTTTTTTCTTAACTTCTCCCTGGCCTATAGGAGAATGCGATTAATGTTTATGACTGCTTTTCAAGAACATTAAAAAAAGATTCCAACTTGGAATTCTCAGTTTTCCTAAGAACTTCCGCGCAGACTTTGGGGTCAAGCGCCTTAAACTCCAAGCCAAGAGTCGCCAACAACCGCTGCACATCCTTGCCCAAGCTGGGTGCAACCAAGATCGCTCGGATTTCACGGTTAACTTTGGCTTTGATAGGTTCGATATACTTTGCCAACTGCAACGCCGCTTCTTTGCTCGCAGTTTTGCGTTTAACTTCTACGATGACGAGTTTGCCGTTTTTGTCTTCGCCGTAAATGTCCACGAAGCCTGGTTCAACTTTTTTCTCCCAGCTAATCGGCTTAAATCCCTCTTCCAAAAGAGAAGGCTTCAGAAGAATTGCTCGGTGCATATCGTCTTCGCTGGCGTACAAGAGAAATTCTCCTGCATCAGACAGGTTAAGTGCGGAAGCCATGTAGACGTTGCTAAAGGCAACTTTGACGCTTTCGTGTGGTTTCTGCCTAACACCATGAACCTCCAACTCGCCCTCTTTAAGCTGAACATGGAAAACGCTGCCTGAAGGTTGCCAATTAACTGGTTCATAACCCACTGGACGATGAACAAGCAGTGATCCGTCTGATTTTATGATTAGGAGACGTTCGCCGGGTTCAAGAGTTGAGCGTGCTCTTCCAACATAATGTACGTGGCAAGTGCCAGCAACCACGAGGGTTCTTCGTTGTGAAAAGGCTTTCTCAATCAGGGCGCCAGCTTCCGCTAAGGTTGGTTCGGTTAGGACTGCAAGTTTGTTTGGTTGTTGCATTCTTGTTTTCGCCAACTATTTTAGTCAGGCATTGAGTACATAAGATTTCTTGAAGGAAGAGCGATTGTCAACTTGGAAAAATAAGCGCAAAGTCATGCTGAGCTACGATGTTACAGCGGAAATGTATGAGGAACGGTACGCAGAAGATCAACAAAGGAAATACAAAAAAGCGTTAGAACAGGTTGACGTTTCCAATAAGGTATTGTTGGATGTTGGTTGCGGTTCAGGATTGTTTTTCCGAGAAGTTGCCAAAGATGCAATTATGGCTGTTGGAGTGGATATTTCACGCAAACTGCTCTTTAAAGCAAAAGAACAATCAAAGACTTTCCCAAACATTTTCGTGCTGCAAGCAGACGCAGATCACATGCCTTTCAAAAAAGGATGCTTTGATCACGTTTTATCTTTTACCGTACTCCAAAACATGCCTAAACCCAATGAAACATTGAAAGAGTTAAAGCGAGTTGCTAAACCAATTGGCAGTGTTGTTGTGACTGGGTTGAAGAAAGCGTTTTCACTTGAAAAGTTCATGGATATTTTGGAGAACAGTGGTTTGCAGGTAACTGTGTTTGTTGACGATGAAGATATGAATTGTTATGTTGCAGTGTTATCTGCTTAGCGTTTGGCTACTCTTCTTCTCGGGGTTCGGATTCTTCAGCTGCTTGCCCTTCTGAATCCTGTTCATGTAAGGTTTCGGCGGCTTCTTCTTGCTGCTTCTCCGCATTAAGCAACATGTTGATTAGTGCTTTTTGATCCACTTCTGCACGTGTACGCCAATCCAAGTACAACAATCCTTTATCATCTTGCATCAGATAGCCGTAGCGGATGTAGCGATCAAGGTTCAAGCCAATCTTCCAGTTAGGCATCTTTTCGCCAAGCATTTTCTCAACGTCTTTGCGTGTTGCTTGCCCCTTCTTGCTGATGATGTAGCTGATGGTTATTGCTAAGCCTGCTAAATCGTCAATTCGCCAACCCATCAGCTTTTCTTTAGTCACTGAGCCATTCGATAGCGCAACGAAGAAGCGTGCCTTGTCCAATTCTTCTATCGTTGGTTTTTCGGGGGTTTTTTCTTCTTCAAAAATCACTTTAACCTGCAAATCTATCGGTTTTAGGTAATCTTCCAATAAGTCAAGAACCTTGGGATAATCGGAACCTATAGCTTTGTGAAGCTCCCAGCCCTTCACGCCTGGCTTCTGATGCCGCTTGTAGAAAAGCATCTGTGTTGCTTTTTTGACTTTGCCTGAATAAACACTTTTTTTCTTAACGCTCATTTTAGTTCGCCTCGTTTCCATTTTTCCCAGTCTTCATTAGAAACAGCAATTGGAACTGACGTAGATTGTTCGGTTAGAGCTCCCTTGTGGGGTTGATCGAAGGGTAGAATGAAGACTGTTTCTTCTAACCGGTCAATCTCCAACGTCGCATAGCCATAAGTAACCAGGAAAGCTGTCAGGAAAGCCCGTTGCACCGTTTCTTCGTAGGTATCTGCGCCGATAAAATCCCAATACGCAACCTTGCCGCCAAGGTTTGTTTCTACAACTTTATTTTTAAGCTCCTGCCAGTAGCACTCAAGTTCTTCGGAGAACTCACGATCACTTAAAACCCGTTGCTTAATCAGTTCGTCGCGGCTAACCGAACCAACAGCAACTTGGGAAACATCGATGTCTTTCCAACGGTCGCCTATGGGAGCCAAAGCATCCCAGTAGAGTAACCCTTGCGCTAGATTGTGCAGGCTAATCTGTTCAAACTCGACAATTGGGCTCCAAGCTCGCAAAAAAACCTCAACCATGCCTTCTTTACCAGTCTTACGGATTTTCTCTTCAAGTAAAAAGGGATCTGTGTAGAGCGAGTTTGATCGTTGTTTTACCCATTCGCTTTGCATTTTTATAACTGTGGCTAAGTGGTGAAGCGCTTCTGCGTCAAGCTTTAGTTCCTCTGGGTTTTCCCAATGTGGAAAATATTCTTTAACGATCTTGATAATGTCGTCGATGTTTAGTGTGAAGGGATCAACTTGGCGGTTTTCTATGGCAATGCACATTTCAATGATACGTTCTAGACGTTCTTTGCCCAGCTTTTTGCCTTCTTTGGTCGGCATTAGGCGACCTCACGGACAACGGATTTTCCTTCTAGATTCTGGACAGTAATAACGTTTGCATCCTGCTGCGCGAAGGTGATTTGGCTAGGAGTGATCACAACGTATTGTGCACTGGCATCTTTAATCATAGAAACCAGAACTTTTGCTATCATCTCTCGGTTTTTGGGGTCCATATGAACGTCGTATTCGTCGACTGCGCGAAATGGAGATCGCACATGTTGCTGCAGAGCCAGCAGGAACCCCATAGTAGCCGTGGTTCGTTCGCCGCCGCTTTGAGTATAAGCATCTAAAGCCACAGGTTTACTGCCTTTAAAACCAACATAAATCTCTAAACCTGCAGTTTCAATATCCTGCACTGTGGAAAGTTTGACTTCACCAGTTGCAAGGGTTTGGCTCATAATTTTTTGGTACTCGACGTTGACACGTTCAAGCAAGTTCTCCATTACGGTACGCCATGACTGCATACGTGTTTTGACTTCTTCAAGTGTTTTTTCGCGGTTTTCAGCGACTAGCTGCGCTTTCTCTTTAAGTTCCAAATATAGCTTCGAGTACGATTCATATTGCCGCTCAATATCTTCCGAAACGTCAGAAAGCGCTGCCAGGTGACCATTTGTTAAGCTGATTTCATCTTGAATTTCACTGTTACTTTTCAGAACCGCTATTCGTTCACCGGATTGCTGAGCCTTCAAGAGTGCAGTATTAAGGTTTTCTTCAGCTTCCCTTAGTTGCTTTTCTATTGTTTTCATCTCAATAATAGCATTGGCCCGTTTAAACTCAAGCAGAGCCAAAGAGACGCGTTTATCCAAAGATCCAGAAGCAATTTTCTCAGTTGAGTCTTCCAGCTTGAGCATTATTGTTTGTGTTTCTTTAATTTCCTCGTTTGCCTTTTCGATATGCTGTCTGGAGTTTTCTTGAATTTTCTTCAGATTTTCGCTTCGAAGAACCTTGAACTGACTTTTGTCAGCCAGAGCTTCTATAGCTTGGACTTCGATAAGCAACTGTTCAATAAGAGATAAGGCAGATTCGTTTTGCGCGATTTCACGTTCCAAGTTTAAGCGCTGCTCAAAAACCGCTTTGGCTTTGCCTTTGAGGGTTTGCTGCTGTGTTTGTTGACCGTCAAGTTCGCCGATAATGGCTTGCCAATCATTCTCTATCTTGCCCAGTGACTGCTGATTTCTGTTAAACTTGGCTTGTAACTCTTTTATTGCAGCTTCACGTTTTTCAACATCCCCCCAAATAAGCTCGCGATCCAGAAAACGACGTTTAAGCTGCAGCTGTTTCTTCTCTTGGAACTTCTCGTATTGTTCACGCCAGTAGTTGAGGGTTTGTTGAGCCTGCTCAAGCAGTTTTCCAACAGACTCTTCTTGGCTTAAAATGCGCATCAACTTGGTTTTTGCTTGCACAACGTTCTCGCGGAAAGGTTCTAAACCAACTGCTGCTTCAACCATTCGCAGTTTTTCTACGTTGCTAAGAACGCTGAATTGCTCCACCATGTTCTGATGCATGATGATTAACATGTTGTCTGGGTCAACGCCAAACTTTCCGAGCAATCGTTCAATGTCCTGTTTGCTGGCGACACGATTTTCGAGCTCAAAAAAGTATTTGCCGTCGCGGCGCAACACACGGGTAAGGAAAAGTTGGTCTTTGCTGTATTTTGCAACTGGTCGTTTGTTGCCTTGTTTACTGTTGTCCAGAATGAGGGTGACTCTAGCTTGGTCTTGTCCCCACCGGATTAAATCGCTGAGTTTTCTGGAGCGTTCAGTGTAGGTTTGCCCCAAGCCCACTGAAATTGCAAGCAAAAGCGAGGATTTTCCTGCTCCGTTTGGTCCGCCGATTATGTTAACGCCTTGCTTGAATGGCACTCTAGCGTACTCATAGCTCATGAAATTTTCAAGGATAACTTCTTGGATTAACATTAACAGTTCTTTGCCTTTATTTTGAAGCGTTCACACTATTGAAAAGCGTCTTATTAAAACAATTTGACATCTTTATGCCGATTACCCCTGCTGCGATGTGGAGCTAATCTTGCAAATTATCGCTTCTATAGCTGAAAAAATTCTATAGATCCTTCATATATTGAGTTAATAATCAAAGATTTTCAGCAAAGTCACAGTTTAACATTTCAAAAAAATAGTTTTAGGCTAAAGGCTTTTAATCAAAGCATGTATGAAGTACTGTAGGGTTAACTATGAAGTTTGCAGAAATCGCAATCTTGCTCAGAGAAATCGTTGACAGGTGCCCGAGCTTAGACGGAGCCACCATCACGTTGATACCGCAAAAAGCAATGTATCCGCTGTATCAGGGATACCACATAAACATCAAGGCAAACCTGTCCAAGGAATCAATGGGTGGCTTACGGAAAATAGTAGAGGGACATGACTTAGTCATGCAGATTAAGAGTGACTGCGTGATAGTTTATGAATCTAGATCAACATAGCCAACGAACAAATTTCCTTTTAGCGGAACAGGTGTAGCAAACTTTTTGGTTTCTGTTTAGGTTGCACCGTGGCTTAGCAAATTAGCATCTGATACTTCTCCAGTGTCAGCGAAAATTCCGACTGCAACTTCATTGTAGCCTCCGGCGTACGTCTGGGTAAGGCTCATTTCAATGTACCAATAAGGAATCAGCGCTACTGAGTTGCCTCTTGTATGGGGGACAAGTTGGATAGATACGGGTGGGTCAACCACAGTGAAACCAGAGACTTGCTTTCCCTCGATATTCCAGGTTAGGGTTTTGACATAGTTCTCAGCGATTGTTACTGCTTGTTCTTGAGTTGTAGATAGATCACTGTTGCCCACAGTAAAGAGGAAGTATCCATCGGACATGACAGTTAAAATATTGTTTTGGAAGGTCATCTGCAAGCCTTTAGCTTGATAATCGACACCGTTCTGGGTGTACATGAACAAAAACGTAACTGTGTCTCCTGAAACCCCAATCTGCAATTTTATGTCGCCTTGAGTTACATTCATGTTGCCTACAGTATTGACGGCGGCCAAAATGATCAGTCATATTCGTAAGGTATGAATCACCACTATAGGTTTTATATCTCGAAAGCAGAAACTTTGCATTCTGAAGAACATCGTTAGGTTGATTCTGAGTGAAAATTGGAGAACTTTCAATCATATCAAGCTCATACCTGGAGAAATGGCTATTCCTGTAACGGAAATTCACGTTCAAATTGCTTAGGCTACTTGTCAAAGAATACTGGATGCCTTCTTCAGCTACGCCTCCGAAATCTGCCCGCCACTGCATCGTATTACTAAGCAGTGAAAGAGTATAATTTGATGTGTCAATCTTAGTTACGTTTTGCAAGAAACTGGCCACTTTATCTGCCCCCAATCCATACGAAAGCAAACGCTGATTTTCAGCTTGTAGCAAATTCTGAGAACTAGATAGCTGACCAATAGATACAAATTCAAAAGCGCCAATACCAGACAAAAGCAAGACTGAAATCAACAGTACAGCAGAAAGAGTTCTCCATTTAGGAGTTACTAAACGGTTTCTCTTGGGCTCAACTTCGCTGACATCTTCTACGCCCTTCATAGCGGTTACCGCAGCCCGTCCAAAACTTGACAGTTTGTAGTGACCATCATCCGTTTTAGATACTAGTTCGCTTAGGCTTTCAAGGTGGTAAGTTAAATGAGGCGTCGAAACTCCTAGCTGCTCAACCATCTCCATGAAAGTCATGGGTTTCTCACCAAGCATTCTAAGAATTTTACGTCTAACCGGATGCTTAAGCGACGCAAACATTACAGAGTAGATTTCATCTTCAGGAGAGCCAGCCATCGTAAACCCACCCTGTAAATATATAATGTAGGCTATAAAAATTATACATAAATTATCGAAAAAATAGAGGAAATTAGTCAATCTGGGCTTCGGACTTTCGCTTTCCTTACACTTTGCATTTATCACCTCCTTTGTTGGTTTCTACTTAAAGCTGTCGACGGTTCAGTTGAGAATCCTCGTTGCCGACCTTATAGATCGCAAATAAATATACCAAAGCAATTACAGCAGTACCTGTAACGCAAGCGAAATCCAATTTACCTTTTCGTCTTTATGGGATCTTATCAGTTATTGGTCCACGTTTGTCTGTCGCCAATGTTGAGTAATTGTACTGTTAGAGTAGGTAGTGGATCCCTTTGACGGTTTGCAAAGATGCCTCCGAGGAAATAACGCCAAACAACAATAATGCTAGAACAGCAAAAATAGTGATGCAACCTTTACGCTTCATCGATTTTCACCACTATCACCGATTCCGCACTTTGGTTAAAAGAGTTCTCGTAAACAATTATTGACCAATTTCAGTCAAGGTTTCTTTACTAAAAAAACAAAAATCTTGTTTTAGGGTTAAAAAACAGATAGGTATTGTAAGAGCTGATTCTATGATTAACAATAGACAATGAATATCGACGTTTTCATCGCCTAATAGCCAGTTACGGACTATTTAGGAGATGCTTACGTTCTGAATGTCGAAGTATCGTTTTGCCAAAAAGCGCAAACGTTCGGCGTTCTTGCCGTTTTTACCTATTGCGACGCCCTTGTCTTTAGGGTTGACTGTTATGACTGCCATTTTTTTGCCATCAGTGCGTTCGGTGACGCGGATTTCGCGTACTGCTGCGGGTTTTAGGGCGTTTTTCATGAATGTTGCTGGGTCTTCGCTGTACTCGATGATTTCGTGTTTTTTGCCTGTCATTCGTTCAAGGGTGTGGATGTTTCTGCCGCCTTTGCCGATGGCAACGCCTACTTGACCTTGGTTTACGATGAATATTGCTCGT
>CAVUAM010000010.1:0-11916 GCA_963739495.1 Candidatus Bathyarchaeota archaeon | reverse complement strand
TGATAAGGGTCTAAGTGGGTAGCCTGGAGGATAAGACCCGAACTTTATCTTCTTAATGTCGTACCCTAATTTCTTAGCTATCATTTCAGCCAGTTGTCTATTTGTTACGCCAATTCCAGTTCCCGCATTGTAAACCTGCCCATCTGCCTTTGGGTTTTTGGCGACAAGCACATAAGCATTTACGTGGTCGTCCACATACATATAATCCCTTACAGAGTCAGGAGCGCCAATATACAAACTTTCGCCCTTCAGCATTTGAGTAATTAGGTATTCAACCATGAAATTCTTCTCAAATTTCCTGCCATAAGAGTTAGTTGGTCTCATAACGGTGCCATGCAGATCAAACGAGTTGAACATCATCTGCAAATACAAGTCACCTGCAGCCTTGGTTACGGCGTAAGGGCTCGACGGTTTGAGTGAAAGCGTTTCTTTTAGTGGCTCATTTCCCTGTATACCGTAGACTTCGGCGGTTGAGGCGGCAATCAACTTTCGTTTTTGGGGATCAGGCAGTTCTAATAACGCATGAGCTACATTCATTGTACCTGTAAAATTCGCTTGTTGGTATTCAAATGGTCGTTCAAAAGAATCGCGAACTGGACTTAGGGCAGCTAAGTGAAAAACAACGTCGGGATTAGCAATTTTTAGGGCATTACGGGTAGATGCATAATCTGTAATGTCTCCCGATACTAATGTTACGTCTTTAACTGTTTCGCCAAGGACATCTAAATTTCTGCTCGCTACGCGGCGGACAAGACCGTAAACCTCGTCCCCGTTGTCTAACAAGTTTCTCTGCCAGATTGCTTCCTATGAAACCCAGTATTCCTGTAATGAGAGCTTTCATTTTTTAAGTCCTCGTATTGATTCAAACTCTTTTTCTGCTATAGATAAATCTTTAACACTATTAATAGTTAGCCATCGTTCACCCTTGCCCAGTCGGTATCCTTTGAGAAGTCGTTTTTTCTGCGAGCGCAGGAAAAGCAGTTTTCTCGATGGAGCCTATCGTGGGCAAGTAGTCACATATGGCGTGATTGAAAACATAGATGCCTGCGTTTATGAGTTTGTCTTCAAGTAAGGGTTTTTCTTTGAATTCCACAATATCGTTTCCGTTGAGCTCAATCACGGCGAAAGGTGAACGCATGGGCGACACGGCTATTGTAGCTATGCCTTTTTGAGCGAAGTGGAAATCCACGAATTTCTCGAGATTCATGTTGGTTAGTTCATCACCGTTCATAGCAAGAAAGTTCTCGTCGTTTACATGTCTTTTAATAGCAAGTCGAAAACCTTCTCCCGTTTCACCTTCTTGCGTATGTTCGCTGAAATCCACTTTGATTCCGAGCGGATTTTCTTTAACGTAGTTGATTACTGCTTCTTTGCGGTGAGATACGCCAAGAACCACATGATCAAAACCATTGATCTCGAAGCCAACTGAGTGTCCAATAAATTAGGGGTTTTCCGCGCAAGGGAATCATACATTTAGGCAGGTCTTCCGTAAGAGGACGCATGCGCAATCCCGACCCGCCAACAAGCACTACAGCAGTTCGAATTTTCAGTGTCATCTTTTGGTCACTCATTGGATTTTATTGGAATATTGGAATTTGCATATATAAACTTGTTTTGATTCATTTATATTGTATTTTTCTATTTTGCAAACCACTTTATTGTTCTCTTGAGTCCTTCCTCAAAAGTTACGTTTGGTTTCCAACTGACTAATTTCTCCAGTTTGGTTGTATCTGGGCAGCGTCTTTTTGGGTCATCCTTTGGTAATGGGTGGAATGTTATTTCTGATTTGGATTTTGTTATCTCTTTAATTTTTGTTGCAAGTTCAAAGATAGTTTTTTCTTGCGCGTTTCCTATATTCACCGCTTCGCCCTTTGCTTTTGGATTTACGGTTAGCAACAT
The DNA here is from genome assembly GCA_963739495.1 of Candidatus Bathyarchaeota archaeon. Classification (GTDB taxonomy): domain Archaea; phylum Thermoproteota; class Bathyarchaeia; order Bathyarchaeales; family Bathycorpusculaceae; genus Bathycorpusculum. The sequence goes on along the minus strand of CAVUAM010000010.1, from coordinate 10,017 downwards.
TAAACCTGTTACGGTGTCAGTTATGTAGCAGAAGGACCGTGTCTGTTTTCCGTCGCCATAGACTGTTATGGGTTGATTTGTTATTGCTTGCAGAATAAAACGGGACATGGCTCTGCCATAAAGTCCGTCTTCTCTTAAGCGTGGACCATAGGAGTTGAATATTCTGGGTATTCTTACATCTAATCCGTATTGTTTGCTGTAGGCCATAAGTAGGGCTTCAGCGAAACGTTTGCCTTCGTCATAACAAGATCGAGGTCCTATAGGATTGACTTTTCCCCAGTAGGTTTCTGGTGTTGGAATTACTTCTGTGTCGCCGTAGGTTTCTGATGTTGAAGCAAAAAGCAGTATGGCGTCGTTTTTTCTTGCCAGCTCTGCCATCGCAAAAGTACCCAATGCGCTTGTTTGAAGTGTTTCGATAGGGTGAGTTTGATATTCATCGGGCGATGCGTGTCCTGCCATGTGAAGGATAAAATCAAATCTTTCCGAGTTTTCAAATTTGCAGACATCAGATTTTATAAATTTAAAATGCAAGTTTCTGTTTAGGTGGTCAATGTTCTTCATTCTACCCGTAGATAAGTCATCCAGTGCAGTCACATGTGCACCGAACTCAACAAGTACGTCGCAGAGCCAACTGCCAATAAAACCTGCGCCGCCGGTAACAAGCACCTTCTTTCCGCTAAAAACATTCGCTTTAATAGCACTTTTTATTGTGCCGATATCTTGGCTGATTATGTCGTCCATCATTTGGATGTCCTCTTACAGAATTGTTTGTAAGAAAGTTCTAAGGCTTCCCAGTATCGTTCGGGGCTGCCTATGTCCATGTGCGAGTATCCTTTGTCTAACTTGACTGCAATTACATTTAGTCCCCAATCAACAAGTTTTTGGATGGCGTCTGTTAGTTGTATTTCTCCGTTTCTTCCGGGTTCTGTTGCCTCAAGTGCTTTGAAGATGACAGGGTGAAAAACATACATTGCCATGATTGCTAGGTTCGTAGCAGGTTTTTCTGGTTTTTCAACTACTCTTTTAACCCTGATTATTCCTGGTTCTACTTCGTTTCCTTCAACGATTCCATATTGCTTGGGGTTTTCTATTTCCAACACCAAGAAAGCGGCGTCTGCGTTGAATTTTTCGAATGCTGCGATGAGTTCTTTTATGTAGTCCATGTTTTTGGATATTATGACGCTGTCCCCAGCGTGGACTAGACAGTTTTCATTTTGGACGAAGGGTTGGGCCATCATGACGGCGTTTCCAAAGCCTTTAGGTTCTGGCTGATTGACCCACATGGTTGTTGAGGATTCCAGTTTTTCATAGAAACCTTCAAGGTCTGAGGCTTGCCCGTTTTTGCCCATGCCTTCTAAAGTTCTAATGCAGTCGGGGTCGGGGGTAAAGTGGTCTTCGATGCCTCGTTTGCCTCTGCCCACAACGTAGCAGAATTCGCGAAGTCCCGCTTCATGAAGTTGTTCAAAGACCAACTGTACTACGGGTTTAACCATCATGTCTCCGTGAGCTGTTCTTGAGAAGATAGGAAGCATTTCTTTGGGTTGCTCTTTCGTAGCTGGGAATAGGCGTGTTCCCAAGCCTGCTGCTGGAATTATGACTTTGCGAATCACTGGCGATCTCTCTACTTCTTTGTTCTATGTTAAGCCATATATATTTAATATTATAACTTATCCAAATTGCCGTTCGATGTGAGGTTAGCTTTGAAGAAACAACCTAAAATTTCAGTTATTGGCACGGGTTATGTTGGGTTATGCACTGCTGTTGGTTTTGCCAGCAAAGGCTACAGTGTATTAGCCTGCGATGTTGATAAAACCAAGATAGAGAAAATTAACAAGGGTATTCCCCCTTTTCATGAGCCAGGCTTGCAGGATAAATTAACAGAAAGCATTGTCAAAGGCAACCTGCAGGGTATAGTAGGTGAAACCGACCGTGTTATCGAAGAGACAGATTTAACATTCGTTGCGGTAGGGACACCCAGCAAGCCAGACGGTAGCATCGACCTTCAATACATCGAGTCCGCGGCAACAAACATCGGCCATGCGCTTAAACGAAAAGATTACTACCACGTTACAATAATTAAAAGCACTGTTGTGCCAGGAACTACCCAGAACGTTGTTAAACCCGTACTTGAACGTGAATCAAGAAAGAAATGTGGGGCTGACTTTGGACTTTGTATGAATCCAGAGTTTCTCCGACAAGGCTCCGCATTTCAAGATACTGTTAACGCTGACCGTGTGGTTGTAGGTTCATTTGACAAACAATCAGGCGACAAACTAGAAGACCTCTACAGAAATTTCTACAGTGGCCATGTTCCACCAATAATGAGAACCACTCTTTCTACGGCGGAGCTCATCAAGTACGCCAGTAACGCCATGCTTGCCACCAAAATCAGCTTCATAAATACAATTGCAAACATTTGTGAGAAAATTCCCGGAGCAGACGTCAAAGTAGTCGCTACAGCAATGGGTCTTGACAGACGTATTGGCTCGCTTTTTCTTGATGCAGGTTTAGGTTACGGAGGCTCCTGTTTCCCAAAAGATGTAAAAGCATTAATTGCCTGTTCCAAAGCGTTTGGTTACACCCCTGAACTCTTAGACGCCACAGAAAATGTGAACAAAAAGCAACCCCTAAAGGCAGTCGAATTCTGTAAACAGCAAATAGGCCCTCTTGAAGGAAAGAAAGTTGCGATATTGGGCTTAGCTTTCAAACCTGATACTGACGATATGAGAGAAGCGCGAGTTATACCAATTATAAATCAGCTCCTTAAGGAGGGCGCAAAAGTTACGGCATACGATCCGGTAGCTATACCAATGGCTCAAACCATATTCAAAAATAAAATCCAATACGCTAACTCAGCAATAGATTGTCTTAAAAAAGCAGATTGCTGCATACTCGTCACAGAATGGCCCGAATTCCAAAAGCTCACACCACAAGAATTCATCGAGAATATGAAACAACCAGTTCTCATTGATGGAAGACGAATTTATGAACCTCAAGTGTTCGGAAAGAAAATGAAATTTGTTGCTTTGGGATTAGGTAACTAGAACCCATTCCTTCTAGACCTTATCCATAGTCAAGAAACAATTTCGATTTGGTTGCTTCAGTATTTTACACCCAGTTCCTTTCAGCATTAGCTCACGTATTCAACCAGTAAAAACAATATGGTATTGCAGCCAAAGTATCGTATACTTTAATCAAATAGCAAACAAAACAAAGCCTAAACTTAAGAAGCAACAAAAACCATGGCTCTAAAGAATTGGCACAGTAATAACCCACAATCACGCATGTAGAAATAAGTAAAAACCTTGCCAAAACCAAAAGTGATAAACGGTACATCCCAAACAACAATTAACCCATAAAGACAAAGCGGCTAGGAAGAGTGTTATGTCTAAGGCTACTGAGATGGCCAAGGTTTCTGCGAAAGGCGGCTTTCACCTACTATGGGGTCTAGTGCTCTCAACCGTTATCTCGGCTGTTGGAACAATTTTTATTGCCAGACTCCTGGGTGCCGACAACATGGGTTTGTATGCTATTGCTCTTGCTGCTCCCAACCTAATTTCCACGTTTAGAGATTGGGGAGTAACTACCGCCATGATAAAGTATTCAGCGGAGTACAACAGCGAAAATAACGTGGCAAAAATAAGAAGCGTGTTTGTTTCGGGGTTGGTTTTCGAAATTCTTATTGGTTTAGCCTTGGCTTTATTGTCTTTTGGGCTTTCACAGTTTCTGGCAGACTTCTACGGACGCCCAGCTATAGTTGGGTTAATTCAGATAGCTTCCTTGTTCATATTGACCGGCGCATTGGTTAACACGGCGTCTGCTGCGTTCACTGGAATGGAAAAGATGCATCTGAACAGTGTTATGTTGATTGTTCAATCATTGATTAAGACTATTGTGATTATTACGCTCGTGTTTTTTGGTTTAGGTACTCTTGGTGCCATTATTGGTTTTTCATTAGGAGTATTAGTTGCAGGTTTGACTGGTGTTCTGCTAATATTTACTATGTATCGATCATTGCCTAAGTCAACTTATGGGAAACTAGAATTCACCAAGACAGTTAAGACCATGCTAGTGTATGGATTACCTCTTTCCATAGGCGCTATCGTTACCGGTTTTCTAACTCAATTTTACGGTTTCATAATGGCATATTTTGTAACTGACAACTCGTTGATCGGCAACTATTCTGTTGCGGTGAACTTTGTGGTTTTAATCAATTTCTTTGCTACTCCGGTGACCACCATGCTGTTTCCTGCCTTCTCCAAGTTGGACGCAAAAAAAGACAAAGAAACCCTCAAGAACGTTTTTCAGTACTCAGTAAAGTATGCGGCGCTTATTGTAATGCCGGTTACAGCGTTGGTTATGTCTCTATCTCAACCCGCTATCAGCACCATTTTCGCGGAAAAGTATGTTCAGGCTCCTCTTTACCTAGCTTTGCTTGCGGTGATATACCTGTTTTCTGCTTTTGGAAGCTTAAGCGCTGGTAACTTAATCAATGGTCAAGGATATACAAGATATAACTTATGGCTTGGGCTTTTGACAGTTGCTATTGGTTTTCCTTTGAGTTTTGTGTTGGTTTCCCAATTCGGCATTATCGGCTTGATAGTAACTACCACGATTGTCGGGCTTCCAAGCTTGTTTTTAAGCTTACGTTTTATTAAGAAAAAGTTTGATGTGGGTTTGGACTGGGTCTCATCAGCCAAAATTACGTTCTCTGCTGGAGCAACTGGGCTGATTACTTTTTTTGCTTTGTCCCTGTTGTCGTTTAGCAGTCTATTACAACTAGTATTAGGTGTGGTTATTTTCGTTATTGTTTTCATACTTTTAGCGGTGGTTACTCAAACCGTGAACAAAGATGACTTGATAAATATTCGTGGTATCGCTAATGCAATGGGTCCTCTGCGAAAGCCTTTATCTCTAATAATCAACTTAGTTGAAAAGTTAATGAATGTTTTACAGCGAGAAAACAAAAAAGCGATTGCTGAATAATGTCGTAGCAGTTGTCTAAAATTTAGCTATAATTAGTTTTGCTATAGCTTTTGTATTAGGAAAGAAGTTTGAACTTTTTCGTATTCTGGGGTTCGGCTTAGCTTTCTGTATTTGCCGCAGTAGCTTCCGCCTGTATGTGAGCAAGTGTAACTTGCGTTTGAGAATAGACTGCATGAAGCGGTGAATTTGCATTTTCCTTTTCCCTCAATTAAAGAAGAAAACAAACGTTCTTTTGAGATCTTCATAATTTAACCTTTGTTTGGTAGATGAGGATTAACTACGACCTGTTATTGTTTCTATTTGTTTATAGAATTATGTGGTTGTGGTAATACACCTACAACTAACTCTGGGAAATATTTTGATGCGACAGTAAGTCATAATATCCTGTTTTACTTATGAGGTAGCGGATCGATATGAAAGCGCTTGTCTTGAGTGGCGGCAAAGGAACTAGGCTTAGGCCGTTAACTTTTACCTGTGCCAAACAACTTATTCCTGTAGCCAACAAACCCATCTTGGGCTATGTTCTTGACCAGGTGGCATCTACCAGCATTAAAAAAGTCGGGATCATTACTGCGCATGAGACAGGGCAGTTCGTTGAGGATTATGTTAAGGATGGTTCAGGTTGGAACCTGAATGTCTGCTATATTCCTCAGGAACCACTTGGCTTGGCACACGCTGTTAAGACAGCTAAGCGTTTTTTGGGGAAAGACTCTTTTGTCATGTGTTTAGGCGACAACGTGACGGGTCAAGGCTTGGAAGCATTCGTTAAGAAATTTAAGAGTGAAAATCTTGACGCCCTTATTATCCTCAAAGAAGTTGACAATCCCTCATCGTTTGGCATAGCACAGTTAGATGAAAAAGGCAATATAGTACGACTTGTGGAGAAACCTAAAACTCCAATCGGTAACCTAGCAATTATCGGCACTTACCTTTTCTCCAATAAAGTCCATCAAGCTATAGAAAAAATCAAGCCCTCAGGGCGCGGCGAACTAGAAATTACTGATGCCATCCAAGAAATGATTAACATGGGTTTTTCAGTTAGGGCTGAAATCCTACATTCCTGGTGGCTCGATACAGGAAAAAAAGACGACATCTTATCCGCCAACGCAAAGATACTGGATGAATACATAAAATTAGACGTTAAAGGTACGGTAACAAACAGCACTCTGGATGGTAGAGTAAAAGTGGAGCCTGAAGCAAAAATAATCAACAGCACAATAAGGGGACCCTGCGTTATAGGACGGAACGCATATGTCGAAAACTCGTTTATCGGACCTTACTCGAGCGTCGGCGATAACTCTAAAATTCTTTGCTCTAACATCGAATACTGCGTTATACAGGATAGCGTAACCATTAAAGACATTGAGCGCCTTGAAGATAGCTTGATTGGTAAAAACGCCAAAGTCACCCGTAACCAGAGGAACAGAACCATAAAATTGCATGTTGGCGATTACTCGGAAGTTGAAGTTTAGCGCCAAAAAGAGCAAACCATTATAAAGTTTTTAGAACGATATATTTTGAGAGAAAACAAGGTATAACTCATGCTGCAGGGAATAAGAATCAGGCCTATTCGGCGTTTTGTTGACGAGAGAGGCTTCTTTAGCGAGGTTATGCGCACCGACTGGAAAGACCTCTTTGGCGAAGATACAATTGCCCAAGCAAACCACTCATTCACTTTTCCCGGTGTTATTCGCGCGTGGCATCGACATGTCAGAGGACAGAACGACTATTTCTTGGCGCTGAAGGGCACTATAAAGATTTGTGCCTTTGACGACAAAACAGTAGAGCTAGATGAAATTGTCTCAAGCGGCTCGGACTTGCAGGTTGTACGTATACCTGGGCACTATTGGCATGGATTTAAAGGCGCCGGCAATGAACCGGCTATGCTGATTTATTTTACCACCAACCTCTATAACCCACAAGACCCAGACGAGGAACGCCGTGAATGGAATGACCCAACACTTATTCCAAAAATCATCAACGGCAAAAAAAATGATACACGTGTTGGAAAACCTTGGGATTGGAATTATCTACCACACAAGTGATATACTATGAAAGTTTTGGTGACTGGCGGTTTAGGATTTATCGGAAGCAACTTTTGCAGGCACCTACTTGCAAAACACTCCGACTACGAAGTGATAAACGTTGACAAGATGGGCATAGGCGCTAACCCTGCAAGCCTGCATGACATCGAAAATGATAAACGGTACACTTTCATCAAGGGTGACATTTGCAATCCTCAACTGATGAACCGTCTAGTTCATCAAGTGGATGCAGTGGTTAACATCGCAGCGGAAACACATGTTGACCGAAGCATATCTGACCCAAACGTTTTCCTGCAAAACAACACAATTGGCACTTTCACGGTTTTAGAAGCCATAAGAAAACATAATCCTAAGGCGAGACTCTTGCAGGTTTCGACCGATGAGGTCTATGGCGAAGCACTTGAGGGCTCTTTTACCGAGAACACCCCGCCTAAACCATCTAATCCCTACTCAGCATCAAAAGCAGCTGCAGACATGTTCGTCCTCTCATACCATAGGACGTTCGGCTTGAATGTTTCAATAACGCGTTGCACCAACAACTTTGGTCCTTATCAGCTTCCTGAAAAACTGATTCCCAAAACCATAATCCGTGCACTCCGTGACCTCCCCATACCAATTTATGGCAAAGGAACCAACATTCGCGACTGGATCTACGTTGTCGACCACTGCGAAGCGTTAAGCGCCGTGCTTGAGAAGGGCAAGGCAGGCGAAATATACAATGTTTCAGCCGGTAACGAAGTTACTAACGTTGAAGTTGTCAAGAAAATCATTGCGTTGCTCAAAAAGCCTGAAAGCCTGATTACCTATGTGGAAGACCGCCCTGGACATGACACCCGCTACAGTTTGGATTCGACGAAAACTCGCGATGAGTTGGGTTGGAAGCCAAAGTTTGGTTTCGAGGCGTCGCTTGAGTCAACTGTAAAATGGTACCTTGAGAATGAACATTGGTGGTCTCCGTTTGCCACTGAAGTTATCCTTCATCCGACTCCATGGAAGCTCGGTGGACTTCGTTGAAGCTTCTGATTACGGGTGCAAGTGGGCTTTACGGTTCCAAACTTGCAAAGTTGGCGTTGGTCAAAGGCATTGAGGTTTACTCCTCCGATATTCAGAGCTTATCGGTTTATGGCAACTTTGTTAAACTGGATATTTCTGGGAAGCAACAGGTTGAGGAAGCCTTCAAAACCATAAAGCCAGATGTTGTAGTTCATGCAGCAACTTTGACTGATGTCGATAAATGTGAGACTAACAAAGAGCTCGCTTGGAAAGTAAACGTTGAGGGCACCAAAAACATTGTAGAAGCAGCACAAAATGCGGGGTCATTTTTAATTTACATATCTACCGACTACGTTTTTAGCGGGGAAAAAGGCAACTACAAAGAAACCGACAAGCCTGACCCAATCAACTACTACGGCTTAACCAAGCTTAAAGCAGAAGAAATCGTCCAAACCCAACCTGAATACTTCATTGCCCGCCCAAGCGTCATTTATGGTTCTACCCCGGCGGCTGGAAAAGTCAACTTTGCTCTCTGGCTAATCGAAACCCTGCGAAAAGGCGAACGCGTCAAGATTGTAACTGACCAATGGAACACACCTACTCTAAACACAAATTTGGCTGAGATGACGCTTGAAGTGGCAGAGCGCAGGTTAACTGGTATTTACCATCTATGTGGCGCCACACGTGTTAGCAGATTCGAGTTTGCCACTCAAATCGCCGAAGCTTTCGGTTTAAACACGGGTTTAATCGATAAGGTGCTGTCCTCGCAGTTTACTTGGCCTGCTAAACGTCCCGCTGATTCCTCTTTGGATACTTCTAAAGCCCAAAAAACCTTGAGCAGCAAGCCGTTGACGATGGATAAATCTCTTGAGCGTCTAAAGTTTGAGCTTTCAGAAAAAGTCTTGTGATTTGGCGTAAGTGTTATGTAATCGGAATGCGCTTTTGTGGTTGTTTGGTATAGTGGATGAATCAGCAAGCCAATGTTAAGCAAATTGCGCGGCAACGCATAGCAATACTGTTTGAGCAGGCATGGAAGGTGCGTAGAGAGGACCCTAAATTGGCTATGCAGTATGTTGATTCAGCCAGGCGGATTGCTATGGCAGCAAGGATTCGGTTGCCGCTGGATTTTCGGCGGGAAACCTGCAAAGAATGCAATAGCTTGTTTGTGCATGGTGTTAACTGCCGGGTTAGGGTAAAGCAGAAAAGGGAGCCACATGTTGTAATAACATGTTTAAACTGCGGCAACCAAACACGCATAATGTTAAAGAAAAAGGAGAACAACGGATTTGAGCAAAATAACAACCAGAATGAAGCGCCACGTTAGGCATGTACTGAAAGATGAGAACCCAACGATTTGGGTTGGCAAAGAAGGTTTAACGCCTCAATTGGCAGCTGAAATGGAGAAGCAACTGCAGAGAAACAAGATGGTTAAGGTTAGGATTTTGCCCGCAGCTTTGCAGGGAGAAGTTACGGCTCAGACCATTGCCGTTAATGCTGCAGAGAAGACCAATTCAGGTTTGGTTGAAGTTAGAGGTCATGTATTCATTCTCTTCAGAAAACGTAAAGCCGCAGAGTCGGATGAACCGAAAACTGAACCATAATTTTTCTTTAATTTACTATTCAGTTTTATTAGTCTAACATGTGTTAAAAATCTTAACATTTCTTTGCATTATCATTTTCTGAAAAAGTTATTTTTCGCTGCGTTCATGCTTGACTGCAGATTTACACTCCTGAAACTTTGGTATGTAACTATGTTTCTTGACTCTTTATTAGTTTTTTATTGAAGAAGTTGTATCTTTACATTTGCAGATTTTTGCTTTTCTTCACAGACTAAATAGCCAACTATTCTTCACATAATTTAGCTAAGGATATGGTTGACCGGGATGCAGGACAAGGGTCTATAGTCCCGGGGGAAAGCAAAGGCCGGCTTTGGACAGCCCCCCCTGCTTTTAGCAGCTAACCTTACATAAGCGCACATGTGTGCTGAGTTTGT
>CAVUAM010000009.1:0-33136 GCA_963739495.1 Candidatus Bathyarchaeota archaeon | reverse complement strand
AATCCCCCCCAGTCCACTTTTTATAAGTAAAGTTATAGTAGGTATGTATCCGGATCGGTTGCATCGTAAAGCAATCTTTAAAGGAGCGGAAAGCAAAGTTAGTAGCTGAGGAGTTTCGCTTATGTCGCTTGACGAAAACGAGGGACGGCTTAAGTTGAATTTTAATCATCAGGTTACCTTTGACTTGTCTATTGAAAACAGGGATTTGAATAAACCCATGCAAGTCAGCATTGGGGCGGCAAGAGAAATTTATTGGGAAATGAAGGCTCGACTTGACGAATTAGGCAAGGAATTGGAAAAGCGAAAAGCACTTGAAGAAGAAACAGAGGAATGAACAGAATTCTGAAACAATCGTTATAAAAAGAAAAGAGGAATTTGCGAGTTTCTTGCAGGGCGCAGGATCAAATCGCTGGCTAGACTTATTCTTTGAAAGTTTCTATTTGTTCTAAGAAATAAACTTCTGGTTTTCCTATTACTCCTGCTTTCTCCATAATTTCGCGTAAATCTGCTGATTCTGTAAACTTTTTGGCATTGTCGATTGCATCCCACTCCATGATGACCATGATCTCATTTGGGTTCTGCGAATTGCGAAAAAGGCTGCCGCCTTTCGACCCGCTCTTTTTCCGCGTCGACCCATGTTCGTCAAAAAGAGGTTTCCACTTCGAGTAGTCCTTGACAGTTTGCTTAACTAAAATAAAAGGCATTTTAGATCCGCTAAAATCAATGTCTTAGGACGGGATATAATGTTTTGTGGCTGCAAGATAGCAACAACATATAGGTAAACGAAAAGTTTTACAGTTTTTGACACATCTGCGCATGCGCCGAAGGGAAAAAGGGGAAATGCGTGTGATAAATGTTATATCCAAAAACATATAGACATAATTTGGGGTGTGCTGAGCGGAATTTTCTAAGGTTGTGAATTTGAAACCTATTGACCCAGAAAGAATCAAAATAGAAATGGTTGCTGGTTCTGAAAACAACTACACAATATGGTTAGAGTTAGATTCAGAACCTGATAGCATTTGGACGAGGTTCTTTTACGATGAATTAGCAAAGAACTCGCAAATTGGTCAAGTCATGGTAAGTGGAGCTTGTGTAACTATTCTTACATCCCTATTTGACTTTAAGAAGAATATTGAATTGATAAAAAAAATTGTCGACTATGCTAATCAACAGATAGAATACCATAACAATAAAACTGAACAAGAACGTGAGGAACAGCGTAGAAGAGAAGCGAAAGGTGTAGAAGATATTAAGAAAATGCGTGAGCAATTAAGATAATGGAATTCTCCCAGTTTCAGCTTATACAACTTTTCCAATGTTCAGCGATCTTTTATAATCTAAAAGAAAAAAGGGAATCGCGGGTGATATCTCCACTGTTACAGGGGTTCAAATCCCCCTCAGTCCACTTAACATACTTTAAAACAAACCCCAGTCATCGGGTGATTGTTGGCTATTTACGTTTTCTGAAGATTTTGTTGCCGTTGTAATCACAAACGAAGTCGAATCCTGCTTCTATGAGCTTGCATGCTTCCTCTTCACAATGAGCAACTGTAGCTGTGAAGTCGTCATCTCTGAAGCTTATGAGTTGTGTGTAAAGCATTGTGTTGTTGAGTGATTTATGGCCAAGAATCTCTTTTACGTGCAGGATGCCTTTGGTTTTGTAGTATTCCATTGTGGCTTTCCAGTGACGGAAGGTGTGTAATGTTATTTGATTTAGCCTTGAGTTTTTAAGTTTGAACGCGATTTTTTTGCGTTGGCGTCCAAAGTTCCTCCGGTGCCTAGATACTGTAAAGGTTAAGGGTGCAGTCATAAACTGTCCAGCCAGAAATACGTCTGGTTACTGCAAAGAATGCTTGGACGTTTTCTCCTCGCCCTAAAGGCGCAGAAGCAAATAAAAACGAATTAACATAAATTAAAATCAAATCCAAAACACAAAAAAAAAGAGAGAGTTTATTTTTTAGCTTTCTTGCTGTACGTGTATGTTCCAGCTGCAACTGCTACTAATGCCACTAAGATTGCTGCGGTTATAATACCAGAAAATTCTGGCACTGTAGGTGTAGGCGTAGGTTGACCTGGCAGTGTTACGCTGCTGTCAGTCGGGATGAAAATTGCTTGCATTACAACTGTGCTTTCCGTAATTGGTAGGTTCAGAGTGCTAGAAGTGTAGTAGTTGGTTGTTGAGGTGGCAACTATCCAATAGAGGAATTTAAAGTTGGTACCAGGGGTCGTTGTAAACGTAGCAACATCACCGATGTTGTAATTAGTATATGTTGCTGGAGGTGCTGTGCCCGCTGGAGAAGTTTCTCCGCCTATTGAATTGTAGACAATGACAGTGGCTCCCCCAGTTTCACTAGAGGTCGCAGTAGTGTTCGTTGTTGGTATGAAGAGTGCCTGTATTGCGCCGTCTACGGTTATGTTTATCGATGCTGGGTTATCAGTAACTGTGTAACCTCCTGCGGCAGTAGCGTATTCCCAAGCCTAGAAATTCAAAGCCAGATTGAGCGGTAGCTGTGAATTCAGCATTTTCATTGGTGTTGGTGGTAACGGAGGTTCCGCCAGTTACAGCGTTTCCGTTTGCTGCAACTGTTCCGCCAATTATATCATAGACATAAGTGGAATTTGTTGTTTGTGCTATTACGGAGCTAAGATTTATACCTGCTAGGCAAAATTGCTGATGTTAAAAGCAAAGCAAGAACTATGTTCTTTGTTTTATTCATAAGATCACTTGCTATTAATATTTAAATGAAAAAGTAGATATAAGCTTTTCCAAGAGAGTCAACAGCTATGTTGCTTGAATGGCAAAAAATTTAGCGCACGGCATTAAAGTATAGGAAAAACATTAACCTGAAGAAACAAACCGCTTATCAATTCCCCATTTTAGTGCTTTTACCTTTGTTTATCTCTATACTCGTTGTCGCTATGATTCTTAGACATCGAAAAGACCGCTTCATCGAGTAAGTAGCAATAAACTAAAATTCAAAAGAAAAGCTTGACAAACTTTTTTTTATCAAGGAGTTCGTTTAGAGTTCAGTTTAAATTCTTTTTTTGAATGTTCGAAAAGTTCGCAAGGAAATAGAAGGTGGATAAAGTTAAGTTTAAAGAAAACAATAGTAAAAAAAATAAATAGGACTTCATTCAATTGCTAATGTTATAGGTACTTTCAGATTTTTGTTTTTTTTTAAAAAAAACTCCTCAGCTCACTCTTTCACTCTTAAACTAAACTCAACACAACAAAATAAAAAAAACTCAAGAAAAAGAAACAACAAACCTTAATTTGCGTCTATGATGGTCAATCCACTGTTCAAGCACTAGAGTTAGAAATGAAACTGCTGCTTAATGTTAACCCTAACCCCGTCGACATTAATCAAACAGTATACATTAACGCCTTCTTCACACATACGACGCCAACATCCACTGGTCAATACGGTGACCGACATGAAAACATTACAATAGATATCGTAAACTGATGGCGTCACCATAAATGTAATAAGCCATTGCCAGACTTTGTTTTATAGGGTTAACGTTTGAAATTTCAAAAAGCGTTTATGTTAATTCCTATGGTGTGCCTTGCTTCTTTTACATTCGTGATAATGGCTGTTGCTGCCCAAAGCGGGGGATTAAATTTGGAGGCTGAACAGAACTGGGATACTTATGGTGTTGGTGGAACCTGTGTTTATGGCACTCAAAACATTTTTGTCGGTGACTTGGATGGTGATGGCACGAGCGAGATAATGACTGGGGGGTTTGCCTACCATATTACTCAGAATTACACAAGGACGGTAAGTGAAGCGCCCCTAAAAGTCTGGAATTGGAATGGACAAAATGTCACCCTTAAAGCAAGCACAGGTTGGAACGGATCAATCTATTGTCTTTATGCCGCAGACGTAGACCAAGATGGGAAGGTTGACATATTATGCGGTGGCTCGTTTAGAAACGAAACAGGAAACTCGACAAGTTCTATGAGAGTCCTAAACCTAAGTAATGGACTTTTGGACTTAAAAGCGCACTATGAAGGCATCCCTGTTAACTCCATATTTGTAAGCGATGTCGATAAGGATGGGACGAACGATTTGCTAACAGTTGGTCGGAGTGTTAGTAGTTCTTCCCAAATGTCAATATGGCATATCGAAGGAAACGAGCTCGCATTAGTTAACAGCTTGCCGCTGGATGAAGCGAATATTACAAGCGCTAATACAGTTTACGCAAGCGATTTGGAGAATGACGGTACAGTGGAGATAATGGTTGGAGGCTATGCAGATTCTCTTTCAGACAGCAAGGGACTTGTTAGCCTTTGGCGATGGAACGGGCAAGAGTTTAAACTAGAGACAATGAAAGCTTGGCAGTTAGCGGAAGGCTCAGCTAAAACTATTGCTGGAGGAGTCCAGAGCAATACTGTTGTTTACAACGTAAAGGCTGCTGATTTAGATAAGGATGGAAAAAAAGAGATAGTTACAGCAGGGTCTACTTATGATGGCGTAAATGTAAATGGTGAGATTAAGGTTTGGCGTTGGAATGGAAGCGGTTTGATAGAGCTGGCAAGCCAGGAATGGGCTACTGATTACATGACTGAGGCAAAGAGCATCGCGTTAAACGACGTTAATGGTGATGGAAAAGTCGAGATTATAGAAAGTGGGATAGCTGCCGCAGAAGGCAGCTTCAACAACCCGGAAGGTATCCATGATAGGGGAGAACTGAGGGTTTTTAGCTATAATGGAACCAGCCTAGTTTTGGAGGAAAGCAATGTTTGGACGTTTGACGAAGGAGCGTGCGCATGGAACGTGGGCAGTGGAGATGTTGACAATGACGGCATGGCGGAAATAATTACGGTTGGATGCAGTGCTTTAGAGGGTCAATGTGACCCTGATATGCGTATCTGGTCACTACCAGTAAACCAACAAGCGTACCCAAACTATTTACCCTACGCCATAGCGGGTTTGCTAATTTTTGCGGGCACTTCTTCTATTGTTTATGTATACCTCAGAAGAAAATAAGCCAGAAGCATGAAATAATAAATGCGCCAGTATAAGCGATTGTACTGCGCGTTATTTTGATTTGATTTTACTATATTTCTTGAAGTCGTCAAACATGCCTTGACTCACACAGAGATCTTCAATTTTTTCCCAACACCAAGAGAAAAGACAAAAAAGTGAGTTAATTCTCAAGATACCTCAAAAAAGACAACAATGACTCGTTATGTACTTTTAAGGAATTAAAATTTACTAGCTTCAAGCTAGTCTCAATATTCTTTGGTTTAGGGTTTGCTGAGGCTCTGGAACGAATAGCGATAGAGAAGAATGCAATAACATCAATCGCTATAATCGCAACTTGAATAGCCAAATTTATATCCGGAGCCCACGTAGCCTCATCTTTTTTCTCCATTGCATTCGTTTAAGACCAAAAATTATGATACGTGTGCTCCTTATTTGTTAAGTTATTTAAGAGAGAACCAGCTTAAATTATATCAGGTGATTTTCTCATGGTTTTAGCCAGAATGAGTAAGTGGAATTTTAAGAAAGATAAACGCAAAGAAGCGTTCTTAGAGCTTGACCATCTATTAAACACTTTAGTCCATAAAACTAAGGGATTTCGAGGCTCCATATCGATGCTCTCTCAAGACTTAAACTCGGCAACAGTCCTAACTCTGTGGGTAGATGTAGAGTCTTTAAACAGTTCTGAAAAAAAAGTATTTTCACAAGCCATCAAAAAAGTCAAGGATTTACTTGAAAATCCTCCGCAAATTGAAAATTTTATGGTGTTCCGAACAGAGCTCTTTCAAAGTGCACAATGGCCAACTCACTGGGGTTAGTTGCTACAGGGCATTTCAATATGGCATGGGCTTAGGTACAGATAGTAGGACAATTCATAGTAACAAAAACAAACGTTAGTTTGTCAAGGATAGAAAGAACTGCTGTTTATCCAAAGAAGGTAGTGTAGTCCGCAACAAAACCCAAAACTCCAGCAACATAAGATAGGACCCACAAAATTGATGTCATTTGGGCTATCCTCTTACTCTTGGCTGCAAATGACGTTGAACCTGGACGCCATAATGCAACTAGCCAGACCCCAAAGAAAATTGCTGGAATAGACAAGACAGCGTGGGAAATGAATTCAGCCATTTTTAGAGGAGAATTTAAATATACTTCCATGGAACCGCTGGTCGGGGGAGTCATGAGCAAGACCGAAGAAAAACTAATCAACGTCGCGCCGACTACGACTATCATAATTATTCCGTGTACGAGATAATTGCCCTTTTTTCTAAACCACATACTAACTAAGATCAGAGCTGTCCAAAACGTTTGCATAATCAGATTAATCTCAACAACACTCAAACAATTTCACGCCTCTTCCGTTCTATGACAAATACCAAAGACAATAGCGAAGCTGCCAGTGCAATACTTACTCCAGCTAGAGTGTAGAATGCGATCTGATTTAGTCCCAGAATCAGGGGACTCCATATGTTTGTACCTACGGCAGTTACGTAAGCACTCCAGTTTCTGAAAATTTCAGAAGAACCAACAAAGACGCCCGTAGCTTTATCCCATTGCTTATCTCTGTAGGAGTCGTTTGCGTATGTTACGGTCCGGGTTGCGCCTAGCACAGTTTTTTGTTCTTGGCTTTGAATTGTTACGTGTTTGTCTGTTTTTGAAAAGTTATCAAAGAATGTGTCTCCTAATCCTAGATCCGAAGGAATGATTACCCACCCTTCCGTATTGCCTTCTGTAAAGTTAAACTTCCAAACTGAGCTGTCCAATGTGCCATTAGCGAATCTGACAGTAAGATTCACCGGAAACGATGTGCCGTCAACCTGCAAAACCTCTAATCGCATCCAGGTAACATTTCTATGTACTGCGGGAGGATTGCCCGTTATGTCTACGTCATACTCTATCCAATCGCCTTTCTTTACGCCAACCGAAGGCTCGTCATAACCCCGGGTGGGTGAGACAATGATTAAAACAGAAACGATCAGACTTGCTAGAATTATGGCGGTGAAAGCTTTCATTTCTCATCGAAATAGCGATGAAGCCGCAGTCTTAAAGCGTTTTTCGTCAAGAAACTTTGACTAAGCTAACGCACGAGACGCACCGGTTTAGTCAAGAAAGTTTGACTAAAACTCTACCTGATACGGTAAATGTGTTAGCTTTTGCAGCTCCCAATAAGTTAAGTTCTTTTTTCGTCTTTCATAACCTATTTGTAACAAAACTTATAGCCGAAACCAAAAGAAATGTTGTGGGTGGTTCACGTTGAATTTAGAAGGATTGAAAGCAGTTACAAAAGATCAAATTCTGCCCCTCTCAAAGACCCTGATTGCCACCGACATCCGCTTCTTAGTCGAAACGCTAAAAGAGAAAAATGATAAATTGAGGTACAACGCCTTTCTGCTCTTGCAATCGTATTCCCGCTTGTTCTCATCTGTGTATGAGTATTGGGATAAATTGGAAAAGAAGCTGGATAGCGATAATTCGTACCAGCGGAGTCTGGGCATAATGCTGATTGCGGAGAATATAAGATGGGATAAAGAAGGTAAGTTTGGCAGAACAATCAGCAAGTACCTAAGCTGCTGTACGGATAAAAAATTCATTACTGCAAGGCAAGCCATTCAAGGACTAGAAATCATCCTGAGCGCAACCGACAAATTCAACGACACAATAAAACAAAGATTAACAAATCTGCAACTTTCAAAATACAAAGAAAACCAACAGAAATTGCTAAATCAAGACATATCAAAAATTCTCAAAATAATTAGCCAATAAACTTGTTTGGTTTAAAATTCTGCATTCCCTGTGGAGCACCCTTACTCAAACCGAGATGCCTTTGCCGCCGCCACCACCTCAAACACTAACCTGCCCCTACTGCCGAAGCACAATCCGCTATATTCAACAGTATCAAAGATTATTTTGTGATAAAGAGAAAAGATATTTTAGGTTTTTTCGGTTAAAGTAGCGTTAAAAAACCTAAAGAGCTACTTTTTTCCGGTTTTTTCTTCGTGTTTCTTCTTTTTTGCGGCATTCTTTTTTGCTAATGATGGCATAATATTCCTCTGTGTTAATTACTATAATTACTATGTAATGAAGTGCCTAAAAGCTTAACTATTAAGAAACCGATTTGGCGGGGTTTAATTTTATATAATGGATCATACAGTCTCATCAAAGCATAGTTAATTGTGATTTGGGGGAGAAATCGGTTGGATGAAATCTTGGAAATGCTGGATAAAACAACGAAGCGTATACAGAAAGTCGTGGACGAAACCAAAGAAGCTACTGCAAAACAAACAGCAATTTATGAGGGTCTTCTCGTTTCACCACTGGCATCTCAGGAACAAAGATTGAAAGCGTTCATAGGAAAAACGCTTGAATTGGACCGATTAGAACGGTTGAATTCTCAATTAAGCTTACTCTATACGCTACAGATTTTTGCTTTCAAAGTTAGGGTGATTGAAGTCTCAGTCAGCAAGATAAATGAGCAACTAGTAAAATCAGGGGTTTTGCAGAAGAGCGGCGAAGTAGAAGACATAAAAAGAAACATTGATGCCCTCAAAATCTTAATCGAAGCCCACTACGAGTCAATGAAAGAAATAAACGAAACACAGAACAAAAACTTGGGCTACATACAATAAAGTAGATTAAATAAAAAGGGCAGCCTGGTGGTCTTCACCACTCTTCAGGTTTTTTCTGCCTGCAATGGTTTAGCTTATTTTAGAAGAGCTTTTCCCAGCTTGTGACTAGGTCGAGGACTTCTTGACCTTGCTTTCCGCCGTAGCTAATTAGGCGTTCCCGTGTGTCTTTTTGCGCGATTGCTGCTTTCTGGAATTCTTGCATTTGTGCTGCTTTGTCTGTAAGGTATAGGATTCCGTCTAATCCAGCGCGTGCCATACGAACTGAAACTGTCAAGAGTTCGCTTGGGGTTGGTGTTTCTTTTGGATCGTCGCCGGGCCCGATAACGTAGAGTGCAATATTTAGTTTGACGTCTTTGAAGAGTTTTTTGAAGTTGCGGGTAAGCATTTCCCAGTACCATGGTGTAGCATAGTTTTTGCTGAACATAACGACGAGGAATTCGTCAGTTAGTGGTGCGAGATCGTCAAAATTGACGCCGAAGCGTTCATAGTTTGTAACGGGGTCTGGAAGGACACCGATAACGAATTTTTTCTTTGCTCTGTTGCGTACGCGGTCGCTTACTTGTGCCATGTAGTCGGTGACTTCTTTGCGCCTCCATTCGTACCAGCTTAAACCGCTTTTCTTCCATAGGTCTTTGCAGCGTGGGCATGTGCAGTGACCATGCTCTGCGAAGTGGATGCTGTTTAGCCAGATTCCTTGGCTTTTACGTGCAACGTCTTCAATGTAGTCTAGTTGTTCAGCGCGGTGTTCAGGTTGGGTTGCACAGAGGACTTCCCAGCGAACGTTAAAGTTGTCGTTGGTTCTCCATGCTGGTCCCAAGTCAGATTGGCTGATCCAGTCTGGGTGGACGCGGGCGGTTACGTTGTCTCCAAAAATCGCAATGTTGCTGTGCATGTCAGCTTTGGGCGGCATTCGTCTGCCTACTTCAGGTTTTACTCGGAAAAGGTCATAGTCGAAGCCTGGAACTTTCTTTGCTTCAAACATGTATGTGCCGAATTTCATCTTGATTCTACCTTTTTAGAAACCAAAACGTTCGGCGCTGTTATAAAGTTTTGCATAATAAGACTAAAATATTTTTCAGAACATAAATCGGTGTTTAGCGATTGCTTAGTATGCAGTATTGTATAGAATTTTATGTTTAAAGCACTGAAATTTAAGATGCGGGGGCAAACGAAAAGCCAAGACACAATGCCTCATTTCCCGGAGAGAGTCTCTAGTAGCCTCTAAACTTGTTGGCTGAAAAGTTTGGGTATATTTTTATCAGGTTGACGTGTAATATAGAAAATGAAGGTTAACTGATGAGAAACCAAATCGACTGGCAACATATCTTGCATGAATGTAAAGACAATGTGCAAACAGCCATCAAGCCCTGCCTTAAAACTCTAAAAGAACCTCAGCCGAACCTGGGTACTGGTGCAGGGGGTGACTTAATGAAACCTGTAGATTTAGTCGCGGAAACTGCAATCGTTGAAACAATAAAGGGGCATGACGTTTCTTTCACGTTAATCAGTGAAGAATCAGGCATCAAAAAGTATGGTTCAGAGGCTCATGACTGCTATGTAACCATTGACCCCATCGATGGAACAACGAATTTGGTACATGGCTTGCCCTTCTATGCTTCTTCAATCGCCATTTCCCATAAACCAGAGATCGTTGATGTTTATGCAGGCATGGTTGTTGATCTTGCTCGCGATGTGGTTTATACGGCTTTTGAAGGCAAGGGTGCTTTTCGAAACGGCAAAAAAATTGAAACCTCCAGCGTTGTGTCTTTAGATGACGCAGTTGTTGGTTTGGACTTAAACACATACAAAGTCAAAGATGTAGTATCGAAAGTCACGGCGTTAATTGTTAACTCAAAACATATCAGGCATTTTGGGGCCAACGCGCTCGAAATCTGTTTTGTCGCAGACGGTTTAACTGATGCCTTTATTGATTTGCGGCGAAAAATCCGCACCACTGATGTTGCCGCAGGATTCCTCATAGTCAAAGAGGCAGGCGGCATAGTGTCCACCCCAGATAATCAAGCCTTAAATGTAAAGTTGGATCCCACGCAAAAGTTAAGCTTCATAGCTTCAGCTAACCTAGAGATCCATAGAAAAATTGTGAGCTTGGTTAAGCACTGATGTTAAATCTGCTTTTACCCAATCCTGCAGCTCTATTAAAATCTAATAAAACTAAAACGTTACTTATAGCTGACCCTCATTTAGGCTGGGAAATGCAGCTTCAGGAAAAAGGCATTCATGTACCAAGTCAAACATCAAAAATATTCAACAAACTAATAGCGATTATTAGAGAATACAAGCCTGATAGGCTGGTTATTCTTGGTGACGTGAAATACACGGTTGTTTCACACGTGTTTGGCGAGTGGCAAGATATTCCAGATTTTTTCAGAAAACTCCAAGATACAATTGATAACGTAGCCATAGTGCGGGGTAATCATGACGCAAATTTGGAGCCGTTGTTGCCTGAGAGCATTGAGCTTCTACCTGCGACAGGGGCAGTAATAGGGGATGTGGGAGTTTTTCATGGTCACAAATGGCCTTCGCCACTACTTCTTGGATGTAAAACACTGGTTATGGGACATCTTCACCCTGTTGTGATTTTCCGTGACACAGCGGGTTTTAAGATGACTAGACAAGTGTGGGTGAAGGCTAAGGTTGACAGTGAAGGCTTAGCCAAGATTCTACTTAAGAAAGCTGGTGTAAAAATAGAGAATTCAGTAACGGACACCCTTAGAAAACATTATAAGGTCAAGCTTAAAGCATCGGAACTTTACATAATGCCCAGTTTCAACGATTTTCTAGGGGGCAGACCCATAAACGAAACTAGACCGAGAAAAGAAATCGGCAAAGAAGAACTGATTGGGCCTGTTTTACGTTCGGAAGCAGTTGATGTTGATGAGGCAGAACTTTACCTTTTAGACGGCACATATCTTGGAACTCTAAATCAGCTTCGGCAATTGTGACCAGCCAGGACTATTACGCTAACTCTTATATTTGCCACATATTATATGCATGATATAGTTTGAGGAGGATAAAACAAATTGAAATTAGTAACAGTTCTATTACCAGAAGCTTACCTAGAAGGATTAGATGAACTAGTCCGAGCAAACATGTACCCAAGCAGAAGTAGCGTCATCAGGTCTTCGGTTCGTGACTTGCTTAAAAAAGAACTCTGGGAAAACAAACGCAGATAAAAACTACAACTTTATTCCTTTTATTAAATCACAGAGCGTACGCGCAGCTTCTGCCGGGTTACTCGAGTTAGTTATTTCTCTTCCGACAATCAAGTAGTTGGCGCCGGCTTTAACTGCTGATTCCGCGGCTCCGCCCTGAGCTCCCACACCTGGCGAGTAAATGGCAACCTTTTCATCGAGAATCTGTTTGATTTCAGCAATTTTTTGTGGAACTGTGGCTCCAACTACGACGCCATCAGCCCCCCACTTAAGAGCTTTCCGTGCAAATGAAACATACTGTGGGATTTGTTGGCATGTTTCTGGGTCTATTATTGTTTGTCCGTAGCCTCCGCTTGCGCCCTTGTGGCTCATGTAAGTGAGAAGAATAACGCCTCGATTGAGGCGTTTTGAAACTTCAAAAAGCGGTTTTAAACCCTCTTCCCAACCTACAAAAGGATTAGCGATTATGGCGTCAAAGCCAGCTGCAAAATAGTACTCACCGATTATTTGGTTGGTGTTGCCGATGTCGTTGACTTTGGCATCCATGATTGCAAGCATGCCCTCTCCGCGAATCTGTTCGACAAGTTCCTGTACGCCATCAAAGGTCCCAAGGGGTAGAGTTAAATGATGATTAATCTTAACCGCACAAACGTAAGAGTGAACAGCTTTGAGTACCTTTTGCGCCTTTTCAAATATTTTATTTCGGTTTATAGTAGCTTCGAATGGAAAATCCAATGCCAAAACTAAACGGGAATTCTTGCTTTTTTTTGCTTCCTGCATTTTATTTTTAAACGACAATGGCTATTCCTCTTGATGTAATGTTTGATGCCTAACTATTTCATTTTTTCCGTTAAAAAAACCTTTAAACCTCTCTAATCACATGCAAAACTTAGATTTCCCAATCCTCAATCTGACAACAAACAACCTTTACTTAGCACTATTGCTCAGCATAAGATAGGTACATTGTTAGCATGTATAATAGAATGCCTTTTATCCTTTTGATGAAATGTTGGGAAAAGGTTTAGACGTCCCAGACTGTGCAACTAATGAGTTTCCAGGTGATTGCTTCGGTCTTTAGGGGGTTGTTGTAGGCAGTTATGTTGTTTAACGTGTCAAGCATACCTGTTGCCTTGTCAAAGTAAACAGCGGTGTAGTCGTAACGTAGTGTGCCTTGTGTTGGGTCGTTGATATCATAGAACTGGTTTTCGATAAACCAATAGTTTCTTTGCCGAGTGCTGTTAGCATATGTCTTTGTGTCAGTCGCATTAACCGTTAACCTATCATCGGTAGGCCGTATTGGATCACCTACTTTTAGATTGGCTGAGTAAATAGCCCAGAATCCGTTTTGGACGCTTTCCTGGCCATCTGTCAAATTAATCGTTAGTTGCCCAGGCACTTCCGTTCCATTTAGGAAACGCCATATTGTATTAAGAGAGACGTTTGTATCGGCGATTCCTGCAATTGTTACTTTATAATAGTCTGTCTGATTGTACTGATCAAACCCAGGACTCACTGTTGCCTCTTCACTTTGCAATGTGGATATTCCCGTTATGCCATAAGTAAAGCTGTCCCCTACATGAACACCAACCGTTGCCCTCTTTGGAGGAGGCAGGAGTGCATAATATGCTGCTACAGTCGCAACAACTAATATTACTACAAGAACGATAGTTAAGTAGAGATTCTTGTGTGAAGTCTTCTTGAAAGCCATAGATTACACATTGCCCAACTCAAGTATTTAGTTGTTTTCCCAAAAGCCAACAAGAAAAAGGCACATTCTCCTGAAGCTACATTGGTCAATTCTACGAAAATTTTATGTTGCTTTGACCTTCTTCCTTAGATTTAGCTGATTCTGAGGCAGAAGGGGTTTTCTCTTGGACCTGCTTTTTGTTTAGACGAATCAGAAGCTTATGGTTTTCCTTAACCAAAACTACATCGGATTCTTCTACGTTCTCTGCCGTTACCTCCCCGTTGTACTTCATGCGGTTAATATAACCCAATTCTTTTAGTTCGTTCATCAAAACCTCGCGTGACTGCCGCAAAGTTTCACTGGAAGTTTGTGGACCCCGCTCGAAGCAGAAAGTCAAAACCTTCTTTTCAGAATCATAGCTTGCCTTAGTTCCTTTACCGATCTTTTCCACTTTACCCCATTCTATTTTTTCAGTGGGATTAGTCAAGTATTCTCACCTTCTATTTTTCTCGTTTGAAGCTTCCATTTCCGCCGGCTTTAGTAATATTCTTCACTACGTCCTCGCTTACTTTGTCAAGCACTTCTTCGGCGCGTTTCCAATTATCAGCTGAAACTTCAACACTGTATTTTGGCGCAGCTATCACTGAAAATTCTATTTTGGCATCTTTTGCCTCTTGAGCTTTCTTGGCTCCTGTGAATGCTTGTTGGATGCAACGCACTCCGTTGGGTTTCATGCATCGAACTTCGATGACGCCTCTGACCTTTACCGTTTTTATTTTTATGCGTTCCTCAGCAACTTGAACAATGACTTTAACAAGTTCTTCGGGAATATTGAGCTTTGTTAAGACTTCTGAGCCTTCCTTAACTACCTTTTCGAAGCCGTCGTATAAGCCGAAATTTTCCTCAAGAATTGAGCCGGCTTTTTGATAGACTTCATGTATCGGCAAACCTGTCTTTTCCGCAACTGCATGCAGGAGTGCATCGCCTTTACGGTCTTTTTTCCAAGATTTAATTTTCTCGATTCTTTCGCGTTTGGTAACTCGTCTTAAGGATAGGTCGATGTGTCCTTTTTCAACGTCTACGCGAAGGACTTTGAGGACCATTTTTTGGTTTTCACGAACGAAGTCTCGAACGTTTCTTATACGAGCGCTGGAGATTTCGCTGATATGGAGAAAACCGCGTCTGCTATATTCATCTAGGTTAGCGTATGCTCCGTAATCCATCACACTTTCTATGGTTGCGATTACCAAGTCGCCGGATTCTGGCCATTCAGGTTTATGTTCAGACATTATCTACATCCTACTCAAGGAAGACCTATCTTTATTTTGACTGGTTTGTATAACATGTTAAAGATAAGTTTTTCTACCCAAAGAAACGGCTTTTGGAACACTTTAACCTTTTGATATGTTGGTGCAGGGGGTGGGATTCGAACCCACGAACGCCTACGCGATAGGGTCCTAAGCCCTACTCCGTTGACCTGGCTTGGAGACCCCTGCACATGGTTTGCGCATTGTGAAATAGGCTAGGTTGCATTAATATTTATTTGCCGTTAGTTTTTTGTTTTGCGTGGATGTGGTGGTTTGCTATAGCACTACTTCTCAGGGTATGATTCTATTTGTTTTTTGTGTTTAGTTTGTTTTTTGGTTGCTGTTTGGTTGTGGTGTAGGGGCTTTTTCCTTCACAACAATGTTACTTTTGCTGGTTGTGGTTGTGGGCAATGTTGAAGTATTCTGGATGTGGAGCCTCGGTTTTAGAAAGGATGTTTTGTTGAGTTTTCGCTATTGCAATGTGGCGCTGAAACCGTAAGCTCTTTATTGCATACCGCAATCACTTTCAAGAAGAAAAAGAAAAATGCCTTCGTAGCCTAGCCCGGTGGGGCGTTACCTTGGTAAGGTAATGGTCGCGGGTCCAAATCCCGCCGAAGGCTCCAATTCTGCCCCTGATTAGTCGATGGAGATTGATTTTAGGCCTTGATTCTGGTTACTGAATTTTGTAACTTGGTTACAGTTCGACGTAACCAAGCCAGCGTATTTCAGCAAGTTTAATTCCGCATTAAAGGCGTGGGTTTTGGCTGCGACGCGAAACTTCAAAACTTTGCCATAACTTGCACTGAAATTAGATGGATTTTTCAGATACTCCTGTTCGGTTTTGCTTAACATTTTTTTCCCTCATATTAACAATGCAAAGACGCAATATTAACTCTTACGATGCAATAACGCCTAAAACGGCGAGGTCTGATTGAACCAAACAATACAAAACCTCCTGCGAATCTTCAACCCCAATAAACCGATTCCGAGACAGGAGCCTTAAAAATAGACGTTATAAATTATAATTAGCAGGTGAGCGATTTGACTAAAACCAAAGGGCCAATCACATTTTCAATAAAACTTGAACAAATTGCTTTTTTTAACCGACAAAAACACTCCAACAAAACGAGCTGCTCAGTAAATTCGCGGATTCATTGATGGAGTCGGAAAGCAGGGGAGGCGAAGCGAAGTCGTTCGATTTTGAGGCCAAGTTGGCCCTGTCGGAAGCGCGGAAGCGAAGAATAGAGATAGCTCCGGATTTCATCGTCACAGACAAATACGGCAAGGAACAACGAGGCAAGATTAACTTAGAAGATGAATATTGGTGGTCTGGCAACGGCGAAGGCGCCGAGTGGTGGAGACAAAATAAACAGCACTTTAAACGTAGCACCGAAAATACCCTTGCCCCTGCAAATCCGTTTGTCTTGGAACCTATTGACGTTAACGGAGAAATCTTCATGAAGAAAAGGAGAGAGCGCGTTGAAGCTTTAACACGAATCAAAGAGGAAATCGCAAAGTTGAAGGAAGAGTATGACGAGTCTTAGAAGATTATAATTATAATTTATAATCGGTTTGTCGATGGCTTCCTCAAAAATTTGATTTAATGGAGTTAGGGTGTTTTTCGCCCTTCCGCTGCGAACCCAGCTTCGGCAATTGGAACACAAAATCGAAGATTGCCCTAGTTGCGTCAAAATAATCACAAAGAAAATCATCAAATGTAATTCAGCAAGAAATGTTGTAACTTACCCAGACTACGGCAGCCAGAGAAACTGCCAAGATGGAAAGAGGTATATGAGTTCGGGAAAGGTTCAGCGCTACCTTTGCCGTGACTATGTGCGAAGATTTTCATTACTGGCGGACGGGGAGGGATTTGAACCCTTGTCAGTCTCGTGATTTCACTCGCAAACTACTCGTACTTCTTTTTTCTTGTTTGGCTAAAGATGAAAATGTTGATCACAAAAAAAATGAATTGCATCCACTGCGGGAAATCATCCTCAAAACGCCTAGTTAGACCAACTAAATGTAACCAATCCAAGGTGGGCACCAGGGGATGGTAAGGGACACGGTTTAGCGCTACTTTGCCGAGCATTGTTACAGTTTTTCAGACCAATCACCTGCCCTGGAATTCACCCATTATGGATTTACATCTAATGTAGTAAGTTCAAAGGTGAAATTCGAAACCTTCAATCGGTACAAAAATCATTTGCTTACCTTTAATTTAATTATTAAACATGGGAAAAAATGCGTTTATCCATTTGTTTTTAATAATCTCCTACAAAAACTATTTATACGTAAACCTTCCTCAGATATAGGAAGAAAAGCTTTTTTCGAAATGAATTTTTCTAAACTTTTCTTAAAACAAAATAAAATTTAAAGGAAAGAAAAAAATGTTTAATCTAAAAAACAGAACTTTAGCCATTACAATTGTTATTCTTTTGACTATTTCAATGGCGGCTTCTACAAGTCTTATACCACAAGTTAACGCACACAACCCACCATACCAAATTCCAACATTTGCGTACATTTCCGCTCATCCTGACCCAATCGGCGTTGGCCAAACCGTCAACGTTTTCATGTGGGTCAACCAGATCTTTGGAGTCGGCGTAGGCGACTCAAGCAGCTATGCACTATTATCCAACAATTACAGATTCCACAACTACAACTTCACCGTGGTAACGCCAAACGGAACAGTTACAACAAAAATTTTCGAAACTGTTTCAGACACAACATCCAACCAATTCACAAGCTTCACCCCTGACCAAGTCGGTACATACACACTTATCTTCAACTTCCCAGGACAAACATACACCGCAAGCAACGGTAATCCAAACAGTGCAGTAGTTAACGACACATATCTACCAAGTAGCGCACAAACCACACTTACTGTTCAACAAGACGCAGTACCTCCCGCTATAGGTAGCTCACCTCTGCCAAGCGCTTACTGGACACGCCCAATCTTCGGTGAAAACACCGATTGGTGGACCATATCCTCAAACTGGCTAGGTGCAGGCTCAGCGGTTAACCCCGCAGTGGGCTCAGGGCCAGTCTCAGCTTTCTCAACAGGACCACCAATGAACTCATGGGGAGCAATCATGAGCAGATTCCCAGGCGACTCTATTGGATCACTGACTAGTCACGTAGTGTGGACTAAGCAAATTCAAGATGGCGGAGTTGTCGGAGGTAACATGTTCTATGATGGCGGTGCATACCCAGGAAACGGACAAGGTGTCGGCTACTACGAAGGAACAGCATATGAACAACGCTTTGTCAACCCGATAATAATGGATGGCATACTTTACTACATGGGAGTACTAGGCTTTGATGCTCCAAGCTATGGACCATTAACTGCACTTGACCTGGAAACAGGACAGGTAATTTGGACAAGCAATACATTACCAGCACCATCATTCGGCTACATACAAAACCTTTGGAGTCCAGACGAACACGGAACATTCCCACCAATCCTCATCTGCCCAAGCGGATCTCTATGGATGATGATTGATGGATTTACTGGAATTAACCTGTTTAACGTGACTGGTGTTCCAACAGGGTACGTTGCAGCAGGCCCATCAGGCGAACAACTACGGTACGTTTTACAAAACAAAGGTACAACGGCAAATCCAAACTGGTACTTAGCACAATGGAATTCCTCTAGAATTTGGCAATACGACGTTAACCCATTCACAGGCTCTGGCAGTCTTTCACCAGCAATTATCAATGCAAGCACCCCAACATCGGAAGTTACAATATTCCCAGCATCCAACCAAGCAGCCGTTAAAAACGTCCTCACTGTCCAAGCAAACATAGGATTCAACCAAACTATAATCGACCCAGTCACTGGCGGTATATTGAACTCCACTCGGTACCCAGCAGAATGCACATACGACTGGAACGTTTCAATGCCTCAACTAAACAACCCAGGCGGACCAACACCATCAGTAATTGCAGGTATGTACAACAACGTATTGATGACTCTTAACGGATCTCTGCCGGCATCACCAGGAAGCTTCACTGGTGCAGGCGCCTATACACCATACACCTACATGGCATTCAACCTAAACCCAAATAACGGCCAAATCGGCGCTTTCAAATGGATAAACACACTACAACCCGTAGCAGGTAATGTAACTGTTTACTACGCAGGCGTCGACCCAACAACTAATGTCTTCATTGAAGAAAACTATGAAACATTAAACTGGGTAGGATACAGCCTAACAACAGGACAAAAGATATGGGGTCCAACTCCAGCTATGGAGTCACTTAACTACTACGGCCAAACAGCACCAAACGAATTCTGCGGACAACTAGGCATTCGGTAACCTTTACACAAGCGCATTCGGCGGAACAGTATACTGCTACGATGATACAACTGGACAGCTGAAATGGACATACGGTAACAGCAACACACCAGGTAACAGCACACTCGCAGGATTAAACACACCATACGGCGACTATCCAACATTCATCCAGGCAGTGGGCAGCAATGGCGTAATTTACCTGGTCACAACCGAGCACACTGTAATCGACCCGATTTACAAAGACGCAAAAGCACGAGCAATCAATGCCACAACAGGTGCAGAAATCTGGACAATTACAGATTACACAAGCGAATTCACAACAATGAGCTATGTCATTGCAGATGGAATGACAACGTTCTTCAACGGTTATGACGGACAAATCTACACCTTAGGCAGAGGACCAAGCCAAACAACCGTTACAGCACCAAACGCAGCCTTAGACTCTGGACAGAGCGTAGTAATACGCGGATCAGTCACAGACATTTCGGTTGGCACAAAACAGACACAACAAGCAGCTGACTTCCCTAACGGTATTCCAGTTGCAGCAGACTCGATCATGGGTGACTGGATGGGCTACATCTACCAGCAGCAACCATTGCCAAGCAACTTCTCAGGCGTTCAAGTAACAATTAACGTCATCGACTCAAACGGCAACCAACGCACCATCGGCACAACAACAACCGACAGCCAAGGATTCTACACTCTAAGCTGGGCACCAGACATTGCAGGTGACTACAAAGTCATCGCAAACTTCGCAGGCACCAACAGCTACTGGCCATCAAGCTCTGAAACATCATTCAACGTGATGGAAGCACACCCAACAATCGCACCAACCACAACACCACCACAAACAGCAGCTGACCTATACTTCGTACCCGCAATCGTAGGCTTATTCGTTGCAATCATCGTAATCGGCGCTTTAATGATATTCCTGTTGCTTAGAAAACGACCCTAAAAGCTTCAAACAACAATAACCTTTCCCCTTTTTTAGTTCTTAGAAAAACAAATTTGAGAAAGAGATAATATGGGCTCTTAGCGGGTTTTGGCAACTAAAACAAGGCTACTCAAAAGTTACTATAGAAACGCGAGTTAAACTTTTGATTACTTCAGAAAAGACTCTTAATATATCTGCCAAATTGTGATCCTTTTTGAAATTTGGACATTTAAAGTTTAACTTTCTACAGATGGAGGGCCTGAAGTTCTTTTCAGGGTTCTTTGTTGAACTGTACATCACTTATCTATAATATATATTAATACACAATATTCTTAAACCAGCTCACACAATAGCCAAATTACCTCGTTAAAAAGAAAAAAAGGAAGCAACAAGAAAAAGGTTTAGAAATATGCAAAAAATAATCTTGCAGGCACTACTAATCTTAGCTCTTCTCGCATCTATATTCATAGTTGTCAGTCAGAACTTTTCTCTTGCGGCGACAACTGGTCCTACAAGCCTTAGAATTTTCTTAGGTCCAACTAGCGTTCTTGCGGACAACAACACCTACAATTGCATTTTCGTGCAATTACAAGATTCAACTGGAAAACCTGCTAGAGCTTTGGAAGACACTACTATAAGTCTCTCATCCTCCGTCACCAACATAGGCACTGTAAACCCATCGATTACAATACCTAAAGAAGCAACCTACGCCTCAGCAAGCTTCAGCTCAACATTCTCTCCAGGAACCACTGTGATTTCAGCGTCAGCAACAGGTTATACAACCGTACAATCCACAATGACCACTATAGGTCCAATTCCCAATGCAGTAGCAATCTACGGATTTCCATCAACTCTTCCAGCCGACGGTAACACCTACAATGCCATAATGATTCAGCTACAAGACTCAAGCGGTTCCCCTGCAAAAGCTCCAAAATCAGGGGTACAAGTAAGTTTGTCTTGCTCTGACACATTAAATGTAGGAATAGTTACACAAAACGTCCTAATTCCTGAAGGAAAAACCTTTACCACAGCAAACTTCACAACAAGATCAAATAACGTAAGACAGTCAGCCATAATTACAACTGTAGCCCAGGGATATGTATCGCAACAGCTTGCAATCACAACAACACCCATAGCATTAAACCCAAACCAAATCAAGATATTTGTTGGACCGCTGAAAGTTCCCGCAGACGAAAACTCGTACCAACAAATTGCTCTCGAGCTACAGAATTCAACTGGCTTCCCATCAATCTCGCCATCGGACACGATTGTTTCTGTAGCATCTTCCGATCCGACTGTGGGTCAAATAGATTCAGAGATAACTATTCCAGCAGGTCAATCCTATGCGATAGCAACATTGAAGACAACATACAAAGCAGGCTCCACAACAATAACTGCGGTGGCAACAAACTTGCTAAGAGGTCAACAGGCAATGACCACAATGGGGTTCACTCCCTCTAAGTTGGCAGTTTACTGCGTTCCATCAATCCTCCCGTCGGATAGGAATACTTACCAATCGATAATGGTGCAGCTTCAAGATTCACAGGGTCACCCAGCTAAAGACCCGCAAGCAGATGTGAACTTGAACCTATTTTCATCCCAGCCAACAGTGGGTACAGTCAGCTCAACATTAACGATCCCTTTTGGCCAGACACAAGCTACGGGAACTATTTCTGTTAATAATACTGCAGGATCAACAGTAATCACGGCCCAAGCTTCAAGCTACACAACTGGCCAAGCCACCCAAACTACTTACACCATAGATTTCTTGCCTGTACAGATAACAGCGACTACTAACTCAACAAGCATCAACAACGGGCAAAGAACTGATATAGTTGTTTTCATAACGGCTGATGACGCAGCCGTAACAGGTGCAACCATACATTTCACCTCAGATAACGGTGGATCATTCACATCAACATCAGAAGTAGGAAATGGATACTACAAAACAACTTTTACAGCCACAAGCTTTTCAAAAGCTACAACTTGTACAATCACGGCAACTGCGACAAAATCTGGATACGTAACTTCCCAAGTCACCACACAGGTAACGGTTCAACCGCCTCCAGCAACCCCAATACCAACATCATCAACTAACCCAACGGCAACTCCATCTCCGAAGACCAATACAAACACAACCAGAAACGCAACAACAAGCAACACAGGAAACGTGCAAATCCGTATCGAGGACTATGATGGCAACCCCTTGAGCAACGCAACCGTCTCTTCAACAACTCAACCAACTGGAACCAATATGCTTGCAGGGAAAACGAATTCTACGGGCTATGTCACTTTTACAAACATAACTGTGGGACAATATTCCTTCAACATATCGAAAGACGGATTTGAATCAATGAATACAGGAATCAACTATAAGGGTCAAACATTGAAAACAACATTTGCCCTTTCAAGCGAAAGCAAAGCGTCCACTAGTAGCACCTCATTAACTCTGCCAATTGTTGCAGCTGTAGTCATCGTGATTACCGTAGTTGTTATCAGTATAATCTTACTAAAGCGCCGAAGTTCTCGCGAAAATCAACCCTTCAGTTCAACTAATTTCAAATTATCCTAATACAGTAAATAGAAATTGCTGACTTTCAGGATTGACGACGGAACCGAACACCCAAAGGGGGTGTTCTCAGAAATAGAGAAGACTATTTTGGAAAAAACTTCTTATTCAATGGCACCGAGTATTTCTCCAGAGGGGAAAACGTGGTTAACTTCTCGTTTGCCAAGCGCGAGATCATTTTTCTAGCTGTGGTACTTGCTGTTTCCGCCCTGAGCTAGGGTTCTGCTGTTTCCCGTGCAGGGTTTCCCCACTGACACAGGAGATTTCATTTCTTGGTTCACGACTGCTTCTCAGCACGGCATAAGACCATTCTATTCCCTAGCAGGATTTGCTGATTACCCACCTTTTAACGTGTATATTTTCTGGGCATTCGGGTCAATTGCCAACGCTCTTAACCTAAACATGGCAACAATGATTAAAATTGTTCCAAACCTTTTCGATTTAGCGACCGCACTGCTAATTTTTGTTTTTGCTAGAAAACAGGCATCTCTCAAAGTAGCCCTTGCCTCCACAGCACTCTACGCATTTAACCCTGCAGTAATCTATAACACGGCGGTTTGGGGGCAATTTGACGCCGTCTACACCTTCTTCCTCGTATTATCAGTTATGCTGGCGTTAAAATCCAAACCTGTACCCTCAGCAGTGATGTTTGCGATAGGGCTTTTAACTAAACCACAGGGTATAGCACTGCTTCCACTAATTGTCCTTCTGATTTACAAGAAGAATGGCATTAAAAATCTTTTATTTTCTGTACTTGCGTTCGCAGCTACTGTTTTTGTTGTTGTTTTGCCTTTTGAAGGTATATCAATTCCTTTTCTAACGAATATTTATTCTTCGGGCTACGCCTACTATAACTATGGTTCGGTTAATGCTTTTAATTTGTGGGGTTTGCTTGGTTTGTCATGGGTACATGATGGCAGCCTCTATATTGTAGGTTGGATTTTGTTCGGGGTATTCGCAGCCTTCACCTTGTATGTTCTGCATAAGCGTTTTAACTTTTCAGGCGATTTTTTGGCGATTTTCGCGGCGTTTATGTTACTATTTTGTTTCTTTATGCTGCCCACACGGATTCATGAACGCTATATGTTCCCCGCAATAAGCATGTTAGCGTTAATGTTTCCACTGCTCAAAAAAACCCGCCTAATTTGTGCCACATTAACTGGAACACTTCTCCTCAATGAAGCTGTGGTTCTAAATTGGCTCAACAATGGCTATCCATCTGATTTTCCTTATGACCCTGTGATTCTCGCAGTAAGCGCTATCAATTTATTGATGCTCGGGTATGCTTCGATGTTACTGTGGTATGAGCTAAAAGGACACATAGGGCTCAAAGCACAACCGCCAGTGCCAAATCAAGCTGCAGACAAGGGTGAACTCAAATAGACCTCGGACTCAAAATTACCAAAAAAGACATAATAACAATCGTTTTGCTATCGATAGTCTTCTTCGGAATAGCTGTTTGGAATGTAGGCGAAGTAAAAGCACCAGTTACAAATTGGCAAAGCACCACAACACAGAATTTCTATATAGATTTAGGTTCAGTTCAGCAGGTTCAGACAGCTTATTTCTGGGTTCCAAGCGGCAACGCCACAGTTGATGTCTACTATGGGTCGCCTGGAAACTGGACTTACTTTGGACATTTAAATCAGGGACTTCAAGATAGAGCTACAGACTACATGGTCCAGCAAGATTTGTCTTTAAGTATAAATACTCGATATTTGGAGTTTAATGTCACAGCCGAAGTTTATGATTCGCGACCTGACTTTTACTGGTCAGTACCCAACCCCTCCGACAAAGAACCTTCACCTTTCATCGAGGTTTCAGAAATCGGTTTATCAAACCAAGCCAACCAGCAAATTCCCATCGTGGGTATAACAGGGGAAAACAGCACAGACGCAACTTTAAACAAGATGGTTGACGAACAGAGCTCACTTGAGATTCCACCGACGTACATGTCAAAGATGTACTTTGATGAAGTTTACTTTGCAAGATCTGCAATCGAATTTGTCAACCACCAAATACCTGACGAGAGAACCCATCCTGACTTAGGAAAACTAATTCAGGCTGTCGGAGTAGCAGCCGTCGGCGCGACACCGTTTGGCTGGCGCATAATGGGAGTCATATTTGGTACTCTTATAGTTGCAGTCATGTACCTATTGGGCAAAAAGCTGTTCGGAACATGGATTGGGGGTTTCTCAGCTGCGTTTCTGATTACATTTGACTTTATGCATTTCACTATGGCGCGAATCGGCACCGTAGACACTTATCTGATATTCTTTTCGTTACTCTCCCAATTATTCTTCTTAATCTACTTTATGAAGATCCTCAAGGTTGGCTGGAAGAAGACGTCGGTTTTGCCGTTGATAATGGCTGTGGTTTTCTTCTCGTTAGGTTTCTCAACCAAGTTTGGGTTCCCACTTTTTCCGGCGTTGGGTTTGGTTGCGTTGCTTGTGGCAGTTCGGCTAAGAGAGGTTAGAAAACAAAAGGGAAGTTTAGCCGATAAGTATGTTGCCTTCTTTGATCAGCCCTTCCTGTTGCTTGTTGCCTGCATCGGTATTGTAGCTTTGATTTATTTCGCAACCTATATCCCCGATATGATATTTGGCGACTCGTTACCGTCGATAGTAAACTTGCAGTTTTCCATGCTTAGCTTCCATTCAGGCTCCGTTGTTGATTCAGCTTCTTCACCATGGTGGTCTTGGCCCTTAATGCTGGGCACAAGTACAGTTCCAAGATGGTTTGACATAACATACCTCCCAAACAATATCATTTCCACAATCTCTGTTTTTGGTAACCCGGTTATCTGGTGGATTGGTTTTGCATTAATGCTTGTTTTGGCTGAAAGAGCCATTCATGGCAGAGCATTGGCAGCGAATATTTGGAGTAAAATCTCGAAGTCATCTGTGGCAAGGCAGGTTAGCATACGTGGAAGCGGCTGGGATGTACCTGCTATATTCATAGTGGTCGTGTTTGCTTTCTCTTGGTTACCTTACGTTTTCATTGGCAGAGCAACCTACATCTACCATTATTACCTAAGCGTACCCCTGATTTGCCTCGCAACAACGTATTTTATAAACAAATACTGGAATACCCGCTTGGGGAAGGCTGCTGCCATAGCCATATTTGCTGGTGCAGTAGCGATGTTTCTGCTCTTTTACCCTGTGATTTCAGGCGCTCCCGTTTCAACTTCATTCATAAATAATTATCTCAGATGGTTCCCAAGCTGGGGGGCTTACGCGTAACTGCAATACCAAACAAACCCTTCAAGCCTGTGCAGATTTCGGTAGTTCTTCCCGCCTACAACGAAGTCAATTATCTAAACCCAGCGGTGGAAAAAACTATCAAAGCTTTGAAAGAGTTCACCGACTCTTACGAAATTGTTGTTGCTGAAGACGGCAGTAGCGATGGCACCGCTCAGCTTGCAGAGGAACTGGCGCAGAATACTCCAGGTGTTAGACACATTCACCGCGACAAACGGTTGGGAAGAGGAACCGCACTCAACAATGCGTTTAAGCAAAGCCACGGAAAAATTTTGGTTTACATGGATTTAGATTTGGCTACTAGTCTAAGCTTTCTCAAACCGTTGGTTGAAGCCATCACCGTTGAAGGTTACGATTTTTCAACAGGCTCAAGAATGCTGCCCGAAAGCAAAGCTGAACGCACCTTTAGCAGAAGTCTAAGCTCTAAAACGTACAATTTCATGGTACGACACGTGCTTGGCTCTAAACTTAAGGATCACCAATGTGGCTTTAAAGCCTTCAGACGAGAACCGCTTCTAGAGTTGCTCGATAAGGTAGAGGCGACTCATTGGTTCTGGGACACAGAAATACTAGTTAGAGCACACAGACAAGGTTTTAAGATAAAAGAAATTGCGGTGGAATGGAAAAGCGGCAGCGGAACAAAAGTTAGTCTGCTCAAAGATTCTTGGAATATGTTCCGCCAGATAAATGGGCTCTGGTGGAAATTAAAAATAAAGAAAAAATAAATCTAACGCTTAGCCAACAAAACAAATGCGCGTGAAATCAGGGCTAAGCCGAAGATGAGTATTATGCCTGCCCAGAAAACAAACCATTCGCTCGGTATAGTCATGTTAACTAGATAGGTAATTATTAGGTAGCTTGTGCCAAGCCAAAACACGATGTTTTCGATGGTTTCAGCTTTGCGTGGAACAGGCGAGTGAAATCCTACTCTTAGCATTAAGATAATGATTTCTAAGAACCCCACAGCTAAACTAAACTGAAAAGCTGCATTGTATAGGTTAATATAATCAGCTGGGTTTGCGGGAGCTGGCAACGAAATGCCTGTTGAGGGAACCACTGACAGGGTAAGCGATGTGAAAAAATTTACCAAACCATTCCAAAGGTCTTCAGACATGTTGATGTAGTAAACTATAGCTAAAATTATGAAAACGG
The DNA here is from genome assembly GCA_963739495.1 of Candidatus Bathyarchaeota archaeon. Lineage (GTDB taxonomy): Archaea > Thermoproteota > Bathyarchaeia > Bathyarchaeales > Bathycorpusculaceae > Bathycorpusculum. The sequence goes on along the minus strand of CAVUAM010000009.1, from coordinate 6,139 downwards.
AGCCGATATAAATAGCTATTAGAAGGCTTTCTTTTCGCTTATCCGTTAACGAACCAAAATTAAAGTCAATCCTCAAGCCAAGTTTCTCCCATCCAAAAATGCATGGTTTGCCACATATATCTTTTCTCTTTAGCCGACTGACTGCATGTTTTAAATACATAAAGCAGTTAAACTATTATTTGGGATGAAAATTATGTCGTATTGTCCTAAATGCGGCAACAAAGTGGATGAAACTATGGCTTTTTGCCCACGCTGCGGGGCTTCCTTGAAAGCATCGGCACCAGGGCAACCTATAACCCCACCAGCTCAGCCATATCGGCGAAGGGATGAGAAATCAGAAAAAAATGAAAAACAAGAAAAACAAGAGAAGAATCAAGGTTCTCAGCGGAACGAAAAACAAGAGAAGGGCGAAAGCGGCTTTGTCGGCTACTTAATTGGCGGACTAATCCTTATTACTCTTGGTTTTTTCTCTGTGTTGCAGATAAGCGGTTATTTTACTGTGAATTCTAGTCAAAGTTGGGCAGTTATGCTGTTAATCATCGGCTTGATCATCATTGTCGGCGCTATCTATGTTGCTTTGATTGCGCGTAGACGCTCTCCACAACCGCCCTAAATTATCTTTCCTAAAAACGCACGGTAAAGTCTATGTTCCAGAAGTGTTGATGTTTTTTTTCTTCCAAATACTCGGTAATAGTTATTTCCGGTAGCTTCAATCAAGTCTCCAATTTCGTAGCGTGGAAACATGCATGAGGAAACGATCAAGCTACCCCATTCGCCCCGTTTTAGTTCATGTAGCATCTTAACGCCTCTGTCCGTTTCAACTTCAAATAGGTAGGAGTCGTAGTTTGGTGTAATGTACGGTAAATCGTCGAGTTGTTGACCGAAGACCCCTTCTGTGGCAGTGTACATTTCCACGATTGGCACTTTGCCGAAATATTTTTTGAGGATAGGCCCATATTTGAAATGGATTTTTGGAACGCTCGTACAGAATATTGCGTGGGTTTTCCATAAATCTGCTGGTTTTTTTCCATACTTACGTTTAATGTATCTAGCGAATGAGAGGATTACCGGGGTTACACCCATGGCTGCAGTTACGTTCTGGTTTTGTGCCATCTTGTAAGCAAGGTCGAAGCGTTTCTCCCAATCCGCTCTGCCGACACCACTTCCTAAAACGTCGATTTCTTCTTGTCGCGGAAGAAGACTTACCCTGTCAAACATAGGGTTAAGCCGCGCGTAGGTTCCTGAACTATAGCCATAGGTCACTTGTTTGCCATCAACATCCATGGTATGGACATTTGAGGGAAAATTTAAGTTGAGTATTACACCCATAAAGACCTCATAGCTTTTTTTCCTAACGGCATAGTTGAGGAGTCCCCGTGCGCCGCAACTATAGATTTGTTTTAGGTGGGTTTGAGTTGCCGGCAGAACTTTCGATTGTCCTGTTGATCCTCTTGTCATGACCCAAGTTTCTGGCGGTTCTGTCAAAAATGCCTTATAACTGCGTTCTTTTACCTGAATAAGATATGGAATTATCTCTGAATAATTAATTATTGGAAAATTAACACGATAATCAGATATGTTTTTGACTTGGGAGACGTTGTTACTTTGACCATATTCAGTGGTTTTGTATTTCTGAACCAAATCATCCAACACCCGTCGCTGTGCTTTCTCAGGGTTTTCGATTGAATCGTACCAAGGCTGAATGTATGGCTGCAATACACTGTTTATGGCATCTTGATCGGGCAACATACCACTCAATCAGTCTTAGTCATGGTTTTGCTTATATGCTTCTCCACTAATAGACTAAAAATAGGTTGAAGCCTCATGTCAAAAATAGTTAAAGACACAGCGGAAAGAATAAGAATACTCCAAGTTCAAGGCGCCCGAAACGTCGCCATAGCCGCCGTCAAAGCCATCCAAACACAAGCAGAAAAAACCAGAGCAAAAAACAAAGCCGCCTTCCTATCTGAACTTAAAGAATCCCAAACCATCTTCGTTGCTTCTAGAGAAACTGAACCATTGATGCGAAACGCCATTCGCTTCATAAACACAAAAGCTCAAGGTGCAAGTACTGAAAAAGTGGCGGAATTGAGCTGTCTGGTTTCTTCTGCAGCAAACCAGTTTTTGACCGAGTTGGATGCTTCAAGGGAAATCATTGCAGAAATAGGCGCCAAACGAATCCGTGATGGCATGGTTATTTTTACCCACTGTCACTCCTCAACCGTAACACGTATGATGGCTAAAGCAAAAAACCAGGGCAAAAACTTCAAAGTAATCTGCACCGAGACACGCCCTGCCTTTCAGGGAAGAATAACCGCCAAAGAGCTTGTAGACTTAGGCATTGAAACCACATTCATTGTTGATTCGGCAGCGCGAACTTTCATTGGCGATGCAGACTTTGTGGTCGTTGGTGTAGACGCAATAACCTCTGAGGGCAATGTCGTAAACAAGATTGGAACAAGCGCTATTGCAGTACTGGCCCATGAAGCTCGCAAACCGTTCTATGTGGTTTCAGAACTCCTCAAGTTTGATCCCGAAACTCTTGGCGGCGAATGTGAAAAAATCGAGCAAAGAAGCCACATAGAAGTTTGGAGCGAAGCGTCACCGAAGCTTACCATAAGAAATCCTGCTTTCGATGTCACCCCAAACCGTTACATTCACGGCCTAATTTGTGAAGAAGGAATAATCACTCCACAAGTAGTCGTGGAGGTTATGCGTCGCAGGCTTCCATGGGTTTTCCTCTCTTAACTAGCCAAATTGCTCAGTACCGATCACTTGTTTTACAGTTGATTTAGTACAAATACTGAGTGAAAGATAATTGGCGAAAATTGAAAGGATTACGAATTTAAAAACATAAAATAAAAAAAGGAAAGGATTGTTTTTTGTTTGTGTGGTTCTTATGGTCTTTTCCTTCATATCATTACTAGTGCAAGGATTACGCCGATTATTACTATGCCGAAATAGACCTGATCAATTGTGGAAGAAGTATGTGTCAGCCGTTGATGCTGGTGTTGCTGTTGGTGCTGTGGTTGCTGCTGGTCATGGTTGCTTCGACGAAGAAGGCGCTTTCAGCGACTGATCCATAGTATGCTTCAGAGCCTGCGAATGTAGCGTAGACTGTGTATGTACCTGCTATGTCTGGTTTCCAGTTGAGTTTGTATGCGCCTGTAGATCGCTTGTGGTTGTGCCGACGACTTCGGTAGTTTCCGTTAGCGTCAAGGACATTAACAGTTAATGGAACACCACTTGCGTTGTTTGGACATTCGAATTGTTTGTAGACATAGAGCATCCATGGCTTTGGCTTGCGTCAGATACTGCTGGAACACCATTGGGGAACCGTGTCTTTAATGCGTCGCTTGTGCCCGATGAAGTATCGACTACTGTGCCTTTTATTACGTACAGTTTTGCCGAAATCAGCTGACACTTAGGAGCGTTACGGTTAGTGCAGTGGGTCCTTTGCCGATTGCGTAGATGCGTTGATCGTATGTGTCCATGGTTGCTATGATGCTGTCGCCGATGATGCCGTTTCCACCCCAGCGGGTTTCACGGTACATACCATTAACTCGGAAAATTTGTGTGCCATCGGTTGCGTTAATGCAGACGTAGGGTCCTCCTCTCGGTATTGGTTGTTCAGCTGAGTGCTCAAGAGTGCCCATGTAGATTTTGCCATCAGTAATCAAGTCAATCCAGCCCCACCAGTTCTCGCCAGTGACAGGTTCTTTGTATGGATCAGACATTGTGTATGTCCATGCTACTTGGCCAGTCTTCAGGTCGTAAGCATATAGTATGCCTGCGACACCGACTGAGTAGAGTTTGCCGTATGCATAGTACCAGGTGTGTTCAACGTTGCCCCAACCGTACATGTCCAAGTAGTTTTCGGATGGAGTTGCCCAGAGGTATTGGCCGGTTGTTACGCTAAAGCCGTAGTGGGTTCTTAGTTCTTTGTCCCAAACTGCTATGACACCATCACCATATGTTGGGTCGGTGACATAGTTGGTTGCGCCAGAGTAGTGCAGTGTGTTTGAGCCTTCGAGCCATTCAGAGGGTGCGTTCCACCATTGATCGAAGAGTAGTGTTGTTGACGTTGAAGTTTTTGTCAAGCCTGCGAGGTTTAGTGCCCATACTTCAACTTTTGTTTGGTTGAAGAATATTGACATAATTCTGTCATTGTTGTAGACCTTTGCAAACGGTGCGAAGAATGATGTACCAGCTGTAATTCCTCCGGGTATTGTTACGTTCCATGAGTAGCATTTTGGATTTGATGCATCGAGTGTCTTTCCGTGTATGTTGCTTGCCCAACTACCTAAGTCTGGAGAGTTTGTGGTTGTAGTTTGCAGTCCAGCGAGAGTTGAGTTCCATAGTGCCATCTGATGCTTTTGGAAGTCTATTTGGTAGATTAGAATTTCACCGCTTGGACCACGAACTGTAGCTATTCCTGAGGGTACGTTCGTGAAGCTGAATTCCCATGATCCGTCGAAGGGATCGTATGCATTCCATGTTGAACCTGTATTCGCGTAGACGTATGTGTATACACCGTCAACGTTGTAGCTGTTCCAGTATAGAATTTGACCGAAGGATAGTGCTGTATTGTTCTTGAACCAGAGATTTTGACCTGTATGTAGGTCAACTGCTTGTATGCCTTGTACGCCAAGAGTGCTGCTGTAAGTTCCTCCTGGTGCTACGTTGTAGTAGAGTATTCCGTTCATTATTATTGAGCCAATGAATTTGCCTTCGTATGCGTCGCCTGATTCAGAAGACGCTGGAACTTGTCCATCGCCCCATAATCCACCGGTTAAGCCACCAGTGGTTAAGTCTTTAGCCCAAAGAGTGTGAGCAGTCGTAGGTGCATCATCGTTATAGAGTGCAATTGAATTTTCTGGTATTGTCACCCAGTTGCCTGAGATGGAATACCATTCACGAAGCTGTGGATCGATTGGTCGGCTCCAATATTCAGTTGGAAGAGCATGACCTGGATAAAATGCTAATGGTTCTGTGGTGACCTCAAGTGTCATTGTTGCTGTGCTTGCTAGGATCACTGTGCCTGGAGCAATGTAGGCGCCTCGTTCAAGATCCATGAATCCAGGGGCTGCTACGGTGTTGTTCGGGAAGTTTGTCGTTAGTGTATAGTTTCCTTCTTGGGTTGGTGTGTATGATGTAAAACTTGAGCCTGTAGAGTCTGTGCTGAATGGACCGAGTGTTTCTGTGGTGCCGTCAGGTTTTACGATAGATATCGTAATTCCTGTCCACTGCAAATTGGCAGAGCCTAAAGCTTGAGAGATACCGAATTTGAGCAGAGTTGTTTGGCCAACGCCTGTTGGATTGGGAATTGCGTCAGAAATGGCGTAGGTTTTCTGTGTAATTGCTGCCTGTGCATTTACAGGGCTTATGTGTACCGATGTTACAACGGACATTAGAAATGCAAATATCAATAACATTCCGATTGCATTTTTTGTTTTCAATTTTTTTTCCTCTTTGTATTTTTCTTTTTGTTCTTTTGTTAGGCAAACTATGTTTTATTCAAACAAAGGATTACCTATCTGCACTTCTAACATAAAATTCGCTTATAAGACTTTCTGGCAAGCGGTCACTGTCACCTGATAAAATCGCCAATTTTTAATGATAATGGCTAAAATGACCATGTCTTAAACGTTTTAGAAACGTGTGAGGCACAACATAAGAAGAGAAGTCTACTTCTGATACTCACCGAAACAATTATCCCACAAGCCTCTTTTCACTCCGCTCAAGAAGTAAAATTTTTCATCGCTGGAATCAGAAGCAAACTTTTTCTTAAAAAAGTACAGGGGAGCATTTGGGTAGAGACTCTGTTCTGCTAAAAACATGAGTTATAGATCTGCTGATAGTCTATACGTTCCATCGTTTTAGTGCATCATCAAGTTCCCGATGACTCTTTGCATATTCATTGAGAGTTTTGCCTTCCAAAGTGGCGTCAACGGCTTGACGCATTGCCTTGGCGCCACAGATTGTTCCCTTTGGATGCCCATGGATACCGCCGCCTGCCTGGATGACTAAGTCATTGCCGAAAGTCGTCATCAGAGCAGGAACCAAACGGGGATGTAACCCGCCGCTAGCAACAGGCAAAACGGGTTTCAGATCGCCCATTTCTGCTTTGCAGGCAGAT
>CAVUAM010000008.1:0-43164 GCA_963739495.1 Candidatus Bathyarchaeota archaeon | reverse complement strand
TCGCCGCATGCAAAGCTGAAATGGGCGGTCTAAAACCAGTGTTGCCTGTTGCCAGCGGTGGGCTGCATCCCCGTTTGATTCCTGCGTTGATTGAGACTTTCGGCAACGACTTTGTTATCCAAGCAGGTGGCGGCATTCATGGGCACCCAAATGGAACAATCTGCGGAGCCAAAGCCATGCGCCAAGCTGTTGACGCTACTTTGGAAGGCAAAACCCTGGATGAGTATGCTAAGAGTCATGGAGAGCTTGCTTCTGCGCTAAAACAATGGAAAGAGTAGAATGGTCAATTTGTCATGTTCGTATTAGAAAATAAAAGGTCTCTTTGAAGTGACTCCTCTTCTTTATCTGAAAAAGGGTGCACTAGTGTTCCAATGTTGGAGCAACTTTCCATTTGAGTGTAGTTATGCCTTTCCTGAACGCTTTTTCCGCTTGGTGATCCTGATGAGCGGGCAAATAGTTTATTAAGTGTTGATTTTGCTGTTTTCTCGAGGTCCTAATGGGAATAATATTCATCGTTTTTTCCAATTGGTACACAAAATTGGCAATTCTTTTCGGTGACAGTGCCCACTTGCCACTTAGTTTTATAAACAATGTATGTTATACAAGGTGAGAATAGGTAATCATTGTTTCAACATAAACAGGTTTACCTATATAAAAAAAAACTAAAAAGAAAAATGCAAAGAGGAAAAAAAATGAATACAAAAAAATCAATTGGAATGCTTCTAATAGCAGCATTTATCATTACAATCGTGACAGCAATCCCAATGAATCAAGCTAATGCACAAACAACTGGCACCAAAACATACCCAATTATCGAAACCATGCCTGCTAGCGCTGGCGTTGGACAGGAAGTCCTGTAAGAATAGGTATTCTGCAGCAACTAGGAAGTGTGGAATTCGGATGGACAGGACTCACAGTAACGGAGATTAAGCCAGACAACACAACTACGACTTTAGGTCCCTACACAACAGATTCTACAGGTTCAACTTTCTTTACCGTTGTACCCGACCAAGTTGGCACATACAAATTTAGAACCAACTTCCCAGAGCAACCGTGCCCAACAACATTCTTCAGCTTTGAAAGTGGCACATTGTTCTTGCAAGGCCAAACAATGCTCGCGAGCACAAGCTACTACGTAAATCTAACAGTAAATCAAGAGCCATCACCAGACTATCCTACTCATGCTTTACCAACTGAATACTGGAGTCGACCAATAGATCCACAACTACTATCTTGGGCAACAATCGGAGGAAACTGGGTAATGAGACCAGATAACTCCATAGCACTCTACAACGACGACGCACCAGAAACAGCCCACACACTATGGGCAAAACCACTTACCACCGGAGGCTTAATGGGCGGTCTATACGGCGACGGATTAGTTCCCGCAGGAGCTGAATCAGGAGACGCATACGAAGGCAAATTCTCTGGCTCAGTCATACTTAACGGCGTACTCTACTACGCAAGAACTGATCCTGGAACAGCATCAGCTATAATGGCAGTAGACCTACACACTGGCGTTGAAACAGTATTTAAAAACGACACTGCACTATCATTTGGTCAAATCTTCTACTTCAACAGCTACAACGTTGACGGCACATATACATACATCTGGTCAATATCTGGCAGCACCTACACAGCATACGATCCATTCACAGGCAATCAACAGATGCAAATCACAAACGTACCCTCAGGTGTAATGGCCTTTGGACCTAGCGGCGAAATTCTAATCTACCAAATAGACTATGCAAACAATTGGTTAGCACTTTGGAACTCAACAGATTGCGGACTTCAGAATGCAGTTATCGGCACTCCTGACTACGGTAGTTGGGGCAATACAGCACATGGAAACGCATTAGGCCCAGGATTGGACGGCGCAAACCCAAGATGTTACTCTTGGAACGTTTCAATTCCAGCTGGTCTAGTAGCAGGCACATCGTTCTTCTCACCGATACTAAAAATATTGCCCGACAGAGTAGTATCTCTATACTTTAACCAAACATATGTCAGAGTATGGGGATTAAGTACTGCAGTAGGATCACGAGGAAGCTCTTTATTCGACCAGGTATGGACACCACCAGCAGAATGGTTAGCCGGATCTAACACTATTCACTATGTCGGTGCCACTGACTACGTAAAAGGCGGTGTCATCGGATTGTGGGACAAAGAACTAACGACCCACTATGCCTTTAGTGTAGAAACTGGAAAATACCTATGGGCAACCAACTCTGAATATTGGTCAGATGCCTATGGCTGGGGCAATGCAGAACATACATGGTACTATGCGTACGGCAATCTCTACTCAGTTGGCATTGGCGGCATACTCTATGCATATGACCTTCAAACTGGAAAAACCCTCTGGACCTACACAATGAGCGACCCATATCACCAACCTGTCACTGGAGATAACTGGTGGGGCTGGATTGACCTTATCGCTGATGGCAAAATCTACATTGGAACACTCGAACACTCAGCAGAGCAACCAATTCCAAGAGGCGCACCATACATCTGTGTTAACGCAACTGATGGTACAGAAATTTGGCGCGTAAATGGAATGTACCGTGAAACCCGCTGGGGCGGTAACGGCGTTATGGGCGATAGTATCATAGCGACTATGGACACATATGACCAAAGAATATACGCAATCGGCAAAGGTCCAACTGCTCTAACAATTGACGCTTCACCCAAAGTCTCAACGGAAGGCAACAGCGTACTAATCGAAGGCATGGTAACTGACACATCACCAGGCACTAAAGAATACGCCTTAACAGCAAGATTCCCCGACGGTGTTCCAGCAGTATCTGACGCAAGCCAAAGCCAATGGATGCTATACGTATACAAGCAGTTTGAACTCCCAAGCAACGCAACAGGAGTTACCGTATCCTTAAACGTCATTGACGCAAACGGGAACTATCGAAATATCGGCACAACAACAAGCGACACCATGGGAGCATATAGCTTTAGTTGGATCCCTGACATTGCAGGGAAATACTCAGTATTCGCTACCTTCGCAGGCTCGAAAGCTTACTTTGGATCCTCCGCAGAAAGTGCCTTTGTTGTCGATGCAATACATGACCATCCAACAGTAGCACCTACAGCAACTCCCGCATCGATGGCTGATCAGTATTTCCTGCCATTATCAATTGGTATGATATTGGCAATAGTAATAATCGGTGCAATCCTTGCACTGTTGCTACTAAGGAAAAGACCATAAAACCATAAAGACAAAACAATCTCCTTTCCTTTTTTTATTTATATATTTTCGAAAACTTTGTATTTTAGCATGCCAAACCTAATCGTTGTATCTTATTTTTGCAGCAGATGAAAAAAAGAAGCAGTTTTTGTATTTTAGCAGGCTAAGTAAGGAATAACCATGGAAACCTGCGAAACATAACCTCAACGATGACTTGGGGCGCGATTATGCCTTCTTCACAAATTAATCCATGGATGTAACGGCTTGGTGTAACGTCGAAAGCGGGATTACGTATATCGAGTTTTGGGGGTGCCTCGTTCCAAACTTCTGCGCAACTTCTTTGCTCAATTTTTTCACATTCACCGGCGAGAGTCTCGGGGTCGAACTTGAGGAGTTCCGAAACCACATAGAACGGTTTGCGGGCTTCATGAGCCAGCAATGCGATAGTACTAGTTCCAATCTTATTTACCACGTTGCCCTCAGAGGTTATAGCGTCTGCCCCAACAACAACAAGATCCGAATTGGCCATAAACGTTCGCGCTGCCGAATCCACAATGAAGGTAGTTTCAACACCTAGGTCCACAAGCTCTTTGGCGGTTATTCGTCCTTGAAATGCAGGGCGCGTCTCAGTGCAGATTACTTTGAAGGTTTTTCCCTGGTTTTTTGCTTTCGCTATGATGCGTGTTACTGTTGAGGAATGGCAGTGGGTAAAAATAACCATGCCATCGTGGATTCGTTTGGCTCCTATTTCAGCAATACATTCCCTTGAGGTATCCAACTCAGTCAAAAACTGGTTTGCAGAAGAAGACACCAACCGTTTTAGCTCTGCTACCTTTTCCGTGTCTGCATCTTGCGCCTTTGTACTTAACCAGCGAATGGCGTTTCGCATCAATGGCTCAGTTTCTCTAGATGCAACAAGAATGGTTTGAGCTTCTTTAAATTCAGATAAGAAGGCAACTTTGTTTTTTGCTTTGGTTTGTTCTGTTTGAGTTTGGATGGCTTTGACTGCAGCTATAGCAACGTTTCGGGCGCCTTGAACTTGAAGTTTTCTTATTCTCTCAGCTGTGTCTTTAACTATTTCTGCCATGGTGCTTCAACCTATTTTTAGTCTATTAGTGGAGAAGCATATAAGCAAAACCGTGACAAAGAATCAGTGAGCGGAATGTTGCCTGACCAAGATGCCATAAACAGTATTTTGCGACCATACGTTCAGCCATGGTACGACTCAATCGAGAACCCCGCGAAAGCGCAGGAACAAGTGCTGGATGATTTGGTCCAGAAATACCAAACCACTGAATATGGTCAAAGCAATAACGTTGTCCAAGTCAAAAATATTTTTGATTATAGTACCAATTTTCCCATAATTAGCTATTCAAGCCTCACTCCCTATCTGATTCAAGTAAAAGAACGTAATTACAGGGTATTTTTGTCTGAACCGCCAGAAACCTGGGTTATGACACGCGGCTCAACAGGAAAATCAAAAGTCCTACCTGCAACCCAAACACACTTAAAACAAATCTACAGCTGCGGCGCAAGATGCCTCATCAACTATGCCGTCAGGAAAGAAAACTACAAAGTCTTTCTGGGCGTAATACTCAACTTAAATTTTCCCTCAAACGTCCACACAATGGATATGGACGGCAAACAAATGACCTATGGCTATAGTTCAGGAACCTACGCTCGACTTAACCCAATGTTTGACAGGGTAAGCCTTTTGCCAAGGCAAGAAGAAATTGACGCTTTAGGCAGCGGCGTCAGCAAAGCAGACTGGGAGAAACGCTTTGACCTTGCTTACCAGATGGCACAAAACCAGAACGTAACTGCAGCCATGGGCGTAACCCCAGTGATCTTATCCTTCGCTAGATATATTACGCGGAAGTATGGAAAAAAACCCGCAGATATATGGAAAACCCAAGCAATATTCTGTACTAGTGTTCCCAAGATCCATTTCAAGTATGGACCTTTACTCAAAAAATATTTCGGTGAAGTATCAATCGTGGAAATGTATACTGCCACAGAAGGGGTCTTCGGTCAACAACTCGACGATTTACCATATATTACTCCAAATTATGACTCCTACTTGTTTGAAGTTAGAATTGGCGGGGGTGTTAAGATGCTTCATGAACTAAAACGGGGCGAATGGGGTAGTTTGGTTGTTTCCTCATGTATGTTTCCGCGCTACGAAATTGGAGACTTGATTGAATCTGCAGGAAATAACTACTTCCGCGTGTTTGGAAGAAAGCAAGCGTCAACACTTCTGGAACATAGGCTTTACCGCGCATTTTTAGGATGGATAATTTAGGGCGGTTGTGGAGAGCGTCTACGTGCAATCAAAGCAACATAGATGGCGCCGACAATTATGATTAATCCGACGATTAAGAGCATAACTGCCCAACTTTGACTAGAATTCACAGTAAAATAGCCGCTTATTTGCAACACAGAGAATAGACCAAGAGTGATAAGGATTAGTCCGCCAATTAGGTAGCCGATGAAGCCGCTTTCGCCCTTTTCTTGTTTTTCGTTTCGCTGGGAACTTTGATTTTTCTCTTGTTTTTCTTGTTTCTCATTTTTCTCTGATTTCTCATCCCGTCGCCGATATGCCTGAGCTGGCGGGGGTATAGGTTGCCCTGGCGTCGATACTTTTAAAGAAGCCCCGCAACGTGGGCAAAAAGCCATAGTTTCATCCACTTTGTTGCCGCACTTTGGACAATACGACATAGTTTTCATCCCAAATAATAGTTTAACTGCTTTATGTATTTAAAACATGCAGTCAGTTGTTTAAAGAGAAAAGATATATGTGGCAAACCATGCATTTTGGATGGAGAAACTTGGCTTGAGGATTGACTTTAATTTTGGTTCTTTAACGGATAAGCGAAAAGAAAGTCTTATTACCGCCATTTACATCGGCTCCGTTTTCATAATCTTAGCGATAGTTTACTACATCAACATATCTGAAGACCTTTGGAATGGCTTGATAAACTTTTTCACATCACTTACCCTTTCCGTGGTTCCCTCAACAGGCATTTCTTTGCCAGCGCCCGCAAACCCAGCTGATTACATGAACCTATACAATGCGGCATTCCAGTTCAGTATAGCTGTAGGTTTCTTAGAAATCATTATTTTAATGCTAAGAGTCGGATTTCATTCGCCTGTATCACGCAAAGCTGAAACCATCGAAAACATCGTGTTTTGGCTTGGCACAAGCTACCTAATAGTTACCTATCTAGTTAACATGACTATACCCAGTGAATGGTTTGTTTTCTGGGCAGGAATAATACTCATCTTCGGTTTAGCGCTAATTGCGCGAGCATTTGTTTTGTTAGCTAAGCGTTAGGCTTATTTTTTCTTTGTTTTCAATTTCCACCAGAGCCCAATTATCTGGCGGAACATATTCCACGAGTCCTTAAGCAGGCTAACCTTTGTTCCGCTGCCGCTTTTCCATTCCACTGCAATCTCTTTTATCTTAAAACCCTGTCTGTAGGCTCTAACTAGTATTTCTGTGTCCCAGAACCAGTGAGTCGCCTCAACCTTGTCGAGCAACTGGAGAAGCGGTTCTCGTTTGAATGCTTTAAAGCCACATTGATGATCATAAAGTTTCGAGCCAAGCATTTGCCGTACTAAGAAAATTGTAGGTTTTAGAACTTAGGTTTCTACTAAAGGTGCGTTCAGCCTTGCTTTGGGGCAGCATTCTTGAACCTGTTGAAAAATCGTAACCTTCAATGGTGATAGCTTCGACCAGCGGTTTAAGGAACCTAAGACTCGTAGCTAAATCTAAATCCATGTAAACCAATACTTGCCCGTGGCTTTGCTTAAACGCGTTGTTGAGTGCAGTTCCTCTTCCCAACCGTTTTTCACGGTGAATATGCCTAATTCCTGGAGTTTTCTGCGCCAAGTCCTCTGCACGCTGAGCGGTACCATCAGTGCTGCCATCTTCAGCAATAATAATTTCGTAGGAATCGGTGAACTCTTCTAAGGCTTTGATGGTTTTTTCTACGGCTGGGTTTAGATAGTTGACTTCGTTGTAGGCTGGAAGAACCACGGAAATCTGGATAGGGTTTACGGGTTTGTTTGATGTTGCAGTTACGCGTAAGCCCCCCAGCTTGGGAACCATCTGAGATAATCATTTATGAATGAAGTTGAAACGGGGGCGCCTGAAATCACAGGGTAAAAGAGTAGAAACATTGCAACCGCCCCAGCAAATATGGATATGGCAGCAACCTTTCCCAAGCGCGTATTCCAGTACTTGTTGATGAAATACGTTGTTGCCAGGCAGATCAGTGGCACGCTGAGGTAGTAATGGTAGATGTAGGTTGCTCTGCCAATGAAAACATAGGGTAACCAAGAGAAGGCAAACACAACTACTATGAAAATAGCTGATACGTCCCAGCCGTTCCCACGTATACTAATCTGTCCTGCTACAGATGACTTGGAGATTCTGCTCCAAATGTTCGCGGCTAATGCCCTGCCATGAATGGCTCTTTCAGCCAAAACAAGCATTAATGCAAATCCAACCCACCAGACCACGGGGTTACCGAAAACAGAAATCGTTGAGACTATATTGTTTGGTAGGTATGTTATGTCAAACCATCTTGGAACTGTACCAGTACCCAACATTAATGGCCAAGACCACCACGGCGAAGAAGCTGAATCAACAACGGAGCCTCCGTGAAAGCTAAGCATTGAAAACTGCAAGTTAACAATCGCAGGGAACGAGTCGCCAAAAAGCATGTCGGGGATGTAGGTTGCGAAGTAAATTAAAGCTACAAGACCGATGCAGGCAACAAGAAGCAAGAACGGGTAGTCAAAGAAAGCGACGTATTTATCGGCTAAACTTCCCTTTTGCCTTCGAAGCTCCCGTAGCCGAACTGCCGCAAGCAACACAAGCAACCCCAACGCCGGAAAAAGTGGGAACCCAAATTTAGTGGAGAAACCTAGCGAGAAGAAGACCACAGCAAGCATCAATGGCAAAATCGAAGTCTTCTTCCAGCCGACCTTGAGCACTTTCGAAAAGTAGATTAAGAAAGATAACTGGGAGAGTAATGAGAAAAATATCAGGTAAGTATCTACGGTGCCAATACGCGCCATAGTGAAATGCATAAAATCAAACGTCATCAGAAACGCCGCTGAGAAGCCTCCAATCCATGTCCCGAACAACTTCTTACCCAACAGGTACATAACCGCAACAATTAGAGTGCCAAATATTACTCCCATTATGCGCCAGCCAAACGGCGTCGCACCGACTGTTGCTACTCCAACTGCCTGAATTAGTTTTCCTAAGTCTGGATGGGTTCTTTCGTCAGGTATTTGGTGGTTAACAAATTCAATCGCGGACCTGGCAAAGTAAACTTCATCAAAGTACATCTTTGACATGTATGTCGGTGGAATCTCAAGTGAGCCCTGTTCGTCAACCATCTTGTTTAGAGTTGCGTCTGTGCTGTTTTCCCCTGTTATGCCTACGATGCGAATTTGCTGGTTGGCTTGGTTTGATAAGCCGATTTCCGAGACCGCGATGAAGGGGGAAGGTTGTTTATCGGAGGGGTTGGGTACAGACCAGTAAAAGTCGGGTCGCGAATCATAAACTTCGGCTGTGACATTAAACTCCAAATACCGAGTAATTATGCCTAAAGAAAAATCTTGCTGAACCATGTAGTCTGTAGCTCTATCTTGAAGTCCATGCTCAATATGTCCAAAATAAGTCCAGTTTCCAGGTGACCCATAAGAAACATCGACTGATGCGTTGCCGCTTGGAACCCAAAAATAAACTGTCTGAACCTGCTGAACTGAAGCCTAAATCTACATAGAAATTCTGTGTTGTGGTACTTTGCCAATTTGTAACTGGAGCTTTCACTTCGCCCACATTCCAAACAGCGATGCCAAAGAAGACTATGGATAGCAAAATGATGGTGACTATGTCTTTTTTGGTAATCTTGAGTCCGAGATCTATTTGACTTCATCCCTGTCTGCAACTTGATTAGGTAATGGTGGTTGTGCTTTGAGCCACATGCGTCCTTTTAGCTCATGCCACATTAATATTGAAGCATACCCGAGCATCAATAAATTGATAGCGCTTACCGTGAGAATCACGGGGTCAAAAGGAAAATCAGAAGGATAACCAGTATTTAGCCAATTTAGAACCACTGCTTCATTAAGAAAAAGTGTCACGGTCAATGTGACGTAAATTAGCCTGGTTTTTTTGAGCAGCGGAAAAATCAAAGCTAACATACTTATGGCGGGGAACATGTAGCGTTCATGAATTCTCGTGGGTAACATAAAGAAACAGAATAGTAACATAAACGCGGCGAAAATCGCTAAATAATCACCTGAAATATTGAGCCGTTTATGCAGAACATACAAGGTGAAAGCTGCGAATGCCCCAAACAAAACCCAACCTACAATATAGAGGCTACCGTCATGCACCCATGACAATCCAAGTAAACCCCACAAATTAAAAGCATTAACTGAACCATAATTATAGTAGGCATAGCCAGAAGAATAAATATTCGATAAAAAAGAAATTGATACACCTTCAAAAGGTAAAACGACAACAAAAACCGTGGCTGCAAACGCAAGAATAGAATACAAAAGACTTCTCAAGCCATTCTTCTTGTAAATCAAAAGGACAATCAGTGGAAGCAGTGCTATACCCTGCGGTTTAGTTAAAAGACCTAGCGCAAACATCACTGCCGAGGGTACCGGTTTGGATTTTAAAGCAAGCATTACTGATAATACAAGGAAGAAGGTGTAGACAGCATCAAATTGCCCCCAAACCGCCGTGTTATAGATTACCGCGGGGTTAAATGCGTAGAGCGTTGTGGAGGCAAGGGCTACTTTAAGAGATGCCTGTTTTCTGACAAAAACGAAAATTAGCAGTGCGGTCGCTAAATCGAAAAGGTTTGGAACAATTTTAACCATCGTTGCCATGTTCAGGTTGAGAGAGTTGGCAAGTGACCCGAATGCCCAGAAAATATACACGTTAAAAGGCGGGTAATCAGCAAATCCTGCTAGGGAATAGAATGGTCTTATGCCGTGCTGAGAAGCAGTTGTGAACCAAGATATGAAATCTCCTGTGTCAGTTGGAAACCCCTGCGCGGGAAACAGTAGAACCCTGGCTAGGGCGGAAACGGCAAGTACCAAAGCTAAAAAAATGATCTCGCGCCTGGCAAACGAGAAGTTAACCACGTTTTCCCCTCTGGAGAAATACTCAGTGCCATTGAATAAGAAGTTTTTTCCAAAATAGCATTTCTATTTCTGAGAATACCTCTTTGGATGTTCGGTTCGGTCTGCAATCTAGAAAGTCAGCCCTTTCTAATTACTGTATTGGGATAATTTGAAATTAGTTGAACTAAAGGGTTGATTTTGTCGAGAACTTCGGCGCTTCAGTAGGATTATGCCGATAACAACTACGATAATCACGATGACTATAACCACAACAATTGGCAAAGTTAATGAGTTGCTACTAGTGGACGCTTTGCTTTCGCTTGAAAGGGCAAATGTTGTTTTCAATGTTTGACCCTTATAGTTGATTCCCGTGTTCATTGATTCAAAGCCGTCTTTTGATATGTTGAAGGAATATTGTCCGACAGTTATGTTTGTAAAAGTGATATAGCCCGTAGAATTCGTTTTTCCTACGAGCATATTTGTTCCATTTGGTTGAGTTGTTGAAGAGACGGTTGCGTTGCTTAAGGGATTGCCATCATAGTCCTCGATACGGATTTGTACGTTTCCTGTGTTGCTGGTTGTTGAGCTCCGGGTTGTGTTTGTGTTGGTCTTTGGAGATGGAGTTGCCGTTGGGTTAGTTGCTGATGTTGGAGTCGGGGACGTTGTTGGAGGCGGTTGAACCGTTACTTGTGTAATGGCCTGGGAAGTTACGTATCCAGATTTTGTCGCAGTTGCAGTGATAGTGCAAGTTGTGGCTTTTGTAAAGCTTGGTGCTGTAAAAGTTGTTTTGTAGTATCCGTTTCCTACCTCTACAGTTGATGTGAATGATCCACCGTTATCTGAGGTGAAATGCATCGTTGCACCTGTTACGGCGGCGTCATTAGCCGTTACGAAAACAACTATATCGGTTCTTTGTCCGTTGTTGATGCTTGTTAAGTTGGCAGTCGCCGTTATCTGTACAGGCAAGAAATCTATGATGCAAGTCGTTTGGGTAGCTTGGCCAGTTGTGTAGCTTGAAGCTTGGGCCGTTATTACAGTTGATCCTGCGGTATTATTTACAGAGATAGTTCCCGAGGCTTGTGTTTGGCCAAAAGGAATCGTTAAAGTTGAACTGACTGTGCCCACTGTTGGCTGGGACGAAAATAGGTTCAGGTTTACATCCGCTTGTGGGTCTTTGGCTGGGTGACCCTGTGAATCTTGAAGCTGTACCATTACTGATTGGTAAGTATTCCTATCCGACGGGAGGGTTGATGGGGCGCAATATACTGCCAACTTGGATGGAGTGAACCCAGTTGTGGTTATTGATTGTTGGCCTCTTAGCAAGTTTGTAGCCACCGCCGTTATTGTTGTAGAGCCTGCCTTGTATGTTGTATTCAGTGTTGCTATCGCATAGGTTTGACCTGCCAGAATTGTTATCTCTGAATCTATTTGACCAACAGTTGGATCGGAAGATGCAACATAAACAATCGTGTCTAACGGCGACGTTGATGTGAAGCCTGTTGAATTCTGAAGCTCGAGAGCAATTTGTGGGCACGAGTTTTGGTCTGCAGGAACTTTCAGGGGTCCGACAAATATCTTGATTTGGTTTGGGTTTGACGCAATTGGTGTTGTTGTGATTGTAAGCTGTTGCGATGCATATCCTTGGGCTACAGTTGTGATGATGGCTGACTGTTTTACGCTATTTGTTCTTGTTGTGAAGTTAGCTGTGGCAAAGGTTTTTCCTTCTGGAATTAGGACGTTTTGTGTGACTGTTCCAACATTTACTGTGTCAGAGCAAGACAGACTTACTTGTACCCCTGCTTTTGGGGCTTTTGCAGGGGAGCCGTTTGAGTCTTGCAGCTGAACCAAGATGGCATTGTACGTGTTGCCATCGGCTGGTAGAGTTGATGGAAATCCATAGATTGCAACTGCGTTGGGAATTGGTCCAACAGTGGTAATTGAGGATTGTACAGTTGTGTAACCTGTTGCTGACGCTGAAATCACAGTGGTTCCTGGCGAGAATGTTGAGCTGAAACTTGCTGAGGCGTATGTTGCTTCTTTAGGTATTGTTATCGATGGGTCTACAGTGCCAATGTTGGTGATGGAGGATGAGAGGCTTATAGTAGTGTCTTCCAAAGCCCTAGCAGGTTTTCCAGTTGAATCTTGTAATTGCACGAAAATGCAATTGTAGGTGTTGTTGTCTGCAAGTACACTAGTTGGACCTAAGAAAATTCTAAGGCTTGTGGGACCAGTTGCCGCTGCAAGGGAAACGTTCTCATCGACAACTATGAATGTGGATGCGAGAAGAGTTAAGATTAGTAACGCCTGCAAGATTCTTTTTTGCATTTTCTCAACCTTTTTCTTGTTGCTTCCCTTTTTTCCTTTTAACAAGGTAATTTGGCTATGGTGCGAGCTGGTTTAAGAATATTGTGTATTAATACATATTATAGATAAGTGATGTACAGTACAACAAAAAACCCTTAAAGAAACTTCAGGCGACTCCATCTATAGAAGTTAGACTTCAAATGCCCAAATTTCGAAAAGATCCCAATTTGGCAAATGTATTTGAAGTCTTTTCCAAACCAAAAAAAGAGATAATAGAAAAACAAAGTTCTGCCCCGTTTAGACCTCTTTGCATCACTGGAAAAAGCAACTCTTTTTTGGTTTATGGGTCCAATTTGTGGTAAGGAAGGCAGTCTTCAAATGCATGGCAAGGGTGCAAGGGCCGGACACTACAAAGGTATCCATAGAAAAACTAGACTCGTAGAATGGCACCCGATCACGAAAGAAGAACTTCTAAGAGTGTTTACCAAATTGGTAAACAAGAGCGAGTCAAACAATAAAGTCATTTTGAGCGTTACCTCGAAAAATAAGGCAGAGTTGGAGCCTTCGGCGGGATTTGGACCCGCGACCATTACCTTACCAAGGTAACGCCCCACCGGGCTAGGCTACGAAGGCATTTTTCTTTTTCTTCTTGAAAGTGATTGCGGTATGCAATAAAGAGCTTACGGTTACAGCGCCACATTGCAACAGCGAAGACTCAACAAAACATCCTTTCTAAAACCGAGGCCCCACACTTCAACATTGCCCACAACCACAACCATTAAAAATAACATTGTTGTGAAGGAAAAAGCCCTCACACCACAACCAAACAGCAACCAAAAAACAAACTAAACACAAAAAACAAATAGAATCACACCCTGAAAGGTAGTGCTATAGCAAACCACCACATCCACGCAAAACAAAAAACTAACGGCAAATAAATATTAATGCAACCTAGCCTATTTCACAATGCGCAACCATGTGCAGGGGTCTCCAAGCCAGGTCAACGGAGTAGGGCTTAGGACCCTATCGCGTAGGCGTTCGTGGGTTCGAATCCCACCCCCTGCACCAACCAAAAATTTTACTATATCGTTCTAGAGAAGCCTAACGAATTCTTCAACTGATAAGTCAACTTCTTTAATGATTGTCCGCAGCATTCCTTTACCGAGCGGTTTATGCGCGGGGATAACGATCATCCGCTCGTTTTTTCTACATCCAAACAATGAAACGTATTTTTGGCTATCGACTAAGCGCATGACAATGTGACTGCCTTTTTGGCTGTTAACTACATAACCCATTTGCACAAGAGCTTTGATTACCTTATCATAATCCAAAGATGGCAGTTTAGACACTAATTTGCACCGTTTCAATAGGAACGGGTTCGCCGTGTTCTTTTAAAGATTCAAGGTATGCCTGTATGGCTTCTTTGACGTTTTTCATCAGTTCAGCTTTTGTTTTACCTTCAGTTGCACAACCAGGCAGATCAGGAACTTTAGCGATAAGGATGCCGTCTTCGTCTTTTTCTATAATTACTCTATAACTGAACATATGTTTGCATATAGCTCCAGAAAGTTTTAAGGGTTTGCCTAAAAAGGAGATTCGGAAGTGTTGGGGACTTCTACTTGAAATAAGTTCTCTGTTTGGCGTAATTTATGTTTGTGGACTGTTATTGCAAGTTTTCGATTGCAGGTTTGGACATGTATAGGTCAACGGAGTAGGGCTTAGGACCCTATTGCGTAGGCGTTCGTGGGTTCGAATCCCACCCCCTGCACCATCATGTTCAAGAATAACTGCTTGTGATTAGAATAACGAAGGAGTTTGTACATTTGACAGGTGAATTTGAAAAGCAGGTCAAAAAGCTATGCCTTGACTCTAAAACTGAAAAGGAACTAATCGATATGATAAACAAAGCTACAAGCGAAGACCAATGCATGTGCTGCGAATCCAAAGAAGGCTGCGATAACTTTAAGTGGCACAAAAAATGGCTCAACTCAAACAACTGTAACTGTTGCCCATAATCTGGGGGAACGCGGGTAACATCTCTACGCATTGGGTGGTTCGAACATCTCCAGGTTGGAAGGTTCAAATCCCACCCCCTCAACACTATAACAAAAGGTTAAAGTGTTCCAAAAGTCGTTTCTTTGGGTAGAAAAACTTATCTTTAACATGCAATACAAACCAGTCAAAATAAAGATAGGTCTTCCTTGAGTAGGATGTAGATAATGTCTGAACATAAACCTGAATGGCCAGAATCCGGCGACTTGGTAATTGCCACTATCGAAAGTGTGATGGATTATGGAGCATACGCTAACCTAGATGAATATAGCAGACGCGGTTTTCTCCATATCAGCGAAATCTCCAGCGCTCGTATAAGAAACGTTCGAGACTTCGTTCGCGAAAACCAAAAAATGGTCCTTAAAGTTCTCCGCGTGGACGTCGAAAAAGGACACATCGACCTATCCTTAAGACGAGTTACCAAACGCGAAAGAATCGAGAAAATCAAATCTTGGAAAAAAGACCGCAAAGGCGACGCATTATTACATGCAGTTGCAGAAAAGACGGGTTTACCGATACACGAAGTTTATCAAAAAGCCGGCTCAATTCTTGAAGAAAATTACGGCTTGTACGATGGCTTTGAAAAGGTGGTTAAAGAAGGCTCAGAGGTCTTAACAAAGCTCAATATTCCTGAAGACCTTGTTAAGGTCATTGTTCAAGTTGCTGAGGAACGCATAAAAATAAAAACGGTAAAAGTCAGAGGCGTCATCGAGGTTCGATGCATGAAACCCAACGGAGTCCGCTGCATCCAGCAAGCATTCTCAGGAGCCAAGAAAGCTCAAGAGGCAAAAGACGCCAAAATAGAGTTTTCAGTGATCGCTGCCCCAAAATACAGCGTTGAAGTTTCAGCTGATAATTGGAAACGCGCCGAAGAAGTGCTCGACAAAGTAAGCGAAGACGTAGTTAAGAATATTACTAAAGCCGGCGGAAATGGGAGCTTCAAACGAGAAAAATAGAAGGTATGAATACTTGACTAATCCCACTGAAAAAATAGAATGGGGTAAAGTGGAAAAGATCGGTAAAGGCACTAAGGCAAGCTATGATTCTGAAAAGAAGGTTTTAACTTTCTGCTTCGAGCGGGGTCCACAAACTTCCAGCGAAGCTTTGCGGCAGTCGCGCGAGGTTTTGATGAACGAACTAAAAGAATTGGGCTATATTAACCGAATGAAGTACAACGGAGAGGTAACAGCAGAGAACGTAGAGGAAGCCGATGTAGTTTTGGTTAAGGAAAACCAT
The DNA here is from genome assembly GCA_963739495.1 of Candidatus Bathyarchaeota archaeon. Taxonomy (GTDB): domain Archaea; phylum Thermoproteota; class Bathyarchaeia; order Bathyarchaeales; family Bathycorpusculaceae; genus Bathycorpusculum. The sequence continues at coordinate 27,221 of CAVUAM010000008.1, read as the reverse complement.
AAGCTTTTGATTCGTCTAAACAAAAAGCAGGTCCAAGAGAAAACCCCTTCTGCCTCAGAATTATCCAAATCTAAGGAAGAAGGTCAAAGTAACATAAAATTTTCATAGAATGACCAATGTAGCTTCAGGCCAATGTGCCTTTTTCTAGTTGGCTTTTGGGAAAACAACTAAATACTTGAGTTAAGCAATGGTTAAGCTATGGCTTTCAAAAAGACTTCACATAAGAATCTCTACTTAACTATCGCTCTTGTAGCAATACTGGTTGTTTCCATTGTAGCAGCATATTTTGCAATCCTGCCTCCCCCAAAGAGGGCGACGATTGGTGTTCATGTAGGTGACAGCTTTACCTATGGCATAACAGGAATATCGACTTTGCAAAGTGAAGAGGCAACAATGAGTCCTGGTTTTGACCAGTACAACCAAACAGACTATTACAAAGTAACAATTGCAGGAATCGCCGACACAAACGTCTCTCTTAACACAATATGGCGTTTCCTAAATGGAACAGAAGTGACTGGACAACAAACGATTAATTTAACAGACGGTTCAGAAAGCGTTCAAAACGGGTTCTGGGCAATTTACTCAGCCAATCTAAAAGTAGGCGATCCGATACGCCCAACCGATGATAGGTTAACCGTTAACGCAACTGACACAAAAACATATGCTAACAGCACTCGGCAAAGAAACTATTGGTTTATCGAAAACGAGTTCTATGATATCAACGACCCAACACAAGGCACACTACGTTACGACTACACCGCCGTTTACTTTGACAAGGCAACAGGTATGCTTGACACTTTGAACAACATAACTGCCTACAACAACCCCCTAAAGACCGAAGCCATCACCTGGAAACTCATTAGTTGCACAGTCTGGGATGTCTAAATCTTTTCCCAAATTTTATCAATAGGACAATAGGCATTTTATTTAACAAACTAACAATGTATCTATGTTATGTCGAAAAACAATTCTGCGTAACTGTTTTTGTAGCCAGATTGATGATGGGGAGTTCTAATTTTTGTATGCGACCAGAGAGGTTTCAAGGTTTTATGAACGGAAAAAATGAAATAGTTAGGCATCAAACATTACATCAAGAGGAATAGCCATTGTCGTTTAAAATGAAAATGGAGGAAGCAGAAAAAAGTAAGAATTCACCTTTGATTTTGGCATTGGATTTTCCGTTCGAAGCTGCTGTAAACCGAAATAAAATATTGGAAAAAGCCCAAAGGGTGCTCAAAGCCGTTCACCATTACGTTTGTGCGGTTAAGATTAATCATCATTTGACTCTACCTCTTGGCACCTTTGATGGCGTACAGGAGCTTGTCGAGCAGATACACAGAGAAGGTATGCTTGCAATCATGGATGCTAAAGTCAACGACATAGGCAATACCAACCAAATAATCGGTGAGTACTATTTTGCTGCTGGCTTTGACGCCATAATCGCTAATCCTTTTGTAGGTTGGGAAGAGGGTTTAAAACCGCTTTTTGAAGTTTCAAAACGGCTCAATCGAGGCGTTATTCTTCTCACTTACATGAGCCACAAGGGCGCAAATGAAGGCTATGGTCAAACAATAATCGACCCAGAAACATGCCAACAAATCCCACAGTATGTTTCATTTGCACGGAAAGCCCTGAAGTGGGGGGCTGATGGCGTCGTGGTTGGAGCCACAGTTCCACAAAAGATTGCTGAAGTTAAACAGATACTCGATGAAAAGGTTGCCATTTACTCGCCCGGTGTGGGAGCTCAGGGCGGAGCCGCTGAATTAGCGGTCAAAGCCGGCGCCGACTACTTGATTGTTGGAAGAGAAATAACTAACTCGACTAACCCGGTAGAAGCTGCGCGTACGCTCTGTGATTTAATAAGAGGAATAAAGTTGTAGTTTTTATCTGCGTTTGTTTTCCCAGAGTTCTTTCTTAAGCAAGTCACGAACCGAAGACCTGATGACACTACTTCTGCTTGGGTACATGTTTGCTCGGACTAGTTCATCTAAACCTTCTAGGTAAGCTTCTGGTAATAGGACTGTTACTAATTTCAATTTGTTTTATCCTCCTCAAACTATATCATGCATATAATATGTGGCAAATATAAGAGTTAGCGTAATAATCCTAGCTGGTCACAATTGCCGAAGCTGATTTAAAGTTCCAAGATATGTGCCGTCTAAAAGGTAAAGTTCTGCCTCATCAACATCAACTGCTTCCGAACGTAAAACAGGCCCAATCAGTTCTTCTTTGCCGATTTCTTTTCTCGGTCTAGTTTCGTTTATTGGTCTGCCCCCAGAAAATCGTTGAAACTGGGCATTATGTAAAGTTCCGATGCTTTAAGCTTGACCTCATAATGTTTTCTAAGGGTGTCCGTTACTGAATTCTCTATTTTTACGCCAGCTTTCTTAAGTAGAATCTTGGCTAAGCCTTCACTGTCAACCTTAGCCTTCATCCATACTTGTCTAGTCATCTTAAAACCCGCTGGGTCACGGAAAACCACAACAGGGTGAAGATGTCCCATAACCAGTGTTTTACATCCAAGAAGTAGTGGCGAAGGCCATTTGTGACCATGAAAAACTCCCACATCCCCTATTACTGCCCCTGTCGCAGGTAGAAGCTCAATGCTCTCAGGCAACAACGGCTCCAAATTTGCGTCATGATTACCCCGCACTATAGCTACGTTGCCAATTGTATCTTGGAGTTTTCTAAAAAAATCTGGAATATCTTGCCACTCGCCAAACACGTGTGAAACAACCGTGTATTTCACGTCACCAAGAATAACCAGCCTATCAGGCTTGTATTCGCTAATAATCGCTATTAGTTTGTTGAGTATCTTTGATGTTTGACTTGGTACATGAATGCCTTTTTCCTGAAGCTGCATTTCCCAGCCTAAATGAGGGTCAGCTATAAGCAACGTTTTAGTTTTATTAGATTTTAATAGAGCTGCAGGATTGGGTAAAAGCAGATTTAACATCAGTGCTTAACCAAGCTCACAATTTTTCTATGGATCTCTAGGTTAGCTGAAGCTATGAAGCTTAACTTTTGCGTGGGATCCAACTTTACATTTAAGGCTTGATTATCTGGGGTGGACACTATGCCGCCTGCCTCTTTGACTATGAGGAATCCTGCGGCAACATCAGTGGTGCGGATTTTTCCCCGCAAATCAATAAAGGCGTCCGTTAAACCGTCTGCGACAAAGCAGATTTCGAGCGCGTTGGCGCCAAAATGCCTGATATGTTTTGTGTTAACAATTAACGCGGTGACTTTCGATACTACATCTTTGACTTTGTATGTGTTTAAGTCCAAACCAACAACTGCGTCATCTAAAGACACAACGTGGGAGGTTTCGATTTTTTTGCCGTTTCGAAAAGCACCCTTGCCTTCAAAAGCCGTATACGCCACATCGTGCGCAAGATCAACAACCATGCCTGCATAAACATCAACGATCTCTGGTTTCTGGGAAATGGCAATTGAAGAAGCATAGAAGGGTAAGCCATGTACCAAGTTCGTTGTTCCATCGATGGGGTCAACTGTTACGTAGCAGTCATGAGCATCTGAGCCATACTTTTTGATGCCTGACTCTTCACTGATTAACGTGAAAGAAACGTCATGCCCCTTTAGTGTTTCAACGATTGCAGTTTCCGCGGCTAAATCCACAGGTTTCATTAAGTCGCCCCCAGCACCAGTACCCAGATTCGGCTGCGGTTCTTTTAGAGTTTTAAGGCAGGGCTTGATGGCTGTTTGCACATTGTCTTTACATTCATGCAAGATATGTTGCCAGTCAATTTGGTTTCTCATCAGTTAACCTTCATTTTCTATATTACACGTCAACCTGATAAGAATATACCCAAACTTTTCAGCCAACAAGTTTAGAGGCTACTATAGACTCTTTTCGGGACATGAGGAAGTGTGTCTTGACTTTTCGGTTGCCCCCACATCTTAAATTTCAGTGCTTTAATCATAATATTCCATACAATACTGCATACTAAGCAATCGCTAAACACCGATTTATGTTCTGAAAAATATTTTAGCCTTATTATGCAAAACTTTATAACAGCGCCGAACGTTTTGGTTTCTAAAAAGGTAGAATCAAGATGAAATTCGGCACATACATGTTTGAAGCAAAGAAAGTTCCAGGCTTCGACTATGACCTTTTCCGAGTAAAACCTGAAGTAGGCAGACGAATGCCACCCAAAGCTGACATGCACAGCAACATTGCGATTTTTGGAGACAACGTAACCGCCCGCGTCCACCCAGACTGGATCAGCCAATCTGACTTGGGACCAGCATGGAGAACCAACGACAACTTTAACGTTCGCTGGGAAGTCCTCTGTGCAACCCAACCTGAACACCGCGCTGAACAACTAGACTACATCGAAGACGTTGCACGTAAAAGCCAAGGAATCTGGCTAAACAGCATCCACTTCGCAGAGCACGGTCACTGCACATGCCCACGCTGCAAAGACCTATGGAAGAAAAGCGGTTTAAGCTGGTACGAATGGAGGCGCAAAGAAGTCACCGACTACATGGCACAAGTAAGCGACCGCGTACGCAACAGAGCAAAGAAAAAATTCGTCATCGGTGTCCTTCCAGACCCCGTTACAAACTACGAACGCTTCGGCGTCAACTTTGACGACCTCGCACCACTAACCGACGAATTCCTCGTCGTTATGTTCAGCAAAAACTACGCTACACCATGGTACTGGGAAATGCTAACCCGCAACTTCAAAAAACTCTTCAAAGACGTCAAACTAAACATTGCACTCTACGTCATCGGGCCCGGCGACGATCCAAAAGAAACACCAACCCCAAGCGAACTATTGACAGTTTCAGTTCGTATGGCACGCGCTGGATTAGACGGAATCCTATACCTTACAGACAAAGCAGCACAAATGCAAGAATTCCAGAAAGCAGCAATCGCGCAAAAAGACACACGGGAACGCCTAATTAGCTACGGCGGAAAGCAAGGTCAAGAAGTCCTCGACCTAGTCACAAGCTGGGAAAAGCTCTTCTAAAATAAGCTAAACCATTGCAGGCAGAAAAAACCTGAAGAGTGGTGAAGACCACCAGGCTGCCCTTTTTATTTAATCTACTTTATTGTATGTAGCCCAAGTTTTTGTTCTGTGTTTCGTTTATTTCTTTCATTGACTCGTAGTGGGCTTCGATTAAGATTTTGAGGGCATCAATGTTCCTTTTTATGTCTTCTACTTCGCCGCTCTTCTGCAAAACCCCTGATTTTACAAGTTGCTCATTTATCTTGCTAACTGAGACTTCAATCACTCTAACTTTGAAAGCAAAAATCTGCAGCGTATAGAGTAAGCTTAATTGAGAATTCAACCGTTCTAATCGGTCCAATTCAAGCGTTTTTCCTATGAACGCTTTCAATCTTTGTTCCTGAGATGCCAGTGGTGAAACGAGAAGACCCTCATAAATTGCTGTTTGTTTTGCAGTAGCTTCTTTGGTTTCGTCCACGACTTTCTGTATACGCTTCGTTGTTTTATCCAGCATTTCCAAGATTTCATCCAACCGATTTCTCCCCCAAATCACATTTAACTATGCTTTCATGAGACTGTATGATCCATTATATATAATTAAACCCCGCCAAATCGGTTTCTTAATAGTTAAGCTTTTAGGCACTTCATTACATAGTAATTATAGTAATTAACACAGAGGAATATTATGCCATCATTAGCAAAAAAGAATGCCGCAAAAAAGAAGAAACACGAAGAAAAAACCGGAAAAAAGTAGCTCTTTAGATTTTTTAACGCTACTTTAACCGAAAAACCTAAAATATCTTTTCTCTTTATCTCAAAATAATCTTTGATACTGTTGAATGTAGCGGATTGTGCTTCGGCAGTAGGGGCAGGTTAGTGTTTGAGGTGGTGGCGGCGGCAAAGACATCTCGGTTTGAGTAAGGGTGCTCCACAGGGAATGCAGAATTTTGAACCGAACAAGTTTATTGGCTAATTATTTTGAGAATTTTTGATATGTCTTGATTTAGCAATTTCTGTTGGTTTTCTTTGTATTTTGAAAGTTGCAGATTTGTTAATCTTTGTTTTATTGTGTCGTTGAATTTGTCGGTTGCGCTCAGGATGATTTCTAGTCCTTGAATGGCTTGCCTTGCAGTAATGAATTTTTCATCCGTACAGCAGTTTAGGTACTTGCTGATTGTTCTGCCAAACTTACCTTCTTTATCCCATCTTATATTCTCCGCAATCAGCATTATGCCCAGACTCCGCTGGTACGAATTATCGCTATCCAGCTTCTTTTCCAATTCATCCCAATACTCATACACAGATGAGAACAAGCGGGAATACGATTGCAAGAGCAGAAAGGCGTTGTACCTTAATTTATCATCTTTCTCTTTTAGCGTTTCGACTAAGAAGCGGATGTCGGTGGCAATCAGGGTCTTTGAGAGGGGCAGAATTTGATCTTTTGTAACTGCTTTCAATCCTTCTGAATTCAACGTGAACCACCCACAACATTTCTTTTGGTTTCGCCTATAAGTTTTGTTACAAATAGGTTATGAAAGACGAAAAAAGAACTAAACTTATTGGGAGTTGCAAAAGCTAACACATTTACCGTATCAGGTAGAGTTTTAGTCAAACTTTCTTGACTAAACCGGTGAGTCTCGTGCGTTAGCTTAGTCAAGGTTCCTTGACGAAAAACGCTTTAAGACTGCGGCTTCATCGCTATTTCGATGAGAAATGAAAGCTTTCACCGCCATAATTCTAGCAAGTCTGATCGTTTCTGTTTTAATCATTGTCACACCCACACCTGGTTATGGCGAGCTTTCGGTTGGCGTAAAGAAAGGCGATTGGATAGAGTATGATGTAGACATAACGGGCAATCCTCCCGCAGTACATAGAAATGTTACCTGGATGCGAATAGAGGTTTTGCAGGTTGACGGCACATCGTTTCCGGTGAATCTTACTGTTAGATTCGCTAATGGCACATTGGACAGTTCAGTTTGGAAGTTTAACTTTACAGAAGGCAATACGGAAGGGTGGGTAATCATTCCTTCGAATCTAGGATTAGGAGACACATTCTTTGATAACTTTTCAAAAACAGACAAACACATAACAATTCAAAGCCAAGAACAAAAAACTGTGCTAGGCGCAACCCGAACAGTAACATACGCAAACGACTCCTACAGAGATAAGCAATGGGATAAAGCTACAGGAGTCTTTGTTGGTTCTTCTGAAATTTTCAGAAACTGGAGTGCTTACGTAACTGCCGTAGGTACAAACATGTGGAGTCCCCAGATTCTGGGACTTAATCAGATCGCATTCTACACTCTAGTTGGAGTAATTATTGCACTGGCATCTTCGATAGTGTTTTTGGTATTTGTCATAGAACGGAAGAGGCGTGAAATTGTTTGAGTGTTGCTGAGATTAATCTAGTTATGCAAACCTTTTGGACAGCCCTGATCTTAGTTAGTATGTGGTTTAGAAAAAAGGGCAATTATCTCGTACACGGAATAATTATGATAGTCGTAGTCGGCGCGACGTTGATTAGTTTTTCTTCGGTCTTGCTCATGACTCCCCCGACCAGCGGTTCCCTGGAAGTATATTTCAGTTCTTCTCTGAAAATGGCTGAATTCATTTCCCACGCTGTCTTGTCTATTCCAGCAATTTTCTTTGGGGTCTGGCTAGTTGCATTATGGCGTCCAGGTTCAACTTCATTTGCAGCCAAGAGTAAGAGGTTAGCCCAAATGACATCAATTTTGTGGGTCCTATCCTATGTTGCTGGAGTTTTGGGCTTTGTTGCAGACTACACTACCGTCTTTGGATAAACAACAGTTCTTTCTATCCTTGACAAACTAACGTTTGTTTTTGTTTCTATGAATTGTGCTACTATTTGTACCAAACCCATGCCACGTTGAAATTCCCTGCAGCAACTAACCCCAGTGAGTTGGCCATTGTGAACTTTGAAAGAGTTCTGTTCGGAATACCATGAAATTTTCAATTTGCGGAGGACTTTCAAGTAAATCCTTGACTTTTTTGATGGCTTGTGAAAATACTTTTTTTTCAGAACTGTTTAAAGACTCTACGTCTACCCACAGAGTTAGGACTGTTGCTGAGTTCAGGTCTTGAGAGAGCATCGATATTGAGCCTCGAAATCCCTTAGTTTTATGGACTAAAGTGTTTAACAGATGGTCAAGCTCTAAGAACGCTTCTTTGCGTTTATCTTTTTTAAAATTCCACTTACTCATTCTGGCTAAAACCATAAGAAAATCACCTGATATAATTTAAGCCGTTTCTCTCTTAAATAACTTAACAATTAAGGAACACATGTATCAGAATTTTTGGTCTTAAACGTATGCAATTGAGAAAAAAGACGAGGCAACATGGGCTCCTGATATAAATTTGGCTATTCAAATTGCGATTATAGCGATTGATGATAGCGATTGAGGTTATTGCATTCTTCTCTATCGCTATTCGTTCCAGAGGCTCAGCAAACCCTTCTATATCAAAACTATTGTTCAAAGTGTTTCTTAAGATCAATCACCTGCGATTGGGATTTTTGAAAAGTATGTTAAGTGAACTCGGGGGATTTGAACCCCATCTAAAGTGGAGATATCACCCGCAATTCCTCATTTTTTTAGTCTTAGTTTTTTTCTCTTTCATATATTCTGTGCGCAAGATAAAATCGCAAGGCTTAGCCAATATAAATCACAATCAAAAACCCTAATTTCCAAAAGGCATCATTTATAGACTAAAGGGACCAGTAATGATCCATCCATTTTGCGTACAGTCTATCTATAGGCTACGCCCATGCGTTTCATAAAATCAAGAACTTTCCCATACTCAACGATATACTGTTTACCCTTTTCTGTAAGCTTAAGCGAAGTCTGATCTTGAATCAAGCCTAAATCATTAAGCTCTGTTATGTACGTTTTCAACCTATCAAAAGGAACTTTAAGCTGGACTTGAATATGCGTCAAAACTATATTTTCTTCCCTATTTTCGGCATAGAGTAACGATAAAAGATCACCATAAATTTTCAGTCTGTCTCTACGCGCGATTTGTTTCATTTCTTCTCCTCTTTTTTGATACTGTAGAATGATTTGTATGAAACGAAAAGAAACATGGCGAACCCTGCCCAACGAATTGCCAGTGCCCCCCACCATGCAGACATACTATTGTCGATGGCATAAATGATTAGAGAATACTGGCTTACTCCGAGAAAAAAATAACCCAACGGAGTCCATAGCGTTTTTGGATCCGGCTTTTCTATATGGCTTCTGAGCGTGTGGACACAAAGATAAACAATACACATTAAATTGATGATTCTGGTAAATGAACTTGTGAGTTGATAACTAGGTAAAGCAATATCGGGAATGATGATGAGTAGAAATGAAGCTATAAAAGCGATAATTAATAACACAATAGTTGTATTCCAGAGCCTACTACTATCTCCACTTCTCCTTGAAAAAAAATACGTAACACACAGAAAAACAAATGCGAGAGTTCTAACTACAAGTTGAAAATATATTGTTCCATTGCCAAAAAAATATGGTTGGAAGTAAACAAAGGAGGATAACGCGTAGGTTATTCCAAGAAATCCAAATCCAAGAGGTAGTCCAAGGTATCGACTCTCTCTAGTGATCTGGTACGGTTTAATCATGTATCTTACAAGAATGAAGCAAATAATAGCTGAAATAGATTCATAGATAACTCGAAATGTTTGATAAGCATAAGGATCCATCGCGTTAATTCACCATGTCTTAGAGTTTTCTTAACAAGCTTAGAATGGGTTTCCTAATATTATATACTCACGATAGGTGAGTGAGGCTTATTAGCATTTCATGCGCGACTAATATGCTACAATAAGGAGAAAAAAAACAAATGAAATTTCAAAAAACTGCGATTTTGTTAGCATTACTTTTAGTCTCAACCATCGCTACAACACTTATTTCATCACCACTCGCAAGCGCCCAGACTTCAGGCCAAATGACATCATACGCCTATCTTATCGTAGAACCTAACCCAGTAGGTGTAAGCCAAACCACATACATTGCAATGATCGTTGATGTACCACTACCTTCAGCATCAGAAGCCAACGATATTAGACGACATGACTACCAACTCACTATCACTGCGCCAGATGGCACTAATCAAACACAAACTTGGGCAAGAGTTGCAGACACAACAGGTGTCCAATCAACCTCATTCACACCAGATCAAGTAGGAACATATACCTTCACCTTCAACTACCCCGACCAAAAATACACATGGACAACAGCACAAGGCGGAAGCGCAGCCTACGCAAACGTAACCTTCCTAGCTACCAGCGCAACAGCGACCCTAACGGTCCAACAAGACCCAGTAGCTCCAACAGCAGACTCACCACTACCAACCGAATACTGGACAAGACCAATCTACGGCGAAGACTACAACTGGTACACAATGGGATCAAACTGGTTAGGCGGCAACTTCCTCGGCACCTTCCAGCAAGGTAGCCAGAGCCTTTGGCAAAAAAGCGGCACTGGACCAGAAAGTTCACACATTGTTTGGACTACTCCAATGGAAGACGGAGGAGTCGTAGGCGGAATCAACACAGGCATAGTTGGTGCCACTTACTACTCAGGCGGTTCATATGAAGGCAGATTGGGCAGCGCAATTATCATGAACGGCAGGCTCTACTATAAAGCACCTTTAGGTGACCAATACGCCAACGCAAACAACTCAGCGACTTTTGCAGGTAGCTACATATGCAGAGACTTACGCACCGGCCAAATAATTTGGCAAAATGACAATCTCAACTTCAACCCAAGCTTCGGTGAACTGTATGATTATGAATCCCCCAACCAACACGGTGTAGTTCCAAACGGTTATTTATGGCAAACCTTTACACCTGCAGGGTCAACAACAAACCAAACATGGATCGCTTATGATGCGTTGACTGGCAAATGGCTATTCAACATCACTGATGTCCCGAATCCTTCAGCCGTATTTACCCCAACGATGTCAAGTGCAATTGCATATACAAGCCAAGGTGAAATAGTCAAATACATACTCAACTACAATACAACCGCAAAGTCAGGCTGGCTAGCACTATGGAACTGGACAGCTGCAAACGGTGTCCCATCAAGCTCAACCGCCTCTAACGGTGTACAGCTAAACGGACCCGGCTCAGGCACTAACTACTTACAGTTCAGACCAGTTGGCAAAGTTATCAACGCGAGCACAGCATACTCATGGAACGTAACAATCGGCGACCTCATGGGTCCAGGCAACTCAAGAATTCCAGCAGGAATGACAACACTACAGACTCCAGCAATCAACTATGTCTTACCCGACGACATACTCTTCGGTACAACACCAAGCATCGCGGCCGGTGTCTTATCGTTAAGAGGTACACCTCAACCATATACAGTTTGGACAATTAGCCTATCAGGAATTACATCAAGTAGCACCTCCGCTTCTACACTCTGGAAGCAAACCTATGATGCCCCAGCAGGCAACTTGACTGTCAACTTAGGTCCAATTGACCCCGTCAACCGCGTTTGGACAACCACAACCGCTGAAGACTTCCAATATCAAGGATACAGTCTAACAGACGGAAGTAAACTATGGTCAACCAGCTTGGTTGAACGACCAATTCAATTCTTCAGCAGCGGCTCAGGTGCAGGTCAAAGATGCACAACTGCATACGGCAACCTCTACACCCAAGGCTTCGGTGGAGAAATGACATGCATTAACGCAAAGACAGGCGCAACACTATGGAAGTTCAACAACACAGACAGCGGCGTTGACACTTCTTGGGGATTGATACCTATCTTCATTTCAGCAATCGCTGACGGTAAAGTCTACGCATTCAACAACGAGCACTCACCTAACAGCCCACTATACAAAGGCTATAGCATCTACTGCTTAAACGCAACAACAGGTGAACAAATCTACAAGATGCTCTCTTGGTCAGGTCAGATCGGTGGCCAAGGAGGCAGCACAGCACTCTTAGCAGACGGAACACTCTGTTACTACAACTACTACGACAACCAAGTCTACGCTATAGCTAAAGGTCCGAGCAAAACTACCGTAACAGCTTCACCTAAAGTCTCAACCTTGGGCAGCAATGTTCTAGTTGAAGGCACAGTCACCGACATATCTGCAGGCACAAAACAGACCGAACAAGCAGCACGCTTTCCCTCTGGCGTTCCAGCAATGTCTGATGCAAGCCAAAGCGCATGGATGGAATACGTCTACATGAAACAAGAGAAGCCAACAAATGCAACAGGCATCCCGATAACAATTAGCGTAATTGATCCCAACGGCAACAATTACCCCGTTGGTACAACAACAAGCGATGCAAGCGGCGCATTTAAGCTGGCTTTCAGTCCACAAGTACCAGGCGAATACACAATAATGGCAAGCTTTGCAGGTTCCGGCTCATACTATAAATCAACAGCAGAAACTGCAGTATACGTTGGCGAAGCACCAGCTACAGCAACACCTACACCTATACCCGCACAGTCTATGGCTGACTTGTACTTGGTACCAGGTATCATCGGCATAATCGTTGCAATCATAGTTGTCGGCGCAGTCATAATTCTGGCTCTAAGGAAACGACCATAAAACGAACAAAACAAACAACAATCTTTCTCTTTTTTTGTTTTTTAAAAAAAATGGATTAGAGAAATATGACTGAGTAGGCTCTGGATAAAATTTAACGTTGAAGCTACAATCAAAGAGGTTTTGCATTTTCATTTTCCTTTATTTCTGTTACAAAGCCTCAGTAAACCCTAACTTTTCTATTAATTCGCAACGTTAGACTTTTACACCTGCATACAAACGTGTTTTTGTTGGTGAATCTGGATTTGATGTTATTAGAGCACTGGGAATCAGAAATTGATGTTGAGTGGACTGGGGGGATTTGAACCCCTGCCACAGTGGAGATGTCACCCGAATCCTTTTTTTTATAAACATTTTTCATTTGCTCTTTTCTCCTATGTGGCCAAGGCTTCAGCAAACCCATGATCATTGGTAGAGAAAAGACAGGGCTGAGTAGGCTCTGGATACAAATTACGCAATTGAAGCTGCAATCAGAAGAGGTTAGTGCATTTCCCTTTTTTCTCATATTTAGGTTTTAGAATCTTAACAAACGCACCAAGATAGTCATGAATTGAACTGAGCGATCTGTGGAGTTATTGCTAACAAGAAGGAAGCTTCTCCTCCTTTTCTTTGGCTTTATAGCTTCTTAAAAACCGCAAAAACTGTCAGCGATAACAGAATGGAAATTGTGGCAAAGAAGGCCAAGTATGGTGAAACCTCATATAACATTCCACCAAAAATTGGTGAAGCAAAAGTAGCCATGTGAACACTCGTCTGACCCACGGACACCCATCGGCCAATAGACTTTTCAGGAGCTGCAGACCCGATTACTGCAGGGATAAAGGTTATTATACAATTAGAGGCACCTGAAAGAAAAGAGCCGAAATTGAGAAAATAGAAACTATTTAATGTTACTATTAGAAAGAAAGAAAAGCTAGAGATAGCGGTTGAAGTGAGCATTGCGAGCATTTTCGAGTATTTGTCACCTATTCTTCCAAGAATAAATGAAAAGAAAATCCACCCACAAGATGTTACAGTTCCAAAAAACCCCAAATTTATTATATTCTGGTCATAAACATTATACATAAACTGCGAAATCAAAGGTTTTATTAAATAAACTGCAAGAATCATGATCGTAAAAAAAGTGCATAGTTTGAGTAGTTTCTTTGAACCTATTAAATCCATGAATGAATATTTATTCATTGTCACGCTTTTATTTAGCGCTGTTTTCGGTAACCTGCTAAGAAAAATCAAGGGGATTGAAGATATCCCGAAAAAACCTGCTGCCATGATAAAGACTGTCTGCTTGCCCATAGATGATGATAGGACTCCTCCAATTAACGGAGAGAATACGTATCCAGCGGCTATAGCAGCTGACATAAAGCCAAATGCTTGCATCGTTCTCCCTCGAGGGGCTGATCTCAAGATATACACGCAAATTGAGGGGAATCCAAAGAAGGTTCCGTATAATACCATTGGTAGCCATAACTGGTTCCAATTTGTCGCCAACGCCAATAACAACGGTACAGGTATCCAAAGAAGGGACCCTAAGATTATTACTCTTTTACGGTCACAGCGGTCAGCTAAGAAACCACCCAACAACATGGTTATTCCAAGGATTAGGTAATAGACTGCATAAAGCATACCCACGTCAGTTGGTGAAGCATTGAGCTGATTCATGTACACTGGTAGTAAATATGAGAATAATCCATCTCCGAAGGCAAATAAGAAAGCTGATAGGCAAATTATTTTTAAATCGTTTTTAGCCTCGAATGAGTGCAAGGAAGCTCCAAATTGGTTTATAATAAGTGATTTTACTACTCAACTCGCTCCTCTTATAAGTATGATTGCATGTCGCCTTTAATAGAATTTAGATGTAGACAAAAAAAATCGATATTCAAGGTTGCAGAAAAGTTTTTTTTAGTAAAATCTTATATTATTCAAGAATTGCATAATTACCTCGAAAAGCTGTGCATTATCTAAATGAAAACAAGAAAATTTGATGACTTAGATCTAAAAATTCTAAATATACTCAGAAAGAATGCTAGGATCCCATTTGTTGACATCGCTAAAGAACTCAACGTCCGTCCTGGTGTTGTACAAACGAGATATGCTAAGATGAAGAAGGCGGGATTACTCATTCGGACGAGGATTATCTTGAATAGGGCTAAAATGCAAAACTTGATTGTTGTAGGTATAGGCGTGGAAGCTATAGAGTCTGAAATAGACCAGGTTATTACTTACATTTATTCACTCAAAACTGAAGACGCGTTGATAACCTGTTGGAAAACCTTCGGTCGGTATAATATTTCGGTTCTAATACATTCAAAAGATCTAATTCAAATCCATCAATTTAAACAGCTTTTGCTGAAGAATTATGCAGTAAGAGATGCCACTATTGCTATTTCAAGTGGCTATAAAGAGTTTCCAGATAAGTTTGAATTAGAACGATTTTTTATAAATAATAGGTAGATGCAATGGACAAAGTGGATTTTGAAATAATTAAAATTTTGCTTAAAGAAGCAAGAACACCATTCAGCCAGATTTCAAAGCGCTTAGGGATTTCTATTGAGAGCGTATTTAATCGATATGAAAAGCTAAAAAAAGAGGGCATTATCATGGGATCGACCATAGTACTTAGCTCGGAGGCTTGCGGTTTTGTGGGGTATTGCGATTTTTTTATTAAAATAAAATCAGGTTCAAGCATTGCAAATGTTTTTGAACAATTGGAAAAAATCAAAGAAATAGCAAGCATAAGTCAACTTCTTGGAGATTATGAGTTTAACGTGGAAGTGTTCTTTCGCAATATTGCTGATATTTATAGTACGATGGAAAGTCTTAGGCTAATTAAAGATATTATAGCTATAGATCCCATGATATATTCACAACCTGATACTGAAATACCTTATTTTGATGCTTACAGCAGACAATTGCCTAGTTGGCTTTTTAAAATTAGCTAAAGATAAAAAATACTTTTATTAGATCAAATTTCAACTAGTTTAGTTATTTACTGCCATAATAAGGTATTTTTTATAAAATTATCTTTTTTTGATAGTCAAAAATGATTAAAAATAGAGACCTCAATAAAACCTTAAAAGGGCTTGGAACGGATTCAACTTCTCATAGAAAAAGGAGAAAAAAACATGAACTCAAAGGATATAAAAACAAAAAATAAACTATCGAAAATCGGAGTGACAATACTTCTATGTCTGATGATTACTTCAACATTTGCGGCATCACCTTTAGTTGTAGCTCACGACCCTTCATGGAGCATTCCAACGTATGCCTATATACAAGCAGTGCCAAACCCAATAGGCGTTGGACAAAGCTCACAGGTTTACATGTGGATCGACAAAATTCCCAACGGAGCCTTACCGACTAACAACGTGCGTTTACACGACTACAAACTAACCATAACTGCACCAGATGGCACAATAACCACACAGACTTGGGATACAATCGAAGACTTAACATCGAATCAAGGATACTCTTTTACTCCTGTTCAAACAGGCACGTATACACTTGATTTTAGTTTTCCAGGGTTAAATTACAACGATAAGACCGGCTTAAGTTCAAGTGAATACATAAACGACACCTACTTACCTAGTAATGCAACAACTAGACTATTTGTCCAAGAAGACCCCTTACACGCATACCCAACTAATTCACTTCCAACAGAATACTGGGCGCGTCCAATATACGGAGAAAACTCTAACTGGTGGACTATTTCCTCGAACTGGCTAGGCATCGGCTCAGCGCATTACGAAAACGGAATTGGTGGTGCTGGCTTCCCAGGAGACGCAATAGGACCGCTAACAAACCACATAGTATGGACCAAACCCTTCCAAAGCGGCGGCATCGTTGGAGGAAACAACTACGAGATCCAAGGAAAATCCTTCTTTGAAGGGTCCGCATACCTCAATAGGTTTCACAACCCAATAATAGTCGACGGAATGCTGTTTTACAAAGAACCGCTATCTTTTGGAGGAAGCGCAGATGGGCGAACAGTCTGCGTTGACCTACAAACAGGACAAGAAATCTGGTCCAGAACTGACGTTCCTTCTCTATCATTCGCCTACATGTATGACGTAGAAAGTTTCAACCAACACGGCGTTTTTCCACCAATACTGTTCTCAACAACTGGCGGATACTTCCTCAAGATACGTCCGGTTAATTTAACTGCTTACGACGCATACACAGGAGACAAGCTGTTCAAAGTGACTAACGTGCCACAGGATAAGACGGATATAGGTCCCAAGGGAGAATACTTATCAATTAAGCTGAACAATTACGGCGACTCCACTGCTCCAAACTATTATTTGTCACAATGGAACATGTCTAAACTATGGGAAAGTGAATACTTTGGGGCAAGCACGACACCTTCGATCGTTCCGCCCATTACTGACGGCTTAAACCCAACCTTATACGACTACAATGTTTCAATACCTATACTGAATACAAAGGACTCTCCATACTTGCTCGCAGCGTACACGGGCGACGTTGCCTTGTGCATGAGCGGTGGAACATTCGACGGACTATCTTACTATGGAACATCTGGACCAACCACTGATAGCAATGAAGCACATAGCTATCCCTATACATATTACGCAGTGAACCTCAACTCATCTACGGGCACTATTGGTTCTATACTTTGGTCAAAAACAATTCAACCGCAGGCAGGTAACCTGACTGTTGTGTTCTCAGCAGCCGACCCCAAAACCGATGTATTCATTGAATACTGCGCAGAAACTATGCAATATACAGGGTACAGCTTGCTAACAGGCGAAAAAATATGGGGTCCAGTTGGGAACCAAGATGCTCTCGCATACTACTGGTATGGATACAATGGTGAAGGTGCCACAGTAGCCTATGGAAAACTTTACAGTTGCAGCAATATGGCGGGAATACTATACTGCTTTGATCTCAAAACGGGAAACCAACTATGGAGCTATGGAAATGGTGCCGAGGGGAACAACACAAGCAGCGGTTTTGAAGTACCGGGACCTTATCCAACTGTCATATGCGCTATCGGTAATGACGTGGTATACACGGTAACTAGCGAGCATACTGTTGAAACACCAATATACAAAGGTGCTTTAATACGAGCTATCAACGCGACAACAGGCGAAGAAATTTGGGCTCTCTCGAATGTTAACACTGATGGATTTGGCGGAGCGGCAATTGCAGATGGTTATGCAACCGCTGCAAACGGATATGATAATCAGATATACGCTATAGGCAGGAGTCCAAGTAAACTCACGGTTGATGCACCATCAACAGCAATCACTCAAGGCCAAAGCATAGTAATCCGAGGCACCGTAACTGACATCGCTGTAGGAACGACGCAAAAAGAGCAAGCAGCACGCTTCCCCAGCGGCGTAGCATGCGTTTCTGACGCTAGCATGCAGAAGTGGATGGAATACGTCTACATGCAACAAGAAAAACCAACAAACACTACAGGCATCCAAGTCAACGTCGCAGTTATCGATGCAAACGGAAACTACCGCAACATTGGAACTTCAAACAGTGACACAAGTGGAACCTACAGCCTACAATGGAAACCTGATATCCCCGGCAAATACACTGTCATCGCAACCTTCACAGGCACAAATGCATACTATGGGTCATCAGCTGAGACCGCTTTTGCAGTGGACGAACCCACAGCAACCGTCACACCAACAGCAGTTCTCACATCAACGGCAGATCTCTACTTGGTACCAGGCATCATCGGCATAATCGTTGCAATCATCATTGTCGGTGCAGTTATAATCTTGGCTCTAAGAAAGCGACCATAAGACAAATAAAAAAACAACAATCTTTCCCCTTTTTTAGTTTTTGAAAGTATTGGAGAATAAATGGGGCTGAGAAGGCTCTGGATTTAAATAATGTCATTGAAGCTGCAATCAAAAAAGAGGTTTTGCATTTCCTCTTTTCTCCTAGAAATTTGGTTCCGGAGCCTCAGCAAACTCAAGTAAGGAGAAAGTCGTCCGAAATGGTCAAATAGTCTATAAGCGGGATGGCGAGAAGCATCCCTTCGCTTTGTATTCTCGTCCTTTATTTGTCTGGATTTAGGGTGACATCCATAATGAATGAAAGTTCTCACTCTTCATTGCTCATAATCAAAAATCCTAAAATTTACAAAGAATTAAAATATCAATTAAACAATAAGTGGGTTTACATATGATCCTTCCTTCGCACAATGGTGGTACTAGTATCACCCTTTCCGACAAGGACGCTCAGACTCTTAACAGGTTAGGTCTCACTACTGCTAAAGCTAAAATCTACCTTACTCTTCTGTCGTTCGAAAAGGCGACGGCTAAGACGATTGCTAAGGAGGCTTGTATGGATAGGGCTGAAACGTACAGGATGATTCGGGCGCTTGAGACGGATGGGTTTGTTGAGCGAATAGTTGCTAACCCTTGCCAATTTAGACCTATAGCCTTATCCACTGTTGTTAATCATTTGCTTGAAAAGCGTAAAAATGAGCTCTCGGCTGTTGAGGTTGAGGCGAATCTTCTTGTGAATAGAAAGCGTACTGCTGCTAGTGTGCTAACTGATGAAGTAATGATTCTTGTTCCTAGGCCTGAAATGGTACTCAACCAACTAGAAACAATCCATAGAAACTATAAAACTGAAACAACGGTTGAAGTAATCAGTACGTTATCTTCAATTGAAGAAATTGTAGAACTAGAAACAAACGGCCGCTGGGGTTCTCTAGAGCGTGGAGCTAAGTATACCTTCATTACAGAAAAACCAAGTAAGAAAAACCCTCTATCACCGATTCTAAAAAGCCTTTTCGGGTATCGAAATGTCACTCATTTGTATACAGATGGCATACCAAAAAACCGAATGACAATTGAAGACGGTAAGAAAGTCTGGATTTCCCTCGAAAGGAAAAACTTCCTGGTTGCAAAGCAATTGGTTTCTACGAATCCTTGTTTGGTTTCTTTGGTAAAGGACTATTTTAATTATGTTAAGGCTTCGTCGACATCCTGCAGTCAACGATGAGCATAAGTTTGAATTAAACAAGATCAATATTCGAGCGCAGCAAACGCCTTCAGACATGGCGTAACTATTATGTTACCTTAGGGTTTTCAAATTTGATGTATGGTAAGCTTTGATTATTGTTGAGACTCACTTGATGGCATTAATTCTTTGTTTAAGCTGCGACGGAAGCCCCCACTCACTATTATTCTTAAATCAAACAGTCCTAAACTTGGGGTTACAGGAGAAAAAAATGAAAAAATTAAATATTATCAATAAAACCAAAATGCACATCAATTGTAATGCTTTTAGCTCTATCAATGATGACTTCAATGGTCTTGCTACAAAGTACTGATGCCCATGATCCATCTTTGAATATTGCGACATTCTCATTTTGCAGCGTTTCGCCCGATCCTATGGGTGTAGGGCAAACCGCACGCGTCAACTTTTGGTTGGGACAGCCTCCGCCTACTGCAAACGGACAATACGGTGATCGATGGCACAATATGACAGTAAAAGTAACTCATCCCGATGAAACAACTGAAACTCTAGGACCTTTCACCTCGGATGCTACAGGAGGAACCTACACTACCTACACGCCCACTGTTATCGGGAACTACACTTTCCAGATGATCTTTGGTGGAGAAGTATTAGCAGGAAACAACCTTGCTCCGGGTACTCCATCATCTGGTCCAGGCAGCAACGCCAACATTGGCGACTACTTCCAACCCAGCTCCAGTAACCCATTCACCCTCGAAGTACAAACGGAACCTGCAGGATACCCACCAGAACCACCACTACCGGCAAACTATTGGGAACGACCAATCTACGGAGAAAACAATAACTGGTACACTATCGCAAGCAACTGGCTTGGCTACGGTCAGACATCCTTCGCCAATACTGGAACGTACTCTGCGGACGGAAATTACAATCCGTATACTAACGCACCAAACTCAGCACACATCCTCTGGACAAAACCTGAGGCGTTCGGCGGCATAATGGGCGGATCATACGGCGGCAGCCAGACAGGCAACTTCATGTCAACATCCCCATACGAACCCAAGTTTGCGCCAATAATAATGAACGGCATCCTCTACTACACACAATACCCAGGAAGCGATTCTTATCCAGCAGGCTGGGTTGCAGTAGACCTGCATACCGGTCAAACGATATGGACTAAAAATACAACTGAATTACTAAGATGCGGTCAAATACTGAATATGATTACGCCAAATCAGTATGGTGGTCTTGCATACCTATGGAGTCAACCTCTAGGCCCAGTAGTCATGTACGAAAATTGCATCCAAGCCGTTGGCAACTCATTAGAGATGTGGGATGCTCTGACGGGCACCTACATACTGACGATCACTGATGTCCCCGTTGCAGCAGTCGGTCCTGGCACCGGGCTAGCACTTACCAGTGATGACAGTGGCAATCTAATAGGTTACTTTGTCGACTCTAGTAATCAACTCTGTATGTGGAACTCCACAAGATGCATCAATCTCGCTGTTCCAGACGATTCTGGCGGTCCAAATGTACCGGACAACTGGAATTGGAGACCACCTCTAAACGCTGTAATAAACTTCAGCTTAGGAATTCAATGGACAGCGCCATTAGCCAACAACATTTCAGGAACACCAATTATAGACTTCGCTAATGGGCTATACGGGCTTGGCATAACTTACATCAGCAGTGGCGTGGTTTACATGCAAGAATCCGATATGGGCGGAGGCATAGGCTACCAGACAGGCTGGCAAATCGAAGCAGGTTACAATGCCAACACAGGACAACAACTATGGATAGTTAACAGAACTGAGATACCGTACACTGTGGTATCTGGTGCTGCAGGCCCGTACTTTGCAGGTGATGGGCATTATGTTGAATTCACACAAAACGCACTTTCGATCTCATGCTTTAGCCTCACAACCGGTCAAAAAGTATGGGGACCAACAACACTTCCAAATGCTCGACCTTTCAGCTCACTTGGAGGCAACTCTGTTATCGCTAATGGCACAATATACCTATGGGCTTACGGAGGCGACGTCTATGCATACAATCTCGCAGATGGATCTCTTAAGTGGCACTATCAAACCCCCAGCGGCGGCTATGAATCCCCATATGGTGCAGAGCCTCTATGGACTTTCAACGTGGGAACGGTTGCTGACGGCAAACTTTTCCTGCCTGAAGGCCATATGTACAGTCCACCACTATTCCATGAAGCGCAGCAGCTTGCTCTTAACATCACCGACGGAAGTGTTGTCTGGAGCATAGATGCCTTCGACGTTAACAGTGGCCCCGCTATCGTCGACGGAATTATGATAACGCTCAACTCCTATGACAACCAAATCTACGCTTGGGGCAAAGGACCAACCAAACTAACCGTCGCAGCACCATCTGTAGGAGTAACAACAGCCACACCAATAACCATCACAGGCACAGTAACCGATATCTCAGCAGGCACAAAACAGGAAGCAGTCGCTGCAAACTACCCCAATGGACTCCCATGCATCTCTGACAGCAGCATGAGTAGCTTCATGGAATCGGTATACATGCAGCAGCCAATGCCAAACAATCTGACTGGCGTTCCAGTTACCCTAAGCGTTCTAGATGCAAACGGCAACTACCGAACCATCGGCACCACCACAAGCGATGCAATGGGAACCATCGCATTCAACTGGACTCCAGATATCGCAGGCGCATACAAAATCTACGCAACATTTGCAGGCACTAACTCATACTACCCATCTAACGCCGCAACAGCATTCTACGCAAGCGAACCAGCAACAACACCAGCACCAACACAAGCACCAATCCAATCAATAGCTGACCAATACTTCATACCCGCAATCGCAGGCCTATTCGTTGCAATCATCGTAGTCGGCGCTTTAATGACAATCCTGTTGCTTAGAAAGCGACCATAAAAAACCTCAAACAAAAAACAATCTTTCCCCTTTTTTAGTCCTTAAAAATATAAAGAAAAGAAAAGTTGGGGCTGAGTAGGCTTTGGTAACAATTTATGATTTAGCTGTAGTTTCAAGAAGAGCTTTTGCATTTGCTCTTTTCTCCTATAAAACCAGAGCCTCAGCAAACCCTTCTACCGTAGTTAAAAAAACCAATTAGTGCTTGATGTCTCTAAATAATGTGTGTAAAGGCGTGGTTAAGTGGTTTAAGCTTTTATATGGCTTATGTGGTGACGCCTCAAGCATCTCCCGCATAATTCTTCTTTTTCTTTTTATAACGATTGGTTCAGAATTCTGTTCATTCCTCTGTTTCTTCTTCAAGTGCTTTTCGCTTTTCCAATTCCTTGCCTAATTCGTCAAGTCGAGCCTTCATTTCCCAATAAATTTCTCTTGCCGCCCCAATGCTAACTTGCATGGGTTTATTCAAATCCCTGTTTTCAATAGACAAGTCAAAGGTAACCTGATGATTAAAATTCAACTTAAGCCGTCCTTCGTTTTCCTCAAGCGACATAAGCGAAACTCCTCAGCTACTAACTTTGCTTTCCGCTCCTTTAAAGATTGCTTTACGATGCAAACGATCCGGATACATACCGTTTATAACTTTACTTATAAAAAGTGGACTGGGGGGGATTTGAACCCCTGCGACAGTGGAGATATCACCCGCAAAACCCCATTTTCCTCCTTAAAAAAACAAATGGAGAAGAGAAAAGATAGGGCTGAGTGGGGCTCTGGTTTGGGCTGTTGTGCTTTTCTTTTCCTCTCGGAAAATTTGTATTTTCTTTTTTCTTAAAGAATCTCCAGAAATCATAGCTAACCCAGATTCAATACAAAACGTTCTAAGGACCCTTTAATCACTCAAAAACGGTGCTGCATTGTTTTGGAACAATTAATGTACTGCATAAAACTAGTAAACGTTAATACGCTCTATCAGCAATACTAAAAGCGTCTATTGTGCCAGAGCATCGATTTACATAGAGGGGAATTGCAATAGCATTAGACGGAAAGGAAATTCAGACTCTAGTTAAATTAGGTTTATCACCATCCCAAGCTAAAATTTACTTAGGGCTTCTCAGTTCGAGATGGCCACAGCAAAAACTGTAGCAGAAACTACTCAAACGGATAGATCTCAGACATATAGAGTTCTCTGCGTGCTCGAGGGGCGGGGATTAGTAAAACGGATAATCACAAATCCTTTGGAGTTTAAAGCGATCTCCCTACCAGCGGTCACAAGAGTTTTGCTCGAAAGAAGAAAAAATGAGCTTTCAGACACTGAGAAAGACGCAAATCTGCTTCTAAAACGGAAAGTTAAGAAGAATAGGCTAAAACAGACCAACGATGTAATGCTTGTTGTTCCAAGGCCAGAAATGATTATTGAAGAAATAAAGGATGACATCTTAAAATGCGAACACAAAGCTGTGACCTTATAATGACACTGGAATCGATCAGGCAAACTGATCCTCTATGGGGGAAAGAAGATTGGAATTGCCTAAACAGAGGTGTGCAATTGACTTTTATCGTGGAAAAGCCCAGCAAGGTAAACCCGCTACCACTGGGATTAAAAAGGCTTACTCGACATCCAAATTTTAAATTAAGATACCTTGATTTCACTCCGCAAAACCCAATAGTGATTGAAGATGATCGTAAGGTTTGGATTTGCATTGCTTCATCCGAAAATACAAATTTTCTCGAATCACCACATCTTGTTTCTACAAATCCTCATCTAATCGCATTGGCTAAGGATTATTTTAGGCGTGTTTACAAGGATTCTACGCCTGTTGGGAATATAGAAAAAATTTAGAAAAGCGCAGGCGTAGTCCGACGTTATATTCCTATGATTTCCATTTGTAAAACAAATTGCTCTAACATGACTGCGACTGAAGCCTTCCGTCACCACACCTTTTTAGAAACTGACGCACTGCTAAAACCGAGGTAAAAAATGAAAAAATTAAATACTATCAATAAAACCAAAATGCCCATCGTGACTTTAGTTCTGATATTTGCAATGGCTCTCCCAATTCTGACAACCCTTTAGCTTCTGCGCACACGCCATCATGGACAATTCAAACATATGCTTTCATCAATGTTGCGCCTAACCCAGTGGGCGTCGGGCAGACTGCTTACATTAACTTCTGGGTTGACAAAACTCCGCCGACTTCAATCGCCCAGTGGGGTTATCATTGGCATAACATGGCAGTGACTATTACAAAACCAGATGGAGACACTGAAACCCTAAAGATGGGTGACTCTGACGCGCCAGGTGGAACATGGACTACTTTTGTTCCTGACCAAGTTGGCACTTACACTTTTGAAGGCAAATTCCCTACACAGACAATTGTCTATGAGAACCCATACCCATATGGTCCTATGGATGGGCTTGACTTTATCAATGATACTTATACTGAAAGCAGCGCTAAGACGACGCTTACCGTTCAGGAGCAGCCAATACCGTCGGGTATTTCAGCAAATCCATTGCCAACGGAGTACTGGACTCGTCCGATTAATTCGATGAATCGTGAATGGTCAGTGATAGGAGGAAACTGGCTTGGACTCGCAGCCACAACATTTGGAGACTCAGGCAGGTATAATCAAGAGGGCAACTTTAATCCATACACTGAGGCTCCCAACAGCGCTCACGTTTTGTGGACGAAGTCTGCGGCTTTTGGAGGCCAAATCGGTGGCGAATTTGGCTCAGAAGACAGAAGTTTGTTTGCGACAGGTACTGCCTATGAAGCAAAGTTTAGCCCAGTGATTCTTAATGGCGTACTCTACTACACTCAGTTTCCTGGCGCTGCGAATAACATAGGACCTTTGCTTGCCGTTG
Organism: Candidatus Bathyarchaeota archaeon; assembly: GCA_963739495.1. GTDB lineage: Archaea > Thermoproteota > Bathyarchaeia > Bathyarchaeales > Bathycorpusculaceae > Bathycorpusculum. Next base: position 1,917 of record CAVUAM010000008.1, on the reverse strand, counting down.
ACTTAAAAACGGGACAGACGCTTTGGAGCGTAAACGCTAGTAATCCTTTGAGATGTGGAATGATCTACAACTTTAAGACTGGCAACCAATATGGCGGTCATGCATATCTTTTCACCGCACCACCCCGCCAGGGTCTTGGCCTCCTATTCGGATCAACACCAAATATGTGGTCGATGTATGATGCTATGACAGGACAATGGATACTTGATATCGCAAATGCTACCGAAGGTACGCAAGTCGAGGGACCTAACGGCGAGTTATTAAGTTACAGCTCTTCTGGAACTAGCCTGACAATGTTTAATATGAGCAAATGCATCGCAGCAGGTCAAGGAAAATATGTATTTGCCGCCTTCAGTCCTCAAGAAATATGGCGCCCACCGCAGGGAGCTACAATTGACTGGAATGACGGATACCAATGGACCGCTACTATATGCAGCAGACCTAAGCATTTCTACTGTCTCTGATAATGTCGTGGTAATGTCACAGTCATCCCCTAGTATCCCAGGTGGGGCGGGTAGTGGTTGGCGCGTTGATGTAGGCTACAGTGCAACTGACGGAAGTAAGATATGGGGTCCAGTGAACCGAACACTAACAGCATGGACAACTGATCAGATTTCATCTGCAATTTCAGGCAATGGAACCTATACTACCTATAATTTGCAGAAAATGACATGGACCGGCTATAGCATTAAAAGCGGAGAAGAACTATGGACAACACAACCAAAGAACAGTTCATTTGGGTACTATGATTACGCTTCACCAGCAGTTATTGGCTACGGCAAACTCTATGTTTGGGGCTTTAGCGGAGAAGTATATGCATATGACCTTAAAACAGGTGAAACTGTTTGGGGATGGAATGCCGGAAGTTCAGGTTACAATACTCCTTATGGATCGTGGCCACTCGGCAATTTCTATGACGGTGTTAGCACAGATGACAAACTATACTTTTTTGCTGGTCATGACTATACTCCGCCGGTGTTCAAAGGTGCAAAAATGTACTGTTTGAATGCTACTACAGGAGAACTTATCTTCAGTACTCTAACTTCGAAATTGTAGGTGGAACCGCATGTGCAGACGGCGTGTTAGCTCGATTCAATGGTTATGACAATCAGATCTATGGATATGGCAGAGGACCAAGCAAATTAACAGTTGATGCTCCTAGTGTCGGTGTCACTACCGCTAGTCCTATAATAATCAAAGGCACAGTCACTGATATCTCAGCTGGGTCGCAGCAGCAAGCAGTAGCAGCAAACTTCCCGAATGGTTTACCATGTATTTCTGATGCAAGCCAATCGCAGTTCATGGAAGCAGTCTACCAACAGCAGCCAATGCCAAACAACTTAACAGGAGTTCCAGTTACCATTAACGTCGTTGACTCAAACGGCAATTACAGGACAATCGGAACGGCAGTAAGCAACGCCTATGGTACCTACAGCTTAACATGGACCCCTGACATTTCAGGAGACTACACAGTCATTGCAAACTTTGAAGGCACAGGATCATACTATTCATCAGACGCTGCAACAGCATTTCACGCAAGCGAACCAGCAGCAACACCAGCGCCAACATCAAGTACCAATCCAATCAATTGCTGACACATACCTTCTACCAGGCATCATCGGAATAATCGTGGCAATTGCAGTAGTCGGCATAGTGCTTGCTTTCTAGTCACGAAGAAACGAACATAAGAAAATCAAACAACAACTATCTTTCCCTTTTTTTGTTTTTGAATACATTGGAGAATAAATGGGGCTGAGAAGGCTCTGGATTTAAATAATGTCATTGAAGCTGCAATCAAAAAAGAGGTTTTGCATTTCCTCTTTTCTCCTAGAATTTGGTTCCAGAGCCTCAGCAAACCCAATTTCATTCTTGCAAAATAGTTGGCCTGATTTCATTTAATGTATGTTGAATGGACTG
>CAVUAM010000007.1:0-23827 GCA_963739495.1 Candidatus Bathyarchaeota archaeon | reverse complement strand
GTACTATTTGCCGCCGCATTTTCCACAGCTGCAAGCCCTAAATGTACTCAGTCTCGGTTTACATACTGCTGTGCTGTCGGCTTTAATATTCAATGCAATTATCATTCCGCTCCTCATTCCATTGGCGATGAGGGGTATAGCGTTCAAGCCGTCTGATACTATGTCGCTGTTTTTGCGAAACACGTTGATTTATGGGGTGGGCGGCATTGTCGTGCCGTTCATTGGAATCAAATTAATCGATTTGCTTCTTCTGTTCCTACATGTATAACGGTGAAAAAAATATGCAAACAAAAATAAAACAAAAATGGCATTTGAGGCAGGCAATATCGTTAGCGTTGCTCTCCCTCTTAATCTGCGGTATAGCCTTTCCACTTCTAGTCCACCGGTCTAGCCCAAGTATTCTTTCCAAACCAGGCTAACGGAGAAATTGTTCAATTCAACGGTCAAGCAGTCGGCTCGAATTTGATTGCACAAAACTTCACCCAACCCCTTTCTTTCCACCCCCGAAATGATTCTGCTTCCGGGAAAGTAGACCCTGACATAACTCTTCAAATAGGTCATTGAAATAATTCCCCGAATACAAAATGCCACAGGTATAGCCACAGAGATGCTCAACCAACTGGTCAACCAAAATACAGAAGGAACCTACTGGATTTTTGGTACCCCCTACGTAAACGTATTGCGTCTTAACTTAGCTCTTGTAAAAACTTATCCATCAGTCTATAACGAATTTCAGTAACTCTTACAAAGATATGCTTCCAGGGTGTAGCGATTACGTCTCCTATTACAAATGTCGCAAAAATAGCACTCATCGTAATTGCGAACGAATGCAAATCTCCGCTTACAGCTTTGGGAGCAATGACGCTATTTTCGTTTACTGCTAAACTGTGACGAGTTTAAATCCCCGTATCACAATATATAAAATGCAAGTCATCGGTTTTGGAACAATTGAAAAAGCCAAGTCTCCAGTTTCTAACTGATCAAACAAATCTTATTCGGCGCGTCTCTAAGATATGAGCAAGTCCCACAATTCCTAAAAACGTTGACCATCCCAAAAAAATATTAACGGAAAATATTGAGGAAAAAATAATATGGCATATTTAACGCAAACCCAAAGTGGCCAACCTGTACTCATCTTGAAGGAAGGAACCACCAGAAGCAGAGGCAAAGAAGCCCAAAGAAACAACATAATGTCCGCTCAAGTGGTCGGTGAGGTACTAAAAACAACTCTAGGGCCACGCGGTATGGATAAAATGTTAATGGATACCTTAGGCGACATCACTATAACAAACGACGGCGCCACAATCCTAAAAGAGATAGATGTGGAGCATCCACGAGCAAAAATGATGATTGAAATCGCCAAGACTCAAGATGACATGGTAGGCGACGGAACCACAACCGTCGTTGTTTTAGCCAGCGAACTTCTCAAGAAAGCTGAAGAACTACTAGATCAGAACGTCCACCCTATGATGCTCGTTGCAGGATATCGCAAGGCAGCACAGAAAGCAATCGAAATCATAGCCAAAAACGCGGTGGCCATTGATGTTGAGGATCAAAAAATAATGATGAAAGTTGCTTTAACGGCCATGGGAAGCAAAGCTGTAGGTGGTGCCAAAGAACACTTTGCCGAAATAGCCATAGAGGCAATAAAGCATGTAGCCCAGAAACATGAAGACAAGACGATAGCAGACATAGATAACATACAGCTCGTGAAAAAAACTGGAAAAAGCCTTATAGAGACGCAACTCTTCAAAGGCATAATTGTAGATAAAGAAATAGTCCATCCCGGGATGCCCCGAAAGATAGAGAACGCGAAAATCGCACTTTTAGACGCGGCACTAGAGATCGAAAAAACCGAAATGAGCGCCGAAATACACATACGCCAACCTAACCAGATGAAAGCTTTCCTAGACCAAGAAGACAGCACACTCAAAGAGATGGTTACGAAAGTCAAAGCTTCAGGCGCAAATGTTGTTTTCTGCCAAAAAGGAATAGATGACATAGTTCAACACTACCTATCTCAAGAGGGCATAATAGCCGCTAGGCGCATCAAAGAGTCAGATATGGAAAAACTCGCGAAAGCGACAGGCGGAAGAATAAACTCCAACTTAAACGATCTAAAGACGGCAGACTTGGGTTTTGCGGGCTTAGTAGAAGAGCGAAAGATCGGCGACGACAAAATGATCTTCGTTGAAAAATGCAAAGATCCCCATTCAGTAGCCATACTAATACGTGCAGGCCTTGAAAGAATGGTCGACGAAGCTGAAAGAGTAATAACCGACGCATTGTCAGTAATTTCAGACGTCACAGAAAACAATAAAATTGTCGCCGGCGGCGGGGCTATCGAAATTGAAATTGCTAAAGAATTACGCAAATACTCAACCAAAGTAGGCGGAAGGCAACAACTCGCAGTAGAAGCTTTTGCAGATGCAATCGAAATAATTCCGCGTACCCTCGCAGAGAACGGAGGCTTAGAGGCAATCGACATACTCATAGAGTTACGTCAAGTGCACGACAAAGAAGATGGCAAATTCATCGGCATTAATGTGTTTACAGGAAAACTGCAAAACAGCATTGAAAACGGCATAATCGAACCAATTGTCGTTAAAGAGCAAGCTATAAAATCCGCAGCCGAATCAGCAGCAATGATCCTTCGCGTAGATGACATCATAACTGCAAAATCTCCAAAAGGTAGTCCAGGTGGCTCAGGCGGAATGACGGGCGATTAGAAAAGTTAACTTGAAACCCATCAATCCTAGCACTTTACCTATAACAAAAAGGGCATACAATACATTTTGCATTACCCTTTCCTTAGATGAAGAACCTGAAGACGAGTGGAAGGGAATTTTCAAAGAAGAAGTAAAAAGTTTCTTTGAGCCGCCTGTATCCCCAAAAAGACAAGGTTTGGCAAAACCCCTTCCCCAAACAAGCTATCAAGTTGACGTAGAAGACAAAACAATTACACTAATTACGAATCTGGAAAACTTCCAAAAAGACATCAAAACAATAATGCTGTTAATGGAAAGAGTAAACGCTAGAGTTGATAAACAAAATTTAGAAGCAAAGCATAGAAAGCAAGCAGAAAAAATGGAGTTTGAAAGAAACCAAAAAATCATAGAGGAAATGCGGGAATCTCTAAGGAAAAATCCGCCGACGCTCTAACAGCTGTTGCCTCGAACACTCGATGAATGCAGAAATCCCCGTGCAACCTTTTTTTCTTTGATAATTTTAGAAGAAGCATATTAAAATATTGTGTATTGATTAATAAGATTTAAGTTATAGTCCGTGTTTTATACTCATAACGAGGTCCTCCAATTGCCATTTTGCCCAGAATGTGGCGCTGAAATTAGAGTAGATGTAAAGTTCTGCCCAGATTGCGGTGCAAAAAATATTAGAAATAGCGAAAGAGTTGTTGCAAACCCCACTATTTCATCTCCAAAGACAAATATCCGAATGAAAAGAACATCTGGCAATCCACAAAAATATGGCCCCATACTGGCACTGGTTTTGGTGTTTGGCTTTATTTTTATCATATTGTTAACTACAGGATCTTTGGGTAATCTGATATCAGACACTTCCCCAACAGCAACACCCTCACCATCTCAAGTTGCCACTCAGGGAACGGTGTATCCGAGCTGGCTGAAAATTAACAATTGGTATCAGGATCAGATTGTAAGATACGTTGCAGTTAAGTTAGATACTGGACAAAGTTATGAGGCAAATTATGCCGTGGCTCCGTGGCTTGGAAATGACCAGAATCCTGTAACCAGAACTCTTGCGTTGCCATTGCCAGAAAATGGGGCGTATAAGGTAACTGTTTACACTGCTGGAGGACACAGCGTCTGGTGGAACTCAGTCTACCTTAATGTGCAAAACCAGCAGAATCCAGCAATTTTTGATCTAGCACGCATTCAAGGCGGTTTTGCTAATTCTTCTGGTGATCTAAACACTAGCACCCTAGACACTATTCATTGTAGCGGAAGCAGTTAGAAATCTTCAAGATCCTTCCATTTTTCCTTTACCGACATCTAAACCTAATGCCTTAAAGAAGTATGGATAAGTGGATACTAGAAAATTCCTGGGTTGCGGGGGTAAAAAGTGGGTTGGTTCGGAAACCCAGCGATATGGCGATGTTTTTAGCCCACGACTAAATTTCAATCTTTCTCTCTCTGAATCTTCAACAATCACTACCTACAACAACTACGCACTCTACCATTCTCTTCTTCTCTTAATATCTCTCTCTCCCACGTATTCGTTAGGTCGTTCGTTAGGTAGGTAGATCGTTAGCTCGTTCGCTAACAAACAAAATAAAAAGTCTGATCTAAATGCAAAAATTTAAAAGTATGACATGTGTCATATAATTGTGGGAAACAATACGAAACACAGAATTCTGGCAAGTGTGATTATTCTAACCTTCACAATAGTCATACTCACAATCCCCCAGACAACCTCAGCGGATAGTCGATGGAACCTGCAAATAACAACCGCCAACGGAACAACAATGGGCATGACATACGAGGACCTTCTGGCTTTGCCAGAAACCGCTGTCTCCGCCAACCTTGCTTGCTACGGCATGCCAATTAACGATGGGGACTGGCAAGGAGTGAAACTTTCAGACATACTTAATGTTGCGGGTTTAGACCAAACGGTTCTATCCATAGATTTTGGAGCGCTAGACGGATACTCAGTCAGCATACCAATCGACACAGCAATGAGACAAGATGTCATCGTTGCGTATGCTATGAACGGTTTTCCCCTCTCTGAGACCCTACGTTTAGTAATTCCAGGCGCTAATGGCAATGTTTGGATTGCAATGATTACTAGGATAAGTATGAGTATTGTACCGCTAAGTGAAAGCCTATCCCTTCCTGGTCAAGCGTATTATACTCAAAACCATGAATATTCTCCTCAACAATTGCAGCCAACTCCGTCAGCAAGCAACGCTCATTCTGAGCCGAAGCCTACACCCACGACAACAACGACGAATGGGGCTCAATCGTCTGCCCAGAAGGCGACAGAAAAAGAGGCCTCAAATTCCAGTTTTCCAGCATTCTATTTTGTGGCGCTTGGGTTTGCCTTTACGTTTGTTGTTGTTAGCTTTGCTGTCTATCGACATAGGAAATTGAAGGAATTGACTGACAGTGACAGGCTGACAGTGTGACTGACAGAGTGACTGACTCCAACAGGAATATGACTTACACGCGGGCGGGGGCGAACAGTCGCAGTCATAGACGTTTATGAACGTAGTCGTACATGAGTAGTCGTAGGTAAATGAACACAAGAGAGAAAGACTAAATTTTAATCAACCAACCAACGAAAACGACCTCAAATTGACCTTCTGGAAGGTTTTCAGGGCATATACACGGTTCAGACCACACTAAATAATGATAATACCAACCGTCATAACTTTAAGTTTGTTGCATTTTCAAAAACTTCAGAGGTTGCACTAATGCTCTGAATTTATGATACAGCCTTTTCAATTTAGAATAGCCTATCGTTGATCTACGGAACGTTAAAATGTTCGATCATATAGTTAATAAAAAAATGGGGATTAGAGGAATTTAGCTAACTTGCAGGAAACAGTCGACTCTGTGGATAAGCAAGGGAAGAAATTACCGAAATCACGTCTGTTTTTAGTCAAGAATATTCTATTTTGGATTGCTCTTGTCCTAAGTCTTGTCGGTCTTTATTTCTTAAGCAGATATAACTATCTGCTTTTCCATAGCACCATCGAAGTATTCACCACCGTAATTGCTATCGTTATCTTTACAATCGCTTGGAACAGCCGAAAGACGATGGATAACAATTACCTTGCCTTCGTCGGAATAGCGTTCCTATTTATCGGGGGCTTAGATTTGCTTCACACTCTTGCTTATAGTGGAATGGGCGTTTTTCCACAAGTGGGTTCTAATTTGGCAACTCAACTGTGGATTGCGATGCGGTATATGTTTGCTTTTTCAATGTTGATTCCAGTCTTGTTTATTCGCCGGAAAACTAAGTCGATCGTTGTTCTTTTTGGTTATTCCATAGTTACTGCTCTGGTGATCCTTTCAATCTTCTATTGGAATATTTTCCCTCAAGCCTTTGTTGACAACGTTGGATTAACTGCATTTAAGATTGGTAGCGAGTATGTTATTTCGGTTATCCTTGCATTCTCAATGGTGTTACTCTACAGGAACCGTGCTCAATTTAGCGAGTCAGTTTTCAAGTGGTTAATGCTGGGGCTGGCGCTTGCCATCGCAACAGAGATGACCTTTACGCTATACACCGATGTCCACGGTATAACTAACACGATGGGACACTTGCTCAACTTCTTTTCATTCTACCTAGTCTATAAAGCTCTGGTAGAAACTGGGTTCTCAAAACCCTATGACCTCATGTTCCGCAATCTAAAACAAAGCGAGCTAAGTTTAGCCAAACAAGCATCTGAACTAACTCAGAGTAACCAAAATTTAGAGAAGGAGATTGTACGGCGTAGACAAACAGAGCAGGAGTTAACTTCTAGCAAACGTTTGCTTGAGAATGTCTTTGACGGCATGGTTGAAGGAGTCTTCATATTAGATAAAAAAGGGCAAGTTATAGATTTCAATGATGCCTTTACGAGAATAAACAAATTCAAAGACAGACAGGACGTTTTAAAGAGCATCGCTTCCTTAGGCACAATATTTAGAGCTTATCACCTTGATGGTTCTTTTGTACCTGTTGAAGAATGGCCTGCAACAAAAGCACTCCGAGGCGAATCTGGAACTGATGAAACATACCTTATTGAACGAACTGATTTAGGTGTCCGTTGGATTACGAGCAACAGTTATTGTCCGTTACGAAATGAGAGTGGTGAGATAATTGGTGCGATACAAACGTTGCATGATATAACTGAGCGCAAGAAAGCTGAAGAAACCCTTGCTTTCACTTCTAGTCTGGCGGAAAACCTATCTGAAGCCGTTATTTCCACTGATCTTGATTACAAGATTAAAACATGGAACAAGGCTGCGGAAGCAATCTATGGCTTCAAAGAAGCTGAGGTAATTGGAAGAGCTACCATAGATGTTTTAAAAACGGTAATTCTCGATGGCAGTGTTAAGAAAGCTGCGATAGGACTTATGGAAAATGGTTCTTGGCGTGGTGAGGCAGTTCAAATCAGAAAGGATGGTTCACCTGTAAATGTTCTTTCGTCAGTGAGTTTGATAAGGGATAAAGAGGGAAAGCCAGTTGCGATTGTTGCTGTAAACCGAGATATTACCAGGCGCAAGAGGAACGAAGAAGCTCTTGCAAAGCAGGCGGTTCTAATCGATCTTAGTCCCGACGGTATTATTGTTAGGAAAACAGACGGAACAATTACCTTCTGGAGTAAAGGTGCTGAAGCCCTTTACGGTTGGACCAAGGATGAGGCTGTTGGTCAACAGACAAATAAGCTTCTGAAGACAAAGTTTTCTGAACCATTCGAGTCGATTATTGAAAAGATGAAGGTCAGTGGGCGTTGGTCAGGGGAGCTGGTTCATACAACTAAGGGTAGGCGGGAGGTTGTTGTTCAAAGCTGGTGGATGGGTAGACTTGATGCCAAAGGTGAAATGGTTGAAATTCTTGAGTCGAGCGTGGATGTAACTGATCGGAAGCAGATGCAGATCAAGCTCGAGGAGTATTCTCAGAATTTAGAGAAGCTCGTCGAAGAACGCACCAAGCAGCTAAAGGATGCGGAGCGTTTAGCTGCCATCGGTGCAACAGCTGGTATGGTTGGTCATGATATTCGCAATCCGTTGCAGGCTATAACTGGCGATGTATATTTGACTAAAACAGAGTTGGCTGCAATTCCTGAAGGGGAAGAGAAAAAGAACATTCAGGAAAGCCTATCAGAAATTGAGAAGAATGTTGATTACATTAACAAGATTGTTGCGGATCTGCAAGACTTTGCAAGGCCTCTTAATCCACATTTTGAAGAAACTGACTTGAAACTTATAATTGATAACTTGCTCTCAAAGAATGGTTTGCCAGAGAATATTAAAGTTAGCGTTAAGTTGGAAACCGGAAAAGTTGTTGCTGACTCTACTTTCCTAAATCGCATCATGTACAATTTGGTTAACAATGCTGTTCAAGCAATGCCAAAAGGCGGAAAACTAATCATACATACCTACAAAGAAGAGAACGATACTATCATAAACGTTAAGGATACAGGTGTTGGGATTCCTGAAGCGGTGAAGGGTAAGTTATTTACGCCGATGTTTACGACTAAATCGAAAGGCCAAGGATTCGGCTTAGCTGTTATCAAGCGTATGACTGAAGCACTGGGTGGCAACGTTTCTTTTAAAAGCCAAGAAGGCAAAGGAACCACCTTCACAGTTCGTTTGCCCCCCAAAGAGCTAAACGGTAAATAGACCTCAAATAAGAAACGACCAAATTGCTATTTTATGATTCAGAGTTCAGACCATGACTGGGACGACTGGTAAAATATTTTTTGGATAGGATGTAAAGGCTGTTAGTTTCTATCTGAATTTGAGGAAAACAATATTAAAGTTTGTTTTTCGAAGATGATTCATGCTGACGTATCTAGCACATAGGAAAACTTTGGAAGGATAGTTAAAAAAGAAAGAACTAAAACCTACTCTTCATAATATAAAAGATTCAGATGAAACGGAGACTCGATAATATTAATCACAGAGTTAACGAAGTATCTATAGTTCTTATTATCGCTCTCTTATCTCGACTTACAGTCTTAGTATCAAGCGCAGTTGGTTTTGCATTCTTTAGTAACATGGCAATCCAACATTTTGTATTTCCTAACAGCTACTTAGATATCTTTGGAACTTTTGATGGAGGCTGGTATCAGAATATAGCCCTATTTGGGTACCCAGTGATAAATCACTTGCCAAGTGGCAACTGGGCATTCTTCCCACTATACCCGTTTCTAATGAATATAGGTGGTGCATTTCTGTTTGGAACAGTAAAAATTCCACTCACTACGGCTACAACGTTAGCGGGCTTCATCGTAAGTAACGCGCTTTTCTTAGTATGCGTAATTCTTTTCTACAAACTAAGCAAACTATTAATCAACAACAAAAAAATAGTATTAATATCCGTTGCGTTTTTTTGTTTCTGGGGCAGTTCTTTCTTTTACTCAGCAGTTTACTCCGAAAGTCTATTCATGACGCTCTCACTCTCAGCATTCTATTTATTAGAGAAAGGACAAACAGCAAAATCAACCATATTTGGTTTCTTTGCTGGATTAGCTAGAAGCAGTGGATTTATAATTTCAGTGCCCTTCATCTATAATGGACTGCAAACACGCAAATACCGTAGAGCTATTCTTCAATCCTTCTTCATATTCTTGCCATATATTTTATTCAACATCTATGGTTACATTGTTACGGGAGCCTTTCCTGTTAGAGAACTGGCACAAAAATTGTATTGGACTCCTACAATCAACTATCCTATAACCATAGATTTCCTATCCAAGAATGCGGGGTTACTGCTCTTTTTTACGATTGAAGGAATTATTATTTCAGTCCCGATTATTTATTATCTTTTTAAGGAAAGAATTTCCGTCCGAGACTTTGTATTGGGTTTGGATAAGCGAAGAGACCTCAAATATTGGGCTTTGACTCTTGTTGCTGCAGTAATGTTAGTGTTTGTGGTGGTTTATGCGCAGGCAAATAGTATACAAAGATATGCAATTATTATTCTACCAATGTATTGGGTTTCAGCATTCATTTGGAGTAAGAACTCTAAATTAGGAAAAATGCTTTTGCTTCTTTGGATAACGATATTGGTTATTGGTACCATTATTTTTGCTTCTGGGACACCTTACATTTTGTAACAGCAACTGACTCAATAAACCTGTCAACAGTTGAATCAGCTTTCGGATAAACATTCGGTTTTGACTCCGATTGATTAATTATCTTTGGTTTTCGCAGCAAAAGAGAAGGCGATAAAACTGCAAATGAAACATCCGATCGGAATGAGGTAAAGTGTTGCTTGTATACTTTCATCCCAAATGAAGTCCATAACTGCTAATGAAAGGAAACCCAAAAGTATCAGCAAAATTCCAGCTTTAGTAAATGCTGATAGATTTTTCAGGTTTACCATACTTGATTATTATGTGCTTAAGATCTAAATGTTTTTTGGCAAAATTCAGATTTGTCGCTATTGAAAGAACTTTTTAGTTCCATGTAAGTGGGTGATACGTTTAATTAATATAACTCCAATTTGTTCTCAACAAGAAAACGAGACGACAATAGCTTTGAAAAGTCAAGATGGCGAATTCGAAATAGTTCCTCTAAAAATGTGGGTTAAAGGAAGACATTCGTATGAAACGAGAATGTGTCCAAATACTCACCTAAGAGGAAGACCAAAAAAACAACTTCCCCCTACAAAACCTTCGTTAGAAAAATAGTCAGGCTCCACGCAACCAACTTTTAAGCAATAACACCTCAGGCAGGTTTTCTTTTATCTTCTGACGACTCCGCTGATGTTTTTTTCCCTGAGAGCAAAACCGTACCTAACTTTATTGTGAATAGATGGAACATGTACCTTTTTCTTTATCTTCAGAGACGGAGAGGTCTTTACCAATTAAAAAAGCACTTATCTCTGGAAGGTTGCCGTTACATTTGAAATTCAGGCTAAATGTGCCTTTTTTATTTTTGTCAACAGATACAAAAGACGGTTGGATAAGATTTAACCTAATCAATTCCTTAAGCAAGGCAACCGCTTGACTCCTATCCAAGAAATTCCCCTCAAGTCCTTAGCTGTTCGCAAGACTAATAACTTTTTTGTACGTCCAAGCATAACAAGCAAGAAAAGAAACATTAGCAAAAAAGCAAGTTTATGGTTGTTTGTTACATCTAGCTGTTGCCAACATATATTTTAATAATTTTCATGCTTCATGATTTGGCTATTGAATTTGAAGGCAGGCTTATTTGGCTAAATGTCCTAAATGTGGAAAAGAAAATTCTAAGCCAAAGAAAACTTTAGAAAACTACATGTTTCGCTTGGAATGTTTCACATGTAGTGATTGCGGAACATATTTCTCGGTATCTTCCTAATAACAAAAAATAAAAGATAAATTAGGGGCTTAGAAAATGGAAAAAAAACCCCGCGGAGTGAAGTGTGGAAATCCGAAATTTCCTTCAAGAAAGAGTCAAACAGGTTGAACTTATGAAAACAATAGAGCAGATAGGTTCGAGAGCTGAAAAGAGAAACACAAAAACAGACTCAACCCTTCTTATGATAAAGGTTAAGAGTTTCCAGTTCTTCATTGAAAAGTATGTGTGGTAGACTGCAAACAAAAACCCAGCATCCCTACGTTGAAATCAATCCAAAAATATGCCGAGGCTCTCCAACAGTGGCGGGTACGCGCATAAGAATTTTAGATATAGCAGTCGAATATGAATACATGAACTATACGCCAGATGACATAGTGAATGCTCACCCCCATCTAAAACTCGAACAAGTACATGCGCTCTTTCTTACTACTACGAGCATCAAGCTGAAATTGATAGCAAAATAAGAAAAGATGAAAATTCGTTGAGAAACTTTTTAGCAAAAGAACCTGACATTTACACAATTAAAGATATAAAAGCCAAGGTTAACCTGGTTTGAAAAGTTGTTTTAGAATAACTTATTACCTCCAGTTTCCATATCGGTACTGGTGAGTTGCTATGGCTGAAACAGTTTCAATTCCTCGTCCGCTATTAAAAGAGCTCTACGAACATTTTGACAGAATAGAAGAAATTCTGGCTACACTAGAAGAGCTTTCAGATAAAAAAGGGCTAAAGAGAATTGAAAGAAGTCTTGAAGAATACAAGAATAAAGAATGCGTCACCCTCTCAAGTTCTGAGAAAATCAGAGAAGCCCTCCTGAAGGACTAAGTTTGCAATAACAAGACGATTTTCACCAAAAGTTTCAAAAAGGAATTTCGCAAACTTCCAAAAGAAATCCGAGAGATTATTCTTAAGACTTTGGAAAAAATAATAGTGCATCCTTACGCAGGAAAACAGCTAAGCGGCAGACTTGAGGGGTTATGGCGATATCGCGCGGGAAAATACCGTGTAATCTACATGATAGATAAGAGCGAATCTGCCATAGTTCTTTTGGATGTTGGGTTAAGAAAATCCATTTACGAGTAAAAAACGAGCAACTTGATTTGTTACGGTTGATTTTCACAATGGGTTGACCGATATGTATGTCCTGATAAATTCATGCAGGATACGGTTCAAGCGGGGTCATATTAAGAGTTTATATGAAGCGAAACTCGAGTTGGTTAGTAATGAGTGAAGAAAGAGTCAAGCAAATTGAGCAATTGAAAACCGTGCAGCAGATGGAGTCAAGAGTTGAAAAGAGGAAAACAGAAGTAGGCTCTACCGTTCTTGTTCGAGAGGATAGAGAACGATAAGACTAATCCTTAACTCCAGTATTCTTTCAAAAATATTGATAGAATATGGTTGCTGAAGGTTGGTTTTTGTTGTTTTGTTTTTGTGTTTTTGCGGGTTGTGTGGTTGTTAAACTTTGGTAAAGTTTATATTTCCCACGGTGGGACTTTCTTTGGTGGGAAAAAATGGCAACTGAAGAAGTAACTGTTGACCACAAAGGGCGTGTACAAATCCCCAAAGCAATTCGAGATAAAGTCGGATTGCACGTTGGCGGAAAAGCTCGCCTAAAAATAGAGAAAGAAAACATAGTTATCATGCCCCCAATTTCATCTGAAGAGTTCATTAAAGAAATGGAAGGCTGCATCAAGGAAGGCGCTCCCATCATGGATCCGTTGAACCTAAAGAAAATGTGGGAACCAGCAGAAAAATAAGTGAGAGAATGCTGTTCGTAGATTCTAACATTTGGTGCTATTATTTTGATGCGCGTCTTCCTGAGCATGCACGTGTGCGGGATGTTATGCGGGAAATCATAAAATCCCAGGAAATAGCCTGCAACACTGTCATAGTCATGGAAGTGGCGCATTACCTGGTTAGGCATTTCACAGAAAAAGTCGCCCGCAAAAAAATAGAGACCTTCATTAATCTAAGCAACATCGATATCGCAGACTTTAATCGGCAAGCTTTGAATCAGACTGTCGAAACCCTTCTGGCGTACGCGTACGATGAAGGTTTAGGGGGAAGAGATGCAACCGTAATTGCATCCATGAAGTTGCAGAATATAAAGAGAATTGTTTCTCACGATGATATCTTCAGGCGCTTGGCAAACAAATTGGACGTTGAAGTCATCGATCCAGTCCAACCAAAACAACCATAGTATTCCAAGTTTTAGAGCGTTTTGACTTTAGTTGATTTTAGAAGGTATGTACTTACTATTAGATGGTAGAAAATTTGTTAGGTGTACATTTGGCATTATGCTAATTGAAATTATACTAGTGTTAATTTGTTTGTAGATAGAAAAACAGACTACGAACTTTCTCAGAAAGATAGATAACTTTTGTCATAGCAGGCACTATGCGCATAGCATATATGTGAAAATAACTTTTCTTATCAGATTACTCAATTATTTTGCCACATGTTTATCGTGGAAAATGTGTCTTATAATAATGGAGTGTTGATAATTTGTTTTGTTTGATGTATCGTTTTTGGTAATATGGCTTATATGTAAACTCGTTGGCTATCTGGTTAAGGGATGGGCAATAAACGGCTAATAATTTGGTTCGCAACAACAAGGCAAGACAAAAAGTGTACCTATCAGGTTATCTTGCTCTGGTGCTATTTGCTTTGTCAGGCTTAGTCCTTCAGGGCGGAGTTTTTATTCTTGTTGCATTGGTGTGTTGGAGCTGCGCATTTCTCGGTTGTATTTGCTATTATATAAAAAGTGAACAGGCAGAATATTTAAGAACTGACTCATCTACTACAAAGAGGCATATTGGGGAGGAAGAAGCAAGGGCAATGTATCCGATTTAGGGGTGATTATTCATGTCTGCTTCCAGTAGGAAGGGATTGGATAGTGTAATCTCTAAATTAGCCTATCGCGGGTCTTTAGATTGAATTAATTTTTTATGGTGGTTTGTTTGGGTAAAAATCGTGATAGCGTTGATATTGTTGCGGCTATTTTGGAGGCTGCAAGTTCTGGTGCAAGAAAAACTCATATAATGATCCAGGCAAACCTGAGTTTTGGTCTTCTTGAGAAGTATCTTAAAGTTGCAGGCGGCGCTGGTTTTGTCCAACTTGAAAGCGGTAGATATCAATTGACTGAATTGGGTAGAGAGTTCTTAAGAGAGTATAGGCATTTTCATGAACGCTATGATAGAGTGCAGAAGATGATGGATTCTTTGGGTTCTGAAAAAGAGCGGTTGGCAGGGTTATGCCTTAAGTATGGGTTGAGCGTTCCGATTAGGCCTGAGATGGATTTGGGATAGTTCGGTTTTCGATATAATTCAGTATTAATAGTAGAGTCTTATATCTTAAGTTAGCAACTGTTCTCTTGTGGTAAAAACGAATGGAGCTAAGCCAGTTGAACAGAGAAGAACAGCAATGGGATAACAGAAAATTGCAGAGTAATTTAACTACACAAATAATCATAGCTGCGCTAAACGAGGAAGAAGGCATAGGTCTAACCATCACAGAAATGATGGATACACTCGACAACGCCAAAGTCCTCGTCGTCGATGGCAACAGCACAGATAGAACCACAGAGATAGCCACGAACCTTGGAGCAACCGTCGCTTTCCAGGACGGCAAAGGCAAAGGTAATGCTCTCGCCAAAGGCCTTCAGAATATAGATCCAGAAGCAGAATATGTAGTAATCACAGACGCCGACTACACCTATCCCGCCGAGAGCGTACCAGAAATGATAAAACTCCTAGAGGAGAACCCAGACGTTGGCATGGTCAGCGGAAACCGACTCAACGGCAACGCACAACCAGAAGCTCTACACCGCGTATTTCATTTTGGCAACTTACTCATAGCCTATACATACAACCTCATGAGCGGAATTCCACTACAAGACCCCCTAACTGGACTAAGAGTGGTCCGCGCTGACATTCTTAGAGGCTGGAAAGTGAAATCAAAAGGCTTCGATATAGAAGTAGAGCTAAACCGGTATGTGGAGCGAAAAGGATACGGCATCGTCGAAGTCCCAATAAAGTATAGAGAAAGATTAGGCGAAAAAAAACTGGGCCTAAAGAACGGCTTCGAAATCTTTAGACGAATCCTGATAGAAACTTTCTATTAATCCTTTTACAAAAAATCTCTAACAGAGAAATATGATCTCTAATGCCATCAGCCTTTCTGACGTGCGGTATTTTGTTTTATTAGATGCCTTCTTTAGAGGTATACACATGCAAATTAATTCCAAATAATTGAGAATCCTTGATTTAACTTAAAATTTTATTGCGGAGAAAAACAATTGAGCACTCACTATAAATTTTCAAGTATAATCTTACTGGTCTTGCTAATGCTGAGCACATGCCTTTTAGGCGTCTATCCGGCGATTGCCCAAACCGACCTAGCCGCCTCAAAATTGCAGGCAGCCAACACAGCAGTTAACCAGGCTTTCAACGCAATTTTAGACGCTGAAACAGCAGGCGCAAACGTCACAGATCTACTCGCACAGATAAATACTGCCGACGAAATTTTGGCTCAAGCAGAAAACTCATACCGAACTGGAGATTCCAACACGGCTGCAACTCAAGCCGACAGCGTACTCCCAATTGCACAACAAGTCAAAATCGAGGCTCAAAACGCCAAACAAAACGCCATAGTCTCCAGTCAAAACAACTTCTGGTTAACAATAGTTTTCACAATAGTTGGCATAGTAATGTTAATTGAAGTTTTGTCCCTGGTTTGGCTATGGCTAAAACGGAGATACATCAAGAATCTGTCTGAAGCAAAACCCGAGGTTGTTGATCAATGAAGCTTGGCGAATACAAACTTATCTTTGTTGCTGTGGGCTTAATTGGCGCATTACTTATTGCCTCTCCAGCAATTGCAGGTGCTATACGTCCTCCAAGCGAGGAACAGTTTTCTGAGCTCTATCTTTTAGGTCCAAATCAAATGGCTCAAAATTACCCATCCAACATCGCAATCGGCCAGAACTACTCCGTCTACGTAAATGTAGCAAACCATTTGGGATCATCAACTTACTACGTCTTATATGTGAAGCTTGCCAATGCAACTGATCAATTACCCAATACAACCCTTGGAACGCCAAGCCCCCTCGCACCCCTATACGAATACCGACTTCTCCATCCCAGACAACACAAATTGGCAGAGCCTACTGCAGTTTTCAGCTTCCAAAGCCACAATCCAAGGAAACAATTCACAAATCAACACCCTAAAAATAAACGACCAAACATTCAACGTAGAAAAATCCGCCACATGGAATTCAAACAGCACCAAATATACATATCAACTATTCTTTGAATTATGGATCTACAATGTACAGACAGGATCTGTAGAGTTTAACAATCGTTATGTAAATCTTCAATTGAATCTAACCCGAACCCCCTAAATTCTTGATTAGGTAGCACGAGTTATGGTGCTTTCCCAAAGAAATTGCGTTGGACATTGAAGCAGTGTTTGATCGCCTCGTAGAAATAAATGGTTTTAGCTTTATAGAAATCCCATTAAATATGCGAGAGATTGGGCGAGAAGAAACTTGGACTGAAGCATTGCGTTGAAATAGTGAAACGCCTTCTGTTTGAGCCAACCTATTGAACTGGGTTTATCTTGCACATTTGTTCTTGTTGAGGAATCACAAACAGTTCGATTTCGTTTTGGTCTGTGGCTGTTTTGTTGATTGGTTTTTGTGGTTGCCTTGCCTTTGGCTGATTTGCTCTTCCTATCCAATAGAGACTCCAACCGACCATGAAGACAATTGCGAGTATGGGTGCAATTAAAACTACAAAGAGTTTGCTGCGTTTCTTTCTGTTAAGCGGCATATTATATTCGTTGATTGCCATAGATTCTAGCTATTAATTTACAACATATGGATCTTATGAATTGTGGATATAGAAAAGATGACATCAAGTAATTAAATTGGGATTTGGCTTTTCAATGAAGAGTCGTGGCGTCGTCTTAACAGGGATCGTAAGTCATAACAGTTAATTTTGATTTATTTTGGTTGATCTTCTGTTAAATATTGAAATTATTGCTATAGTTTCCATATTATAATAAATAGGACATTTAACAATGGAAAAAATGAGCTTAGAGGGTGGAGTTGGCTATGGAGAGAGGACAAAATATTGTTTTCAATCTAATGCGGCATCTGAATAATTTTTGCATTTTTATTATTGACAAAAGAATTTGCAATTTGAACATAGAGTTTCGATTAATTTTAGAAAAATTAAATCCGGTCTAATGAAATGGAGAACAATACAAGATTTATTGTTTTGGCTGGTGGAAAAGGAGAACGACTATTCCCATTTTCCAGTGTGATTCCAAAGTGCCTAATTCCGGTAGCGGGGAAACCTTGTGTAAGATGGATAGTTGAAGACGCCATCCAGCAGGGATTTAAAGATATTGTTTTATGTATAAACAAAAAGGATGAATCAAATTTCATGTATGAATTCAGAGATCTTGACATAAAGTTTAGTGTTAATTGTGAACCTACTGGCACCGAAGACGAACTCTTTGTGCACAAGAGCATGGGTTAATCACAGACACTTTCATCTTGAGATATGGCGACGACCTCACCGAAATTTCCTTCAACGACATAGTTAGTTTTCACAAAGCAAAAAAAGCTGTGGCTACGCTTCCATATACGATGGAACTTAAACTTCCAGTTGGAATTTTGAAAATAAACAAAAACGGTGCTGTTCAAGGCTTTATTGAAAAACCTAAGTTAGAAAAGCCTTCTTGGATAGGTGTTGCAGTATTTGAACCCAAAGTCATGAAATACTTTGAACCAGGAGAAGACATTGCAGGCATGGAATTACCAAAGTTGTTGAATGCAAAAGAAAGAGTTTATTCCTTCACAACACAAAACCATTGGTACGATGTTGGAAACTTAGAACACTGGCGAAGAGCTGACGAATATTTTAGGGAAAAAACAAAACAACACAGGTCCTTAATTCATGAGTTTTTAAATTAAATTGTCTATCAAATTGTAAAAAAAACCAAACAACAATAATAGTTATCAAAAACTTTTAGTTGAGTTTGTTCGTAAAAAGAAGTTTTATCATCAAATAAATGGAGCCTTAACCCATATGCAGAAAAAATCGTCGAACCGGACGTAAGCATCATTATACCTGCTTATGATGAAGAAAAAACCATCAGTGAAGTCTTACAAAGATTAATCAAAGTTTGCAAATCTATGGGCAAAGTGGAAATTATAGTTGTAGATGATGGTTCAACGGACCGTACAGGCGAAAAAGTTGTTTCGTTTCCACCGTAACGTATATTCGACATAAAAATAACATGGGTAAAGGAGCGGCGCTACAAACCGGAATCAACTATTCGCGTGGCAAGATTTTTGTAATTCAAGATGCAGACTTAGAATACCTACCCGAAATTATTCCCTCATTAGTGAAGCCAATATCAGATGGGTCAGTGGATATAGTCTATGGCTCAAGGTTTAGCAGCAGACCAAAAGGCATGAGTCTTTCTCACTTCTTAGGAAACTCAATTTTATCTATAGTCACCCGATTCATGTATAACATAAAAATTACCGACATAATGACAGGGCAAAAAGCCTTCAGACGGTCAGTTCTTGACTCTATCGACTTAAAAGAAAATGGTTTCGCCGTTGAGATAGAGATAACCTGCTTAAGTTTCAATTGTTCCCGTAGATTCACTGAAATTTACATTCCATATTCTTACCGAAAACAGGGCGTCTCCAAATTAGTAAACTTTGATGGCTTTAAAAGTCTCGCTATGTTATTCAACATTTTCCTAAGAACAGACGATTCAGATAAACAAAAATCGCTTAGAATCAATACAAATAATTATCCAAAGATTGCCCATACTCTCTCAACTAAGAATAACGAATTGCGCAAGACCTCTTGATTTGATTTCAGCTTCAGTTTCGCCTAAACTTCCTGATTCGTTATAGCCGTTCAATGTTTTAAGACTATACTTTCACATCCAGTTTCAGAGTCTCGAGACTAAGATTCTATCAGAATTTCTTTGCCAAAGCATACAATGAGGTTATATATGAAAATCTGCATGCTTGCGCCAGATTTCCTTCCAACCTGGAGCGGCGTTGGAACATATACAGTTGAGTTGATCAAGAATCTGGATCAAAATATTGAAGTTCATCTTGTAACTCTTGTTCGAAAAGGTTATGGCGATAAGAATGTTTCAACGTTGAACTACAATTTTTCAGAGTATTTTGGCAGCAATGTTCATATTCACTTTGTTGGCATCGCCAATGACACCTTTCTGTATAATGCACGATTTCAATACGATTGTTTAAGATTTGTTCCAAAGCTCGTTAAAGAAGAGAAATTAGACCTTATTCACTCTCATTCCGCTCATATGCCCGACCTTCTTCTAAGACTCCGAAAAAGTCGCATCCCAACTCTAACCACTGTTCACACAACGATTAAAGGGCAAAGGGAAGGCACCAAGTCTTCCCAAGACTGCTTTTCGTGATCTTGAATTCTCCGAGAAAATGACCTTATTGATTTATCCCTTCTTGCGTTTAGCTGACGAGTTTTACTTTGCTAGAGCAATTTACCACATCGCTCCTCCTAGAATGGATGAAAAAATATTTGCTAAAAGACCATCCAGATTTAGAAAAGAATGTTTTTGTGGTACCGCATGGCGTAAACACCAGTCTATTTACTCCTTTAGATAAAAAACGAAGCGACAATACAAATGTTGTACTTTTTGTAGGTAGACTAATAAGCGCTAAAAAAGGTATTCTCTACATGGTACGAGCTATTCCTCTTATTCTTAAAGAACAACCCAAATACTATCTTTGTCTTTCTGACAGGTCCGGAGACAAAGATCCCTATATAAAAGAACTTAACAAATACGGAGTAAAAAAAGAAAATTTCTCATTCCTTGGAAACGTAAACCATGTTTCTTTAGCTAAATGGTTTGCAATGTCTGATATCTATGTTTTACCTTCTCTTTCTGAGAGTTTTTCCTTGACCCTTCTTGAAGCTATGTCTTGTGGACTCGCTACTGTCGTTAGCAATGTTGGTGGTCCATCTGAGATAATTGAGAACAATGTTAATGGATGCTAATTTAACCTGGTTCAGTTAAAGCCATTGTGGAAGCAGTGACCTTTCTCTTGGACAACCCTGACCTGCGAATCAATTTAGGAAATAAAGCTCGAAAGACCGTGGAGAAGAATTACACTTGGCACAAAACAGCTCTCAAAACATCGTTAATTTATAAGCAAGCTATTGAGTTAAATCAGCCGTCCTAAGTCCAGAGAAATTTTCCTAATTGCTCTTTTACCTAAATGTTAGCAAGGAAGACATCTGCTGAATGAAAATAGTCTATATTACCAACAGCTACAAGCCGTACATTGGTGGAGTCCCATATGTGGTTGAGCAAGTGGCAGTTGAAATGTCGAAAAAACATGATGTTGAAGTATATACGCTCGTTCCCCTGCACAGTTCATTGCCTAAAACAGAGAAAACGGATGGCTATGTTTTAAGAAGATTTCTTGGTTTAAGTCCTTCAAATTCCTATAATGTTCCAACCCTTTCTTTAATAATGGCATTAATTAGACTCAAAGCTGATGTCGTTCATGTTCATGTAGTGCATTCCCTCATTCCACTAACAGTGTGGTTTGTGAGAAAATTTAATCCTCATTGGAGATTATTCGTGTTAACACCTCATTTCCACGACGTAGGGTTCAGCAAACATTCTAATTTTGCATGGAAATTCTATAGACCAATCTTAAAAAAATTCATTCACGGTTACGATATTGTTCACTCAATTTCTCCCAATGAAGCCAAACTATTAGATGAAAGATTTGGCGTTAAATCTTTCTTATTCCTCACGGCGTGTCTCAAGATGTTCGAAAACATAATTGGGATCCGCCTAGTAATTTACTGTAGTTTATTCAGGACTCTTTTCGAGGGTTCAAAAGAGTTGATCTCTTAATCGAAGCAATGAGCCTGGTTAACAAGAAAAATCCCAGCAGCACCTTGTTAATAATTGGGGGAGGTAGGCGAAAAGAAATTCTTGTTAAGAAAGCTAAGGAATTGAATGTGAATGTCACTTTTCTTGCACCCATGCAAAGAAATGACTATTTGAAAACTTTGTCCAAATGTAGTGTTATGTGTTACCTTTCAGAATCCGAAGCCTTCTGCATAACTGTTTTGGAAGCTATTGCAATTGGATTACCTGTAGTAGCTGTCGAACCGTGGGGTAGCTTTTTCAAAAAATTTTCAAGAGCGATCATTTTACCGTCAAACCCAACACCTGAACAAATATGTGATGCATTGATGTCCTTTGATGGGAAAAACTTTTCCGATCAAAGAGGACGTTCCTACGTGGAGTGACATTGCAGAAATGTATGAGAAAATGTATTTACAAAATTTGGTAAATAAATGCTAACAAGTTCTAGGTTTTTCATTTCTTTGATAGGTCAAAACTTACTTAACTAGAAATTTTTAATTGTCGTTTTAGATTATTTTCTGAAGCTTTGGAACTTTAGCTGAAATAACCCACAATCAATTATTAGATGAAGACCCGCAAAAAACGGCGGCTCCTAAGCTTTAACGAATTATTTTCTGTAATTAGTATTTTTTGAAACGCAAGGAAATATTTCCTCTTAAGATAGACACTTAAGAAGTTTTCATTTATTATTTGGCTACATTGAACCCCCGTATTGCGGAATTCCTATTCGAGTATGATTTATTAAATTTCCATGATATGACCTTTATTTATTTGAGATTACCTCAGGGTTAACTTAAATCTTGAATTTTCATTGTTAGGGCAGTCAAGTTGTAAAGGGTTTAAAATGAATATTCTTTTTCTTAGCGAGACATTTTATCCTCATGGTGGGGGGGCTGAATTAGCCACCTATAGATACGCCAAATTACTAAGCGAAAACGGAGTAAATGTAATAGTTGTTACTAACAGATACTCATCAGAAAAAGATGTTACCTTAGATGGAAAACTGACAGTTTGCCGCCTTCCTCTATTCCATGGTAACAGCATCATTAAATATAAAATTCTGTTAAACTTTGGTGTTCCTCTTTCAAATTTTTAAAGAAGCTTATGGCTTGGGCGGACATTGTTTATATTCCCAGATACTGGTTTTCTGCAATACCCATAGTCAAAGCATATGGCAAACCCGTATTAGTTGATCTTCATGATTACGTATTGGTATGTCCAGTACATAGCCTTTATGATTTCTCAAAAAAAGAAATATGCCAATCCTCTTCGCTGCTCAACAAAATGCATTTTTGCTTACGAGCGCAATTCAGGCAGACCCTTAAAAGCGCAATCCTTCGACTTTTCTCAATTCTACTTTGGGCACTCAACTAAAAAGATTAATTTATTAAGCGACGGGATCATTTGTGTATCTAATGCACAAAAACTACTTATCTGCAACAAAATCCCTGAATTAGAAAAAAAAATTAAGGTTATATATAATCCATTACCTATCGGTGCCATCCAATTCAATTGCAGGTAATGATTTTGGGTTTTTGGGCGGGCCAAATCCCTGAAAGGTTTTCAGGTTTTGCGTTAGGCTCTAAACGAAATCACTATCGAATACAAGAATCAGATTCATGCAGCGAAGTTTAATATGTCGCGAGATTCTAAACCCGCCAACGAATCGTTAAAACATGCAGAAATTATCTTTTATGGCAAACTTAATCTGTTCTCTAAACAAACTTTATGAACAGCTTAGAGCTATAGTATTTCCTTCAATATGTCCGAACCTTTACCATACGCTATTAGTGAGACTATTCTTAAATGCAGACTGTTATAGCGTCAAATATAGGTGGTTCTCCTGAGATAGCAAAGGGTTGCAAGACCGTTTTCTTTTTTGAGTCCGGAAATATTAAAGAACTTGCAGAAAAAATAGAATTTGTCGCTGATCTTAATCAGGATGTCGTAAATGATCTCTCAATTCAAAGCAGAGAGGTTTTCTTAAAAAATTTCAATGATGAAATAATCTTAAAAGAGTTTGTCACTTTTTGTCAAAAACTTCTATCTCTTTCTGATTTTAATAGAATATCAATAGAGTGATTTCATGAGCCTAATTGTTTTCAACAAAGAGGAGAGAACATGGCCATAACACAAAGCCTTCGTCTGTAATGCAAAGAGTAATCCACCACAAAAAATGGCTCCCTATTTGGCCCTGTTTAGGTCAAAGATTAGGGCAAACCTGGAAAGAACACCCTGAAAAGTGATTGACTAACACAAATGTGATTTAGTCATACTATGATTGGAGACACACAGAACCGGCAATAATACAAGGCATTTATATCCACTTTGATCTTTCGGCCGACCAAAAACTTTCCCTGAATTTCAACTTATGACATCGTCTGAGAACATAACAAACTTGTATGTTGAGCTATTACAAGTATTCAGTGACATGCTTTGAGAAAAGAATCATTAATAATAGCATTTATTCATAACTACTATATACATTATAGGATACCACTTTTTCTGTTGCTTTCCGAAAAATATTCATATTACTTTTTTTTTGATGCCATTCAATCCTATGTGGAGAAAGTTTCTTCAAAAATAAACTATGTGATTCCATTTAATATGAAGGTGTCGAATTTTTCAGTTCCGATCATTTTACCTTTTCATCTTATTAAAAAAAAGGTTTGATGTTTTCATTTCTGGTGACGCCGCTAATATTTCAACTGTAGAGGCATACTTTATTTCTAAAATAATGAGAAAGCCCTTTATTCTATGGGAAGAACGATGGTTCATACAAGATAGGCTTAGCACTCTAATGTGGCCATTTATT
The DNA here is from genome assembly GCA_963739495.1 of Candidatus Bathyarchaeota archaeon. GTDB lineage: Archaea > Thermoproteota > Bathyarchaeia > Bathyarchaeales > Bathycorpusculaceae > Bathycorpusculum. Next base: position 7 of record CAVUAM010000007.1, on the reverse strand, counting down.
CGACTTG
>CAVUAM010000006.1:0-11530 GCA_963739495.1 Candidatus Bathyarchaeota archaeon | reverse complement strand
AACTGATTAAGACAAAAAATTTTGCTTCGTCTCACAAAAGAGAGAACGAAACCACACAAGAACTGATGGCGGCGAATATACGATTTTAGCTGTTATGGTTTACCGTGGCGTCAAGACCATCTATCGTCAGAGTTTGATTTTGCCCTAATAGTGCATTGTAAAGGTAGTCGCCGCCCACATCTTGCAAAGCAACCTGCCTGACATCGTTTGCTGATGCACTCTGGGCAGACCACACACTTTGTCCACTTGCATAGCCCGTTTGACCCGTTACGCTTCCCCAAATCGACATTGAACCGTTCTGAAGGTACCGCTGTGAAAACGAATCTAAACTAACTATGCCTGTGAGTGCAATCAACCTTGACTTTCCAGCATCCAAGTAATTGCTGAAGCCGCCGCCCTGCAGACCAGCTCGCGTGTCAGAAATGATGGTGTTTTCTATTTCAAAGGAGGGTCCACCTAAAGCGCCGGGGGCTGGGTTGCCTTTGCTGTCGTTTAAGCCGATTTGGTTTTCTGTTATGTGCTGGGCAAGGTAGACTCTGAACTCGGTTAAGCTGACCATTTGGGCGCCGTTGTTTGTGACTTTGAGGATGAAGATGTATGAGGATAAAGTGTAAGCCTGGTTTGTTTGTGAATTGGTGTAGTCTAGCCCTGCTACGTTGTTGGCGGTAGGGTGTCCGACATATGCGTATACCACTTCGTTGCTTATGTTTGCTTTCAGCGGTGTTGAGAGAGTGTTTGCCAAGTGAATGGAGAATGCGCCTGATAAAATCAGCGCTAATAAAACTACGACAAAAATTACGGCGATATTCATTTTCTTCATCTGCGACTCGCCTACCCACGCATCTATTGTGCTAATATCTATTTAATTCTAATTATCAGTGAGCACGATTGACCCCATTTTTCCCTCGAATTGTAAATGTCTCCTGATTCGGTTTCCAGCTTAACAGATTGCACAGTAACTAAGAGGAAGAGAGTTTGTCTAAACAGCATAGCCATGAACTAGTCTTCATTGCAGGTTTGCATCGGCTTGATGCAGCCAACAAGAAGGCAGTGTTCTATTTGATGAATACTAGCCGGAATCGTAACCGTTGCGGAGTTACGCAAAAAGCGCTCGATGAGGCTTTGCCGTCGCTGCTAAAGAAGCCCTTGGGAATGGGTAAAGACTATCAGCTGGGGCATTTTCTAGATGAGGAAAGTATCAACGTTGGGTTGTTCTCGGCTTTTGAGAACAAGGGCAACTATGCATTGGGCACCGTCGATATGATCGATGATAAAGTCCTAGCGATGCTTGAAGCTGGCGAGTTAGGTCCAATTAGTTCTGCCATCCTTCCCCACTATGATACTTGCAGCGTTTGCGGTGAAGTTTTAGATGCTAACTGGGAAAATCATCCTTGCATAGCCGAAAATAAGGCATTTTCAGAAGTGCAATCGTTCGAGTTTCACCGATTCGATTTTGTTGATGTGCCAGCGTATCCGAAAGCGGGCTTCATGAATTTTGAATCTAAACGGGAGGATAAGAGTGTGCCTCTTACGCTTCTGGCTTATTTCTGGCAAAGAACAATCTAGCAGAAAACCAAACAGAACACCCCCAACGTTGCATAAGCGGAGAAAAGCTAGCAAAGTTCAAGGCTCCTTTTAGACGTTCCTTCAAGTTGCTTATTTCTAAGTGAGGCACCCATAGTTGAGAACGTCGCGCTAACTTTTTGACCCATTAAATTCCTTTCTCTTCGCCACAAGAATTGTAGATTATAGAATCAACTATACCTGTTTGGTAAGCTCAACACTTTTCGCATCTAAAACTTGAGTTTCCTGCACTCTCAGGAACATTCCAAGGATTGCTGATACTAAATAATCAACCCCTATCAGGATAAGAGCTATTCTTGTAAGATATCCATAGGGAATGTATGTTTGGGTACCGGATATTGAAGAGATAAGAACCAATGGAAAGAGAATAACGATTACTGATAAAACACAGACTGCAATACCTATTGCCAAATTAAATGCCCTTAAATCTAAAACATGCTCCCTTGTAAACGCTCCGATAATAACCCGACCCACTGAATAACTTAGTAATCCGGCACCAAACAAGAAATGTAGCCAGCTGCTTCCTGATGCGGTTATTTGAAAATATAATATAGCGACCGCCGTAGCCACCACCAGTACGCTTGTAACAACGTTGATTTTCTGAGCTAAGCTTAAAGTTCCATGTGAGAAAACATTGGTTAACCTAAAAACCCCCACCATAAGCAACGTTATCCCGGAAATAATGATTCCAAAAACAAGAATTATCCCGCCATTTCGTATGCCAAACAAACCGAAAGGATACATGGTTACGATAGTCATTATTAACGTCAACAAACCAACAAGGATTTCTAATGTTAGTAATTTCTTCATCAAGGTTCAATCTAAGTCTATTCTTTTTGCATAAAAGATTTTCTAATGTTGATTTGTTGAGAGGAACATTTTGGACAAATAGCCAAACCGAGCACCACAACGTAGTTTTAGCGGAGAAGAAGCTGTAAGAGTTTAAGGCTTCTCTTAGGTGCTTTTTTCAGTCAAACAGGGAGTCAAGAAAGTTTGACTTAACTTAGTCAAGGAAGTTTTACTGATAGGCTTTTATCGCCAAAACATTCCTTATTTAATCATGAGCAAAAGCTTACCTATTTTTCTTACCCTTGCTTTCCTACTTTTGGGCGTTTTAGCATATCAGCAGCCTTTTGGTTTAGCCCAAAGTGGCACAAACGTAAGTTATATCATTGGAGCGGATACTACTTGGACACAAGCTAATGGTCCCTACAATTTTATTGGAAACGTTCTAGTTAACAACGGCGTTACCTTAACAATAGCCGCTGATACCACGGTCAATTTCAACGCCTATTACTTAAGAGTTAATGGCACTTTGATAATTCAAGCGGGGGCAACACTTAACCTTGGGCTTATAGGGGACGGCATAGACGTTTATGGAACCTTATCGGCTCAAGGGACAAGCAACAATCCCATCCACATAAACGGCGTCGTGCAAGGCCACATTTATTTTGGCACCTATTCTGCCGTTTGGTTTTATCCCACCAGTACAGGCTGGAATCAGCAGGGAAACTTCGGCTCACTGATCGAATACACCATTTTTAACCAAACAGGATTGGAAATGCAAAGCCCAATAAAAGTTAGCGACAGCACTTTTCTTAGTGGAGGATTAACAGCAGTAAGTGCCTCGCCCATAATAGTAAACAACAAAATTGCATCTGGGCTTGGCGTTATTAAGAACCCTAACACCCCGGGCACCATTTATAATCAAGGCAATGGCAGCTCAGTAATAGAGCCAGAAATTTCAAACAATATAATTACGGGGGGTCTGGCAATCGAGGCAGGCGGTGGAGTAGTGGAGGATAACATAATTAGCGTTGGAAGCAACAACCCTAATTCGGGTTATATCGGTGCCTTGTCAATAAGCGATGATTATGGGGTACCAGTTTCCACTTTAATCCAAAGAAACATCATAAATAACAGCCCAATCGGAATTTCGCTTAACATACAATATGCCCAAAATAATAAAGCAACATTGCAGAACAATACAGTTACCAACAATACTGCAGGCCTTCAAGTAGGAAGTCAAAACGTGCCAGCCATAACTAACAATAATATTTACGGAAACTCCTACAACGTAAAACTCTCGGGCATATCTTCGCAAGTTAGTTTACCAAATAACTGGTGGGGAACAACCGACCTTCAAGCCATAAACCAAACTATCTATGACTATAAAAACGACTTTAACTTGGGGACCGTAAATATCCTACCAATCTTAACCTCGGCAAACCCTGCGGCAACACCCAACCCTAATGCTACTACAATAACCCCAACTCCCACTCCATCCGCTTCACCAACTGGCATACCAAGCACTCATCCAACATTGAATCCTAATACGCCAACACCAACTACCACAATCAATCCCAATTCAGCAACGCCTTCAGTACCAGAGCTATCTGTGTTCATAATCTTCCCATTGTTTGCCATTATGCTCTTTGTTATATTGCACTTTAGGGTTAGGTCAAAGTTAGGTTAGCAAGAAGCTGCTGACTGATACTCTAAAGTCTAGTCCAAACCCTCGTTGTACATATCGTGTTCTCGAGCTCAGAAAAGACCCAAATATTAATTGAAGGTTTACTCTCTTGTCTGTTGTTAGGTATGTTTGTTTGGCTAATGTTCAGGTTATGGCAGGCGTGCGCTAACTTGTGGCTTTTGATGATTTCTATAAAGTATTATAGAGGCAATAATAACAGCTGCGACAAGCAGAGCAACAACTAAAACTGTTAAAGGCTCTCCTTGTGGGGTATGTTGACCGGTGTTGACAGTTGGCGATGAACTTACAGGGATGGCAATTGTATGTGTGTTACTCCAAACGCTTGTAGCTCCATAAAATCCGTATACTGTTCCATTCTCATAATTGGTTGGGACTTCATTTCCAACGAGTGCCATGACTTGCAGGTCTACCTGTCCACTACCCAATATACCTGTCAAAGGGTAACTTCCCAACGGAAAAGATACTACTGTGTAGTCTGAGTTAGATGCTTTATAGTAGGTTCCATAAGATGAAATACCGACGTAGAATATTGGCGCATAATTCCAGTCTTGAATCTTTTCGTGGTCTTTGAGTCTGAAGCCATAGTGGAGACTTGGGTTGCTACCATTTGTGTTTACATATGCTGTTATTGGTTGGTTCTTAATTGTTACTTCAATTGAAGATGCAACAACTTTTGTGTTGAATTCTGGTGGGCTTGGAGAGGGTGTTATTGTTGGTGTAGGCGTTGGAGTTGGGCTTGGTGATGCAGTTGGGTAAGTGGCAAGATAATTAACTGAAAAATAAATTGGGGAAGATTGATATTGGTAGGGGAATATGAAGTCATTATTAACGTTGTATTCTCCTTTAGCGAATACTGTAAGTTTATGGGCACCGCTTGTTAACGTTGAAATGTCAATGTTTATGGCTGTGTTTGTATTGCCTGGTGGAAAAACCAGATATTCGTAATGCAGGGCAGTCCCTTGTGCTGTTGAATTAAAACTTGGGTTGTTGCCCTGAGCGATTGAGATTTTTGAGCTGTCATCAAGGGTATAACTAATATTAAAGTACATGAAGGGCACAACTGTGTTTGCTGTCCATGCCATATTGATGTTCAAAGGCAGTGTGTTATTGTAAGGCATTTTACTATCTGGACTAATTACTGACAACATGCAATTGATTCCGTCATTAGAAGATTCAGCCGTTGTTAGAGTCGGAATAAATAGGAGTATTAGAAATTGGATAAGGAGTAAATCGAAAAATTCCTTGATGATTTTGCCCATGTTTACATTACTCGCGTAAAGGTGATTAAAGGCTTCCAATAAAACTTTCTTGACTGTTTTTGGCGCAAAACCGAGTATGATTGATTTCCTCTGGCATTTAGTGTAAGCAGTATTCTTTGTCTTGTTTCGTCTTTTAGGACTTTATGTAATGAAGCAAATCCTTGTCGCATAGAGTTTGATTAGTGATTGATTAGATTTAGGCTTTTTTGACTAAAAAAGTAGTCAAGGACCATTGCGCTTTCTTAATGTCAGTCCTTTGGGGCACTAAAAAATATCTTCAAAATGCAGCTCGACATATTCACTTCTTGACCTTTTCTGTTTTAAGGCCTCTTCTTGGTCTATTTTTTGTAAAATGAGGTTGGAGAGGACTATGCTCAGGATTTTTGCGCAGAACAGAAGCCTCAGAATATTTGCCGCTTGTTAATATTTAACGAGACTTAGAACATTCAATGATACTCGTAAACATATAAGCTGAAGAAGCCAAAGAGTAAACAAGCTGGGAAAAAAGAAATTCAAGAAAATGTCACCGAGAAACGAGGTTGGCATGGGCACTTACAAGGTTTGCCGTGATTACTTGGGGTGAAATAGAGTAGAGTTAAGCCAATGTTCTTATTGTTGAGTTGGTTTGGACATGTAAAGTAAAGTTCCTTCAGGTTGAAAGGCTGCAATTAGGACAGCCTAACAATTTATGTGACCGTCTTGCAGGATAGCTTCATGATCCAAGCATTTGCAAAGTTAGGAGATTTGCAATTGATGTCTTATACTTCATATTCTCAACTCTCCGATTCTGAAACCGTTTGTAATTCTAAAACTGCGCTTGTACCCGTGAGGGGTATCCCAGAGCCGTCTAGATAGAGCAATGGTTTTGGCAAATCGAGATGTATTGCTCCGCCATCACTGATGACCCTTAACCGATAAGTGAACTGGTTGCCCCCACCCATACCGTTATACTGGTAGGTATTGTTTCCACCGACGAGTTCAAAGTTGCTTTCGGGATAGGGGTCAACGATTTTAACTTCTCGCTTAAATTCTGGAATCACGTAACCATGCCAGCCTACCAGAACACTCACTTCAACAATATCACCAACATTTGCTGTGGTGCAGTTCAAGGACTTTTCATAATAGCTAGCTGTAACATCTAACCGCGGATTGCTATAACGCATATAAGTTTGCACGCCAGCATAGGATGCATAAGATAAAGCAATCATAGCAACCAAAGTAAAGGCGATCCACTGAGGTTTTCTCCAGCGAGGCTTTAATGATCTGTTGGCATATGCAATACTAGTCTCTTTGGGAAGCCAACCTTTAACGTGTGATTCTAAGCTTTTCTTCAAATTCAGGTTCTCAACTGCGAACGGTTAAATTTGATAACTCTTTCTTGGTAGCTGCATCCGAACGGTTAACGTTGATGTTTGGTGCTTTTGGCATAAGAAAAATATTCGGTCCCCACCAGCTTTGCATCAAACGCATGTTTTCTTTTCTTTCAAAAGCCAATAACATAACTATTCTCGTTATTTGAAGGGAAAGCCCCCATGCATAACCTGAAATCAAAAACCCTTGGACACCGATGCCGATGGATCGGCCTCCAAAAAAACCAAAAATAAAGAACAAAACTGTCGGAACAATAAACAAAACTATGTCTTTTCCATTTGTAGAAAACTGGTAATATTTTGAAAGCCGACCAAGTTGGTTTAAAGTAAACATTGCGCTTGAAATAGTGCCAACTGCTAAACCAGCAATTATCCAAGCCACAACCTGGAATGCTGAAATAGGGTACCTCTCAAGGTCAAGGGAAGTAAAAATGGTGAACCCGTAAAGCATTAACCAGAAAATCGCTAATCCCGCGGCAAATTTCGTCGCACTTAATTTGTATTCAGACGGAATTATCAAAGGCGGCTGCTTGTTTTCGTGGTTCACATTTAATCTCGTGCTAATCATGGTTGCGTCTTGGGGAAACCAACCTTTAATGCGATTTTCTAAGCTTTGCTTTACTTTCAAGCTTTCAACTCCTGGTAACTGAGTAGTCTTTAATTGGGGAGTTCTTCGATTTTTTTCCAAAGTTAACTATGGAAATAACTAAAACCATCGACAAACATACTAATCCAGCTGCAAGGAGAATATTGCCGATGTTTCTGTAAGGGTAGGTAATGATATATCCACTTTGAGCACCATTAATGGGCGTTTCTATTGTAAACGAACCCGCGCCTGCGTCGCTGGCGTTAGTGTATAAACTGAAGACTATGCCGGAGACTATGGGTTGTAATCCTGCCGGACCCGGTTCAAAAGGGGGTGTCAAGCCTATTGCGCTAAAGAGTAAATCAGGTTTCTTAGTTTCATCAGGCGAAAATGTCCCGGTTTGGTTGAATTCTTGTGGTACATATGCATTTAAAGTGTCATTGTAGCGTGCGTACCTTAAAGTGGTAATGTAGACTCCAGAGCTGATGTTTCTGGGATCTTTTAGATAAACAAAAAGTGAGTTTACTCTGTTAGCTGGTCCAAGAGTACTTTCTTGTAATGGCGGTGAAATGAAGAGGTGGATGGAGCAGTTGTAGCTAGTTCCATCAACTTGGATTGGGTTGTGATATGTTGTGCTATTTATTGGCAGTGAGTAAGAACCCTTAGTTGTGGAGACCGCGTTTAGCTGTAACCCGCTTAGTATTAGACCAATAGCCAATATTACTGCAACGAACTGAGCTATATTAATGGTTAATTTTCCCCTTAATAGTTTGAGTTTTAGGGGGTTGGTTTCGAGTCTAAGTTGGACCTGCTTGTTAGGGTTTAGTGGCTCCTGTGGAAGCCAGCCGCGAAGTTTGTTTAGAAAGTCATTTTTTAAGTTCAGGCTTTCAACTCCGGGATAAGTTGGCAGAAGATAAGGTGGGCCAGTTTAGCGGGGTGGATTTTGTCGACGTCTGGGATTTCTATGCCTCTTTCTTTGGCTATGTCGATTAAGTATTGACGTGTTTGATTTAGGAATGTTGTGTCGGTTACTTCTTCAGGGTTGTCATGCCAGTACCATACTTTTATTCCAAAATTTGTGCTGTAGGTGAGAATGGCTTTGCGTTTTAAGGCTGGATGATATCCTAGAAGAATGCCTTGTTGTGGGTATAGCTTTGTGATTTGGAGGTCGTTTGCTTGTGCAACATCTAGAAGGGTTGTGGATAGCCTGGCTTCTGCGGAGAGTTTGGTTTGGTTAATGAACTGCCTTGTGGTGTTGAGTTTTTTTGCGATTGTCACTGCAGATAAGCCTTTGCTTAAAAGTGACCAAACAGTTTTTTGTTTTTGGCTAAGAGGCGACGCCAAGGTGCAACTTGCTCTCGTGGAAACGGCTCCTGTAAATAATATTTTATTTACAATTATTTAAGAGTGATGGTCGCCCAGAACTTGTTGTGGCTGAAGCAGTCAACTTCCATGAAGGCGTAGGGTGGCTTGTAGTGGTTTGGTTTGTTATTTTTTGGAGACAGTTTTTTTTATCTTGGCACTACAACTACGAATTGTTCTGGTTCTGCTTCTTTGTTTGCATAACACGCCAGCGCTAGTGCATAGAGTTGGTCGTCGTGTCTGCCTTTGGGATGGCGGAATTTTATGTGGATGAATTCTTGAGCTGTGTTGGGTTTTAAGTATTCGTATTGTTGTTCGTTGATTTGGGCAATTAGGGTTTTGTCTTCGGGTTGGATGCGGAGCTGTTTTTTCTCCATGAGGAGTTTGAGGTAGTTTAACATGTTTTCCTTCTCGGTATCTGTAAAAAAGACGCCCTTGATGTATGGAATATCTATGCTTTCAAGTTCATCTACGACAGCGTCGCCTATCCCGGTTTTATCTACGTAGATGCCTTCAAAATCGAAGGTTTGATGGGCTTTGGCAGTGTAAGCGATGACTTCTGGGTAGGGTGTGCCCAGGGGAAACTCGCGTTTATGAATCAACCTAACCAGGTTTTGTTCTGTCAGTTCGATGACTGCTAATACGCTGTGGTCTACTTGTTTGCCTAAGTCTAAGCCTGCAAAGTGTCTGCCATGCACCTGTTCTGAGGGCAGGTTTTCTATGTCTTGGATATACTGGTTGGGAGAGTTCGGGTTATCGAGTTCGGGGTCCAGGCAGGTTGCTATGAGATCCATGGGGAAGAAGGTTTGAGTTGTTTCTACCCACAATGCTTCGACTTCTCGTTGCCACTCTTCTTTAGTCATCATTTCACGCCACTCTGCAAGCTGGGTCCTGCTTACAAGGGGGCTGGATTCACTGGAATAATGATGTATCGAGTAGCGTTTTGTGTCTAGGAATGCTTTGCGGAAAACATGGTCAAAAGTGGATTCCGACGTATAGACAGTTGGATGGTTTAAGACGAGAAGATAGAAGGATAGGCGCCTTAAAAGAGGGACTCAGAAGTAGAAATACAATCTATTTTCCTTACTCGCCAAATATTTCTTGGAGACACGAGACAGTAAGCGTTAGAGGCAGAATACAACAGCGATACAGAGACAGCAGAACAGGGCGTTTCATAAAGAAGTCCTAAATTCTTTTTTTGTAATTTTCGCTATTGGTCAAAGGTTTTTCGATGCCTAAGTACGACAACAACAGCGAAAACAGAAAGAAGCAAAGGCAGAATTACCAACCAAGATAACTCTGGAACGGTCGGAGAAGGAAATGGGGATGCTGATGGTTTGGTCGTTAAGATTGCGCTTGGACTTGGATTAGAAGATGGAAAGGCCGGCGTTGAGATGACTTCCGGTACGTTAAGGTTTGCAAAATAGGGAAGTTGGATTTGGACAGTTGAAATGTCGTGGCTGGTTACTAAAGGATAAGCGTCAGTATTGTTATCGTTTATTACAAAAGGAGTGTTCCAGACTCCCGAGTCATCGACTTCTGTGGCGTTTGGATTAGATAGGAGATATCTATCCCAATAATTTCCAAGATTGTTTTCACTCCAATTGTTTGTCGATTGATTTTTGATAAGGGCTCTTTCGCTTAATTCGCTGTAGTCATCACGAATATAGGGTACAAGAGAAGAATTGGAGAAAAAATTGTTCAGGGAAAATAGGTTATTGTTGGAAGCCCCCACATGCATGCTTGCTAACGCTAACTTCATGTTGGAGATTGTGTTTGCCTTGAAGATGTTGTTCGAGGAAAACCACAATCTAAAGCCAAAAGCAATAGTCCCATAAACCTCATTCTTGTAAATCCAGTTATTATTGCTCCATATTAGGTCAATGCCAGAATCCCCGTAAAAGTTGTTAACAATTTTATTTCCTACAAGGGCATTATTTGTTGAATTAAGAAGTGTCAAACCTGAACGGAATTATCTTTGATGTAGTTGAATGTCCCGTTGTTGACATACACAGTATGACGCGAGGTTCTGATCTAATTGGTTGCTTGATCCGAAAACTTGAATATTTCCGCCATCTAAATCTGGGAGATGTCCGTTCATTGCGTTTTTAGTTATTCGGCAATTTGAACCGTTAATTACTAATCCAGTTGTCTGGACTTGTTACTATGATATTGTTGGCTATTAGGCTCGATTACCTAAAGCGCTGATATATCCTCCGGGACTTCGATTGAAAATTTTAAGTTCATCAATGCACAATTATCTGCGGTTATTCTTATTGCGTCTGTGTATGTAAAGAATTCGGCTGTTAGTATCCAGCTTGAGTTGTAGGCTGGATGAAGGTTTATGATTGTGTTGGTGGCGCTTTCACCAATTACGGAAATTGACTTTTTGATTACTATTGTATTATTGATTGGGCCTTCATAAGTACCTGACCTTACCAATATTGTGTCGCCGTTTGTTGCATTTCCTATAGCAGAGGCTATTGTCGGGTAATCGTCTGGAACGATAATTGTTTTAGGATTGCTTTCACGGTGGCAAGTTGAAGTGTCACTATAGAAGCTAGAAACAAAACAACAAGAATCAAAACAAAACTCTTGCTTACAGTACTCATAGTTATTTGATAGAGCCCATTGCGGATAAAAGACTTCTCGTAAACCTCTTTTGACTAAGCCCGTCAAGGTTTCTTGACTAAACTGATTTGGCTTTGCATTTGTGGTAGACTAACAAACCAGCAATTGCTACCATCATGCAAAGTAACACTAGGACTAATTAAAAGTCATATGGTTGAGATTCTTGGAATCCATTCTTTTCTTTCGTTTCTCAGGTACTTCACAAACAACAGTGCTTCTTCACTAATCAAAGTGTCAATGGTCT
>CAVUAM010000005.1:0-181241 GCA_963739495.1 Candidatus Bathyarchaeota archaeon | reverse complement strand
CAGAAGGTTAGGATAGTTAACTTACGGTTGAGGGGGTTAGAAATAATAAAAAATTTACCCCTCGTAAAACAAATAAAAATAATAGCTTTAGAAGTAAAAAAGAACAGAAAAACTTACCCCTCATCAAGAAATTATGAGAGCACTAAACGAAAGTTGCCGGCTTCACTTCAACTCCAGTAAACATCTGGATTTGCGCGAATTCACTTCTCGAGAGTTTAATTGGCAAGTTAATAGTAAATGTTGTTCCTTTCCCAACTATACTATCTACAGCAATTTTTCCATCATGTAACTCTACAATCCGCTTGCAAATTGCCAAGCCCATACCCATACCTTTTGCCTTAGTAGTAACAAGAGGCGCAAAGAGCTTGAGCAAAATACCTTCAGGAATCCCAACTCCGGAGTCGGTGAAAGATATTTCCATATTCTGTCCATTCAACATACTTTGTATTTCTATACTTCCTTTTTCTGGCGAGGCTTCTATAGCGTTTCTTATTATGCTTGCGAAAACTTTTTCCATACTTTGCACATCAAGAAACATCTTAACGTCATCTGTCGCATTATTTATTATCCTTAAATGCTCTGGAACCTGAATGTTAGACAGCGCATGAAGTACAAGCGACCTTGGAGTGCACTGCTCCGGCTGCAAATTTAAGTCGCTTGAATAGTCTACTAGACTATTGATAATTCTGTTTGAATCCTCAATTGCGTCCTCAATAATTCCAATAACCTCCTCCCTCTTTGATCCTGTGAGTTGATAGTCTTTCTTTTTAATGAGATAAATTCCATTTTTAATGCCTGCCAAAGGGTTACGAAGGTCATGTCCAATCTGCCCTGCTAGTTCACCTATGGACGCTAGCTTTTCTGTTTTAACAAGTTTTTGCTCTATCTTTTTCATGTCAGTAACATCATGGATAATGCACACCATGCCTATGTCATGTCCCATTTTGCTTTTGACAATTGACCCTGAAAAAAAAATATTTAACTTTGCGCCGGACTTATTTTGAAGTATTAGTTCACGATTTCTAATTATCTTCCTGGTTGCTAATTCTTCTAGAATGGTTGTGCAATTTTTTTCTTGGTTTTCTGCACATAATTCTGCTATTGATTTACCGATCAATTCATCTTTTGCATACCCTGTGAAATCCACTAAACGCTCATTCACTCTGAGAATTTTTGCGTTTACGTCCGCAAGAATAAGTGCGTCAGGCATTGTAGCAAGAATGTTTTCCGCAGCTATTGCAGCATCAAAAGTGAATAAGTCATATTTGACAACAGCGTATCCAACAAAAATGCTAAAGAACAAAGTAGCTATGAACCCGAGATTTGGAATGTCTATGTTAATCATTCGAGCAATCATGTTGGTGCTAATGAATGCGGCGATAGGAATGGCAAAGCCTATCATCACGTGTTTTCTCAGTTGCCTCTGACTAGAGTCTTCTGCCTTGCGATAGTATCTGAAACATAAAACAAATGCTAGAATCGGCAAACCTATGGTCCAGAGGATGGAACCATAATAAACCAACGTTCCAGAGGCAACGTCATTGTACCCCCAATATTCCATGACTGGAGGATTGTTTATTAGGTTAGTGGATAAATCGATTAGCCAAAATGCAAATGCTGGTAAAAATAGAGTTATGTAGTTAAGTTTGTTTTTTTATCCATTTGTTTTCTGTGAAAACAAGCGCGAATGTAGCTACTAGAGCTACGAAAAAAGGCCATGTAGTTCCCATCTTGTGCCAGAAATTAGCATGTGCAAAGTCGGTTGCATGTCCACATCATGACTGTGGTAAATGAATAGAAAAAGGCAGCTAAAGCTGTTAAAAGGAAGATTTTGTTTAGTTTTGATTTTCTGTTAAATGAATACACTATTATGCCTAGAAAAAGGCAACTAATGCTTGCAATTAGCGAAAGCAAAGCAATTATATTCATAGATAATTATCCGTTCTTAGTCAAATCTTTCTATATATAATGCATCATACGTTTGATCTTGGTTATGATCCATTTTCACAGAATCCAAATAGATTCTAAAACTGTATTTAAGAGATATGAATTTTTAATCAATGACACTTCTTCAAGGTATTTGGAGAGTTATTTCTTTGACGACATTTAGTCTAATGAATACAAATTTGTTGTGATGCGTTCAAACTTGTTTCTAAAACCCTATTTTGGTTGATGACACAAGCAAAGTCATCATGACCGAGCAAGCGTAATCCTCTTCATCAGAGATATATGAAAACTCAGAAGGACCCTGTCTGCAACCAATCCCGATTGTTCTTTAACATTAGGTAACATGGCAAAAGGTAGTAGTTTTGGTTGGTTGGATTAAGATTTAATCTTTCTGGCGTGTTCGTTTTTGCACTCACAAACACTTGAAAACATTTAGCCCGAAGATGGGGGGCTCCACAGACATGACAATAAAAGGATAACAAGAATATAATTTATCCTCCAGAAAGAAGCTAACGGAGATTTCTAAGCGGAAATGAGCCAAACTAGGATACATAGTCTCTTGATTCTGATTGTCAACCTTCTTTTCTGAGGCAGAATAACAGCACCATATACTTTCGAACATTAAGACAGCGATTCAACATCGAAAAAAGGAGATCCAAATTTGAGACGATCCAAACTGGAAACGTGTTTGAGCATTCTTGAAACATTAGCTAGCCATGGTTCTCTAAAAATTACTCATGTAATGCAAAAGGCTAACCTCAACTGCAACGTGCTGAAGAATTATTTTGATTTTCTGATCAAACAAGGAGCAGTTCAAGAAAAGTGTGTTGAGAAGGATAGAATAGTCTACGGAATTACTGAAAGAGGTACCTACTTAATTAGGTATTTTAGAGAACTAAACCATGTGGTTCCTAAGATGAAAATTAGTCATGTTCAACCAACCAAAGCGAAGAATGAAGCTTTATTGAATGGACCTCAAAAATGGTAAAGATGTGCCTTTCTCTTTTTTTCCAAATAGAAAGTGTTGCTACTCATTTGTTACCCTAAAGTAGACAAGCGGAAAGAGCCTTCCAATTCTGCATCTGAATTCGTTTGAAATCTCCAGTTCTTATCAGACGCAAATTGGTTATGAAAGAATTAGGTAACTCGGTTGTTATTTACAGACTAAGAAGTTAGAACTGTGTACAAATCATCAAATAATCCTTCTGGTGATCTATTCTTAAATTATGACTTTTAACGTAATCGTGCAATTGGGTGGAACAAGGTTCTTTAGCCAAAGCTGCATCAGTTAAAACTACGTAACCATCTGTCTCAGTATCACAAATACCCCATTCAACAAAACCTTTGAATACTTTGGGGTGCCAGAAAGGAAATTCCCTGAGAAATTCTATTGCCTCATCAAAATCCATTCAGAATAACCCATCTTACAAAACATTTGATTCATAAAATACATAAAGACTTGTGGTTACAAATAAGTTACAACAACAAAGTTTTTCAGATAAATTCAAACTCTTGTGCCTAATTAGTTCAAATTAACTAATAATTATTAGGTTTGCATGTCCAAAATAGGTTTGGGCAATATATGGAGAGAGAGGAAGCCTTTGGCTCTTGTACTGAGATTGCAGCTAAAACAACAAGTACCCAGCGTTAAAACCTGCTGACACACCTAAGAAAACACACTCGCAGCTAAGAGAGTTGCTTTGAAATGGAGCAAATTGTTATGAACAGTGAATAACAATTTTTGTTTTTTAAAAAGTTTATATCACTGAAAGTTCACTTTTAAAGTGTGTGATTTTAATGGAAAAAAATTCTAGCATATCAGAAAAGACTGCTCATGGTATGGAAAAAACTGCGGAAACGATGGCAAATACCCTGCTAGCAATCATTGACAAACTTGCGGGTAAAGAATCGGACTTGAAACTCAGTTTCGAAGACCTCACTCTTGACTTTGGGCTGATGAAGGCGAAGCTGAACGGTGCAATAATCTTAGACGTTGTGTATGCAAAGGAAGCTGAAACTGATTCTCCGAGCAAATCAAGTAAAATAAAGTAGCGCCGTTATCTATGTCTATGGCGGGCAAAACATGCAAATAGTGACGATTTTGGGGCAAATGTTTGAATCAGGGAAAGTAACGTTATCAACAAATAACAAAGAAGCCTTTGAAGTTGTAGCAGTAAACAAAAGTATCAATGTGAACTTAAAAGATAAGGTGTTCATAAAAGACTTAATCGCAAGCGAACGTAAAGGTAGCAAAAACATCAACACACCCGAAACCGTTAGAGAAAGTCCCCAAATGGTCAAAACGGCTATGAGCATGCGCGAAACGCTAATTGATACTGCAAACGAATTAGAACAAGCAGGAATAACAATAACACTTTCGTATGAAGCCGACCTTGTAGCTACGGTAGGAGCCCAAGCTAGTGCAGGGATTTCGCGTTTAGTGACTGGAACAAAAGCTATAGAAATTAACAGTCTTCCAAAATTAATAGAGTTAGGAATTTACATATTATAGTGCAATCTCTTCTTTTTTAAGCTCCTAAATATAGTTTAAACATAATCAACGTGTGCTGGGTAGAGAGCAATGGCTCGGAACAGTGGCAAAGACACAGAACTTGAAGTGTTCAGTGTCCTAGAAGCAAACTAAAAGGTATTATTTTTTTGATTCTTGTGGTAGGTCCTGAACCCAGTTCAGACTGTGTAAAAACTATTTTTAGTTTCAGAAAATTGCCACCTTTATGTCTATACATTTAGTTTTCATGAACATATTTTCATGTATAAGTAGCAATTTCTAAAACTTAATTTGAGTTTTCACACACTCTCAGTTGGGTCTGAGACCCAGCGGGCTTGTGCGAAAAAAGAGTTACGAGTAATGTCTGGTGCTCATTTTTATAAGCCAGTTACGCTACTGGACGATCCAAGGTAATTACTTATGCAGACAACTTCTTTGAAGCCTAAAAGGGGTAGGGAATCGTACTTCAACTCGAATGCCCATCCCCAGTACAGAAACTGACATGAATGTATAAGGTTCGGATCCCAACTATGAATTTTGGAATGAGATGATTTCTTTTGTTATCTTCCCGTCAAGCAGCTAAAAAGACTTACTTGGGACATGCTTGTTTCTTATTATTGCGGATACTACAGCGATGGATACTAAAGCAAGGACTATAATCAAGGTATTAGGTAACTCTGGAACGGCTTTATCAGCAATAGCAAAATTTATGGTCGAAGCTTCAATGAGACCTATGGAATCTTGTGCATAAACAGTTAGCACATGTGATCCGTATGACAATCCCGTGAGTGTGGTATTCGGTTGTGCAGTTTGATTTGCTTGCCCATCCAGACTATAACCAGTCCAAGATACTGCCTTGCCAACGGTGAAGCTCAAGGGAACATCTTTGCTTGCGTACGTTGTGTTTTGTATTGATGTGACTGTGAGGTTTATCGGGACAGTGTCAACTGCAAAATTTGAGAAATAAACAGTGTTTGAAGCACCGTTGTTATAGTTTGAATCAGCAGCGTAAACGGTCATGTTGTGCTTTCCATCTGAAAGGGTTATGGTTGTATTTCCTGTTATCGTCACGTTTCTGCCGTTGTCAATTTGATAAGCCATCCAAATAGTGGATTTGTCAACAGTGCATACAAGAGGGACATTGCTTGTTGTGTAAATCTTGTTTTCAGGAGATAGAACGGTAATTTTTGGTGGAGTGGTATCCCCGTTCCTTAGCGAAACCCTTGTGAGGAAACCATCAAGCCCAGTTAATATCTGGCCGTAGCTCTGTTGTGTCCCTGTTAAAAGAAACTGGTTAGGGGTAGGCTCAAGGAGACCGTAAGCCCTCGTGAATTGCAAGTTATCGTCAGATAATCCATCATAGTTACGGTTCCATAAGATGTTTCCAGATGAGTCAGTGATCATTAAGAACGCCCTGTCACCAGTCAATGCGTAGCCACCTTCACTTGTTTGAATCATAGAATATGCCCCAAGACCCGAGTAAGTACGATCCCATTGGATATTCCCTGAGGGATCGGTTTTCAGTAACCTCGTCGAGTTTGCACCTGTACTGTCGCTTATGTATCCTGTTTCTGCGTAGCCACCGTCACTTGTTTGAATTGCACACTCTGATTCACCAATGCCAGACAGAGTGTAATTCTGGTTCCATTGCATTTGACCAGCGGAATCTACTTTGACAAGTGCAAAAGTATTCGGAGACTCAGCGGCCAATATGTATCCGCCATCGTTTGCAATGCTTATTGAATTAAATGCCAATCCAGGATAGGTATGGTTCCACAGCAACTGACCTTGTGAATTTGTTTTTATCAGGTAGGCGCTTGAAATTCCAGTTTCAGAAGTGGTGTAGCCTGCAATAACATAGCCACCATCGGTTGCTTGAGTAACAGCATTTGCTCCGTCGTCTTGCGCAGTGCCGATATGTATTATTCCAAATGAGGTTGCCGTCTGTATCTACTTTGAGAATGTAAATGTCAAAGCCTCCTACCCCATATGATTTAGTTTGGCCGACTAAGATGAGGTTTCCATCGTTGGATTGAATTATGCTTTTTGAGAGGTCGTCTTGTGGCCCTCCGAAGGTCTTTCTCCAAACGATTGAATCTTGGTAGTAGCTTCCTAAGCCTGGAAACACGTTTAGTCGTTGAGATACTTTGATTAGCCACACATCCGTGCCACCAGCGCCACTCGAAGCCGTTGATCCAGCAATATAAGTGGCGTTTGTACTGGTTACCGTAACAAGCGAATATGGTATATCGTCTTTTGCCCAACTAATGTTAGAGTCTAATGGCGCACTAAGGTTTAGGGTTCCACTTGATACAGGCGCATAATCTGCTTTAGTGGTAAAAAGGAAAAGTGAAACAGACAAGATAATAACTAGAGAAGCACTTATGGAGAATTTTCTTAGCCATTTGCTGCCGTTTGCAGTTATCAGTGTTTTCACCGCTAACACCATTACCTCTTATTACAAAACTGACTTTTAACTATCACTCTGCTAACTATCGCTGCTTTATTTCAAATCCGAGATAGTCAAGAAACTTTGACTGAGACAGGTCAAGGAACTTTTACGAGAATCCTTTTATCTAAAGCACATTCCTAACGTAAATATGAATTGCGTAAGCAAAAGTTCTGCAATATTCTTTACTCTGATTATGGCTACCTCAAGTCTAACAGTAATCTTGGGAACTATACCTTTTGCTATCGCTCAAAGCAGCACAAACATTAATGGCATAATAAGCCAAGATGCAACGTGGACTCCTACAGGCAGCCCATACGCACTTACAGGAAATATTTTAGTAAATAAAGGGGTAACTTTAACAATTGATGCGGGAGTAACAGTAAACTTTTACCGCTATATAATGCAGGTAAACGGCACCTTAAAAGTACAGGGAACCAATATCAACAATGTTGTTTTCGCGAATACAAATCGAAACGTCACTGACGCCACCAAGGATCAAATAGCATCCATAAACTTTGGAGAAGAAAGCTCAAACGATGCTATTGAATACACGGTTTTTGATGCAATGGGTATAAACTACTATAACTGTAACAGCTCAATAACGCTAAATCATAATATTTTCAAAAACCAAGCGTTCTCGACATATTTCGGCGGTTTTTTCGATATACTGCTTATAATTCGAGGACTAGGTACAGCTACAATAACCAACAACGTATTTACAGGTAGTCTTCAAGACGAATGTGCTTCCTCAACAATCTATAACAACACATTTACCGATGGGGGAGTCGACTTAGAAGGCGGTTCATTTCTAATTTCAAATAACACCTTTACAGGTGACGCAACCGCAATCAGCGGTTTCGGGCTCACAATTGGTTATCGCGCAAACGCCGTTATTTCAGATAATTCCTTCACTGGCTACAGCGAAGCATGCATTAACACAGTTACAAGTTCCTTTGCTTTGATACAAAGAAACTATATCCAAAACAAGCTAACAGTTGACGGCTACCCATTTTTTGGCATAGAAATTGCTGGTTCAAGCCCAACAATTGAAAACAATACGATAACAAACTGCAACATCGGAATCGACGTTTACAGCCACGGATCCGACTACTCAGCCATCGAAGCCAAACCAACAATCTTAAACAACAACATATTCAACAACCAAGTCTTCAACCTGTACCTTGGCTACCCAGAACGCGGAGGCGACCACACCAAAGACTATGTTGTAGGCAACATAGAGGCAGTCAATAACTGGTGGGGAATAACTGATGCCCAGGCAATAAACCAAACAATGCGAGATTCTAAGGTACAGTCAAACCTCGGAGCAGTTAATTTCACTCCATTCTTAACTGCACCAAACTCGCAAGCCACCCCAAACTCAACTAAGCCGATACCAACAATAGCGCAAATTCCCTCGACTACTTTTTTGGAAGCAACAAAAGATAGCGGAGGCAAAGTTGACATTATAGTTAACGGAAACTTGTCCCTTGGCTTTATCTCTCTGGCAAACCTGACATCAAGCCAATCCTCGGCTACATCAAACCTGACTTTTACTGTAACGGGAGAAGCGGGCACCAACGCTTTCATAAATGTAACCATCCCCAAAAACGCAGTAAACTACGGAACCACTCCAACTGTCTACATTGGCAACCAAAAAGTTCAGAATCAAAGTTACACTCAAGACGCTGATAACTACTATGTATGGAGCACAAATCATTTCAACAGCCCCTTCTATGGTGATTTAACAATTGAATTTACAAGTGGCACTTCATCTTCAACCATATTTCCGATTGTAATCGGGGCTATAATTGTAGTTGCGGTTGCAACTTTGACTTTATTGGTCTATAGACGAATGAAGCGTGAATAACATGGGTTTGCAACAGAGATTTAGAAATTGGTGCCCACAACCCCAAACGCCCTTATCCACAAAAATAAAACATTATTCTGTACCTATAGCAGCCGTAATTACGGTAACTCTCATTTTCTCGGTTTCCTTTTCGATCTTTTCAAATCTGATGACCCACCCTTCTTTACCTCAGATAATTATGCCGCTCTCATCTTCGACGGGAGTTAATGAAACTCCTCCCGCAATCGCTTGGGTCAGAAATTATACAGGGCAAGAAAATGCGGATTATGCTATTAGAATTATTCAAACAAGTGATGGAGGATACGCTGTAGTTGGAACTATAGGCGCTCACAAGTATTCGGTTCCAGCAGGATGGCTCATAAAAATTGACTCGCAGGGCAATATGGAATGGAACCAGACATTCTCGGTAACCAGCGGCAATTTGACTTACAACCTTGAAAGCGTTTCGGGATTAGTGCAGACAAGCGACGGCGGATATGCTGTTGCTGGAACGGAAGCTTGGTTCCCAAGCAACGGGGGAATTATCGGCTACGCCGTCACAGACAATGCTGCCATTCTTTTTAAAACCGATTCTTTAGGCAACGTTGAATGGAACCAAACCTACAGCCAAATCAGCGGCATTGCGTCAATGATACAGACGCGCGATGGTGGCTACGCTTTAGCAGGCGTGTATTCTCTAATAAAAACAACCCCATCAGGCGATGTGCAGTGGTACAAATCCTATGAAGACAATGTCTTTAAACCGAATATCCAAAACGAAAACCTGCTCTCCGTGTTTCAAACAGCTGACGGAGGATATGCCCTCCTAACAAGCGACAACATATTATTCAAGGTCAATTCTTCAGGCGACTTGCAGTGGAAACAAACTTATCAAACAGGCACCTCCTATTTAGGACAGCCTAGTTACATCAGCTCTTTTATTCAAACCAGCGACAGAGGATACCTTCTTTCAGGCGACTTATACACTAATAACTCAACCGACCATATGGCTTCACTAATTAAAACCGATTCCAAAGGTGCCGTAGAATGGAGCAAAACTTACGGTTCACTTGGGTCAAGTGTGGCTTCTTTGATTCAAACAAGCGATGGCGGCATTGCGTTCGCTGGAACTTTACCTAACTCAGGGAACTTTCCTCAGAATGTGATTTGGCTAGTTAAGACTGATTCAATAGGAAACTTGCAGTGGAGCCAAACTAACAATAATACCTCCGAAAGCTTAACTGATTACTTTTTAGGTGGAGCCTTCACTGTGAATTCGCTAATCGAGACCAAGGATGGCGGCTTTATAATAGCTGGCTCTTGGAACCCAGGCATAACGGGCTTAGATAACGCATACTACATTGCCAAAACAGAAGTCGTCTTGCCGCCTCCAACCCCAACCCCAACTTCTACCTCTTCATTGCCTTCAATTCAGTCCCTGCTCTATCCTATTTTGCTTGGAATTCTTGCAATATTAGTGATTGCCATAGTCCTTGTTATCATTGGAGTATTGACAAAGAAAAATGGGGTTGCGCGGGTGATTTCTCCATTCACAGAGGGTTCGAATCCAACCCTATTGGAGGATGATGCTCAATTTTATAAGCCAGTTTAGCAACTGGAGGATCGGTAATCTGTATGCAGACAACCTCTTTGAAGTCTAAACGGGGTAGGGAATCGTACTTCAAATCAAAAGCCCATCCTCAGCACAAAAACTGACATGAATGGATAAGGTTCAGATCCCCAAGCGGACTTGAACATTAAAAGTCGGATTGTTGGTTCTAGTTGAGTCTTAGTTTTGGTGTTCGAGTCCCAGCGGGCCCGGAACATTTTGGTTCGGAAAATATTACTTCTTAGGACGTTCGCGTTTGGCCTTGCGATTTAATGTTTTAATCGGCTCTAAGATGCGCACTGAGTAGGATTCTGGCACAATCAGTTCCATGAACTCGGCGCCCAAAGCCTTTTCTTCGGGTATCTCGCTAAACCCGCTTTCCCAACCTTCAATATAAGTTAAACTTTCAAAGCCCCACAAGGCGGTGAATCCGCCGACTGAACAACCGTATTTGTGTCTGAGAACCCGCAGAGACTTTAAACCCCTAAATAGACCTGGCTTCTTCTTCATCAAAGCAACTAGCTTTTTGCCCCACTCGTTATGCGCACCCAGTTTGTCAGGATTAACAACGTATGTTCTAGCGAGATAAACAGTCATTCTGCTCCCCAAAATATAAAATACTCAGAGGATTAAAAAAAATTCCGCATGCCACGTTCAAATCTCATCGGACCAAAATACATATTCCTTTTGAAACATATTCCATCATAGTAAACAATAGAAGAAGAAGTGTATAACAAGATGGAAATCATGAAAAAACCGATAAACGTCACAATTAGAGAAGAACCCCCTAACCCTAAACCAACCCCTAACCCTCAGCCAAATCCAATCCCAAATCCAATTTAGTAAAGATAAATATCTACTAAATGACTTAATTCTCACACCTATGGTTTAATGGCTCTTCCGTTTGGTATCTCAGGCATCTTGTCACTAGTGGTTTCGCAAGTGTATTTGCCTGCAGCTTCATTGTTTGCTTTGCTACTCTTAGTTTTAGGTTTATTTCTAGTCTGTGGTTTCAATAGTTTTCTTGTTCTTTTTCTTTACGGTGCAATGGCGGTGGACGCACGGTCAACCACAACCGCGTCCATTGAGCTAAATTTAAGGTGTGTTAATAGTTTAGCTATATCATTTTCTGGGAAGTATACCCATTATTTGTTTGTTTCAAAAGGAAAAGCTAAAAAAAAGACATTGAAAACGTAATCTAAACACAACAAGGGGAGAGTTTAATTGAAGTACTACAAGGATGATGGAAAAGAAAACATTAATGAAACAAAACCAAAAGAAATCTCAATAGAAAATGCTCTGAAGGAGATTGATGCTTTCCAAATAACTGAAGGTAATTTTATAGGCTTCATTAATGAGAAAGATGAAACTATTCAATTCCATAAGAACGAAGAAGATGCTTGGGTACTAGATGTACCAGTGGTGGAAAATGGTTATTTTATTTACTCTCTCACAAATGATGACCTTACGACTGAAAAAGTAAAAAGTATTGTTAAGAAATTCTTCTTAGGAGAAAATTGGCGGTATCTATGTAGTTTAACAAAGTAGAATTTATCTAGTTCACAGAAGACTTATGCTTTCAGTTAAATAAACGACTTTGAGTGAAAACCTTTAGTATTTAAGGAACACGTGAGTGAGGCTGCATGCGCTGCGCCTGCTGTGGCAATTCAGGGTGGACCTTCCGTGATTTTGTGGTGTAAGCAGTGGGAAGAATTTCAAACTTTAGCTTTCCAAGCTCAAACGTTGTCTTTTAGTTACAAGGAGGACGAGAAAGGTTTCCAAACTGATGCGCTTAAAGCGTAACCAGATTATTACTTTTAGTGGTGTTTTTTTGATTCGAAGAATTTGATTTCTTTTCGGGCATGGAAACAATGTTCCATTAATCCCTCATCTGATGCGGGAGTGTATAAGCAGTTTTCGGTTTCGTTCATTTCGCAGGGAGGAGGGGGCTAAAATTTAATTTGACCCACACCTAAAACTTTTTGAAGGCTAAAGTTGTTTATTTAACAAAGAGAAATCTTGATGGATAACGCTAAAACTAAAGATGAAATGTGTACGTGTGGGCATCTTAAAAGTGAACATTCGTATTTTTTAGATAGAGTATGTATTAGACCTAACTGTGAATGTTACAAGTTCGTTTTGAGGGACGAAAAACAAAAACTTAATTTTTTAGATTCTGCCTGCTAAAGCATGAAGATAGATAAACTAATAATCGCTCCGAATGATACTGTTTTGAGAGGTTCAACAAATGGTAAAAATCAACCTATTGACCTATTTGACTTTTAATTTGAATATGCTCGTTGACAAAGGAAAAGGCATGACATTGAAAGAGACCCGACAGCTCTGCGAACAAAAAACAATCCTTAGAGAACTGCAAGAGAGATTCCCATTTAAAGAAACAAACCTTGACTTATCATTACTGAAGTTGCAACCGGATGCCGAAGCAGAAATAGAGAATATTTTCTATGATATGGCTACTTCATTAAAAGACAGCGAAATGCTTGTGGGAAACAATGGTTTATGCCTGTTAATTGCATACGCTCAAGAACAGATTCAACGAGAAACAAGGAAACTTGAGAAAAGAGACGACGAAAAAGCGTGATAGCCTATCCTTTTTCTTCTATAAATCCTATCTTTGGGGGATACTAAAATGAACCAAAAATGCCCCCGATGCGGAACCACAACAACACAGGGCTTGATTTATGATAAGGTACACAAGAACTTACTATGCCAAAAATGCGCGAAAAAACAAAACCCAAATCTTAAGGTGCCCTCTCGCAGGTAACATTTGCCTTTATTAGCTCTTGGTCCTCGCTTGTGCTTTTTGAAGCCTGAAACCGCAAACTTTGGCTACTGCTTGCTTATGGGTTCTTGATGGTAAGGCCTCAGCTGCAGATTACGCAACGCATAAGAAGTTGTTGGAGGCTAGAGGTCCAGGGCAAGATAAGAGTATGATTGTGGTTGTGGTTTAACGGATGCTGAAAGATGGGAAGGCATTTGGAAGTGAGTAGTTCCAAAAAATCTGTGTCGTGTCCTGATTGCCACAAGGTTTTCGGTTCATCGATTGAGTATCAGCTTCACTGGTCGCATAGTCACCCTGGGAGGGTTCTTGTTCCATTGATCGAGTTTGTGCCTTCGGGCGTTGCGGAGCCGGCAGTGTCTAAAGTGGTGGTGTACGCTTCAAATGGTACTGCTCAAGGATGCAGTTGTCCAGTCTGTGGGCAAATAATCAGCGCTGACGTTTACGGAAAGTTGCGGCTCAAGTTCTCAAAGTATCCTGGTCTGTTTCCAGTGGTGGAGGAGGCTTGAGTGTTATGTTAAGGATTGCCCGAATTTACTGGGATAAGGGAGCCAAACTGAAGTATCCTCAGGATGCTTAGTCGTTTAGTCGCTTTATAAGGAAGTTTGTGTAACATAGGGCAGTAACGTTATGATTAAATGGTGATGTAAAATGTCGGAAAGATCAGGAATTGTTTTTGTTGGAAACAAAATACCAATGGACTATGTTATGGCGATTATTACAGGTCTGTCGTCGAACGATGCTAAAGAGATAACCTTGAAGGCTAGAGGACAAGCAATAGCTACAGCGGTTGATGCAGCTGAAATAACAAGAAACCGTTTCCTAAAAGACCTGAAAGTAAGCAAAATCGCAATAGGAACAGAAGAGATGCCGCCAAGAGAAGGCGAAAACAGATCACGAATGGTTTCAACAATTGAAATAGTGCTTACCAAAGAGTAAGAATACTTTGCTAAACACACACTAAGTAAACGTGAAGGCGCTTCATGTTTTGGTCTTCTGTCGTCCGATTGAAGATCCCGTTGAAGAACCAAGACAACGCCGCTTTCTCTGATATAGATGTGCCACTTCATTTGCCTCAAATACGGTTCGAGCGTTCTTCCCTCATAGCCCCATTGCTTGGCTATCCCAAAATCTGAATGCTCTCCGACAGACGAACAAGACAAAAATGCTTGGCGGTATAGACGAAACCAGTCAGACTGGCTGAGCGAGTATAACTATCTTGCATTATGAAAAGTGAAAAGGATGAAGAACCTTGAGACATAAACGGTCAATCGGGCAATATCTTGCTTTTCTTTCAGTAAAATACGAAGTTGCCCCTGAAAAATTTTTTAGTGCGCTGCTCCAAGCTGCAGAAAATAAGAAATCCAATTGCGGGTCGATTTCAATCGAGTACCGCGGTGAGATAAAAGCAAAAAAAATCTTTTTAATGACCAACAACGCCGGAGTCCTTGCACAATTTCGGGTCCCTGAAGAATTCCTATTGGAGAGGGATAATCCGCTTGGAAAATTCTTGGAAACCGACAAGATTCGCAGATATCTTTCTAGAAAAGACCGCGCAATCCATAGTCGCGCCATCAAAGATTTGCGGTCTGGAATGAAACATGTTAATTTAAAAGCTAAAATCTTGGAGATTGCAGAACCAACGCGTGTTATTACTAGGTATGGCAGCTATGCAATTGTTGCCAAAGCATTGATCGAGGATGAAACGGGAACAATCAACCTTTGTCTGTGGAATGAGCAAATAGGCTGTGTCTCCGTTGGGGATACTGTTCAAATTGGGAACGCGAGAACTTCTCTGTTTAGAGGGGAAAGGCAATTAAGCATTGGAACAAGAGGGCAGCTCAACAACGTCGCAGACATTATATCGCAGAGTGCTCCAGTAGACAGATTATGTGGCAGTAGTTAAAGATGAGCGAAGTTCAACTGAAAGTTCTGGATTCCAGACAGAGCGATGTGTCAAGAGGAATCGCTAGAATAGACCAGATAACAATGCAGAAGTTAGGGGTTTCATCTGGAGACGTAATAGAGTTCTCAGGGAAGAAAAAAACGTCGGCGATCGCTTGGCCAGCGTACTCTGAAGACCAGGATCCAAACGTCATGCGAATCGATGGTGTCTTACGTAAAAATGCTGGCGTATCAATAAACGATTACGTTGTAGTTCGAAAGGCTGAAGTTGAAAATGCCCTGAGCATAGTGCTTGCTCCAGAGGATATACGATTGAACGTTGACGAAGACTTTACAAATTTTGTGAAGAACAGACTTATG
Source organism: Candidatus Bathyarchaeota archaeon (assembly GCA_963739495.1). GTDB lineage: Archaea > Thermoproteota > Bathyarchaeia > Bathyarchaeales > Bathycorpusculaceae > Bathycorpusculum. The sequence goes on along the minus strand of CAVUAM010000005.1, from coordinate 165,813 downwards.
GACAGGACGTTTGTTGAGGGAGACAAGACGCCTGTTATGATGCTTGGTCATTCTATTCAGTTCACTGTTTCGAAGGTGCAGCCCCCAGGAATAGTAAAGATGACACAAGATACAAGATTGCAGATATTCTCTGATCCTGTTGCGCTAGCTGAAAGCGTGCCACGCACCACCTATGAGGACTTAGGAGGCTTGGAGAAGGAGATTAAACTGATAAGGGAGATGGTTGAACTTCCAATGCGGCATCCCGAGATTTTCCAGACGCTTGGAATAGATCCTCCGAAAGGGGTTCTACTGCTCGGTCCACCCGGCTGCGGAAAGACACTCCTAGCTAGAGCAGTAGCGGATGAATCTGACGCAAACTTTTTCTCAATAAACGGGCCTGAGATAATAAGTAAGTTCTATGGGGATTCGGAGGCAAAGCTTCGAGAAATATTTCAACAGGCTCATAAAAACGCTCCGAGCATCATACTCATAGACGAGTTGGACTCTATCGCGCCCAAACGTGGGGAGGTTACAGGTGAAGTGGAGAAAAGGGTTGTCGCTCAGCTTCTATCTCTCATGGACGGATTGACTGGTAGAGGAAATGTCATAGTAATAGGTGCAACAAACAGGCCGAATGCCTTGGATCCAGCTCTCAGGAGGCCTGGGAGGTTTGACCGCGAGATAGAGATAGGGACCCCAGACAAGCGGGGACGTCATGAAATATTGTTGATTCATAGCAGAGGCATGCCCTTAGCCAGTGATGTTGACTTAAAGGTGCTTGCTGAGCGGATGCGCGGTTATTCGGGCGCTGACTTGGCCGCCCTGTGCAGAGAGGCAGCTATGAAAGCTCTACTTAGGTATCTTCCCGAGATAAATCTGACCGAAGAGCGAATACCTCCCTGCGTCCTGGAGAAGATGGAGGTTCAGCTAGATGATTTCATGAACGCCTTCAAGGAGATTACGCCTACGGCTATGAGAGAGATTGCTGTGGAAGTTCCGGTTGTTCATTGGGGTGAAGTGGGAGGCTTGGAGGAGGTTAAAGAGAAATTAAAAGAGGCTGTTGAGTGGCCGCTGAAAAATCCTGAAGTCTTCAAGAGATTGGGGATTCAGCCGCCTAAAGGTATACTGTTAATAGGCCCACCTGGGTGTGGGAAGACAATGCTTGCTAGGGCTGTTGCAACTGAGAGCGAGGCAAACTTCATTTCGATTAAGGGTCCGGAGGTTTTCTCTAGGTGGGTTGGCGAGTCCGAAAAGGCTATTAGAGAAATCTTCAGGAAGGCTAGAACGGCTTCGCCAGTGGTCATATTCTTCGATGAAGTTGACTCTCTTGCTCCAAGGAGGGGGCTGGGTGACGGCGACAGCGGAGTAACTGAACGCGTTATCAGCCAGCTTTTAACAGAAATGGATGGAATAATGCCCTTAGAAGACATCATAGTTATAGCTGCGACAAATAGGCCCGATATTGTCGACCCAGCCGTATTAAGGCCAGGCAGATTCGGTCGGCTAATTTATGTTCCAGAACCCGACGAAGCGGCCAGACTTGAAATCTTCAAGATTCATACAAAGAACATGCCACTGTCAAATGATGTGGACATCAAAGCGCATCGCATGACGAAAGGTTACTCCGGCGCCGATATATCATCCGTATGCAGGGAGGCCGCCATGAACGCTTTGAGAAGAGACATCAACGCAAAAGAGGTTACCTTCAGCGATTTTGAGAAAGCTATGGAAGAGGTTCCGCCGAGCATATCGCCAGAAATTGAGAATTGGTACAGGAGCTTCATGAATCAGGTTCGAAAGCTGCAGAAGCCTGCGCCTTTTGTAGTATAATTCTGGAAGGACAGATAAAAACGTCAATTTACGCTGACAACGATTCAGCCTCGTAATTTCGGTTTTTGCAGTGTTTTCAGAGTCGCTGACTATTTTTTCAGTTATTGGACCCGCCCCCCTTTTGAGAGTGTGTGAAAACTCGAGTTTAGTTTTAAAAATTGCGCCTTATATTTAAAAATACGCTCTAATTCCTCACCAAATAGCTCTAAAAGCCGCAATTTTCTGAAACTGAAATTAGTTTTTACACAGTCTCAAATGGGTTCGGAAACCGAAAAATTTTGGTGTAACTTTAATCGGAATAATTATTGTGGGCGCTGGCAGGGGATCAAGCAGCCAAATTAATTGACACGATCATTGTTGAAAACCTTTCTAATGCAACACGGCAGACTTCCTTTGCTTAACAAGCGTATATGAAAATATGGAGCAGATTGATTCAAAGAGAAACGGTATCTTCAGAGCGAAATGCGACTTCTTTGTGTTCGTGGACGAATGTCACAGGACACAATCCGGCAAAATACACTAGTACAACAGCCACATGGTGGCGGTGTTAGGGTGCAGGTTTTTTTGGGTCACACTGAAGTGTTATTGTGCACATTAGCCCACATTGTGCCAATATTTATATGCAAAACTTGCAAAATTAATCTCGATTAAAATGGGCAAATTCTCAATTAACGATTGTGCGATTTACTGGGACACAAGAAAAGAGCTCACAAAAAAAGGTAGAGAAGTAATAATCCGCGATCTGACGGGATTGTCCACAACTATCGAAAGGACACTTCTATATCTGAAGGACACAGCACTTGATAAAAAGGCACCAGAAATTAGGTTTCGTATTGGTGATAGCTGGGAATATGGGGTGTTTCTACATATTTTCGACGGCCCAGATCCTCTTTATTATCGCCTCTGTATAAAAAAATCCAATACTGGCGAGACTGTCGCAGAAATAGAGAGTGAAAAAAATAACATCGCTACCTACGTTTCAAAATGCACTCACGTCGATTTTTTTGAAAGGGCAGTTATTAAATAAGCGCAAAGGTTTAACGTGTTTAGTGTAATTTAAAATTGATTAGTTGGTTTGGGGATAAAATTTTTAGAAGTATAAAATACTGTTTTACTTCTTTGAATCCCTCTTATGTGCTAATCAAGAAATAGCCAAAACAATCTATTGAGAAAAATTTTTAATGGAGTTTCCTTGATTTGCTTTTTGAACAGTGAGGATTAAAACAGTTAAGACATCCTTTAGGGAAGGTTTGGCAGAGCTGTTTTTTCTTGAACCCCCATTTCCTTCTTAGTTCGTCAGCTTCTGCTTCTTGATCATCTGACTTATTTTTTGTTTTGGTATAGTTAAGATAGGCATGGGCTATTTCGTGAGCTATTAGGGATTCTGAGTCTGTTCTTTTTAGAATTATCATGTAGGACTTTTTTATTTCTCCTACTTGGATGGTTTGACTTTGGCCTGCGTGGAAAGAGATATTTTGTAATGTGAATTGATAAACTTCTTCGGGGAGCCTCGCTAAAGTGTTTAGTAATCTTTTGTGGAGGTTGTTCCATCTTTGCGCAAGATGAATAAATTCGTCAATATCACTTTTAAAATCTACTTCTGATTTATCTCTTCTCATCTTTTCTCTCCCTGATCTTGTTATGCTCTGAATATAACTTGCTTATTGCTCTCAGGTAGAAGTCACGCGTTTAATTAATTTATTAAAACTTAAGTTTACAATTTCTTGATGCTTCATGAATTTTTACAAGCCTATGCGTGCTAAGCCTATTCTATTACCTCTTTTGTCACCAACTACGTTTTTTAAAACCAACTGCCTGACTTTGTCAGCATAATTTAATAATCCGCACTCACAGATTAAAAAACTTCCAATGATCATTTGGAGACTTTCGCGAGAAAGGGTGGCACGGAAATCTTGCTTCTGCCCACGTAAAGACCATGGGTAAAGCTATGGAAACCCATGTAAACCACTATATACAAAAACTGAAAACCCCTGCAAATATTGCAGCTGCAGAAGCTGAAAGTCTTCGAGACGCTTTAATCGCTCAGGTTTTTAGCAAATAAAGCACATTGGAAAACGATGGAACTTGGAGATGTAAATAAATTGGTGAAGAATCCGGAATCAAAAGATGACGCGTTAGAGGCTGTAGATTTTATAGTGAACGTTCTTAAAGAACATGAGAAAGACTTGGACAATTTGATTGGTGAGTTGGCGACGGTTACCGAGGAGCTTGGTAAAAACGGAAAATTAAGTGATAAAGTTGAAAAATTTGAGGAAAAAATAGAAAATTTGCAAAAAGAAGTTACAAAATTGATTAACTTGGTTAGTAACTTATCAGGTAACGTACCCAAGGAAGCTCTTCTCACTTCTGTTAAAGAACATGTTAGTGATGCTGCGTGCGCTACGCCTGCTATGGCAATTCAGAGTGGACATTCTTTGATTTTGCAATGTAAGCAGTGGGAAGATTTTCAAACTTTAGCTTTCCAACCTCAAACGTTGTCTTTTAGTTATAAGGAGGACGAGAATGGCTTCCAAGCTAATGCACTTAAGGGTAACCAGATTATTACTTTCAGTGGTGCGCTTCCCAAGTTTTCGTCTATTTTGAAGACGTGGTTATCTGAGCAACTGGATGTGTCTGAAAAGAATATTTTTGAAGGCATTTTAGAAATAGACTAAGTTGGTATTTTCAAGCTCCAACTTTCTTTTGGCGCTCAGAGGGTTTATCCATCTCTTCCTCCCGACTGGGTCCAATAAGGCGCGCTTGAATAGTTGAAACGTAAGTATCCTATCTTTGATTCAAATAGTTTTAAATGGAGATTTTGGAGGTTCACAGGTGAAAGTTGCAGGTTCTGTTTGTAGTTTTTGTATGTTATGGTTTGGGAAATATGGCGTATATGCTTTTATTGCGGTTTGTCAAGTTGCAGAGCGTCTTTGTATAAGTAAGTTGCTCAAAATATGAGTTGAAATTAAATTGAGCATAGGATCACCTGATTCCATCTACGAAAAATTGGCTTCAATAATTAATGTTCTAGGTGACCCTGATACATTGAAAATTCTTAACAAAGCAGCAAAAGGGTTCGAAAGTGGGAAAGCAACCATAAGAGAACTTAAACTGACACCGAGGAAATACTACAGAAACTTGGGAAAACTAAAGGACGCGGAATTGATTGTGCATTTTGAGAACAGATACAAGTTAACTTCTACAGGCGAATTTTTACATAAATTGCTATTCAAGGATGCCGCAGCTTACTTACTTGCGGACCAAAGTCTGTTAGTACCTCTTCAAAAGATCGGTAGCAGAACCGAACTCAGAATTGTTACCAATTACAGAGACCTCATCAGTGTACTGGTGGCTACAATTGAAAAATCACAGTCAGAAATACTCCTTGCTACTAAATATTTGGATATAACGGTGGTCCAGAGCATAATATTCGCCCTTCAAAGGGGCATCAAAATAAAAACAATAACAAGCGAAAAAGTGGACTTTTCCGGTTTCATCAATCTACTCGGTGGCTTTGTGAAAAGCTTCCGGCCGAACACGTTGAAATTCGTTGTTGGCGGAGAGAACAACTACAGGTCGGGAGATGTTCCCCTGTCATTTATGATAATTGACGACGAAATCACCGTTTTTGAAATTCCCGACAAAGAATTTAGGTTTGCCCTTGTTTCAACCGACAAAGAAGTTGTGAAGATTCTCTCTCGTCTTTTCCGCGAAATTTGGAACCAATCCCGAACGCTTCATATGCCAAGTAGGTAATTTTCCGAAGGCTTCATATACTAAGTCAATAATCTTGATAATCAAGAATCAAGAGGTGGCTTCAAAAATCTTTAGGAAAGCAGTAGCTTACCTTGATCTAATGAAGATTTTTTGCAGTTCGAAGTCCACTCTGTACTATGGTTTTTGCTCCATTATCGGGAGTCTTTTGGCATCTTCTTGGACCCTTCCAGTATGGGCGTCTTTGGAGACTGCGTTAGCGATGACTTTTTCAACGTTTTCTATATACGCCTTAAACGATATTTGCGACGCAAAAATTGACGCGATTAACGACCTTGGAAGACCGATTCCTTCAGGACGGGTAACAATGCGTGAGGCTAAAGTTCTGACAACAGTGCTTTTCGTTGCCGGTGCAGCAATTGCCGCTACCGTTAACTTAGAAGTTTTCCTCTGGATCATGGTTTTTTCAGTTTTAGGAATCACGTATTCCGTACCGCCGATAAGGTTCAAAGACGGTTTGTTTGCAAATGTCTGTTGGGGCTTAGGAATAGCTGCTGCAATTTTAGGTGGGGCAAGCGTTACTGCAATTAACACCAGTTCAATAGTTGCAGCCTTCACTTTGGCTTTCTTGACAGCTGGTTGCGGGCTCACAAAAGACTTGAAGGACCTTGAAGGAGACAGAGCAATGAACGTGCACACGCTGCCCATCATGTTTGGAGAGCGAGGAGCAATTAAGGCTATGACAATTGCATCTGTCGCGGGATTTCCGCTGCTATTCTGGAGCCTCATGTTTAGCAACGTCAACATAGCCTCCTTGGTTACTTGCACGTTAACCACAGCATTGTTTGCTTACAGTCTTCTTGTACTCTACAGAAACTCTGGATCGAAGATTATTTACAGGAAAGCCTATAAATTGCAAGCGTACGCAGGTTTTCTCATTATTTTGGCGTTTATGATAAGCGCGTTAACATAACCTTTGTCAGAAAGAAATCTCGCATTAGTGCGTCGCGTTTCTGGCATTGGTACTCAAAACTCTATTACGTTTAATTGTTTTAAGCTCCATGACTTAAAGTAAAGTTTTTACATATGCCACTGCCCCACCATTCATCTCTTTTGCTCTTTCAATGTTGAACTGAAAAGAGAGATCCTCCAGTGTAGATTGCTTTGACTGCTTAACGTCAGTTGCTATTATCTCTCTTTTTCGCTGATTCTTAGATAATTTAGCCATCTTCAACTCAACTATTCAGTTCTACCTGTTAGTATATTAGGCAATGTTTATCGGTGTATCCTCTGCCCAATCACAAAAGTTTTCTCTTTATCCAATCATCGGAGTTTAATCATAACAAATATTAGAAATGCGCAAATTGCTCCTCCAACAAAATGCACGTATGCGTTTTCACCCAAGGAATAAAAAAGAATCGCAAAAATTAATGAAAAAATTGCTATTGCAGTTATCGTCGTAACTTTAATTATTGATAACTTGCTTGGGTGTCTTATTTTTTTGCTGAAATAATCCCGAAGATCATTCATGCTGCTTACCAATAAGAATCCAACCATACAAAATCCAACTATTGATGTTCCAGTTGATGGTGCCCCCGTAAAGAACCAAACAATCATTGAAACTAAGTAGGACGCGATGATACTTGTCCAGAAAACAAGTTCAGGTTTGACACGCCTATTTGTAGCTAACAACTGAGGATATATAATTGCCACAAATATTATTCCAGCAGTGAATACGCCGTTAAAGAAATATCCTTCCAAATACGAATTGTAAACTTTTGCATAAATTTCCCCTAAATTGAATGGTGATGTTAAGAATGCTAAGACATTTCCCCAAAAACCATTTAACGAAACCCCCCAAATTGAAAATGCCCAGTATACCAAAACTACTACTATGAACATCGTCACAAAAAAACCGGGAATATACCCTGTTCGTAAGCCTTTTAGAATTTCTTTCCCACTTGCAGCAGTTTTTTCTTGTTTCTTCTCAACTTCTTCTTTCTGATTTTCCATATTCTTCACGTTTGGATGGTTATTCTATTTCCAGGACCATTACCGTTAGCAGAATAACTCCGAAATAACTCCGATTGACATTGCTGAGGAAAGATTAGCAGCAGCAAACTGAAATTTCGCTTTAGGTTTCATGTTTATTTCCTCAGTCAATTATAGGCGGTTTGTACATTTAGCCCTATTTGAAAGAGTGAATTATCACTATAACATAGAGGTTCTTTGAGAAAGGTTTTTTCAAAATAACAAGCGCCAAGTTTTTTAAAGAAATCGAGATCACTTAATATCATGCCGCTGTTTTCGATAAAGAATGATAGGCTCGAAAAAGTTAAGGAGATACCTTTCAAGAGCGAGCGCAAAGACATACAAGTGCGCGATAAAGTTAACATGGTTTTGGTTTCAACCCATAAAAAATACCCAAGCTGCTTAGGCAGAGGGATCTTTAATGGTTTGTTGTGGATTTGCCAAAGCTATTGACGGCATCGCTAAGAATGCCTCTATGTGTGAATGCGAAGCCTCTGATCGTTCTTTATGTCCTATAGCGGTCTGTTTTAACCCTGAGATTTATCTGAAATGTTCTGTACGGTCGAATCGTTTGGATGAACCTGTTGAGGAAACTGGTCCCTCTTATCCTGTAAAGCCTGTTCGTGAAAAAAAGGAGTGGAAGCCTGAGCCAAAGTTTACTCGACCTGAATGCTTTGGTTGCCAGTTTAAAGCTGGTAGTTATTGTTGGGGTCAATGTTCTTTTAATATTTGGAAAAAAAAATCAGACTGGTGATAGGTCGCTATTTTTATTTTGCCTGTGTGTGTTCGGAACTTTGGTGTTTGGTGGAACTTGAAAACGTTGGCAATGACCTTGCGGAGTGAGCCAACATTTTTCTTATTTTTCTTTTGCAGGTGATTGAAAAGATTGGGTTATAATCCTAGAAGTGGTCATAAATATGGAAATAATCAAAGGCGCTCTGGTGGATTCGCGCGCGCAGCCATCTATCTTTTTGAATAGATGCCATTCAAAATAGGTTCTTTCAATGCTTTGGTTGATCGGACTTGACTAATTTTCATCGTAGGAACCACTTGATTTAGCTCTCTAAAATACCTAATTAAGTAGGTACCTCTCTCAGTAATCCCGTAGACAACTCTATCCTTCTCAACACACTTCTCTTCAACTGCTCCTTGCTTGATCAAAAAATCAAAATAATTCTTCAGCACATTGCAGTTAAGATTAGCCTTTTGCATTACATGAGTAATTTTAAGAGACCCATGACTAGCTAATGTTTCAAGAATACTCAAACACGTTTCCAGTTTGGATCGTCTCAAATTTAGTTCTCCTTTTTCCGATGTTGAATTGCTATCTTAATGTTCCAAAGTACTTGCTCTTATTCTGCCTCAGAATAGGAGGCTGACCATCAGAATCAAGAGACTACGTATCCTAGTTTGGCTTATTTCCGTTTGAAATCTCCGTTCGCTTCTTTCGGGGGATAAATTATATTCTTGTTATCCTTTTATTGTCATGTCTGTGGAGCCCCCCATCTTCGGGCTAAATTGTTTTCAAGTATTTGTGAGCGCAAAAACGAACACGCCAGAAAGATTAAATCTTAATCCAACCAACCACCATGCGACCGCATGCATCGCATGGTTTGCTTAAATTGAAATAGTCGAAAAAGCCCATGTGGTCATAAACTCTCAAAGACGTTTTAAAGAATTATTGACAATAATTCGGCAAAACCCTATTTTAATGTCTCAGTGTTGGACATCAAATCCATTATGACGAAATAACATATTGTTTATTAGTTGTGTTTGCTCGTAGAGAATTGTGGGCTTCCTTGATTAGAAAAGAAGCAATTTCCTTTCTGAAGGAATTAGCAGAAAACGACCTTGTTTTGGCATTTATGGTTGACATTCAAAGAAGAACCCCTAACCATTATCAACTGCGGATCAAAGGCAATTATGAACTTTCCCGAATCAAGAAATTTCTAAAGGATAAAAGCTTTTCGTTTGAGATCAAACAGGACACGTTAGTTGTTTTCAAACCTTAATCCCAATGTCGCAATTAGATAACTAAGCATTCACTACACTCTATCAAAAAGGTACCATAAAATAGGCATTCGGCGCGGATTCTGACCCATCGGGGGTCAAATGGGTGTGATATGGGGTTGTTTGGGTTGAATGGTGGTTGCGCAGTGTCAATCGGTTTAGTGCCTTTGCAGTGTTATATGCGCGGTGGGCGTTACATAGAAGAATGTAGAAAAACTACAGTTCTTAATGTTATATCCTATTTTTCAACATTGGAATATAATGAACCTTAAGCAGTTTAAAACGGCAAAGTCTATCCGAAAAGCTCGAAAGTCAACTTAGAATAAAGGTGGGAGGACTCTCTTGTTGGTCTAAGAGGGGGTCTGTTTTGGTTTGACTTTATTGAGCGCACTTACAAGCATAAAATAAAACCCACTTCCAAGCAGAAGAAACGCAAAAAAACCAGAAAGCAATTTTAGACCAATTAGGTTGAGACCAAAAGGAACTTCGATACTCACCAGAGACCAAATCAAAAGTACTCCTCCAAAGCCAAAACATAGTAATCCTAAACGAGCGGAATCCATTTTATTGGCCTCTCTAAAATTGATATGTTTTGACCTTGCTTAAAAGATTTTAGAAAACACAAATTCAACAAAAAAGCGGAGAATATCCAAAAGTAAACCATAATTAACTTTGGAAAACTATCTACAAACCATCTGCAACCGCTAATAAAATGTGTGTGTGGGGATTAAAACTTAATCTTTAGTCTTTCTACAACTCCCAAAGACAAAAAAATCACGTTAGCATTGCAATAAGCAGAATTAGATTTTCACTTTGCATATTTCATACACAATCAAATGCGGATACTTCAAGTAAAACCTGTACAAATGAGGGTTTTCCTTTTCCAATTCAACACTTGGATCAGGTTCATAAATCCTGCAAATAGCCAAAGAATTCTCGTTAAGAGCGCTCGTCATTTCATCAAGGGTAAACCAATGATGAGGATTATCCTTAGCCTTATACACTAATTTATAATTAGGCAAACGACCATGAAAACGTCCTTCCTTTGAGAGAGTTATTCCTTTCGCAAGTTGACCAAAAAACGGGTGTGCCTCAATAATAAAAAATCGACTCTCATCTTTCATAACTCTTCTAATTTCGCTTAAAGCCTGAGTGAAATCCTTATGATTATGCATTTGTCTGCGATAGTCAAAACTCACAATCGTATCTATCGCGACAATATAGTCAAACTTTTCAGAGGACATATTTTTTGCAAAATCCAGAAAATCCCCCTGCAAAAACTCTACATTTTCAAGTCCTATTCTTTGCTTAAGTTCATTTGCTTTCGAAATCAGAAATGCACTTCTGTCGATTCCAGTTATGTGTGCTCCGCGTTGGGCCAAAATCTTGGAAAAGTATCCTGGTCCACATCCTAAATCGAGGATTGTCTTTCCAGATATTTCTTCTTTTGCAAAAAATTGGGTAACGAAATTTTCTACGCAATATTTGTAGTATGCTCGGCTTTCAGGTCGTATGTCTGAAACGTCATCATAAAATTTCATTTTAAACCATTTTTCCATAATCCCCTGTTGCTCAGCATATTCCTTCAAAGCTTTACCCATTGCAGTTGTCATTGAATTGTTAACAGCCGAAACCACTACCTTATTGATGTTTTGCAGGAACCCATTTGAACAATCGTTATTTATGATTTTTTCGCCAAATGCAGAGTTTATCCATTCTTTGTATTGGGGCAACGTTTTTTCTATGACTTCATGGATTGTTGATTGCAGTTTTGCATAAATTTCTGGATCCAACTTTTCTAAAAGCTGAATTTTTCCCGAAGGTGCGTTGGGACGTTGATTTTGCTTTTTTGTTTTTGTAGGCTTTTTGTAGAGGTTTTTAGTAGTTGGTTTATTTTTTGGCAAAAATAATCGCGGCTCTATTTATGATCTCTCAAGATAATATTTATGGTTTTTTGCAGATATGGAACTAAAGAAGAAACTGGCGGAATGCGAAGAAAAATAGTAGCCACTACACCTTTACTGCGTAAATGGGCGAGCTGTTTTTCAGTTGATTGTGTTCGGTTTTTGAACTGCCAAGCTTCTTATTTGAACTGCTCTTTCAAAGCTTGACGAATTGCTCCCATCATAGCCTCGTTTACAGCATTAACAACCAAATCGTCCAGTTTTCTATTTGGCGTTGGACAGTCGTTTACTCATGAACTACAAAGTTGTGTCGGGCAATCGTTGCCACAAGAACTACACACAGGTGTCGGCGGGGGGCAATCAGAATCGTATCTATAATTTTTTCGCAAATGCAGAATTTACCCACTTCTGATATTCCGGCAAAGTTTTTGCCACGGCATCACGTATCGATGACTGCAGCTTTGCATAAACTGCAGGATCCAGTTTTTCAATAGGTGGCATTTGTGCCGAAGGTTTTCTCTAAACGTTTTTTCTTTTGTGCTGGGGTCAGGTTTTTTGTGGAAGAGTTTAGGTGTAGATTTATTTTTTGACAAAAACAATCACTGCTCTCTTTATGATCTCTCAAGATAATATTTATGGTTTTAGTGATTAACATTAAGACTAAGCTAGGAGACGTTTTCGTGAAAGTAAACTCTTAGTAATATGGAACAATTATTTTTGGAAGATAATTCCTTTTTGAGCCTGCTGTTTTTTCCACGCTTAAGCGGTTCCAAACCAAACGTAGATTTTCATATCGGTAGCTATCGCGCGCAGGAGAATAAAAATAACTAAAATTAACCCCTGTTTTTCCTTTGATGATCTCAATTCCGTATTCTTGTGGGTTATGAGAAATTTCTGAATTAGGCAAAACCCCAAAATGAGCAATGCTGACTTGATCAATAAATTGGTGGTTTTGCTCCAAGAAAGCAACAGACTTGTTAAAATCACTGGGCGTTTCGCCTGGAAAATCTACTATCATAAATATCTGAACCCGAATGCCATTTTTTGCAGTATCGCGGATCACATTTTTAGCAGTTTCCAAATCAACCCCTTTTTTCATTTTATGCAGAATTCTCTGGGACCCAGATTCTATGCCAAACCACAAGCCCATACAACCCGCTTGTCGCATTTTTTTAAGAAGTTTGTTTTTCATTTCGGGACGGATTCTAGCGTTGCTTGTCCATTTCATTTCGAGTTTTTCTTCAATCATTAAATCGCAGAGTTTTTCTAGCGATTTGATGTTACAATTAATCAAGCTGTCATTGAATCGAATGATGGAAGTTCCATATTTTTCTTTGATATTCTTAATTTCCGCTACGATGTTTTCTGGTGAGCGCATCCGATACGTGTTGCCCCATAAACGTTTTTCAACACAAAAAACACAATCACCAATACAGCCCCTAGAGCCAACAACCGGCATTACAGGCATCCCAAACTTATTCTGAGGATATTCATGTAATGGTAAATCACCGTAATCGGGAAAAGGCAAAACATCAAGAGACTTAATCAACTGTCGATCAGCATTTGAAACAATTCCGTTTTTGCATCTTCTGTAGGAAATTCCATCTATTCCACTTATTGATTCCAAACTGCCGTCATAAGAATTAGCTATCTCAGAAATCGTTACCTCACCCTCCCCTCGAACTATTAAATCAATTTCTGAATTCGTAGACAAAACTTCTTGCGCTGAGAGAAATGCTGGACCACCCAAAACTGTCAAAATTCTGGGCTGAATTTTCTTTAATTTACGTGCCAGAAGAATGCTCCACATCAAACCAGTATGGCTTATTACATGAAATCCCACTATATTTTGCTCTTTGGAGTTGTTGGCTACTTCTAAAAACCAATCATTACAAATTTTCCAAACATCCGACAACGTTGCCTTTTTTGATTCTTCGCTGATAACATCTTTGAACATTAGATTTGAGACGTTATAGCCTAATTGATCATAAGCCTCTTTTAACATTATTTCTTCAAAAATTGTTTGGCCATCTCGCATGGTCGAATAAATCTCTGAGTTAGGGACTTTTTTCCATTTTGCCTTTTTTGTGTTGTTACTTTTAGTTAGAATTTTTCCGGGTTTGATATCTATCCTCTGATGGAAAAGAGTTAGGTTAAACGCTTTAATGTTCAGATCAAAGGTACTTGTTTTTTGATTATTTGCTCTCAGGCTGCATGTTAGGTATGGAATTGCCGGGTATGGAACTAAAGAAGAAACTGGCGGAATACAAAGAAAAACAGACAATTTAGATCATCTAAACCGTCTGCAGGTATTGGTTTTTATGGGTGGCTTCTACCTTTATGATGTAATTGGCGAACTGTCTTTCGTTGAAGCGTTGGTTTCTGAACTGAAGCTGTTTCTTATTTGAACTGTTCGTTCAAAGCTTGACGAATTGCTCTCATCATAGCCTCGTTTACAGCATTCACGACAATGTCATCAACGTTTCTATTTGGTGTGGGACATTGGTTGCTGCATGCACTGCACAATTCTGTTGGGCATTGGTTAGCGCATGCACTGCAGAGTTCTGTCGGGCAATCATCGGCTGCTACCAATGAAGAATTTACCCATTGCTGATATTCCGGTAAAGTTTTTGTTACGGCATCACGTAATGTTGCCTGCAGTTTTGCATACATTTTAGGATCAAGTTTTTCAATAGTTGGCATTTTTTCTAAAGTCTTCTGTAGACGTTTCTTTTGTGCGGGAGTCAGTTTTTTTGCTGATAAGTCAGTAGTTGGTTCTTTTGAGGATGGGTTAGGCGTAGGTTTATTTTTTGACAAAAATAATCACTACATTGATGTATTAAGTCGTTATATTTAATGTTTATTGTGAAGCAAATCGACGGTTGGATTATTTTGGGAAAAATTCTTCAACCTTTGGTTTTTGCAATTTCGTTTTTTTGAGATTCCAGCAGGAAATTGTATGAAATTAGGAGCTTTAATATTTCATTTTGAAAAGTACAGAAGTAGTCTTCTTTTATGCCAAGTTGACCAGTTTTAACATAGATATCGTAAGCACATCCTCCACCGCAAATTCCAATCGCTGGACATTTCATGCATTCTTTGTTTTTTAGAGTTGCTATTTCCAGCCATTTGTGAAATAATGGTTCTTTTTGAATTTTCAAATTCTCTTGGATTGGAATCTGGTATTTCCCCGACGGGTAAAATGCGTGGCAAGGTCCTACTGTTCCGGTTGGCGAAAAAAATAGTAGTTGACCAAACGCTGGGCAATCATATATATGAAGTATTTCTTTGAAAAAATAATTTGCCCGCCGATTATCTATTCGATCTTCAAACATATGCAATTCTTTTGCTTTTAGGTAAGCTGCGAAAAGATGATGGGCGAGTTGTTTGGGATCTGGCACCTCAAACTTGCTTGGTTCTTTAAGTCTGGTCAACAAGTTAAAGCCTATGGTTCTGACTCCCAGTTTCTGGATAAATTCTATTATTTCTTCCGCGTGCATATAGTTCTGTTTTGTGATTGTGCACGATATTCCTATGTTTACGCCTACTTCTTTTAGAATAGATAAGGCTTTGAGTGCTGAGTAAAAGGTTTCTTTTCCATTTGTGAAAACGCGGTTTTTATCAATGTTGGCCCATCCATCTAGTGATAATCCTACAGCAACGTTGTGTTGTTTAAGTTTTTTAGCTATGTCTTCAGTTATTAAGCTTCCATTTGTGACGCAGGAAAACAAGAATTTCTTAGATGCCTGTTCAAGCTTCTCAATAGTGTAGAAAACGATTTCGCTATTGCTAAACGGTTCTCCCCCATAAAATGTGACCCTGAATTCTGGAACTTGCTTTGCCTCGTTTATTAGGACGTTTATAACTTTATCAGCCAAATCCTTTGACATCACGGAACTTGGTCCTTTTAGATTGTTTTCAATAAAACAATAGCCGCATCTGAAATTGCAAAAGTCCGTCACCAAAATGTAGGCAAGATTGGCTTGTGGTTTTTTTCTTAGCAAGCTGCTTGCCACAGTCGCAAACACTTTTTCCTCATCAAACCCCTGAGGCACCACAAATTTTAATTCAATTAATTCTTTGACGTCACTACTGCGCTCGTCTTTACTCAGATCTGATAAAACCTTTTCGTACTTATTGTTGGTTAAATATACTTTCTTTAGCGTTAAAGAATTGAAAAGACACTTCGTCGATTCATCAATATTGAATAGATGGACAAACGGCGAGAGAATCCATTGAGCAGGCTCTTCGCGGAGCATTTGTCCGGAAGGCTGGCTTTCATTCACAAACACACTAAACTTAGATTGTTTTTTGCTCATTTACCCACCTAAAAAGAAAACAATGTTAAATGTCCATAAACTAACAAATTATTAAAATCTTTCCTAAAACGCCACTGACAATCATTTTCGATTTACAGGCTAGACCTTTTGTGTTTTTTCATGACTCAATTGTAAGTAATAAAGGGAGCACCCTTGGTAACCCAGCTTTCTATTTGGCGGTTTATTTGGCGATAACCCAGATTTCATCAATAAGCACCATATCGTTATAACCCTAATTCGTAATGTATACTCTTGCAGTTTTGTTTTTGAACATATTATAAGCGAACCTTACCCATTTGCTCGCTAGAACTGACAAATTCAAAGGTTTTTTGCAGACGTTATCACTCAGCCCCACTTTGCCTTCCAAGATATGTCAGGAACAAAGTTGAGCTGAACACCTTAGTGGAACAAATAGGATTCAAAACTTAACTCAGGCAGGTCTCTACTGGACTCAGACCTCAAGGGGGATGGGCCCTTAGTTACTAAAGCTGTTTCACTAGAACATGTATGTCAATTAGTCAATTAGTTCACAATTATTAAACGCGCAAATGGAATTTTTTATCAAATTTAAGGCAAAATAACTGTTAAAATGGGCCGTACCGGACTTAACCCCAAACAGGTGATCATTTCATTCTTTCCCATATCAAGTATCCGCTTTGTTGTTTACCGCCAAGAATCATGGGCGGTGTGCTTAGTACCAGTTTATCTCCTTCAAACTTGTAGAACCGTACCTGATCTTTTCCTATCCAATTCGGATAGGAGCTAACCTCTACGTGATGTATGACCCTATCTTCGGTGACCGTGTATTTGCCACAATATGAGATATAGGTACCATATGCGGCAACTATTTCTTCTGTAGTGCCGCCCATTATATCCATTGACGAAAATCGCCTTCTATTCGAAGCCATTAATGCTGCTGCCATGTATCCCCCATCGTTATACATGATATAGCCGACGGGATCTTTTCCCAAAGGGTAGGTTACTTGATCTCCTGACCTATTTCGTAGGACAATAGCTTCCAAGTTCCTATGAATCTTTCAGACATAAATTCCACTTTGCCTAGAATAAGCCTTTTCTAAGTAAAAATCTTTTGCTGATAAACTGTTTGGCGCTTGTCTTGCTCAAGATCGATTTGTATCCTCATCGAGCACTGAACTTGGTAATTATACTGGGGATTGGCTTTTGGGTTGAAGTACGATTCCCTTCCCCGTTTAGGCTTTAGGGGAGTGGTTTGCATGGCGATTATCGATTCTCCAATAGCTTGAATAGCTTATAAAATTGAGTATAAGCCTACAATAGGGAGGTTGGATTCGAACCCTCAAGCCATTGGAGACATCACCCGTATTTCCCACTTTTTTGTTGTCTAAGAAAAAACTATGCGCCTCTCACAATCGGAAGCTAAAAGAGAACTGATTATAAAGAATTTTAGATAAAATAATAAACTAATCACTATTTGAAGCGGTAAGTTTTTCCAAGTTATTTATTTGGCAAATTAGCTGAGGAAGATAACGTACAAAAGGTAAAGCCGGCTGGCCGATCGCTGACAAAATATCGTTTGCATTTTGTAATTTCTGTTTAGCACTGATTATTTCACTTTTTTGCAGGTGAAAATCAGATGTAAACGATTTTTTGATAATTTCAGACACCTCTTGAAGGGCTTGTAAAAGACATACAAATGCTTCTGCAAAACGCTGATTGCTTTTTTCAATAGTGCCACTCGCACCGCCTACCTTTTTAAACCTTTCAACAGCCATCAAAGCATCATTAGCTAAGTTAGGTTCAGATAGAACATTGTCAAATTCAAATATACTTATTCTCCTAGACCTTGAACCCATTTATAAACGGCTCTGTAGTGATAATAAAAGCCTTCATTGATGTCAATATCCGATCCTTCGGATTTCTCAGCAAGTTCTTTTGAGCGAGTCCATGCTTGAGTCATATTCATTCTGAACTTTGTAGTATCACCTTCCATGGAAGCACTAATCGCCGAAAAGTAACAAATAGTTGGCTCGATTGAATTTGCCATGTCTCTGTAGCGTTCTGCAATTTCTCCTGCTTGCATAAAATGTTCTTTCATTTTTGAGAAAAGGTCGATTCCTAGCGGTATATTGCCTTTTTGTGTTTCCATTACTGCACTTACATAGAAGTAATATCCTGCCAGAATTTGCTGAAATCTTTTTGTTCCTTCTATATCAAGAATACTTTTATTTATTTCCACTATCTTTTGCTGTGCTTCTGCGAACTTGTGCACTACGTGAACTAAACTTAAGGTCTCAAAAAAATCATGCAAAGACTTCATCACTTGTTGAGCAATTTGCAGCTTTTTACCGCTATATTTACTAGATATCAATTGGTTACATTTTTCTAGTTCAGGCATACCTTCCTTCCTTGAAAGCATTAACACCTTTGAGATAGTCTGGTCGATTTCAGAATAAAATTCAGGAGTTATCTTTTCCTTGTAAGGAAGGAATACTTCAGATGCCTTAACTCCAGTTCGGACGCAAAGTCTAGGTATTCTTTGTTCTTCTAGATTTTTGAAATCGATACTTAAGCAAGCAGCGTTAAAAGAATCTTGAACACTTCTATCATTACAGAGGTTATTGTAGAAAGTCTTGGCGAATTCCCTACCAGTACTGCTGTGTAATGAGTCTTTCATGCCTATTACACAGTCAACATATTTTGAAATAGCCTTTGCAATTTTCGCTGAATTACATGCGATCAAGAGTACAAGCTTTATTTTTTTGCTGTCATCCTTCTGTCTTTCGTTTACCAATTTGAATAGGTTTGCAAAAGGTCTTAATCTTGCCTCTTGAACCTGGCCTTCGTCATCTTCGAGTTTAAGATAACCCTCCTCTCCGTGACCATAAAAATGAACAATCTGTGGAACGTAAGTAATCTCCAGAAACTCTTGTAACTCTTCAACTGAAACCGCTAGCTCGGGCATTAAGTTGAAAAAGCTCTCATTTTTCGCGCCATGAATTTTTTCCTTGATTTCTGCTATAGATTTTTTGAATGATGTGAATTCTACTTGAACTGGACAAGAAGAAATAAATAAAATTAGTGTTTCCTTGATATCTTCGGTCATAATTGTTAAAATATTTCAACTCCAAAAGGATTATCTGTTACTAAGGTTTCGAATGATCCAAGCATTACGTCTTTTTCAGGTTCAATCCTTGTTAACGCACCCTTATTGTAGAAGAGTCTCGATACTTTGAAACCGAAAACGAGAGATTTTTCACCCTCAAAAGTTATGGTTGTTGAATCATTTCCGGAGGATGACACCGTGACATTTGCCCCTACAGTCTTTTGAACTTGAGGAATATCAGTTTTGAATTGGCTTTCGCTCGTGTATGTAGGAATTATGGAGAACTTGCTGCTTTTTATAGTTGAGGTTGTTACTCTAATTTCATCTGCTTCAAGCATTTTCCCTATTACTTTTGAGAAAGGGTCTATATCACAATCGTTTAGAAAACGATCCATTTGAATGGTATCAATCATATCTTCCCTAACATTGTTATACTCAAATGTTACACTTTTAGCATTCTTAAAGTTCTCTGATAATCCAATTGCAGAACCACCGAATCCTTCTAGAATTCCGCTCAGCAGGGAAATTCCAATTGCCAAATTTAGTTGCCCACTTTTCTTTCCGTCTATTTTGCTTACTAACTTGTCTCTTTGAATTGTCGGCAAACTAACATGTCCCCTAGAGACAAAAGCTTCTGATAGTGAACCTAAAAGAGTAAGTTGATTGTCTTTTAGAAAAAAGTTGAAGTGGCTCTATACTTTCTCTTGGCAATCTTACGGTGTTATACCCAGTCTGCTTTAATAGCGAAATAAGGGGGTCGTTCGAAAGACTTATCCAACCCATGCTTTAACCTTCAAAACATATACCTATTGTTTGCAAATTTAAGACTTTGGATGAGCTATACTTAGGGCTGGCTCAGTATGTGCTGCCGATATGACTTCAATTCGGAAGGAGTTGAATTGTTTGAAAAGCTTTAAAAGAAACACAGTAAGTGCTCGCATTTCTGAAATAATCTAATTACAATTTTGCGTTTGTAATATTTTGATACTCTAATATTCCATTAGCAAGTACTGGGTTTTTCTGTGTGCCGACATAATTCCTAGTGAATTTAATATTTAGTTCTTGTACCCTTGTCCCCGAACTCAACCGGCTACCTCCAATCGTCAAACAGTATTGTTTCCTTCAACCATTATTTTGCTTTTTCCGACAAAATCTATGAGTAGAAACGTTCCTTCGTTCATATCTCATTACCCTCATTACAGAGCGCACATAATGTCGTGATTTATGCCCAATATTGCAAAATAACCTCAAATTAAGGTTATTTGGTGCCGAGGGCTAGCTTGACACCGTCGTTTAAACCGTCGCTATTGCGATATGCAAAAACCAGGGAGGACCGGGCGGGATTTGAACCCAAACCAGACTGTGTGAAAAGTCTCTTTCTGATCTCGCTACTTACCGTTAAGCTTAAAGCTAGACTTAGAACAACTAAAAACCCATGAGCGAACATGTAAGCGGCACCCACAGAGACCAAACAGTGCTGTTCCCAGACACCATCGACCAGTACGTTGAAAAAGAAAACCCCGTAAGGTTCATCGACGCATTCGTCGACAGCCTCAACTTGGAAAAGCTAGGATTCAAACACTCAGTTCCTGCTGAAACTGGAAGACCATCCTATGACCCTTCAGACTTGCTGAAACTATACATTTACGGTTACCTCAACCAAGTGAGATCAAGTAGAAAGTTGGAGAAGGAATGCCACCGCAACGTTGAGGTCATGTGGCTCATGAAAAAGTTGGCGCCAGACCACAAAACCATCGCTGACTTCAGAAAAGACAACGTTGACTGCATAAAACCAGTATTCAAAGAATTCGTTTACCTCTGCAAAAGCCTCGATCTATACGGCGCTCAACTCGTAGCTATAGACGGCACCAAATTCAAAGCCATCAATTCCAAAAGCAACAACCTCAACGAGAAAACAGTCGCTTTAAGGCTCAAAAAAACAGAAGACAAAATAGCAGAGTACCTCAAAGAAATGGACCAAAACGATACAAGTGATTCAGCTGAAGATGAAAGCGTAAATGTCGATGAGCTTAAGGAGAAAATATGCAAACTTGAAGAAGAAAAGCAACGATACGAGCAGATTCAAGGCCAAATGAAAGCAACTGGCCAGACGGAGGTTTCACTTGTGGATCCAGACAGCCGTTTGATGCGGGTAGACAGTCAAAGGCTTGAAGTCGGCTACAACATCCAAACATCTGTGGATGCGAAGCAGCACTTAATCGTTGATTACGATGTTATCAATAATTCGACTGATCATCACCAGTTAACGACTGATGCTAAGGCTGCAAAACAGACGCTTGGCGTCGATCAACTGGAAGTTTTGAGTGACAAAGGATTCTACGTTGCGAATGACCTCGTTGAATGTGAGGAAGCTGGGGTAACGGTGTTTATGCCGATTCCAGCTTTCAATCCTACTAAAAGGGTGGGTGTGCCTGAGCCCGAGTTTGGTTCTGAACGGTTTATTTTCTATGAGGTCAAGGACGTTTATGTTTGTCCTGTTGGGAAGGAACTGGGGTTTTAGAAGGGCAGTTTCAAGGGTAAGCCTGAATGTGGTAGGCGTTACAAAACAGGTTCCTGTGCTCGTTGTGATTCTAGAAGTAGGTGTACTCGGAATAGGCGGGGCAGGATAATGGTGAGGTGGGAGTATCAGGATGCGGTTGATAGGCTCAGAGCAAGGCTTGAGAGCTCTTATGGAAAGGAGAAGTTGCGTTTGCGTCGGATGTTGGCGGAGCACCCGTTTGGAACAATGAAACGAGAATTCAATCAGGGCTACTTGCTCTTGAAAGGTCTGAGAAAGGTCAAAGGAGAAGTCGGATTTACGATGCTTGCTTACAACTTGCGAAGAGTTATCAACATTCTTGGAGTTGGAACGCTAATAGCTTTGATAAAGGCCTAAAAAAAGAAAACCATGTTAGAAATGCAGTATACAAGGGCTTTGATGCAAGATACTCTTAGGTTTAAGCTCTTAGTTATTACACAGTCTGATTTGGGTCTGCAACTCGGCGGACTTATTCTCTTTTTGATTAAATGCGGGCGAGGTTTCCGATCATAGTTCAACTCGTCAAATAGCATCATTCAAAGAATTTAGGTTTAGGGACTCATACCCGTTTCAGACTGTGTAAAAACTATTTTTAGTTTCAGAAAATTGCCACCTTTATGTCTATACATTTAGTTTTCATGAACATATTTTCATGTATAAGTAGCAATTTCTAAAACTTAATTTGAGTTTTCACACACTCTCTGTAGGGGTTAAGCCCGGTACGATCTGCCCCTGTTTTTTAGATAATGTTGTAACGACGGTTTAAACGACGGCGTCAAGCTAGCCCTCGGCACCAAATAACCTTAATTTGAGGTTATTTTCCAATATCAGGCATAAATTACAACATTATATGCGCTCTGCAAGGAGGGCAATGAGATATGAAAGAAGGAACATTTCTACTCATAGACTTTGTCGGAAAAAGCAAAATAATGGTTGAAGCAAACAATACTGCTTGACAATTGGAGGTAGCAGGTTGATTTCTGGGACAAGAAACCTCCAGATATTTTTCTAAATGTTAGAGCATTTTTGAAAAGTCATCGTACACTTTGCTTCTGTGGCCGACAAAAAGAATGACTACTTGGTTTTTGTTTTGGTCTATTTCATAGATGACGCGGTAGTCGCCTACTCGTAGACTCCAGAAATATGATTGTTTTAGGGGTTTTCCTGTTTTGTCGGGGTTTTCACGTAGTTGTTTTGCGCTCTCGATTATTCTGGTTCGGATGTGTTTTTCAGTTTTTTGGAGTTCTTTTGCTGCTTTAGGGTGCAGAAGTACTTTGAAAGTCACTCTATTTCCTCTATAGGGATGAGGGATTCTGGGTGCTGTTTTGCTTCTTCGCTTCGTTCCATGAGTGTGTTGAAGAATACGCATGTTTTTTCGCGTTCTTGGTAGTATGTGATGATTGATTTTATGGCGTCGCTTCGGTTTTTGAAGCGGCCTTCCGCTACCCATCCATCTATTTCCTCGAGGGTTTTTTGTGGAAGACGCAGTTGTACTTGAGCCAAATATGTCGCCGTAAACAGTACTGTTTACAACTCACTTAAACGTTTCCTAAACAACCATCCGAGTCAGTCTTCTTAGCAACCTTGCCCGCAAACCAGCTATTGATTGAGTGTTTGAAGGATAGATAAGATACTACCAATTACTTCGATAACCATAACCGAGGCGGTAATTGCCATAGAAAGAATGAGTCTGTTTTTCGTAGCACCTTTATACTCATGAATATCCGACAGTTTATCAAGTCTAGGTCGGTGTTCGTGTTTCATTTAATAATCTCTTAAAAAAGAGAAGGATTTGACTATTAACCCTAACTCTCATAAAATCTTTAAACTGACCAGCTTCATAAGTTTTATTGAACCTAGTCAAAAGATTATTAAGGGTTTGCTGAGGCTCTGGACCATTTTAGGAGAAAAGAGGAAAATGCAAAATCCTCAATTGCTATTTGTAGCTTAAGACTAAATATTTAGTCCAGAACCTATTCAGCCCCATTCAAACTCCATTTATTTAGTTGTTAAGTTAGCGTCCAAAGAAGTTTTAAACATTTGTAAGAAGCGTCTCATCTGACTAAATCCAAAAAGTCTCAGGTGAAAAGAAGTTGTTAATTTGAATGTTCCAATGTAAATCAAGAAGAACTTATTCAGATATTGACTAGGTTGCTCGGATATCCAAAGAGAAGTATCTTTATTACATTATTGCCTATTCCTCTTTGCCAAGGTTTTGATTATGGAACTTGATGCATGTATCAAGGGTAGAAGAAGCGTTCGAGCTTACACAAAAGAACCAGTTTCCAAAGAACAAATTGAATCCGTGCTTGAAGCCGGTATTTGGGCTCCGACAGGGATGCATAGGGAACCCTGGAAATTCATAATTATCGAAGACCAGAAACTGATCAAGTATGTCTCTGATGAAACCAAGCTCTTAGTCCAACAGATGATGCCACCGCTAGCGAAGCAATTCTCCACTCAAGCCGATGTAGTCTGTTATAATGCGCCTATGCTTATTCTTGTATGCACTGAAAAAGATGAACAGTGGGCTAACATCAATTTGCTTGACAGTGTACTAGCTGTGCAGAACATGTTTTTGAAGGCATATGAGCTTGGGCTTGGAACATGCTACATGGGTTTTGTTAACTTCCTAAACAATAAGCCAGAAGCACTCAAGAAGATTGGCGTACCAGAGAACTACGCTATGATGGTTCCTTTCATTATCGGCCACCCTAAAACAAAGCAAGGATCAGGAAAAAGAAACAAACCAGCGATAAATTGGATAAAGAAGTCGGGAATTTGTCCACAGGTAGATAATCTAGCCAACCTCGACTTAAACCCTTATTTTTTCAAGGGTTTTCCTTTTGGCATGACGATAACTTGATTGGGCTCGCCATATGCGACTGCTTCTCCCTCCAAAAACAACTTTCCAACATAAGCACATGTTGCAGCATCTAATTCGTGGTCACTTAAACTGCGGTCTAATCCTTCTATGCCAAGTTTTTGCAACCCTGCCAACAATTTTTCGATACCTCTCTGTTTTCTGGGTATTCCAAGAACGTCTTGTGCTCCTCCAGGATACGCTTCAATTACAACCAACTTTTGAGCTTCAAGGATATTTTTTAGCTGAATACCGCGTTGAGTCAGTTTTCTCATGGGTCCCAGAGTAATTGGAAAAAGTTTTATACCCATTTTAAGGAGTTCCCTGTCGCTTTCTCTTAAGTGAATGTTTGTTCTTTCTTCGATTGATTTTCTTCCAGGTGGCAAACATAGTGGAGCATCGATAGCCACTACTTTTGGGCTGCTTTCCTCGACTTTCTGCAGAATGTCTTGGTCTTTGTAAACCAAACAGGTTTCGGCTTTCATACATGTAAGAACACAGAAACCTGTGGGTCTATTTTCAACCCCTGCTAAATCTAAACCAACTATCGACACATTTCCTCGAAAGTAACTTTGAAGTTTTTAGTTAATATTCCTTAGTGTTTGCC
The DNA here is from genome assembly GCA_963739495.1 of Candidatus Bathyarchaeota archaeon. GTDB lineage: Archaea > Thermoproteota > Bathyarchaeia > Bathyarchaeales > Bathycorpusculaceae > Bathycorpusculum. Next base: position 140,929 of record CAVUAM010000005.1, on the reverse strand, counting down.
CACCGCAAAACACTCCTCAAGGTTATGATTTTTCATTAAAAAATGGTAAATTCAACATTTTTTCCGTTTAAAAAAGCCCTGTTTTAACCATTTATCAGGCAATCGATAGAAAGTGTTTTAAATACATACATATGATACGTTCACATCAGAGGAATAATTCATGGCAAAATGTCCCACATGTGGAAAAGAAGTCAAGACACCAAAGAAAACTTGGAAGATGGCTGGGAAACCAGACAAAAAAGGCAAACGGACACAACTTACCATAGCGCTGTATGATTGCTGCGGTAAAACTTTCCGTGAAGTCTTAGACAAGAAAAAGATCTAAATCTGAATCTTCCATTTTCTTTTTCTATTTTTTCTATTTATATTTTTCATATTGTGTGTGCCTGATAGTTATTAAACCCAAAAAATTAGGATATACTACTCTTAATTATCGTGCACACTGTCTCGCGTCCGTCTAGAATCGCTGCAATCCGTTCAGGAAACAAACCATTAACCACGAAGCAGTCAATAGATGTTTTCAAAAGCAACTTGGACAAAGCACAATCTACGTTTGTCCGCTCCTTCAGGGCCATAAGTTGTCTGGGGGATAGACTCTTGATTAATTTGGCTTCTGATGTTGTCTTTGGGTTGTTTGTATGAACGCCATCAACGTCTGTAACTATTATAACCTTCGATGCCTGTAACCGACCAGCTATGTAAGTGGCGATTGAGTCAGAAGTAACGTTCCAAGAATTTTCCAACGGATCTTCCTTAATAAAAAAAGTTGAGGGCAAAAAAATCGGCAAACGACCAGAATCTAAAACACGTTTTATCTCCCATAATTTGGTCACCGTAACCGATTGAGGAATTAAATCTGAAAGCAACAAACCATATTGATCCATTCCCAAGATCGCCATCCGATGCGATACACTGCAAGAGAGAGAAAACGTTTCGTCTAACCTTCGCGTGACATCTGCGAATTCACCGCCTCCAGGCACCACAATAAAACTATGATTTTTAGAGAATTCATTTAACTTGACACACAATGCTTTTAGTTTTTCTGGATACGCCGCTAAGCTGCCGCCCACTTTCAGGACTGCAACATTCATTTAATGAGTTCTCCTTCAAGTTTGTCTGCGACCATTTGGGCAACTCCGAATGCAGGTGTAGCTAAAACCGCTTCTTTAGGTAATAGATTCTCCAAATCAACTATGGCATCCACTCCTAGCTCTCTGGCGGCTTTGGCTGCGAGAAAGCTTTTTCCAAGCCCAGTAACCACAACAGGCACTTGGATTGAAGCCAGCGACTTTGTGTATGAATAGACTTGGGTCATGCCTTGGGCGATCTGCTGGATTTGTCTGTTGCAGATGAATCTTGCCAAGTTAATGATTTCGTGTTGAGTTAACATTTCGGTGTCGGCACAGACAATTCTAGCAAGCCTAGAGAAAGCTTCCGGCATCGTTTTTCCGCGCCCATCTGCCGTTTCGCAGGTGTAATCTTCGACTGCTATGTTTCCCAAGATAAGGTGTACGTCAGCTGAAAGAGCGAAAAGCTCAGAAGATACTCCGGCGATGCCATCTCGGATGGGGATGGATTGCACGATTGCAGCCACGTTCGTCCTTAGACTTCCCGTGTAAACCAGTTCGCCACAGAGCAGTTTATCCAAATCCGTCTTCCCACGAGCCACAACTTGGCCCTCCACGATTGGAATTATGCTCGTGCTAGTGGACCCAACGTCAACGACAACACAGTTTTTCAGCTGCTTAGATACTAACCAGCCCGTTGCTGCCCAATTCGCTGCTGCTACTCCGAGCGGTTCACGTTGGGCATCCTCTATTGTTTCCAATTTGCCTTCTGTGGTCAAAACATTAATGGTCACATCTGCAAAAGCCTGCATGAAACAACCCAATATGCTGTTGACGCCTTCCCTTTTGGTTGGGTAAGCATCTGATAATTCAGCGGTCATGGTTGCGCCTACGCCGTCAAGTTTGCATTTGCACAGTTGATGTTTAAGCTTTAGGAGCACATCAGCAAGTTCTTCAGGGTGCTTCCAGACTGGAAAATACTCAACTGCAACTCTTGCATTGAAGCATTTTCCGTCTTTGACATTGATATATGTGGCTTTAGTGTTTGCTCCGCCTACATCATAGCCTATTACATCAACCAAATCTTTTCCTCAACCGATAATGATGTTGCATAGTCGCTTTTTAGCTTCTTCTATAACACAGGTTGCTTCATCCAAGTTTGTTCCATTGCCGATTAGAAGTGCGCATGATTTAGTGTTATCCTCGAAGGGAAAAGCTGGAGAAACAACAGCAGGCATATGGGATGAATTATTGAAAGCTTCCAATGTAGGTTTAGGTGTTTCTACTTTTAGAAAGCATGCAATGCCCCGGTTTTTTGGCTTAACTGGAAATTTACCTTCCAAAACGGAGTTCTCTAAAGCTTTCGCAAGGTTGAAGTTCACTACTTTTCGTAAACCCACATAAGAAGTTGTTAACCTAGGATTAACATCAACAACATAGGGCATATCTTGTGCCAAGACCAAGTCAACACCAACATAGCCCAGTAGCCCATGAAATGACTCAACTACTTTTTCCGCAATATCAAACGCTTCTTTTTTAAACGGGTGATCAAATGGGATGCAGCCGCCATTGTAACTTGAAAACGCTTCTGGCCCAGCCATGGTTATGTTTTGCCTGTTTAAACTAATTGCCAATGCTTTGTTTTCGGTGGCAAGTAAACTTACGCTTGCTGATTGACCTTTGATGAACTCTTGGGCAACAAATTGTGAGCATTTAGATTCGGCTCTTATTTTATCGATGGCTTTTCCTATGTGAACTTCTTCTTCGACTACGCTTAATCCGCTGCATCCGACTCCGTCCACTGGTTTAAAGACGATTGGATAGTCTAATTGTCGTTTAAGAGTTAGTTTTATCTGTGCCCAAGTGTCCGAGGTATCTAGCAATAGGGTTTTTGGTATTGGAAACCCTTTTTTCTGCAAATTGCCAAAAAGAAGAGCTTTGTTTGCTACTTTGGCTATAGTTGCTGATTTGCAGTTGAGCGTTGTTGTTCCCGTTTTTTCAGCAAGTTCTACAAGTGCTTGAAGTGTTTGCCCTGTTTCGGGCGCTATAATGTAGATTGAATCGTTGATTTTTGCGAGGTTTGCCAAGAGCTCTTCTGGTTCTTCTGGGTACATGATTGGGAAGATATAATCAGCTTCTATTGGAGGTTTGAGTTTTGATAGTCTTGCATCAAGCAGAATGGTTACTTCATATCCGGCCGCTTTAAAATCTGCGGCAACACAACGTAGCATCCCAAAGCCTTCTGCTAAAATACCAGTGGGCAAATGTTGTCCAGCGTATCCGCCGCCTGAAGCATACTCGTAAAGGATAATCTTCAATCTTTGCCCTCTAAGAATCGATGTGGAACTTTAAAGGTGCCTTAAAGCTTTTCGATTTCAACTAAATCTTTCAGAAAAGCAGCCACATTCTTCCTTTTGACATGAGGCATCACAACTATTCTAACACAATCGTACCTTGGAACATAAGAAACAAACCAACCTCGCTGCCACAGTTTCTTAGCTATACTCTGGGTATCTTGACCTTTGAAAGCGACTATATTCAGTGTAGGTTCTACCAACAGGTCAAAACTAGCTCTTTTGATGCCCTCGGTGAGCACCTTTGTGTTTTTCATGCATTCAGCGACAATTTCCCGGTAGCCTTCCATACCGAGTGTATTGAAGACCGCCCATGCTGAAGCAGCAGCGGCACCTGTTTTTGTTCCAATAAAAGTGTACTGCTCTTTATCCGTTAGGTAAGGTGTTTCGGTTCTGATGCTTTCCAGCATTTGGACGTCTTTAAAGAAGATTCCACCTGCAGGAATAGCTGCCATACCCATTTTATGGGGATCAACGGTGATTGATTTCACGCCTTCTAAACTAAAGTCAAAGACGGGTTTGGGTTCAGGTAAAAATGGAATCACTAAACCGCCAAATGCTGCATCAACATGCAAAAAGACTCCGTGTTCTATCGCAATCTTTGAAAGCTTGTCGATGGGGTCTACTGCACCTAACTCTGCGGTTCCAGCTGTACCAACTATGGCGACCGTGTTCTTGCTGATGCATCCTTCAACTTCTGATGGAGTTACCCTAAAGGTGCTATCTAACCTTGCGTAGACTGGTTTTAGGTTCATGAGACTACAGATTTTTGTGAATGAGAAATGGGCTGATTCTGGAAGAACCACTTCTGGCTGGCTGTTTTTTGCCATGTTTCTTGCTGCCAATAACGCCATCAGGTTTGCTTCTGTTCCCCCTGAAACAAGAAAGCCTGTAGCATTTTTGTTTTGGAGAAGGGTTGCAAGCTGTCTTACTACTTCTTTTTCAAGTTGGGCTGCTTCCCGGAAATAGCGCTGAATCGCCCAGGTTTGCTTCAAAAAACATTCGATAAGCTTTTTCTGCCGAAGGATGAGGTTTGGTGCACATTGAACACAAGATTCTGCCATTGGCATAATGGTTGTCCAGAGCATAGATCTTGGTTAATTCTTTAGAAACATGTTTCCTGCTTAACCCTTTGCGATGCAAAACTAAACCCTCTTGGCGCCCAATTTGGTCTCTTCTTGTCCAACAACCACGGCTAACTCTGCCACTAGCTCTCTAGTGATTTGCCCTGTGACGCGGTTGCTATTTGTACATGCGGCACCCCGTAGACCTACAATATCAGCACCCAAACCATAAACTTTAGCTAAATCCTGCTTTCTCAGTGAGCCAGCTAACGCAGCTTCTAATCCAAAACGATGAGCCAAATCAATAAACTCTTTTAGTTGCCTCAAAGTCAGATGGTCAAAGAGGTTTTTACCATCCTTAACCAAAGTATCAAGCATAGCAACATCCACTTTTGACTTATGGGCTATTTCAGGAACGAGCAGAGGGTTGATTGCACCAATTTTTTCTGCATCGGCATACCCTGCAACTGCAACTTTGATTTTAGGGTTGCATTCTTTTGCCGCCCGACTTACATTTTGAAGTAGAAAAACAGCTTCATCTACTGTTTTAATTCCGTATAGCCCAACTTTTATGTAATCGACGCAAAGCGAGGCAGCTCCATATGCGGCTAATGAAACTGATCCAGGAAAATTCCCGACCTCTCCCAATGTGCAGCTTACCTTCAGGTTCTTCGGAGTTATTTGTTGTATTGACCTGATAACCCAAGGATAATTTGCCCCCAACGCGCCTTCCGCAGGATTTTTAACGTCGATTATATCAGCACCTCCGGCGATGGCTTCCTGGGCTTCCTCCAGATTCATTGGGCTTATAAGCAGTTTCAAGTGAGGTCATATTGATGCGGCTACTTGATGCCTTTAAAGTTTTCCCGTGAACGTTTGTTTTCTCTTAGTAGTTCTGGCAAAAGTTGCTCATAAGCGCAGCAACTTCCAACAAACTCCAACAAACAGCATAGAGCCAACCTAATATTTGCCAGAACCGTTTGATTTCTAAATCCCCTTTCCAATTTGTTCCGAATAAAGTCTTTAAGCAAGTAAAACAAATTAATCTAGTAGATAAAGGCAAATTAGCCTCTTATCGAAAACTCTATTTTAAAGAGGTCAAACAATTTGAGAAAACTCTTTGAGAAGATACTGGTTTTTCTAACCTTACTGTTTTTCGTCTTAGGTTGCATACCAGCATACTTTGATTATAGCTTTTATGCAGTAACCTTATGGGTTATTGGGTCAGCAATGCTAAACGTCTACATTTTCTACATTTCACGTAAAAGAATTCAGACATAAACATAATGCGTGGCATAGGTAAACACAGTTATGAGCTATGTTTTTCTACTAGGCAAATTCAATCTTTGGATAGGTTTAACGTTTGAAAATAATCCCAGTCATCGACATCTTAAACGGAAAGGTAGTTCACGCAGTCAAGGGTCAAAGGCACAACTACCAGCCTGTAGAGAGCGTCCTCTTCAAGTCAACAGAGCCGCTGGAAGCTGCTAAAAGGTTTAGAGCCCTCGGCTTTAACGAGCTATACGTAGCTGATTTGGATGCCATTATCGATTGCTCTTTAAATTTTCAGAGTTTGAAAAAAATCGCCGATGAAACTGGTCTAAAATTAATGGTTGACGCAGGTATTACGAGCATCGCAAGAGCCAAAAAACTCCTTGATATTGGAATATCGAAACTTATCATCGGTACAGAGACCTTGCAGAGCAAAAAATTTGTTGAACAAGCTGTGGAGATTTTCGGTAGCGACCGGGTTGTTGTTAGTCTAGATTTGAAGGGCGAAAAAGTTCTTGTTAAATTAGGGTTTGATGGTTGCCTAAGTCCGATTTGTTTATTGCAAGACTTCAAAAGAATGGGTGTTTCGCAGGTTATTGTTTTAGATTTGGCGCGGGTTGGAAGCGAAGAAGGCGTGAACGTTGATTTTCTCATTAAAGTAATCGCGGAGGTTGGCATCGATGTCTTCGTGGGCGGCGGTGTTCGAGATATAAATGATTTGGTCAAACTGAGAAATCTTGGGGTTTCGGGTACTTTAATTGCAACTGCCTTGCATACAGGAAAAATCTCCGTTGACGCGTTAAAACAAAAAGGCTTCATCTAAAGTCTAAACAAGTTTTGCCAAGCATACAATTCCACCCAGCTGCGTAAGTCGTGAACCTGCATTTGACTCAGCATCTATAACTCTTGTTTTTACGCCGTTTCTGGCGGCAATCTGCATCAGTCTGTTCACTCGGTTTTTCTGACGGCTTGTTGCAAGATAATCGTTGGTTAACATAAGATACTCGGGCTGAGGTTTTCCAGGTGGTTGAGGGAAAAGGATTAGGTTTTCTGCTTCCTGCAGAGAAAAATAAACCGTATTGTCAGTTTGGTTTAAGCGTTTTTCGAGAATCTCTAACAGATTTTCCGTTTCCTCGGCGGCGTTTTTCTGGATTAACTGTTTGAAGGCGGCGGTTTTGGTTAGTGCTGACACTTGAGCGGGTGTGCTTGCGGAACTAGTAATATGGGAGAAGGTTGCTTTGTTGGTTCCCTGTAAAAGCCAAGTGTGATGCCCTTTGACATGCCCAAGGAACTCCTGTCCGTAACTCATTCGGGGTGGCGAGGCAACGATTATGCTTCTTACGCCTTCCTTTAATACGGGTCTTAACGCATTTATAATAGCCTCGTGGAAGCTGTACTGATTTTTTTGGTCTTTTCTGTCGCCCGAAGTTATGATTTGTTGTTGTTTGGCAACTTGGCTGAAAATTTGCCATATGGCGGCGTGTTCTTGTTCTAATCCGATTAGGACGGCGACGGGGTAGCCGCGTTTATAGTTTTTTGGCTTCATGTCTTGCTTCGCTTATCCATTTGCAGTCTAAGTTATTTTAGGTGTTGCTTGCTTATCTGCCTACGTCAATGGAGTAGCTGAAACGGCATGTTTATCAAACTCCTAAACCGCTTCCTACAATGAGTGCTTATGAATAAAATATACACGAAAAAAGACCTTGACGCCGAACTCAAAAAAAACAAGAACGTGCTCGTATTGTTTTATGCTTCATGGTGCCCCTTTTGCGTTGGATTTGTGCCAACATTCAACGAGAAAGTTGCTAGCTTAGGATTTAAAAACGTGGTCCATGTACTCTTAGACGACTATGATAACCCGCTCTGGGACGATTATGACATACCTGCAGTTCCAACTATAATTCTCTTTGAAGAAGGTAAAGTTTGCAAGCGGCTTGACGCACGACTTGGAAGAGGTCTTAGTGAAAGTGTTTTCAAAAAGTGGATAGAAGAAGTTTAAGCAAAATTAACTCTTGCTTTTTTCAAATTTTTTTTGCTTCTATTGGATGCTACTTAAATTTTTTAATAAAAAAAATAGTTTTTTAAAAAAGAAGAAAAAATATGGTTTTTAGGTTGGTGGCGGTGGTGGTGGAGGCGGTGTTGTTCCGAATGGTTGATTTTTTTGGACAACCACGGTTGCTGCCATGCGGTCAGTATATTTCTGCATTTTGTTTCCGGGTGTCAGGATGCCTATAAGCCAGTCGAGGAATAGAAATAGCGGATAGATTTTACTGATGTTTCTAAGGAACGCTTTGTCAAAAGTTACTTTGCCGCCGCTGGTGGTTTGTACTTGTAGTCCTAAAAGTTTTTTTCCGACTGTCATTCCGCCCCATGAGACTTCCAGTATAACGCTGTAAATAACAAGGATTATGCCATAGGTAAACGGAAGTAGAAATGTGCCGCCCCACCATGGAACGATTCCAAAGATTGCGCCTGAAATAATAAGCGGTATGAAGAGTATGAAGTATATTACGGCTCCAACAATTCCTGTGATTATGCTGTCGATTATTAGTGCTATTAATCGGTAGATCCAATGCATCCAGTTTATTTGCTCAATTTCTGTTGTCAATGTTTTAAAAACTCCTAGTAATCCTGTTAGGCAAATGTTATTAATAGCTTTCTATCAAAGAGTTTGGCGCTATAAATTAAGGCTTAAAACCGCAAAGAAGCGCTATTTCAAGCCATTTCCATACACAGTCCACATCCACAAATCCGATCTGCCTAAGCAATTGAAGTTGTGTTTCGACATCCAGGAGCTTATTTGAAGGATCCTCGCTCTCGGGTGTCCAACCGATAGTTGCTAAGAATTTTGAGTGAAGGTTCTCGGTTGGGGAAGAGACGTGTTCAAGGTTGCAGAAGACGCCTTTGGGGTTTAGCAGGTTAAATATCTCGGTGAAGAGCTGCTTTTTTCTGGGGTGAGTCAAATGGTGAATTGCCAAACTGGAGACTATAGCGTCGAAACTACCAAGCTCTGATGGAAGCGGTATGCTAAAGTCATGCTTAACTATCCTGACGTTCTTGTCTTTTGCAAAACGTTTTTGGGCTTGCTCTATCATGGGGTCAGAGAAATCCAAAGCCACTCCCTCGACTAAGGGGTTATTTAGTTTTACGAGCGCAAGCAACCTGCCATCACCAGTGCCCAAATCCAAAACCCGTTTGGCATTTTGAGGAATCTGATCTAACAACGCTTTTTCTCCTTCCGTGCGGTGCGGCAACTTGTCTGCTCTTGCTAAATACGCAAGTGCATGCTCAATTGTTTGCCACTCACTTTGGGGTATATCTCCGTTTACCATTTTTCTGAGCCTCTGCTAACCGTATACGTGGTTTTGATTAAAGGTTTTCTTTTATTCCTAAATTTCTTTGACTAAAAAAATAAGCCTTATATCTTGTTTGTATGTTGTATGGTGAGTTAAAGAGAGGATTCTAATTCATGGAATTTTGTCCAACATGCGGTTGCCGTCTTGAACTCAGAAAAACCGGCGGAACCTCGTTTGTTTTATCCTGCACAAAATGCAGCTTCACCAAACAGCCAGTTGACAGAAAAACTGAAGCGCGAACCGGCGTGGTCATTCAGCCTAAAGCTAAACCGTTCATGACTGTTATCTCCGAAGAAGACCAAAAAATAAAAACTATGCAGACTATAAAAATGAAATGTGAAAAATGCGAGAATAACGAGGTGTTCGTTTGGCAGGTGCAGACTCGGGGCGGCGACGAGGCGTCTACTCAGTTTATGCGTTGCACAAAATGCGGGCACACCTTTAGGGAATACACGTAAAAATCACTCAGTTGTCTGCATCTTTCGAAAGCTATTAAAGGCAATTACGTTATAGAGTTCAATCCGGAGAACAATCCGAAATGCCGAAAAAAGAAAAACCGTTAACTAAGAAAGAACGAGACGAGAAAAGAAAAGCAAAAAAGGCAAAGCAGAGCAAAACACAGACTAGTTAAACTGGTCTAGAAAAGTTTATGCTCTCTCCCTTATTGTTTCATTTTTTTATCCTTGTTTAGCTATTTTGTATTTTTTTGTTTCTCATAACCAGAAATATCCGTCGAAATTTAGATAAACCCCTGAAAAGCGAGGGTAGTTTTCCGGTTAATACTTTTATTTCATGCGCGTATGCTTGAGTATGCCAATGATGAATAACACGTCAGTCTGAGAGCGGATTGGTAGTCCCAACGATGATGTCAGTTATACGAATTCGGAGGCATAGACGCTCCTTTTTTAAGCGCAAACTAAGTTACCTAACTTGAAATGCATAGTGCCGATGATGACAATTGCACGAAAAGATTTGGGTTTCAGTTAGATCTGTCTCTCCAAAAATGACTTAAAACAAAAAACGGTTCTGAGGCACAAATCTTCCAGTCAAATGGGTAACGTTAATTACAATCACCTAAGCCTATAGCTATCCGATAATCATGCCCAAAACTTCTGGATTTTGGTTCAGACGAGACGGTATCAAGCTCATACAGTGCAGCAAAGATGGTTTCGACAAAGCCATCGTTGAAGGAAAAAGCGTAAAGTACGGCGGTTATGCCAATAAAAAATGTGAACGCATAGCTGAAAAGCTTGAGGAATCCCGAATGGCATTTTTAGCAGATCCTAGTTTGCCCTCCAAATTTCGTGCTGTGATAACTGATCCTCGGAACATTTGCGAGGTCCAGATTATTCGGGTGGATGACCCTGATTTTTGGGTAAAAGAGTCTAAACGTCCCAAGTATCGACAGTAAAGCTAGACAGGCGTTCTTCCAATTCTTCTGAGCAGAAGGTTAGCTAATGCAGCGGTAACTAAATCAGCCAAAATCCAAACAAGAAAAGATATCCTTCCCAAGAAATATAGGACAGTGAAAAGTAAGAGGAGCGTTATCGCGATGGCGCCGATTGCTCTTTTTTGGTTGCGTATTTTCTTAGGGTTAAAAGATGCTTTGGCTGGCATTTTGATTACTCGTATCTCAAATATCAACGGTCTCTAAAATATCTTTTAACAAATTCTCGGCTGCTCTTTAAGGAAAGAAGATTATTTATTCAGAAAGGAGATTAATTCGCTCGAATAGAAACAAATTATTCCTTATTAATTTGATGCAACTGTTGATGTGTTGAACACATCTACATTAACGTGTAGTGCGACGTAATTTTTAATAGGTTTTTTACGAGTAGTGCATCTTGGCCACTTTTGGATCTACTGGTTTAGCTGTAAAAAGACGATATATTTTCACGCAAGGAAATGTTATGACAAAGCAAGGACTAATCTGGTTTTTTATCACGCAATCTAAATAAACCATTTTTTCCTTTTCCCATTTACCTTGAACTTTAAAAATGTAATCTTCCCCGATTCAGTGGGTTTCAAATGCCAGAACTGCGGAGTCTGTTGCAGAATGCAGCCACCTGACGTAAGCAAGACAGAACAAAAACAGTTAGAAGCAAAAGGGTTTAAGGATTTCTTAGAGCGCCCCGATGAATCAGGTATCCGCTGGATTCGCAGAAAAAACGACGAAAGCTGTTTTTTCCTGGGTAAAAATAATAAATGCGTAGTCTATGAAGTGAGACCGGCAGTTTGCAGGCTGGAGCCTTTTACCATAGCAGATTTTGACTATGAGAATAACAGAATTGAGTTGGAATTGAATTTTCCTTTTTCTTCGTGCTGCCACGGAATGTGCGAAAAAGGAACGTTGCCGTTTAAAGAAATTGCAGAAGCCGCACAAATCTTAGTGCAAAAAATTTTGGCTCTAACCGCTAAAGACCTTGATCTTCCAGTAACCGATAAAAGGGTTCGTGCTGAAACTCGGTCCAGGTTGCTGCGTCGAAGCGTTGAATCTGCAAACCTCCAAGTATAGAATGGACCGATCTTACGCTAGTTTAAATACAAATTTCATCTGTTTCCATTGCTTTTCCAAAAAATCGATGGAGTCCAACTGCCTTAGTCTTGGTGATATTTTATAGAGAAAATTAAAAACCAGCATTTTTTAGAGCTGAGTTTTAACTTAACAGGTAGAACACTCTTTTATTACCTCGTTCCTAAGTTGGCGCAAAGGAGACAGCCAATTTGGGTAACCGGTTTATTAATAGGTGGAAAGAAAAAGAGGAAACCCCCTCAGTCGTGTCTAAGATTAGAAACATTGCCAAGCCGCAGGAAAACCTGAAAGATCAAATCAGCATGGTCACGCAACGTCTTGATACACAAACCAAGTCGTTGGATGCTGCCGTCTACCGCTTTGAAATGCGCGACAAAGAAATATTTCAACGTGTGGTAAAAGCCATGACAGAACGGGATACGGCGCGAGCGAACATACTAGCTACTGAGCTTGGCGAAATACGTAAAGTCGAAAAAATGCTCTCACACGCGTCCCTGGCCCTTCAAAGTGTTTCGATGCGACTTAGCACAGTTTCAGAAATGGGCGATCTAGTGACCATACTAAGCCCAGCCAAGGGCATGCTAAACAGTATCCGTTCAGAAATGTGCAGCATCCTTCCAGAAGCAAGTATGGAACTTGGAAACATAGGAAACCTACTCTCAGACATAACCACCACAACAAACCAGGGTTCAGATGAACCAGTAAACACAATAATGGCAAGCGCAGATGCATTACAGATCTTGGAAGAAGCAGAAGTAGCTGCGGAGAATAGGCTACGTGAAAAAATCCCTGAAGCTGCCAATGAAGCCGCTATCAATAAACGAACTGGCTTAGAGGCGTAGAGAATGAGATTCTACTTGCGTTGAAGCAACTTCAACCTTTCTTACATTTATGACTAAGATATTTAACCCTCTAAATGTAAGCTGTATCCTGTCGCTTTCCTGCCAAAAGGTGTGTGCTTTTTCGAAGCAAATATTAGATCGTGCAATGATATCAAATTTGAATCTTTTTGTAGCCGCTTTTTCTTCTTCATATAAGTTGAAAAATAGATATCAGTTAATTCCTCTACCTTCCGCTCATCACTGATGTATTTTAGATGAAGCAATTCATGTATTAATGTCGCTCTAGCCCTATTCCCTACGAAAGCAAAGAAGTAGTCTTTTCCATACTTTTTTCTGAATCCTGAACAGTAGTTAAAAGTTTTTGGGTAAATGCGAATCCTGCCCCTAAAAGTGTCACATTTACCAACGATATTGAAACCGTTTTTTCTGGGGGCAGGAAAGACTTTGATGTCCACAGTATTAACGTTCTTTTCTTCGATGTTTTCTAATAAAAGCATGCGGCATATAAATTCTTGAAAGGAGGATTTACTTAATGCTTTCAGAATAAAGAGAGAATAGTTTTCGTAAAAATGAAAATGTTTAGAGATGTCAGCATGGTTTTTTTCTGGAGCTATTTTTATTTTGCTAGACAGCAAATAGTTTTGTTGCAGCAATCTGACAATCACAATGATTCTTTATTGACGAGAAAGACACTATTCTTGTTTGCCTTGGAGGGGGAACGCGTAAATCCATATGAATTTGGGTAACTTTCTAGGCGGTGACTTGCAGAACATCGAATTCCTACTATCTGTCCATTTTGCGATATCCAAACAATACGTCCCATTCGAGCACATTGCGGGCACTGGGCTAAGTTACCTAAGCTCACCATGCCGTTGCGTCGCCTCTGTTGTTGTTCTTCGTGTTATGATAATGGTTAGTTGATTTAGATTCAACACAATTTTTCATTTTTACTTTTAACATCAACATTTTGTATCGCTTCTATTTTTTGAAAAGTATCCATCACTTAACCCAAACCCCAAGTACAAAAGTAACTCTTCGCTAGTAATATAAGGAAAAGTACACTTATAAACAAATGTATAAAAAAATTCAATAGTCAATACACAAAATCTCTTTCCAGGAATTTCTTCGCAACCGAGATTTAAGATTTTTGCCACCAATGCTTTTTCGGTTCAACAAAAAGAAATTCAAGATTTTGATTTAGTTCGCAAACCTGATTTGAACCGTATCCTTCGGCTGTGGCTTCATAAGCACCTTCTGGAAGCTCGACTGTTAAGGTACCATCACTATTGGTACTCATTGAGGTTATCAACGTTTTAAATGGGGTTCCATTTCTAAGATTTTCAGCCCATTGATTGGGCGTTATTGGTCCTTTTTCTACTCTAAAAACTTTAACGTTAACATTCGGGATTGGTTTTTTTCTTTGATAGTCAACCACTTTTACAACAAGCTTGTACGTCTTTTCCAAAACCGAATCCAACTCTAAAATCCTCAATATTCTTTGTCTTTTTTCCATATATTAAACGAGCATTGCCCCCAACAGTAACTGCTTGCTTTATACATACAGCCTCCACAATTGGGAGAATCAAAATATCTACGATAAACCACAAAATCCATCTCAATATACAATACCTAAGACACGCATTTCTGTATTGCTATATGTTTTCCACCAAATCACAATAATATACTTCATCATCGAAAACATGAAATACATAGGTGACTGGTTTTCTTTTCTTCTTTGCATTTCATCTTGATTTAGCAGTTCTATGGATATATCTGACTACGTAGGTTGAGGCATTGGAATCGTCATTACGAATTTTACTCCTTCATCTGGCTTACCTTCTTCAGTAATTGTCCAACCATAAACTTCCAAAACCTTCTTCGACAAAAATAGTCCAAAGCCGGTGCTGCCTCCAGTGCTAAACCCTTGTTTGAAGATTTGCTTTTTATTTTCTAAGGGTATTCCTACACCATCGTCTTCATAGATCAATTGCAGACCGGTATAAGCTGTTTTTTGATAGCTTACCTTAACAGTTTGGGTTTTTTGGCCATATTTTTTTGTGTTGTCAATAAAGTTGTAGACGAGTTGTCTTAACAAAGAATCTGCTCGAACAGTTAAGCCATGGCATTCATTAACCACTTTAAAGGGCAAATCAGAAAACATTTCAAGGGCGTCATTAACAGTCTTCTCTACATCCACATCGACTAGCGCCTCAACACCCAACTGCTCATAAATTTTAGCGAAATCAAATATTTTCACAGAATCCTTAACAGACTGTTCCATTTTACCTAAACAATCAACAATATCAGGTTTATGAGCGTATTTCTTTTTCAAAATATAAGAATAAGTAGTGATTGTTGACAGTTTATTTCTGACATCATGTCTAGTTAAACTGCCGACAACGCCTAATTTTTCATTAAGAAGTTGCGCTTTAGATAGCGCTAGGCTTAGTTCTTCTTGCACAGTAATTATTTCACCGATATCCTTGAAAACAAACATAGAACCGATTACTTCATCACCTAAACTTACTTGGCTCCCAGTTAACAATAAGGGGATTTCAATTCCGTCTTTCCTTTTCCGGACAGTGATGATTTCTACCAAACCGGATTTGATTCTCTCACGGATAGCTTTCGTTTCTTCTTTTGCATCATTTGGGACAATGAGTTCTACGATATCTTTTCCTTTGATTTCTTCGAGTGAATACCCAAATAGCTTGCTGAACCGAGGATTAGCTTCAATTACACGATAATTTGCGTCATAAAAAACTGCTGCCTCAGGATTCGCATCAAACAACGCACTAAATTTCTTTTGACTCTCCAACAAAGCAACTTCAGTTAATTTGCGTGGAGTTATGTTCTCAAATACAGCTGCAAAATACCCTTTTTTAGGACTATATGCAAGTATGGAAAGCCAAATCTTTAGAGGGCTAAGGAATAGTTCAAACCTTTCTGCCTTGCCTGTTTTAGAAACTCTACCGTAGATTTCAAATAATTCAGGATTAGATTCTTTAATCCCTGGAATTGTCTCAGTAACATTTCGACCAACAACAGTCTGTCTTTTTAGCCTTGTTAACTTCTCGAAAGCTTCGTTGACTTCTATATAGACAAAGTCAACAGGTTTACCAACTTTATCAAATTTCATTTTGCAATACGCAAAACCATCCAGCATATTATCAAACAAAGAACGATACTTGACTTCACGCTCTCTTAACTCGTTAATCATGTCCCTGGCTGAGGCGAAAGAAGAAGTAGATAAATCAGGCACATCCAAACCTCATTTAGGAATATCTTGGGTCATGCAGTGAGTATTAAAGATTTTGAATCCACAATTCAGTTAATACATTTTTTTCAAAAATGACTTTGATATTCAATATTTCCAAATTATATTTAATTATAGAGAGACAAGAGTTTGTCAATACAATGGATTGGTGATTTTCAACCTTGAGTCTCATGTGACGACAACAATCTACTTCGCAGGGGGAAGAGTGTGGAACTGCACAGTTTAAACTGGTCACCTGTTTCGCTATGTGTCAGTTAATTTATTGGTCTGTTTTATTATTCATTTTTCTGTTATCATTGTTCTGTCTTCTTGAAGTATTGGTCTAATGCGTCGTTTATTATGCAGGATATGTCACCTTTATGGCGGTTTTTTTCTCTTAACCGTGTGTCGTTTTCATGGCTCACGGTAAATGTTAATTTTGGCATTTTGTTTTTCATCCTTTTTTATGATAATGGTATAAGGGTATATGAAATTATAACAGTTTCCATACTATGCGATCTTGATTTTTGAGATTATCCAATTTTTAGAGACCGAGTTTTAATGGAAAGAATTATATTCATGATTATGCTTATTCAAAAAATGGCGATTGATTTTGGTGACCTATGAAAAACTTACTGGAATGTATGTTATTTGTGCAGGCGGGTTTGACCTCGGAAATGTTAACGGTATAGAAATAAACACCATCGATTGGAATGTTACCCATTTACATGTCAAGTTGTCAAAACCTGCGTCTGAAGACCTTGGATTCAAAAAAAGATTCAGAAGCTCAACTGTATGCTTGCCTATGTCATTGGTTGCTCAAACTGGAGACAATATACTACTAAACAAGTCTATTGATGAACTAAGTAGACACCCAGAAATTTCAGAGTGCAAAGAATAACTTACTGGACGCATATTGCTCATTTACTTTCCCTTTTAGGCGTTCAAATCAAGTTCTAAATTTTTAAAATTTTTTTATATCAAGCTTCGTTTTAAATCTCAATGGATCACTAAATTATGGAAATTGGATTTATGGGTCAAATGCTTTCATTATAACTTTTTTTAAGATAAATTGTTGTTAGACAGAGTTTAGCGTTTAGCTCTTAGTGAATTCTTTCGGCAAGGCTAGCGGGAATCAAGATCTTAATAGTGCATAATTAAATGCTTAGAAAAAACACAAAAATTATAATTAAAAAAGAATTGGCGTTAATTTTCTATTCTGAAGAGTAGTCTATTGTTACGTTGCCATTTGCTGTTGATAGGGTTAAGGTGAGGTCTCCAGAGCCGGCTGTTGTGTTACCTGTTAGATGATTTGTCGTTTGAGTGCTTGTGTTCATTGCGATACCTTGGTAGGTTACATGACCATTTGCCGATGTAGCATCTACTTTGAATAATGTTCCTTGAATCAAACTTATGTTGACGTTTCCGTTCTGGCTTGATGCATCGATAGAGGTTGCATTATTATCTTTAATATCGATTCTGCCGTTGTTAGTTGAAGCTATTATTACACTGTCATTTATCAGGGGTTTTATTATATTGCCGTTTAGTGTGCTTAAGGTTAGGTTGTACAGACTTTGACCTGGAACTTTAATTACCATGCTTGCTCTGTAGTTTACTTTGGCAACGCTGCTTGAGTTAATCGATTTTTGTATCATCGATTATTGTTGTGATATCATTTTGGGTTTGGTTTGTGGTAGATGTTACTATTTCATTTAGGTGCCCTGTGGGAGCTTCAACGCTATATGTCACTTCGATTTGTTCACCTGTTGAAGCTTGAATCTCTATGTCGCCATTAAATGAGGATGCTTGTATTTCGACGTTTTGCGTGGCTTCGTTTGTAGTTGTGTCTTCTCGGTGTTCAAGTGGAGCTAAACCATTACCTAGAATAAAAGAGGCGCCAATAACTACAACAATAGCAGCAACAACCGCTGCGGCTAATATAATTTTATTTGATGATTTCATTTTTCATTTCTCTTATTTGGCAGTAATCTCAATTCTGTTTATCTTTTTATAAGCTTTATTATTCAAAAAAGAAGTGATCTGTTAAGTAAAGTATCAGATTTTCTTCATTTCTTATAGATTCTAATTCATAAGTTGTCTCAACATATTGATACTCTTGAAAATAAGCCACGTTGCCTGTTCAAGGGTTTCCCCCCCAAGAATGCCAAGTTTTTGCAGTATTTGAATTTGGATGTCTTCTGCAACTTCCACGTTTACTTCCAGGTTTTCAGGAAAGCCATTCTTTGCGAAAAGACTTTCCACAATTTGTATTAAATCGCTTTCTTCCACCTTAATTAAGTCTGCTTATCTGCTTGTTGATTTACTCTTAAAGGAGGCGGTATTCTTACATTTTAATGTAGGCTGGTTTGTTGGCAGTAATTCACCTAATTTGGCGAAATTGCCACTAATTCCCTTTTTTCTTTTTTGATTTAGTTTTAAAAGTGTTTAGAATTTTTGGTGCTATTCTTCCAAGATTTGACGAGCACGTGCAACCTTGACATATTTCTTTTTTAACAATTCACTTTTCTCATAATCGGTAATGTCTTCGTTTTCAATTTTGTGTTCCTCCGTCTCCAATATTTTGTTAAATAAGTTATCAATGCTTTCTTCAGTTTTGTTAGATAAGTGATCAATACTTTCTTCAGGATCTTTTGGTTTGTTGCTGTTAGGCAATTTGACAGATGGATTTTTGGGATCTTGCTTTTTCTTTCTTCTTTTTATGGCAACTATCCCAAAAGCTAATGCTCCAAATGGAATGACAAGAAGTAGGAGTAGCCAGCTCAAAAAGCCAAAATTTGTGGATCCCGAAAGTGCAGTCTTGGTTGACGACGATGTTGACGTTGGAGCCGGAGTCGATGTTGAAGGCACTATTGAGATCGCTGTTGGTGTAGGGTTATTTGTTAATGGTTTAGGGCTGGCAGTTGAAGTCGGAGGAGTCGTAGGTCTAGGTGTAGTTATGGGTGTTGCGGTGGATGTAGTGATTGGTGTAGAGGTAGGTGTAGAAATTGAAGTCAGGGCGAATATTGCCGAAATTGAGTGACTATCTTTGATATTGTTGAAGGTGTAAGATGACGTTGATTGAACCGATAACCCATCAACAGTTAAAGAAGCAATGGAGTAGCCTGTTTTTGGTGTTATAGAAAAAGTTTGACTTGTGCCGTAGTTAACGTTGGTTGTTCCTGGAGAAATATTGCCGTTAACGTTCTGAGCAACTGTGAGGGTGAAATTCATAATCGCGAATGTCGCAGTAATTATGTGATCAGTCTGAACGTTGCTGAATGTATATGATGATGCTACTGTCAAAGATGAACCATCTACAATCAAAGATACAATGGAGTAGCCAATAGCGGGATTGATATTAAAGCTCTTACTACCACCTTGATTGACATTTGCCGAATTCGGTGAAATAGTGCCGTTTGCACTCTGAATTGCCGTTATTGTGAATTGGTTGGCAGCAAAAACAGGGGGTGAACATACAATTTGGGTAAAAGTTAGAATTAGCAAAACGACTATGACGATTGGAGCTAGAAGCGCAGTTGCTTTCATTCGCGATCCTTTCGCTTAAATAAAGAAGATATTGATTCTTTTATGAAAGCATTATGAATCCAGAATCTAACTCTATATTCAATAATGGATAAGAATTAATTTAATGCAATAAAGTTTGCAAACTTTAGTTAAAACCCCTAAAGCAAGCCAATGAGTAGCAGGTTGATAGTAAAATAGGCTGGTGTGTTGGACGTAACCCGCCTTCTGTTGTCTGTGGCATTCGGCTAATCGGGCTACCCGCGCCTTCCGGTAGATACTTCATCGGCGACTGTTTGCCCTTTCCACTTGCAGGACGGCCGTTTCACCGCTTCCATTCCAGCGAACTCGACATCACAAATGTGTCATAGCTATGTCCGGGTGGACGTTTCGTTTCTGCTCCGTTGCCAAGGCTCTCGCCCTGTACCCTGAGGGCACTGCAATTCTACATGTGGGCGGAGTTTCCTCAGACCCAAATTTGGGTCCGACAGCCACACACCAACTCGCCAGCCCACGCCAAATTGAGTGGTCGCAAGCAATAAACATACCCTCAAAAAGTCCCCCTTCTCTGCCAGTCGCGGAATTTGAAAAAGTCAACCTTCACAAGGCACTTTATTCTCGCCAGTATTCAGGCTTATTTAACGCATCACAACAAATCACTCTACCTGACACCTTGCCAATTACGTTTGGACAAGGGCTAAGATCATCCAAGTTTTATCCATGCCTTTTAGAAATTAGATGAGTTGGATTTGAATACAAGTTTGATTGAAGTTGTAAATCCATACCGAGATAAAATTGTGGATGCAAGAAAAAAATTAATTCAAGATTAGATTTCGAAAAAAGCTCTATGCCTTTCTTGATTAGGGTGTCTACCGATGCCCTGTCTTTGAAACCTGGGTATGACTGCCAGAGGAGCCAAAAGTGAAACCTTAACTTTGGGTATGCTCGAGAGGCGTGCTGTTGTGAATAGGATGTGTCCGACGGCTTGTTGGTTTGACAAATGCTATGAGTGATAGGATTGGTTTTGCGCTGGGGTCAGCCAAAAGGTCCTTACCAGATTAGCTTCAATGTTGGATTTGAACGCTTCATGTTCAACCAATAATATGTCTTCTAAATCACCGTCAGTTGTTTCTCGGATGTACATACGACATCATTTTGTTCTCGACGCCATATTTGTCTATTGAATGTTTTCTACTCCAATCGTTATTACTGTGATAAAGAATAGCGAAAAAACAACAAAAAAGGCTTAAATTCATTTCAATATGCGAGCCAAAACCAATATTTACGTGCCAAACAAAGGTTCATCCATGAAACGCGTCATTCTCATCACAGGTACTCCATGTGTTGGAAAAACATCCACTGCAAAACAACTTGTTGCCAAACTAGATGCTCAGTACATTAACTTGACAGATTTTGCGATAACCTACAACTTAATATTGGGAAAAGATCCAGAACGCCAAACTACAATAATCGATGAAGACGCGATGCAGCAAAAACTCAAAGAGACCCTCGAAGCCTCAACCTACGACAACGTTATAGTCGATGGACATTACGCTGCCGCAGTCACTCCAAGCAGCCAAGTCACTAACGTCTTCGTTTTGCGTCGAAACCCTAAGCAACTCAAAGAATTAATGCAGAAATGTGGTTTTAGCGATGCCAAACTTAACGAAAATTTGTCTGCGGAAATCCTTGATTCTTGTCTCGTGGAAGCTATTCAGACGCAGAGCGGTAAAGTTTGTGAATTGGATGTGACTGGGAAAACTGTGGAGGAGAATGTGGCTGAAATTCTTGATGTGTTGGATAAAGGCAAGAAATGCTATGTTGGTGTTGTGGACTGGCTTGGAATGCTTGAACGTGAAGGATTAACTGACCAGTACCTGAAAGAGTAACTATCGGAAGCTGCCGATTTTCTGCTTAGTTAAAAGCGTGATTTTCCGTCTGTTGCTGTAGGATTTGGCGTGGTCACTGAATTTTTCACCAATCATGATGGGACTTGACAGATCTACATCTTCAGAAGAGGTATCGAGATTGATAATGACATTTACACCGATTGTGCGGTTCCAATCTCTTACCCAAACGCCTTGTTCTATCCTGCCTTTCTGTACAATCAAGTCAAAATGTCTTGATACGCCACTGTGTCCTTCCAACTTGACGTTTTCGCTGTTAACTTTGTAGCCTTCCTTCTTGAAGTATGCAGCCGCCAAATCCGTCAAATGGGACCTAGATTTAAACTGTTCATTATCAACGTTCATACGCTCTCTATTACCTACCAAACAATTAATCAACTTGTTTGGTGAAAAGCCTTTCGGAAGCAACTGAAAATGGGCGTAACACAAATCGTAAAATGTACAAAATGCGGCGGTTTAATGCTTTGTACTTTTGGGCAGAAAACAAAGGTTTGCCCCTACTGCGGTACAAACGTTAACTTGCAAAAAGCGCAAAGAGTAGCCTCCGCGAACA
The DNA here is from genome assembly GCA_963739495.1 of Candidatus Bathyarchaeota archaeon. Classification (GTDB taxonomy): domain Archaea; phylum Thermoproteota; class Bathyarchaeia; order Bathyarchaeales; family Bathycorpusculaceae; genus Bathycorpusculum. The sequence continues at coordinate 119,203 of CAVUAM010000005.1, read as the reverse complement.
CCGCTTTTGAAGCATCAGAAATACTGCGTAAACTCAAAAGCGACCAAAAAATTAACCGCAAAAAACCTTAACGCAACTGTCGTAGCAACTCGCAAGCCTTACACAAATCCAATGCTGACGGCTCACCACACTCAACACAGATCTTAAAATCGTCAGCCTCTTTTGCTGCAGTTTCTTCAAGTGCGGGACGCAAACGTTCAAGGGCTTTGGAAACGGTGAACTTTGTTCCAGCGTGCTTCTCCTCCATACGATTTAGCATTCCTCGGACATCGTTACGCAGGGCCTCAGAAGCATATGGACACGGAGTATCTTGAAACGCGATTTTTTTGACGTAGGCATAGAGGGCGCTTTCTTTTTCGGGGATTTCGCAGAATGGCTTAATTTTCTGCACAAACAAGGGATGAACTTCGGTGGTTACGGGTTTTTCCTTAGCTAACCTTGCAATGTCTCCACGTAAAATGTTCATAAGAACAGTCTGCACTTCATCGTCAAGGGTGTGTCCCGTGGCGATTTTAGTTGCTTTCACCTGTCTTGCGCCAGTGTTGATAGCTTTTCTGCGTAGTACACCACAATAAGCACAAGCTGTCAATGCAGTATGTCCTTTTCCGCGCACCCCACAAATCATTTCGTCTAGCGTGAAACCATAGAGTTCCTTAAATGAGACAATGTGATGCGGAATCTCTAGTTGTTCGCAATTCTTGGCTGCGATTTCCAGGGCTTCGTCACGATAACCTGTGATCCCTTCATCCACTGTTACCGCGGTAAGGGTGGTTTTTGGTCGTGAACGCTTCAGTTTTGCTAAAATGTGCAGGATGCTTAGGCTGTCTTTGCCACCTGAAACTGCAACCGCCAGATGGTCATTAAAGTTTAGCATGTGGTAACGCGTGATGGTTTGTCGTACTTTTGCTTCGATGGATTCTGTGAAGCAGTGCTTGCAGAGTCGTTCTCCTGAATATTGCCTGTAGAAAAAGGCTTCGCGTGTTTTGCAGACGCTGCAGAGAGTGGTTTCCATCGGTTCGCCTTCGATGCTTTGATTTGGTTAATTAAACTAAATGAAGGTTTAGTTGGGGATCCCTTTATTCTTCCACTCATCTCCTTTTTTGTGCTTATGGCAAAGTAGGGCTTCTACTATGCCTAAATCTTGTGTTTTCAGAATTAGATTAAGCAGCAGTTGAATAGATTGCTCATATAATTATTTCAGAGAACTGAGCATTAAAGAGTTTTTCTTCAGGTATTTGTTTGGTTTCAATCGGCAAAGTAACCTTAAATACGGTACCTTTGCCTAGCTCAGTTTCAACCGTTATTGTACCTCCATGTGCCTCAACCATGCGTTTGCATATAGATAAGCCGAAACCCATGCCTTGTGCCTTCGTCGTGAAAAGAGGAGAGAAAATCTTTGGCATGATTTCCTCCGAAATACCTGTGCCCGTATCTGCGAAAGTAATTTCAACGCGACCATCTTTTTGAGTGCAGGATAGCGTGATGATGCCTCCGTTTGGCATTGCATCTATTGAGTTCTTGACAAAGTTGATGAAGACGCGCTCGATTTTATTTTTGTCGATTTTTAAAGTTAGCCCTTCTGAAGTAGTGTTTATAACCTTAACATTTTCCGGGATTTTCACCATTGTCAGGGCATTTATCAAAACATCCCGAACCGAGGTCACTTCCAGTTCTAAATGCACAATCCTAGCATAGTCTAAGAGGTCGTTGATGATTTTGTCAGAATGATCGATTCCCTTCTCAATTATTTCAAGCCAAGTCTTAGTTTGGTCTTCTGGGAGCATAGCACCTTTCTTTTTAATGAGGTAGACAGCGTTTTTTATGCTGGCTAACGGATTACGTAAGTCATGACCAACCATTCCTGCCAACTCCCCGATGGCAGCTAATCTTTCCGAATCAAAGAGTTTCTTCTCTAATTCTTTCTTCTCAGTTAAATCTCGAATCGTCACCACATAACCGAATGGAACATCTTGAGAATCCAGTAGAGAACCTATAGTCAACTCAGCTGGGTACTCAGACATATCCTTCTTAATTATACTACATTCGACATGAATTGGTTCTCCGCTTTCGATGTTTTCTTGAAGTTTCTGTAAGATTCTTTTATAATCAACATCAGATAGAAATGATGAAGCTGGTTTTCCAACAAGGTCATCGCGAGAATACCCCGAAGATTCATACATTTGCTTGTTGCCTTCCGTTATATTATTTTGGAGGTCAACCGCTAAAATGGTATCTGGAGAAGCGGCGAATATGCTTTTAAGCTTCTCTTGATTCTTTTTCAATTCTAAAGTTCTTTCTTCAACTTTTCTTTCAAGGCTTTCTGCATATTTCCTAATTTCATCACGAGAATCCTGTATCGTAGTAATCATGCCATTAATTTTGCAGCCCAAATTCGATAATTCATCAGTTCCTTTAACATATACGTAATCCCGCTCCTCATTTTTAAGGTCTATTTTAGTTACGTCATTGGTAAGTCGGCTCACTCTTGAAAGCACAACTTTATCCAATAAAAATGAAATTGTCACAAAAACAGCAACACCTATAGCAACAAATGCGCCAAGAAGGTAATTGAGGCTATTTTCTGCCTGCAAGTAGTCGGTCCTGGCACCATCCACTCTTGCTATCAAAATCGGAGCGCCGCTTACATCTTGGAACAAAACGTAACCTGCGATGTTAGTTTGGTTTATAACTTGAGCGAAGACTGGTTCTTGGAGTGATAGACTCTTGCTTGCTAGCTGAAAATCCGTTGGCACCGGAGAAGTGCCTACGATAAATGTTTCGATGGGTAATCCAACAGCTTGAGCGAGGGAGTCGCATTCCGATTTATCAAGAAAAATTCCCATGATGAGAGTTCCGTGCGACAGGTCCCTCAGCTGCACTTGTTAAAATAGGTTGTGAGATTATAAGCATTGGGACTCCTCCGAAAAAGAATGAGACCTCCTTCGCTTTGGCTAGGATCGTTTGTATAGAGGAAATTATTATTCAAGACCTGACTTACCTCAGCCTCTTGGAGGTTGATGGCCGTTTGATTTTCAGGGGAGAATGCTCTTGCCAAATACTAATTGACGAGATTGACTCACAAATAGCATCATGTTTACTCCCAGATTAATGAAGGTCTGGTCCATCAGATTCGAACTTATGTAGCTGTATTGTTGTTTTCAACGAATTGGTACGTTTCATCCCATTGAGACCAGTCAAAGCCAGTTCGATTGAGGGTTTGCAGAACTATATTCAAGTTTGTAGTGAATCTTTGAGCATTAGATTCAGCCTCTTTGTTCTCAGATACTGAGATGTTGTCCAACATTATTTTTTGAGAAACCGCGTAAACAATCGTCATTAAGATAATCGTTGTTAATACAAGTACAAGTAGTGTCTTCTGACGTATTTTCACTAATGGGTAACCGCCTTAGGCGTGAGAATAAATTCTCATGTAAAAACAGTTAAGGATTATGAATCAATGATAAGTAAAAAGAATACCTTGAATTTCATAGATAGTGTTTTAAACTAAATAAACAAAGTCAAACTAAATGATAGATTTGGTGGGTAAAGATGGCTGTTAAACCAACAAAACAGGGCGAACACAAAGAAGTAATCTACAACAGTTTACGATGGGAACAGTTAAAAGACACTTACGAGAAAAAGCAGTTTGGATTATGGATGCGCTGGAATGCGTTTCATTTGAGGTCGCTGACGCATGGCAGCATAGCCAGGGGAGACGTAAAATTGGGCAGCGATGTTGATGTTTTCATTCCTGAAGTGCAAAACAGCTTCATTGTGGAGATCAGCTCTTGAAAAAGCCAAAATACCCATCAACTACGCGCTTTATTGTTCAAGCCACCCCCTCCTACGCCATGAAAGCCCACATTCGAAATCGACGAGAACAACAACAGTTTCGTTTCCATTATGGAGATGCGCCGTGTGGAACGGGAATTTTACCGTTTCGGCGGCGAAATGAACCTTTCACAGCTCAAGGCAAATTTCGTGTTGCAGGTGTGGATAAACGGCTTATGCTTATTGAGCCAACTGAGAAAGGGTCATGTTGAGAGCTGTGTTGTTGGTGAAGAAGAGTTTGCAGCGAAGGTCTTGGGGGTTGCGGCTGAGACTGTTTTGGATAGGGTTCATGCGTTGATGAAGAGGGATACGGTTGGGCGAACGGGTGTGTTTGTTAAAAAAGAATTGTCTGCGGATGAAACTTTTGAGTTGGCTTTGAAAAAGCTATCCGAACAAAATCCTGCGGTTAGACGAAGAATGGAAACATAGGCTCAAAAATTTTAGTTGAAACAAAATGTTCTAAAAAACAAGGGCAAGACTATGAGTCTGCTTATTGTTTGAGTCAAAATAGAGGTTTAAGAGGGGTAGTAGATGAGTTCTTTTTCTTCAAGTAGCTGCTGGATTTTGTCGACTGCTTCGTAAACTTGCTCTTCTTTTTTGGCTCCGACACAGACGAGTTTTCCTGCGCTGAAGATTAAGAATACAACTTTGGGTTCATCCATGCGGTAGACTGCACCTGGAAATTGTTCAGGTTCATACATGACTTTGCTGAGCTTGTAGACAAAGCTTTCTAAGTCGATTTCTCCGCCAAGTTCTGCTGATGCAACGATGTTTTGGATCATTACGACTGGTTTTTCTGTTATTTGGATGCCTTCACCGCGGAGTTCCTTTAACGACTTTTTCTACTGCGCTGCGTGATTCCTTTTCAGATTTAGCACCTGTGCACACCATTTTGCCTGTGCCGAAGATTAAGGTGGCTGTTTTTGGTTTTTTTAGACGAAAGACTAGACCTGGGAAAACGCTCGGGTTGTATTCTGTTTGTGGGAATTTTTCAACGATTTTTTGTAGGTCAATTTTTTGGTTAAGTGAGACTGAGGCTACGATGTTTTGTATGTTAATGATTGGTTTTCTTTTACTCATGTCAACTCACGGTCAAGAGTATTTAAATAAGAATAGGAGTATATAAAGCATCTATTTATAAAGACACAAAAAAGGTCTTTTAAAGGGAACGTCGGATGTTTCTCCAAATAAATTTATATTAGATAAATTTTTTACCGTTCGTTTTGAATTAATTTCAGAACTTTCGATGTTTCAAATCGCGAGAAAATTGACGAATCATTCATTTTAAGCATAGACTCTATTGTGCTGTTAAGTCGTTTCAAGTTGCTCTTTTTATTTGATTAGCTAGACTTTGATGTTATGAGATTCTTCGTCAAACAAAAAAGGAAAGGCACAAAAAGTGTTGATTGGTTTGTCCCATGTGTGGCAAACCGTTTGAACCTCCATAAAATTGTGTAAGAATTAAAAAAAGTGGAGATTATTGAAGGGTTTCCGATGATATCTTATTTTTCTCTTTGTACCACAAAAGCAATTTTGACAACCGCTCTGTATTCCACGATTTTGTTGTTTTCTACTTTTGCCTTGCAACTTTTCAGGTAAATAGATTTAATGTTCTTGATTGTCAACGCTGCTTCTGCCAACGCGTTCTTCGCCGCATCTTCCCAGTCTTTTGGTGAGCTGCCTATTAGCTCTATAACTTTTACAACTGTCATTTCTAAAACTCTCCAAGATATTATATGTATAACTATCTTTTATTTATTGCATTATTTGTATTAAACTCTAAAGAAAAACAATTCACAGTTTGTGTAGTGATATTTTATCTGAACCAGTTTTTTAAGGGTATAAAGATAAATTAGAAAAATACCATTTAGTTTGGAAATTGATTATTAAATTTGACTAAGCCGTGGTTGTATCTCTATATATTGGGAACCTTAGCAGAGCTACGATTCCACCGAGCGATAGGAGTTTTGCACCTGCTTCATGCTCTGTGCTGACCACCGTTATGGATGCATTGCGCTTTTCAACTTGATGCATCAAGTCCTCTATTTTGAGGCGCATCTGCTCATCTGCATCCCTCAACTTCGTGTCAGCTACAACTAACCTTTCAACTGCACCCATCAACACCGCGTTCCCCACAGAATCCAGACCATAAGTGACGGTTCCTTCACCTTTACCTAAGCGCTTCATGACTTCTTCCATTGTCTCGGTTTCGTTAACTACCCGGAGCTGATGCGCTGCTTTCAATAAAACCCCTGAACGTAATGCTTCATCGATTCCTGCTGTGCCCCCATTATTAACACTCTTAACATCCACAACCGCTTTGGACATTTCCTTTGATTCTTCGTTTAGGTATTTTACGAAGTCATTTTTAACGTAGCCTGCACCGATTATTACGATGGGATTGTGGTTCTGGCTCCACAGATTGTTTAGGCTAGTTAACGCGAGTTTAAAGTATGCTTTTGTAGCTTCGACCCGTTTATCGGCATCCTGTTTACCAGGCAGTCTCATGCGTTGATCGACTCGGGTTTCGACTCCATATTGCTTGGTTTCAGCCACGGCAAAGCCCTCGTCATCGATGGAAATTATAAGAATGGGTTTCTCAGTTTCGCTTGCCCTCGTAAGCCTGTCAAGGAGGTGTTTTGGCCAATCCTTCTTTACAATCGTCATGGGCTGATTGAGAGCAATACTGAGTGTATGGTGGGCGCCTGTTGGAATTATATCTGGTGCATGACAAATTAGACCGTGAACCCGCAACTTACCTAGGAATTTGTCCCAGCCAACCGACTCAACCTTAACTCCCATAAACGCGGAAACCCGTTCAGCACTCTTGGGACGCGAAGTTTCGGTGTCGCTTTTTATGGCTCGGCTACTGTAAGCGTAAACCTCGTCGCCCTTGTAGACGACGTTGTAGAGGTGCCAAAGGTCATCTGGCGAATCTGGAACCACTTTTACGAATCCTTGCGGCAGATTTTTTTCGATAATCTTCAAGCAGACACACTTCAGTTTGCATAGGTGAATATGTGGCGAAGTAAAAATATACTGCGGAAAAAACTGAAGACGTAACTAAAAAAAAAGAAATGTTTTGGGGAAGGAAAACTTCCCAGATTTGGTTTTCTTAGTGGATCAGTTGCAATAGGTTTAGGAACAGTGGGATGAAGACGATTGAGAGTGTGCTGAGCAGTTTTATGAGTACGTGTAGGCTTGGTCCTGCTGTGTCTTTTAGTGGGTCTCCGACTGTGTCGCCGACTACTGCTGCTGCATGTGCTGGGCTGCCTTTGCCGCCATAGTGACCTGATTCGATGAATTTCTTTGCGTTGTCCCATGCTCCTCCGCCTGTGTTCATGAATAGTGCAAGTGGAACTGCTGATAGTGTTGCGCCAATTACGAGTGCACCAACTGCTTCTGGTCCAAGTAGAACACCGATGATTATTGGAACGACTACGATGATTAGTCCTGGGAGCACCATGCCTTTGAGGGCCGATTTTGTACTAATGTCAACTGCTTTGCCGTAATCAGGTTTACCGGTTCCGTCCATGATACCAGGGATTTCTTTGAATTGCCGTCTGACTTCTGCAACCATTTCTGCGGCTGCTTTTCCTACTGCACTGATGGCCTGTGAGCTGAAGAAGAAAGGTAACATTGCTCCGATGAATCCAGCGATGAGGACTGCCGGGTTAGAGATGTCTACGACGAATGCTTTTCCAGCGTATGCTGAAGTCGCAGAAACCTCTGAAGCGTAAGTTTGGAATAGCAGTTGTGCCGCAAGTAGTGCTGACCCGAGTGCAAAACCTTTGGTTAGTGCTTTTGTTGTGTTTCCGACTGCGTCTAAGGCTTCCATTGTTTCTTCTGCGCCGCCTTCGCCGGACATTTGAGCAATGCCTGCGGCGTTGTCAGCGATTGGACCAAACCCGTCTAAAGCTAAGACCATTCCCATCACTGCGAGCATACCCATGGTTGCCAATGTGGTTCCGTAGATACCTCCGATTAGAGGCGCAATATACTGTGATGCTGCGTGAGTGGCGTTCCATGAGTCCGCAAACTGGGTTCCAAGGAAGTATGATACTATGAGTGCAACTACAAGTGAGACTATTGGCAGCATTGTTGTTTCAAGTCCGACGGCGAAGCCGGTGATGATGTTTGTTGCTGCTCCTGTTTCGCTGGCTTTAGCTATTCTTCCAACTGGACCTCGTTCGCTACCCGTGTAATAGTCCGTAATGTAGTCGATTGCAACGCTTGCTGCTAAACCTGAAAGTAAGGCGAAGTATAGGTAAAGATATGTCATCGAGAATGAACCGTTACCTAAGAGGAAAATTGTGGCGAACAGAAATAGAATACCGGAAACAATCGTTGTTACCATGAGACCTTTTCTGAGTGCTTTCATTGGGTGCTTGGCTTCTGCTTGGGTGAGCTTAACAAAGGGCATTCCGACTAAGGTGGCAAATATTCCTAAGGCTCTTGCGATTAGCGGGAAAATCAGGAAGATCAGGTTTCCTGTGGCGATGCTGATTAAGCCGCCGATAATCATGCCTCCGATGTTTTCCCCAGTGGCTGATTCGAATAAGTCTGCGCCTCTTCCTGCAGAATCACCAACGTTGTCGCCGACGTTGTCAGCTATGACTGCTGGGTTGCGTGGGTCATCTTCAGGGATGCCTGCTTCAACTTTTCCTACAAGGTCTGCGCCGACATCTGCAGCTTTAGTGTATATTCCACCACCAAGCTGGGCAAACAAAGCAATTAATGAGGCACCAAAACCCATACCGACGATTCCGCTTGCTGCGGTTCTTCCAAGATTGGCAGCTTCAGAAACATCCAATGTGTTGAACATAGCAGTATAGCCACCGTAGAGCAAGAAGAGAAAACTTACACCTAAAAGGGATAAACCGACGACCGCCATGCCCATAGTGGCGCCGCCGTAAAACGCGGTTTTTAACGCTTTTTCTGCGCCAAAGTCTTTTGCCGCCGCCACCGTTCGCACGTTGGCTTTGGTTGCGTTATCCATGGCTATGTAGCCAGCAGCCAAGGAGGCGACTGCACCGACCAAGAACGCAGCTGCAGTCCCTATCCCATAGGGTGTACCTTTAAGGGGTAAGGCGACCCACAGTAGAACGAAAATAACTACTGTAATTATAGCGATTGTTTTGTATTGTCTTTTTAGGAAAGCATAGGCGCCTTCCCTGATTGCGTTGCCGACTTCAACGGTTTTTGGTCCGCCAGGACTCATTTTACCTATTCTGTACATGAGTAAAAGCGATGCAACGACTGCGATTATGCCTGCAATTGGTGCAATCCAAAAGACAACTGGGCTATTAGTTGATAATGAAGCTAATGCTTGTAAGGGAATGAACATGTTTGACACGGATGCCCATATTCCTTATATATTTTTCTAAAAAAATCTAGGCAAAATAAATGTGAAATAATGATTTTAAGTCAACAAAAACGAATTTTCAATCTCAGCTTTGGTTGCATTTTTAAGCAAGTCAAACCTATTTCAAACTAAGTCTATATCTTTAAAGGGATAAAACGATGCCTAACAGGTTAGTAGTGGTTAAAGTCGGCACAAACGGTATAACAACCAGCGATGGGAAACTTGACCGACAAGAAATGCAGAACTTGGCAAGTCAAATAGCAACAGCAACCAAGCAGGGCGACAGAGTGGTTCTGGTGACCTCAGGTGCCGTTGCAGCAGGGATAGCTGAACTTGAAATTCCCCCTAAACCTAAAGATGTGGCTTTTCAGCAGGCAGCAGCGGCAACTGGGCAGAGCGTTTTGATGGCAATGTATCGTGAGCTCTTCAAACAATTCGGATTGAAAGTTGCTCAGATATTGCTGACTGCAGAGGACCTCTCCAACAGGGCATCGTACGTCCACACATGCGACGTGTTAGGGTTACTTCTCAAGATTGGAGTGGTCCCGATAATAAACGAAAACGATGTAGTCTCCGTGGATGAATTGATGCGTACAGAGGGCTACAAAGTAAACTTCAGCGATAACGACATCCTCTCCGTGCTCGTTGCGAGCGCCGTATGTGCCGATCTAGTGATAATCCTCTCCGACGTTGAGGGCTTATACACGGCGGATCCCTCGCAGCCCGGAGCGGAACTCATAAAAACCGTTGACGCAATCACCGCTGAACTCAAAAGCTCCCTGAACGGCAAAAGCAAACTTGGTCGTGGAGGAATCCAAAGTAAAATCAAAGCCGCCGAAATCGCCACATCATGCGGCATCCCTGTAGTAATAGCAAACAGCCGAAAAGAAAACGCTATTATAGACATCCTTGCAGGAAAAGATGTTGGCACATACTTTAAACCTCAAAGCCGCATGTCCGCGGTGAAACGCTGGATAGCTTACGGCGCGGCAATCAAAGGAACAATTCACGTTAACGAAGGTGCAAAAAAAGCCATTTTGGAGGGCTCTAGTCTTCTGCCAGTTGGCGTGATCAAGGTCGTCGGAATCTTCAACGAAGGCGACGTAGTCAGCTTAGAGGACGAAAACCATGTGGAATTCGCCCGGGGCAACCCCAACTTCAACAGCAGCCAGTTAAACCTAATTAAAGGCTTACAAGTAACAGAAGTACACAAAAAACTCGGCGCTGATAAACCTAAAGAAGTTATTGAGCACCGAAACATACACCTAATCGAGGAAGAAAAGAAAAATGATAGTTGAAATCTGCCAAAAAGCCAAAGCCGCAGCTTTTGAAGTGGGCAAACTTTCAGCGGACGCCAAAAACGCTGCACTCTGCAGAATGGCAAACGCTTTGGAAGCAAACGTTGAGAAGATTTTGGCGGCAAACAAACTCGACGTTGAAGCCGCGAAAACAAAAGGCATCAAAGCGTCACTTCTCGATCGTTTAGCATTGGACCAAAAGAAAATTCAAACCATGGCTAAAGAACTTAGGGAAGTCTCCGCTTTGCCAGATCCTATTGGCACCGTTTTGAGTACATGGACTCGCCCCAACGGCTTAATAATTAGCCAAATCCGCGTCCCATTGGGCGTCGTAGGCGTTATCTACGAATCCCGTCCCAACGTCACCGCCGACTCCGCAGGCATATGCATCAAATCAGGCAACGCCGTCATACTCCGAGGCGGCTCAGACGCATTGCACTCAAACGTTGTTATCGGAGAAGTGCTCCGCGAAGCGTTGGCAGGAACCAACGTGCCCGTAGATGCCATTCAAGTCGTGAACTCGCCTGACCGAAAAGTCGCCGAGGAACTTATGGGCATGCGCCAATACGTTGACGTCTTGGTTCCCAGGGGTGGGGCAGACTTAATCAACACGGTTGTCGAGAAGTCGCGTATCCCAATTATCGAAACGGGCACGGGCAACTGTCACGTTTACGTTGAAGAAGACGCTGACTTGGAAAAAGCAACACCGATTGTGATTAACGCGAAGGTTCAACGCCCTGGCGTATGCAACGCTGCCGAGAAACTGTTGGTGCACAGAAAAATCGCAAAACAATATCTCCCTGTCATCATAGCTGAGCTGCGCAAGAATGGCGTAGAAATCAGAGGCGATGAAGAAGTCCGCAAAATCGTCCCCGAGGTAAAAAGCGCAACCGAGCAAGACTGGTACACTGGAATATCTCGATTTGATCATAGGCGTCAAAGTCGTAGGTGGCCTCGAAGAAGCCATCGCACACATCAACAAGTACGGCACCCACCACTCTGACAGCATCCTAACAGCCGACTTTGGCAAAGCTAAGCAATTCATAAAAGAAATCGATTCCGCCGCGGTCTACTGGAATGCATCCACACGCTTCACAGACGGCAACCAATTTGGGCTTGGTGCAGAAATCGGCATTAGCACCCAAAAACTCCATGCAAGAGGACCGATGAGTGTCCAGCACCTTACCTCAACCAAATACGTCATCCTGGGCGATGGGCAAATTCGAAAATAACAAAGACAGGCAAATCAATTATTTCATTTTTCTCTTCTAATGCTAATGCAATGAATTAAATAAGCATCAAGTAGCTTCTAACTATCATTAAAAACAAATTAGATAAAAAAAAAGTAAAAATAAGGTGGGCAAATAAGAGCCTATTTCGCAATGAATTCAATTGAAGTTTTTTTTTAGATTGAGGGAATTAGTGCGGACAGTTGGTGTGCGGCTGGTTGAATGAGTTGCAAGATTATGTCGGGGAATAGACCTAAGATGAAGAGTGCGGCGACTAGGATGAAGACGGGGATTAGGATGTGTTTGTTTTCTTTGATTGGCGTTTCGTCTATGGGTTTCTTTGAGTACATTACGTTAATGAGGCGGAAGATGTAGGCGGTTTGCAGTACGCTTGTTAAGACTCCTATGACGGCTAGCCATGCTAGGTTTGCTTGTAGGGCGGCTGTGAAGACAAGGTATTTGCCTATGAATCCTCCAAGCGGAGGTACACCGGCAAACGACAAGCCGGCGATTACTAAGGCTAGGCAGACAAGTGGCGCTTTCTTGCCAAATCCAGCAAAGTCACTAAGCGTCTTTATGCCATAGTTGTTAATTATGCCTATTGCCATGAACGCCAAGGCAGTGGTTAAGCCTCCAATTGAGAAGAAGTAAAGGTTCCCTTCAAGCCCGAGCGACTTTATGCTAGTTATCGCTACGAGGTTGTAGCCAACGTCTGCGACACAGATGTATGCGATAAGGCGTTTTACATCATTTTGGAGGAGGGCAAAGATGTTACCGACTACCATGGTTAAGCCTGCCAGGATGGCTAACATGAGTGTCCAGTCCAAAACTTGGTTTGGACCCGTTGGAATTATGATATATAGCAAGATTCTGATGACGATGTAGTAGCTGCCTTGGTCAACGAGGGCAGATAGGAACGCTGCTGATGGAGCTGGCGCAGCTGTGTATGCATCTGGCAACCAGAAGTGGAAGGGCACTATTGCTGCTTCAATTGCATAGCCCGCGGCTATGAAGACGAAAGCTATTATGAGCAGGTTTTGGTTTGCCGCAACAGTTCCAGTTAATGCTTCTCGGACCGCTGTGTAGTTTAAGCTGCCAGTTAAGCCATAGACAATCGATAGACCAAAGAGCACGAAAGCCGAGGCGATGATTACCATTACGAGGAACTTTAAAGTGGCGTTGAGGCTAAACGCGTTTTTGCGGTACATCATCAAAAACGCAGCAGCTGCTGTTGCTGCTTCCCAGAAGATGAAGAAGGTTAAGAGGTCGCCCGAAAGAACCGCACCCAATAATGCTGCTGTAAGTATGAGCATTATGGCGAAGTATCGATCTGAGGGTCGCTCGTTTGAGTTAACGAAAAATACGCTGTATACAATGACTACTGAACTGACTCCTATGATGATTATTGCCATGTAGATTGAGACGGCATCTATGAGGAAAGAACTCGTGATTGCCGTTGAGGTGCTGCCGTCCAATGCCAAGTTTAAAGGCGCCGGGTTGACCGTACTGTAATAGGATAATGCAAGGTTGGCTACAGTGATACCTGCTATGAGCAGGACAGCTAAGAACCATGCCAGAGTCAAAGCGGTTTTGTGGCTAATTTGTTTTCTGATTATTCTAAAGACTGGGATTGTAAGTAATGCTGCGATTACCAGAGTGAATATGGGCAATATTACGTCTATGATTTGTACCATGTGTCTTCACCGTCTCCTAACCAAATCTCACCGTTTGTATTAGATTCATAAAGAACGTCGGATAGATTCCTATGAGTACAACCAGAACTACCAAGATACCTAAGGATACCTTCATGTATACTGGCACGTCGAGGATTTTGTGGGCTTCTTCCTTTAAATGTTCAGAAGCATCCTTGTGAGCTTCTTCCGCACCTGCTTCGTCTTTGGATGTACCAAGGAACACTTTTGAAACAAACCTTAACGAGTAAGCCAACGAGAACACAGTTGCTACCAACATAAGAGCAGTTGGCAAAATGTAGAAGTTGTCAATTTGTATTATTTGGAATGCGCCGATGAAAATCAAAAATTCACTTATGAAGCATGCGAGCGGCGGTGCACCAGCGATACTTAAAGCTGCTATGGTACCTGAGACTGTTGTGAAAGGCATCTTACTGGCTAAGCCACCCATTTTGCGGATGTCTCGTTCCTCAGTTTGATGCATAACTCCGCCTGCGGTAAGGAAAAAGAGACCTTTGCTTGCTGCATGTGTGACGATGTGTAATATTGTGCCGACTATAGCGATGGCCGAAGCTGAGGCAAGCAACACTGGGTTGCCACTGGCTAACGCTACTGGAAATAGAGAGAGCCCAAACATAATGTAGCCCATGTGGGCGATACTTGAGTACGCTATTAGACGTTTTATGTCGGTTGCAACTAATGCTAGGAATGAGCCAAAGAATGCTGTAATGACTCCTACGATGGATAATGCATATAGGAAGTTTGCTCCGAAGGCTGCTCCGACTGCTGGGAAAACAATTCCGAAGGATAATCTTAGAATTGCGTAAGCTCCTGCGCTGATAATAACTCCGCTTAGGAGCGCGGACATTGGTGCTGGCGCTTCAGAGTGGGCATCAGGTAGCCACATATGCACAGGGAAAACAGCCATCTTGACTGCGAATCCCGCTGTTAGAGCAATAAGGATCCATTTGATAATGTCTGGAGCAGCCGTCATTAGCGCGGTTTGGGCTTGGAACATTTCGGTGGTGCCTGTTAAGTAATATATTGCTCCGATGCCCAAGAGGACGAAGACAGCGCCTGCATGAGTGAATATGAAGAGTTTAAACGCGGATTTGTAGCTATTTCTGTAGCCCCATTCGCCAACTATGAAGTAGGCGGGGACAAGCATGAGTTCCCAGCAGAAGTAGAACAGGAGCAGGTTAGAGGTCAGGAAGACTCCAACTAATCCGACTGAAAGCATACATAGGAGGGCATAGTATGAGGGCAGGTTCTTTTTTCCAGCCATGTAGTTAACTGAGAACAAAGCTGCCACAAAGATAAGCACCAAACTGATGAGGGCAACTGAAGCGCTCATACCATCTAGAAACAGCGAGAATTGTGTACTGTTCAATGTGGGTATCCACGTATATGACTCTGTGTAGACATGTTTAGCGCTGTCAAGGATTGTAGGAACAGTTGACAGAACCAAGCCTATGTTGATCAAGGCGATAAGGGCAACAAACATTGCGGCTGCCTTGGGAGATTTTTTTCCTGCAAAGTAAACGAAGGGGATGCTTATGGTCGGTATTGCGAATACTGCTAGAAGAATTGGTAGAGTCATTTTCTTACACTCCTATGCCTAGAGCTCCGGTTAATATCATCAGCACAGCGATCAGAATGAAACCGACCACTGCTGCTGCAACGTAGTTTCTAAACGATGACGAGGGTCCCCTCTTGAGGGTTGTTGCTTGTCCTGGGTCTGCGGCGTGGCTCACTCGTGTGCCTGCATTGTCTGGATAGCGTCCAAACAGGGCATTTTCGACTCGTGTGAGACATTCAGAGAAGCGAGTTAATCCTTTAGTTACAAGGCTGTAGGCGTCATCGAAAAAGTAAGCGTGGTTGAGCAGTGTAGACAGAGGATTTTTGCCTGCAGCAACGTTGCGGACACCCTTAAAACCTTTGTAGTAGGTGTAGTAAGCGATTAAGCCAGTCGGGATCAGCAGAGATAGGAAGATTGGTGTTTCGATGTTCATGAAGGCGCCAAGTAAGCCTTCTGCCAGGTTTACATGCATGAAACTGGCGACTAACGGTTCAGATAAGCCCCAGATGATACAGAACCCAGCGAGGATAAAAGCGGGAACCAGCATAACTCTGGGGGCTTCATGTACATGCTGCTTTTGTAGGTGCTCAGATTCTTTGCCCATAAACACCAAGCTAAACATACGCACAACATAGGCAAATGTTATCGCAGTAGTAGCGTAGAGTAGAATTATCTGTAAGAGGTTACCAGTATCGGTTACGCTTGTGATGATTAAGCCCTTGCTGAAGAACGCGGCGAATGGTGGCAAACCGCTTGTTGTAATAATCATGATAGCCATCAAAGCGAAAGAGATTGGCATGGCTTTTCGTAAGCCACCCATCAGGCGCATGTCTCTTGTGCCGATAGCGTGTATGATGCCTCCTGCAAGGAGGAACCCAAGACCTTCGAAGAAGGCGTGGCTGACCATATGGAACAAGCTTGCGAACCAGCCAACGGATGCTGCACCATCAATTGCCGCGCCTAAACCAGCCATCATGAAGCCGATTTGGCTTACGGTTGAATATGCGAGGACTCCTTTGATGTCGGTTGTAGTTAATGCGAGTGTAGCGCCGACTATGGCTGTTAAGACGCCTATCCAAGCAACTACTGGGAACCATAGGGGTTGCAGCGCGGCGATCAGTGCTGGTGCAACTGAGAATATAAGAATGAATCTTGCGAGAAGGTAGACACCTGCTTTAACCATCGTGGCAGCGTGTAAAAGGGCGCTCACTGAAGTTGGGGCCTCCATTGCACTGTAGAGCCAAGTGAAAAGTGGAAGCTGCGCGGACTTTGCGATTGCACCACCTAGAACTAAGAACGCAACTATAACCATATAATCCATATTGAAGCCGCCTGCTTGAATACCTCGCTATTACGCCGCGGAAGCTCAATGTACCAAACATCAGGAACAGTATTCCTATGGCAGCAAGCAGAGCGATGTCACCGATGCGGGTCATTATGAAAACTTTAACGCCTGCACGGATAGATTCCGGTTTTTTATACCAGAACGAAATCAGGGCATAGGAGCATAAACCTACCATTTCCCAAAATATGAACATCTGCAACATGTTGTCGGCAAGGACAAGACCGATCATGGAACCGATGAAGAGCAGGATCAGGTAATAGTATCGTGACAGGCCGTCTTCTCCTTTCATATAGCCGATGGAGTAGACTGCGATGATCAATGCAAAGAAGCCAATAAGGCAAGTAAAGAGCACGCTAAGGGGGTCAATGTATACGCCTGCGCTGATACCAGGAAGCCAGCTTACAGAACCAGTGGTTAAGGCTTGCCCGTTGCCAGACCAGACGCTTGGAATCAACGAGAGCGCTAGAGCAGCTGTAACTGCTGCGATGACGACAACAAAGTAGTTTCGGGCTTTTTCGTTGTATTTTCCGATTAGGGGAACTAATAAACTTGCAAAGAGGGGGATAACCCAAACTAACCATGCAGAGAATTCTTCAAGTATCATTGCGCTTCATCCTCACTTTCGCCTTTGTCTTGCAACATCTGTATTATTTTGCCCATGTCGCTTGTGCCGTATTTTTTGGACACAATAACTAGCAACGCTAAGATTACGCCGCTGACTGCAGTGTCTGTTGAGAAAGCCAATATCAGGAATGCCTGCCCTAATCCTTGGCTAGTCGCCAACATCACAAAGTTCAATGTAGCAGCAGTTGCGATTAACTCTATGGATATGAAGACTTTTAGAAGTTGACGATTAGTGAGCAAGCCATAGATGCCGATTGCCAGCATAACTAAGGATAAAATGACAAAGTCCATCATTTACCACCCTTCCGCTTTTCATACAAGACAATGGCGATTCCAAGCGCAACCGTAAGAATAACTATAGCTTGCAAAACAACATCCAAGCCCCTCACATTCCACAACGCATCTCCTATGGATATGTCGGAAGTGGTTGCGGTTGAACCTGAAACAGAGAGGAAAATTGCTGGCAACGACAAAACTGCACCTATACCGACTAAAGCGCCTGTACGTTTTGCCGAAGTTTTCTTTGCTGGTTTATCGCCAAGCATCTCTCCTGACAAGAATAGAATAGATAATGTGCCAACGCCCACAGCGAACTGGAAGATTGCCGCATAGAGTGCACCATTTAAAACATAAATGAACGCTACAAAAAAGAAGGTTCCTGCCAAAGCAGCAACTGAATAGACAACTTCGTCTAGGAAAAGGGCCAATATGGCTGATATTATTAAGCCTACAGCGAGGATTTCAAAGATCATTGAGGTTTTGTCTCCTTAGCGTTTGGTTGTGGCTTCTGGATTAACGCGCATTTGTCAGTTGTTGCTAATTCATAGAAAACTGAGCTTTTAATAGCACCCCTGGGGCAACTTTCTACGCATTGATGACAGAAAATGCATTTATCGAACCTAATTTGAGGTCGTTTTTTACCTTCGACTTCAACTATTTCAATAGCGCCTGCTGGGCAATCTCGAACGCAGACTTTGCAGTTGGAACCAACGATTGATTTTACGTCTAAAGTCAATCCGCCTGAGCCCGTTCCGATGTCGATGATGTTGCAAGAATCAATTGTATAGACTGTTTTGCAGCGGGCATCACTAGGCAGTTCAGGTTTTACGAATGGATACTTTGTTGTTGCTGGCTTTGTGAATATGTGCGATGCTGCCCTTTTGAATATTGGAGATATCCGTGATTTTTTCTTTTCCGTCATCGTGTTACACCATCAAAGGGTAAACCCATGTTACTAATGCAACAGTAAGCATCAAAGATAGCAAAGCTGCAGGTAAGAGGAGTCTCCAGTTGCCTGAAAGGACTTGGTCGATGCGGAAACGGGCAACCACGGTTGTGATGTACTCAGATATGAGAACAACTGCCAAGAGTTTCAGTACAAACCATATGCTGTACCATATCCAAGATGGACCAAAGATAACTGGTCCGTAGGGTCCGCCTAGGAATAGTTCCACCACTAAAGCTGCTCCAAAGACCACCTGTACGTCTCGTGTAAGGTGGAGAAATGCAAGTTTTGCCCCAGTGTACTCGGTTTCCAATCCTCCGACAAGCTCGCTTTCAGAATGCGGCACATCGAAGGGGTCTTTCTCAAGTTCTGCCTGCATAGTTATCATGAATAGGACAAATGCCCATGGCGCCATGATGATAAAGGGAAGAAAGGTACCTGCTTGGAGTGAAGCTATATTTGCGATTTGAAGGCTCCCTGCTATGAATGCTGGTGTTAGAGCGATTAAAAACAGTGGGATGTCGTAGCCTAAGAATTGGGTTAAGACTCTCGCTGAGCCAATAGTGCCATAAGGATTGCATGATGCCCACCCAGCCAAGAACAACAAAAAGTTAGCGATTGTTGCAAACGCCAAAATAACAATCAAATCGCCGCCAAAACCGCTCGTTGAAAGAACACTGGCACCGTCAACAGGTAGAAAACAAAAAGCAAAAACCATTATTGCAAATGCTACAAGGGGCGCATACCGAAAAATAATTTTTTTAGCGTCTCTTGGCTCGATGTCTTCTTTAGTTAACAGCTTTATGAAGTCGGCAAGTGGTTGAAGGATACCGGCTGGACCAGCAACCATGGGGCCAACACGATTCTGGATTCGTGCCTCGATCTTACGCTCCATCCAATCGCAGAACAAGGTCAGCAGTAGAACGAATGTGAAGCCTGGAAAGACTAGGATGCGGAAGATTAGGAGGAGGTAATCGATCATCGTTAGGTCACCGGTCTGTGCATGAGAAGCAGGGGTCTAAGCTGACAAAGTTAGCTGGGACATCTGCAATGCTTTCGCCTATGGCTGTTTGGAGGAATGATGGTATGTTAGCAAATGTTGGGGTGCGGACTTTAACGCGATCAGGTTTGTCTGTGCCATTACTTCGTACGTAATAGAAGAGTTCACCTCTGGGGGCTTCAACACGATTCACGGCTTCGCCTACTGGAATGCTTCTAGGAGTTGCTATTCTGAAGGGTCCTGATGGAAGGTGGTCTACTGCGTAATCAATGATGTTGATACTTTCTTCAACTTCGTCCATGCGAACGTTCATCCTCCCCCATGTGTCACCTGTGGTGTAGACTATTTCTTTGAACGGGATCTCTCCGTACGCTTCATATGGCTCGTCTTTGCGGACATCGATGTCAACGCCTGAGGCTCTGGCTACTGGACCAACCACTGAAAGCTTTAGAGCGTCTTCTCTGCTCAGTACACCCACGTTTTTCATACGCAGTCTTATGCTTGGTTCGTTTTCGTAGATTTGTCTGTAGAATGGTAATTGTCCACGAAGTGTTTTGAGGACTGACTTGATTTTGGGGATATCAGTATCTCTTATATCCCGTCTAACACCGCCAACCGTCATAAGTGATGAATAAACACGGTTGCCACTAGTTAGCTCGATTAAGTCCATGATGGGTTCGCGGTCTCTCCAGAAATACTGGAACACCGTCTCGTAACCGATTTCTAGTCCAGCATGACCTAAAGTTAAAAGGTGACTATGTAGCCTATTTAGTTCTAGAGCAATTACGCGCAGGTATCTGGCTCTTTCAGGAACCTCAGTTTTTGCAATCTTCTCTACGGCTTCAACGAAGCCACAGGCGTGAATGCTGTTGCAGATACCGCAAATTCGTTCGACCAAATAAACGTCTTGTAGATAGGTGCGTGATTCAGTTGCTTTCTCTATACCCCGGTGGACGTAGCCGATTCGGGGTTCAACTTTCGTTACTGTTTCGCCTTCAACGGTTACTGCGAATTTTTCTGGCTCCAACAACGCTGGGTGCTGGGGACCAATGATGATTTTTACTAGCCTCTCATTCTCAGGTAGCTTAATTTCTTCTGAGGGCGGTGTGGGGACAAGTTTTACTTCGTTTGCCTTGACATCTTTTCTTAGCGGATAGACTCCTTCAGGCCAGTTTTCTGAAAGGACAAAATGTCCTGACATTGGGTGCCCCTCGAACTGTACACCTAAGAGGTCTGCTACTTCCAGTTCATGGAAGACAGCGCCGGGGTGAAGATCAATTATTGTTTGGATTTTGGGGTTTGCTTTTGGCACTTCAGCTTTAATTGTTACAAAAGCATTGGAGGTATGGACATGATAGTAGACGCCCAGGTTTTCTCCAAGGTCAAGTCCAGTTATCGCTGTTATGCCAGTTTTTTCGTCTGCATCAATCATGGCTTTTAGGGCATCACGGTGCAGACCATTCTGGGCAATTATAGTTCCTGTGCTTAGATATCCGGGTTGGATTTGGACTTTGTTGCCAAGTTTGGATTCGACTACTTTTAAGATGTCTATTTTATTGTTTGACAATTGGTTTTGCCTCCTTATCTACTAATTTAGCTTCCTGCGCAAGAGCAGCGTCCATTTCCTCCTCAACTATTGAGTTAGCTTCCTGCGCAAGAGCAGCTTCTAGTTTAGGAACTTCTTGTTTTTGTGTTTCAGGCTGTTTGGGTTGCTTTTTGGGTTTTGGCGGATTTAGCGCGTTTAGAAGCTTGACCACTCCATCTAAAATTGCTTCTGGACGAGGTGGGCATCCAGGTATGTAAGCTGTAACTGGAATAACTTTGTCAACGCCGCCAAGAACGTTGTAGTTTCCTTCGAAGACTCCACCGCTACATGCGCAAGCACCTATAGCGACGACGAATTTTGGTTGGGGCATCTGGTCATACACCCGCTTTAACCGTTCGGCACATTGCTGGGTTACGCAACCAGTCACCAACAATACGTCGGCGTGGCGGGGTGAAGGTTCAAGTTTTACTCCGAACCGTTCAACGTCATATTTTGGTGTTAATAATGCTACTATTTCTATGTCGCAGCCGTTGCAAGCTCCTGAATTAAAGTGCAAGACCCAAGGCGATTTTACACGTGCCCATGTTTTTGTGTCTGTCATTATTCTTTTCCTCCTTCAACGACAACTAGACCTGCGGCAAGAATTATCCCGAGATAAATGATTAAAAGAAGAGGGTTTAGGTGGTTTGCACCGACTAATCCGAATGAAGCAAAAGCAAGGACTAAAACTGATGAGTCAAAGATTACGAAGTAAATCAGGTACTTGTACAGGGATACGTTGATCTTTACCCCTCGGAAGATTACTTTTTCGCCGCATGCGTAAGCGCCTTGTTCATTTTCGCTTATAACGGTTTTAGGGGCTGACCGTTTGCCTAAAGCATAGATAACTAAAGTTGTGACTAAGATTAATGTGAATGCAATCAGCCCTGCAATAATTAGGTCAAAATTCATACTTTTCCGCTCCCTTATTTTCAACCATTAAAGCTGCGCCATGGGTAGTACTAAATTTGCACTTATTATAAACTAACAGCCTTGCTTTGAAAATACTTAAGCTTATCTACATAAAAACTGTACAAAAGCGCGGAACTACTCTTAATTGAAAGACAAATGTTTGCGTGCAAGACGACTTGATTTTCAACATAGTCGCCTAGTATTCTCTCTCCCTTTGCACTTATTTCTCCCATACTACCCCGAGCTAGTTCACATAGAAATACTGCACTTGCTTTTAAATTTTAAGCACAAAAATATGCAAAATTTCATGCTTTTTCAAACACAAACCAAAGCCTAGACCAAGCGTTAACATGTTTATGACGTCCCACTAGGGGCTTTCAAAGAAACAATAATAAAAGAAAAAGTCTGCAGGTTACTAAACTTTTATTTCTTCAGCTAAGCCTGCCTCAGGATACGAAAACAGATGTGCCTTTTCAACAGGATAAGTGATTGAAACGTCTTCTCCTATCTTAAACCAGTCTTCAGTGAGAGAGGGTCTATTGATTACGAAACGGTCACCATTATCAAGTCTAATTTCGTATCGGACAACGATGCCTTCGAACGTTGATTTTTCAACTTTCCCAAAAAGGCTGTTCTGGGAGTCAATGTGGCCCTTTTTCATTTCGCATGTTTCAGGCCTAATAGCTAAAACCACCCGTTCCCCAGTCTTGATGTTTAACGGGTTGAGAGCATTAATCTTTAAGCCTTGCCGCAATTCGATCTCGGTGGACCCATTTGCTTCAGTGATATAGCCTTCTAAAAAGTTGGATTCACCGATAAAGTGGGCAACAAACAAGCTGTTGGGATGCATGTAGAGTTCCTGAGAAGTCCCAATCTGAACAATCTTGCCCTTTTTCATCACGGCAATCCGGTCTGAGATGGACATGGCTTCAGCTTGGTCATGAGTAACGTGGATTGCAGTTAATTTGAGGTCCTTTGCCATTCTGCGGATCTCATAGCGAATCTCGTTGCGAACTTTAGCGTCTAGTTGTCCTAATGGCTCGTCCAAAAGTAGAGTTTTGGCGCCTGCGGCCAATGCACGGGCAACAGCGATTCTCTGCATCATGCCACCGCTAAGCTCGCTGGGATAAGCATTCAAACGTTCATCAAGTTTTACGAGCTCTAAAACTTCATGCCCAATAGTCTCAGCCTGTTTTGCATCATAGTTTTTGACTTTTGGACCATACAACACGTTGCTCCAAGCGGTCATATGAGGAAACAGAGCGAATGTTTGGAAAACAAAACCGATGTCGCGATCTTCAGGCGGGACTTTGTCTACTCGTCGGTCGCCTATGTAGATTTCGCCGCTGTCAGGTTCAATGAGCCCCGCTATTAGCCTAAGAAGGGTTGTTTTGCCGCAACCGCTTGGTCCCAGAAGAGAAAAGTATTCTTGGTCATGAATAGTCAAGCTGACGTCGTCTAAGGCGTAGAGTTTGCCGTATTTTTTTGTAACGTTTACGACTCGGACATCAGGCATAATTAACTCTCTCCTTTTGAAGCGTTCTTGGAGTTTTTAATATTTGTCATTCTAAACCTTCCCTTTTCTAGTTAAAAGCCTCAAAACTAACAAGATAATGAAGCTGAAGAGAATCAGAAAACCACATGCCAAACCAACTGTTAACGCGTTAACGCCAGCGATTGGCGGAATGATACCTCTAACCGAGTTTACCCAATTCACAAGTAATACAGGCGCCGTCTCAAGTTTTGAAGTAACAGCTAGCGTTGCTCCTGTTTCGCTTACGCTTCTTGTGAAAACGATGATGGCGCCAGAGAGAATTGAGTATTTTGTTATAGGTAACACTATGGTTTTGAATACTGTGAAGGGTTTAGCACCTAGAGTTCTTGCTGCTTCTTCCATATCTACGTTTATTCGCTCCATTGCTGCCGACATTGACCTGACAAAGTAGGGGTAAGTGATTGATAAGTGGGCAAATACAAGTAGCAGAAATTCAGGGATGCCGGGGATGCCTTGCCAAAAGAACTTTAGAGAGATACCTAGAGCTATGGATGGAACGATTAAGGGAACGTTGATTAGGGTATCAAGGAAAACAGAGGGATATTTGCCGAATGTTTTACGGGCAATTAGAATTGCCATAGGTATCCCTGTTATTATTCCCAGTACCGTAACAATGGCACCTAAACCATAAGATAGCAGCAGGCTCTGCCAGAAGCTACCCCAAATACTCTGTCCCGTGAACGCCTGTACAAGAGTATTTCCAGTTGCGATTGCTTGAAACGCGGGTAATGCAACAAAAAGCGAGGGAATTAAAACGATAAACAGGAAAACAAAAAGAGCAATGCCGTTACGTGTCCATGAGGGTTTCTTATAACTGAGCTTCTTCTCTACAAGCGGCAAACCCTTGCCGAAAGGTAACGTCAACTTTTGACCTAAAAGTCTGATTAACCCGAAAATAATCAAGGATACAACAATCAGTATAATGCTGGCAAAAACGGTGCCTCCTTCATATGTGGCTTGACTGATGGGGGCGGGTAAACCGGTTGTAAATTGGTTCTTTAAATCTTGAATGAAAACTGGACCATTGATGAAGGCACCAGCAACAATGAACGTTGCTCCTGTCTCGGAGAGCGAACGAGCAAAAGCAAGAGAAAAAGCAGCTATTAAGCTGGGTTTTATTATTGGGAAAGTTACGGTTCTTGAAGCTGTTAACGGTGGCGCGCCAAGGGTTCGGGATGCACGTTCATACTCCATTTTGTAATCAAGCATTGCACCCACAACCACCCTAACCACAACCGGGAACGAGAAAGTGAAATGTAAAAGCATAACCAAAAGCCAACCAGGTGAAATCAAAGAGTAACCGAAAAGCGAGGATATGCCACCTGATGAACTCCAAAAGAGCAAAATAGAATAACCCAGAGCCGCTGTTGGCACGACAAAGGGAATGTCGGCAAAAGTGTCAAGGATACTTAACCATCTTGATTTGCCCCGTGTAATCAACCAGGCCAACGGTACACCGGCAAGCAAGTCCAAAGCGGCAACAAGCAAGGCAATAATGAAGGAATTTTGAACCGCGTTTAATGAGGTGCTCATTAACGCGGGTTGATTTAAAACATTTTGCACCGTTCCAACTTTTAATAGAATACCAATGATTGGTGGTACGAGAATTATAAGGAAAAAGATGATGATTGCTGAGAGGTAGAGGGTGTACTTTAGGGGTTTTTTGGATGACAGCTTGTTTAATATGTTCCAGAGTTTGCTAAGCACAGCGCCGCTCCTTTCTTGAGAGTAGGTTTCGCTCAAAAGGAACCATAATTGAGTGTTCAAGTATATTAGCTGTTACATAAAACCGGCTTTTTTCTTCATATTTGCAGGAACAAAATATATACTTCGATAACTGTGCGCCTAAACTATAGATTCTCTTTAGCATTGGTCCAAGAAGTACGGTCGCATATAGTTGGTCTATGACTTGACTGGCAATAACTCCATTTCACATTTCAACTTTTCTGCGCAGGAACTAACACTAGTTGGATAGATAAAACATAACCTGGAATTATTTGAGTGCGGTAACCGGGATTTGAACCCGGGTCCTAGACTTGGCAAGCCTATGTACTGACCAAGCTGTACTATTACCGCATGACGCGCTAACGCCAAAATCTAAACACTTCTCATACTTTTATGTTTCTTCGTTTTTAGAGGCTTTTTCTATTTTTTCTAATAGGTTTACCCTAAATCCTCGGTTCATAGGTTAGAATCCTCGGATTTTTCTTTTTTCTGGTTCTCGCAACTAAAGAGAAACTGAATGCCTCAGGGATGGTCAACTATGTTTACTTTGGCGATTTTAACGTTAGTTGACGAGTGTAAATGCTTGAGGCTTTCCATGGTAGATAGATTTTGCGGATTGTTGTGTGGTGAAGAAAGAATATGATTTTTGAGGAGGAAGATGAAAGGGAAGAAACCGAAGACGAGGAATGGGAGGAAGAAGAAAATGGTAAAAAAAATACGGCCTTTTTAGTTTTTTTATAGAGCACTTTTATTGAATCTACCTGAATCACGCTCTACTTTCAATGCGTCTTCTATCTTTGCTATTTTTCTATTTGTCCTGTTGTTCTGTTTTCTTATTATTAATATTGTAAATCTTAATGCATAGTGCAATAATTAAGAAACAGCCCAAGGAACCCAGCAGTACGGATAACCAGTAATTAGATGAAATGAGACTAATTAAGAATAGAATGCTGCAAAGCAAAGCGAACCAAGTTAATTGAACCATAATCTCAAAACCTTTTGATGAATGTTTTATAGCGCGTTGCGGTTTTTCCTATTAACCATTTTTAATATGTAGATGTATACATCAAAAATGTTTTTGATCGATTATCGGAACTGTTTTCTTTTAGAGCGCATTGCCATACCATCTGTAGACTTCTTCGATTGTTTTTTCAGAATATCCGTTTTTTCTTAAAAGAGTCCTGCTTGGTAAAAAAGCCTTGCGCATCATTCATTTTCCTCAAGAATATTAATACTCGCGACTTGTAATTAAAAATGTGCAGTAGGCATCAACCAATCACACAATGGGGCTTTCACTATTTGTTGGGAAATAAAATCATTTCTTGCAGCGTCTGGTTGTCAGTTATAATTGTGAATTAATAGTGAATCGTTGATAGTAAATCAAAATTAAACGTTTCGAGTTTAAGTGTAAGACAAATTAAGAACAAAGTGCTATAATTGTTTAGGCGAATATTTTTGCGTAAACAACATAGACCAGAAGGATCAACAACCTCTTCTCCAAACAGGAGAAGTATAGCAAGAAAAACAAATGCTGCCAATAGTTCGAGGCAGAAACAAGCCAATGATAATCGTTCGAGACAGACCCAAGCCGATAATTCAAAGAAATAAAACAGTATCTTATACTTCTAAATTGAATTTTAATCTTTCTCGCTCTCGAACTCACTAACGACTACGACTACTGTCAGTCATTAAATTACTTTAACGCAATTAGACTTAGCTAATATCCCAAATTACTTTGGACGATCTTTTGGGAGGTTTTTTAGTAAAAACAATCATATAGCATAAATTTTAGTCGAAAGTTTAATCTTAAGAAAAGGCTTAAAAAGGAGCACGAAAAGCTAAAGGAAACGATGCGCATGATTCCAATTTCTTTTGTGCTAATTTCTTTAGTCATAGTGAACACTTTCACTTTGACGGTTTTTGGAATAGATAAGTTGAAGAGCAAAAAAGGGAATTGGAGGATCCCTGAGTCAAGGCTTTTGTTAGCTGCCTTTTTTGGTCCATTTGGCGCTTGGGCAGGTATGCTACTCTTTAAGCATAAAACGCGTAAACTCAAATTCTTAACTGTTCCTATCTTTCTGTTCATTCAAATTTTCTTATTAGCGTATTTCTACCTAACTAAGTGATTTTGCTTTGGTAACACACTTAGGTACTAAAACAAGTGTTATAATTCACTCTATTAAAAGCTCCAAATAAAACAGGAGTTGGATTCGGCCCAATCCAACGCCTAAATCGCGGGAGTTTTTTGAGTTCAATGCTTATAGAAAGAATAGAAAATTCCCTAAACAATAGGAAACATACAATTATAGGAAGTGTTTAGATTGTGATGATGCATTCGCGTCATGCGGTAATAGTACAGCTTGGTCAGTACATAGGCTTGCCAAGTCTAGGACCCGGGTTCAAATCCCGGTTACCGCACTCAAATAATTCCAGTTCAATTCCTTCATTTATCTATTCTTCTTTCAGGTAATCGTTATGAGCTACAAGAAAACAGCCAAGGCGCCAACCAAAAAGAAAGTCTTGGAATTCAGGTACAGCGTTGTTATCGAAGACGGCAAAAAACTAATGTATCAAATGACTCATAACTGAATTGAGGCGGTTTGAGAGTATGGCACAATCATCAACGAGTCGAAAAGGAATCTACATTGGCGTTATTTTGGTTCTGGTTATTGTTGTTGCGCTTGCATACACTCTTACAAACAAAGGGTCAAATGATTCAACCACTAATCTAAAGGTTACATCTGTCCAAAGAAGCTATATTGAGCAGTTTGATGCTGGCGGTGGAGATGTAATGTGGAATTGGAATGTAGCCATTAAAGTTGCGAATAATGGAAACAACGATGCAAATAAAGTGGAACTTGTGGTCGAATTGAAAGCATTTAATGTTACGATTGGTTCTAGCTCTAAAACATTTGACCTTCAATCAGGATGGGAGTCAGCTGAAAGTGTCACTATTCAAACAAAATATAGCCAATGGTCAGGTATATACTTGCAATGCGTTGCAAGCGTCTATATGAATGGTCAAATAGCAGACCAATATACGACATCTTGGTAAACCACTAAAGCTAATCTGGAACTTGACCAACTTCTTGCAGGTTAATCGGTGCGTGTATCTCAGGCGTCTTGCTTGGGTCTCTAATCTTAACTCTGAACCGCTGACTGGGTGAATCCGATACTGCGAAAACACAACTTCGCGGTAGCTACATTTGTTTTGCAATAGCAGACCAGCAAGAAAAGACAACTATTAAGAAACCACAGTTGCGTCATTTAGAAAAATAAAGAAGCCACCGTTTCGCAATACACCTTAGCTGTCGACTGAACCTCAGGAATCTGGTTCAAACTGCAAAGGCGAAACCACAGATTCGTAGTAGTGATGTGAAAAAAGTTTTAAGGCGTTATCTGAGGGAACTTGAAGACTTGAACTTGCTGTCTAAGTCTCGGTTACCGCACTCAAATAATTCCATGCTCCAGATTTGTCTCAGGAAAAGTTTCTAGTAGCTATCAAGGCTTCTGTTTTCGTATCCTCTAACCGAATCGTATACAGTTTTTTTTGTATAGTTTGAGAAGCTTAGCAGACTTGCCGCTGAATCATACAGAAGCTGCAAGTACTTGCGTTCATCTGGATTAACGCCATTGCCCAATAATTGCTCGGCTTTCACGCGCCGATCAAAACGCTTGTTGTTTGAATCGGTAAAAACAAAATGCACACTGTTGCCTGCATGGACTTCCGAACCTTCCTTGATTAGCTGCTCTGCAGCGATAACTTGACTCACATGCTGTTTGTAGTGCTTGGGGTTTTTTGATAGATGCTTAGAAACAATCAAATCTCCAATAGGCACCTCACCGTCAAGGAGTCTCTTCCGGTAGGTCTTCACAACATTAAGGGCTTCAGGAATCCTTTGCATAAACTCCTCCGAATTATTGGCAACGGAAAATACGTTGATCATTTCCATCTGGGCATCATAAACAAATTTAGGGGTGTCACGTTTTCGCACCTCTAAACCCCTAACTTTTAGCTTCCCGCTTTCCATAACACCATAATAGCGGTTTAGAACACCGATATTTGGATGCATTTTTGAGGGCAAAAACACTATCCACTTGTAGCGTCCTTCAAAATTTAAGGGAATACCAATGTCCTTGCTTACTTGGTTGCATAAGCTGCTATAATTTTCCAAAGTTGCGTACTCCTTCTTCAACCACAGCGAATCCACAATCCCATGAAGTACCTCAAACCCTCGGCGCTCAGAGATCCGAGCAGCCCTAAGAAACGCATCTCGCCCTAACGCGCAAACCCCAATGTGCCCATCTATGGTGCCAAACTTTGAGTTCCTATACCCCAAATAGCCAAAGCAAGTTACCAAAATCCACTTCAAAGCAACCTGCCTATTATCATACATCTCCTTAAGTTTAGGATCCGATGCCTCCTCTTTTAGTCGCTTGTATTTCAACCGTTTATCTACAACAAGCTTCAAAGCCTTAGGAACAACACCCACCCGCTTCTCACAAATATTATAATTTAACTCTGGAATGCGTAAATGTGAATCTGGGCAGCATTTGCAGAGGACGGTTTCGGCTGAGATGTTGTTATTAACCATCAAGCTTGGATACATCGATGAGAAGTCAACTTCGCCGGTGTTGTCGTGTATGCCAACTTTTGGCTCATAAACAAAGCCGCCTCGATCTGCCACGAGGAGTTCATAGGCTGATTTGAAGGCTTCAGGTATGCTCTTGTTTCTGGGAATCAAAATTTCCTGTTTAAACGCCTGGTAAAACTGCAGAGAAGACATACTAGTCCCGATCGATGAGCGTGATGAAGTGTGTAGGGGTGCTCGGCAGATTCTTGCTATCTCGAATAGTCCTTGGAAGCTGCTTTCGTTAAGAATGAAGGTATTCCCAGCGTCAACGTGTACTCTTCCATATAGACGCACGGTTGGGGCTTTGTAGAATGTTCGCCCATAGGAGAAGAAGGTTTTTCCCCGCTGTGATTTGGGAACAAATGGAACTGCATCTCTGGATAAGATGAATTTATCTTGCACGTTACTGACCATTGCTCGCTGGAGCAGGTACGAAAAAAGGTATGAATCGCCTCCATTTGTCACAATTATGTCGGGATCAAGCTCTTTTGCCAACTTTGTTAGCTGAAGAAGTTTTTCAGCTTCATCACCTGAATCAATTATGATTTGCTTTTCGCTTTGTTCTAAGTTTATGCTGCCTATGGGATCTTGGAGGTTTGCTATCTTACCAGTTTTGGCAATTTCTATTTTGAGCTGCATTACTCTTAGCGGTGGAAGCGAGTAATCTATGCTTTCAACTGAATCAAGAAGAGTATATTTTAGGCCTGTTTTATGGTTTTCAACTTCCAAGAAAGCAAGCGGAAAAAGGTCATGAGAGAAAAAGTACATGCGGTCTCCATGCAAATCGCAGTTGTGGACTTCCAGGCGCATGTAATCGCCGAATTTCAGTATCAGGTTGGTTAGGGATGAGATTCTTCTGCAGTCTTTGAGGGTAATTTCTAGTACAAGGGATTTTTCCGCGTCTGTTGGTTGAGCGAATTTGTGAACGAAACACCAGTCAGCAATATCTGGATTTGAGTATATTCGTCCAACCAGTTTTTCAACGTCTTCTTTTTTGCCTGAAACATAAATCTTGGGCTGAAATCGATCCGTTAATCTGATCCTTTGGCCGTCTTCAGCTATTATCCAAACTGCCATCTCTCCGATGTTGCCTGGGTAAACGTCGAATATCCAGCCTCGGATTTTAGGGCTGCCGCTTGACTGCATCCAGAGCCTTCTCTAATCGGCTAACTTTCTTTTGTAGTGAGAGTAAAATTGACAGCACCATAGGCTCAAAGAGAATAGGATTAGTGGCGTTGCTTCCGGCTGAAGCGAAACTTCGGCATGCATCCATCAAAGCGTCAAAGGCTTCCTTATCCTCCAACCGCAATGCTTTCGCAAAGCCACTCCACCTGCTTATTTCATCCTCCAACGCCATACGGTAGGATTCAACTGTCTTGCCCATTATGCTTTAGCCTCCGCAAAATCCAGCAACGTCAGCTCTTCTGCAGGTATCTCGGCAGTGGCTATAGAAAAGTAAGGGTGTTTTTCTATAGTAAATTGCCTTGAGTAACTTGTTCTTTTCAGAGAGAGAACAATACTTGCCTTGCTACATGTTAGAGTGTGAAGATAGCTATTTCTGGAAGTCTCTAAGTGCTCAGGATAAATAGCGAGCACTATTGTTTGGGTTTCTCTGGCAAAGTTTGAAAGATAGGTGGTTATTTGGCTAAAGATTCTTTGAGCCTCTTCCTCTGCAACATCTTTATCTAGGAAAAATCCGGCAATATCTGAGATGATTACCAGTTTAGCGTTGTATTTTTTGATGGCTTCTCTGAGTTGGTCTTTGATTAAAGCAGCTGTTTGGTAGGCTGTGAAAGCTCTTGAAATGTAAATGCTATCTAAGACTTTTTTTGGGTTAAGGTGGTGGATCTGAGCTAACTGTGCGATCTGGTATAGTCTAAAGGTGTTGCCTCCATCAACGAAGATAACGCTGCTCTGCAATCCGCCAAGCTGCAAAGGAAGCTGCGCTTTCACACACAACAACGATGCCAAAGACAAAACAGATGAACCCTGCAAAACTGCAAAATCACCCAACGCAAACCCCGGAAAAACCTCCTTAACACCTCTAATGCTAATTGTAAAAACCGGTTCAGGCTGAGATAGCGTGCGCTTAACAATTATGTTTTGACTCAAACTCTCAATTCTCCCTTATATCGAAGAATAGCCAAAAGCTGTTTTCAGTTTTAAACCATCACTCCAAACGACTTTGTCGAGTACTGGGGACTGGAATGAAAGTGAAGCAAATGCTGAAACAAGAGTTCAGAGTAAGTGAGGGCATTAAAGCTAAAGTCTGTTTACTTTTGTCAGTCTTTGTCTTGAGTCTTACTTACCATTCGTCTCTTTTGCTTATTGCTTCTTGTTTTTGGTCTTGTTCTATTTCACGGTAAATGTTTCTCGCTGAAGACGAAACAACCGTTAAATCAGCGCCTGCAACACTCTTAACCGTTGGAATTTTCACTAATCTTTCTTCTCTTGTCTGCGGCACATAATGAACTTCAACTTCTTTAAAGGCAAAATTAAGCTTTTCACCAGAATCCCAAGGCTCATACATTTCAACCCTTATCAAATAATTTCCCTCTACAATTCCTTTCATCTCTAAGGCTAAAAGATACTCCAAGTTATCGCCCAACAATGCGCTCTGGGAGATGCGGAGAGGGATTGATTTGAGAAGGCTCTCTTGAAAATACAAATCAAGGTTTACTTTTGAAAAAGACGCCGGTGAAGGCAACAATCTAAATTCAACTTTAAGATCTAACTCATCTTCTTTGGTTGTATCAGTTATACGGTTAATTACTATTGCTTTTGCAGGCCTGACTGCCTCGTTTGTCCTTTCAATGTTGAACTGAAAAGAGAGATCTTCCAGTGTTGATTGTTTCGCTTGTTTAACATCGATCGCAATTATCTCTCTTTTTTGTTGATTCTTGGAGAATTTGACCATCGATTACTCTATCACTTAGTTTAACCTAATAAAATGTTAACCCAAGCTATTGAACTGTTTGTTAGATTATTTCAGAGTTTTTTTTCAGGCGTGCTGACAAGTGTATTAGCCCATTTTCGAGCGTTAGCCAAATCTTGTGCATTTGGGTGCCCCCTTCTTGCAATACCAAAGGTCTTGCCCAAACATTTGAAACAGTCATCAAGCAATCGTTGGTTCTTAACTTCTAAAAACTGTCTTACGCACCTGAACGCCAGGACATCGCTTTTGCCGCCACCAGCCCAAGTCATAAAAAGAGCAAACTTTCTGTTGCTATCTTCAAAATCCAGCTGTTTCAAGAAACTTGTCATATCTGGACTTGGTTCTCCACCCCGAATCCAGGTCCCAAGGACCACGAGATCAAAATCTTCAAGTGAAATTTTTGAAAAATCTGTTTCACTACATATTTTGACAGCATTACAGTTTAATTCTTTAGCTATTTCAATTGCAACTTTTTCAGTATTACCGCTTTTTGTGGAATAGATTACAACCTGATTCAATCAACTAACCTGCTAAGTCTAATACACTTACCTAACAGCAATATTTAGGCAATGTTTAACGGTGCGTCCTCTGCCCAATCTTTGCACAGTAATTTTACCTGTTTAGCACTATGGATGTGGCTTTTTCTTGTTTGCCTGCAGGCTAACCGTATCTCTTCAAGAGATATGATTAGCGGCGGCAACAAAGAATTCGTATGCAAAGAAGTGATTAACGTCAACAGCAAATGCAGTACTGGGAGCAAGGGTTTGATTACGTTAGAACAGACAAGGACGGCGTGAGCCTTTGCAGAAAACTTAAAGAACAACATTGTAGTCTTTCGAGACAATATCCTAGACTGAGAAAAAAGCATGTATGTGCGGTCGTAGTCTAGTTTGGTCTAGGACATCAAGCCCACTGGTACTCCTAGTGACGTGTAAGCCTGCCACGCTGACGACCCGGGTTCAAATCTCGGCGACCGCACCAAAATCTTGGTTAAAGTCCATAGAGATTTGCACTATTCATGTATGTAACTTATTGCAACGCTATCATCTAATGCGCAAACACCCATCAAACATAGCCTATCCTACTTTCCTTATTCAAGCAGAGAAGTTGGAACCATTAAGGCGTAGCGGTACCAAAGTCTTTTCCGTATTTCTGTTAAGTCTCTATTACTTGAGCAGAATTTTTCTTCGTCACCTAACTATATGTCGTTGTAGAGGTTACAGGTTGGACACTTTAACACAACATTCTTGAATTTTCCTTCGATGATATTCTCGCCAATCTTTGCTCCACAATTACCACATAGATAAGTAGTATTACCACCCTTGCTTTTTATTACTGGCAACGTTTTAGATGCAAAAACGGTTCGGGTCCCCTTTTTCGGTTCGGGTATAGTTTTTAATTTTCTGTCCATTTTATCCACTTACTTCGGCTTTTATTGGTTTGACTTGGATTATAAGTTTATTGCTTTCTGCTTTTTTCGATTATATGTTTCAAATCAATTGCACTTGAAAAAAAATCGGGTGATGTATCCATTGTAATGTTGGTTCACATCGATTGCCCACCTAAACAGAAGGAAATTGATTTTTCAACTTTTGCAAAACTACTCAAGATGCTATTCAATAAACCTTGACTAATTTTAGTCAAGAGACTTTAACGAGAAGTCTTTTATTTGCAACGGGTTCTATCAACTAAATATGGGTACTAAAAGCAAGAGTTTTGCTCAGGTCTTGTTGCATTGTTTTTAGTGTCTTTGGTTACTTGGTCTTTGCGTCTTCGGCAGCTACTAAAACAAACTGAAATATTCAAACAGTGACTTCTAACAACGCCACACAAATGGGCTCTTTAGCATTGGACTCATTTGGTAACCCCCATATCAAGCACATATAAGATAACTATTTGGTCTGATGAGCAATGTTTTTCTTTTTTAGCTTGACTTCAAGGATTCCATTGCGACAGCTTGATTGAACTATTTCTTTTTCGACAGTAGTTGGGAGCTCAACTTTCTTGCAGTATTCTTTATTCTGAGGGCCAGCTTTTATAGTCAGAGTATTGCCGTCTACATTTAGAGATATTTCGTTTTCTTTGATGCCGGGCAGTTCCACCATTACATTGAGGCAATCTTCTTCTTCAAAGATGTCAACGATGAGTTCTCTTTCTTTTATTGTTCTTTCTGCATGTGGCAGAGGGGCATATGTGCTTGAGGATTGTTTGACAAGTGTTCCGATTTTTAATCGACTCGCAGGTTGAAGTGAGGAGCCACCTTTTATTGGACGGGAACTTACTCGAAAGTCAACTATGCCTCCTTTACCAAAGTTAATTGTCTTCTGCGTTGTGTGAGCCACCTGAGCTTTCTCCGCCAGCTTACCCAATTCGTTGACTAAACCCAGCAAACCTTTATCCTTTTGACCGTTTGCAGCATTTGACGAACCAAGTAACCCTAAACCGACATTCATGAGCCCACCGATCATCTCATCCGGTTCAGCGGGGTCTACAATTTTATCTTTTTTCTGAATTTGAGTTCGCATCTCAGCTACGGATTTCTTAAGTTCTGCAATTTCTTTTTCTTTCTTAGCGACTTCCTTTTTTAACGCTCCAATATTTTTTTCTTCCGAAACTTTTCCGTTTTTTCCTTTTTTCACCATCAGTTTTTATTCCTCCATTCTTTTAGAATATATCTTATCTAATGTAGCAAGGTAGGATTCTGGATTTGAGAAATATTCCGCCTTGAGAGGTAAAGCGTTCTCTAGGATAAAACGTACGCCATTAAGTCCATATTTTTCTAGGACTACTCTTGCAAGTGGATAGCCCAAAATATACGAAACACCTTTAATTATCTGCGAGTTCTTCAAAACTTCATCAACAATTACCTGTGCATCCAACACTTTACAGTCCAGTTGGATAATATTCGATGTCATCACGTTTTTTCTTATGTTTTCAACACGTGATAAAAGCCCTAAACATTTTGTGTAGCCTTCCTGCATTTCCTTTTCTAAAATAGCTGCTTCAGTCGCATAATTCATGTTACGCATAACATGAATCGCGATTGCTTCGCAAGCACCCTCTTTAAAGACAGCTTTGAAAATAGCATCAAAGTATATATCTAAAATCTGCTGAAGTCTTTCTGGATCACTAATGTTCTTTACTTCGAGGTAGAACTTCACCGCAGACTTCATTGAGGAATTTGACGGCAAGGATATGTAAATTGAAAGAAGCTTTTCAGCAAGTTCGTGTGCACACACCGAAACCACTTTTTCGGGGTAACTTAAGACCATGTCTTCGTTTAAATATACAACATCATTTTTAAGATTATAAAAAGCAAAATGTTCAGATAACCCAGCCACTTGATCTCGTGAAAGAACTTGAGTAATTTGTCTCACTTGAATACCACTTCTTTCTAAACCACTTTCTTTTAAATCGTCTTGAATCCGCTGAGCTAATTGATTTTGAAATTCTTGGCGTCTTAATAATTCAAAGCTTTTAAAAAAAGTGAAATCAACATTAAACAACTCAACCATTTTCAGAAAAATATCTCTGAGGATTTGATTAATCCGCTTTTGCATTGATCCGGAAGGGTTATTTTGTGGAGCCAAGTCTTCAGTTTCTAATGGAAATGATTTTTTCATTAGCTAGCTTCTCCTGAGCCCTCAATCAGTTTTTTGCGATTGTTCATTTGTTTGATTGCTGAAATCATATCTGCCATTTTTACTTCAAGTTTAATCGGTTTTAATTTGGTTAAATCCGCTGTATTTTTGTTAAGGAAACGTCTAATAGCATACATGGTTGCTTCTCGGCATATTGCGTCTATATCAGCTCCAGTACAGCCTTTTGTTTCTTCAACCAATTTCTCAAAGGAGATATCATTTGCTAGAGGATTCTTTGCACTATGTATCTTGAAAATTTCAAGTCTTGCATCATCTTCTGGGGTCGGAACTTGGAGGATAAGGTCGAACCTCCCAGGTCTCAATAAAGCAGGGTCAATTATGTCAATACGATTTGTCGCTGCCAGAACCATAACTCCGCGAAGTTCCTCTAGCCCATCCATTTCCGTAAGAAATTGACTTATGACTCTTTCTGAGGTGTGAGCGTCAGTTAATCCGCTTCCTCGCTTAGGAACCAGGGCATCTATTTCATCGAAGAAAATTATACAGGGGGCAGTTTGCTTAGCTTTCCGAAATATTTCTCTTACACCCTTCTCTGATTCGCCAACAAATTTATTCATAAGCGCTGGGCCTTTAACATGGATAAAGTTTGCTTGGCTTACTTTAGCAACCGCTTTCGCCAAAAGAGTCTTCCCAGTGCCTGGAGGCCCACAAAGGACTATCCCTTTGGGTGGTTTTGCCCCAGCTTCCTTAAAAATGTTAGCGTATTTTAGAGGCCATTCAATAGCTTCGATAAGTTCTTGTTTTAATTCATGAAGTCCACCTATGTTCTCCCATGAAACATTAGGTGTTTCAATTAGAACCTCTCGTAAAGCTGAGGGTTCAACAAACCGTAACGCATCCTGAAAATCATCCATCGTTACTACCAGTTTGTTAAGTATTTCTGTGGAAATGAATTCAGCTTCAAAATCTATTTCCGGCAAAACTCGTCGTAGAGCCTTCATGGCTGCTTCTTTGCAGAGTTCTGTAATGTCTGCACCTGTAAAGCCGTGAGTTAATGAAGATAAATTCGTTAAATCTACGTCAGAAGTTAGGGGCATTCCTCGAGTATGAATCTGGAAAATATCGAAACGCCCCTCTCTTGTTGGCATACCTATCTCTATTTCTCGGTCAAACCGTCCGCCTCTTCTCAGGGCAGGATCAATTGCGTTGGGTCTATTTGTTGCCCCAATAACCACTACTTGTCCGCGTGGTTCTAATCCATCCATCAACGATAACAACTGAGACACTACTCTTTTTTCGACTTCACCTGTAACCTCCTCTCTTTTTGGGGCAATTGCGTCGATTTCGTCGATAAAAATAATACAAGGTTTGTTCTGAGCTGCCTGAGTAAATATCTCTCTTAAGCGGCCTTCAGATTCACCGTAATACTTTCCATGTATTTCTCCACCGCTGACACTAATGAAAGTAGCGAAAGTTTCGTTTGCCACAGCTTTTGCGATAAGAGTTTTTCCTGTACCTGGGGGCCCATGCAGTAAGACACCTTTAGGAGGTTCTATACCAAGACGATCAAAAACTTCCGGATGCCGAAGAGGAAGTTCAATCATCTCTCTTGTTCTCTGAATCTGCTCAGATAACCCACCGACATCATCATAAGTAGCGCCGATTTTTCTTCCGTTTTCTGTTGGTTTATCACGTATAACTATTTCCGTAGTAGAATGAAGTATAACTACTGGGCAATTTGGTTTGATTCTGGCAACAATAAAAGAAGCGCTTGATCCTAAAAGGCTAAGTCGGACCTGATCGCCTTCAACCACAGGTAAGCCATCCAAAAGATTACGCACATGCTCTAAGGGTTTGTCGCCTCCCCGCCATGACTGGCCATATTCGAGCGGTGCAAGCGTGATTTTTTCTGCAGTTTCAGCCTTAATTTTTTCTACACAGACATTGTCGCCGATTCCAATCAAAGCATTGTTTCGTATTATTCCATCTATTTGAGCAAGGTTTTTTCCCCGGTTTTCTGGGTAAGAGGGCATGACTTTTACCGCGGTTCTTTTTTTTCCGGTGATTTGTATAATGTCGCCTGTTTGAGCTTGGATTTTTTTCATTGCTTGAGGATCTATTCTTGCTATTCCTCTACCGAAGTCTCTTAGTGAGGCTTCAGAAACGCGCAACGTAATCGATTTTGATGTTGAATCAGGTTCAGACACGAATACTTACCTTTGCTCATATCAGTATGCTTAACTTTTAGTTATTAACTAAATGTATATATACATTTTGTTACATACCCAATGAAGAAAGAGGAAGGTCACCCATGGAACCCACAGGCAAAATTCTCCAAATTATAGGAAACGAAACCCGAAGAAAAATACTCACCCTGCTCTCTCAAGAACCACATTACATATCTGAAATAGCCAAAAAATTGGACATCACACAGCCAGCTATTCTCAAACATCTCAGCATACTCGAAGAGGCTGGTCTAATAGAAAGTTTCAAGAAAAACAGCCACATTGGCGCGGCAAGAAAATACTACAGAATCTGCCACACTGTGGGTATAGAGGTAGCTATAAATCCAAAAGGCTTCAAAGTCAACAAACAGCCCCAGATAACAATTTGCCCAAAGTATGACAAAATAGAACAAACAATTAAGCAGATCACTGAACAAATAAAACAAGCTACAGACATAGCATCAAAGGCAAACAAAGCACGAGAACTAATTAAAGCAACTGATTTACTCTTAGTCTGCAAAGACTTTGAAAAAGGAAAAAAAAGCTGCGAAATATGTCATCAAATTGCGATTCTCAGGAAAGAAACATCACAAATTATAATGTATGTCTCAAACGGAGAGATAGAGTCAGGATTGCACAAACTTATTGAAGTCGTAAATCAACTTTCAAAAGAGATGCAACCTGCACGTAAGGACTAATTCCTATGTTCACGTTTTCTGAAGAGCTTAAAAGTGAATTATGTGGTTAGTCTCTAAGTTTTTTTAACTTCGCTTGCAAAACGTTGTTCCTATAAAAGACTTCCATCTCACTATTCACAACAGGTGTTGGAAGTTTTATTTTTTTGACATAGTTCTTTAATGAATTTTTTGCCGTAATTGTCACAGTAATTTCGTCGGCTTCAATCGTTACATTTTTCTCTTCCATACCAGGCAATTCTGCTAAAACCACTACATAGTCATCCTCTTCAAAGACGTCAACTAAAGGTTGTTTTTCTCCTCTAAAGCTTAACATTGAATGTGATGACGCTACTATCGTTTTTCGTTTAGGACTCCAATGATTGAGGGGTGGTTTTCTAAAATGCAGGTAATTGGGATGTTTTGGCATAACGCCTCGCTTCCAAACCTGTGTAGAAGGAAAATGGAAGTTTTCAAGACGAACAAAATGGGCACATTTGTCACAACATCGGATGGCTACTTTATCGTTTTTTATGTTTTTTATTCTCGGGCAAAAAACCCATTCTCCATCTTGGACACCTCGAACTAGCAATTTGGTTCTGCCCATATTGAATGCTACTCGACATATTAGCCACATAATTATTCACTTTTTATTATTGAATCAAATGTTTGAGGTTAAATCTATTTTCGAAATGTGCTTCACTCAAAGACCTATCTTCTAACCCTTTTAGTGTTTATTGAATGTGAGATAATATAGATCTTACTTTTTTATCGGATTGTTGTGAAAACTGTAATATTTGATGTATCGAATCTCGATACGATACCTGTTCTTTATCACTGAATATTACTTAAATAGCAATATAGCATACTCGACATACAGAAAACAAATCCATGTCTTTAGAGGTGAGTTAAAAATGGTACAACAAAGTCCAGATTCAGGCAGCTTAGCAGAAGTTCTCGATCGCGTACTCGACAAAGGCATAGTAGTAGATGCTTGGGCAAGAGCCTCATTGGTTGGAATCGAAATTCTCACCATCGAAGCTAGAGTGGTAGTCGCTTCAGTCGACACATTCCTACATTACGCAGAAGAAATCACAAAGGTCGAACAAGCAGCAATCGCTGCTCCTATTCCAGCAGCCTAAATCTAGGAAAAAATATTTAAAAAAACAAGTTTGAGATGCAAAATAAATGTCAAAACAAAAAACGAAAAATTGAGGTGAATTAAAAATGGTACAACAAAGTCCAGATTCAGGCAGCTTAGCAGAAGTTCTCGATCGCGTACTCGACAAAGGCATAGTAGTAGATGCTTGGGCAAGAGCCTCATTGGTTGGAATCGAAATTCTCACCATCGAAGCTAGAGTGGTAGTCGCTTCAGTCGACACATTCCTACATTACGCAGAAGAAATCACAAAGGTCGAACAAGCAGCAATCGCTGCTCCTATTCCAGCAGCCTAAATCTAGGAAAAAATATTTAAAAAAACAAGTTTGAGATGCAAAATAAATGTCAAAACAAAAAACGAAAAATAAAACCATGACAGTAACTGAACCAGCGAAAATAACAAGAAGACCAACTAAGAGTACGGTTAATGGCAAAAGAAAACACTACAAAGAAGCCGCCAATGAAATGCATGTAGAAGGCATAAGAAATCTGCAATCAGGCGTCACAGAAATGGTGAAAAAAATACAGCAAACAACTTTGAACTTCCACAAAGCCGCCATTAAAATGCATACAGAAGGCACCCATAATCTGCAATCAGGGGTCGCTGAAATGATGTCAGGTATTGCTGCCATGCAAGTTAGTATAGCCGATCAAGTAAAGGAACACCAAGAATACACAAAACAGTTCTACTGGTGAGTAAGCCTCATCCGCGGAGAATAAGCTGTTCGTCTCTTCTTTTTTTCCAATTAATCTAAAAATTATCAAGTAAAAACAGTGATTAATTAAGAGGTGAAATAAATGTCAAAGATGCCGAAAAGCGCCATTAACGCCCAAGAAAGAGATAAGAAAATACAGTGGTTAAGAAAACACAGAGAAGCGGTAGCATACTGCTCAGTTGTTCCACGTCCACAGAGAGTACGAATGTTATGGGCAAATAGCCTAAAAAAAGAAAAAACTTGAGAGCTTGAGGGCTCACCTTTCTTTTCACCCTCAATCATTGAAACCATGTTTTTTAGCAGAAATTTCTTAAGTTAAAATGTGCATCCGAACAGAAAATTTCATTTTAGTGGTTTTCGATTTTCGACACAGATTTCGTAACGAGTATATGAATATACCTTAAGAATGCAATCGTGACATTCGTTTAAATAAGGAAAATACCGGGGACTTAAAAATTGAAATATAATCCAACTCATCCAAGAGTTGTTCGCGGAAAACGAGTTCATGAAACATCAGAAGAAAGGCAAAATAAAATTTCCGAGACAATAATACCGATAGAAATCTCAATCAGTCATGTAGAGACAGAGTTCTTAACGCCCACAATTGAGAGTTTTGTTGAAACCGAACAGGTTAAAAAACTAAAGAACAGAATCAAACTCTGGCTTAAAGCTTCATGCCACCCCCACATCGTTGGGCCGACAGGTTGTGGAAAAACAACAATTGCAATGCAAGTAGCAAAAGAATTGGGCAGACCAACAGTGTGGATAAACGGCGATGACCAGATGACAACATCAGACTTAATTGGAGGATATTCAGAAATGGAAACCGAAAGTCTGGTGGACAAATATATCCATAATGTTCTCTTAACTAAGGATAAGACAAAATGTAAATGGGTCGACAATCCGCTAACACTTGCGTGTAAATACGGTTATACATTAGTCTATAACGAGTTCTCGAGATCAAAACCCGAGGCCAATAATGTACTTCTATCGGTACTAGAGGAACATGTGTTGGAACTTCCAACTATGTTCGGAGAAGAAAGATACATAAAAGTCCATCCAGAGTTTAAGGTAATATTCACAAGCAACTCTACAGAGTATGCAGGTGTACATAGACCGCAAGACGCCTTGCTAGATAGAATGATAGATCTTCACATGGATTACTATGACTTTGATACAGAAGTAAAGATCGTTAGAGCGCATTCTAAAATATCATCGTTTGAAGCGAAAAACATTGTCAGGATTGTGCGGGCATTAAGAGAAAAACTGCCTAACCCACACAAGCCGGGTACGAGAACAGAAATAATGATTTCTAAAGGTCTGAAGGCGATTGGCAATTATACAAAAGAGGAATTTGTACAAATTTGCTTAGATGTTCTGGCTACAAAAATAGGCAACCCAATGGATGCTCTTAACAAAACCAACTTTGTAAGAGATATCTTAAACGATACTGACTCAGCCATACAAAAAAACGGTCTTGATTTAATAGTTCCAGACCGCGACATCTGCCAGGAATTAGGATCCTCTAAGAGCCTCTAAAGGAGAGAAAAAGAAGATGCTTAAAAAAACTTCTTTGCTTAAAGTTACTGAAGTGGCTTTAGATGCAACAAAGAAATTCATTTCTAAAAATCCTGAAACTATCGTAGATATCAAGGAAAAAAATAACGAATGGTCCGTTACAGTTGAAGTGCTACAGAGAAAAGCCATACCTGATACGCAAGATCTCCTAGGAAGGTACTTGATTAGAATAGATAACGCTGGGGAAGTACTTGGCTGGACACAGAAAATGATCAGGAAACGCAGCGATCTAACTAAATCTGAAGCACAAGAAGAATAAAAAGCAGCAGACTTTGGAGAAAAACAACCATGGAAACGGCACCCCCTATCACTTCTAGGAAATTCTTTAGCAATGAGAACATATGCTCAAACCATACCCTTCACCTCTATGCGCCAAATGTTGACAAATATACGATTCAAAATGCATTCTTGTTTCCTGCTCGTCAAAACCAAGAAGTAATTTACATTACTACTAACGATAGCTCAACTCTAATGCAAGAGATCAATCACACAAACGGTCAATTAAAAATTATCAGCCCAGGAGAGCTCTATGGACTCAAAAAAGAAGGTGGTGATTTGCAGCTGATTGTAGATGCTGGATCGATTGATAATCAAAAAGATAATGAAATTGAGAAGAGAGAAAATTATTTGAATAAGTTAAGTGAAAATTGTGCCATAAACTGCTTATGCACTTACAACGTAACTGCCCTAAACTCTGAAAAAATCAAACAATTAGTCTCTTACCACAATCAACTACGACTCACAACGAATGATCTAACCATGCTATCTGGAGACTTCTTTGACGACTCTAAAGTAACGGGCAAATCCGTCGAAAAAATAGTGAAAGATAACTTGGAAAACGTTATTCTGTCTACCCTACAAAAGAAAACCATGTGTGGAACAGAAATAATCGGAACTATTCATTTGAAGTTCAACGTGTTGCTCAGTCCAGGAACAATATACCCGTTGCTTCATTCATTAAAACAA
Source organism: Candidatus Bathyarchaeota archaeon (assembly GCA_963739495.1). Classification (GTDB taxonomy): domain Archaea; phylum Thermoproteota; class Bathyarchaeia; order Bathyarchaeales; family Bathycorpusculaceae; genus Bathycorpusculum. The sequence goes on along the minus strand of CAVUAM010000005.1, from coordinate 75,750 downwards.
AAAGGATTATTGTCAATCACGAAATCAGGCAAAGAAATAATTTATGGTCCAGTCGAAGATGCAAAACCGAGAATAAGAAATTTGGTTCATGAGCATATTCAAGCTCATAAAATTCTGAACAATTATCTGCAACAAGAAATTTAGAGTTCAGAGGATTTGGAAATGAAAAAAGAAGAAGGAAAATATTTCTACGGTGCCATAAGGTGCAACATAGAAAAAAACTTTGGTAAGATAGGCTTGGAAAACAACGAAGTCTACACTATTCCATGCGGAGACATTGCAGCTGTAGTCAGTGATTCTTCAATGACCGATTACGAATTGACGGAAGACAACACAACGACTCATGAAAAGGTTATACAAGAAATTATGATCAAATACTCAGTTGTTCCAGCCGAGTTTGGAACAACGATAAAAAATGAAATAATCCTAAAACGTCTGCTAAAAAAAGCATATACTCCCACAGTAGAGTCCCTAAAATTAGTTGACAATATGGTTGAATTAGGATTAAAAGTTGTACAAACCGGAAAAACCGTTTTTGATTATCCCAACAATAGAGAAGAATACGCCTCTGATATTTTGGAACACCTAAGAGCTAAAGCAAAACAAACAGTTACATGTGACTTGTTTAGTGAAAAACTTGTCCTAAATGCGTCTTTCTTAGTCAACAAAGAAGGGGTTGATTCATTTTCAGACGAAGTAGTAAGGCTTAAGAACAAATATCAAACATTAAAGTTTCTCTACAGTGGACCTTGGGCTCCCCATAACTTTGTGTACATAAGAATTGGCACAGAAGGTGTTGAGATTAAGAAAAAAACAGGTGCTATATAGTGCCTTTTTTTGTAGATGATTTGTTTTTAGAAATGCTCGGTCTTTCCATTCCACCATTCGACATGATCTGGCTTATGGAAACAATCATGGATTATGCTGACGAAGGAAGAGTTGAGGAAAATCAGCAGAGAATTAACAGAGAACTAAAAGAGAACAGGTTACTCTTCGAACTGGGTGAAGTATCAAAAGAAGAATACGAAAAAAAAGATAGAAAACTCTGTCATCAACGATTGATGAACAAACGAATATTCAAAATGCGCCCTAGCCAGAGGATGAACTTACTAGGATAAATTAAAGGAAGAAAATATCTTGAAAAACTATCAAAAAAAATTAGTTGAAATAAACAATCTCCAAAACTTGTCCTGTAGGGCCTCTACAAGGATAGACTTAGTTGCATTTTCAAATAGACAAAAGGTCGATCAATTTCAAGGAGGACCCACCATTGGTTATGCATAGATCTCAAAACACTACCATCGATTTTTTAAATAATAAGTCGCAAATCGTCCTTTCGTCATTTAAGATTGCTAAGCAGGTAGGTTTGAAGTCCCCCGAAAACAATAATTTTGACACTCAAGTATGGCGAGTTTTGAACGCAAAACAGTTTTGTCCAAACTGCAGCAGAGAATCCAGCTATGAGGATCTAAAAGAGCAGTGCCTCTGGCGCGGATGGATCTGCCTGCAAAACATGAGGTAAAAAACATGGAAAACAGAATTTTGACTCCTGAAAAAGAACATTCTGGTTTAGCTGAGGCCATAGATAGAATACTCGACAAGGGATTGGTGATTAATGCAGACATCGCTATTAGTGTTGCTGGAGTAGAACTACTCGGAATAAAAATTAGAGCCGCCCTTGCATCCTTTGAGACAGCTGCGAAATATGGGTTAGAATTTCCATCGGGAACTAATTTGGAAACAGCTGCTTGGAAAAATGCTTCAATTGATAAGGAAGATTGTCCTCAATGCTGCAAAGAAGTTGACAAAGAAGAACTTTTGAACATCGCTTGCCCGTGGTGTGGATGGGAAAGCGCAAGAGCCAAAAAACAAAAAGCTATAAAAATTGAAGCCAAGGTTGGGATTCGCAGTTGAGCACACTAAAAAAACTGGATGTACTTCTTGACGCTCTAGATGATAAGAGCAGAGATATCACGATATATCTTCTAAAAGAACGGCATGCAGGGATAAGACAGTTAACCAACCTGATTTGTGCTTCTTCAGATATGGAAGTACTGATAAAAATTAGAGAAATCATAAACCCTGAATCTCAAAAGATCATAGGAAGACCCATTATCGCTTTTCTAAGATCGAAAATTGATCTTTTAACCGGCGAAAAAATCATGTTTAACTGGTGGGCAGACGAAGATTTGTCAGGCAGCACTCAAACTGAAGAGTTGGTGGATGTCATAGATGAAAAAAATCTCTTAAGAGTCGTTGTGGAGCTGCCTTCAAAAGAGAAAAAAATCAACCTAAGATTAGATGAATCCACTCTAATAATATCTGGCCAGAAATTCTACAAAGAAGTCCCCCTTTCTTGCCTCGTTGAAGATATAATGGACAAAACCATCAACAACGGCGTTTTAGAAGTAAAATTAAACAAAAGAGGTATTGATTATGCCCATAGAAATTAATGAAAGAGACTTAAAATCAGGTCTTCTTGGAGTAATTGTTGCTTTAGTTGAGGTTATCCAGGAAGTTCTTGAAAGAGAGTCTTTAAGGAGAATGGAGTCAGGCAAACTAAACGAACAAGAAATTGAACGATTAGGGAATGGCTTGATGGAGCTCGAAAGAGCACTCGAACATATCAAAGAAGAAAACGGCCTGCAATCTATAGTTAAATCCATACGAAGTGACCTTGACAGACTGGTAGAAGATTCAATTGAAGTCATGGCTAATCCTAAAACATTGGAAAATAAAGGTGACTAAAATGACCCATGAAAATAGTTGTGGAGAGGGAAACTACCTATACTGCATAATTAACAGTGGTAATGAGAAAAGTTTCGGAAGAGTAGGTGTTGAAGATAGCGCAGTTAGGGTCGTTAATTTCCAAGATATAGGTGTAGTATTTCACTCATGCTTAGCAAAGCCCTATCAAACATCCGAAAAGGAGAAAGTTGAAGAATGGATTTTGGCACACCAATATGTAATTGATATGGCTACGGAGGAATATGGCACCGTTGTCCCTCTTACCTTTGACACTATTTTTAAGGGAAACGACGAAACACTCAAGGAGTGGCTCGGCAAAGAGTACGTTCAGCTTAAAACTTTGTTAGCAAAACTTGAAGGAAAAGCCGAATACGGTGTTCAGATTTTCCTTGAAAAGGAGCAGATTGAAAAAACCCTGAATGAGAACCTGGAAATCCAAAGTTTAAAAATGAACCTTGACAACGCAAGTAGCGGCACAGCTTATCTGCTTAAAAAGAAAATAGAAAATAAAATACAGCTTGAAAAACACCTCGTTATAGACAGATATGCAACAGAAATCTATTCCCAAATAAAAAATCTTGTCGACGAAACGAAACTATATTCAACAAATAAGACAGTTCCTGACAAATGGCAAAATAAACAAATGATTCTTAACATTACTTGTCTTGTATCCAAGGAAAAAATTGCGAGTTTAGGAAATTCACTGGGAAATTTTAAGAACGAAGGTTTTGCAGTTAGATTCACAGGACCTTGGCCCCCATACTCCTTTGTAGGTCAGATAAACGAGTCAAAAATGGGAACCTGATGAGAAAATGGCCAAATACATTTATGGAATCATAAACTCAGAGAGCAAAAAAAGTTTCGGCAACATTGGAATAGGCAATGGCGAAATATACAGTGTCCAATTCGAAGACATCGGAGCAGTAGTCAGCGACGTTTTTGATAATTGCAGAATAGGAGTCGAAGAAGCAAAAATTCATGATGAAGTCTTGAGAAAAATCATGGAGCCCTACGCAGTAATCCCAATGGGCTTTGGAATTGTAGCTAAAAACAACGAAGAAATAATAAATATTCTAAAACGTGGTCGAATGAAACTCAAGAAGACTCTGGAAAAGGTTGACAATAAATTACAAATCAATATTAAAATTTCGTGGGATAAGGCTATTCTAGCATACATTTTGAACGAAAATATAGATATACAAAAAATGGTAAGCCAAGTCAAAGAAAATTTGGATCAGTCACTTAGAATCGAGTTAGGTAGAAGAGTTAGTGCAGTGCTGGATAAAAAGAAAGCCGAATACTTGGAAGAAATAGAACGCAGTCTAAAAGGGCTATCCTTTGATTTTGAAGAAAATAAAACTGTTGATCAAGATATGCTGATGAATGCTGCTTTTCTTGTTGATAAAACGCACAATCAAGAATTCTACAACAAACTAATTGAGCTTGAGAATAAATATTCAAATAAACTAAAGTTTCAAGCCGTGGGTCCTTTGCCAGCTTACAATTTTACAAAAATCGGAGTAAAAAAAATCGACTTTGATGTATTAGATGAGGCAAGGAAAACTTTGGGTTTGAGTCAAGATGTAAGTATTTCAGAGATTAACTGTGCATACCACAATCTAGCCCGTAAATATCATCCTGACCTTCACCCGGATGATCCAACTTGTGAGAAGACGTTTCAGAAAATAAAGGATGCACAAGTTTTACTAACGAAATACTGTGAGCATCACCTCTGTTCACTCGAAAAAGCGGAAGTTGAAGAAAACATCCTTGTCGAGGAAAAAAGCAACTAAGAGACTGTGGTGAAGAAGTATGATGAGACGAACAATCGGAATTGATCTCGGAACATCTAACTCTGCCGCCGCTGTTATGAAAGAGGGAAAGATACGGCTTGTTCCTGCTGCTGAAGGACCAACTTTTTATGGCAAAATGTTTCCTTCAATTGTTTCTTTTAAAGAAGACGGTAAAATAATTGTAGGTAAAGCTGCAAAAAACTATTCTTACCAGAAACCTGATCGAACGATTCGGTGGGTCAAAAGAAAAATCGGCACCGATTACACGTGGACAATAGATGGCACGTCATATAATCCTCAACAAGTATCCGCTTTAATTCTTAAAAAGATTAAGCAAGATGCAGAAACTTTCTTGGGCGAGAAAATTGATAAGGCAGTTATCTCTGCGCCAGCTTACTTTAATAATAATCAAAGAAACGCAACTAAAGAGGCAGGGGAAATAGCAGGTTTTGAAGTTTTAAGAATAGTAAGCGAACCAACTGCAGCTTCATTAGCCTACGGGTTAGATAATGTAGGAAAAAACTTGAAAATAGCCGTGTTGGACTTGGGTGCTGGAACATTTGATGTGTCTATTCTACAAGTGAACAATGGCATATTCCAAGTTATGTCTACTAGTGGAGATATTCACTTAGGCGGCAAAGACATGGATGACACAATTCTAGACTATCTTATTGTAGAAGCGGAAAAAAAATGTGGAGTTTGTTTAGAGAACGACATGGGAAACTTGAACAGACTTAGAGACGCTGGCGAAATGGCAAAAATACAGCTTTCAACCGAACTCTCAGCTATCATAAACGTTGAGGTCAATGTAAATCACTCTACTACAAACGTAACTATGAATTTAAATCGAAATAAGCTTGAAGAACTCATAAAACCCCAGCTTGACAGGCTACAAAGTCCAGTAGAGCAGGCCTTGAAAGATTCAGGTTTAAATCCTTCAGATGTAGATAAGTTAATTCTAGTAGGCGGACCAACTAGAATACCTATTATCAGAAAATATTTTGGAAATTATTTCAAAGCAGAACCTGAAATAGGCATAGACCCTATGGGCATAGTTGCTACGGGCGCCAGTGTTCAAGCTAGTATTTTGAATGGTGAAATAAAAGAAATGCTGCTCCTGGACGTGACTCCGCTGTCCTTGGGTGTAGAGACAGCAGGCGGATTGTTTACAAGGATAATCAAACGAAACAGCACCATTCCAACAGAGAAAAATATGACTTTTGCAACCCAAGAGGATTTCCAGACATCAATGATGATTCATGTCTTACAGGGCGAACGGGAGATGGCTAAAGAAAATACTTCGGTCGGCTTGTTTAAGCTAGAAGGCATCCCTAGGTCGCCAAAATATGAACAAAAAGTGGAAGTAACATTCAAAATAAATGCTAATGGAATTTTAACTGTTACCGCTGAAATTTTAGAAACCGGAAAAATTGAAATCATCAAAGTTAAAGAGACACAGAGTTTTTCAAAGGAAGAAATTATTAGAAAAATTATTGAAGCCACCAAATTCAATGATGAAGACGAAAGAGAAAAAGAAAATGTTGAAACTCTAAATCGTGCAACGTCGGCAATCTGCGTAACGCAAAGATTCCTTGAAAAAGAGGCCGCAAACATCTCTGATTCGGATATGAAACTGCTTGAGGCGAAGTTGTATCAGTTAACGGCAGTAAAGAATGATAGCAAACCCCAGGTAATCAGATTGTTTACGGATAACCTTCTCGAACTTGCGGATGGGTTGAGCATAAAGTTGAAAAAGGTGCGCCAAGCAAAGATTTTGCTTTCGTCACTGGAAAAAAGACTGGGTAGTAAATTGCCTAATGAGACGAAGAAGAAAATGGAGGCAACTATAAAAAAGATTGAAGAAGGATCACATGCCAATGTCAATGAAGAGCTCAGAAATCTACGAGAGATGGTAACTGTAATAGAAGCTGATCATGGAGAAACGTAATTTGCAGCCTTCAAGAAATGGAGCACTCGTAGATCTTGTTGATAGAATCTTGATCAAAGGCATAATTCTTCAAGCTGACGTCATCATTTCAGTTTCCGGTGTTCCTTTAATTGGAATCAATTTGAAAGCTGCAATAGCGGGTATGACCACCATGGTTGATTATGGGATGATGGGAACTTGGGATGAGAAAATCAGAAAATCCGTATTAGCGGAGAGTAATGAAGAAGCTCCGTTAAGTGAGAGTGAAAAAATTATTCTAAAGACAGTAGGTTCATGCTATTGCAGGGACAAGTTTAAATCAGGTGTCTGGAGATCAGGGTATCTTTATGTTACTAACAAAAGGTTGTTCCTTTTTAGAAAAAAGCCAAATGAGGTTTTGTTCGAGACATCTATTGATAGAATAGAGAGCTTATCCTTCGATACGAACGAAAACTTAGAAGAAAATTGTAGAGCCCTTCGAGTTTTGATCAAGACAAATAATTCAAACTTCGAGGTAACCTTGGTCCGATCTATTGATGTTTATGTACTGAAGAGCATACTTGAAGAAAAAACCAAAGAAGCTGAAGAAAAAGAAAAGGTTTTGGTAAGTATAACTTAAAATGTTTTTGTTGTTTAGCCGGATCATAGACTATTGTAAAAGGCATTTTTGCCATAGCATCTATCAACAAAGACAAATATATTGAATTTAAATTCAATTTCTAAATTTTATTATTAAATTTGTTTCATAATATTCGCCCATGAGTTAATTCATGGAACATATAAGTTGTATATCATACACTACTGCTGTTAGGTGCTTCATTATGCTTTCATTTCAAAATGTGATGTATGAAAACAAGATTGCCGAAAGGCAACTCAAAACTTGTTTGGATATCGTAATTATGGCTATATTATATGGGGGATCCACACACGGATACAATATCATTGCGACGCTCCACAAAGAATTTGGAATTTTGCTTAGTCCAGGTTCGCTATATCCTCTTTTACACTCCTTGGAAGATGACAAATTAATAGAATCCAACATAAACAAAGGTAAAGTGGTTTACCGTATCACTTCTTCAGGAAAAGAAAAATTCGGAAAAGCTGTTGTCGCTTACAATTTTTCCGTCCAAAAAATGTCACATTTTGTGAAAACTCGCGGAGAATCTTTCCCTCTGCTTACTGAGCAAACGGAAGGAAGCACTTAGCAAATAAGGGTTTTGATAAATGAAAATCGAATTTTTGGAGTTGAATATAATTGTTAGATTTTGTTGAATATAATCGTCGAATTAGTAGCCTTCTTTGCAGCTATCTTTAGAACGTGTCCATAGAAGAGTGTGTTAATATTCGAATCAAAGATAGAGCAAACTCTCAAAGTGCAAGATTATTATTACAAAGACCCTTTCTTAGGGTAGTGTGAATAAAGAAAAGGCTGAACAATTTTGCTAAAACATTTCAGTTTTCAAAAAAATCTGTAAGGAACAAGGGAAAAAACCATTGATCGTAACCTTTCACTCATACAAGGGCGGAACAGGAAAGACGCTCCTCTCAACAAATCTGGCAACCTTATTTGCCACAATGGGCAAACGCGTTTGTCTTATAGATTTGGACTTTCGTGCTCCAAGCCTCCACTTGATTTTCAAAAATGATAAGGAATATTGGATGAACGATTACCTAAACAAAACCTGCAATCCAAAAGATGTTCTAACAGACTATAGCACAAAAGAAATGGGGAAAGGAAAACTGTTTGTTGGTTTGGCTAACCCTTCAACCGAAGCCATACTTGAGATGGAATCTAAGAATAGGACATGGGAAATGGAGGCTTTGGGTCAACTCTTTTCACTCAAGACCTATCTCCTAAACGAGATGCATTTTGATTATGTATTCTTTGATGCCAGTCCTGGCCTTATTTATTCCTCTATAAACGCTATAGTCTGCGCCGATATTGTACTGGTAGTGACGTCTACAGACGAATCCGATGTTAAAGGAACTCGACTGATGATACGTGACCGCTATGAGCTTTTCGACAAAAAAATAGGGATTATAATAAACAGAGTACCGAAGGAATCGCTATCATTAGAAATCTATAACAATAATTCAATACAGCTTGGAAAACACCAGCTGCCCATAATCGGAGTTATACCTTGTTCTTGCGACATTGCCACTGCAGGACGATGTCTATTTGCTTGTGAAAAACTGAACCATCAGTTCACAGAAAAACTGCAAGAAATAGCTACAAATTTAGAGCTAATTGGGGGAACTAACGAAAAAAGCAAAAATGACGACTCATTATTTGGTTTCATCCCTGAGAGCAGTCTAAACCCCAAGTTGTTGCGTCACTTATTGTTAAAGTTTAAAAGTAAATATTCGCCAGTGGAGTTTCTTATTCCTTTATCCCTGAGAGCGGTCTTAACCCCAAGTTGTTGCCTCAACCAGTCTTATAATTTAGAAGTAATATTTGCCATAGAATTCAAGTCCACTGAAGTTAGCTCGAAACTCAAGCTTCTGGACAGATTCATCTCTACACTTTTTAAATTTTGATTCGCTACAAACAGGGTATATTTAAGTTCCATTAGAAATACTTCCGCGTTTTTGGGCTTTTGGATTGATAACTGCTTTAGGTTTGATAGGTAAAGCTATTGTGAACGTTGTTCCTTTGTTTATAGTTGTTTTCACCCTTATTGTGCCTCCATGCGCATCTATGATTCGTTTATATATGGCTAAACCAAAACCCATACCCTGTGCTTTCGTGGTGACCAAAGGCGAGAAGAGCTTCCGCAAAGTCGCTTCAGGTATTCCTAAGCCTGTGTCATGGAAGGCGAGTTCAACGTTGTCAACTGTTTGACAATCGCTGATTTCAAGTGTTCCCTTCTCAGGCATGGCATCGATTGCATTTGTAATAAGGTTTACAAAAACCCGTATTATCTTATCTGCGTTAACCCAAATCCAAGTTCCTGCTTTAACATGGTTTACTATTTGTATTCGGGCCGGAACTTGAATAATCTCTATAGCCTCGTCTACGAGAGAGTGTGCTCGCGCATTTGCTAAGTTCCAGTTGCATCTCTCTTGAGTAGTCTAGTAGGTCGTTAATAATTTTGTCTGAGTGGTCAACGGCGTTATCGATGATTTCAAGCATTTCTTTAGCCTGAACACAGGAAATTGTCTTGTCTTTCTTTTTCAAGTAGTAGACAGCATTCTTGATACCTGCCAACGGATTGCGTAGATCGTGCCCAACCATACCAGCTAGTTCACCAATAGCTGCAAAACGCTCAGCCTTAACAAGCCGTTCATTTGCATCTTTCAACTGGACAGTCCTCAAATCAACCATGTGTTTCAAATGTTCTGAATAGTTTCTTACTTTTCTTTCCAAAACTTTTCTTAACGCTTCAGCCTTTTTCTGTTCAGTGATGTCCTCGAGTTCAGCAACGAAAAGATTGGGTTTGCCATTAGGGTTTCGCACTGCACTAACCATGATTTTTCCAAATATGGTAGTACCGTCTTTCTTAACGTACCGTTTCTCTACTGCAAAAGAGAATATTTTACCTTTTTCCAGTTCACACATTTTTGAAACGCTTTCTTTTAGATCTTCCGAATTGGTTATATCCTCAAAGGTTAATTTTAGCAATTCATCTTCTGTATAGCCAAGTATTTTACAGAAAGCTTCATTTGCACTCAAGAATCGTTTGTCAGCACCTGACGTGGCAATCCCAATTGGAGAATTGGCAACTATTGCTCTCGACATTTTTTCGCTTTCCATCAAGGCCACTTCAGCTTTCTTGCGCTCAGTGATATCTAAAACTAACCCTCTGAGCCCTGTCAACTTGTTTTTACAGACACGAGGCACAGTAGTGATAAGTGTTGGAAAAGTGGAACCATCTTTCCGCATAAACGTGTATTCAGCTGGAGCATAACTGCCTCCAGAAAGTAATCGCTGAATACTTTGCCTTGCCTTTTCCCTCTCTTCAGGGACAATAAACTGCAGAATATTCAACCCTTCTGCAATTTCGCTAGGTGAATAACCAGAAATCTCAGCAGCCGTTTTATTTGCAAACTCTAATTGCCCCTTTAGATTAGTTTCAAAAACAATGTTTGGCAGGCAATTTGCTAGATCTCGATACCTATTTTCGCTTTCACGCAGAATCTCCCCGGCCCTCTTGTTTTCAGTAACATCTAAAAACATTCCCTGAATAGCAGATTGACCATCATAATCAACTTGATTTGCCAAAGCACTTAGCCAAATTACCGACCCGTCTTTTCGCACTGCTCGAAACTCAAAGCATGTATCGGCCGTTTCGCCTAGCCAACGTTTGTTCATACGACAAAAGAAGACCTGCCTCTCCTCACGATAAACCAAGCCCTTAATTTCTTTGGGTGAGAGTGACAATAACTCTTGAGGAGAATAACCTAAGATTTTTCCCATTGCTTCGTTTGCAAAAACTATCCTAAGCGGAGCAACTTTCGTAACTAATATACCTTGAAGCGATTTTTCAACTAGCAAACGATACTTTGATTCGGATGCCGCAAAAAACTGCGCTGACTTTTTCCGTCCCTACAGTATTGTTAATAGCATGTACCAATTCGCAGTAAACAGCTTCAGGTGAACCATTTTTATTGAGGTAGCGATCAGCGCCTAAATTCAAAGCTCTAACAGCAACATCCTCTCTTCCTTTCCCTGTAAATAAAATAAAAGGAATCTGATTATCTTGTTCTCTAAGTTTCTTTAGAAAGTCTAATCCGTCTTTTTGAGGCATTTCATAATCAGAAACAATAACATCATAAACCTGTGATTGCATTTTTTTGAAGGCTTCATTAACAGATAAAGCAGTATCAACATTAAATCCTCTTTCCAATAGTAGGATTTGCTTTGAAACCTCTAAAAAACAAAAATCGTCGTCAACATGTAAAACTCGAATAACGTTTTTTTTGGTTAAAGGCGTCAAGTCCTCTATGTCTACGACTATTTTATTCTGATTGAGGTTTTGTATTAGCTATACCTCAACGTAGAGTAATGGAATTGAGTATAAGTCACTTATGAATTAAGAATGCTAAGTACAGGAGTACAACAATTGGGAAAATGAAAGATATAATTTCGATAGCGCAACAGGTAGGAACAACGCTATATTATGTTTCGCAGAGCACAACATCATTTTGGTTATCTTTGTGGTTCGTTTAGTTTTCCTTGCTACTTGCTACAAAAAATGGGTCACCGTGCTACAACCAATAGTTTTGGCGCCACGATGTTGAAAAAACACAGCTTCAACCACTACAACAACCGAACAAACCCCAAACTGCAACCCCCAAACCCAAAACAAACTTTAAGAAACAACCAGAAAAAAGGTTTGTGGAAAAAAACCCCTACAATAACATCCAAAAAGAAAACTCGAAAATAGAGCGCGATAAAATGCGGAATTAAACAAAAAGCGAATTAGGCGTCGAAATCTAGGCGCAGTAGCCGGTGTTTGCATTTGCTGTCTTTGCAGCCATACAACAGCAGGTTGGGATTGTTGTAGTTAGTTGTTAATACTTCGGTTATCGATTTGCAGTTATCACATCGCTCGGCTCTTACTTGATCGTTTAGAACGTGCCCTTTAACAAGTAAAACACTCCAAGACTTTTCTTTGAAACTAAACAAATAAAAAATGACCCCGAATTTTACTTCTTCTTAATAATGTCCCGGCTATCTGCAACGTAGAAGTGTTATTTGTTGTTTAAATTAATTTGTGATTGTAAATAGACTACAACTCGGTCTACATATTGTTTGAGCATAAAATCTTTGTCTTCAAGACAAAATCTTGATTCACAGCAGGAAGTTTCCAATTTGCCGATCCAAAATTAGGCATAGTTTAATGGATTGTTGTCTCTCAAAATTACGCACTCAAACTCTTATCAGGTAAACACTAAATTAACACAATAAACATCTGAAACAGTGTCTAAGTAGTCGGAAAAATCGACCAATATGCGGGGTTAAATTGCAGACTTTTGTTTTTAGGTACTAATTTCTGATTCATAGGTTGCTTTCATAAGTGAGTTATATACCTTCACCTATTCTGGTTGTCAATAGATTTGGGAGGATATGTGTAAAAATGAAGCAATTTGCAGATAAAGATAGAAAAGAATTGGAAGCTAAATTAGCGAATGTGTTTGATACAGAAATCAACATTTTGTCAACCGAATTGCGTGAAATACTGCTAGATGACATGGTTACAGCCTTCGAAAATAGATTAAATGTGTTAAACAATGCATCAAGAAAAAGGCTAATTGACAGTTGAGATGGAAAAAACACTGATTTCAAATACATAAATGATTTATAACCAAACAACGCATTTAAGAAAAAAGAGGAGTTAGAAAGTGCGTCGATCAAAACTTGAAATGTATGTTGATATCCTTACAGTGCTTGCCCATCGTGGGCCGTTGAAGTTAACACACGTCATGTACAAAGCAAACGTTAACTGCAGCATCCTAAAAGAGTACCTTGAATTTCTCATAAAGCAAGGTTTAGTTGAAGAACGTACTGTAGGAAAAGCACGGTTAGTTTTCGCAGTTACGCCACGTGGCATTACTGTTCTAAAGTACTTTAAAGAACTAAAACAAGTATTGCCTATTGTAGAGGAAGCTAGGACTCAGATGCCTATTCCCTACTAAATTCTCCGTTTTAACAATCTTGTTCTTAGTATAATTTTGCTGGATCTTTGGGTTTTATATGTTGTTTTTGTGTACCCAAAATAAATAGCACAATATCGCAAGACTTAATAAACAGTAAACGATTAATCTGTCAAACTGTACACATGAAAAACAACTCGGGGATATTGCTTGATCAGAAACGAACTCACAAATAAAAAACCAATAAGCATTTTAGAAAAAATAGAAGAAAGCCTCGAGAAACTAAACGACAAAATGGAAATCATGATTGAAATCCAAAAAAACGGAAGCGGAAACGGCAACAACAATCAAAAAGCCACCCTATCCCTGCCCGACGCATCATTGGATGTAATGACTCTTCTTTCAATGCCTGACCACTTGCGTAAGACAGCAATGACGATCTGCAGATGCGTAAGAGCAACAGCAGAAGAAATCTCCCAGCAAACCAAACGGGCAAGAGCAGTAGAGAGCGCTTACCTTAATCAGCTAGTTATTATGGGTTACTTAAAGAAAGAGCGGAAAGGTAGAAAAGCCTACTTCTTCATAGATAAAGAGACTCAGAGTTGAATATCATGAGTAAAATAATCGCCGTACACTCCTACAAAGGCGGAACTGGAAAAACCTCTATGTCCGTTAATTTAGCTGCCACATTCGCCAAGATGGGAAAGAAAGTCTGCGTCTTTGACCTCGACTTTCGAGCCCCAAGCTTATTCGCCATCCTAAAAACCCCAAATGCCGACAACTGGCTAAACGATTACCTAAACAACACTTGCGAAATAGACAAAACCCTTATTGATTTAAGCAGTAGGCTAACTGGAAACGGAAAATTCTACGCTTGCTTAGCAAACCCATCTACCGAAGCGATCCGAGACATGTCATCAAAAGATAGAAAATGGGAAATGCGCGCCTTAGGCAGGCTCCTATCGCTTAGGGAAACATTACTTAAAGACCAGAAGTTTGATTACCTGATCTTTGACACAAGCCCAGGACTGCAATATTCATCCATTAACGCTATAGTAGCGGCGGACTTTGTAGTGGTAGCCACAACAGGCGATCGATCCGACGTTGACGGAACAAAACGCATGCTGGCTGAACTCTACAACTTATTCGAGAAGAAAACAGGTTTAGTACTAAACAAAGTACTCGATCCCTCAGCAACCTCCAAAAAGACCGAGATGCAAAACAAGATCAAAATTGACTATCAAGTGCCACTGCTTGGGATAGTACCATGCTTCTGTGAAATCCTTCGAGCCGAAGGAAACCTTATTTTTGTTCAGGACAAACCCGATCATCCATTCACGAAGATTGTTGCAGAGATGGCTCGAAAAATAGAGAACGACGAAGTGAATTAACCCAAACTTTCTTTTAATTTCTTCAACAAAAAGCTTAAACAATACTGTATATGATAGACTTTCCTGTTTGGAGATGGATTTGTTGGATAAGTCAGCTATTATTTTGGCAGGCGGCGCCTCTACTCGATTTACTACCGATAAAGGCGTTTTGGAGTTGGATGGCAAACCGCTTTTAAACCATGTCATTGACGCAGTGGAAGGTCTTGTTGAGGAAGTCATCGTTGTAACAAACACTCAAGCCCGTGCAGACGCTTATAGAAAAGTGGTTTCTGAAGAAGTCAGGTTTGCCGTTGACATCCGAGAATCTAAGAGTCCTTTAGTGGGAGCATTAACTGGGTTCGAAGAGGCAAAAGGCGAGTACTCAGCGCTTCTACCGTTTGACAGCCCCTTTGTTTCAAAAGAGGTCCTGTCTTTGCTCTTTGACTGCTGCGTTGGCAAAGCAGCGGCTATTCCAAGATGGACAAATCAGGACATAGAACCTTTACATGCCGTTTATCACACCAAAAAAGCATTGATAGCTGCCGAAGAGGCGTTGGCAGAAGATGAATTAGATATGCAGGCAATGGTTGAAAGACTGCACGGGGTACGTTATATTTCAACGTTGGTTATTGAGCAATTAGACCCCGATTTCAAAACATTCTTTAACGTAAACACACCCTTAGACCTAAAAAAAGCGGCAGTAATGGGAAAACCGAGAAAAACATCTAAAGATAAGAAGAAAAACCGGTATTCTTAATGCAGTCTACATTTGAACTGAAGAGAGAGAAAACTCTTTTCGGTTGATTTAATCGGTCGCTTTACAGACTTTGGGGTCTTCAGTTGGTTTTTGACTCCTCAAAATAATGTAAATCGCAGATACTGAAAAAACAGTCAGCAAACCCAAAACTGAAGCAGTGAAAAATAGTCCAATCTTAGCCAATAAAACCTCATACACACCAACCAACCCAAATAACACAAAAATAACGGCTGATAGCCATTTTAGTTTACGTTGAGGAATCCGCCTACAAAAAACAACGCCGATGACGATGCCTATTCCATCAGCAACTATCATAGCCAAGGTTGCGCCGACAAGGACGCTGATTGGACTTTGATATTGAACAGCTAAGCTGAGGGTTGCTAGCTGTGTCTTATCTCCCAACTCAGCAACAAAAAAGGCAACGCCGACAGTTGCGACTACTCCAAAGCGAGAAAGTGTGGTGCCGCCGTTTTCAGTTTTTTCTTCGCGTACCGTCCAAACTCCAAAAGCTATGAAGGCGACGGAAGCAGCTAAGGAGATTGCGTCTAAAGGAACAATTTCTGCTAAGAGTTGACCGATGACTATGACAAGGGCAAAGTTGGCAACGGTCCCAAGAAAAATTGCGAAAAGCACTTTGTAGGGATTATATTTTGCGGCGAAGGTCATGGCTACAAACTGAGTTTTGTCACCCATTTCCGCCAGAACAACTAGGAGGAACGCTGCGGAGAAGGCAGCCAAGCTCAGTTCAATCAACTTTATCCTCTTACAGGGGAGGTTTGTCAATTTTTTCGTTATTCAATGTTTTGGTCCACAACTCAAACTCTGCTGATGGCGGATGGTCACGGTAGAGTTGCTTTCGAGTTGATTCAAGAAACAGGTTTTCTTTTCCAGTGAACTCTGCAGCCGTCACAACTCTATGCCCCACTTTGGAAGCTTTTTGGAAAACCCCTTCCATTTTCGGTCGCCAAAATTCATCCCTCAAAGCGTGATGCTCCAAAATTGTCAATGGCGCCGCTTCAACGATTCGCTCAAGGTTCCTTAACCCATGCTCGAGCTGACTTGATTCCACGCGTAAGTCTTTCAGGTAAAATGGTGGACCGCCCAGCATAATCACCGTTGGCTCAGCATCCAAAATCAACTGTGCCGTAAGAGTTGACATTGGGCCCTGCACGTCGGGTGCAAACATAAACCGCTCATCCTCAACCTCAACAACAACCATTATAACGTAACCCAACATCGAACTCTCGGAGCCATGTACAACAGCTTCAGAAAAACGTAACGTCGTCAGACCATAGGTGAATGTTTTACCGTCTGCAGATTTTACGGTTTTAGCATGTTTACCACCTGTTTTCTGGAACTCCCAAGCGCGTTGACGTTGGCTGGCGTTTATATTTTCCTTCGGATCCTTCAGGAGCACCGTTTTGTCTTGGTAGATTTGTCGTGCGGTTTCGCCGTTTTGGGTCCAATTAACAACCCAATCTTCAAAAGAAGGAGTATGGTGGTCGAAGTGGTAGTGACTAATCGTGGTCACTTGGGCTTTGTCTGAAGCTTTAGCGATTTCTTTGCGTAGGCTGGCAATGGTTTGGAATTCGATGGGGTGCGGTGGCAGGTTGAAGCGGTAAGGCGACAAGGAGACCCCAGCATCCAAAAGAACCGTCACATCTGATGTTTCAACTAACGTGCACATGGAGCGTACCCCGAAGCTTTCCGCTGCCAATGGAGTTATCTTAATTTTTTTCGGGACAGAAACAGATGCTTCCAAGTCGATCCTTGCAAGTCTAAAGGGCTTGGAAAGTAAAATTGTTTATGCAGCCAAATTGCTGTTTCATGAAAGCCATAAACCTTAAGTGCGAGACGCTACAAGTTCCTTTTAGGCTGTTTTTATGAGTCAACAACCCAGTGAAAACAAAAATTTAGAAGTGGCAACGCTTGCTGGCGGCTGTTTCTGGTGTACTGAGGCAGCGTTCAGCATTATGAAAGGCGTTGACCGTATTGAGCCCGGCTACACAGGTGGCACCGCGCCCAACCCAACGTACGAAGAAGTTTCTACAGGCACAACGGGGCATGCTGAGGCAGCGCAAATTTATTTTGACCCCAAGATCATCAACTACAAAGAAATTCTTGAGATATTCTTCACTATGCATGACCCAACATCGCTTAATCGCCAAGGCGCAGACGTCGGCACGCAGTACCGCTCAGCAATCTTCTACCATACTCCGGAGCAGAAAGCAACAGCAGAAAAACTAATTGAGGAACTAAACAAAGAAGGCATCTGGAATAAACCAATCGTAACTGAAGTCGTTCCGCTAAAAGTGTTCTACAACGCAGAAACCTATCACAAAGATTACTACAAAAAACACCCCAAAGAACCCTACTGCCAAGCAGTCATAACCCCAAAAATCATAAAGCTACAAGCCCATTTCATAGACAAAATTAAAGCGCCCCTATGAGCATCCAAACATCAGTCAATCGCACGGATGAATGCAGATTTTTGGCAACGACTTTGACGCAAGAACCTTTTGGGCTCATTTCCCAAATTTATTAAATTTCACGCTTTTTTCTAGGAAAAACCTTTTTGTTCAAATCTGACTCCAACCATACTTGGAACGTTGGATGAAACATCGACCTTTCTTTTGGTTTAGGCTTCGACAGAGAAAACTTTTCAAAGAAATGCCAGTTACATCGCGGTTAATAGTTCGAATACTCTGAAGATTACGGCATCATGTATTTTGGCTCAATATTGACTCTTCATAAACGAAATATCCTCTTGGAACATTTTTGTGACTAAGGAATACCATTGACCTCTCTCTATAAGGCGTTAATAAGCGCTGATCAAATTTTAAGGATAATTTCTTTTGAACTATCAGAAATTCTCCTAGATATAAGTGGAAGCCTCAAGGCCGAGTTTTCAGCTCTCAAAGAAATCCACAAGCATATAACAGCAAAAACAAATTATGAGCAAAAGAAAGCTAACGCAAAAAAACCAGCGCAACTATCAATTTGATGTTTCGATTTTTGCTTATACATCTTCTTTTTGGTGGTGCCTCCATTTAATAAACAAACTTGCTAGCTTACGCTTAACCCTATATCGTTAACCAGATAAGAAACGAACAAGAAAAATAAAATGGAAGATAGTTTTTATGGGGTTGAAATGCCTTTTCCTAATCTTAAGCCCAAAGCTTTAATGATTGACTGGGCTGAATTTGTTCGGGTGGGCGATGACGACTCTGGCCCCGAAGACGTAAGGATGATGAGGATCTTGAGTGTGTATCATGCATATATGAGTTTCAGTGTTGCATGCCTAAGAGCCCACCTACCCAGCTATTACATTTTTAATTCATCTTTAAGCTATATAAGAAAGGAACCGCTAGATGTTTGTTTGGTGACTTGTTTTGGTTTTAGCTAGAATGTCTGTTTGGCATTTTAAAGAAGGCAAAGGCGAAAAAGGTTTTTCCGAGCTCGACGTGGTCCTCAACACTTTAGCACATCAAACAGAAGGGTTCCGCGGAGCTATCTCACTGGTTGATGATGACGACCCAAACGCGGTAACAATCCTTACACTTTGGATAGACCCAGAAGCTTTAGAGCGATCAGAAAAAGACGTTTTCTCTCAAGCAGTTAAAAGAGTCCAAGATTTAATCGATAATACCGCCACAAATTAAGAACTACAAAGTGTTCTCAACAGAGCTCTTTCAACGTTCAGAGTGGCCATTCCGCTGGGCATAGCTGAAAACCTGAATAATTGCCCATACTCTTTCGGTTACGCGGAAACCGTTACGCAACACTCCTAACTCTAAAGTGACATTCGACTTCGTCAACCATCTGTGGAAAATTAGGGAAAAAAAATTATTTGTCTTCTGGCGGCTTTTCCCAAAGCTCAAGCTTCTGCTTCTTTAGTTCTGTGCGCTTCTTCTGCAAGTAATTGTAGACTGTGTGATGCTCGCATCCCTCGACAATCATTTGAACTGCGTTTCGTGCAGCATCTGCTTCTTCGAAGCTTCCAATAATTCCAATAGTATGACCGTAGACAACAACGTCGGCTTCTGTTAATTCTTCGATTAGTTTTCGGGTTTTGCCCTCTGTGCCGATGATTCTTCCCTTTATTCGTTTAATGTCTGATTCGGAACGCCCAAAAATTAATCGCAGATCGATCATGTCAAAGATGTCGTCTTCGTTTCTTATTAGGCGGAAGGCGGTTTCAGGGGGGAATCCTCTCCCGATGGCTGTGACTACATCTTTGGCTTTCAGAAATAATGATGGATCGGGCGCGTTTTCATGGAGCGTTATTGTCACGCTGCCTTCCTTGTCGATGTCGACCTTTACGTTGAGTTTTGCTTCGATTTCCTGTTTCACTTTGCCTTCAGGACCAATAAGTATACCTACACGTTCTTTAGGAATTTTTACAAAAGACTCTGAACCAGCCATTACTTACCAACAACCATCTTGTATAATTCTTCTTCTGGAATAACTTGAACGCCTAGCCGACTAAAGAACCTATTTACATTCGCCAAATCCCGCCGCAGCATAAAGTCAGCCATAGGATGCTGAAGAGAAACGGATTGAGAAACATCAAAAACTACTGGTTTTCCCTTCCACATCATAATATTGTATTCGCTCAAGTCGCCGTGGACAATTTTGGCTTTCCGGTAGAGCCGCTTAACATATGTGACTATTATTTTGTAGACTCTTTCCGGGTTAGCTGGAGGCTGCTCCTTAAGTGAAGGGGCGCTAACACCGTCTTTCCCGATAAACTCCATAACAACAATGTTGCTTTTGACGGCTATGGGTTTTGGAACGCGTACTTTTGCTGCATCAGCTTCCCCTAAATTGCGAAACTCCTTCTGTGCCCAAACTGTCATCAATGAGCGGGTATCATGCTTGACATCTTTGAATCGTGGGTCACCTTCGATGTATTTGTGCATGCCCTTCTTAAACTCGGCAGAAGATGTTAAGTAAATTTTTACCGCTAAATCGACACCTTCCTTGTTTGTGCCCCAGTAAACTTTTGCTTCTTTGCCTGAACTCACCGCGCCGTTTAGTTCATACAAAACGCCGCTGTTGAGCATGTCAAAGACCACCATACGTGTTGTTTGGTCGAAAACTTCTTCGACAGTCGCGCGTTCCTTGGAGCGATCGTGAGTCAGCATTTTATCTCTTCGCTCTATTCTTCTTTCGGTGTGGGCGATCCGCTCTTGAGCTTTTCTTGACATAATATCAAGCATGTTTACGGCTTTTAGGGTATTAAAACCAGTCGCGAGCGAGCGGTATTCTGAGTCATCAAGACGTTAAAAAATCAATTAAAATAACATATCAGGAAGTAAAAATGAAAACTATAGGGTTAAAAGACCCTTGCGTCTGAGTGTATCAGCCTGAGAGTGCGTGTAACGCCAAACCACGTCGCCGCGTGTGTCGGTTTGGAAGTCCCATGGCGCAACGATGACTATGTCTCCTTCTCGAATCCAGACACGCCGCTTCATTTTACCGCGGATACGGCATAAACGTTCAGCACCATCCTGACACTTAACCATAATACGGTCAAAACCAAGCAATTTAACAACTACGCCTAAAATTTCACCCTGTCCAGGATAGACTAATTCGCCGATTGCACCCTCGCTTAAGACTTTTTTCTTTCCCAAACACTAAACCTCGTTCAACTTGAAAAAAATATGTGCAGCTTGCTTAAAAGCGTGTTCATCCAACAAAGCATCCTCAGCAAGCAAAAAACAATATTGGCCCCCTTGCAAGTACGGCTGTTTTAGCAAATTGAACGCAACAAACAATACAACACCGACTTTGCTTATCGGTTGTTCGTAATGCAAGTTTAAATCTTCACCTAATACTATTGAATGATGGAGCATCAGTAATTGTCCTACGTCTTCAACATTCCCTACCGAAGCAATCCAAAACTTAAAGCCGTAATGGAAAAAGTTAAAGACGACAAAAAGCTCAAAACGTACTGGCGTTGTGCCAACGTTATGGCTATTGAACGCATGGGATACACTGACCATGGACCAACCCATGTTAAAATAGTCGCCAACCTCGCCCTTAAATTGCTGAGAATTCTGGTAGAGAAAAAATTTATCACCCCAAGCATAGTTGAAAACTACAAAATGGAAAATGATGATGCTGAAGTGGTTGTTGTTTTGGGTTCCATCTTCCATGACCTCGGAATGATTGTGGAGCGCAACAACCATGAAAAATACAGCGCATTCTTAGCCCTGGAGTTTCTCGACAAATTCCTAACCCCAACATACAGCGAGGAAGAAAAAGCAATAATCACCTCCGAAGTCCTACATGTCATCGTAACCCATGAAGAACCGCCAAGCAATGAGCCCACAAACAAAATTCTAACTAAAGAAGCAGGCATCGTGGGAATTGCTGATGCATTGGACATGGAAGCTGGAAGAGCACGCATCCCATTTCAATCTGGAAAAGTAGACATCCATGCTGTCTCTGCCTTATCCATAGAAAAAGTGGACATTGAACTAGCAGAAAACGCAGCAAAACCCATCAACATAAAAATTAAGATGTCAAATTCAGCAGGGGTATTTCAAATTGACGAGCTTCTAAAGCCAAGGATAGTTAATTCAGGACTTGAACAATTCTTCCACGTGATAGCTGAAATTACGGGTGAAAAAGAAAACCGAATAATAGAAAAATTCGAAATTTAGTTTTAGAGGAAAAACCAGTGATTCATGAATACGACGTTGTAGTCATCGGAGGCGGAATCGCAGGATTATACACTGCATTGACAGCCTCAGAGAACGCTAGGGTTGCAGTCGTCAGCAAAGTGCATGTAATGCGTTCGCATTCGGTTGCGGCGCAGGGAGGAATTGCAGCAAGCCTTGGAAATGATGAGGAAGATCATTGGGAATGGCACATGTACGACACCGTCAAGGGCAGCGACTTTCTGGCTGACCAAAACGCAGTCGAGATTTTGGCAAAGGAAGCCCCAAACGCAATCTATAGACTTGAGCACCTTGGTGTTCCCTTTAGTAGAAACAGGGAAGGGAAGATTGAACAACGCAGGTTTGGAGGGCACACCAGAGAATTCGGCGAATCGCCAGTTAAACGTGCATGCTACGTTTCAGATCGAACTGGACGGGCAATCATGGATACGCTCTACGATAAGTGCCAACAAAAAGGCGTAATGTTCCATAACGAAATATTCATCCAACAGTTACTGTTTGACTTAAACAACTGCTGTGGCGCAGCAGGATACGACCTGGCAACCTCCAGAATCCATGTTTTCCATGCAAAAGCGGTTGTCTTAGCTACAGGTGGAAGCGGCAAAATCTATAAAACCACTAGCAACGGTTTCGCATCAACGGGTGATGGTTTTTCTTTAGCGCTGGATGCTCTGTTGCCGCTTGAGGATATGGAGTTTATACAGTTTCACCCCACAGGCATTTATGGACTGGGAATCCTCATAAGCGAAGCAGCAAGAGCAGAAGGCGGCGTCTTACGCAATGATTTAGGTGAACGATTTATGGAGCACTACGCGCCGACATTGAAGGATTTAGCCCCAAGAGACATCGTTTCACGCTCAATCCTTAGGGAGATAAACGAAGGCAAGGGCGTAGATGGCAAAGACTACGTTTACCTGGATCTGCGAGATCTAGGCAAGGAACGCCTAAATCAGAAGCTTCCCGAAATCACATCGTTCGTTAAAACCTACCTGGGAATAGATCCCAGTGAAACCCCAATTCCAGTTGCGCCAACATGCCACTACATTATGGGGGGAATCCCAACTGACGTTGATGGACATGTCTTGGCTGATAAGGCGGGCACCATTTTGCCTGGTCTATACGCCGTGGGGGAATGTGCATGCGTGAGCGTTCATGGAGCAAACCGTTTAGGCTGCAACTCGCTCATAGACCTGGTTGTTTTTGGACACAGAACTGGGCAAAGCATCCTTCGAGAGATAAAGGCAAAGATGCTACAGTTGCTGCCGGTCCAAGCTGAAAGTATAGTGGCAAATAAAATCAATAGTTTATTTGAATCCAAAGGCAGCGAAAACATAGCTGTTCTGCGAGAAAATATGCAACAGTTAATGACATGCTCAGTGCAGCGTTTTCAGAAACGGCCAAACTCTTGAAAATGCACTTGGGCAAATTCGCCACTTAAAGAAACGCAGCTTAAACGTTGGGTTAACCAACAAGTCTAGGGTCTTTAACTATGAATTGCAGGAAGCCTTAGAGTTAAGCAACATGCTACGGGTTGCTGAGGTTATTGTTTATTCAGCACTATTGCGCACTGAAAGCCGAGGAGCCCACTTCCGCAGCGACTACCCAGAACGTAACGACGAAGAATGGTTAAAACACAGTTTAGTTAACGAAACACTAACGGGTCTGCAGGAAAACTTTAGGCATTTAGCGGTGGGCAGATTTGAGCCTGAATTACGGAGTTACTAAGATGAATGTAACCCTAAAAGTTTACCGCTCCAATCCAGAAACAGACATCAAACCCCACTACGACACCTTCAACATCGAAGCTGAGCCAAACGAAAGAATCCTAGACTGCCTAAACAGGATTCGGTGGCAACAGGACAGCACTCTTTCCTTCCGAATGTCATGTGCGCATGGAATCTGCGGCTCAGACGGCTTAACCATAAACAACCAAGCCGCGTTGGCATGTCAAAAACTCGTCAAAGATTATGATTACTCCAAGGAAATTTTGATTGAGCCATTACGTTACTTTGAGGTTGTCAAGGATTTGATTGTTGATTTGAAGCCTTTTTTTGAAAGAATTAAGTCAATCAGCCCAGAGGCACCTCAAAACAATATTCTTGACGCACTCGAAACGGAGAGGATTCAAAGTTCAGAAGAACGCAGCCGATACGACGATGCTCTAAGATGTATTCTTTGCGGTTGCTGCTATGGTGCTTGCCCAGTTATGACTGAACAGGACCAAGAATTTGTCGGTCCAGCTGCTATTCTGCGAGCGCAACGTTACATTTTCGATTCCAGAACCACCGATACGTCGGAGAAGTTGGCGGTGTTGCAGAAGCCACATGGCGTCTGGGGATGCAAAAGCTACTATGCATGTACAGTAGTTTGTCCAAAGAACATCAGGGTAACTGAGGCAATCTTAAAAACTAAAAAGAAGATTATAGAGCAACAGCAACCAAACAAAAAATAGGTAGAAGGCAATGGAAACCAGAAAAGAAATCGACCCATTAGGAGAACGTCAAATTCCCAAAAACGTCTACTTCGGCATACAAACACTTCGGGCAACAGAGAATTTCCCAGTCAGCGGACTAAAAGCGCCAACCCAAATCATCAAAGCATATGTTCTTATAAAAAAAGCCGCTGCCACTGCCAACATGCAGGTCGGATGGCTGGATAAAAAAATTGGGAAAGCCATCATTGCTGCATGCGATGAAATCCTCGCGGATAAACTTCTCAACCAATTCGTCGTCGATGTCTTCCAAGCGGGAGCAGGCACATCTTTTAACATGAACGTCAACGAGGTTTTAGCCAACAGAGCTTTGGAAATCCTTGGAAAGCAGAAAGGCGACTACAAGAGCGTTGGACCAAACGACCACGTCAACATGGGTCAATCCACCAACGATACTTATCCAACAGCACTGCATGTTTCGGTTTTGATGGCGTTGCAGCCTTTGCTATCTGCGCTCGACGAGTTGTCAGGCGCTTTTGAGGAGTTAGGCAGGAAGAATATGCATGTTTTGAAGTCTGGCAGGACACATCTGCAAGATGCAGTTCCGGTCACGATGGGGCAAGAGTTTAGCGCTTATGGCTCTGCGGTCGCCAACGCATGTGCTGAACTTCGCAGGAGGCAGGAAAACCTGTATGCGGTCGCATTGGGCGGAACAGCTACAGGAACAGGCGCAAACACACATCCAGATTACAAACGAATCGCAATTGCTGAGTTAGCAAATCTGACGGGTTTCCCGCTTAAGCCTGCAAACAACAATTTTGAAGCGCTTCAAAGTCACAGGGCAGCGCAGACGGTTTCAAGCGGACTCAAAGAACTCGCTCTGGAACTAATTCGCATTGCAAACGACTTGCGGTTGCTTGCTTCCGGACCAACAACTGGACTAAACGAGATTAACCTTCCACCTGTGCAGCCTGGTTCATCAATTATGCCTGGCAAAGTCAACCCAGTTATGGCAGAATGCCTTGACATGGTTGCCTTCCAAATAGTTGGCAACGACGCCGCAGTTGCTTTGGCAGTCCAAGCAGGACAGCTTGAACTAAACGTAATGACACCAGCAATCGCCTACAATATGCTTTTCAGTATCCAAATCCTATCCAACTACATTCCAGCCTTCACGGACAAATGTGTCAAGGGCATAACAGTTGATGAGAAACGCTGTGAACAATACCTTGAGAAGAATCCTTCGCTTGCAACACTTCTAGCCCCTAAAATCGGCTACTTGGAAGCCGCCAAGATCGCAAAACAAGCCCAAAAAGAAAACCGCACCGTAAAAGAGGTTGCACTGAAAAAAGGATTATTGAACCCAGAGGAACTGGAAAAGATTTTCAGCCGCAAAAACCTGTTAAATGAGCAATAATTTAGCGAAGCATAATTTGTTTTTTTCTCTTTTCTTGATCCCAAAAGTAATTTAAAAAGAAATATCAAGTAGAAACCATCATTTTCAGAAGACGAAGAAAAAACGGTTAAAATATCCATACAGGTTGATTGTTTCTTTATGAAGTAGTACTTGTGTTTTACAGTTGGCCTTTGGTATGAATTTGTGATAATGTTTATTACTTCTCAATACGCCATACGCTCAAAATGGGTGGATGAAGAAATGAAAGACAACACCGGAGTATCACAAATTGCGTCTATTAACATTCTGCGACAGGGTGTGTCTTAGATAAGTAGGACAACTGTAATTGTTTTTTTGTTAAGCATTTTCATTATCGTAGTCGCAATCGCCTCCAGTGCGTTTTTGCAAGATCATCCATCTGCAAGTTCTCCTTCCTCGATTATGCCGTTAACTTCATCTTCGTCGACTCCGACACCTGTCCTTCCAAAAACAGTTGTTATTTGTTTTGATGATGGTTGGCTATCCCAACTTAAAGCTGTTTCAATTCTAGATCATTACAATTACAAAGCTACACTTGGCATCATAACGTCCTATGTTGAAGACAATTATCCTGATTACCTGAATTGGTCCATTGTCGAAAGTCTTGCTCACCAAGGGTACGATATTGAAAGTCACACGGTTTCTCATGAAAGTCTGAATAATCTTACCGTAACCCAACTCAGTTATGAGTTAAAGCAAAGTCAACAAGATCTTCTTGCTCATGACATTAATTCAAGTATTCTTATCTATCCTTATGGCGACGGGTATGATAATCAGACTGTAAGAGATGCAGTATCGCGATATTATCTGTTTGCACGTGATGTCTTGGCGGAGCACGTTGATTTAGCATCCTTTGACGAGTATGCAATTTCTGCCTTTGAAGTGGAGGATACAGCTACCCTTGCTGATTTTGCAAATCTAATTAATGCTCAAGGAAACGATTTAACAATACTTTTCTATCATAACATTAACTATGAACACGATTATTCTGTCACGCCTGAGAATTTTGCTGCACAGATGCAGTATCTGCATGATAATGGTTTCACAGTTCGTACAATGAGACAAATATTCGGATTCGAGAGTTAAGTTAGAAATGATTATTTTGGCGATTTTTGATACGTCAGCAAATTCATCGCAGGATATATGTCGATGTCGTTTTTGTCTAAGTTTAGATTTTTAGGATAAGTTTATCATATTTTTTGTGAGATTGTGTCTATGTTCTACAGTTAAGCTGTAATATTGATTTGTAACAATGTTTATTACTTCTTAATACGCCATACGCTCAAAATAGGTAGGACAGCGAAATGAAAGACAATCCTCAAGAAATATTAGTAATAGGATTAGGCGAAATTGGGTACAACAACGCAGAGTACATGAGCGGAATTGGTTTAGATGTGGCAGGATATGACATAAATCCAAAAGCATTGAAACGAGCCCTAGAAGCTGGCATCATCAAAAAAGAGACAAGAACTTTCAAAGACTACGACTATTACATGATTTGCGTCTCAACACACAACCCAGCAAACATGTTTGTTCCATATCTTGACGGTCTAATTGATGTAGCTGAGAGAATTGCCGCCGAAGGAAAACCCGGTGCGCTTGTAACTATTGAAAGTACAATACCCAAAGGAACAAGCAAAAAAGTTTGTGAGATTTTAGAACATCGACTTCATGTTGCACACGTTCCTCATAGATATTTTAATCAGGAAAAGATAGAACACGGCGTAAGACAGCTAAGAGTTCTTGCAGGCTGTCAAAGTTGCTGTTCTTATGAGGCACTGCAATTCTACAAACATGTTCTTGACATCCCTACCTACACACTCACTTCCATAGAACTGGCGGAACTCACCAAAATCATCGAGAATACTCACAGATTCTTAGAAATAGCCTTTGCAGAAGAACTCAAAATGTTCTGTGCCAACCAGGACTTAGATTTCTCCGAGCTCCGAGATGCAGTTAACACAAAATGGAACGAAAACATCATGGAAGCCAGGAAGGTATTGGCGGTCACTGCTTACCAAAGGATACAAAAATGTACTACGAACTTTCAAAACATCTACTGCCGTCCTCTATAGTATCAGCTGCAATGAAATCAAATGACCTCTACGAGGGTTTCTGCAAACAGGACTTCATATTCATCGAACCTATTGAACTCGTTACCGTCAATTCTCTAAAAAAAGAGCGTAGTTTGGGAGTTACTTAAAGTTTGAAACTTCGCCAGACTGCAATAATCGCCACAGTGTTGGTGATAATAGCGGGGTTTGCTATGATAGCTCCCCTCTTTTTTCAGCATGATCAGCAGCAAACAGGATCCAAACAAATCGTAATGTTGAGTTTCACAGTATCAGAAACATATAATGTCGTTGACTGGTGTCAAAATCTTTCTTCAATTCTCTCTTCCTATAATTTACCCGCAACAATTTTCATAGAAGGCAAAATAGCAGAACAAGATCCCCAAACTGTAGAATGCTTTGGCAGCCAAGTAGACTTTGGCAGCCTAACATACGACAATGTCAACTTAACCTCTATAGATGATTATTCACTCAAACTTTGGGAAGTTAAGCAGGGAAAAGCAGCAGTTAATAATTCAACTAACATAAATTCTACGGTTTTTCAAGCGCCAAACGGGGCTACAGATCAAGATATTTTTTCTATTTTGAATTCTTCAGGCATAAAAGCTGATTTTTCCTACAAAGACCATTTTAATCTATATCGAAATGGGCGATTTGAGAAGATTGGAGCTGACATCGTAGATGTAAAGGATTATACGACGGAGAACTTGCTAAAGCGACAAATAACGTCTAGGCCACTGATATTACAATTCGACAACACCTTGACGACTGAGCAAGTCGATTCTTTTTTGTTTAGTCTGAAAGCAGGAACCTATAATTTCGTTAAAAGTTCGGCTCTTCTAGACTTAGTTCAGACAAGAGGATACTAAAATGGCTTTAACTGAAGTGCCTCAGGCTGAACTAATACTGGTCGATGAGAAGAAAGAAGAAAACAACGAGGACTTGTACATTCATTCCAAACAGCGCATAGGTGCATCCGGTCGCATCTTAGTGAGCAAGAAGGCATGGTTACTTAGGGGTACAATGCTTGGCGGGTTAATTGTGTTCATGATTTACAACATATCTGTTGCGTTATCTGTTGCAGACCCCCTAATTGTCTACTCCACCCTGATGCCTATTCATGCAATAATCATTCTAGTAACAGGCTGGATTTTCTTTAAGAATAGAGCCGTCGGTATGGTGCCAGATGATTTGGTTTCAGTTATTATTCCAGTCTACAATCAAGAGAATCTTATAGAGAAAGTAGTAAACGCAATTTTTCTTTCTACGTACCACAACTTGGAAGTAGTTGCAGTTAATGATGGAAGCAAAGATAACA
This sequence comes from Candidatus Bathyarchaeota archaeon, assembly GCA_963739495.1. GTDB lineage: Archaea > Thermoproteota > Bathyarchaeia > Bathyarchaeales > Bathycorpusculaceae > Bathycorpusculum. The sequence continues at coordinate 46,613 of CAVUAM010000005.1, read as the reverse complement.
CTAAACTAGTCCTTGATGAACTTGCAAAAAAGAACCCTCGACTGAAAGTTATCCACAAAAAAAATGGTGGAAAAAGAACGGCTGTCGCAGCGGGTTTTTATGCCGCTAAAGGTAACTTTGTGGTTCTGATTGACTCTGACAGTATTGTGGATAAGTATGCTATTGAAGAGTTCATGAAGGTCTTTGCAGCTAATCCAAAAGTAGGCGGCGTTGTTGGCAACGGCAAAGTTCTCAATTCAGATAAAAACTTTTTAACAAAATACCAAGATGCTTGGTATTACTATTCCTTTAACATCGGTAAAACCTCTGAGAGTATCTTTGGAACAGTGCTATGTCTGTCTGGTTGTCTAGGCTTCTTATCGCCGTGAAGCAATAAGCGCATTCATGACGTGTTGGGCTAATGATAAAGTTCAGTATGGCGATGACCGAAATCTGACCACGTATGCTATTGCTACGCCCTGGGCAAAAAGCCAGTTGGCACCTTTACGGAAGCATTTGTTAACTTCAATCGCAAGCTATGATGACGCTGAAGATAGGGGGTTAACTGCTCAGGCGATGGCTGTCGAGTGAGATACGGTCTATGCTCCTACAGCTGTCGTTTATACAGATGTTCCAGAAGACTTCAGAACGTATTATAGGCAACAAACGAGGTGGAAGAAAGGTTATTTACGTTCAACTTTTTTCATCTAGTGCCTTCTTCTGGCATAAGAACCCAATCATGGCGTTACTGTTTTATTTGGAGTTCATGTCAGCGTTTATTGCGCCAGTAGTAATATTCTCTATATTCATATATGGTCCCATCTTTTTGCATTCGTACATTTACCCTATAACATACTTAGCTGGGCAATTACTGATTGGCGCAGTGATGCGGTTAGACTACAAATTTAGAGACCCAACAGCTAAACAATGGAAGTACAAACCCGTAATGAACCTAATATCTTCTTTCGTCTTGCCATGGGTCTTGTTTCCTGCAATTCGAGAGTTCAAAAAGAACGGCTAGCTTACACGATGATTGGAAACCAAGGAGCGAGTCTTCTATCTTACGTTGTTGATGCGGGCTACAGGTCAAATAGGAAACGTACTAAATCGCAATATTCAATAATAAAAAATATTGGCGCTAATCAGAAGCCGAAAGCAGAAAGCATTAATCTAAAATCGAAAAGGCAAACCCTATGAGATCTCATAACACTAGAAAAAAAAGTACGCATGAAATTCAGGTGCTTCTAGAGAAAGCTAACTTGGAATTTAACTCAGTGGTTAATGAGGCACTAAACATTTATCTTCCGACGATATTCATCAGTTGCCCCTTTACAGAAGAGCTATGCACCAAAAGTCAGTGCATGGAGTGCGAATCCGCCAATTTACCTGAAACTACAGTAACACCTGAAAGAAAAGATCTAAAGAAACTCCAATGATTAACCAACAAAAAAAATTGCTTATAACTCTCCAAAAAAGACGGTTGGTTTTTTCTACTCTATTTAGCAATTTCACATTTTTCTTTCATAGGTTCACTATCTGGTTTTTAGAATGTGCTTTTTAATGAGACAAATTGATAGAAAACAACTGTGAAATACTGAAAGAGTTGGCGCTTTATAGGTTGAATAGACCCATAATTTTTTCTAAAACGCCCAAAATTCTACTAAACAATCTGCCGACCGCACCTAAACCGCTAACCATTCCACGCAAGTTCGCTATATCGCTTCGGCTAACAGATCTAATCAATAATGCGGAGGGAACTAAAACGATCATAAAGATTGCAGTGCCTAAGACGAGTTCAACTAAACTAGAAAAATTAAGCATTGAAATTGCTCCATAGGTCACCGATGCGGCGATTGTCGAGGCTACCAGAATCTTTGCAGAAGAGAGCCAATCAACTGAGACACCATAAGTTTTTCTGACAAATAGTAGCCCCCAAAGTAGACTCGGCAGGCCAGTTATCAAAGAAGTTATGATTAAGCCTAGTACGCCAAAATAGATAATCCCGACATAGCCAACGGGGAAACCTATGACTATGGTCAAAATTGCCATCTTCAGAATGAAGCTGGTGTTTCCTTGTCCACTTAGAAGACCGCCGATGCTCAATGAGCCGAAAGTAGTAAACAAATACTGAGCCGCAAGCAGTGCTAAAAAAAGTGGGGCTGCATCGTAAGTGCTTCCAAACAAAGTAGACACGGCAGGGACGGCTAAACACATAACTAAAGCCGTCACGGGTACAACAAATAATGAAGCGTACTTGACTGAAAACTGGAAAACGCTTCGTAGGGCATCTTTGTCTTTTATGGCATGTAACTTAGAGAAAGCTGGGAAGACCATTGTGGTGATTGGTAGGGCAAAGAAGGATATGAGAACGACAAAGTTGTTGGCGATGCCATAGTTTCCGATCATGGTGTTGTCTGTGGAGTAGTGAATTGGCAGCAGGAAGGAGTAGAAATGGGGCAAAAGACTTGATAGGATTGCGGCAAAGGAGAGGGGCAAAGCATAGGTCAACATAGTAGTCAAATACGCCTTGATTTGCAGGGTATATCCACCGGACTTAGGCAAACCCGCATAAAGTTTCCAGACTAGCGCGATTCCGATTAATCCACCAATAAAAGTGCTAATTATAAAACCGGTTGTTGCGCCAGAAGCACCTAAGCCCAAGAGCACCAGGGCAACTATCAGAGCAGTTTTAAAGATACTGTGGAAAACGATCATTATGCTGTTTAGTTCCATCTTTTCAAAACCCGTAAACACGGCGGTAGCTGCTGTGATCAACGCGCCAGCTAGGATAGAGAACGAGGCGATCTCGATGAGAGGTGCAATGCTGGGTCGGTTGTAGAGGCTTGTTGCTAAGAAACCAGCAAACGCAAACGAGAGCAAAGAAAGCACTATGCCTAAGGTGACTTCGAAGAGTATGCCTGTGAGAAATATGCTTCTGATTTCCGCGATTCTCTCTTCGGCACGGTATTGAGCGGTGTATTTTATCATTGCAGAGTTCATTCCCCAGTCCCTGAAAGTAACAATGAGCGATGGCGCAGCCAATACGATTGTGTATAGTCCGTATTGGTCGGAGCCAAGCAGCCTTGCTATGAATATTGTGCCAACGGCTGAGATAACTGTGGAAAGAACAAGGCCCCAGAGATAGTGAAAACTACCTTTCGTCGATATCTTGGCTATATCTGAAGCTTTACTCACCAATTTGCCCCAACAATAATTTAAAACATAAGTTGAAAAGCGAAACATTTATCGATTCTTATAAAATAGCTAAGAAACTACTCTTCCTACTCAAAATTACCGCTATATTGAAAATATTAATCCAGGTTTTTTTAAGTTCCAACATTAGCTTTGTAAGCAGCAAAGTGTCAAGGTGAACTTTTTGAAAGAGCAAAAAGGTCCAAGCAAAATAAGCCCAGCATATCGATGCGACTGTGCTTGCTACGGTTAGAAAAAAAAGTGAAAAATTCTGACAAGAGAAGAGCATTTCAGAAACTTGCCTGAAATCATTTGGCTTAACTAATGAATTGATTAAGAGAAGAAAAATCTGTTGTGCAGGCAGTTGTTTTCTAAGTCTGTTTCTTTTTCTTTAAACTCTTGTTTACTAAAAAAGGGGAAAGATTGTTTTTTTGTGTAGTTTTTATGGTCGTTTTCGAAGCATTAGCATAAGAACTGCGCCGATTATGACAATTACTATTATTATTGCGATGCCTACGCCTAAGATGTACATTTGAGTGGATTCTAAGTTAACTGGTGCTGCAGTTGGTGCTGTCGTTGTTGTTGAAGGTTCAACGTAAAATGAGGTTTCTGCGTAAGATGAGTAGTAGGATTCAGTTCCTGCAAAGTTAGCGACAACTCTGAAGTCTCCAGGAATGTCTGGTTTCCATGTGAAGGTGAACATGCCGCTTCCATCGCTTGTGGTGCTGCCGACTTGTCTGTAGTTTCCGTTTGAATCAAGGACGCTTATGCTGATTGGAACACCGGTTGTGTTGGTTGGCATTGTTTGCTGTTGGTATACGGCTTCCATAAATCTGCTCATGCTTGCATCCGAAACGCATGGAACGCCGTTGGGGAAGTTGGCTGCTGGAGATGCTTGTTGTGTGCCTGCAGACTTGTCAATGATAGATCCTCTAATTACTATTGATGAACCGAACTGTTGAGCCTCAACTGTCATAGCGCTGGGTCCTTTGCCGTAGCCGTAAATCTGGTTGTCGTATCCATTTAGCCAAACCATTATTCCATCTGCAATTCCCGGGGAGCTGATTATATCAAAGTTTAAGGAATCCCAAATTTTCTCTCCGGTTGTAGCGTTGACACAGTAGAGTTTGGCGCCTTTAAAGACTGGCGGAGTGTAGTCGTGACCTGCGCTTACGTAAAGTTTGCCATCCGCAAGGATATGTTGCATTTGCCAAGTACCAAGAGGCCATATGCCATAAGGAGTGTCGATTCCCGCCTCTCCTGTTGTCCAACTCCAGTTGAGAGCACCAGTTCGGATGTTGTATGCGTGGACTTCGCCGTTAATGCTCCATGTGTAGAGGTTGCCATAACCAATGACTCCTTTGGCTTCGTTGTCGTAGTATCCCCAAACATTGCTGTAAGGTTGGGTTGGACCCCATAGCTTCTGTCCTGTTTTAAGGTCATATCCGCTCCACGTCATCGATTGACAGGTGTAATCAGTGTAGACGCCTTCTCCTGCTGGTCCTAGAGGAACGTTTGTCCAAGGTGTGAGCGTTCGATTTACTGGACCCCAAAGTAGACTTCCGTCTGTAGCACTATAACCTGCGTCTACTCTCCAGCCCGTTTGTGCCCCACCAGGGACTCCGCCGTTGCCAAGACCGAAAGAGGCCGTGCATAACACGACGTTGTCACTGACGTGGGCAAGGGTTAAACCGCCTGCTCCGATTGGTGCGCCTTGTATGTTATTGGCTACAGGAACGCTCCATTCGATTCCGCCATTCCAGTCAATAGTTGCTCCTTGAGGAGGTCTCCAAATTTCTGCTTGACTGTATTCTGCATAAACCAAATTTGCCGCAGCTGTCGCGATACATTTACTCGCGTTCCATAATGTCAACATGCCATCATATCCAAGACTGTATGATAGTAGTTCGCCGTTTTGACCTTCCACAAGTGTGCCTGCAGTGGCGTTAGCAATATCAAGTATCCATTGTCCTGTCATAGCGTCGTACATTGACCATAAATTGGGAGTTGTTCCGTATATGAATCCCTGGCCGTATGCCGCAGGACTTGTAAATAGATATGCGTGAGCGCCATATTGGTTTCCTGTGTTGAATTTGTAGATCATACCGCAGCTTAATGGGTTAGAAGCATTCACAGTCCAAACAGTATTTCCAGTACGCAAGTCTACAGCAGTCAAGGGTCCCATGTTGATGTTAGAACCAGGATATTGTGTATAGTAGAGTATGCCGTTTATTATCACTGGTCCAAATTTAGTTTCGTATGCCGTTCCCGTTGAGTAGAGGCTAGTTTCATCCGGACCGAATTCTCCTCCAATCTGGCCGCCGAAAGCTTCAGGTTTTGTCCAAAGTACGTGAGAACTGCCTGGTGCTGTAGTGTATGGATTGAAGTTTCCGTTATTGCCGTATTCTCCACCGTTACCAAAGATTACTGCTCCGAGTCCAAGCCAGTTTCCGCCGATAACTGACCAGTCCCTATTCATTGAGCTTATAGGTCGACTCCAGTATTCAGTTGGAAGTGGAGCCTGACCATAAGCCGTTATTATAGGGTTCTGCTGCACAGTGACCGTTGTTATTGCACTGCTTCCGGTAAAGGTATCGTTAATGTAGTCATATGTAATTGCGGTTAGATATGGCAAGTTATAGGGATAGGGATTCTCAAGTTGCACAACTTGACCTGGGAAATTAAAGCCGAAGGTATAATTGCCGACTTTGTCAGGTATAAATGTCGTCCATGCCCCTCCAGGAGAATCTGAGGTCCAGGTTCCTAAGTCTTTGGTTACTCCATCAGGATCAGTAACGTTCAACTTGAAATTGTGCCACATCATACCATAATGGCCTATTGATGTGGGCGGCACTTTGTCAAGCCAAAAGTTGACGTAAGCGGTCTGGCCAACACCTACAGGGTTGGGTGAAACCTCGATGTAAGCGTATGTTGAAACAGTCCATGGTGGCGTGTGAGCGTTAGAACTAGGAATAAGCATCGATGAGCCTACTATTGTGAAAAGCAACATTGAAGCAAAAATAAAAGTTGTTTTAATTTTTATCATTTTAGGTCTTTCCTTTTATTCAGTGAATCACTGTCTGTTTTGTCTTGGTATATAAAATTTAGTAAAGCAAGGTTAATTATGGCTGTTAATTTTAGAAATTAAATGAAATTTACGATTTTAGTTCATTTTTTTGGCCCGCGCTGTTTATTAGCGCCAATTAGTTAGTTTTATGAAATATTGAAGAGTGTTTGAGTCTGGTTGATCAAATATTGATGCATGACTGTAGAATTGATAAAATAGATGCAAAAATTTTGCGAGACCTACTGATGGATGGGCGAAAAGAGATAAAAAGCATCGCAGAAGACGCACATGTATCTAAAGACCTTATTTGGCAACACTTCAGCAAATTAAAGCGCACAGGGGTAATAATTGGATCCACTATTCAAATTGATTATAAAAAGCTTGGTTACGGAGGGCCAGCAAGTTTTTTTGTAGACATAATTCCACAAGAACAATTTAGTGTAATAGAACAAATGAGGAAAATACCCGGTTTACACGCAGCCCGCCAATGGGGAAGTCACTCACGTCTATGGGCCGTTTCAGATCTTATGAAAACAGATCAGATTGAAGAAGTGAAACAGCTGATAAAAAGTATTCCATCGGTTTTGCGCCTCCGTGGCGAAATTTGGACTAGTCATAGAAGAACCCCGGAAAATTTATCGGTCTTCAATGAACTTCTTGGTATTAGTCCAAGGGAAGAAACCGCAAAATATCCTGAAAACATGGAAAGCCCCAACATAGACCTCATCGATTGGAGCATAATTAATAGATTAAAAGTGGACAGTCGGGCATCGTTCAATAATATTGGCAAAGAGCTTGAAATTTCAACAAGCACTATAATCAGAAGATACAATTCTCTTATTAGAAAGAGATTAATAAAACCATTAATCCAAATAAATCCTGTAAAGATCGGCTATCCCAGTAGGGCTTGTTTTAGACTTGCTATCAATTCTGAGGGAGAATTAGGCAGTATTTCAAGAAGTATTGGCAAACAATCAGACATTGTAGGAATCGTAGCTGCAATGGGTGCTTATGATTTAACTGTATTTTCAATGGTGAGAAGTCTGGAGCATTTTATGGTTTTAGAAAAGGAAATTTCTTCCGTCGAAGGTATTAGAGAGATGGATACCCCAGTGTTGAATGAATACAGCATTTTGCCCCATTCAGGCGAACATATGTCGACTTTCTAGTAAGTGGCAAAGTAAGAAAACGGATTTAGTGCGCACTTGTTAAACAATGTATCCTTGTCTAAGTGTTCCGGGATATTAAGAAGTCAGGCGATTAATTGAGGACGAAGAAGTAATCGTTGTTGACGACCTTTTTATGTCATGTTATCTTTAAGACTTAACTATGGTTAAGGCTTGAACCAACGCGAAATTGATTAATAAGAAAAACAAATAACTTATCTCGTTTTGGTTAATCGTCGCAATACATCTATAAAACATAATATTATTTTTTATAGCTGAATAGTCCGATAGCACCTAAATTTTGACAAGCCTATGTTTCAGTAAGTTGGAGTTCAGAGATTCTTTTTTGTACTGTCTCCGATAGTTGTTGCCTAATAGGTTCATCAGAGGCTGTTTTGTCTAAATTGCCTATTCTTCGTGCTAGTTCATCATCGCCGATTGTGGTTCTTAGCCATTTTTGGTAGTCGCCGCGTTCGAGGTGGAATCTAATCGATTGTATGTCTAAATGCTGGAGGTCTCTTAAGAAAGTGCAAAGAGACGTGGCTGTTTCGCCTGAATAATGACCGTCTGGCGCAAAAAAGTGGAAACCTTGCTCGTAAGGAACGGGGTTTAGAATTTTCTGCGCCTTTTCAGCGTTCATAGATATAGTAACAATCCTCAAATAATTATGGAGATGGAACATTAAAATTGTTTTGGTGATTAAAGGTCTTATGTGGATGTGTATTGACTTACAATGTTGAATTAAGTTTGTTGGATTGATTTGCCAACAAGAGTATATTTTTTACTTTTTTTAAAAAACAAATAGGAAATATGAAGCTTTCGCAAATGTTATAAACAAAATTATGCGATAGTGCTAGATCATTGGGCAAGGGGCATAGACATCTTGATACGTCGGGGAAAATTACTTCAAACTAAGGAAATTCTTCTATTGCTTTGAAATTATTTTGAACAGTGCTTTCGCTTTTTGCTCAATAAAAAATAGAATAGAAGGAGAAAAAGAAAAATGAAAGCTGCAAAAATTGAAAGTTTGATTGCTTTGATTTTGATTTTAACTATGGTTATTCCACTAGTTGCTTTGCCAGCCACTAAAGCAGATAATGCAACGGAGCTTCCCACCTTTCTGCTGCTTAACGTCGGACCAAACCCAGTGGGCGTTGGACAAACGGCGCAAGTTAACGCTTTTATGAGTAAACCACCGATGACTGCAGGCTTGGGCGGTTCAGGTTCAATGTACGAAAAAATAACAATTGAAGTCACACGACCCGATGGAGTTAAGGATACTCTTGGACCATACAAATCCGATGGCACTGGAGGAGTATGGGCTGCATACACACCTAATCTAATCGGAAACTACTCTTTCAAAGCGTTCTATCCAGGTCAACACATAGAAGAAACGGTACCTGGGTTCTTTGGCCCACCAACAGTCTACAACATAACCTATCTAGCCAGCACAAGTGACACATTCATCCTTACTGTTCAAAACGACGCGATACCAACCTATCCTATGCTTCCGCTACCAACTGAATATTGGTCACGGCCAATATATGCAACAAATTATAACTGGGCATCGCTTGGCGGAAGTTGGTATGGATTAGCAACGCCAGCCTTCGCAACGACTGGAGATTATGACGCAACTGGAAACTTCCAACAATATAGCACAGCTCCAAATACAGGGCACATAATGTGGACAAAACCTACGCATTTTGGAGGACAAGTTGGAGCACCGATATCTGCAGATCAAATGAGCCAATATATGTCTACAACAATTGCGACGAATTTCTTTGAACCTATAATCCTCAACGGCATTCTCTACTACACTGAATATGCAGGTCCTAACGCGGCTAAAGCCAGTTGGGTTGCTCTAGATCTTCGCACCGGTACAACATTGTGGACTCGGAGTGCGGGAGAGTCAGGAAACGAAATCATACGTATGGGTCAAATATTACGTTGGCATTCGATTCAGGAATACGGATCTTGGGCTTTCTTGTATGCGTGTGCCTCAACTGGATTCTTCGGGTCTGCAACTTACTTCACAGTCTACGATGCTTACACTGGAGAATACATGGCAAACATCACTAATATTCAAAATATACCCTTCCTGATGGATTACGACAACGATCAACAAGGAACACTACTCGGCTACTACACTAGCGGCGGCAATCTTGTTATGTGGAACTCTACCAAGCTAATGATGAGCAATAGCTTTGATCAAATCACTATACGTCCAAGTGGCACCTATGACTGGTCTGCAGGCATACAGTGGACTGTACCTCTTCCTGATCCAAACCTCAGTATCGCTGCAAGAACCCATGATACAATACTTCTCCGTTATGCGCCCTCACCTAGCATGTTCTCAGAGCTAAGTTACGGCTCTCAGCTTACAGCAGCCGTTAATGCCAAAACAGGCGCATTACTGTGGGGACCAACTAATCAAACAATACCCAGCATGCAAGACGTTGGCTTTCTAGGAGCCGGGGACGGCACCTATGTGCTGCATAACAAAGACACCAATGAAGCATATGGCTATTCACTTGCAACAGGTAGCAAGATATGGGGTCCAGTTAGTCTTCCAGGAAACGCTTGGAGCCACATTTCGCGAGCTGCACAATTCGCTTACGGCAGAGTCTACATTTTTGATTTCGGCGGATACGTAAATGCATTGGATACAGCTACAGGTAAGATTGATTGGACTTTAGTTCCAAGAAGCGCAGGATACAACACAGGCTTTGGAGTTTACCCCTTATGGTACAATGGAATGATTAGCGATGGCAAGCTTTTCGTCTCAGAGAGTCACATGTATGATCCACCGCTCTATCCAGGAGCCCAGCAGACTAGCTATAAACTGCACCACCGGCGAAATAGTTTGGAGTATTCTTAGCTTCACCGGCCGAGTACCCACTGCTTCTGCAGATGGCTACTTGATCCAATGGAACAGCTATGACAACCAAATATACTCTATAGGTAAAGGTCCAACAAAAACAACGATTGAAGCTTCACCAAAGGTTTCAGATCATGGCACTAACGTTCTGGTAGAAGGCAAAGTCCTCGATATATCTACGGGCACAAAAGACTCCGATAGATCAGCTCGTTTTCCAGATGGAGTTCCAGCAGTCTCCGACGCAAGTCAAAGTGCATGGATGGAATACGTCTACATGCAGCAGACTAAACCGACAAACGCAACAGGTGTCCCAGTAACAATAAGTGTGCTTGATCCAAACGGCAATACATACTCTGTTGGCACAACAACCAGTGACGCAAGTGGCAACTATAAATTATCATTTACTCCACAGGTCCCAGGCGACTACACAGTCATCGCCAACTTCCAAGGATCCGAATCCTACTGGCCTTCACAAGAAGAAACCGCCATAAGCGTAGGAGAGGCAGCACCAACAGCATCGCCAATTCCAGTGATAGCCCAACCACCGATTGAAATGTACATCGCATCAGCCACCATCGCAATTATCATTGCAATAGCAATAATCGGCTTAGTAATAGTGATGATGCTAAGAAAGCGACCATAAAGCAAGAAATCAACAATCAAAATCTATCTTTCCCCTTTTTTTAATCACTAAAAAAGTGGAGTACTTACTGTGATTTTATTCCTCGTTTGCAGACATCAAACAATTTTCTATTTGGCTCTAACTCGCTTATTACAAACCATTTCCGAAAGAAATCAAAGATTTCATTTGAAAAGAATCAAAAGAAAAATTCTTTTCTTTACTCTTAACTAATGTTCCAACTCTACGGTTTTTTTAGCTATCCAAGGATCTATTTTCTCTTTGCCAGCCGTACCAATCTTTACGATTAGAGCAACAAATAAGAAAGCATCCAAAGAACCCGTCACTAAAGAGAGCCAGTAAGTAGACGAAATAAGACTAACTAAGAAGATAATACTACAAGGCAAGGCGAACCAAGTTAACTGAACCATAATCTCCAAACCTCTAGTTACATGAATTATAGCGCGTGTGGTTTTGCCTAATAAGTATTCTTAATATGTAGATATATACATCAAGAATGTTTCTTTTACTAATTGTTGAGAACTGTTTCTTTGCAGTTGTTCAAAGTAACAATTTGTTTGTACCACTTTAAAATTTCTTCTGTTTGTTGTTGTTTCTTTTGGATTTTAACAAACAAATTGTTTCGACAAGTTGAATATCCTTAGTTATTTGATTGTGAAATCAGATAAGATAGTTTTGGCGCGTTAGGGTTTGGATACGGGGAAAACTGTTGCGACCTCAATAGTGTCCTCATAAAACTCGGTTGTAACTCCAGTGTTTTTAACGTCTGCAATATACTGTCCAGCCCAAGCGCCAGTCGATTGATAGTGCAAAGATGAGTTAAAACCAGAGACTGAAACAACATTAACCATGTCACCTTGATCATTCTCAATCCATAGCGTAACGTTTCCATCGTTTCCTGTACCAGCATCAAAGTACAATACGAAATGGATCCATTCACCATCGACTACCGGGACGTCACTTGCTACGTGCATCCATGTTCGGAAAGGTTCAATCGGATATAGTACACCCCAGTAACTACCATTTGGAAACGTCACTGCCGCAATTGAAGCACCTGCGAAACCGGCTTGATCTCCGCATTCAAATCCGCCTACGGCAATAGAGGTATTCCATTCGCCCCGTGAGGTTCGAGTTAACAAAATTTACTGATTTGACCCATTGACTAAAATACAGTGTTCTGTAGGATGTTGGAAAGATTTTGTAAGCATCATAGAAGTTGGCTACTCCATTTTTGGAAAATAATTTGCTGTCTAGACTGTATGATGGTGTATGGTAGTCGGTGTTGATTGTTGTTAATGAACCTCCGGTTGGGTCGGCTTGGGCTATTGCGCTCCATGCTGTTAAGTTTGAGTCGAAGTTGTCAGAGAATATTGGTTGAGGAGTCGGTGATGGAGTTGGAGTAGGAGAGTTGGAGTAGGACTTGGTGATGGAGTTGGAGTAGGACTTGGTGATGGGCTAGGCGTAGGTTCAGGTGTAGCAGTTGGTGTTGGAGTAGGTGTGTCGGTTGGTGTTGGCGTAGGAGTAGGGTCAGGGGATGGCGTTGGAGTCGGAGTAGGAGTAGGGGTAGGGATTTGGGGATGGCGTTACGGTGGGAAGTGGGTTATGAGTGGGAATTGGTTTGGCTGTTGGGGTAGGTGTATGAGTAGCTATCGGGGTTGGGGTAGGTGTTGGTTTTGGATCAGCAGTTGGACTCGGAGTAGGGTTTACCGTAGGTATTGAAGAGGGAGTTGGAGTAGGTTTGAATGCATCGCCGTTTAGTGAGTTGCTGCCTAGAATAAATAAACTAGCAAGTAGAAAAGCAAGCAGTAGCACCACACTAAAGTATAATTTACGATTCAGATTCATATTGTACACTTAGGACGTGAATGTCTGGGGTTAGTGGATTAGACTATTTAATGTTTATTTCTTTTTTTGATACATAAATTTGGAGAATAACTCGCTTGGCCATGCTAACAAAGGAATAGGTAAAACAAAGGATAAGCAACGAAATTAGAAATAGTCTTGGAATAAACGAATAATCTGCTCTTTCTGCAAAAAAGAATGCGACTAAAGGCAACAGAAGAAGGAGCGATTGGAACGTAATAAAAATTCAATAATTCACTTCAAGAAAGAAAACAAAGAAAAGATGTATTTAGGCTACGAATTTTGACAAGGTTTCTTGCTATTTTTTTTCTTCTGCAGGCTTTTGCCCTTCTGATACAGGAGTTCCTGGCTGCTGAAGTTGCGAAGTATTAGCATACCCAGTTGAAAAAGGTGATTGGAATTTGCCAATGTTCTCTCTGATTGTTCCGTATGCTTGTTCCGCAAGTGAATTAGGTAATTGACCTAACTCTAAGATTTTCTCGTCGCGTTTAATCGTTAGTTTGATAGTTGACCGCAATATGCCTTTGTCTAGAACTACGTTTGTGATGTCTCTGTAACTATAATCAGTGTAATCCTTCTTAAGACCAAGCGCATGAGGGTGCCTTAGAATTACGCGTTCGTTGGTAATTATTACGGAGTCGATGTTGATTTGGGGGTGGAAAATTTTTTCTTTAATGTATAGTTCCACTTTTTCGTTCGAGCCAATTATATTTTTTATGTCGTCGGGAGTAGACATTGCATTATCAACTTTCTATATTTTTGGGAAAAACGGTGCAGGATACATTAATCCGAATAGAGCACCAATAATTATGCTTAAGACGACAAAGATGACCCACGCTAGAATTGCAATCAGAATCGCTCTAAGCCAGCCCGTTTGGAAACTTATCTTGAAAACCCCAATCCAAGCGATAAGCGCTAAAATGTATCCGAAAATCAGAGCCGAAGATCCAAGGAAATAGCCCACCAGAAAAACAACGACGAAGTAGACTATTGGTCCAGCAAGAGTTGCAAGCAAAGCATCTCCAAAAGTCGCTTTCCCCCCTGTAACCGCCTTTCCGGCAAGCCAAACAGGAATAGAAACAATAATCCAAAGAATAATTAGCCCAACTATAGTATAAAGTATGCCTGGAAAAGACACATCAAAACCAGCAATAATCATATAAAAAGCCTTCACTTACAATAATGTAGAAGCATTAGTTAAAGCTTATTGTTGCAAAGCAACTGTAATTAAAATGTTATTTTTAATTATGAAATCTATCTTTCTTATTGTCTTTAAAAGTGACTGACTTGACCAGAATACAAGCTTAAAAATTAAACCTTTAAAGTATTTTCGTTTTCTTGAAAACCAATTTTCGAGCTTTGCTGTACCGCTTCTAACTCGTCCTTAGTCGATTTAAGGTCTTGTTTTGTTTGGGCGAGTTTTTCCGCTGCTTCTTTTGTTTCTTCTTTCCATTCTTTTCTTGATCGAAGCACTCAATTGTTTTGACATGGTAGCGAATGGTTTTGAATTATCTTGGATATTTCTTTCTTTGTTGCTTCCTACTTGGTTTTCAAGTTCGTGAATTCGATTATTTAAACTTGGAATTTCAGAGTTTTTCCTTTCATCTATTTCTTTTATCTTTTTATTATTAGTCCTTTTCGATTTCTATCTAGAAGTTGATTATTTTCATTTAGCGCCTTTTCATTAAAACTTTGCGTTTGATTCTTCAAGTCGTATTTGAGTAAGGGTTTGTTTAATGTCTAGGAAAATCCGCGAACGGTCCTTAACAAACAATTCATCTAGCTTCATGTTGGAATCTAATTCAAATTCAGAAATAATTTGTTGCAGATTAACAAGCCAACTGTCAAAATATTGGCTATTTGTGTTAGAATTGGGGTGTCTGGGAATTCAGCTTTTCTGTTCATTTCTGAGATACTTTTCAAGTAGCAGAGCTTGTTCACTAATCAAAGTCTAAGTTTAACTAAAATTTGTAAACCTATATTTTTTGTGTGTAAAATTAAAACTAAACCGCTCTTAGAAAGGAAATTATGTATTCAGAACGTACGCGTTAGTGTGTTATCCTTTCAGTTTATCATGAAATCATCAATTAACCAACAGTTATTCGAGTGATGTTAGTTATTATCCTTTTTTTTCAAGTAGCAACTGCCACAACACTGTGTACCATCCTGGAAAACATTAGCGTTTTTTCCGCAGCAACACTTTCCATCTATTCCAGCCAAGTCGTCACCATCCTAACATCTCTTCATACTAATGCTATGATGCTCTAGTTATTCTCAGCTTTAACGTCGATTTAAAGCTAATTTCTCCTCCAACAATATGTCGAAAACAATATGACCAAATATCCATACCTAACAAAAATATGTATTAGGGCTTGATTAGGGAACGTCTTAAGTCACATGGCATCAGCCAGATCGTAATAAGCCCAGCATATTTTGATCACGAATTGGAGCACTCTAAAAAACACGTTAAGAATCTGTTTGTGGTTAATAACTTTGAGGTTATGTGGTTTTTCTTTTAGTAACAGTATGGGTAAGTTGTAGGCACTTGTTTGGCGCTTTTTTTGTTCTTTTTGGTTGCTATGTGATTGCATGAGGACAGTCACATCGTCTTTTATCTCAGATGAGAATTTAACATATATTACGATATAATACGGTGTTCGGAATGTACAGAAAAGATATCAGAAATTACTTCACCAAAAAAACAGTAATCGCAGCAACATGCATAATAGCAATCATAGTTTTGGGCATAACAATAGAGGATTCCGCTTCAAACAGAAGCATTGTTTATGCACAGACCATAAAGGGAATAGGAGTTGGAGTATATTGGGATCAGGCTTGTCTGAACAAAACTCTTTCGCTTAATTGGGGGACAATAGCGGCAGGTTCAACCAAAAATCTAACGGTTTATGTCAGAAATGAAGGCAATTCAGCAATTTCCATGTCGTTGAGCACCTCAGATTGGACTCCACCCTCCGCTTCAAGCTACATCTCTCTAAACTGGAACTACACCAACCAAAGACTCAAAACAAATGAAGTAATGCAAATAGAACTAACTCTCACCGTATCTGCGAATATAGACGGAATAACTGATTTCAACCACGAAACGACTGTAACTGCAATAGGCGTGAACTAGTTAACTCCGCACTTAATTTTCAAAACTAATGTCCAAAGTTATTAATTTTTTGGAGAAAGCGCCTTTCATGCTCCAAAGAAGCCACAGGAGACAGATTTTCTGATATCGATAAGAAAATAACCTTTAATCCTAAAAGAGAAGGAAGCTCAGGAATCTTAACCATGTCACTGACCCAAATACTTGTTTAAATCGTTTAAACTTTAGTAAAGAATTTGTTCCCCGTATGAGACGCTTCTTTGGTTAAATAGGCTGTTAAGCTATGATATCTAGCACTTCAACTACCTAAAGACGAGGTTAGAACCTCAAGACCTGTTTTTCTTCTGAAGGACTTGAATTTTACTTACCGCTAAAGATGTTACCGAGAAAGAATTTCGGCCAAGATTTCTTTGCGTCTATCTTTGCGGTTCTTCTTTTGATTCTTCATGACTAATGGAAAATATTTTAGCCTTAAACATAAAAACATTATAGATTCTAACTAAACAACAAGGTTCAAACAACGCTTGCGGTCCTGACAGCATAACCATCTGACCACAAATGCCCTCCCAAAGCGGCCTCTTAATTTGCGGACACTCTTTGAACAACAACTGAGCTGAAACATACCTGAAAAACACGAACCATCTCAGGATTGCATACCTTTGGTGGAACCGACCCAAACAAATTCACATGGTTGCCATCTAAAAGATGTTTTCCCATTGATAAAGTCACCCGTCAAGTCTGGGTTGTTCTTTGCTGTAAATTCAACAAAGAATAATGCTAAATACAACTTTGATTATAAGAGAAAGTGGTGATTTATTTTGGGAAGTTACTCTGAAATTGCAAGCGATGCATACATTCTTCGAGAAGTTGGAGACGCTAAAAAAATCACTATATTTGAGTGCCCATACTGTGCCAATCAAAGCATCGGATACGCCAAGAACATAGCCGAAATCGGGAAAGTATCGTTTTTTGGTTTCCATTTTGAACCCTACCCCATGGGTCAAGAGGCTAATCGCCTAAAGGAATTGTTGGAAAGTAAAGGAAAAACTGCAAACACAAAGTACTTCAACCTTCCCCAACCTCCCTACTGCCAGTTAGATCAGAAAGCCCGAAGCCGCATAGCTAAAGCTTACGAAGGTTCAGATGCCGCAATCGCTTTAAGCTGCATGGCTGGTTTTGGGGGAATCAAGAGTGCACTACCAAACACAAAGGTGGTTCATGGGATGGCTACTTTGGGAACACTTGCAGCATATCTGAGTGTTGAAAGCGGAAAAATGTTCTTAGACAAAGACAAGAGCACCCTGGTTCGCTTCAGAGAAATGGGAAAGACAACTTAAAATCAAATACCCAAATGTTTCAAGAGCGTCTCAGTTAGACACGGTAAGGAATATACGTAGAATATGGATATTTTCAGCATAATTATCAGGGGCGTGCGTAGTTGTGTTTAGGTGCTCGCAGCATCGTATACTTCAAGAATAGTAACGACACAAAATTAGGAAACAAAAACGGAAATAGAAATAATTATCGAGAATTTTTGGGTTTTTTGGAGGTTTACTGTGTTGGCTGTGGGGTGTCTTTGTTTTGTTCGGTTGTGATTTCTTCGATTGGTTTTGGCGGGGGTGTTGTTGCCATTGTCCAGCCGATCCATGCTCCTACGAACAAGATTGCTATGAATGCAACAAATACTGGGACTGCGATGAGCCAGAATTGGACAGCAGCTGCTGAGCCTATGTTAAGCCATGGCTTAATCAAGTCGTTATAACCGAATAATGTAACTAAGTAAACCACGGCAACAACTACGCAGACAATAAGTATCGCTCCACCTATTGCTCGATCTTTACTCATACTTTTCTCTCACCACCTAAACTCAGAGTTATGTTAACTATAATTTAGCCATTCAGCGACAACCTTTTTCAGACCATCTTAGGTTTTATTTTAGGTATTTTCATTGGCAAGTTTTGTCTATACTCGCCTTTGGAGACCGAACAGTCTAAGCATTGTTTGGTTGTGCAAATATCCTCCGTAAATGGGCAACTATGAAATATTTTTGGAAGATAGCTGTTTAATGCCTCATTAACTACAGTGTCAAAATCTAAGTTGGCATTGCTTAGAAGTTCTCGAATTTCTTCTGTGGTTTTTTGAGCCTTATATTTGGATTCTTTGCCTGTTTTAATCTGCATATTTCTCCTTTCCCCCGACATCAACGTGGAAGCCTCTCCCTTCTCCCGCACTTGTCCCCTCTTGATCAAGGCAAACCGTAAAACGCATATAAGGCATATTTCCAAAACGTAACATATCAAAAATACATAGCAAAATAGAGCATCAAAATTATTCTTTCAGGTAATCGGGAATTCATAAAGAAACTATCTCTCATCTTGATGGCACGTAGCAGATATTACCCTTTCCTGCTCGAGTTTATTTAAGCTATCTCGAGTTCAGTATCGTTCTCTATTCTTTTTCTAGTAATACATCCAATTGACTTAGATTAGAAAGGAGTAGGAGTGTGTCCAATTAGAATAATTTGACCCATCTTATCATATTATTTCGGTTAGTTTTAGAACCTTGAAACCTGGGTTTTGGTCTGCTACAAGGTTTTGGAATTCAATATTTTTTTCTTTAATGCCTTCTTCCAAAATCTCGCATATCAACGTTGATCGGTCTTTTTCTTCTTTATTAGCTATTTCACAAAGCTTTTTTGCTGTTTCTTTGGATAGTCTTAGACAGATTGGTTCAGACTCGGAAATAACCTACACGTAATACATTATCTATCAAATGTAATCATATTTGTTTTACCACAGCTTTAGGCATAGATAAAAAAGGATAATCACTCATTAGGCAACTATAGTGCTCCACGTTTAATACGCAGATAACTGTTCTCAGAGGTTTTCTATATCAGTTTATCAAAATGAGGTCTAAAGGCTCTATTTTAGCGAGGTTCTTTTAATTTCTTTGATTTGGTCGAAATCTCCATCGTCGCTAATTATTATTGTTGCTTTTCTGCTAAGTGCTGAAGCAACATGGATTGAGTCGCGTGGACTAAGCTTGTATTTGTCCATAAGTGATTGAGCTTGAGCTAATATCGCTTCATCGACATTAATGAATTCTAAGTTCGGAAAACCAAGCAGTTTTTGTCCTGAGCTATTCCGTCACTTCTACCTAACAATTTGGTTGCTACCCAAACAACTTCATCCCATGTCAAGGTAGATGTCGCTGCGGATAGTTCTTTGTTTTCTATTTCTTGAAGTATTTCTTTTGCCCTCTTTGCTTTTAACTCCAAGTCTGGCGAATATAGTACGGAGTACAAAAATACGTTAGAGTCAACGTATTGCATGCCGTTGAGTTACCTCTTGATCCAATATTTCTTTGATATTGACGATTTTTTTCAGTTTTGGGACATGGGTCGTTGTGTAGTATTCTGTGTAGCTACCCTCGATTTTTGGTTTACTTATTACTATTTCGTCGCCTCGGAGTTCTAAAATCACTTCAACTCCAGGCTTCAAACCAATCGCATCCCTTAATTGCTTAGGAATGACTACTTGACCTTTTTGCCCAATATTTTTTTGTGGCATTTTGGACACCAATTAGTAATCCTATTCAACTTTAATTTATACTTTCCCACCTAACAGTGCCACTACTAACTTCTACAACAATTGACATTGGACATTTCCTCTTGGCGGAAAGGCGAATAAAGCAGCTCAGTGATAACCGTACTCAAAACATTCTGGCACTTCTAAACACACTTTTATATCAAAGAGACTAAATGCTTTCTAAAAATTTCGAATCTTAGTCACATCAGGTTTCTATAAGTTCAAAAATTGCCAAACTTGTGAAATCGCCGGTGAATTACAAGTAAAATTGAGGCGGCCAGTTTCAATAGAATAAGCTATGAAAGATCTGAAAAAACGGAAAAGAAAAAGGAAGAAAGATATCCTGTAAAGTTAAAAACAACCTCTCTTTTTCTTTTTTTTAATTCATTTCTATGATTAAACAACAAAAAAAGTGTTAATTAAGATTCTAAACTCTTGATTTCTATAAATATCTTTCCTCACTTTCTCGTCATTGGGGTAAAAGTTTGTTAGTGTGTGCTTCTTATGCGCATTCGGGTTTTTGTCTTATGTGTCTAATTGCTATTGTAGTATAAATTAGAATTATTTGGGGGATTATTATGGCGACCGCGAGAAATATTCCCAATGATGCGGTTGTCGGAGTTGAGGGGATAACTAATTGAATTGTCACTTGATGTGAGCTGAAGTGGGTCGAGTACCATACGTAAATGTTTGTGGTGTCTTGGGTGAAGCCTTGGTTTTGAGCAGGTTTATTGTCGATGTATATTGTAGGGGTTGATCCGTAATTCACTGAATCTTTCGGGATAGTTATGTTACTGTAGCCTTCGGTGCCGCTTTCGCCAGTTACAATAAAAGACAGCGTTGTTGTCGTTGGGGATTGTTTTGTTGTAATTGAGATGTTAGACATTTGTGAATCTGTTATGTTTCCGTTGATTGCTAGATTAACAATTGCGCCACTTTCTGTAGTTGCTGCCACAGTTTTTGTTGACATGGTTGGAGTAGGTGATGGTGTTCTTGTTGGAGTTAGAACAGTTGCAGGTGTAGGTGTTGGAGAGATAATCGGCGTTATTGTTGGTAATGGCGTAATTGTTGAGGTTTGTGTTGGTGAAGGAGTCGAAGTTGGAGAAGGATTCGCAGTGGGAGTAAGTGAAGAAGTTGATGTTGGAGTTGGAGAAGGGCTCAGAGTTGGAGAAGGAGTCATTGTTGGAGTCGGAGAAGGACTTGACGTTGGCGAAGGAATAGGACTCGCAGTCGGAGTTGGTGAAGCTGTAGGTGTTAGTGATGGTGTGGGAGTTGGGGTCGGAGAAGGTGAAGGAGTGGGACTGGGGGTAGGCGTCGGTGCTGCTGTTGGGGTTGAGCTTGGAGTTGGAGATGGAGCTGGTGTTAGGGTAGGTGTAGAAGTTGGAGTTGCTGTTGGAGTCGGTGAAGGACTCGGTGTTGGAGAAGGAGTCTCAATTGGAACTGGAGTCGGAGTTGGCGTTATTTGAGCTTTTACTTGTATGCTCACAAATAAGCAGAAAGATAACGAAACCAGAAATACGATAATTATGATTTGAAGTTTTTTCATTTTTTTTATCCCATGTTTCTTGCGGATTTTATTTATTGGATCCATGAGAGAGTGGAAATTACGCGAAGGCTTTGACTCAATAGATGCAAACTAAGACTAAGAAACAAGTTCTTGGTCTAAACCTGTGCCTCTCAGCATTCTACTTCCTTTTTGTCTTCTCCCCGAATTTTAAAAAACAGATGAATTGATCTTTGTTAAAGCTTTTTGAGATACTCATTAATGTTATTTGTCAACTCTGCAACAGTCTTAGCAAACTCAACTTAACATAATTTGTTTATTCTATTTTACCGCTTACAGAGCCTAAAAGAGGACGCGAACAATCTTTTCAATGCCGTGCTCACCGTATCTCTTTTCCAATTGAAAACGTCAGTCCAGTGGAGACATAATGAGACAGACATCATTCACTTTATCGTTATATGGTGTCAATGTTGTTGTGGGCGGCTTAGTGATTAGTAGAATGTAAGAGTAAAGTAGTAGTTATAGAAAAGAGAGAGATCAAATTTTAATGCTTAAGGAAAAAACATTCACAATTAATACGCGTCAATTCATGCTCTAACAATCAACAAATGAAGCAAACTGCTTAACAAGAAAAATGCAAATGCTTAAAATCATTCTAAACAAATAAGGAAAAGCGGCGAAAAAGATGAGTAAAGGCAGACTCTATGAAGAATTAATTCCATTTGAACAATTATCATACAGAGGGTATAATACTCCTGAACTTGCAAATGCAAGAATAAAGCAAATTTTAGATGAAGTTAAGAAAGAAATGCCGGCTTTCACCGAAAAATGGGTTAATACAGAAAACGAAAACCCTGATTGGAAAGCAACCTGTGAAGCTATGAACGAGAGAACGCTAGCAAGAGAAAAGTGGTTTATTAAATGGTTTGGCGACAATCTATAATCGACCCAAAAAATTGGCTATTATCAACCCACTGAGCCATCATAAAAAATATCTTGCACGGGGTTCTTAGCTTCGTTTTTCTTTACACTGTGTTAGAATTCTATTCACCCGAAATCCAAAGCTTTCATTTACCGTTCATTTAGTTAACCTGTGGAAGATTTGAACAGAAAATAGTTGTCCATATTTGCATCTAAATATCAAAGGCAACCAAAAACTATTAGTTTAACTATGGTAAAACTAGTTATAGACTTTTTATGTCAGATATTATTAAAGTAAAAAATCTTGTTGAGGTTTATTCTGATGGCAACAAAGCCGTTGATGATATATCCTTTAGCGTGAAGGAGAGTGGTTTTTTCGGTTTTTTGGGACCAAACGGAGCAGGAAAAAGCACCACAATCAAGATTTTAACGACGCTCCTTCGGAAAACCTCTGGTTCAGTTACAATCGATGGATACGATATTACTAGTGAAGCCTCTGAAATACGCAAAATAATTGGTGTTCAAAGCCAAGAAACAACCGTTGATGGAGATCTAACAGGCAGAGAAAACCTTTTTCTGCAGGGTCATTTCCAGCAAATGGAAAGCGTTAAACTAAAGAAAAGGGTAAATGAGCTTTTGCAGCTTGTAGGCCTTGAATCCGCCGCAGATAAACGAGCAAAGAATTATTCGGGTGGAATGAAAAAACGGCTCGATTTAGCCTCCTCGCTTGTTCATGAGCCAAAAATACTTTTCTTAGATGAGCCAACCACGGGTCTTGATCCGCAATCTCGAACTGCAATATGGAGTTATTTGCAGAAACTAAACAAAGAAGAAGGTAAAACCATATTCCTTACTACACAGTACTTGGAAGAAGCGGATAAGTTATGCGACACATTAGCGATTATAGATTTCGGCAAAATAGTGGCTAATGGAACACCCCAAGAGCTAAAACGGCAAGTCGGAGCTGACTCCATTAGAATTGGACTCGAAAACTGCGAACGCGACCGAGAAAACGCAAAAAACCTAATAAAAAGCATGACTGGCGTTAAAGAAATTTTGGATTCTGAGGAATGCATCAATGTTTATGCCGAAAACGCTTCGTCATTAATTGCCGATATCGTTCGAGCCTTAGACAGCACGGATATTAGACTAACGTCAGTCACTTTCTCCCAACCATCATTGGATGATGTATTTGTAAAACAAACAGGGAGAAGAATACGATCAGAGGCACTGGTTAAGGCTCCAAGCACCATGTTTGGTAGAGGGAGGTAAACGAGAATGACTTTGCTTTCAGACACCGGATTCATATTTGTAAGATACCTAAAAAAACTTGTTCGTAATCCTATTCTACTATTCTTTTCCCTTGCTCAACCCATAATCTTCTTGTTACTCTTCACACAACTGCTAACGAGGCTTTCTAATTTTCCAGGGATACTGCCACCGGGTGTAAGTTATCTAGAATTTGCGACGGCAGGTATTCTTCTACAAAACGCATTTGGTAGTGCTTTGCAATCAGGAAACTCTATTGTGGCTGATATAGACTCTGGGTACCTACAAAAAATGCTTGTAACGCCGGTGAGGCGACCTGCTATTTTATTGGGTCGATTAACAAGTGACGCATTTAGAGTGGCAGTCCAATCAGCTATTATTCTGGCGTTAGCTTATGCTCTGGGCGCCTATGTAACCACCGGAATCATTGGAATTCTGCTAATCTTTTTCACAATTGCTTTCTTCGGGCTCGCATGGTCTGGGATTTCATTAGCAATAGGTATGAAAACGAGAAGTTCCGAGACAGTATTTGCAATAGGAGGATTCCTAACATTCCCACTACTATTCTTAAGCTCAGCCTTGTTTCCGACCAGTTTCTTGCCGACGTGGGTACAAGATGTATCGAATTTCAACCCGATAAGCTATGCTGTTAATGCCATTCGAGCGTTCATGATCAATGGTTATGACTGGGGAACAATACTTCCTGCTTGGGGCGTAATCGCGTTAGTTGCCCTTGTGACGCTAAGCGCTACATTGTACCAATTTCGAAAAGTAGTCAGCTAAAACAAGGGAAAAAATCAATGACTGTGAATTGGATAAAATAAGAATCCGATGGGTTCAGACCACAATTATTCCACTGAGAAATAAGCAATCCGCACGGAAGCCATCCTTTACAAATGCAGTATAAGCACCAAAGACGAACGAGATTGGAAGACCTCTAATTGGTCTGAACCCTTGATCAAAATTTAGATGGTTCGGGTTTAGTCATTTCGATACCTCGATGCTTCTTAACATGAGCAGTGTCAAAAATCGAAAACTGTAACTATAAAGAGCTACTTTTTACTCAAATTTTTGCCGTTAGAGTCAACTCTAAAATGAGATAAATTTTTTTATAAAGTATAATAATTATATTATCATTAGTTATTAGATAGCGATAAGAATGAATATCGATCAGAAAAAAATTGCGACCATACACGATTTCTATTTGGACTTTGAAACAATGTCTGATCAACTGCAAAGTCTTAAAGAAAAGTTTCCTTCAGGCTTAATTATACCGATTCTTGGAAGTGATATTGAAAGTCCAGGTCTGAAGAAGATTGTTGATGAAATAAATCAATGCGATTATTTAAGCAAGGTTCTTCTAGCTTTTTCGTCTACAGGGTCCGGTGATTATGAAGAAGCTTTGAGGTTAAGTCGGTCATTCAAGGTTCCGTGCGAAGTGGTTTGGTGCAACAAACCTGAAGTGATAATCGTTTTGGAAGAACTTAAAAGAAAAGGTCTCGATGTTACTCAGTTATCTGGAAAAGGCAAAGACGTATGGATAGCCATGGGTATAGCCTCGCTTGATCTTTTTGCTTTTGCTGTACACGATGCCGATATTGTATCGTATAGCAAAATGCTACCCACGAAGCTGCTATACCCCATAATTGAACCTAAGCTTGACTTTTTCTTTTCCAAAGGATATTATGCTCGAATTGATGAAAGTAGAAAAAAGTTGTATGGTAGAATTCATAGGTTATTTATCAATCCTTTACTGGAGGTTCTCCAGGAGAAACTTCGTTATTCAAGATTTCTTGAATATTTGCAGTCCTTTAGTTATCCACTTGCAGGTGAAATGGCGCTCTACAGCGACTTAGCCACTCATCTTAGAGTGCCTAGTGATTGGGGGCTTGAATTGGGATTGCTTTCTGAGGTTTACAGGAATGCTTCTTATGGGCGCATTTGCCAAATTGACCTTGGATTGTACGATCATAGGCATAAGCAGATTGAAGCTAACGAATTAATGACAACTGCTGAAGATAGTTTTGTAACTTTATTGAGAACTTTAACAGAAACCGAAAATATAGACATCTCTAAACCTTTTCTAACCAGTCTTTATGTGGCTTATAGGCGGTTGGCACAGGATAAAATAAGGCAGTATCATGCCGATGCTACATGCAATAATCTTGAGTTTGATAGACATGAAGAAGAAGCTTCCGTAGACGCATTGTCTTCAACCATAATTTCAGGAGGAAAAAAATATTTGGATAACCCAATAAAAGCGCAATTGCCCGATTGGTTAAGAACAATGGCAGCCATGCCAGATATCCGAGAAAGGCTCAGGGAAAAAGCCATTGAAGCCTGAAGGCATCAAGACTATTATTTTCGCAGACCTTGATGGAAGTCTACTAAACGACAAGTATGAATATGATGAAATAGAACCAATTATTAATCAGCTTCTATCCTTAAATGTCTCCATTGTTTTTGCCAGTAGTAAAACAAGAAACGAAATTGATTTTTACAGAAAGAAATTGCGGATAAATGATCCATTTATTATAGAAAACGGTTCAGCGATCCTGATACCTGAGAATTATTTCGGGATACATTATGAATTTTCAAGGCGGGAGAAAGGATTCAAAATAATTGAATTAGGTACAAAGTACCGCGATATCCGTGAAAAACTGGAAATTGTGAGAAAACGCGCAGGCGCCAATATTGTGGGGTTTGGAGATATGACTGTGGAAGAAATAGCAAAAGACAGCGGGTTACCCCTTTCTTTGGCGCGAACTTGCTAAAAAAAGAGAATATAGTGAACCTTTCAAAATTCTTGATGGAAATGAGAAAGAGGTTTTAGACGCTATTAGCGATGAGGGCCTTTGTTCTACCAGGGGCGGAAGATATCTTCATGCACTTGGAAATTGTGATAAAGGAAAAGCAACATCAATTTTAAAAAAACTCTTTTTACAGCAGTTTAATAATATCTTCAGCATAGGCGTTGGAGATAGCGCTAATGATTTAACTATGCTGAAAATTGTTGATAAGTCCTTTTTTGTAAATAAAACAGCTGATAAAAAAGCTGTTTGGAAAGAAATCGAGTTAATTGTACGAGCCCAATAGGCACCTTGAAATAATTAATATTTGCCAATCAAATAGGGCTTGAGTTTTTCGAAGGTTTTTACTTCTTCAACGATTTTTTCTTCGCATTCTTCTCGACTTTTTTCCCAAGTTTCTTTTAGAAAAACAGCTACTCTTCCAATCCAAAGCACCCTTAATGCATCTATTAATCTCTCTCTGAAGAATGTTGGTGTTCTATGGAATTCGGCGATAAAAGAGTAAACTGTTTTCGCCCATATTTCGGAGGGAAATTCGATATTGGAGTTTTCTAAAAGCTGAAGCTCCGCGAATTTATTTTGAATATCCTGTTCCAAAATTGAACTGTAAATATCTAAGTAAAAGGGATATTTGTTTTTAAATGCCGCTATAGTTGCGGGTAAGGAAACTTCAATTGACTCACTAGTATCCTTATATTTAGCTTCGCCAGACATTGGCGTTTTAGAAATGCCATTTATTTCTTTCCAGACTGACTCGTATTGTTCTATGCATGTGAACATTGTGTTCATTACTTGACGGAACATAGAGGCAAGCTGGCTGGAAGGATCTTTAGCGTCATGATTCTTCACTCCCAAGGGTGCTTGCTTCACATCATATCCTTTGGCCAAAGCAGTTAAAGTTTCAAAAATATCGATGCCAAAACGGCTAACATCTGGAAAATCCCACATAGGGGAATCCAAAATGTCTTTCACCAGTTCGATTGAAAATCCGAAATCTCCTCCTATCGGTTGTCTGATATCTTTACCGAAAAGGGCTGCAGTTATTGGATAACATAAAAAGTTGGTTATTGTTCCATCGTATTTGTAACGGTTATAATAGGGTGCTACAAAACCTGTTCCTGTCATTGTAGGAGCAATTAATAGTTGCATCCATTCTGGGGTTATGCTGCGTAAATCTGAATCCACAAGCGCTACACTTTTAACTTTGAGATGACAAGCGGCCTCAAAGATAGCTCTGACCGCGCTTCCTTTTCCTGATATTCCCATGTAGATTGCTGGAATTAACTTTACTTCGGAAGGCAAGTAAACCTTCTTCACTGAATACAACGTCTGGTCCTTTGAGTTTCCATCTGCGACAAAAATTACTGACTTCAAATTTGGGAAGTAAGTGTCTAGACCCTTGGTCACTTGAGAAATAACGTAACTTGCTGTCAGCACATTATTGAAAGACGGAATTCCCACCAATATATCCGCTTTTTCTATATCATGTAAGTACACTTGAGCGTCCAACGATAATGCGGAATCTTCATTCATTTTTGTTCCACCAACATTATGAATGCATTCTAAAATAGGATTCGCTCAGGATTCCAATCTTGATACCTTAGATTCTTAAAAGGGTTAATGAAAGTTACAAAAAAGTTTAAAGTAACCCAATGTCATGGAGCTAAATTAATCTTTCAAGGCTAAAATCACAGATAGATCGTTAACATTGGTTCCTGTTGATCCTGTGTAGATAAGGTCCCCAAGTTTTGAGAAAAAATTATAGGAATCATTATTCGCAATATACTTTTCCGGATCCAAACATAATTGCCTTGCTCGTTTCAAGCGTAGATCTATCAATGATTGCACCTGCAGCATTTGTTGGCCCATCAATTCCGTCTGTACTAAAAGAAGCAATTACGCATCCCTCACATTCTCTAATGTTTAAAGCGGCGGCCAATGCCAGCTCTTGATTTCTGCCACCCAACCCTTTTCCTCTAACGGTTACCGTTGTTTCTCCACCAGCGACAATCCCCAGAGATCTAGAATTATCGGCACAGACAAAACCTTCACCAGCAAGTTTTGCTAATGCTTTTCCAACTTTCTTAGCTTCTCCCGCCAACATATCAGTTAATAATAATGTATTAAGTCCTTTAGAACCTAAGAAGTCAATAGCGGCCATACAAGCTGTTCGGTTGTTACCGATCACTAAATTGTGAACTTTTTCAAAAGCAATATCGTTGGGTTTAGGTGTTTCCTGAAGCAGTCCTCTTTCGCCCTCAGAAAGAATCTTGCGGATAGAAACCGGTACCTTCAACCATAAATCATATTTTTTAAGGATTTTTCTTGCATCACCAAATGTTGATGTATCAGGAACAGTCGGACCAGAGGCGATTGAATCGAGTGGATCTCCCAGAACATCTGAGAGAACAAGGTTGAGGAGCGTTGCTGGATAA
This sequence comes from Candidatus Bathyarchaeota archaeon, assembly GCA_963739495.1. Taxonomy (GTDB): domain Archaea; phylum Thermoproteota; class Bathyarchaeia; order Bathyarchaeales; family Bathycorpusculaceae; genus Bathycorpusculum. The sequence goes on along the minus strand of CAVUAM010000005.1, from coordinate 18,193 downwards.
GCTTTTTTTGCTAGCCATCCGCCTTTGAAAGCTGAAAGATGTTTTCGGACAATGTTGATTTCGGTTATTGCGGCGCCACTTTTTAGGAGCGAATTTGTAAGTGCTTGCTTATCCTTGAGGGATATGCCTTCGTGAGGAAGCACCATTAGACTCGACCCGCCACCTGAAATAAGGCAAATAACTAAATCATCTTTCTTTGCTTGTTCGGCTAACATCATAATGCGAAGCGTACCAGCTACTCCTGCTTCGTCAGGAACTGGGTGGCTGGACTCGTTGAGTTCTATAACGTTTGTTTTTTGACTTGTACCATAAGGTATGTTTACGATTCCAGCGGTTACATGGTTGCCCAATATCTCTTCTATGGCTTGCGCCATTTTGCCTCCTGCTTTGCCACCCCCTACAACGTAAACATGCTTGAACTTCCTTAAGTCAAAGGTACAGCCTTCCACCTGAAGCTGATCGTTTTCAACTTTCACTTTTGCCTTAATCAGCCGCTTAGGTTCGGCAGCATTAACTGCTTGCTCAAGACACTGAAGAGCTAGGTCACGACCTCTGCGAATATCTGAGGTTTCTCCATTTTCAATAAGCTTTTCTCGATTAATTATATTTACCATGAGCTCTACCGCGAGAATTTTTCTAACAAGTCAGTATTGATCTGTCTAAATAAACAATCTTATGACTGCCTCAATAAAAGATATTGATTTTTGCATCATAATTTTCGTATGTTATGATGGTTGTTTTGAAATTCTTTCTTGGAGACCGAGTAATTGATTTTCAGATAAGACACATAAAGTATACACTTTGTAGTGGTCGTAATCAAGAGACACAGAACTCAGTGTAAGGCAATTTAGATTGAGTAATTCTTATTGAAAATTTTTCTATATTAAAACGTTTTAAGACAAGTTTAATTGACTTGTAATTGATTCAATGTTATGCTTCGTTTGTGGTTTGACAAAGGCACACTTCTCTTGAAAGGACAAGCAGGGACTCCATACGGAAAATGGGACCTACGAGTGGGTTGCTACAGAATTAAGGCATACTATTATCGAGAAGTTTTAGAATACTTGGCTGAAAGCAAGCTTCAATTTGAAGATGATGTTCCTATTCTACCGCCCCTTGAACAGCTTAGAAGTAAGATTATCCTCAGGGACTACCAGAATGAGGCGTTGAACAATTGGTGCAAAACACGCAACAGGGGAGTTTTAGTGTTGCCTACCGCGGCTGGAAAGACTTTCATCGCACTAAAAGCAATTCAACAATTGAAAGTGCAGACCCTCATTGTGGTTCCTACCTTGGACCTGGTTGATCAGTGGAGAAAACGCATCAAAGAGTATCTCAACTTGGAAGCGGGGGCAATAGGCGGAGGCGAAAACACTCTGCGAATGGTAACAGTTACAACGTATGATTCAGCTTACATTCATGCAGAACAGCTTGGAAACAAGTTCATGCTAATTGTTTTCGACGAAGTACATCATTTAGCTTCCCCAGGATATATGCAAATAGCCGAAATGTACATTGCACCATACCGCATGGGATTAACTGCCACTTATGAAAGAGCGGATCAAAGACACGTGTTGCTTTCACAACTCATCGGCGACCTTGTCTATTCAGTTGGCGCCGAGGAACTTGCTGGAGAACACCTATCACCATATACATACGAGAAAATATCAGTTGAACTGACGCCTCAAGAGCAGCAAATATACGAGTCTCAAATTAGCATTTTTAGAAGATTTCTTCAACAGCACAGAATTACTTTAAGAAGCTCTGCTGACTTCCAAAAATTTATAATGACTACGGGCAGAGATCCAAAAGCACGCGAAGCACTGCTAGCAAGAAATCGAGCAGTGAAGGTTGCGGTGAACTCGGAAGCCAAACTAACGGTATTAGCCGAGCAGCTTGAGATTTACGGAAAAGAAAAAATTCTGATTTTTACTCTACACAACGATTTGGTCTACAAAGTTAGCTTGCGTTTCTTGGTTCCGGCGATAACCTATCAGACTCCAAGAGAAGAACGCCGAGAAATACTCTCAAATTTTGGGAATGGCAAATACCCTGTTGTCGTTACTTCTCAGGTTCTAGATGAGGGTGTGGATGTGCCTGATGCTTCAGTAGGCTTAGTTTTAGGTGGAACGGGTAGTAATAGAGAATACGTCCAAAGACTTGGACGATTACTCAGGAAAAAGGAAGGCAAATTGGCTCGTTTAATTGAGATAATTTCCAAAGAGACTATCGAAGTGGGTACCAGTCGTAGGCGTCACCAAAAAATTGGAGAAGCGTCCTAGATGCTTCCAAGTGACTTGCTTTTAGTGCGGAAGAGGAAAGGCGAGATTCTGCCTCGCTACGCTAAACCCTCAAGCAGTAACGAGGAGGCTGCTAACTTTCTGATAGCAACATACCGAGAACACACTGGGGAAAAGAAGAAATTTCTAAAAGCCATGGTTGCTGAGCTTGAAGATAAAGGCTATGAGTACCGCTTTGTTAGGGCTTTATCTTTACTGCTAGACCGGAAAAGCACCTTTGTCTGCCATAGCAAAGTAAATCCGGTTGATTTGAGGAGAAAAATATTTCAAGCCACCGAACAATTTGGTTTACCTACCACTTCGGAGAACAGACAAAGAATCCTAGAGATTGTGGCTTCAAAAATGTCTCTCTCGACAGAGGAAGTTGAGGCACACTTCTACTCGGATTTAGATAGTGAATTGGTTCTCGAAAAGTTTTCTGCTCCCTCAGCCTCGGAGTTGCTTAGCGAGTACAATTTGAGTTTGACACAGACGCTACTTTTTGATGCCACAGAGCTCAGTTTCACGGCTTCGGGCAATTGGCAAAACCTCTTCCATGCAATAAAGAAGTTTGGGTTAATCTATGAAGTTTACAGAGAAAATGGGTTTTGGGTGAAAATAGATGGCCCAGCTAGCTTGTTTAAGCTTACTCGAAGGTATGGAGTAGGCATTGCAAAACTTATACCCATCATTATTGCTAATTCTGAATGGATTGTTAAGGCAAAGGTTCTTTGGAGGTTCACAAACGAAATCTGCGACTTCAAGATTGAAAGCCAAAGGAACTCCGTGCCACTAAAAAAAACGTTCTTGACGACTATAACTTACGATAGCTCCATCGAAGAGGCTTTCGCTTCTCAGTTTCAAGCCTTAACTTCAGGCTGGTTGCTGAAAAGGGAACCTGAGCCTGTGTCTGCTGGGAAACAAGTGATTATTCCTGATTTCTCCCTTGAAAAAGCAGGAATCAAAATCTATTTGGAAATTGTTGGTTTCTGGACAGAACAATATCTGCTTAGAAAGATAGAGAAGTTAAAGCAGGTAGAATCAAAGATGCTTCTATTGGTCAATGAGGCTTTGTCATGCGAAAAACTCTCGGCTTTGGAAAAACGCCCTCAGCTTGACTTAATTTATTATCGCGACAAAATTCCCTTGGCGTCGATTCTGAAGTACTTGGAAACAAAGTTCGAAGACGTTAAATCTAAAGAGATACAGATTTTGCAGGGTTTGCCAATCAAATTTACTGAACCGGTAGTTGCTTTTGGCGAATTTGCAGCGAGAATTGGGATCTCTGAAGAAGCGGCACGAGCCTTTTTAACTGCAAATGCCCCTTCCGACTATGTTGCGATGGCTGATGTTTTAGTTAGTAATGAAAAGCTTCTGCAAATTGGTAGAAAAATCAAAGAAGCTATCGGCGAAGCAGGAAAATTATCGCTAAGGGAGGCAGCAGGGATCATCGAAGAAGAAGGAGTAGAAGACTCAGCCAATGTTTTGGTGAAACTTGGCTACAGGATTAATTGGCGAGGAATCAACAGCGAACAAGCTGAAATCTCCAAGATCCAATAGAAACATGGGTAGATAAAGCTGAATTGGCTCTATCATATCATATATTTGTAACACGAATTAAACAGCATATTTGAATGCTCAATTCGCATATTTAGCGCGTGAAATGAGACTAAACCTATCAAAGACATATGAAAATACCTTGAAACTGGCTGTAAATCTGCTAATGACTCAAAGCAAATAGTATAACGTTGATAATGGTTTCAAGTGGACCGGGCGGGATTTGAACCCGCGGCTTCCGCGTTGCGAACGCGGCGATCATACCAGGCTGATCTACCGGCCCATTTCTGAAAAAACACCACACTGAGTGCATTTAGAGCTTTCGGTGATTATGGGGAACTGTTTTGAATAGAAGAAGGCGTCAGAGCAACGATCTTCTTGCGAATTGACATTTTCAGCCTTTTGATGGAGATTTGAATATTCTCTGCGGTATTATTTCGGTGGAACAATAGAGGTTGACGTTCTTTTGAATTGTTGATTGGGCATTTTGAAACTAAGAGAATTGCGTGGAATTGACGTTTATGCAGATATTTAAAATAATGCCGAAGAAATAGCGGATAATTATTGGTTCTTAGCTGTTTTATTTCCAGTTCTTATTTAGATTTATATTGCAAACGCACCTTGATAATTGTCCCACAAACCCAAACCGAAGAGTAATACCAAAATCCGCAATCTAAACCTGTTAGCACTAGCGGGACGTGGAAGCGTTTAATTTAACAGCGGCACGAATGAGGGTCTTGAAGGCTTCCTCATCAATCTTCTCGCCTTCATGGATGTCGATGGCGCGCCTGACGGTACCAGGCTGATTGAACAGGTGAGAAGGGTCTTCCAGCGAAGCACCCTTAAAGAAAGTGAGCTTGACGGAACTCTTGTATGTCTCCCCTGTGCAGATGCCGCCGCTATTGGACCAGACTGGAGTCCCAGGGTTCGTTGGCTTCACCCACTTCCACTCTTCAACTACTTCTGGGTCCGCCTCCTTTATTAGCTGACGCACTTTGGCTAACGTTTCTCCACGCCAATCGCCTAGATCCCTGAATTCTAGAGTCGATAAGCTGTGAAGGCGACTCTTCTTTCTTTGCATTACTCTTTGCCATGGTGTTCACCTGTCAATATTTCATAATTAAGAAATTTATTACCTATTTTTATTTAGTCAGCGTATTATTTATACCCTTACTCATTGGCGGAAGTCAACTTAATCTTCCTAAAATCACCCAGTCTATAACTATCAACATCGAAAAAAGCTGGTAACTCCTATGACTACAACCAAACAAAACCAGATTTACAAGCCAAACCAGAAACACCTCAAAAAGCTACCAGAAAAAAAGTTCTTGCATACAAAAAATTTCAACAACTACTAAAAAAAAGACTATAATGGGAAACGAGCTCTGTTTATACTTTATATAGTCTTTTAGCATATTTTGCGTTACGGTAATAGATTTGACATCCCAAAACGAAGCTGGCCAAAACCAAAGCTTGCCGACCAACTATACTCCTCTTGCTCTCGAGGCGGAAATGCGGGAATTCTGGACAAAAAACGACCTCCGCAACAAACTTGAACTACTTGAAAAAACTGCCAAGGGTAATTTGGGTTATGTGGAAGGCCCACCGACACTGAACGGTATCCCACACATTGGCCATGCACGTGGACGCATCATGAAGGATATTCGCTATCGATGGAAGACCATGGAGGGCTATTATATGCCGTTTTGGGCAGGATGGGACTGTCAGGGGCTCCCAGTTGAGCTTGAGGTAGAGAAGCTTCTTGGAGTGCGGAACAAGCGAGAATCAATCGAAAAATACGGTATGGAACGCTTCATTGAGGAATGCAAAAAGGCGATTATGCGTTATCATCAGATGTGGCTTGACGCTGATGGAAAACTAGGCATTGCAATCAATCAGGACAAAGCATACTGGACCTACAAGGACAGATACATCGAACGTGAATGGTTCTACCTGAAACGTGCATGGGAACAGAACCTGCTTGAAGAAGGACACTACGTTGTGGCTTACTGCCCTGGATGCCAAACAAGCCTTAGCAGCGCTGAAGTCGGCTACGAGGGCAGTTACAAAGAAGTTGAGGACCCATCGGTATACTTCAAATTCAAAGTCACAGGCACAAAAAACGAGTACTTCCTAGTCTGGACCACCATGCCGTTCACAATCATAACCGACACAATGCTCGCGGTACAACCAAAAGCCGAATACGTCAAAGTCAAGGTTGGCGAAGAAACTTGGATAATGATGCGGCAACGTGTAGATCCAGTAATGGCAGAACTCGAAATCATAAATTACCAAATTTCGGAATCTATGACTGGCAAAAGTTTAGAAGGAACAGCTTACGATTACCCGCTAAAAGATATCATTCCTAAGCAGGCAGAACTTGAAACTAAACACCCCTTAGTCCATAAAGTCATAGCAGAGGACTTTGTTGATACAGAAACCGCCACGGGTGTTGTGCATCTTTCTCCTGGCAACGGCGAGGACGATTTTTGGGCTGCAAACCGCAGGGGAGTCCCAATTTTTGTTCCGTTTGATGACGAAGTAAAATTCACAAACGACGCAGGCATCTTTACAGGAGTATTTGCTCGCGACGCAGACATGCTGGTAGTTGAGGAGCTTCGCAACCGCAACGCATTTGTCAAAGTGAAGAAAATCAAGCACGAATACCCAACCTGCTGGCGTAGCCACCACAAGCTAGTTTGGCTGGCGCGCAAAGAGTATTTCCTGCGAACCGACAAAATAAACCAAAAGGTCCTCGAAGCAGCCGACAAAATTGATTGTTTCTTCAATGAACCCAAAAACCGCTTCTTAGGTTTTCTCAAAGAGGGAAAACCTTGGTGCATAAGCCGCGAACGTATCTGGGGCACACCACTGCCAATTTGGACTTGCGAGAAATGCGGCAATAAAAACTTGGTCGCAAGCAAAAAGGAACTAATAGAAAAAGCGCAAGAACCGATTCCTGAGAACTTTGAGTTGCACAAGCCGTGGGTTGATCGAATAACGTTAAAATGTGAGAAATGCGGGGGAGCCATGCGTCGTGAAGATTTTGTCTTGGACACTTGGCATAACAGCGGTGCTTCACCTTATGCCCGGTTCACCGATGAAGAATTTGAAAAATTCATTCCTGCTTCTTTCTTAACTGAAGGCATAGATCAAACACGTGGTTGGGCAAACTCGCTACTGCTGGAATATGTTATTTTGACTGGGAAACCTGTTGCGCCCTACAAGGCGTTTCTTTTCCAGGGGTTAACACAGGATTCAAAAGGCAGAAAAATGAGCAAGAGCCTCGGAAACGTCATTGAAACCAACAAACTGCTTGAGAAGAACAGTGCTGACCTATGCCGTTTCTACATGATGCGCAAGTGTTCGCCTGCTGACTTTATGAGTTTCGACATGCAGGAGCTAACGCGAAGACCCTACCAAGTCTTATCAACACTCTACCACCTTAGCAGATTCTTCATGCAAAACGCAACCTTTGACAAGTTTAACCCTAAAAAGTGCACTTTGGCATGGGCGTTCAAAGCGGGAGAGCTGCAAGCGGCAGATCGGTGGCTCATGTCGAAATTGCAGCAGAAAATCGATGAGTTCACCCAGAAGCTTGAGACATGCGAGTTTAATGTTGCAGTGTCTGTTTTGGAGGATTTTGTGATTGAAACGCTCAGTAGGCTTTATGTTCCGATGATTCGCAAAGAGTTGTGGACGGATGAACCTGAAACCTTTGAGCGACGTCAAACCATCTATGCATTGCTGCATCATACATTAAAAACGGTAACATTGTTGTTCAACCCAATTACACCATACCTAAGCGAAGCACTCTACCAAAAAGTCTTCAGGCAACTGGAAGCAGACTTGCCAGAATCAGTCAATTTTGCGGCTTGGCCAACATCAAATCAGCAGATGCGCAACAAACCTTTGGAAGAAGAATTTGACATTATGCTGAAGGCTGTTTCGATTAGTTACGCTGCACGACAACAGGGAAAACTAAAACGCAGATGGCCATTAGCTAAAACAGTCGTTGTTGCACCAGAAAAAACCCTGCTTGCCCTAAGAGGCCTTGAGGCTTTGTTCTTGGAGCAGACCAACGTTAAAGCGGTTGAATACTCCAGTGCGGTTCCTGAATATGTTGGAGGCGAAAACTGGGTTTCCAGCCAGATAGACGAAATAACCGTGTTCCTAAGCGGGCAACGAGACGATAAGTTGCTCGGCGAAGGCATTATGCGCGATTTAGCCAGACGTGTGCAGGCTCTACGTAAAGAGAAGGGTTTTGTGCCCACTGAGACTTTGGAATCTGTTCACATTGCCGAGTTGGATGCGGAAAGCATTGGCTTTTTGGAGCCTTACCTGGTGGAGATGGCTGGTTTAGTTAGAGCCAGAAAAGTCTATCTGCATGCGAGCCGAAGCGAAGTTGAAGCTGAATGGCACGAGTCTGAACTGGACGGCAAGAAAATATACCTAAACATCCACTAGGCGAAAACATGACACAAGAAACTAACAGCAACAAACTCTACAAATGCCCACACTGTGCCTGCATTTTTTTAACACATGCAGACCTACAAAAACATCTCTTGGCCTTCAGCGATAACAAAGGACAACACGAATACAACTACAAAAAAACCCACGGCAGGCTGGAACACGGATACGGCGAAGAATAAAGGTTATCGCTGACTAACCTGTGATCTCTTCTCTATTGTCCTTCAAAATAAAAGCAAAAAGTCGGTAAGACTTTTCAGAACTCTTCCAAGTTCACTTTTTCGGTGGCATGAATTTTAGAGGGAACCCGAGGCAAGTGTTGTTCAAAATATTATGGAGCGGGAAATGACCCAAGCCACCCAAAAGTTAAGGTGTAATGGTCAATATCATGACTTGTCGTAGCCATTAAGACATCCAAAGATGCTGTTTCACCGACACTCAAGCTTTGTTGATTATAATTTGGATGTTGACCCGACGGAATGAAAGGTTGAGCACTAATCTGATTCCCGTTCTTATCGTACAATTTAGTGTATAGGATAAACCAAGTGTAGCCTTGCGTGCCAGTCTCATTATCTACGGGATTCTGAAGCGTGTAGTCATTTCGTACTGACAGATGAACTACAAAGCAACGGGTCAAACCGTTATAGCTATAGCTTGAATTTGCAGACAACAGAAAAATTTTGCTGCTATCAATGTAACTTGGTGCCTGAGGTTCAATTCTGGCAGTAGATTTTTCGTTTTGGAAAAAAACAACGACCAGACTAACTACAATAATTAAAATCAAAAAGAGCGAGACGACGAGGATTTTCTTGCTAATTTTAATATCCATCATTCGACCTATACTTAGAAATCTAATATTGGTTAATTATTTAAATTGTAAACCCAAAAATACCTAAAGGGCTTCCTCCTCATAAGCGACAAAAATTCCCTTATGTTGTTCTGCCTATTAGAAGAATTATGAAGATTGCGCTTGCATGTAAGATATATGCTATGATTGCAAATTTCTTCAAGGATATTTTCCTAATTGAGGTCATCAACATGATGCCAATTTCGGTCGGAAGGGGAGAGGCAATTAGTAGACCGGCAAAGAACGCAAGCAAATATACTCTAACAGAATTAGGAATCCATCTACTAACAGTTCGAACAACTTTTTCTTTCGAGAGTCTTTGTACCTCATCATTAAAGAAATGTCTGATAAAAAGGAAGAGAATAATGTCACTTATTAGAGCACCAATTCCAGCTATTACTCCTGCTAAGAGCAAGTTTTGTTCTTTCGCGAGAATCAGAAGTATACCTGTACCCGCCGCCGAAGTTAATGCAAAGGGATAAAGTAAACCCGCGAGGAAAGTTCCAAAATAACCCATGAATACAAGGGCATCATGCAACAAACCATGTGCTAAACCAGAGAAAAGAAGGTACACTAAGAATAAGCTTAGTATATACAGCGAAAGTTTTGGATACTTAATTTTTCCACGCACAAAACATTCGTCAGTAACTGCTATCATATTCGATACAAAACATCCAATAAAAAAGTTATGTTGCACTAAAAGAAAAAATGCAAAATGACTATCCAAAAAGTACAACTGCAGAGCGAATAAAGAAATTAGAAACTAACTTTATTGGTCAGCTGTGTAGACGGTCTCACACTTCTTGAACCTTTACACCTTTTCTATCTTAAGAACGCAAGAAACTTGTTATCTATGAACATTGTTTGTTTGGTTTAGGAGCAAAATGTTGCAGTTTGACAGCTTGCCTGTTAACTTATATCTGAAACCACGTCTAACAATAAGCCTGGATGGTACCCTGCGTGGATAAGTTTCGGTTAGCCGTCTTCAACACCCAGCCGCCTCATCTATACTTTGGGGGAGTTGAGCGGCGTATAGTTGAAACGACTAAGCGGCTGCAAGACCAAACTGACATAACCGTTTACAGCGGAACGAAGGCAGGATTCAAAAAAAACATCTCACTTAATGGAGTAAGTTTCGTCCCTTGTTACTCAACAGACAGAATTTTTCCGTTGGACAACTGGTTTTTTAACCGAAGTTTAGCAAAAAAAGCCAGAAGTATCAATGCTGACGTTTACGAGGCGCATGCAGTAAGCGGGTATGGATTTCCCAAGACGCTTGAGAAACAAAAAATCAAAAAGCCATTCATACATACAATCCACGGTGTCCTCGCCGACGAGTATGAACAAGCAAAAAAAGAAGGTTACCCATCGATCAGGGGTAGATTCGCAAACTTTTTTATGCACAATCTTGCCAAGCTGGAAGAGGAAATGGCACATAACTCAACTTTAATCGTTACAATAAGCAATTATTCACTTGAAAAAATCCAAAAAAACTACCACATTGACAATAGCAAGGTCCGGATAGTTCCAAACGGCGTCGACGTTGAAAAATTCAAGCCTGAAATTAACCCAGAAGAGAGCAGACGCAAGTTTGGATTGGTCGATGAGCCATGTGTGCTTTTTGTTGGAAGCCTAATCCCAAGGAAAGGATTACCATTTCTTGTTCAAGCAGCTAAAAGAATAGTCAAAGAAAAAGCTAACACCAAATTCTTAATTGTAGGTGATGGACCATTAAAAAACCAGTTAACTGCCGGGCTTAAGGCAGCTAATCTTTTAGGCAACTTTCTGTTCACGGGTAACCTCAAAGATAATATGCTTCCAGCAGTCTACAGTTGCGCTGACGTGTTTGTTCTACCATCCATTCAAGAAGGTCAAGGAATCGTGTTACTTGAAGCAGAAGCATCAGGCAAACCAGTTGTTGCTTTTGATGTGGGCGGAATCAACGAAGCCGTTCACAATGGCGAAACTGGACTTCTGGTTAAACGCGGAAACACTGGGGAATTGACAGATGCCTTGCTGAAGCTTCTTTCCGATAGAACTTTAAGACAAAAAATGGGAGCCAATGGCCGCAGGTTTGTATCTGACAGCTTCACGTGGGACATATGCGCTCAAAAAATGCTCAAAGTTTACTATGAAGCACTGGCAAGTTGAACGTTAACTGATTTTGCCAACCGTTTGAAATCATCCTCACCCATCCACTCAGTCCAAAGATAACAGCGGATCCTTTCCTCGCTCAGACCTAACCTTCTTGCTTCTTGAATGCAGTAACGATATGCTTCAATTTCCGTGGGTCTATCGACGTATTCATATCGAGGGTCAAAGAGTTCTTTGCCCTCCTTAAACTGTTTCACATGGCATAATTCATGGATTAGGTCAAGGTAAATGTCAATTTTGTCGCCATTATTTAGGTAGCCTTTGCTTATCACAAGGTGCCCATCTGAACCATCCACATACATGTAGCCCATTATCCAGCTAATCTCGACTGTGAGGTGACTTAGAATTTCCACGGTTTTTTCACCAAAAATACCTTTTACAGCTTCAACATTCTCGAATCCTTTGAAAAACTCTGTGAAAATAACCTTTTGGTTTCCAACCCCAAGTATATTAAAAGGGAGTTTTCTAAACAATCGTAAAATTCTAAACATCGCATATTCTATTGCGGTCAAACTGCAAGTCGGCTCCTACTTGAAAGATGGAAGGTACTCAAGCCTCATTCCTCGATGCGCCAGGTCCGGAAGGTCTTCTACGCTACCAATGCTGGCATCTATGTTGCGATGGATTGGATGGCTCCATATGCCTTCGGGTGCAAGGTTAAACTGTAATGGAACATCTACTTTAATGTTGAATTTTTCGCTTAAATTCTTAATTAATCTTCCTTCCCGACAGGCTATGCGACCTGAACGATAACTCTGAAGAAGCTGTGGAGCTGCAAATGCCCCGACGCCGTGCCAAACTGTCGCATCTTCCGGTGACCCTATAGAGTATAGGAAGAACTGGGGAGAAGAAGGAGTCTCAATAAAACTGTAATCGGAAAGTTTTTCGCCAGTTACAGTGAAGCTGTCATCGCATACTGCGACAGCTACGTCTTCAGGGTCCATGGCGTTAGGGTAGAGCGGCGTAGTTTTGTATTTGATGGTGGCATCGAGTAGTTTGCCGTTTTCAAAGTGCAGTTTGCCTCGTGCTGCACGTTTGGAACCAAAGCCTTTTGGGGAATGCGGCACCGTTAAGAGGGTTGTGCGATTTTTCATGCTGCGACCCATACAGGTGTACGCTTCTTCTATGGAAGCATAATCGCGGTTGCTTTCTTTGATGATGTAATGAAGTAGGCCATCTTTATTCTCAGCCTGCAAGGTTGAAAGTGGCATTCGTAACGTGTAGAGTGAGAGGTCCATACCAAAGAACTCGGACAGCTCTTTTAATTGAGAATATTTTATTGAATCGACCAAGTCAAGGTATGAGCCGTTGTTTACTCGGAGGCTTTCTTTAATTAGCGTCGCTTCTTTTTGGGAAATTAATGTGCCATCGTACTTTTTGAGGTATGCTTCATCGATTTTCAGCTGGTCTGTTTTGACGTTGGCTGCGGGAAAAGCGCTCTGTCCACTGTCCACGATTGATTGTTTGAGCGGATTCATGGAGTAGCGGTCAGCTTCCACATCATCTGTGTTTAGGAGAAAAGGAACGATATAGCCTTGCGTGGGTTTTTTAAGCAACTCTGCAAGTGCAACTACGTCGTCGTCGTTGGGTTGATGTAACCCGCGCTCGAAGAAGTAGTTAGCACATGTTTCAAGTAGACGAGTCCCAATTATGCCTTGAACTTCCTCAACTGTCAACTGCGGATTAGTATATTCAACTGACCCACGTAGGTAGAATCGTTCATCGGAAAAAGAGAAAGAAACTTTTTTGCCGTTAAAATAACGGAACAAGGTAACTTTGCGGTTACTATTCTGACCCTTCAAAGCCATAGCGCCTTGAACCAGAACCTCCACGGTTGAAAAAGAAGTCTTCAAGAAATCATCAAGCAAAAGTCTACAATAATCTTCCATAAACTATCCTCTTTCTAAAGATTCAGCCAAGTATATACAATTTCTTGCTGATTTTTCGCCTAAGAACATTCGTGAAACGAAAAATTCTTCTTTGAACCCTAAACTAAAGAATAGCTCAAGCAGTGCAACTTCTTTTTTAGAAACCACCGCGTAAACACTTTTTCCGCTTGCTTTGGTAAGAATTGCTTCGACGAGTAAATTGGCGACATCATTTCTCGATGTCAGGCAAACTAAGGGTCCAATCCAAGCCATTGTTTCATAAATTGTTGCTGCAACATACCCCACTAGACCACTGCTGTCTGAAAAATAGTAACTAGCGTTGCCTTTTTCGAGAACTATCGATTCAAGGAGTTTTTTCCTGTCTCCGCCAAAACATTGATTGTCAAACTTGTTTATCGAGGAAAACTGCTGTCTTCCAACAGCTTGCAAGGTCTGAGCGGTGGAATATCCAAAATGTTCCATATGTAAGACAGAGAAATCCTCATCGAACTTAAAGCCTAAACCTCCATAAAAGTGGGTAAGGCTTGGGTAGGCATAGAGTCCAATAGTTTTTACACCTTTGTCATGCAGATAGTCAACCGCATGAGTAACGAGGGTGCTTCCTGCCCCTCTGCGGCGGTAATCCTCTTGCACAATAAGGTTACCAAACCAGCCTACCTTGGCAAAACTTATACAAGTGGCAATTCCCACCCGTTTTAAACCATCAAAAAGAACGAAGCAACCTTTAGGTTCAAGCGAAGCCATAAACTGAAAATCTTCAGGCGCCATATTCCAATTCATTGTATTGGCTAACTGGGTTGCAAAAGTATGGTCTTCACTACGCATTGTCCTTACTTGGAACATCAATTAAAGGTGGATCGGTCTAGCAATTAAGGTTGTTCATTAAGAATAAGTGTTGAACTTTTGTAGATATTAAAATGGCAAAATCTTTGTTTTTAGGTTAACCTGAATAAAGATAAAAGCTTTTATGATGTGGTTAGTCAATGTTTTATGTTTTAATGATGGTGAATGCTTTAGAAGTTGTAAACTAAGAAAAATTAGAGAAAACAAAACACTATCCACTTCATTAGAACAATGTCACAAGAACCCCTTAAGCCGCCTCGCAAGGGCATTAGCCATTTTCAACTCAACTGGAAAACCGAAGTACCTATGCCTCCAACGGTAACAAGCGATTCGATTAATGACATTATAGCCGAGTTTAAAGCCTAAACCGTGCTCATCAATTCGAGATTTCGGGTAAAACGCGTATCTAGATACTGCAGATATTGCCTTTAGTTTCTCTACGTAGGCATTGGAATGCCATGGCGGTCGGAAATGAAAGACATCGATGTTTCCCCAGTCCTCAAGCGATTGTGGAGATCGAAAGTCAGATGCAAGAGATTCAAGCATTGGACTCGGAAAAGGAGTATACATGAAAATGCCGTAATGTTGAGTGAGCGGATTTGCCTCCTTCAATTTATCCATCAAATCAAAGGTTTTGACCATGTCCAGATAGGATTTCGTTTGGAAGTCCGCTAAGCCAAGAAATATAAGGCTCAATTGAAGGCGCCCAACTTCTCAGATTTTTTACTGACTGTATCATCTGTCTAGCGGTAACATCTTTGCAGATGAATTCTTGGAGCCGTTCTGAACCGCTTTCTCCACCGAAATCTAGCTCCACGCAACCCGATTTCGCCAGGAGGCTAACAAAATCCTGGTCATAAGTTGAGAAGTAATCGAGCCTGCAGTTAGCTCGCCATTTTATCTTTATGTTTTGAAGAATTAAGCCTTGGCAAATATCTTTGACACGCTGTTGGTCAACAAAAAAGTTGTCATCTATTGGGTCGATAATTTTCACGTTTGGAAATTTATGAAGAATGTATTGAATTTCGTTAAGAACACGTTGAGCACTTTTGCCTCGCCATTTACGCTTGTTAAAGACAGTGTTATAACAGAAGCCACATTTGTGGGGACACCCTCGGCTTGTCTGAATATGGATTCGACCTGACTTTATTGAAGGGTATTTATCGGTTTGAAGCAGTTCGTATGGCAAGTTGACAGGTATTGCATCTAACTCAATTACTTCACCATCAGGATTACTTCTAACGATATGATTAGACTTGTAGGTTATTCCTGCAACACTATCGATGGGTCGATTATTGGAAATGCAGTTAGCAAGGTGTTTGACGATCAATTCACCTTCACCACGAACCACAACATCAACAAACTCATTGTTTACTGTTTGTTCAGGTAGCAATGTTGGGTGAACACCTCCCCAAACAAGTGGACAGGAAGGGTTTTGAGTTTTGACAAAACGAGCAAACTCCAAAGCATACTTAATCTGCATGCCGCTCATACAACTTATTCCTACAAAAACTGGATTACCCAAATTACAATAGCGGTAATCTTCAAGACGCATATCTAATATTCGCACATTAAAGCCATCTTGCTTTAACACAGCAGCTATATGAAGAAGGGAAAGTGGAACCTGTGGATCAGGAGCTTTAAATTTACCTGGAAAAACGAGTAATACCTCTTTGCCATCCTTGCTGGATAAAAACGAATTAGCGCTAGAATCAGACAAATTTCAAAATCCTCGACTAATATTTTATTATGAACACTTCTTAATATTTCCTACCCAAAATAATCCACATCCAGAGGATACCCCCAAAACCAAAATTGTAAACAACTGAACGATCACTTCACCAAAAAATACGAAACAAGAAAAACCTTAGTGTTATCAACGCAACAGGTTGTAAACAATATCTATCAAATTTTCAAAAGGTATACCCCAAAGCAATTTGTGTCTTGCCATGTTTGGAGACATTAGAAAGTTCTAAATGTTTGTCGCACATAATCAATTTGGGTTTGCGGAGGCAGAATACTTGGAAAACACTGATGGTTTTATAGCCACAATAGAAGAAAAAGACGTGGAAGAAGGCAAAATGAAACCTGTAACCGTTGAAGGTACACCAATTTTATTCATTAAGCAGCAAGGCAAAATCTTCGTAATAGATAACCGGTGTCCACATCAAGGCTGCGCTTTCTCAGGTGGAACCCTGGATGGCCTAGTTATTGTTTGTCCCTGCCATGAATGGCGCTTCAGCCTGGAAACAGGCGAATACGAAGAGGAATCATCCATGAAGTTGAAGTTTTTTGAGTGGAAGGTTGAGTCGGGAAAAATCTGGGTTAAGCTTGAAGAAGACACCGAATAGTCCTATTCTGTAGAGCACGAGATTGCTTCGTTTTTGAATTTGTAGTCTCTGCAGAATCCCCAAAAAGCCTCAGACGGTTTAAGGAGCGATCTTTTTGGCCTTGCTATGTAGAGTTTTCTCGGGGTTTTTGCCTCTTCAATTTTGATTATTCTTATTAATCCTGCGGCTTGGGCTTTCTTGGCGGCGATTGAAGAGATTATGCTTATCCCTCTGACTTCGGAAACCGCTGTTATTATGGATTCAGTACTTCCAAGCTCTAAAGCGACATGCAACTTCAGAGGCGGAATATTGTTTTTTTGGAGCAATTTTTCGATTTCCTTTCTTGTGCCTGAAGTCTCTTCACGATTAATGAATGGGTACGCAATGATTTCTTCCAGTTTAGTTGTTTTGTGATTAGACAACTTGTGGTTGCAGGGTACAATGAGGACTAATTGTTCCTCACCGATTTGTAGAAAATCGAATTTTTCTTCAAACCCTTGCAGTGTGCCAACTGCAGCAAAATCAGCATTGTTTATTTGAAGACTGGCTAAGCTGTTTAGGCTATCTTCAGCTTTTATCTTGAATTTTACATCCGGACATTTTTTTTGGAATTCAGTAATTAAGCTGGGGATAATGTGTTCTCCAGGAATGGTGCTTGCGACGATTCTTATGGT
This sequence comes from Candidatus Bathyarchaeota archaeon, assembly GCA_963739495.1. Taxonomy (GTDB): domain Archaea; phylum Thermoproteota; class Bathyarchaeia; order Bathyarchaeales; family Bathycorpusculaceae; genus Bathycorpusculum. The sequence continues at coordinate 1,150 of CAVUAM010000005.1, read as the reverse complement.
TCCTGACAAGCTGAGTTTAGAGAGCGATATTTTGGTTTTTGCATCTTGGGCTTGTTGGAGGATCTTTTCAGCGGTTTCTTTGAGGGTAGCGCCGGCATCGGTGACTTCTACACCGTTTGCTGTGCGTTTGAAGAGTTCAGAGTCAAAATATTCTCTAATGCGGCAATGTGGTGGCTGACTGTGCCCGACTTGTTTTGAGTTCTTTGGCTGTACCGAGAAGCTATGTGTTTTAACGACTGTTAGAAAAAGTGTGGAGATAATCAAACCGTATGGTTTCCATTCTGTTTGCCCCGTTTTAGTGTTCTAGAATGATTGTTAATGTGATATTTGCTTTTTGTTTTAGAAAACGCTTATATTAGCTTTTTAAATAATCAATATCAGAAAAATTGAGGCTAAAATCGTGGTAACCTTCACAATAATAATAAAAGAAGCACCATACGCAAAAGAACGTGCACTCTCAGCCTTAAGATTCGCCGCAACCTGCGACATAGAGGGCCATAAAGTAAAAATTTGGCTGTTTGAAAACGGCGTCTACCTCGCAAAAAAAGGTCAAAAACCTGCTCAAGGTTTAATCGACTATGGCCAAAATCTTGAAAATTTAATTCAAGGCTGCGTCGAAGTAAAGCCTGCGTAGCTGTGTGAAGCCCGCGGATTAATCCAAGCTGACTTGATGGATGGGGTGAAGCTTGCAACTATCCACGAATTAGTTGAGTGGACAGTAACAGTGACAAGGTAATTGTGTTTTAGGCGACTTCTCTTGAAAACGAGAAACTGGATGTTAAGGGAAAAATGTGTCCCATGCCTGTGGCGTTTACGAAGCGTAAACTCGAAAGCATGGCTGTTGGGCAGTTGTTGGAGGTTGTTGGCGAAGGAAAGCTTGGAGTTTGACAACATTCAACGTTGGGTGAAGAATAACGGGCATGAGGTTGTTGAGGCGGTTATTTCTAATGGGGAGTTTAGGTTGTTGGTTAAGAAGCACCAATAACATCAATATTTCTAATAGAGTTTATCAAAATCTTAATAAGATGTTTTTTAATACCCTTCCAAATGGCATGTGACTGCTATGGCAGAAAAATATGTTGAAATGTGGAAAAACATAGGAATAGACATCGAAAAACACAACCAACTCCTAAATATCCTTGGTCAATAT
>CAVUAM010000004.1:0-58999 GCA_963739495.1 Candidatus Bathyarchaeota archaeon | reverse complement strand
AGGAAAGACTTTAATAATTTGTCAGTTTAGGTCATTCAAGGTGGTTTCTTTTTCTGAGGGTAAATTGAGTAAGAAACAATCTAAGAAGCTTAATGTTCTTGTCAATAAAAGAAAGCCCTCTGAACAAATGCGGCACGAAGAACCTGCCCAATTAATGCTTTCGCCGTTTGTTCACCTGTTTAACATTGATGAATCGACGAAGTGTCTTTTCAATTCTTTAACTCTAAAGAAACAATACTTAACCAACAAAAAGTTCGAACAGATTTTAGCAGATCTAAATAGAGGAGACGTCAGTAACGACGTCAAAAGGTTAATCGAACTAAAATTCATAGTGCCTCAAGGTTTTGATGAAGAAAAAGTATTTGATACTGTCGCAAGCAGCCTTCTAAGAAAAAAACCACAAACCAATCTTGCCTACATTTTGGTGACTGACTTCTGCAATTTCAGATGCGGCTATTGCTTTATCGAAAACAATCTAAAAGGACCAAGCATTTCAATGTCCAAGGATTTAGCAGATAAAGTCATAAACGTTCTAATCAACGAAGCAAAACAGGTCCCAGAATTCAGGGTCACATTTTATGGGGGAGAGCCATTTAGCAATAGCGAAATTGTTTTCTACATTATTGAGAAGCTTGAACAGGCCTCTAAGAAATTCTTGTTTTCCTGCGTCACAAATGGAAGCTTAGTAACGGAAGATATAGCTAAAAAACTTAAACAACACAACGTTGCCGTAGGATTGTCACTAGACGGATGGGCCAACATTGATAAAAACCGTGTTTTCACTGATGGAAAAGGAACCTTTTACTCAGCACTCAAAGCCTTAGCTATTCTAAAAGAAGCAGGCGTAAACACAGGAATATCGTGCACAATCACAAAGCAGAACTATATGCACGCAGAAGAAATAGTAGAATTTATCCAGAAACTGGGAGTTAGAACCATAGGATTCAACTTGTTGACCAGACTTAAAGAGCCAAGCAAATTTGAGGTTCCTGACCCAAAACAACTCGCTCACCATCTTTTTGGAGCTTACTTAAAAGCAAAACGATTGCACATGTTTGAAGATCGAATCGATAATCGACGAGCAAATTATTTTTTCAAAGAAATATTCCATATTTACGATTGCCCCGCCTTTGGTCAACTAATATTTTTTTCGCCAACCGGAACAGTAGGACCTTGCCACGCGTTCTATCCGTCGGGGAAATATCAAATTCCAATCAAAGAGGATTTGAAAATTCAAGAAGAACCCTTATTTCACAAATGGCTGGAAATAGGCACACTAAAAAACAAAGACTGCATGCGGTGTGCTGCGATTGGAATTTGCGGCGGAGGATGCGCCTACGATATCTACATTAAAACCGGTCAACTTGGCATAAAAGAAGACTACTTCTGCACTTTCCAAAATGAAATACTAAAGCTCCTGTTATCATACAATTTCCTGATGGAATCTCAAAAAACCAAAATAGCAAAAACCTAAAGTTGAAGAATTTTCCCCAATAATCCAGCCCGGATTATCTTCACAATAAACATTAAATAAAACGACTTGATACATCAATGTAGTGATTGTTTTTGTCAAAAAATAAATCAACACCTATTTCTTCCTCAAAAAAACCAACTGCTGCTCCATCAGCAACAAAATTTACTCCGGCACAAAAGAAGCGTTTACAGAAAACTTTGGCACAAATGCCAACTATTGAAAAACTGGATCCTATAATGTATGCAAAACTGCAGTCAGCAATTCGTGATGCTGTAGCAAAAACTCTACCGGAATATCAGCAATGGGTAAATTCTTCATTGATAGCTGCCGATGATTGCCCGACAGAACTCTGTAGTTCATGTGGAAACGACTGTCCAACACAATTGTGCAGTGCATGCAGCAACCAATGCCCCACACCACTGAGCAACATTGATGACATTATCGTGAATGCTGTCAACGAGGCTATGATGGGAGCAATTCGTCAAGCTTTGAACGAACAATTCAAATAAGAAGCTGCTTTGCGGTTCAGAAACCGAACGCCATCAACTGAAAAACAGTTCGCCTATTTACGCCATGAAGGTAGTAGCTACCATAAAAACCAATACCCATAGACGGTTTAGATGATCTAAATTGTCTGTTTTTCTGTGTATTCCGCCAGTTTCTTCTTTAATTCCATATCCAGCACTTCCATACTTAACATCCAGCCTGAGAGCAAATAATCAAAAGGTAAGTACCTTTGATCTGAACATTAAAGCTTTTAACCTAACTCTTTTCCATCAAGGAATCGAAATAAAACCCGGAGAAATTTTAAGAAAAAGTAACAACACGAAAAAGGCAAAATGGAAAAAAGTTCCTAATGCAGAGATTTATTCGACTATGCGAGATGGCCAAGAAATTTTTGAAAAAATAATGTTACAAGAGGCTTATGATCAATTAGGTTATAACGTCTCAAATTTGATGTTCAAAGATATTATCAGTGAAGAATCAAAGCAGGCAACGTTATCGGATGTTTGGAAAATTTGTAAAGATTGGTTTTTAGAAGTTACCCACGATTCCAAAGAGCAAAATATAGTGGGATTTCATGTAATAAGCCACACTGGTTTGATGTGGAGCATACTTCTGGCACGTAAATTAAAGAAAATTCAGCCCAGAATTTTGACAGTTTTGGGAGGTCCAGCATTCCTCTCAGCGCAAGAAGTTCTTTCTATCAATTCAGAAATTGACGTAATAGTTCGAGGGGAAGGCGAGGTAACGATTTCTGAGATAGCTAATTCTTATGACGGCAGTTTGAAATCAATAAAGGCAATCGATGGAATTTCCTACAGAACTGCTAAAAACGGAATTGTTTCCAATGCAGATCGACAGTTAATTAAATCTCTTGACGCTTTGCCTTTTCCCGATTACGATGATTTACCATTACATGAATATCCTCAGAATAAATTTGGGATGCCAGTAATGCCGATTGTTGGATCTAGAGGCTGTATTGGAAACTGTGTTTTTTGTGTTGAAAAACGTTTATGGGGCAACACGTACCGGATGCGGTCACCAGAAAACATAGTATCTGAAATCAAGAAACTCAAAGAAAAATACGGAACTTCCATAATTCGATTCAATGACAGCTCGATTAATTGTAATATCAAATCGCTAGAAAAATTCTGCGATTTAATGATTGAAGAAAATATTGGAATGCAGTGGACGAGCAATGCCAGAATTCGTCCTGAAATAAACAACAAACTGCTTAGGAAAATGCGACAAGCTGGGTGTATGGGCTTGTGGTTTGGCATAGAATCTGGGTCCCAGAGAATTCTACGTAAAATGAAAAAAGGGTATGATTTAGAAACTGCTAAAAACGTGCTCCGCGATACTGCAAAAAATGGCATTCGTGTTCAGATATTTATGATAGTAGATTTTCCAGGAGAAACTCTCAGGGATTTTAACAAGTCTGTTGCTTTCTTAGAGCAAAACCACCAATTTATTGATCAAGTCAGCGTTTCACGTTTTGGGGTCTTGCCTGATTCAGAAATTTCGCATAACCCCCAAGAATATGGAATTAAGCTGATCAAAGGAAAAACAGGGGCTAATTACAGTTATTTGTATTCGCCTACGGCCGATAACTACAGATATGAAAATCTCCGGTCGATTTGGAACCGCTTAAGCAATGAAAAAACAGCAGTCTCAAAAAGGAAATATCCCTTGAAAATAATTGTCCCATATTACTAACAAGTTTACTTCCAAGAAAACGTCTCCTAGTAAAGTCTTCAGTTTAATCACTAAACCCATAAATATTATCTTGAGAGATCATAAATAGAGCAGCGATTATTTTTGCCAAAAAATAAACCAACAACCAAAATCCCCTCCAAAAAGCCTACAAAAACCAAAAAGCAAAATCAACGCCTGAACGCACCTTCGGAAAAAATTCCGCATTTTGAAAAGTTGGATCCAGAAATTTATGCAAAACTGCAATCAACAATCCATGAAGTCATAGAAAAAACGTTGCCCGAGTACAAAGAATGGTTAAACTCTGCATTTGGCGAAAAAATCATTGGCATTGATTATTCAAATGGGTCCTTGCAGAACATCGATAAAATGGTGGTTTCGGCGGTCAACAAAGCTATGTCAACTGCAATGGGTAAAGCTTTGAAGGAAAATGATGATCAGCAAGGAATTATGGAAAAATGGTTTAAGAACAAATTTTATGATGACGTTTCAGATATACGACCTGAAAGCCGAGCCTACTACAAATATTGCGTACAAAATTTTGTTACACAATTTTTTACCAGAGAAAAAATATCTGGAAAGAAAATCCTCGATTTTGGATGTGGACCAGGATACTTTTCCACGATTTTAGCCCAACGTGGAGCACACGTAACTGGAATTGACAGAAGTGCATTTCTGATTTCGAAAGCAAATGAACTCAAACAAAGACTAGAACTTGAAAATGCAGAGTTTTTCCAAGGGGATTTTCTTGATTTTGCAAAAAATGTGCCCTCTGAAGAGCTTGACTACATTGTGGCGATAGATACAATTGTGAGTTTTGACTATCGTAGACTAGCCCATAATCATAAGGAATTCAGCCAAGTATTAGGCGAAATTAATAGAGTTCTAAAAGATGAGGGTAGATTTTTTATTATTGAGGCGCATCCGTTTTTTGGTCAACTTGCTAAAGGAATAACATTTTCAAATAAAGGTCATTTTCATGGTCGTTTGCCTAATTATAAGATAGAGTATAAGGCTGAGGATAATCCGCATCATTGGTTTACCCTTGATGAAATGACGAGTGGTCTTAGTGAAAACTGCTTGGCTATTTGTAGGATTTATGAGCCTGATCCAAGTGTTGAATTGGAAAAAGAAAACGCCCAATTATACAAATTCTTCCTAAAGTATCCACACATGATTGTATATGAAATATGCAAAGTGAACACCTAATTAATATATCATTGTAGTAACCATCATAAGTTACTCACAATTGAGTAATCATTCCATAATTCTCTTACATATAATTAAATAACAAGAATTGACAGTTAATTTATGGGGATTTTTTTGAAACTTCTGCCATTAACTAAACTAGGAGCTCGTGAAGGACCACTAGGCACCGTTAATTTTGGAATCTTTTTACCGTGGATATCAGCCGTTGACGGCAACAAGCTTTTCGTCAAAATTATTCACGAGAAAGACCAGTTTCTTCAAAATATTCCGCCTCTCAAATTTGAATTGGACCATTCAACAGATCCAGATTATGGTGATTACTGGTCAACGAGTCTGGACATACAGTCAATTGCTAAACCTACACCAGATTCAGTCTGGGGAACCAATGGACGATATGTCTACCGATACTGTTTAGAGAACCCAAACCTAGACGAAAGCAAATACCCCCAAAAACTGCTAGATTGGATTATCGACCCCTACGCCAGTGAATTTGGCATAGGCAAACTCTCAGCCATAACCTTAGGCTACAAGCCATACCAATGGAGTCCAAGCGAAGCCACCTGGAAAACGCCAGATCTAGAAGACCTAATAATTTATGAGTTAATGATTAACGAATTTGGCGGAAACATAGATCAAACCATAGCCAGATTAGATTACTTAGCAGACTTAGGGATAAACTGCATAGAGCTAATGCCTCTATCCAATGTTGCAGCAACAATAGATTGGGGTTACCTACCCATCGGCTACTTTGGCGTGGACGAACGCTTTGGAAACAGAAAAGATATGCAAAAACTCATTGATGCAGCGCACCAACATGGAATAGCAGTCATCGTTGACTCAGTATACGCCCACACAGCCGCCGACTTTGCCTACTTCTACATTTACAATGCTCTACAGTATCAAGACAACCCCTTCATAAAAGGCACCGATGAATACGGAAAAACTCCCAATTACGACAAAGCATTCACACAAGATTTCTTCTACACAGTCAACTACCAATGGCTCAAACAATTCCACGTTGATGGATTCCGCTACGATAATGTACCGAATTTTTGGGACGGCCCCACTGGCAATAAATACGCGGCACTTGCGTACGAAACCTATCAACTAATAAAATCAAAGAAAGATGACCCAGATTGGCAACGATTCTACAATAACGGAAAAATCAACCTTATCCAATGTGCCGAACAACTAAACGATCCAAAAGGAATTCTAACAGAGAGCTACTCAAACGCGACCTGGCAAGACAAAACCCTTAACGCTGGCGAAAAAATCGCCAAAGGAAACATGGACGAACTAACAAATTTGGGCTTCATGTTTTGCCTAGACCAATTCCCAAGAGTACAAACCACCAACGGAGACGCTATGCAAAAGACTGCGCTCCAATACTTTGAGAATCATGACCACTCACGATTCGTCTGCAACTTCAGCAACGTAGAGGGAGATCCGCTAATTTGGCAAGGAAACAGAAGCTTATTCTATAAACTCCAACCATACCTGATCGGGATGCTCATGGCTAAAGGGATTCCACTGCTTTGGCAAGGCCAAGAATTCGCAGAAAACTACTACCTGCCAAACCCCTCAGACGCCACATCAATGGGGCGTGTGCTTCTGTTCCGACCAGTACGCTGGGACTACTTCTACGATCAGATTGGCAAATCAACAGTCGGCCTCGTCAGAAACCTCATTAAAATCCGCAGAAAGAACCTCCAAATAAGACAAGGTGAAGGCTATTTCTATAACGACCAAGCCAACCTACAAAAAAAAGGAATCATTATTTTCCACCGTGTCGAGGGCCAAAACTTTAGCCTGATAGCATTAAACTTTAGCGACCAAGAACAAAACGTGCCATTCACCTTCAATTTTGCAGGCAACTACATCGATGAACTCCCTGGATACCAAGACATAGGCAACATAGCCCAAAGCGAAACACGAACAATCAATGTTCACAGCAACTATGGACGTATCCTCACCATCAAACAATCATAAACACGAGGCCAAGGATAAACTGATAGAAAAAAGTTAGCAGCCAGTTTTCTACTGTTCATTAATTATAACTTTTTAACCCCATCGAAAGCAGGGTGATCAGACACCCTCTAAAGTCATGAAACTCGGGAACTCGCTCCCAAGCAACAGCCTTGAAGAGCTGGCTTTGCAAACAAAGTCGGTCACAAGGTTGACGACCAATTTTGGAATAGACACATGTAAACTCTGCAACACTAAAAGCCACTCTGACTGGCAAGTTACAGCCTTCGGTGACTCATGGAGTTTTCTTTGCGGTCCATGCGGACTAAAACTCTCAGAGAAACTAAACCAAAACGAGTAGCCAGGAAAATTATAGTTCATTTAAGTACTTGATACTTTATAAATACAATTAGAAATTAGTTTGGAACTTTTATTTAGGTGAACATTTTGAGAATCGGATTTTTTGTTTATGAGTATCCTCCAGCGATTGTTGGTGGTTTGGGTACGTATGCTGAAAATGTAACGCAGGAATATATCCGCTTAGGGCATGACGTTTCAGTCTTCACGCTAAATTTTGGGGGAAATTTGAAAACCAGAGAAATCGTAAGAGGCGTGGAGGTTCATCGACCCCTGATTGCTGACGCGAGCAATGTTTTTCCATGTTTCGTGGTTGACGATTTAAAAAGATGGGGCACCAACATAAAATTCTTCAATGACATTTTTATGTACAATATTCTCAGCGCGACTAAATTCATCAATGGTCTGATAAAAAAAGAGAATTACCATTTTGACGTTGTATGTGTACATGATTGGCTTAGCAGCATTTCTGGTCTTATAATAAAGAATGAAACAAAAATTCCAGTGGTCTTTCATACACATAGCACTGAATGGGGAAGAAGCGAGGGTCAAGGGTCAGAAGTAGTGTCACATTTTGAGGATGGCATGGCCCAAAATTCAGACAGAATAATCACTGTCAGTTTCGCAATGCAAAAAGATTTAGTAAGGCACGGTTGGGAGCCATCAAAAATAAGCGCAGTTTGGAACGGCGTAGACCCCGAACGTTACGATATGACAAAATGCGATCCCAAAGACATTGAAGCGATTCGAGAAAAATATGGCGTTCCAAAGGACTGGAGCATGCTTCTATTCGTTGGAAGGCTATCTTGGGTAAAGGGCGCTAGAAACCTTTTGTTAGGAATGCCTTCTGTCTTGAAGGAATTTCCTAACACTAAACTTGTTATTCTGGGCAAAGGGGACGAAAAAGACATAATTGAAACAGCAGATAGGCTAAACATTAAGAATAACGTAGCTTGCCGCTTTGATTTTGTTTCGGAATCTGAGAGGATTATGCATTACGCCGCTTCCGACGTATGTATATTCCCCTCCGTCTATGAACCCTTCGGAATAGTTAGCCTAGAAGCTATGGCAATGGAGAAACCAGTGGTGGTAGGCGCCCGCGGCGTGGTAGGTTTCAGAGAACAAGTCTTAAGCTCTGGCCCAGACCAGAACGGGGTGCATGTTAACGGTGAAGATCCGGCCGACATAGCTTGGGGAATAAAAGAGACCCTGCGAAACCCCGAAAAAGCCAGAAACTGGGGTGAGAATGGACGCAAAAGGGTACTAGAATACTTCACCTGGAGCAAAGTTGCTGACGAGACACTAAAAATCTACGAATCGCTGCTATAGTAGACTAATAAGAATGTTTTACCTTAAGAATATAATAGTCCAAACAAAGGAGCATTCGTATGCCTGAAACAATCGGTTCGCTTTTTAGACGAATTGTTAAAGACTTAAAGACAAAAGACAACAATCCAAATAGCTGCCTAAATAATCCTAAAAGCGACCTCTACAATCTAAATTACGACATCAACAATCCATCTAGCTGGATCAACGACCAAAATAGCCAAATCAACTATGCATCAAACAACCAACATAACAAGGAACTGCGAAGGAACGCTTTAAGAGAACTCATAAAGATGTACCTGTCAGATTGTCTATCTGCAGAAAAAGCAGAGGCGTATGTTACAGAGTATATCCCATGACTTCATCAGGCCTCTTAAACAGAATAAGGTATTTTGATGAGCAGTCCTGAAAACCGATTAATACGCCTATTGAGAAGCGATTCTTATCTTACGCCATTTTCTGATCAGATTCGACACCGATTGGAAAATATCGAAGAAACAGAGCATCGCCTTACACAGGGTAAAAAAAGCCTATCAGAGTTTGCCTCCGGCCACGAATATTTCGGTCTACATTTTCAAAGAGGAGAATGGGTATTTCGGGAATGGGCGCCAAACGCAAAAGCGATCTACCTGATAGGCGACATGAGTAAATGGCAAGAGAGCGAAGAATTTGAGCTCAAAAGGATCGACGACTACGGTGTCTGGGAAATTCACCTATCCGTCAATAAACTGAAACATGGCGATCTGTATCGACTGCGTATTCATTGGGCAGAAGGCGAAGGCGATCGTATCCCGGCATACGCTCGACGGGTCGTGCAAGATCCAAAAACATTGATTTTCAACGCGCAAGTATGGTCACCACCCCAGCCATATTTTTGGAAAAACCCCAATTTCAAGCGACCTAAAGAGCCCCCAATTATTTATGAAGCACATATCGGTATGGCACAGGAAGAAGAAAAAATCGGGTCTTTTCGGGAATTCACTCTCAGAGTGCTTCCTCGAATTGTCGACGCAGGCTACAATACGTTGCAGTTGATGGCCATTCAAGAACATCCATACTATGGTTCATTTGGATATCAAGTATCAAGCTTTTTTGCCTCTTCATCACGGTACGGCACGCCCGAGGATCTAAAACTTCTGATCGATACTGCTCACGCCAAAGGGCTAAGCGTCTCAATGGATCTAATCCATTCCCACTCCGTATCCAACGAGGTAGAGGGCCTAAGTCGCTTCGACGGGACACTATTCCAATATTTTCATGGCGGCCCACGCGGAAAACACAAGGCATGGGATTCACGCGTCTTTGATTACGGCAAACCTCAAGTTCTGCATTTTTTGCTTTCCAATTGCCGATATTGGCTAGACGAATTCCACTTTGATGGCTTTCGATTCGACGGCGTCACCAGCATGATTTACCTAGAGCACGGTCTTAAGAGAGTATTCACTTCCTACACCGATTACTTCGATGACAGTGTGGATGAAGAAGCCCTTACCTATCTTGCTCTGGCTAATCGAGTAGTTCATGATATCCGACCCGACGCCATCACCATCGCCGAAGATGTCAGCGGCATGCCGGGCTTGGCTGTTCCCCAATTAGAGGGCGGTTTCGGTTTTGATTATCGCTTTGCAATGGGAGTGCCCGATTACTGGATCCGCCTGATAAAAGATTACAAAGATGAAGACTGGCCCACTGGGAATCTTTGGTTCGAACTTACCAACCGCAGAAAAGATGAGAAAACCATTAGTTACGCCGAATCTCACGACCAGGCATTAGTGGGAGACCAAACACTTATTTTCCGACTAATCGGCGAAGATATGTACCATCACATGGGTATCGATGATGACAACGCTAAGGTCGCCCGGGGAATAGCATTGCACAAGATGATTCGACTGATAACACTGAGCACGGCCAGCAACGGATATCTAAACTTCATGGGCAACGAATTCGGCCACCCAGACTGGATAGATTTCCCCCGCGAAGGAAACAACTGGTCATTCAAACACGCACATCGTCAATGGTATCTCGCAGACGACCCCTACCTAAAATATCGTTTGCTATCCAGGTTTGACCGCGACATGATTGCACTAGCCAAGAAATACCACTTACTTGAAACACCTATCCTGCAACTTCTACATGAGGATTCAACACAAAAGGTAATTATATTCAAGAGGGCTGATCTGATTTTTGTCTTCAATTTTAATCCCCATCAATCTTTTACTAATTATCGATTTGAAGCTCCTCCTGGAAAATACCGGATGATACTAGACAGTGATGAACAAAAGTACGGAGGACACGGGCGGTTGGACTCCCAGCAAGCTCACTTCACTATGGTAGACAACACCGGAGGAAAATATCGAAATATGCTCAGCATCTATCTTCCAGCACGCTCCGCTTATGTCCTCTGCCAAACAGAAGACCTACAACCATGAATGTTCCCAAACAAAAAAGATAAGAGCAAAGTCTACACGGGTTAAATCGCCTAACCGAAGAAAGTTGCCGCAATTTCGTAGAGCTTTGAAAGTTTCTGTAGAGCATTGGACGGGTGGTTATCGTGGTTTTGCTCAACCTTGGCCGCTGCCTAAAGAACTATCTAAAGAAATCAACAAGAAGGGTGTTAGCAAAACATTGCCTGGATTGCAGAATTTTTACATGGTAGGACAATGGGCTGGAGGAACATTTGGAATCAGCACTGTTTGCCTAATGGGAAGAACCCTTGTACGTGAACTATGCAAGAATGACAAAAAGACCTTCACAACCAACATATTCCCTTAAACAAACAACGTGCCTTGAATGTACCTTTCCAATAATGTCTGTAGCTGAGAAAGTTTCACTCTTTAGGTTTTTTTTGGTTCTTCGAAAACATGCTACCAAACGTGTTTACGATACTTCGACATTTATTCAATCAACAAATCTTATTCTCAATCCTTAAAACTATTTTCAAACAAGAAGGACATAGATCCACAATATTATTCTCAATCGACCCCAATGATTATCCACTATTTTCGCGCTATTATAAATAAAAAAAACTCGACGGTATTCACATAAAATACTTAACATTGACTTTGGAACATAATTATCCCCCGTTTCTCTAACATAATTCTTAATTAGACCGGAAAAAGATAGTATAATTATTACTCAGGTGCCGTTGCTTCAAGAGTTTGCTATGAAGCAAAGAAGATAAACCGAAATAAGTATCAAAATAACTACTCTTGTCCAGAGTTAAATTTTGTTCCAAACCACTTGTTAAACCATTTAAAGCTTCCACATTCATCTCTCGAAGCGCATGTTAAGCAAGGAAATTCCTTACTAGCAACGTCTATTACACGTGCTATTCTTTCGACCGTGGCTTTTTCATTTACGATTTCTTCGACTTGTTTTTTTATTTCACCTGACATCTCAAATCACCTAAATATTGAACCTAAAATAGACAACAAAAAGAAAAAAGTGTTCGAGAGTTTTGTAAACGTTTGCATCTATGCTAGTTTTTTGCTACCTTGTCCCGGCGAAGCGGAGAAGACTTCAGTGACTTTTATTATCCCAACACTATTTATTTTAATTTTCATGGCTTCCATACTCTTCTTTGCGAAGTCATCGAAAATTGGTCCGTTTGTTTGGAAACCACTGAATGTTCCCTTTAGTTGGTAGCCTGTCATTGGTCCTTTGAACACAGCAAGAGCAACTTGCTTGTTTTTTTCAAGGTTTTCTTTTGTTCTCTTGATGAAAACTTCTGCGAACGCAATAGTTTCGGGGTCTACTACTACAAACCATAATGGAACTACGTTTGGAATGCCTTTAGCGTCTATAGTTGCAATCATTTTCGCTGAATCACTTGCATTTAAAACATCCATTACTTCTTTAGGTATACTTACCAAATTTCACACATCCTGTTAATGGAAATATAACTGCAAAACTCTAATATACTTTTAGGGAATTAGAATATACTCGGCAAATGAAAGGGAAGTTTAGTTTATTGGCTAACAAAAAAAGAGACTCATCACCCGATTACCTAATTGATGCAATCGCTGAGTTGAAGATGGAGATTAAAGCCTTGAGAGCTGACATGAACAGGGTAGAAGAAACTGTTTTGAAGGAACGTCTTCGTGCGGTTGAAGATATTCTTTCGCAAAATCACCTATTGGTCTATGCTGGTCAAAGATCTCGATCTCTAAATCAAGACATTGCAACCTTGCTAAAAGAAAATTGTCAAAACAGAGACAAATGCCTTGAGCATTACAAAAACACAATAGAAGAAAACACACAAGTAATCAAACAGTCTGGACCAAAAATGGCTCTCGCAGACTTAGATGACAAAATAGCTGAAACCGAGTTAATGGTTGAAAAGACCAAAGGTCAGCAATGCGAAAATTGCTCCTCCAATTTCGATAAGAAGCTAAAGAGTGAAAAAAGAGCGTACCAAGAAATAGTCTTGGTCAAAGACGTTAGCAATGATAAGATAGTTAACAATCAGTCTTTAGATATTCCATTTCTTTTGCAGAACTTGTTTGAACCTTTAGGAAATGATTCACGGCTCAAAATACTAGCTAGTGTATATGAAGGAAAGAAAAGTTTCTCAGAGCTGTCAAAAATAGTAGACCTCAAAGCTGGTCATCTCGCATTTCACTTAAAAAAGCTGGTTAACGCGAAGTTGATTGCTCAAGAAGCATCAAAGGGAGATTACATCATAACTCAGAAAGGCTTAGCTCTTGTTAAGGAGATGCTTAACCTTCAAAAATAAAGCTAACAGATTAAAGGTGATTATATGAAGATAGAAATCAAGATGTACTCCGACTATATCTGTCCTTTTTGTTATCTTGGTGAAGCAATCATTGAGAAACTCAAAAACAGATTCGACATCGAAATAGAACACATCGGCATAGAAATCCACCCTGAAACTCCAGAAGAAGGAGTAGACCTCACAAGAAGAATCTATGGAATAGAAGAGATGTATGAAAATCTCAGGTGCAGAGGAAAACAATATGGTCTCAACTTCTGTGATGCTAAACTTCTTTCGAATTCAAGAAAAGCATTGATAGTTGGTGAATACGCTAGAAAAGTCGGCAGGAATCAAGAATTCACCCATGAGGTCTTCAAAGCCTATTTTGAACGTTGTCTTGATATTGGAAAAGAAGTTGTGCTTTTTGAAATTGGCGAGAAAATTGGTCTAAATAGAAAAGAAATTGAAGACTGTTTAAAGAATCCATTGTATGAAAAAACAGTTTTGTTGAAAACTGTGCTGAAGCTAAAAAACTCGATATTAGCGGTGTACCAACATTCATTGTAAATGGCAAATATAGAATCACAGGAGCACAATCAGAGGAAACATTTGTGGAGTTGTTTGAAAAGATTAACAAGAAATGCTCCTGAAGCTGCAAAAAGACTTGCAAGAATTCGCTTCAAAACTGAAGAAGTAAAATTACGAGGTGTGAACAGATTATTGTTTGCTGTTTCTATAAAAGACTTATCGGATGATATTTTTAACTATCAACTTTAGCTTGTAAAACAACTAAAAACCATAATTACCCGCTATTTTACAGTATAATTTTAAATAACCACTTGATTGACACTTTCGATTATTTGCTCTTAGATTACGATTTGTGGCATAATTATCATGGGAGTTACCAACATAATTCTTAATTATCCAACCGCTAAACCTTAGCGCTTAAAGTTTAGGACTGAGTGTTAGTTATTTTCTTAAGTCTTTGAATGCAAAGTAAATTATTACTAAACTCCAGATTAGCGGTATTGGTATCGCTATACTTGGAAAGAATACGTAAACAGCGAAGACTCTTTGAGTTATAGTGATGGCGATTGCGAGAATAGGCGCCCATTTTTTCCTTCTTTTTAAACCAAAGAGCGTTATCGCAAAAAATACTGCCGCCAAAGCAGCTTCTGAGCTAGCAATCAAAGTATTTAGGCGATACATGCCATTCCATGTGTTGGCAGGCAAGGCAGTCCATATCGCAATTGCTGTGATGTCTAAAATAATGTTTGCAGCAATTAGAATTGTAAGTGTCTTATGCGAGTTAATACTTGAAGACTTTGACATTTATCATCAAACTCCCTTATTATGCGGATATTCTTTAACTTCGCGCTCACAACTAAGCAGTACGCCTATACCTAGCACTGGCAGTGTTAGCATCCAAAAGTCTGTTAGGTACCAAAATGACGCGTATATGGGCACAAAAACAGCGACCACCGAGAATATTACGAAGAAGACGCCGACTAAAATCAGGCCAGCAGCCAGCATTTTCTTGGCGTTTGATCTGTTTTTAATTAAATTAAAACAGCCCCATATTGCACCTATGCTTGCAATAAGTAACGTTAAAAGAGAGTTGATTGTGCCAACTGTGCTCATGAGACTATGTCCTTTAGTATTCATCGGCTCCAAGGTGTCTAACCAGAGGAACAGGTACTTAAGCCAAAGGGCAAAAATGAAAAGCGACCCTGCAATCATCGCCCATTTCAGAATTGCCCCGGGGTTTTGGGGACTGCGCATTTTTTGGCTGAGCATAAACAGCGGCAAAACAATCAACAGAGCCTGTAGCAGATACGACAATCCAACGTAGACATCCACCATATGCCAGCCATAAGTGACACCTACAAGGTGATGCAGGCTAGCCGGCACCAATAGCAGCGAAAAAACGGCTAACAGAATCAGCGCCCACCTAAGCTTCTGAAGGTAATTCGGGTTATTTCTAACGTAAAAAATGGCGCTTTGAGTAGCGAATACCCCGCAAAGGAAAAGCACAAAGCTGTTAGCGACGGAGCAGTACTCTTGGATAAAGAGGGCCATTAATTCGGCGGTTCCCATTAATGATAGGAGGGAGATTTGATTAATGTGTAGGAGCATTTGTGTTACGGTAATGCCCCAGATTATGCCGTTTACTAGCCAGTATATGCTGTAGGCCAAAAAAGAAGCTGCGACTAATAGTAGCGAGATGCTAAAGTATATGCGGAGATTTTTAGCGATTGTGGGGAAAGGCACCAGGGGAACTCCAATGGTAACAAATGGCGGATTATCGCCTTTTTTAATGTTTTCCTAAGCTTTACTCATGCAAAAAAGTATCTAATTGCCGCGGGAAATCCCACATGAAGCAAGCTATAGAATTAAATATCATGCGATAAAGAAGAAGATTGAAAGATTTATACTTCTTCTTCATGTTAACTTTTTGTTTCTTGCTATCTAATTGCAGTCGGTGGAACAACAGCGCTTTAATCTTCAATTTTTTTCATGCGTTATTCTTCCTTAAGAGAGCGCCCTCAATGAAAGTCTTCTATCCGAAAAACTGACCCAATAACCAAGGTCTAAAAAACAATAAAGTACTAACTTGCCTCTATTCCTCTCTCTGTTTGGGATTTTAGTTTCAGAATATTTCTCAAGAATTTTCTCAGCAAATTTTAAAAGCAGATGGCTGTAAAATAGCGAGATGGGTAAATTCAGGTTGCAGCAGTTAGAGTTGCAGGATCTTAGTGCAGGATATGGTCTTGAAGAGGTAATTCACAAAATTAATCTGAAGCTTACTGAACCATCAATCTACGTTGTATTGGGACCAAATGGAGCTGGAAAAACTACTCTTTTCAGGGCTATTTGTGGTATTTTGAGACCTTTTTCTGGTCAAGTCAGGTTAGATAAGTTTGATCTGTTCAATTCTAAAGAAGCCAGGCATGAGGTGGCTTACCTTTCTCACTTAAATGCTCTTCCAGAAGAAATGACTGTCTACAATGCCCTAAAGTATTATGCTGATATTGAAGGCGGAGATGTTGAGCATGTCATTAACATTTTAAACCTCAATGATCTTCGCAATAAAAAATTCGCCTCTCTCTCACAAGGGCAAAAAAAGAGGGTTTCAGTGGGCAAGATCTTTCTCAAGGAGAGAGACTTGTACCTTCTTGATGAGCCTACTTCCAACGTAGACCCGAAAATCTCGAAAGAAATAAGACAATTACTAACTTCGCTAAGCAAGGATAAGTTCGTCCTCTACTCGTCTCATAATCTCTATGAAGCTAAAGAGATTGGTACTTATCTTATTGTGATAAAAAATGGTGGCTTGACGTATTTTGATAGAATAGAGAATGTAAAGACAAAGCAATATCGCGTGGGTTTCAGGACTCTAAATGATATATCAAAGATGCTTCCAAAATCCAAGTTTGAGAACGGGTATTTTGTAGTTACTGTTCAAAGCCCTGAGGAAGTAGCTGAGATCGCTGATAAAATTGTGGCTGAGGGCGCTAAAATAATTGAGCTTCGCGAGCTGGATAATCCGTTGCAGGAGTTCTTTGAGGAGGGATAACTATGGGGTTTTGGCAAGTTACCATGAAGAGAAGTGCCAGTCTAAGTAGAAGTTACTTTATCATTGGGATAATAACTACCATATATGGTGTAGTTCTCTCAAACCTTATGACTATAATTCCCCAAATAATTCCTCCTGAAATGAATACTCCTGTACCAGTTGATTTAACAAGCAATTTTCCGCTCCTCTCAATAGCCTTGTTGTCTCTTTCAAGCGTTCTTTTTGCATTACCGGTAATCATGCTTTATGTGTATGACAAAAACAACGGAGTCTTAGAGTATCTTCTCTCAACTGGTCTTGACCAACTAGACATCTTTAAAGGCTATGTAAAAGCCGCATTAGTTTTAGCAACATACTTACTACTTTTTGCAATCATGCTAAACACAGTAGTAGGCATTCTACTAGGAACCAATCTGACCTTGATAGTTACTATAGCAATTCTTACTTTCGCAATCGGTATCTCAGAAGTGTTTCTCGTAAGCGTATGCATGGTAGCTTTTAGTTCCTTTCAAAAAACACCTATGGGCGCAAACCAGCCATTAGGAATCATCGTAGGCATTATCCCAATGTTTCCCGCTTTACTACTGCCTCTTGCGTTTCCCACATACGCCATAATCGTTGACTTAACCATAGCCGCTATAACCTTGCTTGCTTCAATAGTATTGTTACTGTCCACTGGCCGCCTGATCCGCAGAGAAAAACTACTACCCTAAAAAGTCTACTCAGCCTTAATCCCACTTTTTAAGGATCAGTTTTTCGTCTCCCACCAAAAATTTTACTTCATCACTTATTTCATCCAATACCTTGAATGGAACAGGCTACCCTAGTTAAGTCCTGGACAAATAGATAAAGAACTTATCATGTTTTGTCGAATAAATTTCAGAGGGAGGTGGAAGTTGAACTGTGAGTTTTCGCTAAACAACAACTTCTAACTTGACTTTGCCAAAAGCAAGCTAAAGCGACTTAGGATCAGTGGGTCAAAAGAAGAAGAAGATTGAAAAATTTGCACTTCTTCTTCTCGTTAACTAGCATTTTGGAAATACATTACAAAGTAATCGGGGTAAAAGAGTTGTCTAAACAAGAGAAGTAAGTAGTCTAGTTGAAAATTTGCACTATCGACTACTACTTCCAAAGCTAAACGACGGTGCTGAAAGTGCTTCACTGCTGCTAAATTTGAAAGAAAAAAAAATTGTGCTGCCTGGAAAAAAACTGATTTTTTTTTCTTCTACTTGTCCGATAGGTTAAACAAAAATGAATAGGCGTGAGCAAAATTTGAGTTATTTCATTTCATTTGTTGAAATTGCAGTTTTGCATTTCTTGAGCAAGTCAGTGTCGGCCGTAACTAACTTGAGGTTTTCCTTTTCCGCCAAATAAGCGTAAGATGCATCATAGAAAGTAAGATGCCGTTCAATAGCAACTTCTAAAACATTGGCTATTGAATCAATCTCAAATTTTCTTAGAGGCGCTAGGGCTTCGGAAAAAATCGCAGCTATTCTCGCCGGATCCTTGAGTTTTTTCTGCTGGTTTTCCCGCCAAAGCACATTCCCAATCTCGTACTCTGTTAGGGAACTAACCGCACATTCCTCAGAGTTAAATGGTATGCCCGAAATTAAGAGTGGGTAGAGGGCAGAGGTATCAAGAAGATACTTACATTTCGTGTCTTGTCGCTTTGACATCGTTTACCCACTCGTCAGCTTTAACATCCATGAGACTCTTGAGTTCTTTGGCTACTTTTTGCGCTTTAGCTTTTTTTTCAGCTACAAGTTCCTCTAAGAGCTGCTCCACTGCAACTTTTAAGTCGACTCCTAGCTTTTCAGCTTCTTCTTTGAGGCTTTTTTTAACCCTTACCGATAAGACCTCAGTCATGTATACACCTAACAAATAATGTATACAAATAACCTATAAAACGTTAACGGAAAAAAACCTGAAAAAAATAGTAACCACAGTTACCAAAGATACTACACACAATTCTAAAATAAAAAAATTAGTTATCCCTGTACTATCAAAAGAAAAGGAAGCAAAATAAAACTAGTTCTGAGAGAACAAACAAGCAAATCATATAAACATACTAACTAACTATTCCCAATGTGAAAACAACAAGCAAGTATCTCTTACTACTCTTAGCGGTAATCTTAGCGGTAACTATTCTGTTTACAATTGAGTTAACTCATGCACAAACCGGAGTGGTTGAAGGAAACAAATTCTCTTTTTTGATGAAGTCAAAATTCTCAAACCATGGATTGGAAATGAACGCGATTTTTTCTTCCCGTGACATTTCAGATATTATGAAAAACAACAACACAGTTGTACAGTACAAAATTGGCTCCGTTAACCAAGCAATTCATTCATTCGAGTTAACTGATCAAGATGGTCAAAATTACTCAGCTAACACACTAAAGTACGGCAACATAGTATTCTACGAAAGTAACCTAAACAAAGATGACAAACTATATTCAGGCACAACAATTGGCGACCATTCCAGCGCAACAGCTGGCTCAAACTTCGTAAACATCATAGTCAATGATTCTCAAACAATTAGTTATCCAAGCGGCCAAAGAACAATAAACCATGCAAACTACACACTTGGCACAGGCCATTTCAACACACAGATTAATAAAACAATTTACGAAGACATTTACTTTGACAAGAGCACAGGAGTTGCCACCCACGTTGAAAGAATTGAAGTTTACACAGACAATCAAAATCCATCCCTTTACAGCATTCTTGACTCAACCTGGGACTTAACCCAATCCAGTGTATGGAATGTATAGTTGGGCATCGAATAACCATCTCTCAAAACAAACTAATCGTTTAAAGAAAAAAGTATTAATTAAAATCTAAAAAAAAATTGACAAACTACACTTTTTCGAGTTTATCATCGTTTCATAACCTAATTTGAGACAATAAACCTCTGGAAATTCTTATTTTAGACTTAGCACTCGTATCTTCTTTTCTTTAACTATTATAAAATGACCTTCTATCTTTGCTTGCGTTTTCAAAACCTTCAAGGTTATATCAACAACTTGTTGAGTTGATTTTGGAGCAAACTTTAGAAGAATAACACCCCGCGTCCTAAGTTTCTTTCTAAAAATTAGTTCTCCAAAATCAGAATCAAAAGTTATTAGAACCCTGTTTTGTTTATTTGCCGCCTCTATCACAGCTTCATCGCTAATACCTGAGGCAAACTCCTTTACGGGGTTAATATCTATTCCTTTCTTTCTAAGGGCCTCAACCGCTTTGTTGGAGATGTTTTCGTCAGCAAGGAACTTTAGGGTAATGGATATACCTTCTCTTCCTTAGCCATTTCAGCAGCATACTTCAAAACAGCCATCACGTCTTCTCGGGTTAACTGGGGATATTCATTTAATATCTTCTCAATAGTCCAATCGCTAGGAAGAAGATCCAAAATAAACTCGACGGAGAGCCGAGTACCTCTAATCAGAGGCTTTCCAACTAGGACTTTTGGGTCAACCACAATTCTTTCTTGCCAATCTTCAAGCATATTTTCTATCTCCAAATCAATTTTAAGTCAGCTAGAAAATATTAATATTTGTATCGAGCTGTATCTTAAAAAAGACACTTGATCATCGGCTAATTTTTTTGAACTAAAACAAAACTCCCAAAGTTGGGTATACCCACCACCTAAATCATGAGCTATTAATCTTTTAAGCAACTCAACGCATATTGGTTTCTGACTGAAAATGGCAAGGAAGCTTTCTAAAGCAAACATAGCTTTGATTTTTTTTACAGCTATCCTCTTGTTATCTGTTTATGCCCAAATACAGTATCAAACACAGATATGGTCGGACACCGAACCGTTCTATGCCATTGATGCCAACAAATTAACCGAGAAACCAGAAAAATATTTTGTACTATCAAATCCCGACCAGTATGTTCTCAAAGTCATAGACGGTGAAGAAAGGTATGTTTATGTTCACTACGATGATACTCAAATCGATGAACTAACAAGACAATACGGCACAAACAACATAGAATACAATAGCGCATACTACACAATCGGGATAGCATTCGTAGATGCTTTCCCACCGACAACTTTACCGTATATTTTAGCGGGATTTGTTGTCTCTATTTTAGCAATAATTATTTTATCGATTTTTCAGGTTGTAAAACACTTTAAACAACCGACAAAGTGGACCTTTTCCCACATTAAGGGGTATTGTGTCACGAGTGTTCCATTTTGGAAGCTGTTAACTCTGTTAATTAATTAGATGAAGGTAGAAAATGCAAAAAACAAGACTTGGCTTTGCTATACTAACTTCTTTCTTAGTTATAATTTTCTTAATGGAACCTTTGATTCAATTTGGAGATGTGGAAGCAAATCCATACAATTACATATCGCCTTATCTATTCATAGAATCTCCAGATGCCAGTCCATGGGTTATCTATCAGACAACAAGCATTCCCATAGAAGTTGAAGTCCTTCCTGCGCCAAAAACAAACTTAGTTGAACTATCCTATATCTTGGATGGTGGTTCCAACGTAAAACTAAGCATCACAAGGTATGAAACCAGCCTCACTTGTTTTGGTAAAGGAACTTTAACTAATCTTACAGATGGCTACCATAAAGTTACAGCGGTATCCGTTGATTCCAAAGGGAACGTGCTTTCGGATTCAACAACGTTTCTTGTAAACACTACTCTAAGATTTCCAGCACTGCTTCTCTCACCAAACAACACTACTTACTACAGCAAAGAAATACCATTAACTTACACTATAAACGACCCAAAATACACGGTCTATTACCAATTAGATGATAGCTCAAAACAAATAATCTTAACGGGCAATACAACTTTGTCAGGTCTATCTGAAGGGCAACACACAATCAAAGCAGTTGCAACAGACCTCGAAACTGGAACTGGAATTTACTCTAAACAAACAGCCAACTTTACCATAGACACGATAAACCCAACACCAACCCCAACTCCAACAGTTCCAGAGTTTCCATGGTTGATAATTCTACCCATGCTCCTTTCAGTGCTCTTTATTGTGGTCTTATTTAGAAAGAGAAAGTTGAGAGATAACTTTGAGTAAGAAATCATGTTTAGCAACAATTACTATTTTACTGTTAGTTATTTCAATTTTGAGTGCTCTGCAGGTTGAGGTTATTGATGCTAATCCTATCACTTATTCACCACCTAAGCCAGCAATTCCAATATTCACTTTGAAATATGTAGATAATTCCTATGGTATGGCTGGTGACTTTGTACAGAATAAGTCAATAGAAGTTACGATTAAAAATCAGCTCTCAGTATACGTCCTTTGTTATAACATTAACTCAAAAAGTCATCTCTCTGAAAATTGGACAACTTATGAGTATTATAATAACAGTAGCTATCTGACACCCCAGTTGTTTATTCCAAATAGATTATTAGCTTCGAATTCTACCATGACTGTTCTTGTTTTTGGCTTTGAAGGAAACAATGGTTCTGACAGCTACAACCTAATATTAGGAAAAGTCCATGATGTTGTCCCGATAGATTTTCAGGTTCAAGCTTACATTGGGAATTGGTTTCCGGGCAGAGTAGTCAATGCTACTGCCAGCATCGATTATTATTTATTAAATATTGATGCAATTGGTGATTGGAGTAATACACAAACAATAACGACCAATTCGATTTCAAGTTCATCTCCTTCTCCTTCCGCTCCAGAGTTTTCTTGGTTGATGATCTTTCCACTATTCATTAGTATTCTGTCAATTGTAGTCATAATTAGACTAAGAAAAACTCTGAAAGTAAATCAACTTTAAACCTATCAAATAGATTCCGGAAAAGATATACCAATATTGACTCTCCTTGATTTAGTGGAAATGTTTGGTTTGTTCTACAGCATTTCGATTAATGAAGAAAGAATATCAAACTCTTTTTCTTTTAGAGAGTGAATAAACCCGTAAAAACGTATAACGTGGGAACTCGGGAACAAACTTTACCCTAAAAAGCTGGCGGCTCTTAGATCCAATTTCGTTTCGTTTCTTGTATCACATCAAAATGAGGGTCATCAGACAGAATAGATGCTTGATTAGCTAATGCTGTTGCAGCAATTATGCAGTCTCCCATAGGTATATTTCGGTACTTGCTTCTGAGTAGACCAGCGTGCTTGGCTATTAATGAAGTAAGAGTTTGGATCTTTAAACCACTTTCAGTTAGATTTGCATAGCAGATTTCTGCTTCATCTTTTCCTATATGTTCGCAAATCGTTTGAATAGTTTCGCTGATAACGATTGTTGGAAGTATACCCTCTTTGCGCTGTATGAGTTCTTTTAGCTTTCTTGTAGCTTTCTGTTTAGTTTCAGTATTGTCTGAATAGAAATATTCCATGACGAAACGGCTGTCAAGAACCATTTTCATGCTTAATACTGCTCTCTAAGCTTGTCTATGTGTTTTTTCATTTCTTCAGGCTTAGCATATTTTGAGTAGATGCCCGCGCAATCTTCCAGTTTTCTGATTGGCGTAAAAATAACTTGTCCATGTTCTGTTGCTTCAACTAAAAGTTTGTCTCCTTCTTTTATTACAAGTTTTTGCCTAACTTCGACTGGTATTGTCGTTTGACCTTTTCGGGTAACCTTTACAACGCTGGTCATGTTTAATCAGTATTTATAAGTGTCAGTACTACCCTAAAAGCTTAATCCTAATTCAATTGTGAAAATACTACCACAAAAGTTCCTAAATAAACTTGGCTGCTAAAATAGGGTGAACTTAGATTCTCTAACACGGCCTTCGTGGTTCAAGTATGCCTCCACTGGTATTCATTATAGAGATTTCTTTGAATAGAAGTCAAAGAAAACATGGTTGACCTCATTAACAATTGCTCAATGATCCCCACACACACCCAAGCCATCGTTTGATGATTTGATTCTCTTTTGATAGCAAATATTGCTGTTAAAGTTACTAGAGGTGTTCTGTATTCCGAAGCTTCGTCCGATATCTTAGCGAAAAATTATTGATATCTGGCAATCTAATGGCTTTGAAAAGGTTCGCTCAGGCAAGCATACGGCTTTTAAAAAAAGAGTCGACGATAGAGTTTTAACAATATGGGTTCCTCATCATAAAGAAGTTACTGTTTTTGTGCTGCAATATATTATTAAGCAGCGGAGAAGCCTCGCTCAGAATTCGAGTAATCCTAGAAGTAAAACCACATTACGGCTGCAAATCCAAAAATAAAGAATTCCTTAACCAGTTGTGCTATATCTGAGTTGTTTTAATCAAGTTTGCAGTATTGAAGCCTTTGCCGTTGACAAACTCGATAAGTTCTGAAAAAAGCGATTCATCCATCTGTGGCGTTCTGCTTAATATCCAGAGGTAATTACGGTCTGGTGTACCGACAACGGCATAGCTATAGTCTTGACCTAATTTAATAATCCAGTAATCACCGTAAAATGGCCAAAAGAATGTAACTTTAAGTTTAGCTCCAGAAGTTTTGTCAACAACCTTAGCCTTGCCTTTTGCCTTTTTATATTTACCATTTTTTGAGCATTCATTCAAAACGGATATACTGCCATCTTTTAGCAATGAATAAGTAGCTGTTGTGTGGTCACACCCTTCTTGAAATTTAGCGGGAAGATGAGCAATCTCATACCATTTACCCAAATATCTTTCAAGCTCCACTTTGGGGACAACTTCCAGCGCAGTATCAGTCAAAATATTCACACCAATATCAATTAAGAAATATCCCAAATTAACTTTTCTTCTTAGTTTGGAGTGCGTCTTGCAGAAAATGAGTCCCGAAGAAAAGAAAGTCTTGAATGTACTAGTAGCACATCAGGGCAAGTACTTGCAGAAATACGTGGTACACGAGTCTGGGTTAAGTAGACTCAAGACCCATCGGATTGTGGCTCGATTTGCGCAACGTGGTATTGTTACTGTAAAAAAAGTAGGCAACACGAATGAGATAGTTGTTTCAGATTGGGTCAAAAGCTAAGATTGTCAAGAATGATGCATCTGTTCCATTTCTTGCCCTGAGTGATCCATTTTCATTTTTTGCTGTATTGAATGAGACTTATATTTTCGCAAAGTTTGACTGTTAATAGCCACCAACACTGTACTAAGTGACATAAATATCGCTCCCACAGCTGGGTCTATGACGATTCCAAGACCTGTAAGAACGCCCGCAGCCAGAGGAATAGCAAAAATGTTATAGCCTGCGGCCCACCAAAGGTTCTGAACCATTTTCGAATAGGTCTTCTTGGAAAATTCTATCAACCTTAGTACATCCGCAGGATCGTTCTTCACAAGAACAATGTCCGCACTTTCAATCGCCACATCTGTTCCAGCGCCTATAGCGATTCCTACATCAGCCGTCACTAGAGCGGGAGCATCATTAATCCCATCCCCAATCATTGCCACCTTATAACCCTGATCTTTCAATGACTTGATTTTCTCTGCTTTTTGGTCAGGCAGCAATTGTGCGAAGTAACTATCAATTCCAAGTTCTTTTGAAACGCTTTTTGCAACAGTTTCGGCATCCCCAGTTAGCATGTAAACCTTGACTCCTTTCTCTTTCAACTGCTGAATAGCGACATTGGATTCGTCTCTAATCTTATCTGCAAGTGCAAATGCGCCTGAAAGTTTTCCATCAATAACGGTGAAAACAACAGTCTTGCCCTGTTCTTGCAGCGTAACAAGTTTTCTGTCATTTAAATCTATATTTAATTCTTTTAGTAGATTTGGGCTTCCTACGTACACTCTTCTGGACCCAACTTCTGCCACAGCACCTTTACCTGGAATAGCTTTAAAATTTGTAGCTTGGTGAATTTGATTAATTTTCGTTTTGGCATAATCAACAATTGCCTTTGCGATTACGTGTTCCGAATTTTGTTCCACTGCACTCGTTAGGCTGAGAAGTTCGCCCTCTGGAATATAGGAAATAACGTCGCTCACACCAAATTGCCCAGTGGTCAGGGTGCCTGTCTTATCAAAAACGATTGCGTTCACATTTCTGACTTCCTCAAACGCTTTTCGATCTCTTATTAAAATCCCTCTTCCAGCTGTAATAGAAGTTGAAATAGCTATAACCAAGGGAATAGCAAGCCCTAAAGCATGTGGGCAAGCGATAACCAGGACTGTCACCGCACGGGTGATTGCAAACTGAGTATCTCCCAATGAATACCAAAAGAAGAAAGTAATCGCACCAACAGTTATTGCAATGTAAAAGAGAAGTGCCGCTGCCCTATTTGCCAAGTCCTGCGTCCGAGATTTGCTTTCTTGAGCCTGTCTGACCAGTTTTACGATCTGAAACAAGTATGTTTCTTCGCCTGTTTTCTCAATTCTAATTCTGAGAACGCCTTCTCCGTTTACCGCTCCGCCGATTACCCGACTCTTGGAATGTTTATGAACAGGTTTAGATTCTCCCGTAAGCAGCGCCTCGTTCACAAACGACTCACCTTCAAGTACTATGCCGTCCGAGGGAATTTTCTCACCTGGACGAGTTAAAACGACGTCATTCAACTTCAATTTTGAAACGGGCACATCAATTATTTCCCCGTTCTCAACCACATGAGCCAACGCGGGAATTATTTTTGTTAATTCTTCTAGCGCTCTCGAGGCGCCCAGAACGCTTCTTGCTTCAATCCAGTGTCCCAAAAGCATTACATCGATTAGTGTAGCGAGTTCCCAGAAGAAGTCATTGCCAACAGGGAAGAAAACGGTAGCGGCGGAAAAGAAGAAAGCCACAGATATTGCTGTGCCAATAAGTGTCATCATCCCAGGCTGAAGCTTTCTCAACTCTTCTGTTAGCCCTTTTAAGAAGGGCCAACCTCCGTAAACGTAAATGACTGCGGCAAGTAAGAGGAGAACATAAGCTTGATAGGGTATTGTTATTGCAATATGAAACCATGTTTGAATAGTTGCTGAAAGAAGAAGGACTGGAATGGTAAGGGCGAGGCAAACGAAGAACCGTTTTCTAAACATTTCAGAATGCATGCTATGACCTGAGGGGGCATGCTTCATTTCTTGCATATTCATCGTTTTGTGACTTGCATGATTTTCCTGCTGCATAACTTCCACCTAGCAAACTAAACATGGAGCGCTCCAAAAATATGCATTAGCACCCAGTAATTAGAGATATTGTCCAGATTATAAAGTAGGCAAAATACATTTTTACTTAAACGTCAGCAAACACGGCGAACATTGAATGCTTAGTGCTCAATTTTATAAGCCAGTTGCGCTACAGGAGGATGATTCTGTTTGAATAAAAGAAGAAAAAATTGGCCTGCTTAGTAAATGATTTTTACGATAAAGAATCCTTATATCCAATCCTCGTCAATAGGCGGGTATGGCAGAACCAAAAAACGGTCGACCAATTTTCTTCCCCGAAAAATTAGTGTTATACGGCAACTTGGCCCTTTTCGCGTGGATTATTCTTGATGCAGCCGCTTTTCTGCTATTTAACATAACGTATGGTATTGTATTTCTTGTATTGACGCTGGTCTTGGTTTATGGTTTACTGCACCTTCTCGGTTGCCTACGACCATGCTACAACTGCATAAAATGCACTCATGGTATGGGACGCTTGGCAGCATTATATTTTGGCAAACGCATCTTCAAAGACTACAAATACAACTACAAACTGCCCACGGCAATACTCTTCACTCTATATATTGGGGCGTTTCCAGCAACATTCGCGCTCTACTCCGCTGTCATAGATTTCTCAATCGTTAAAGCAGCGGTTTTTGTGGTTCTTTTGGCATTTACAATCTATAGCGGCTTAACTTGGCGAACCAAAAAACGTATGAAACTGGAATAAGTAGTTGAGGATTTAGCAATGGAACATCATATTGACCGTGTCAAGTTCTTAATGTCCGAAGAAAGAAAGCAATGGCATAGTCCTGAAACCATTCTAAAGGAGATAATGATAACGGAAGGAATGATCATAGCAGATTTGGGTTCGGGACCTGGCTTCTTTACTATACCAATTGCTGAGATGACAGGGGAAAAAGGTCTTGTTTATGCCGTCGATAGCGATCAGGCAATGTTAAATGGTTTAGAAGGAAACATTGCCAAGTCAGAAGTGAATCCAAATATCATAAAAATAGTAAAGAGCGATGTGTGCCATTCAGGAATTCCGAAAGAATCCGTCGACCTTGTCTTATTCGCTAACGTTCTACATGAGGTACAGGATAAGAAAGCGTTCTTCCAAGAAGTTAGACGTATAGCTAAACCAACAGCCTACATTGTTGATGTGGACTGGAAGAAGGTCCAAACTCAATATGGACCGCCGTTTAAAGATCGACTTTCGGAAGAGGAGGCAAAAGGGGTTTTGGCAGAAAACGGTTTCTCTACTATTAAACAAATTGACGTAGGACCATATCATTATGAATTAATTTGTAAGCCAATAGTTGACTAACAAAAATCTTAGCTTCAAGCATGAAATAGCAAGCTCGCTATACCCAAACGCAACAGCCAAATTTAGTTACTTAATTTTCTGGTTTTATTGGTAGAACAAAGATTATCCTTGCGACGGCTGGATCTGATGAACTCTTGATAAGAGTATTTTTTTAGTTTTGAATTTTTCTAAGACAAGAAGCCTTATTTACACATTTTCTAAATATTATATATCCATCTTTGTGTTGAAGACTGAAATTCGTGTCCAAACATAAAAAAGTTGGGCGGTAAAATGGAAGACTTGTTTTTGAGTTTGGAGCAGAAGATAATTTCCTATTTGTGTACTTATGGAACCATAAAGGAAACTGATCTAATTACTTATGGTGTACAAAAATTATGCATATCTGAAAAAGGCATGATAAAGCTTATTGATGAAATGGTTTTCACTGGCAAAATTGAAAGAATTATTCACAAAGAGCTTGAGCCTGAGGCAACCTACATAAAGCAAGGAAGCTTCTTTCCGCTTGAACATGAATTGCAGACTTTATCTGATTCGCAGGAATTGAATGAAGCATCTAATCGACAAATTGAAAAGTTTAAGGAAATTCTTCAGAGTGCAAAAGCTGTTGCTAAGAAAAGAATGAAAAGAGAAAAAGATGCGATAGATTGATTATCGCAAACTCAAGAAAACCAATTCCAATTTGATTTAGTATTCTCCATAATTTTTAGAAAAGAACCCGGACAAAACCAATAAAACAAAGAGGTCAATAGATTTCACAGTCGTCAAAGCAGCAATTTCTCGGTTCTTTTAACAGCTACAATCTATAGCGGCTTAATACGACGAACACAAAAACCATGAACCCTTAGAAGTATAATTTACACTGCAGCAGCAAATCCTAGTTTCTTGCTAGAAGAAAAAGAGTTGCTGCAATTCTGCTGGCACCATTTTTTTCTTATAATAAAACTAATTTTCAAACCTGACCTTAAAATTCAAGAATACCGAAAGGTTGAAATTTGTTCTAATTACTCCAACTATTAGGTGAATTTTTTGACAATTAAACAGAAAGGAACAAAGGATGATCCTTGGATTCTCAAGACACCGCCTGGAACTTCTGAATTTAAAGCATACAAAGATGAAAAAGCTGATCCGCCAGCAATAGTTGTCTGGGTGGGTAAAACGGAGCTTAAGTATCAACTTCGTGCCTTGGATGATTTGCATAAAATGTTGAAGGCAAAGGGTGACTGGGTGCCGCTGGGTAGTACTGACGAGCAGAAACCCGTTGAAGAGGGAACTGTGGAAGCTTGGGGGCAGGTCGCCGAAAAACCCAGTTGGCGGCTGGTACGGAATCAAGAAAGGCTTACGGGGCAGATTTGCAAACTATGTGCCCCCTATAATGGAGGCTTTAGGGCTAGCTGAGGTTGAACATAATCCAAAAAACAACCGGATGCGAGCACTATAACAATTCTTCCCAAGTCAAGGCTTGAATATTCCAAAATATTTCCACATGTGTCAAGAGGATGATTCACCTCAAGGGATACATGGATTTTTGACAACCGACCATTCGGATGAAAAACTTGCTGAGTCCATGAAAAAAAGATACACTACACAGCGTACGTTAGATAATGGTCTTAGCGTTACTTTCAGGCCGATCGAGTGTAATGACCATGCAGAGTTTAAGGAATTCTTTAAGGCATTATCTCCTGAGAGCATGCACTTTAGGTTCTTAGAAATAATCAAAGATGTCTCCAACGAAGCCGTCGAGAAATACTGCGACTTAGACTTCAACCAGGAGATGGCAATAGTTGCCCTGCCCAAAGGCGGAGGCAAGATCATTGCCGTTGTACGTTTAATAATTAGCCTTAAGGATAGGCGAGGAGAATTTGCCCTTGTTATTGCTGATGCTTGGCAGGGATTGGGGCTGGGAACAGAACTTTTGGCTTACCTAATCAAAATTGCCAAGGATTATCGACTTGAAGAACTTTATTGTATGCTGTCAAGTGATAACATGAGGATGATTGGGCTTGCGGGGAAGTTTGGGTTGAAATTAAAGTCAACAGATGGAGATACACAGGAAATGACCCTAAAGCTGACATGATTGATAATCAGGCGTGTAACTCCATTTTCTAGTACCTCTCGCCAGATTAAGGGGTTAAGTTAACGCCAAAAGTTGAGGGATTGAACGGAAGCGCTGCTTTTTTGATGGATGTCGCTTAAATTAACAAGTTAGTTAAGTAGGTTTCTCAAAAAACTTTATAGTATTTTTTGATTTATTCGATTGATTGAAAGGATATGTCAAAACTCACAGTCGTTAATGAAAATGACGATGTGCGAAGAGTTTGGAATTACGTTTTGCCTCAACAACACAAATCAGCCCGCCATAGTTCAATCCAGGCAATACCTCTTCTCAATAAACAAAACTGCTCAAAAAAGAAAAAATAGAAACCTAAACATTATTAGTCAAATTCTACGCACCAACTACTCCTTTACTACTATGCTCTATGAAATTTTTACATGGAGCCTTCAAGAGCCATAGTTGAGGGCTTTTTGGATGGTGAATAAAAATTTGATCTTCTCCTCCCCTCTGAAATATTCGAAAAACCGAAAACTGCTTATACACTACCGCCTTAGATATAAGGGATTAATGGAAACAATGTTTCCATGCCGGATAAGAAATCAAATTTTTCGAATTAAAAAAGTTTTTAGAGGCAAGAAAAGAAATGACAACAAAAAAATCCAAAACATATAGCTTAACACCCAAAACAGACTCCAAATATAGACTCAAAGAGGTCCAAAAGAAAAATCAAAATACCAACAAAAGAATTGAGACATTTTTACCCATTTCAAATGAAGAGACACCCAAAACTAACTAATGCAGACTTGATATCGCTGTTTATGAGATTTGATAATTTTCTTTTCCACTCTTGTTTAGTTTAGGAATAGTTATAATGAATTTTGCACCTTTGCCTGGATCTCCTTCTTCCGATATAGTCCAGCCATAGACTTCGACCATTTTCTTGATTAGAAAGAGTGCCAGACCTGTACTTTTTCCTGTGGAGAAGCCCTCATGAAAGAGCTTTGGTTTGTTAGCTTCAGGTATTCCGACTCCATTGTCCTCGTAAAACAGATTCAACCCATTAAACTCTTCAGCATAGTGAAGTCGAATCTGGGTGACTTTTTCTCCATGTTTTAAAGAGTTATCGAGAAAGTTATAGAAAAGTTGCTTGAGCAGTGAATCAGCTATAACTCCTAAACCTTGGCAATCATTAACAATTCTTATGGCGCCTAACCCTAGCAAAAGCATCGCAGCTTGATTGAAGCATTGTGCAACATCTATTTTTGCGGGTTCTTCTACCCCAATTCTCTCATAAAAACGGCTAAACTCAAACAACTTATCTGATTGGTCAATTGCAGATTCTATACCTTCAAGGTACATAGCTAGTTTAGGATTGTCGCCAATTTGTTTCTTAAGCAAATACATATTGGACTTCACAATCATGAGCTTGTTGCCCACATCATGCCTAGTCAACCTGCCAACAACGCTAAGCTTTTCATTGATTAGTTCGTTTTTCCAAATGCTTTCTCTTAGTTTCTCTTCTTTCTTCTTGCGTTCAGTAATATCTATAGCTATCTCCACTGCAGATACAATGTTTCCTTTTTCATCAGTGAGCGGGGTAGCAACTATTTCAACCCAATATGGATGACCATCAACGGAGGTAGAGCAGTATTCGTGGGAGTCCAAAAGGGTTTTTCCCGCAAAAATTTTTGCTACACCACAATCTCGGCAAGGTGCATCTAAACTGTTGAGGCTTGCATAACATAGTTTTCCTTTTGTATTCCCCTTATATCGTTTTATGAAGTCGTTTGCCCACAATACATGATAATCTTTACTTATAATTGCCAG
The DNA here is from genome assembly GCA_963739495.1 of Candidatus Bathyarchaeota archaeon. Lineage (GTDB taxonomy): Archaea > Thermoproteota > Bathyarchaeia > Bathyarchaeales > Bathycorpusculaceae > Bathycorpusculum. The sequence continues at coordinate 26,922 of CAVUAM010000004.1, read as the reverse complement.
ACCCGCGCCGCTGGCTGCTGTGACTGATTCAAGCATATTGCGCTCTTGTCTTAGGGCAACTTCAGTTTTCATGCGTTCACTGATGTCATTATATATTGCTATAATATTTCCATTCGGCAGTCTATAAACCCAGTTTTCGCGCCAACTACCTTCGTCTTTTTCATCTTTGTAGAGGGCAACTGGAAAATATTCGTGCTGCCCAGTTTGCCATACCCGCTGAAAAACCTCAAAGATGCCAAAATTTTTGACATATGGAAACACTTCGGTGACACGTTTGCCAAGAAGATCCGCTTTACTTATTTTCTCGATTTTCTCTGCCGCAGAGTTAAAATCCCTAAAAACAAAATCTCCCCCATTTTCAACCGCCTCATATATGGCAACTCCGTTTGGCATGCTAGAAAACAGCTGTCTGAATTGCTCTTCATTCTGACACAGTGTAGCTTCATTTCTTTTCTTTTCAGTAATGTCCGTTATTATTCCAAGTATTGCCTTCTGTCCATCGTACTCTATTAACTTCGAAGTGATAATTGCTTCAATCCGTTTACCATCTCTTGAAACTAACCCGTACTCGAAGGTTGGAACATTCTCGCCTCTCATATGCTTAACATACGATGACTTCAACAGCTCAATGCTTTCGGGAGCAATTAAAGTAAGAAAGTTGAAGCTGGGCGAGTAGAATTCCTCTTTACTGTACTTCATGATTTCTTCGCTTTTCTTGTTAGCATAAACTATTCTGCCCTTAAGATTTATGAAAATCATATTAGGAGATTCTTCTGCAAGATTTCTGAATTTTTCTTCATTTTCCGCTAGACCCTGTTCAACTTTCTTACGTTCAGAAATATCCAAAACAATGCCTCTAAAGCCTGTCATCTTTTTTTTGCAAACACGTGGTGTTGCCGTGATGAGTGCGGGGAAAGTTGTGCCATCTTTCCGGATAAATTTATACTCTGTAGGCACATAGCTTTCTCCTGATAGTAAACGTTGTATGCTTTTTGTTGCTCTGTCTCTGTCTTCTGGGGCAATGAACTGGAAAATATTGACCCCTCTTTCAATCTCGTCAAGAGAATAGCCTGAGATTTCAGCAGCTCTTTCATTTGCAAATTCTAATTTACCATATAAGTCAGTTTCAAAAACAATGTCGGGCAAGCAATTTGCAAGTTCTCGATATCTCTCTTCGCTTTCACGAATTATCTCTGCAGCTTTCTTGCTTTCATTTATGTCTAAGAACATGCCCTGTATTGCAGGTTGTCCATTATAGTCAACTCGATTTGCGAGTGAGTTTAGCCATATAAGAGTGCCATCTTTTCGTACGGCTCGAAACTCAAAGCATGCTCCAGGGGGTTCACCTCGTAAACGGTTTTCCATGCGTTTGAAAAAGAATGCTCTTTCCTCGTGATGGATCAGACTCATAATTTCTTTGGGTGAAAGCGACGTTAGCTCTTCAGGAGAGTAACCTGTGATTTTTCCGAATGCTCTATTTGCAAAAACTATCCTAAGCGGATCTGTGATCAGGATTGATATTCCTTGAAGTGAATTCTCGAATAGTGCGTGATACTTTGACTCTGATTTTGAAAGTAGTTCTCTTGATTTTTTGCGTTCTACAGTTTTGTTTATTGCATCCGCTAATTCGCAGTATACTGTTTCGGGTGAACCGTTTTTGTTGATGTAGCTATCTGCGCCTAAATTCAAGGCTTTGACGGCTACGTTTTCTCTTCCTTTTCCCGTAAATAATATAAAGGCAATGTCTCTTTTTTGTTCTCTAAGTTCTTTTAGAAAATCCAACCCGTTTTTCTGGGGCATCTCATAATCGGAAACCACTACATCATAAGATTCTTTTTCCATTTTTTTGGTTGCTTCGTCAACAGATGTGGCATTGTCAATGTCGAAGTTGTTTTCCATTGAGAGTATCTGTTTTGAAACCTCCAGAAGACAGAGGTCATCGTCAACATGCAAAATTCGGATTAATTTCTTTATGTTTGAAGATGCCAAAGTAGTTGCTTCTACATCTATTCTGTTCTGGTTGAAGGCTTGTATTATCCATGCCTCAGGGGTGGGTAAAGACAGGTTGGACTATAAGTCAGTTATGAATCCTAAATATGCACGTACGCTTATCTTAACAAGAAATAAGAGACCTATAGAACCATTTCTAGACATGTCTAAAGACCAATTGAGAAAGAAAAATATTGAGTGTCTTAGTTTTTTAAATGGGGTAGACCAAAAGTTATTACTATTCGGATGAAATAGTAAATTTAGTGATTTAGATGGATTTTGATGAATATATCAAGTTTGCAAATGAAAATCCAGTAGGCTTCTTAGCAACTGTAGATAATGGGCAACCGCGGGTCAGAGGATTTCAACTTTGGTACGCTGACAAGTCAGGTCTATATTACAGCTCTGCCGCTGGAAAAGACATCTATAAGCAGTTGAAAGCTAATCCTAAGGTTGAAGTATGCTTCTTTAACCCTAAAAGCAAAGACATGCAGCAAATGAGGGTAACAGGCACAGTTGAATTCATCGGTGACATAGAAATGAAAAAGGAGCTTCTTGACGCCAGACCCTTCTTAAAGCAGGCAGGACTAACACCAGAAAACCCAGGGCTGATACTCTTTAAAATCGTCAAATGTACCGCACACTTCTGGACCTTTGCAACGAGTAATCAACCAAAAAAATGTGTTAGCTTCGCATAGAAGCCCAAACTTTTCTTTAAGCAATTATTTCGCTCAAAGTCTTTTTCTTGACAATGGCAACTCAACTAGGTAGCATATCGGCAAAGGAGTTACATGGGGATACGTGTGCATTAAATTACCATCCAAAAAAATTGGAAGGATTGAAGTTCTAATTTGGCAATAATTTGGTAAAGAATTGAGCACAAAATGGAAAAATCAATTAATAATATCCAAACCATGAACAGACCTGTAACCTTTAAAAGCACAAAGAGGAGCAACAGATGAAACAAATCCAATCGCATATTTTGGACTTAACTCAAATCGATGGAAACGGAGAATTTCTATGCCCAGAATGTGGGAACAGAATATCCCCCGATGACTGCAATGAAGAAGATTATTCAATTTTGGAAATAAAGATGGAAACAGAAAATCTGAATGAAGTAATAATTCAGTGCAACGCGTGTGCAACCTCAATTCATTTAACTGGATTTTCTCTACTGCAAAAACTTTCGAGAACAGAAATAGAAAAACGCAAAAATGAAAAAGAAGAAAAAGATCTCTGCTACGTTGTTCAGTGTGACTTCAACTAAACGCTGAATGTACTAAAATAATCAGATTGGATTTTTCTGACTCCTCTTTTTTCGTGCCCACTTGATAACTTGGAAAGTTAAGTGGGTAGATGAAATCAGTTTGAAAAAACTGGTTTGTTGTTTTTTCAACTTAGCCTAAGAGAAGATAATGATGCTAATGATGAGACAAATGAATTTCCACAGCAGTGTCATCTTTCAGGATGAACCCAAATTATGCAATTTAGCCCTATTGCTAAATTTTAGATTGAAAAAAAAAATTTGATGAAAACCGCCGTTCGCAGCGGTTTTAGCTGGTTGATTTGGTTATTGGCTATCTACTAGATGGGCTGTGCCGTCTGGGCAGAAGACTTTTTCGCCCAGGGCGACTTTTGCAAAGCGAGGTTTGCATTCGTGAAGTTGGTTTGGGCATCCGTCACAATCTCGGGATAACATCTTTCATTTCACCCATATATGACACGTGTCATAAGTTGCTTATACGCATTTCTAAACAAAACAGATCATCGGAACGTTAATAACCCGAATAATCACATATCAATAAAGGAGTAATTTTTTTTGTCAAGTCCAATTGATGTAGTTCTCTGTTTTCACAATGCATTTCGAAGAGATATAGCACAGATAGATTCCTCAGTTCTGAATATAGCAAAAAATGGCGGTAATCCATCGTCCGTTTTAAATCGGCTGCATGCCATGGATGAGATTTTAGATTATCATGCAAGGGGAGAAGAAGCGGCAGTTTTTCCTGCCGTCGACAACGTTGCGCCACTCGTTGCTAAGGCGTACTTGATGGATCATCGAGAACTCGACAAAATGGTCGAAAATCTGGAGGATATGCAGCAACAAAAATCACCCGACCCACTTCTTGCGTCCAGGGCTACGGCGGTTCTAAATTCTCACCTTCGTATTCATTTAGACAAAGAAGACGCTCATCTCTACCCGATTCTAAGAGAGAAAACAACACTTAGCCAACAGGTTACGATTGGGGGAATAATGTCGAGCAAGATTCCACCCAACAGGTTCCCAGCGGCGATTGCATGGTTGTTTCCTTTACTTAACCTAAACGATCGAGTAACGGTCACTAGAGGCTGGATGACGCTCATGCCCCCGCAAATTTTTGCAAACGTCAAACCACTCATAAAAAGCGCCGTTACCGAAGGCTGGGATGAAATTGCACAGCGAATTCCAGAATTGAGCGACAAATAAAACGTCAAATAAGAGGTTCTACGGGATATTTCCGTTGTGTCAATACTTTTGCCTATATTCCTCTGTTGTTGTACAATTTCAAAAGGTTGCCTCGCCCTAGATGTTTAAAGTCCTCAAAATAGTTTTTAAAAATCTAAGAAGCTAACGTTAACAACGTAAGAGGATTAGAATAGCCTTATTTTCAGTTTTACGGCACCCGCAATGTTTGTAGTAGGAGGACAGTACACACGCTAGTTTATGATCGATGTAGAAGTGTACTATAGGTATTCCTCGATCTAATTCGGGGTCTAAGAACAACAGGGTAGGAAATAATCATGAAGCCCAGCTTATATTTATTAAAGAAACAAAATGGTCGATCTGAACACTCGATGAAAACAGAAGTTCAAGTAGTTGTTGTAGATCTGGACAAATCAAAAAAGTACCCTCTAAATTTTATCTGCATCCTTCCCCAAACAGTAATATCACTGGGAAAGCCTTTGAACATTTTCAGCAAGGTTTTTGGACAAAGCAGCTTGGAAATTGCTAAAAAACTCTTGCTCAGAGCCTTGAAAAAAGAGAAAGATGACGATAATAGAAAAGAGCTCCAAACACGTTTGAGGACACTTAGAACCTATCCTTACCAGAAAAATATTGTTGTTAATTAAGAAATTTTGGAGCCTTCAAGGCAAAAGGGCAAATTGAAAAAAGAAGAAACCTGTCTCAAAAGTGCAGGTAAAATAGAACAATTCGCTTGCGGGCAAGGATGAACAAATCCTACCTCAACAACAACTGGCACCAATAGCTGTGGTTTTTTTAAGCACTTTTAAAGATTATAGAATCAAAAATTAATCAACTCAACGACGAGTTGGTTCCGTATGAGATTTGAAAGTGGATTGGGAGAAACATTTTTTTCCAGCTTGCTCATTTTCTAAGTAGAGTGAATATGTCGGTTTTTGTTTTTGACCAAGATACGATAAGTATGATTCGGTACATTCTGGCGCTCCAACGTTTTAAGGAGTATTCAGTTGGTCCTCAAGGCTTAGTCGAGTATCTTTGTACTGTATCTTTCGATAGGGTACTAATCCAGACTGGGTTAAAATTTCCAAAGTTTGAGAAAGAAGATCCTGGAGATGTAAGAGTGTATGAGGTCATCCGTTTCTTAGAGCAGAAAAGCCACATAAACTCTACAACGGCCAAGAAACTGAGAGAATACGTGGATTTTCATGATTCCCTAATGCTATCCAGTTCTCAATCCGCATTAAAAAAGGGTAATCCTAAAGTTCAAGAAATCTTGCAGTTTCTTTGCAATGAAGCGGGTTTGGACCAAGATGAAGAACTCAAAAATAGAACATTTGAGGACATAGCAACTCTTGAAGCAAAGCGCTCTTCTACAAATGAGAAATTTGAGAAGCTTGTTGAGTCGGATTTTGATAATCTCGATAAGCTCTATTTGAAATGTCCAGCTTTGCAGTTGGAAATACAAAAAAGATTTACAGCCCCATTGCAGGGAGCACAAATATCGGGTTTCACGCCCAATACTGGCGGGATCTGGCTGCCTTTTATCACTCGTGGTACATCTGAAAATAGAGCGCTTGTTGATAGGGCAAGTATTGGGGTAGCCTTTACACCGGTCGATATTAGGATAGGATTGGATTTTGGGAGCCAAGCTCACAAGTGTAAATTAAGATATTATGAAATGCTTATGAATGGAGAATTATTGAACGAACTTGAATCTCTTAACCGTAAAGATACAGGATACTGCCTCTGTGACACTTTTTGGCATTATCATATAAGAAATGTTCAATCTCTTCAATGGGTTCTTACTCTATACAGCAGCACTAAGATGACTATCGAAAAAGTTATGGAAGAGACCAGGCTGCTTGAAGGAACCCCTTTGACGGCAAACAAGTACTTGATTAGTAAAGTGATTAAGAGAAGACCGGAAGACTTTACTTACGTTATTGATGGGATTGTTGATGAGATTTCAAAGACTCTAAATGAACTTTACCCAACAATAGAACACATTGAAAAATCAGAGCACCTAAACGCCGGACTTAGTTAATCACGGCATGTTTTGAAGAACCCAAACAAGAGTATCTCTTTCGATTCTTCTCTTCTCGTTTGAGCGGTCCTTTGGATGCTCCGCGATCAGAGTATTTATTTGATTGAGCTTTTCAGAGATTATATTTCTCAGTTCTTCAAACTTGACATTGCCGTAAACTTCGCTTTCTAACTTTTCAGAGTGATAAACATCGATGTTTCCTGCAATCTTTTCAATGCTAATCACGGGTTTTTCCAGCTTTCTGTTTGGTGGTTCGGGTATTAAGCTGCCAAGATTACTTGTTAAGGTGTTAAATTTGGAAGTTGTCATTGCCCGCTCAGTTAAATTGAATTTTTTCATAAACTTTCTAATTATGCCTGAAATCTTGTCTGCTTCTTCTTTAACATCAACTTTTATGAAGACTTTATTATGTGGGTAACCGAGTTGATAGCCCGCACTGTACCCTTTTTCCTCAAGAATCCCTACGATAAGTTGAGCAACGTTTTCATCGTTTGGCTCAAAAACTTCACAGTCCATCGGCATATTCAATCACAACTCTCTTGATTATTTCTACGCTATTCAGATTTAAGACTTGCCAAAACCCAAAACCACTTGTTTTATTTTGTTCTATAATTGCTAGACATTGAGCCGTATAGATACTCTTTCTCTCTTTTCTCAGCAGTTTCTTTCATCTCATCAACTACCCGTCCTATACTTGCCATGGGCAGCAAGTTCCCTAAAACGAGTGACCGCGATAATAAGGTAATTTTTTCACGATATGCACTAGTCTTGATCTCATCAATTGTCATTTCTTTATCTGTCACATAGAGTTCTACTATGCAGTCTTCAGGATGTTCTAGCGGAATTCCTCGGACAACTATGGCGTAATAATCTTGTTTTCCCCTTGAAAAGAGGCTACCATCTGAGTCAACGGTTGTCCAATTTAACATTCAGGTCATCTGTCTATTTGTAATACATATCCTTTTCTTTTAAAGTTAAACAGAAATTAACCATTTATCAAAATCTGCATCAAGAATTATCTAGAATGCGAGCATTGCTAAAACATGAATCTGTTCATTGCTAACATATGATTTTTGCGGCTGTTGCCTAATCCTCTCCTCACACTCAAAGACCTTCCAAACAGGTAGAAAACAACACCTGCTTTTGATAAATTTTCTATAGCTTTTTGAGCATGCTTGGCTAAAGATTTGAATTTATGATCAAAACACAAACAGCCATGCCGCAATAGAGAAATTTGTTGGTTACTTTGGGTTCCACCTTGCAATAAAAAGAAGCTGTTGTTGCAGTTTTACGCTGCGCTCCAGTTTCAACAATCATACAACCAACTCATGAATCAATTTTCCCTTTTTCCTAGAAATTTTACTAATGTGCCGGTGTTATATTGAAAAGCAATAAAAGGTAAAGACCTAGATTATTATTGATTCCTTATGGGTTGCCGACTGTTCACTAAAGTTGCTGTCACGATATTTGTCTTGACAGTCTTATTTTCTTTAGTTGCAGCTGAATCCATTTCTACATATGATACCGGAACCGTTTTTGCCGTTATCGACGGAAGTTCATTTCAACTTGGTTCTGGAGGAACAATAAAGCTTGCAGCCATTGACACGCCAAGTTCAGCACAAGTAGGATATTCAGAATCAAAGAATTACTTAACAACTTTAATCCAGGGTAAGACTGTTTACTTGGATACTGGCGCAGCAGCTACCAATGACCAACAAGGCAGACTATTATGCGTAGTTTACATTAGTTTCAACTCAACGCACTATGAAAACATCAACATGGCAATGATACAAAACGGCTATGCCACTCCAAATAGCACAAGTATTAACGGATTTAATCCAGGAGCATGGACCTGGTTTGTCTTGAAACTAACGCAAACTGCTACTCCAAGCGCATCTATTGCTCCGCAATCTACAGCAACGCCAACTCCAACGCCATTCAGCCAGCCTAGCCCATCAATAAACCCTACTATTCCAGAATTATCCACTAATATAATTCTACTAATTGCGGCGATAACAACTCTGCTGGTTGCCGCTCAATTTTACAGAAAAAGGAAAAAATAAAGGAGAAGGTTTTCTTTCTCTTAGTTTGTCTTTCGCTTTTTCATACGCACCGCCATCAGTGACCCAATCGAAGCGATAGCGCCAACTACTGCGATTATCAGTATTGTCACGATTGGTATTTCAGTGGGTGTTGGAGGCGTTGCTTTCGGGGTTACATTTCCAGGTTGCGGTGTTGTGAATGGAGTTGGGGGTGGAGTGTTTGGTGTGTTAGGTGCTGGTTTTGGTGATTGCTGGCCTGTTTGTTGATTTGTTGGATTGGAGCTTGGTTGAGGTTGCGATGTACCTTGCGTCGGTGGAGGAGTTGGTTGATTTGGCGGCTGCGAAGGTGACGGAGAGGTTGGGTCTGTTCCTTTACTTACCATTACTGATACTTCTGGGTCGTTGTAGATCGAGTATCCGTCCCATTTTGGGAAGGCTTGGGTCAGGAAGTACATTGAAGAGGATATGTCAAAGCCTGTTGATGATTTGCCTGCATCTGATTGGTAGCTTGATTGGAAGTTCTGGATGGATGTTGTCTGGCTTGTTACGTTAAGGGTTCTTAACTCGTCGGTTGGTGTGGATGGTTTGCCCCAGTCGTAGATGCTTCCTAGTTGGATGGATGCGAATGTTATGTCGGAGAGTTGAGAGGCAACGTCGAATCGGGATGATGATGTTACTCCGTTGTTGTTAACGTTTGATCCTGCAGCGTCCTTAACGTTCCAGCCCATTGAGGTTGAGGCTGTGACATAGTAGTTTATGGATAAGCTTCGGTTCTGAAGAACGTCGTTGCCCGAAAGTGGAACCATTATGCCGCTGCTGTTTTGTTCTCTGCCATCAACTACGTCAGTTGGAAGCTGCCAGTTGCCGACGGTCTGGTCAATTTTCATGGATGCACTGTTATATTCTCCCGCAGTCTGTGTTCCAGCGAAGTGGACGTCAAATGCTAGTCGGTCTATAGTTGCAGTGGTGGGTTTATTCATTAGGTTTGGCGCATTGAAATCTTGGCCGTAGATTGGGCGGTCCCACCAGCCCCACATTGAACGTTGAGCATCATAGGGGAACAGTGTGCCGTTAACGTCTGTGTAGGCAACGCCAAAGTCGATGTTTGCATTCAGTGGAAGAACCATGCTGCCTGAAGCATCCATGTTTCCATAAGCTTGACCTGGAGTGACAAAGGCTACGTTGCCAACGGATTTAGGCATAAAGTAATGGGTCTGGGTCGTGCCGTTGAGCAGGTTGAGTCCTGCAAATTCATATTTAAGGTCGACTCCTCCATTGGCTGTGTTGCTGTCTGAGACTACGTTGACGTTGTAGTTTTGGTCAGTTCCAAACCAAAGCCAGTTCCACTCGTTTGTATCACTTTTTATCCAATCCCAGTTGTTCGCTTCAGCTTGCGCCAAGACATCAGCCCACGATTGGTTACGTACCATGTAAGCGATGTCCCAGTATCCAGGGTTTGCCTTCTGGGTTTCACTGTTCACGATTACATCCTTTATTTGAGCCATCTCTTGAGTGTTTACATCTGTCATGTCTGATGCGTGATACCAAATGTATTGTTCATTCCACTGTGAAGTCACTCTAACTTGAAGCTGACCCATCCAAGCTTTTAGGTGAATTTCGTCACCTACTTTAGCTGAATTAGGGTTCCAGATGGTGTCGACTTGCATGCGTTTTTCAGTTTGGATCTGGGTATCTGTGCCAGAGTGTACTTTTCGGACGAAATATTGGTCGTTGGTGGTCGCTGGGTCTCCATCGATATCGATTGCGCCGGTGGCATCTACGGTTTTGTAGGCTTTTATGCCCCACATTCCATATTGGGGTGTTCCTACAATTAGGCTGTTAACTGTGCTAATGGTTGACACTCCTAGGTCTGTTAATCTCCAGGTATAGATGTTTCCTTGGCTTTCGTGTGTTTGGTAAATGTTCATGGTAGTCATTTGTATTGGCAAGTCTTCGCCGGCTATGGTCACTTGGTAGGATGGTTTCCAACCATATTGTTCATCGACTTCGTAGGCTTGGCCGTTTAGATTAATGGTGTTAATTTGTCTGATAGATAGGTTGCCGTTCCAAGAATACTCATTTTGGAACAGAGCAATCGTGTAAGTTGCGTCTCCAAGGGTGATGTCTACTGTGTTAGGATATCTGTACATGGCTTGCTGCGTGGACCACTCCCCATTCCAGTTGTCGACAACGGGGCTTGGATCCAAAACAAAGTAGTCTACTCCATCGACAGTTACGCTGTATCTTGGGTAATAGTTGCTTAGTTGGTTAGTGAATACTTGTGATCGTATCATGGTCGGAACACTCCACCAATCATCAACAAGTTGCAAGTCTAGTCGACTCTGGTCTGAAGCGTTGACGAGGTAGAATCCCGAGGTATCTTTTAGTATTGATGCAGTTGTTGCGTTCATCCTTAGCCAAGTGTTGCTATTAGTGGAGATAGTTGGTGCCTGATAAGTTGATGCAGTGTAGAGGTGACGTTGGTCGAAGACTAAGGAATCTACTATGTTGTAGGTGATGCCCGAGTCTGTCAGGTTAGAGTAAGTTAACACATTAGAGAAAACATACCTTTGACTTCCAATCATGGTACTCCATTGGCCAAATGGCTGTGATAATATCCATTGAACATCAAGGCGGGTACCATTCGTTAAGACCAACGTAGTTGCTTGTTCCTCCTCCGCAGACATTTGGAGTTGTTACATCAACTTTTATTGTATCGTTTAGGTAAATGGCGTAGCCACCCTGAACTATTGTAACTGTCTGGTTTGCAGAAGCTTGGTCTCCGTTCAATTGCCATTGTTTGTCTGAGTTCCAGGGATTGCCGTTGATGTTTCCATTCCAGCCGAACTGGGTAAGACTGTAGATTCGGTCGCCCTCCAAAGTTATACAGTAGGCTAACGTTTAGGCCGTTATCCCAGGGTGCTTTAACATTGGGCATGTATGCTCCATCGAAAATGTATGCGTTGCCGTTTTGGTTAAAATTGTAGCAGGTTCCAGGTCCATAGGTGCTTCCGATTACTTTGAATTGTGTTCCTACGGAAACCTCTGTACCGTTTCCAAAGTATACGCCTGTATTGTTAGGTTGACCCGTCATTGCTGGAATGGTGATATTGTAGATGACTATCTTGTCAAAAACTGCCTGCGGCTGCATGTTATAGGGAATTAGCTTTGTGTAGTTCGCTCCAGATATCGGAATATGAATTTCTTGTTCCCAGCTAGCTGGGGTAGACCAATCAAAGTATACTCTGGTGTTGTCAAGTGTTTTGAAGTAGTTGCGGAACACTGTTTGTCCGGAACTGTCTTGGACACTATCGATGCTTGCGCCGCTGTCAGTTGTATAATAGGTTTCACTTCCAACGTGTACTCTCCAAACAATCAAGTTCATTGTTGAACTGACATCCATTCTTGTTCCATTAGGCATCGTCAGATAAAGTGTGGCATTTTCATAGTCGTAGCCGTAACGGTTAGCGGTCCAGGATTTCTGGGTTGAGTCGTATCCTGTGGTTGTAACTAAATTCCCTGCGGCTGTTAATTGACCGGATTGTTGAGAGTAGGTTCCATAGTTTAGTGTCCAGCCGTTCTGTTTTACATTCCAGTTGTCTTGACCGTTTACCCTGGAGTAGAATGTATTGTAATCGACGGTTGGAGATGTTACTATTTGCGGTGATCCATCAATGTCTATGTAGTATGATTGAGTGTTCGTGTTGAATTTTACCAGGTAGTCTGACCCTTCAATCGATATTGTCTTCAGGGTCCTGAGTTTTTGACCTTGAGATTCAATACCTTGAAGGTCCCACCAAGAGGTCGCCATCGCGCCTGGATAGGGAAGCTCATATTTGGCTCCTCCATCTGACACCTAGGTCTGTGTAGAAGTAACTTTGCACGAAATTGTCGTTGTTTTGGCCGTTGATGGGAATCAATAGTGTCTCACCTTGATACGTAGCCTGGTAATACTGGTTTGGCCACCCAATCAAGTAGGTTGCTCCATCGATTGTTACTGTACGTTGGTTTTCTGGTACTGAGTAGGGGTCTGTAATGGTTATTCGAGTTCCATTTGTTGCAACAAGATAGTAACCAGAGCCATCTGGCAATGTCTGCCAGTAACCTGGGTCTCTTAGAAGTACAACTGTATCGCCAATTCTTACTCCTGATCCTGCCGATTGAACCAATAATGTAGTGTCACTTTCGGTGTACACTTGGTTGCTTTTGTCCCAATGGTTTGTGGTACTGTTAAACAAGCTGTCTTCAAACAGGCTGTTGAGGTATACTCTCGAACCATTTAGCAGCTCGTAGTAGTATGGGATGACATTTCCTGTTTGAGCGTCCTGGTATTGTCGGGAATAATCGGGGATTGCATGGTTCATGTAAGTACTTATTGCCGTTCCGTTTGGCAATGTCACAGTCGACCCATCAACAAGACTGTAGGCGTTTGCTGTGGATAATTGTAAGGAACGGATTATAGTTTGGTAAGCTTGGTTTATGTAGAGGTTTGTGCCGTTTGGCAGCTGATAGTATTGGGTTTGTCTTCCTATGGATGGGTCATAGGGTCCTGTGAGTAAGTATTGCGTCCAGTCTGTTTGTCTTGCTTGGTCATATTGAACCTGAGGTTTTATGAGTAAGTCGTTGCCGGCTACCGTTACGTATGGTGCCTGATTAACTTGGTATCTACTAGCGTTGTATAATGTGTAAAGTGGGTTGGATGGCGAACTTACAAGCATTGTTTGACCTGAAGTAGCATTGACATAATAGGTTGGTTGAGAGGTCCACTCCGTTATTTGATGTATACCCCAACCTTGACTTGGATCTTGTCCATAAGTCATGTTCTGGAAAACCATGTTATACCAATAGTTACCTTGAGGGGCAGTAGCATTGAAGGTTATTCCTAAGTTCACTGTGACGACACCGTTGGCTAATGACACATTTGCAGAGTTCAAGTCAGCATAGCTTTCGGAAAGCCGGAATGCAGGATCTGAGTCCGCAACGTAACATGTTGTTGTATCAATCCAAACATTTGGGGAAGTTGGGTTTAGCGAATACTCTGTTTGGTTAAAACGGTAATATGCCCAATGCCAATCCGTTAAGGTGGTTTGGTTCCAGATTAAGTGAGGAGACTCTACCCAATCCCACATACCTGTAGCTGAATTGTATTCAGTATGCCAGTCAGTGACGTTAACGTAGGCCCAGCCCTGGTGTTCACCGAAAACATACCTGTTGACGTTTGTTCGATTGAACGAAGTAGAGGTTATTTGGCCAGTAGTCAAGTCTTTGACTAACCGAATTTCAACTTGAGAATTCGAACTTTGGTTTTCACTCCACGTGCCAAAGTTTGAGGAGAAAGAAACACCCACAGCATCTAAGCTTTGATAAATTTCGGAACCGCCATAGATCTTACTTTGAATAATAAAAGGTCTATTTTGACCTACCATAAACATGGATTGCGTCGTTGCTGGGCGTCCTTGAGCATCCAGTATAGTGGAGACAGCTACGGGTCTGTCCACGATTATTTGCATATTACTAGGATCTGTGTTTTGCCAATTAGCCCAAATTTGCCTGTTTCCCGCAAAAACGTTCAATTGAAGGCCATACTGATCTTGGCTGTAATCGGTTGTATTGGAGAATAAACCCACAAACTCAACAACGTATTTGTTGGGACCAGTCTGATGGAAGTTGCAGTCAGGTAATGACAAAGTGAAGAACTGGCTAGCAGGATTAGAGGTGTTGACCGGGTTTAACGCTGAATATTGAACTTGCTGCTGCAAACCAGCGTCATAGGATGAATAGCTATAGCCTTCTTTTAAATCAAAGCTTTGAGTTGCCTGATTGTATATCATCACTAATTGATTTTGGACCCAAATTTGCTGACTAATTATTTCGTCGCGGTTTGTTACTGGGTTCCACTGCTTGTTTTGAATGGTTATTTGATGATTATTATTAGGGGCACTAATCCATCTTTGCTCAAGGTGGGGTCCCCAAACCTGTTGATTACGAGTAACCTGAACCGTATTGTTCCAATAATATGAGCTGGAGGAATCGTTGTATATCCAACCACCTTGTTCAGTTACAACTTTTTGGTACCAGCCGGTAACATTTACAGATTCTTGTATGTTCCAGGGTATGTTTAGGCCGATGGTTGCGTTTGAGAATTGACTACTTGTTACATTTAGTTGCAGCTTGAATTTTGCACCTTTTGAAACCGACAGTAACGGGTTATTTTGCATGTCCAATTTATCAAAAGTCCAATAATCCTGCATACCTCCGAAGACGAATCCGGCTTGGCCAATGGCGATTTGGCGGTTATTAGATACAGTTGATTGCCCTGATTGAGAGTTCACATCTATAAAATTGTTATACTGGTCTGATATCTGCAAGTTAGCCCAGTAGGGTCCAATGGGTGTGGAACTGTTGAATGCACCAAAAAACTGGATTCTCCAACCCAGAGTAGTCTCTGTTATGTTGCTTAGCTGAGGGTTGAATTGGTAGAAACCATTTTGCTGTTTGAATTGCTGTGGCGGTCCTTGAATTGGCGTAAGAGTCTGGTTGTTAATGTTGCTATAGACATTCCAGGTATTTTCTTGACTCCAGTTTCCCTGCTGCATACTGTTAATATACATTAATTTGGATTCAGCATGACCAGTGATTGTCCCATTGTCTGAACGCAAGTCAGTGTTTAAAACTAAACCAGCTTGACCAAGGGTTGCGTTGCCAACAAAGACACTTTTTTGTATATCTATACGGACGGTGAAAGGCTGATCAAGAGGAATATAGTTGTCGTTGGTTACCTCAGTACCGTTAGGAAAAATTATTGCGAAAGACGGATAGGGCCCAAACTGCCAGCCTTGATTTGTCCAATCATAGGAGTTTTGGGTGGTTTGTTCTTGACTTTGCCAAGAAACGTTGTTGCCCTGTTGAACTTCTGCGGCAACAGGCAATATGATGACCACTCATCGAGAGAACAATTACAAAAATTAGAAGGAATGCAATCATACGTTTAGTGTTTAGTTCTAGAAAATATTGTTAACATGAAGGCGCCTTGACTGTCACCACTGTCAATAGTTAATATATCATTTATGAATCTATAGTAAGTGCCTCAATTAGCAAATAAATTAATCTTTAAACAGAAATGTATTAAATGATTTTTGGCTGGCCCTACGATTATGGCAACTCTAGAAGCCCATTTATTCTATTCTTATCCCTCGGTCTATACGCATGGAAATTTCAATGGTCAGTTCTATTTTCTTAAAGGAGAACTTAACCTAGCTTCAAATGCATTAGAACTGCTGTTTTTGGACAAGCACTTCTGAACTCAACAGAGTTTATAATGCCACCAACTACTTTTTCTCGGCTTTCCTCTTTGAACCCTAGTTTTTTAAAGAATGCATGTAGCTGTTGTTGTCAACAAAAACAAGTCTTTAACCTGGCTCTTTTTTGCTTCGACTATTACAAAGTTAGTTAGATAGGTCCCAAAACTTTGATTGTGTAAAGCCTTGTGGATCGCAACAGAACGCAACAGACATTGCATGTCATGCATTTCTAAACCTGCAACGCCTGCAATCTCTCCATTGTCTAACTGAAGAACCCAGAGTCTTGTTGAGTCGAGCCCCTCCAACGGCAAATTGAACTCAGAAAGGAAGGGTATGGATATTTTTTTGATCTTCAAATTGGGCGGGTCTTATTTTGAAAGTGGGCACGGGCTTGTTCATGTATTTGCTCTCTCGTTTATCTGCAGGTGCAGTTGGCTTTATCAAGTTTTTCGCCTCTTAGTACTGCTCGAATCATAGATCCATCATAGCCTACTCCGCTGTCCAGGTTATTTCGTCTGCTGGAAAGTTAAGTTGGCGTGCTCCGAATTCCATGTAAGCCGAAGCGTCGACAAGCTCAGCTTTTGTTTCCATATTGGAGTATGGTCTCCTTGCATAAAAGACCCTATTTGTTATAGAGTTATTAACAGCGGAATGAAACTAGAAAGTGGAGCAAATTATATGGGTGTTAAGGAAAATCTTGAGTTAATGAAGACACTTGATGACGCTTGGAACGCTGGTCCTGGAAGCCCTCTCTGGGAGACTTTTAAGAAACGCCACAGAGAAGATGTTAAAGTATATTGGCCAGCTCAACCTTTGCCTACAGTAGGACGACACAACCATGACGTTGAGGCTACAGAATTCTTTAAAACCTTTGAAAATCGATTAGTCAACAATCCCTACAAAATAGCGTTTGGCGATGAAAACCATACTTGCACCGTCGCTGATTGGACAGTTACAATGAAGGGACCAATGAAAGGTGCAGACGGAAAGATAATCCCACCAACGGGGAAGACCGCGAAGCTGGAGTTTTGCACAGTTGCCACTTGGAAGAACGGCGAAATCGTTGAAGAAAGACTGTTCTATGACGTTGTCGGCTTTATGAAACAGCTTGGACTATCTTAGCAGCTAGTTTGTGATAGTCAAATCAAGAAATGGAAAAGACCAAAAGCACTTTTTCCCACTTTTTTGGCGATTTTTGAATAATAAATATATCCTATACAACGATTAATATCCTAAGGCGATTTTTTTGGAGAGACATATTCAAAAGATTTTGAATCGTAGGACTGCTCTTGAGGGTGCAGGAGTTAAGTTAAGAAGAGTTTTAGGAAACGACGACTTATCCACCCTTGATCCATTCTTGCTTTTAGACCATTTTGGATCAGACAACCCCCAAGACTACATCAAAGGGTTTCCTTGGCATCCTCACAGAGGAATGGAAACGGTCACTTACATGTGGACAGGAGAAGTTGAACACGGTGACAGCATGGGCAATAAAGGCGTAATCAAAGCTGGAGATATACAATGGATGACTGCAGGTTCAGGCATTATCCATCAGGAGATGCCTCAGAAGTATGATGGTTTAATGCAGGGCTTCCAACTGTGGGTAAACTTGCCTGCAAAGAAAAAGATGGTTGATCCTAAATATCGAGGTATAGTCAAAGAACAAATCCCAACCGTCCAGAAAGATGGCATAAAGATCAGAGTCATAGCGGGAAAAATAGATGGAACTCAGGGAACAGTTCGAGACTTGGCGATTGACATCGAGTATTTTGATATAGAGTTGACCTCAGGAAAAACGTTTCAACATCCAACAGCCAAAAAAGATACGGCATTTGCCTATATCGTCAAGGGCTCCGTTGAGGTTCAAGACAAAACCATAACGAAAGGTCAGTGCATAGTTTTTGGGGAAGGGGATTTTGCAGAGATAGTCTCAAAAAAGGGCAGTCACTTTCTTTTTGTATCAGCTGAACCGTTGAATGAGCCTGTGGCGTGGAGAGGACCTATAGTAATGAATACTGAAGAAGAACTAGACGAAGCCTTCGAAGAACTTGAAGAGGGCACTTTCATAAAAACACAAAATTCTCGGGTAGATCCACAGACGTAAAATTGCCCATAAACTTGGAAGCGAGAAATGAGGTTGCATTCGAAATTTAACAATAATAGTTGCCTTTTTTAGCAAATTAAATAAGTTAGGGGAAACAAAATGAGAAAGGAGGTAAAAGAATGAATTTTAAGGAAAGACAAGAAATCATAGCTAAATCACCTATATCTTTCGCGTACCTAAGAAAATTCAATGTTGGCGCAGGAATTCTACAGTTGATAAATGGCATCGCCATACTAGCCTTAACTTTCACCCTAACTTGGCCTAAAGGAACAGACATCTATACTTTTTACCTTAGTTTCTCTCATGTGAGTCCAACAAACCCAGCTTTCTTTGCTTCACCTAACCCGCAGATACTCTTCACAGTTAGCAATCTTGGACTTCTGCTTGCGGCTTTCCCATTAATATCGGCACTTGCCCATTTTGTTATAGCTTTCCCCAAAAACAAGGTCTACAACGAAAACCTGAAGAACAGTATGAATCCATACCGTTGGTACGAATACGCTTTTTCCAGTTCTATCATGATTTGGATCATCGCGACTTTTGTTGGAATCTGGGATTTCTGGTCTTTGGCAATGATATTTGTCTTGAACGCTATGATGATAATGTTCGGTTACATGATGGAACTCGTCAACCAAAAAACCGAAAAGACAAATTGGTCAGCCTTCATCTTAGGCAGCATTTCAGGCGGTTTTCCATGGGTAGTACTCTTTGCATACTTCACAG
The DNA here is from genome assembly GCA_963739495.1 of Candidatus Bathyarchaeota archaeon. Classification (GTDB taxonomy): domain Archaea; phylum Thermoproteota; class Bathyarchaeia; order Bathyarchaeales; family Bathycorpusculaceae; genus Bathycorpusculum. The sequence goes on along the minus strand of CAVUAM010000004.1, from coordinate 8,255 downwards.
GTGATTTAATTGCAAGTGAAAACAACATACCAAACTTCGTCTACGTCATATTCATCGTGTATCTGGTACTTTTCATGAGCTTCGCAGTTAACCAGGTTCTTCAATACAAAGGCGTTGGACGCTGGAAAGATTATCTATATGGCGAGAGAACGTACATAGTCCTTAGCTTTGTAGCAAAATCACTGCTCGTTTGGCTTGTATTTATAGGCCTCTTCAAACCATTCTAATCAAACCATTTTTTCTTTTTTTTAAAAAAAAATAGAAAATTTATTAATTATTAACTTCGCAGGGTAGTACCGAATAGCCACTGGTTTTCATTGAAAAAAAAGTTATTCTCATTACTTGTTTGATTTCTTTTTCGGTACAGCTGGTTCGCAAACACGTTTTTGCACTTCAGAATTATTCCAGATAGATTCAAATAGCATTTGAGCTCCCTCCACAGCTTGGGCATTATTGGAGTATAAACTAGGTATCTCTGAATTAGCCGATATGCAGAGATGCACATCTTTGTCATTAAAGACAGTTACTGCAAAATTGATGCGTAAAGCACTCGCAAATCTGATTTCAAACAACGGATTTTTCTCCAAAGATCGCAGTTTTTTATTTATCGCTTCATCCTCCATTTTTTCCGTAATTATCCGAATTCTTGCCCCATTTCTTAAAGCTGTTTTAATACATTCAAAAAAATAAAACATAGTATACTTTAACCCAACTGCTGGAATCATCATATCACAAGTTTTTGCTTCTAAGAACGATTTTTCAAATCTCATCCGAAAAAGTGTTGATTCAGAGGTAATAATGAACTGTTGATTCTCTAACTGAGAATCTTGCGGACAATTGTCAAGAGGGCTATTTAGAAGTAATCTGGTTTTCTTCTCGATATCAGCATATCTCTTTTTTTTGTTTTCCAGAAGAATTAAAATCCCTTCTTTCAGAGGAGTGGCTTTGTAAACAGTTTTTTTATCTATGATTCTTTCAGCTAACCCTAGTCTTTCTAATATCAACATTACGCGATAAACGTCAGTTCTAGCTAGATTTGAAGCTTTTGAAATACTATTTACATCTGCTTTTCCTAGCCTTGCTAGAATTATGTATGCTTTTGCTTGAAGAATGGTGAGTTCCAATTCTGTCAATGTTTGAATGTAATCGTCTTGAATCATTGAGCACCCCTTGATTCGAAAGTTAAGGTATCAAATGTTCTTAAAATCTTTAAGAATCTTTCCCATTTCTGCCGACTGTCAGATCAAGTGCTTCTTAAAAATGCTTAAATCTACTTTAACTAACCTGGAGCACCCGTTTACTGCCAGCTGTGAGAAGACAAATTATGGATGTTTACAAGGTGTCTTTGGTGCTTTTGACCTTCAAATCCAGCTTTAAAAACTGTCAACTGCCTTCCTTAATAATTAATAACAAGCAACCTAGAAAAAATGCCTTTACTTCGACATCAACAACTAAAAAAAATCCCAAATAACCAAGCAACCCAAACAATAGACAAAATATAATCAAACGGCAGACTTGTCCGCACAAAAACCTACAACGACTAAAAAACAATCCCAAACAAGCATAGTAACGAAAAAGCGAATTAAAAATAAAAACTAAGAATTTAAGTCGGGAAATTCAGAAGTTGTACAGTTATAATTCACCGCATTCATAACTTTACCAGAAAATGACAAAGTATAAGTGGCGGGTCCGATGGGATTTGAACCCATGACTTTCAGCTTAGAAGGCTGACACGCTATCCGTACTGCGTCACGGACCCACACAGGGCACCTTTAATGAGACTCTTATAAATATAATTTTACCTATCGCTTTCAGCCAAAACATATCCCAGACCTACTGCACTGCAAGCCGAGTCCCGACAACCAGCCTACTTCAACATACCCTACACTCACAACATCTTAAACTCAACATACCGCTATGTACACTTGTAAACGCAGACGCCACAGTTCACAACTCAACAGTTAACAAAACACAAATAAAAAACGAAAGACAAATAGAATCACACCTAGAAAAGTAGTGCTAAGGAAAAACCCACAACCACACAAAGAAAAGAAAAATAACAGTCTTATGTTTTCCAGCCTGGTCCGGCTTTCTTGCCCAGCAAAAGTACTTGGATGTGCCCAACAATTATGATTATGAACCAGATAGATGAATAGAAGAAGTAGTATACGAATAGTTCGTGAAGTTTTATTTGGTTGAACCCAAGTTTTCTTCCAAATCCATAGAAAGTCGCCGCTGTTATGGCAAACCCACTCAGCGAGATCACTAAAACTTTAAGCAGGTCCGCGGTCGCTAGCGAAAAAAGGAAAATCGGCAAGGCAATGTTAAATTTTACAGATAGAAATAACGAGAAAACCAAGAAGGAATTGTACATCCACATGCTTGGGATCATCGTGCCTAAAACAAACACGACAACTGAAGGGTAGAGGAAGAAGAGGCTAGGCAAGAATATCTGTGGTTTTTTGATAAATCTTCTGGCGAGCTGTTTATACCAGTCTTTGAGCCAGAGGGCTTGTCCAATTGACCATCTTCGACGCTGAGTAAGCCACTTGTGCCAGTCTGAATAGACCTCATTTTTCACTTCAACGTCAGTCGTATAGGCAAAGCTGCTATCCTCCAGAAAAGCGCGTGTAGCAAGGTCGATGTCTTCCGCTACAACGGTTCGGAATCCATGGACTTTCTCGAATATTTCGCGTTTAATCGCAAAGGCGGCTCCATTTACTGCTGGGCATTTATGCATGTACCTTGACGCAAGCCATGAGCTGATGTTGAAGGTTAGGTACTCGTAATATGTCATTTTTGAGAGGAATGATTTGTCTTTAGTAACCCTTTTTTTGATATCCAATATGTCGGTATGTTGCATTTCCATGATTATTCTTCGGAGGTAGTCAGGGTCTTTTGGGATCGCTACGTCAGAGTCAAGGAAGAGCAACACCTTACCTGTGGACAGTTTTACTGTGCTGTTGCATGCGTTTGCTTTTCCAACCCGTTCCTTGTTAACGATAAACTGTATATCCAAGTTTTCTTTTTCAAGCTTTTTTAATGTTTCAAGGAAACTCGGGGTTGGCTGATCTACAGTTACTAAGAATTTCCTTCGAAACGTTCTGTGAACTAAGTTCTTTTAGAGCATCTGCTATTTGGCTAGATTCCTTGTAAACGGGGATGAAGATGCTGATGTCCACAGCTCAACCTCAAGCAGATTTCTATAAACTACAATGGCAATATTCTCTGATTGCTTTTTAAATTATTCTGCTGTTGAGTGGGAAAACGGTTGTTTTACCATGGAAAAATGGTTTTAACAGTTGTCACTTGCTAACTTTTCAACTAAAGTCTGAGAAAAAGGACCTATTCTGTAGAGGACTTCAGCTTCATGAGGATCGTTTTCAAAATCCTCTTCACAAAACAAGACACTTTCACAGCATACAGTTTTTAGTAAACGAGTTAGTTCACGGTAATTTCTTTTCGCCACTTCGTTTGAGGGATTTACAGTAGCTTCAAGATATTTTATGTTTTCACGATTAATCTGATTTAGAAGTAACTTTTTTTGGATCCCATTCCCTCGGTATTTCTCGTCAACCACTATTTCCCAGTTGAAAAAAGTATCCTGTTTAGAAGGCGAAATGTATCCTGAAGAAAAAGCAATTACTCTTTCGTTATCTTCTGCGACCATGCAGGTGTCTGAGAAATCTCGGGCTAAGAGAAGGTAGGTGTAGCGCGAGTTTAACCCCACATACGGTCGATTGGCAGAAAGCAGTCTGTAGACTTGTCTTATATCTGCTAAAGTTACATCGCGAATTTTAAAGATCGACATCGAGCAATCGTGCTTGCCTTGATTTTTTGCGTCTTTCTATTCGAAGGTTACCCTTTGGTACAAGTGATATTGTTTTTTCACCGTCAGCTAAGAGTTTCTCCACGCCGATATGAGTGTTTTCATCTTCACCAAGTTTTAGTTCCAGACCGCATTTGCTACAGTCTTGATCACAGGGACGGGGTTTATAGTTTTCTGGTTCTTGATACGTGGTGATAACGCCTTCATAGTTTCTCAACACCGTTTTGTTTGTGGACCAAGAGACAATGTAGTTTGGTTGAACAGGAATTTTTCCTCCACCTCCAGGAGCATCGACGACGAAAGTTGGTACAGCAAACCCGCTAGTGTGCCCGCGAAGGCTTTCTATGATTTCAATGCCTTTCCCTATCGAAGTCCTAAAGTGAGTCAGCCCTTCTGAGAGGTCGCATTGGAACAAGTAGTATGGGCGAACTCTGTTCTGTACGAGCTTTTGGTTTAGTTTCTTCATTATTTTGGGGCAATCGTTTACACCCGCAAGCAAAACAGATTGGTTTCCTAAAGGTATGCCTGCATCTGCGAGTTTTCTGAGGGCTTCTTTCGCTGAAGGTGTTAATTCTCTTGGATGATTAAAGTGAGTGTTTAGCCAGAGGGGATGATGTTTTTTAAGCATTACCACTAGTTCATCAGTTATTCTGTAGGGAAGCACAACTGGTGTTCTTGAGCCGATGCGCACTACTTCAACATGTCGAATACTGTTTAACTCTGTTAATATCCAATCTAAGAAGTCGTCAGGTAACATGAGGGCATCACCGCCCGACAGTAAAACATCACGAATTTCCCGGTGAGTCTTGATATAGTCTAAACCTGCGATTATTTGTTGTCTTGAGGGAATGTGTTCTGGGTCGCCCACCTTCCTTTTACGTGTACAATGCCGGCAGTACATTGCGCAGCAGTTGCTGATTAAGAAAAGTATTCTGTCTGGATAGCGATGGGTGATTCCTTTGGTTGGGCTGTCTTTGTCTTCATGGAGTGGGTCTTTCATATCATACTGTGAAATAGTTAGTTCTTCAGGATTGGGAAACGCCTGCTTGTATATTGGGTCGTTCTTGTAGTCTCTTGTGTTTATCAATGAAGCATAATAGGGGGTTATACTAAGTGGGAATTTATTTATGGTTTTTTCAAGCTCTATTTGTTCTTCAAGAGTGAACAGTATGCCCGTGAAAGCTTCAAAATCGTCTATGGTTTTTATAGAATTGTCTAATTGCCATTTGTAGTCTCGCCACTCGCCTAAAGCGACTGAATCCTTAAAGTTTTTAGATAAGTAATTTTCGTAATTGGCTAAAGTTTCATTTTTTTCAAAAATCATTTACTTATCTCCATCGCACTTCCTTTTTGCTGATTCATCGTTAGGTTTGATGTGATTTTTATTGGTTTTTGATTCCCATGGTTCGCCAAAAAGCGAAGATGACTAAACAAAAAAATTTTTTGTTGCACACTGGATTTCGCAAAGTTTGTCAACTTAGCAAATTCAACTCTGTCTTACAGCATCAGCAATATAGCGCTTTCTTTGATTTTTTTTTACGTTTATTTGATTTTTAGTTTATCGGCACATTATTATTTTACGGGAACCAGTAAAACAGCGTTATGGTTCATGTTAAAGCAGTCAGTTTGCTTTCAGGTGGCTTAGATAGCATACTTGCCACAGAACTCATCCGCCGACAAGGCATCGAAGTAATAGCTTTCAATGTGAAGACACCTTTTGGCATACCCAAAAAGGACGGCACAAGCGAAGCTGCCCAAGCAGCCGAACAACTCAAAGTGCCACTAAAAGTTGTCACTGTCGATTACGATTATTTGCGGATGCTACGCAATCCTAAACATGGCTACGGCAAAAACCTCAACCCCTGCGTCGACTGCAAAATCTTCATCTTAAAACAAGCAAAAAAATACGCAAAGGAAATCGGCGCTGTATTCCTATTCACAGGAGAAGTATTAGGCGAACGCCCCATGTCCCAACATGGCCCCGCATTAAAGACAATCGCCAAAGAAGCGGGGTTAAAGGAGCAGCTTTTGCGTCCGTTGTCGGCTAAGTTGATGGCTGAAACTGTTGCAGAAAAGAAGGGGTTAGTCGATAGAAGTAAACTGTTAAGTATTCAGGGTAGATCTCGTAAGCCTCAGTTTGAGTTAGCAAAAGAATACGGTATCACAACTTATCCTTCTCCTGCCGGCGGATGTCTCTTAACGTGTGAAGAATACGCCAAAAAACTCCGCGACCTCTTCGAAAACAAAAAACGTATCTCCATGGCTGACGTGACATTGCTTCGGATCGGTAGGCATTTTCGTGTGGGTAAAAACAAGTTTATAGTTGGCAGAAACGAGGCAGAAAACAAGTTTCTAAGCGCCAACAAGTTGCCTAGTGACTTCTGTTTTGAGTTAGCTAAGGTCGTGGGTCCAGTCACGCTCTTGCAGGGTCCAAAAACGAAAGTCGCAGTTAAAACTGCTGCTGAGTTGACAGCATCCTATTCAGATGCCAAAGACGCCGAAGTTAAAGTGAATTATGGCAAAGAACAATTAAAAAAGTCTGTCACTGTTTCGCCGCCTTCAAGGACTGAAGTTGAAAAACTCAGGGTCGGAAAAATACAGCGTTAGTTGCTTATTCGTAAGTTGAACAAAGGGCCTTTCGCTCCAACGATGCATGACAGAGACTATTTTTTAAAATCTTTACCTATACTCCAAGCTTTCGCCAGTTTCTTGCCGATGCTCCAGTAGTTACGATCATTCATCTCAAACAGAATCGGCTGCATTTTCCCTAAATCTATAACTCCGTTGGTGAGGACTGATTCATCGCAATGGGTAGAGACAACTTTACCGATGAATAAGTCGTGGTTTGGGAAATCGACGGTTTGGACTAGTTCGCATTCCATGTTAATGCTGCATTCTTCAATCATGGGAGCTGTTTTTAGTTGTCCATAAAACGTTTTGAACATGTCGGATTTGTTTTCGTCTTTGCCGGAAACTAAGCCGCAGTAATCGGTTTCTTTAATCATTGCAATTGAAGGGATGTTGACGCTGAAGGTTTTGTTCGTTTTTATGCCTTGGTTAGTGTAGTGGACTTTGTTCATACCTAACGATACAGCTGAGGGTTCAGCTATGCCGACGTGTGCTATTGTGATGTAGTTGGGTTTGCAGTTTATTAAGGCACCAACTAATATGGTGGGTAGGGGGTATAGACAGTTCTTTGCTCCAAGTTCAACCTTCATCGTTTTACCTCACAATCAGTTGTGCCTTAAGAGAACTGTAATTATTCTGAATATTTAAATTAACTCAAGCAGAACGAATCTAACGTTGACAATTAATGAAAATATTTCTATACTAAAGCTTGAAATACGCTGGTTGTTTTGTTTAATGGTTTAATTAAGCCGGTTTTTTGCGTATGATACAGGAAGTTGTTGTTAAGAAGTCTAAGATCAGTGGACTGGGTATATTCGTTGGGCGAGATTTCAAAAAAGAGCAAGTAGTCATTAAATGGAGCTCGCATAGAGAGCTTTCAAAAGAAGACGTAGAAAGCATGCCTAAAGAAGACAAAGAACATGTTTCCTTTTTTGACGGCAAATATGTTTTGGTTCCGCCAGATGGGTGGGTTAATCATTCATGTGACCCTAACGTTCGGCTGACTGATTTTTGTTATTTTGCAGAAAGAGTCATAAAGAAAGGGGAGGAGATAACCGCAGATTATAGAAAGGAATCTGAGGCGGGGTTTCAGATGAAATGCAATTGTGGAAGCAAGAATTGTACTGGAAGCATCATTGTTTGATAAATACGAAAAAATATTGAAACAGCTTCCATATCCTTGAAAGCATTCAGGACAGTTACCGTCTAAGCAAATTTGGCTTGAAGTTGTGGTTGACTGTTATTCTTTCTTCATTGCTTCTATTTTAAGCTCTTTAGGCATTAACTCAATGGCATACCGCAAGGCTGTCCGCGGCATCACCAATCGGTTACTAACCACATATTCAAAGACTTCGTTCTGATGCACTCTGCTTTCCTCTTTGAGCAGCCATCCATACCCCTTCTGCACCATATCGTCGCCATCAGCCAACACTGTGTCGCAGATTTCAAAGGCATCCTTCAAAAACAAGCCTTTTTTTGCTGGAACAATAAGCGATACAGCAGAGGCACGTTTAAGCCAGCGATTTTTGCTTTTAGCCCAACTCTTTATTTCACCTATTGTTTGAGGGTATTTTTGGATTAGATCGCCGATTGTGTGGTTACAGAATCCGTCGCATTTAGCCCAGTTGTTGACGTAACATTCAATCCAACGCTTGAACGTTGCCAAATCGTTTGGTTCAAGATGATCAATGTAGTTTGGAAGCCAGAATGCCACAATAAACGCTTCTTCGGTGTAGTCAGAGCCAAAGAGCGCCTCACATAACTCAAAAATCGCCTGTTTACTCAAATCTTTTACTTT
>CAVUAM010000003.1:0-179471 GCA_963739495.1 Candidatus Bathyarchaeota archaeon | reverse complement strand
CAAAATTCGCTTACAACAGAGAATATTTTTCCGCAAGTAGAAAAGATCAGTGCTCCAAATTGCGCTCATTTGACAATTTTTCAAATTTAATTTGTAACTCTCCCGAGACAAATAAGCTGACCCATAATCTCATAGTTCTTAGCATAAAAAAACAAAACGCTAAGCGGGCCTGTTGTTATTTTATTTGATTATTCAGTTAAAGTTTTGATGTAGTCCCAAATTTTATCACTAACGTAATGCAGCGTTTTGACTACAGGTCCCTTTTTGGTGGTTTTTGCAGTGTCTGCGTCAAGGAGGCTTTCGCCAAGCGCTAAGGCTTTGCCATGTTTCATATCCACAACAACTACGATGGTACCCTTGCCGAATTCGCCATCAATTCGTACAATTCCAGGAGCCATAACCGTTGCACCCTTGCAAACATAAGGAATAGCACCCATGTCAACCACAATTTTTGGCGCTTTAGCAACAAATTCGCCGAAAAGCAAGGTTGGCAGAACGACATTGCCGACTTTGTACAACACAGGTTTACCCGCTATAAGATAGATTTCGCCAATATCCGACTCCACAACTTCGACATTAGCTTTGGTGCCGAAAAGTGAATCTATGTCTATTCGGAGTTTTTTTGAGGCGTCCTCTATGATTTGTTTGGCTTCTTTGGATTTCAGTGGATACCGGCGTTGTTTTGTAGGCATGCTTAACCTTCAGTATTGGGTTCCTTGTTGGTTATTTAGTTTTTCTTGGCTCTTTTCTGTTTTCTCTTCCGATTTTTTCTTCAAAAATCGCTCTGCAAGCTTGCCTATATCGACCTTTAACAGGATGAGGGTTATGACGACGGTTAAGATTATTGAAATTGCCACCATAACTATTGGGCTTAACCACCCTGAAAACAAGGTACTTGCCTCTTGTCCAATAAATGCGCCAGCAATCGCTATGGTGAGTTTACCCAGGAAGTATGATAAGAAAAACTTTGATGGACTGTACTTCATCAAGCCGAGTGGAATAACTATGGGTTCATCGGGAAGTGGTGTGGCAGCTACCAGAAATAGCAGTGGCATAGCCCAATGTTTAATTTTGGCAGCGTCAGCGTCCAATCGTGCCTGTCTTTTTTTGCTAAGGTGCCCACTTACAAAGAAGGTAACCATGTAATGAATGCCTTTAGCCAAAGCTGCCCCAAAGGCAATGGCAACTCCGATCAACACTAATGTTAGAGGATCCGCATGTCCTAAACCAATCGCCGCCGTGGAAGCTATTAGGAGGTTGGATGGCCCAGCAAAAGGGATCAAATTGAACCCGAAGCCCGTAAGAAAAATAATGATAAGTTCAATTATCGATGCCATCTTTTGCTGCCTACTGATCTTTCTGCAAAAAATAGACGCATCAAGCTTATAAGTTCACGTGAATAGACCATCTAAATCTCGTCAGCAAGGCAAAGTAGATTATAATGTTAAGTTACTTTCCAAGTTTTTCTTAGTCTAACTCTGACTGCAATTGCCAGCATTAAAGCGAATAGGGGTAGAATTATCAACCATGAAAACTCTAGAATTGTTGGAGTAGACGTTGATGAAGGATTTGTGTTTTGGACAAAGAAGGTAACTGCAGAGAAAGCATGCATATTATCATGCGTGTTTGCGTAAATCTCTACTGTATGATTCCCATTAGGAATCTGCGTGAAGGTTGCAGTAATTGTTGCATTCAATGCATCTACGTAATTGGGCTGAACACCAAAAATTTGATGAACCCCCTCTTGCCAATCCGCCTGATAATAAACGCTGTCAATTATCCAGAAATATGAAGCTACATCTACTGTCAGTGTGAGGTTACTTGTTTGAAGTGTTGTTTGATTTTTAGGTGATATTATTTCGACTATCGGTGGAATGTCTGCCAGACGGTTTGCAGGTGGTTGAATAACTGGTGAACTTGTGTGCCATTTAGTAAAAGACACAATCGGTTCTAAAATTGAACTCGTTTCAGATGGTGAACTTGTTGTTGGATTTGGAATTACTTCGCTCGCGTTCACAGTAAAATAGATTATGTGAACCCAAGAAGCAACATAGTCTGAACTATTCGGTGCAACTGGCTTAAAGGGTGCACCTGGAGGATTCCCATAATAATCATTCAAGTAGGCCTCGACATTAACAGTCAATACATGAGGACCATTAGACAATTCTGGTAACTGCACCAGTCCATAACCTAAACCAACCAACTCAAACCCTGCCGTGCCATTAAACGTCAAAGGTATTGGTCCTTGATATTTTCCATCAATACTGTAGTTTAGAGATCTTTGGAGACCAGCTCCAGATCCAAAAGTCAGATTTAACGTTAAAAAGTTAACATTATAAGTTCTGTTAACAGGTGAATATACAGTAAGTCCAGAAGAAAAAGTAATATGTTCACTGGATTCTGCTTTAACAGAAGTAGATTGGGTAGATAAAGAAACCACTAGTACAATTGTAAAAATTATTGTTAAAGTAATATTTCTATTCATTGCTCTCAAAGAGTAGATTAACGTGAGTTGCTTTTAGCTCTCCCTGAAGAACAGATTGTTCCATTGAAGGAACAGCTAAAGCTAATCCTACAAACCTATAGAAAAACTTGGGTCATTGCGGCGCAAGAATTTCTAGCCTATATTCAATTAATAAAAGTAAGGAGGCCCAAACATTTCCATTTGCTCAAAGGGATTTTCTGTAATCTTAGATTTCATATTAGTTGTTCGACAAATCTCCAACCTACTTGACATAAATGTTTATAAAACGTTCACTCAAATGGCTCATTTTTGCATTTTCTAATTAATTATTTAGGCATACTTGTAAAACAGTTAGGCTGGTTACCATATTGAAAACATAACCCAATGCACAACATAATATGTCTTGTAATTCTGAGATGGTAAAGCGTGGATAATAAAAAGAATAAGAAAAAAGAACTTGAATTTGACAAACTTATTGAATTGGGCTATTCAAAATCTGTTGCTGAAGAGATAAAACATTGGTACGATTCCTAAATAGAACTTACAAAAAATGCCACTATGAGTTCCACCTTAGTTATTAAATCCTGTTCCCGATGAAACAAGTCTATTTCTAAGTCATTCTCTGAAATATGCTTCTTGACCTAAGCACAACCACAATAGACATTGTAAAGATGAACATGGGTAAAATCATCAACCAAGAAAACTCTGGAACAGGAGGAGATGCTGTGGGATATGGCAAAACAGGGTTTGATTCGTAGAGGGGATAAGTAAAATCTTGATTTTGTATTGTATCGCTTCCTGCTGATGCAAAAACTGTCAGATTACCCATGAAACCACTTTCAGGGATTGGAAGATAACCATCAGCACCCCAATGAAAACTCAAAGTTACTTTGTATGTTTCCTCGTTGCTCAAGACAATACTGTACTTGTAATAGTAAAGAGTATAATTGATACGAGGGAGACTGGGAGGGTAATCTTCCAAATACTTAAAGGACGGTAGTGCTGTATGAACCGACTTGGTTCTGATATCTTCAAACTGCATCGAATCAAGTCTTATTGTTCCCGTGAAATTCACCTTTATTTGCCCTGAGACCGTTACGTTCTTGCCTACGTTTTTGGCTTGAACCGAAAGTATGCATGGATTATTTACCACTACTGTATCACTTGATGTCTTAACGGTTAAAGAACAATTTTCGCTATAGACATAATCAGAGACTTCGTTGAGGGTAGGAATTGTTTGAGCATTTGCAGGTTTAACGGTCAGCAAAGTTAGGCAAGACATAGCGATAATAAGCATCAGGAATAATGCGAAAGTTTTGCTGATACTACCCATGCTTATTTTTTGCATTCTCTACTTTCAACTAAATAATTAACAGAAGTAACCAGCTAATAGTTCTATTCAAGGAACAGCCAACAATTGGGTTGTTCCAAGCTGGAACACAATAATAGTTTAAAGTTCTTAACTAAATTGTTGTGAGAAACCTCAAACATTTCACTCATACCTAATGGGAATCCTTTGGTATTTGTTTTCTGTAGTCCATGAGATAGGTTTAAATGGAGAGAGATAAAGTATAGAAGAGATAATGATACTTGAGGATTCCAATATGAGCGAAATGACAACCGAAATCCTTGAACAAAACCTTAGCAAAATCGTGCTTGTTCGTTTAAAAGGTGGCAAAAGCCTACGAGGCAGACTAAAGGGTTTCGATCAACATTTAAACCTGGTTTTAGAAGAAACAGAAGATACTACAGTAGTTGATGATCAAAGGAAACTGGGACTTATCATCGTTCGTGGAGACAACGTAGTCCTTATTTCACCGCCACCAAGGTGAGTTGAATGGGAAAAGGCACTCCATCAATGGGCAAGCGCCAGGGCAAAACCGTGCATATTATGTGCAGGCGCTGCGGCAGACGCGCATACCACGTACGTAACAAACGTTGTGGTGCTTGCGGTTTTGGCGAAACCAAAACCATCAGGCACTATAAGTGGATGACAAAGACTCTACAAAGACAAAGAGCCTGCTAAACCGCAAAATTTAGTATTTCAATATTTTTTTAATTTGTATTCTTTTTATTTTGTCTAAACTTTAAAGGAAAGCTGAAGAATAAAGAAAGAATTTAGCGTTTACTCGTTTAACGCGTCATAATAGCCTTTGTCAACTTTAACAAAAATCAGCGGACCCTTGCTTTGCGCCATTTCTCTGGCTTTACGTAAAGCGTTGTTTAGTGTTGCGAACAAGCGCTCTGTATCGTTTACGTTTTGAAGGTTTTTTTCTCCAAGCTCCATCTTTAACAAGTTCTCAGCCAGAATTTCAGTGCCGCAAACCTCACCATTCTTTATGAGTGTTGACACAACGATTTCTTGCAGTTCTTGCTTGTGATCTATCTTGCGCCATAGCGGCTCTGCGTTAGCTAATGTTTTTGACACCTTGTTCCATTTATTGGCGTTCTGGTTGCCGATGAGCAGTTTAACTCGTTCTTTCCATTTCTTAAACCAAATACCTATCCAAACAGTTAAAAAAGCGTCTAATTCAGCGGCGTCTTCCTTGAAAAGCGTCTCCAGTTTTTCTACTATTTCACATTGGTTTGCCTCTTTCCCAATAAGGTTCCAATGGAACTTTAGGTAGTTAGTGAAGTCTTGACAGGCTACCTGCAAAACTTTGCGATCCGAACCCATAATATCGAGAGCTGGATCTGCATCTTTCAATTTCTCCCCTAGCATGATCTCTACAAAGTTCATTCTAATTCCGCTCCGAAGCCCTTCTCCTTATTCACTTAAGATTGAGGTTTTAATTAAACCTTATTTTTTCTAAGGCATATAACTACATAGGAGAATTCCGGCAATGTATCGAATCTAGATATATGAAAAAAAGCTCATTTAATGAAGTCTGGGAGTAAATTTATGTCGGACAAAATCAAATCGGGACATTCTCGGGTAAGTTCGTCTCGTTGGAAGAGCCCTGAAAGCACCGCAACTGTCTTTGCGCCTGCCGCTCTCCCTGCTTTAACGTCGTTGATTGAGTCTCCGGCAATGATGCATTCGCACATTTTAACGTCTAAAGGCTTTGACGCATTGGATTAATGCTTCGGGGGAAGGTTTAGGTTTTGTTGTATCCCTGGCTGTTACTATGTGGGTGAAGTACTTTGAGATACCGAAATAGTCCAGTTCTTTCTGGACTACTTGATTTGGGCAATGACGCATGGTTACTAACGCAAGCTTAGCAGTTTCTGAAAGCAGTTGAAGGGTTTCCAAGACGTTTGGGAGCAGTTTTGTTTTTGCCTCTGTGACGGAATAGTATGCTTTTAGGTAGACTTGCATGAACTTTTTTGTCTCGCCGCAGGTTATGTCGTCGATTGTGAGATGTTGCTCTATTCTCCGCGGGATTTCCAGCATGATGTTGGTTTGGGGAGGCTCTTTGCCAAGTGCGTGAAATGCTATTCTGGCAGCTTCAATGTAAGCTTCTGTGGAATCTACAAGTGTACCATCTAAGTCCAAGAAAATGCCCTTTACTTCCCATCTCTTCTGATTCATTGCAGTCTGGGTTTGAATGTTTTCCTGGTTTCTTAAAGGTTCCCATGTATTTCAAATATTAAGCTACATCTATGTTGTCTATATAGATTATAGTGATCAACTCTATAGGTATCACCCATCACTATTAACATTGAACAGGAAGGAAATGATAAAAAGATGTTATCACGAGATTGTGATGGCTGCTCCAAACTAAAGGAATGCAGCATGAGATATCAAAAAGCCATAAAAGGCGACAAAGTCTACTGCCCCGATGGCACAGCACACTTAATTGACAGCTCCAGCGTCAATCAGTATTCTCAAGTGGTTTGTTTCTTACAAGCACTCCAATAGCAACGAACGACCAGACCGAAGCCTGGAAGACCTACTCCAAAACATTCTTTTATTTTAAAAATTTTTTATTTAATTTTAATGTTTTTGCAATTAATTTTAACCCATTCTATTTATTCTATTTACAACTATATTGACGTTTGTATTCTATGCTGGGCAGCCATATTACCCCGTTTTCTATAAATGCAAACGGGAAAAAATATGAAAGCAACATATACAATCGCAATAGCAATAGTTGTAATCGCCCTAATAATCGGCTCAGTAGCAGCCTACACGTATTTAGGTTCAAATTCACCAGCACCCACTCCAACGCCAACACCGGCACCTACTGCATCACCAACTCCAGTACCAACATCAGTACCTACAGCTAGCCCAACAGCAAAACCAACAACTCATGCCACAGCTTCACCAACACCAGTCCCAACGGCAAGCCCATCACCAACACCAGCACCTGCATCTCTCACGGGTGCAGGAGCAACATTCCCTTACCCGACTACTTAACGCAATGATAATCAACTACACACATACCCACACTAACATACAAGTAAACTACCAATCAATCGGCAGTGGCGGAGGCATCACAGCTTTAACCCAAAAAACAGTTGATTTCGGATGCTCAGATGCCCCATTAAGCGCCACAGACGCAGCCAACATACCCAATGCACTGCACATCCCAGAAACCATCGGCGCAGTCACAGTAGCCTACAACCTGCCAGGAATAACAACAGGTCTTCACTTAACAGGACAAGTCATCGCAGACATCTATCAAGGAACCATAACCATGTGGAACGACCAGGCAATCCAAAACCTCAACCCAAGCACTACTCTTCCAGCAAGATCCATAATAGTAGCACACCGCTCAGACAGCTCAGGAACAACCTTTGTTTTCACTGGTTACCTTAGCGTTTCAAGTTCCGCATGGAACACTGCAATAGGTCAAGGTAAATCAGTAGCTTGGCCAACCGGTTATGCATCCAACGGTAACACAGGTGTTGCAGCGTTAGTTCAAGGACAACCATATTCTATAGGTTACGTAGAGTTAGCATATGCATTACAAAATAGCATGACTGTCGCAGCAGTGCAGAACCCCTCTGGAAACTGGATTATGCCTACATTAGCTTCAACGACGGCAGCCGCTCAATCAGTCGCTTCAGCAGGGTTACCCGCAGGCGATGCGAGTTGGACAAGCGTCAACATCCTTAACGCACCAGACGCACAAGCATACCCCATCGTCAGCTTCAGCTACACGATAGTCTACAAAGAACTAAACGTGATTCCTGGCTTAACTCAAAATGACGCTACAGCACTAGTACAATGGCTTTGGTACATGGTACACGGTGGACAAGACCAATCAGCAACCTTATCCTATGCCTCATTGCCAGCAAACGTTGTTACAATTGACGAAACAACCATCAGATCAATAACCTTTAACGGTCAAGTTGTCTACACCTAAATTATCCACCCCCCTTATTTTTTATTTTTTTACTGTAAATCAAGCGAAGCATATCAGTGTATGCTCTAAAGCATAACAACAAAAAAAGAGCGACAAGCAATTTTGGACAAAATTTTATGGAAAAACAAATTAAAAATTAAACTTAATTAACTTAAAACTGACTCGACATTCAAATTCAACACGACTTCTGAAATGTCGCTTGCATACTCCGCGGTTCGCCTAACACTTTCGATGAGCAATCTTAAGTAAACGATTTCCTCAATCTGAGCATTCTGCGAGCACAATACTGCTTCTTTTTCCAACTTGTGCACTTGAACTAGTTTTTCAATGACGCTTTCCGCCATGTTAAAATCGTGTTTAAACAATGCTTCCATGGAGCTTTCAAACATCGAATTAGCCAAATCGCTTAGCTGACCAATTTTATCCAGAGTTACTTCATTCACTGGCACCTTAAGCAACAGGGTGTTTTCAGCAATTTTTGTGGCGTGGTCAGCCGTTCGCTCAACAGATTTAGCGATGAGTCTATAGCCTAAGCAGTCTCTTTGGCTTGTCAATCCAATTTCCTTAACGACCCTTTGGTTCGAAACCGCTAGCTTCAAAAGTCTAACAATGTATAGACCGAATCGGTTTACTTCTCGGTCTGTTTCTATGACTGCTTTAGCACTGGTGTAGTCGAGTTTTTTGAGCGCTGCTATGGCTTCTTTGTGCATTGAGGATGCGATTATTGACATGCGACTTAATGCGTTTTGAACTGTGAGCTCAGGATAATTAAGCAATACTTGCAGAGTCAATTCGGTTGGGGTGTCGATAACGATTTCTGTTCCAACCAAGTAGTTTCTGGCGAAGCTTTTGAGGTGATTTCGAAGTTTTGAGGATAGTATCTTTTGTCCTTGTGCTCGAACGTGAAGGATGTTATAGCCGCTTAAATAGGCAGATATTGCTGTTCGCATTGTAGCGTCGGGATTGTCAGTTAGGGATGTTTTGATATAGGCTTCGTCTTGTTTTTCTTTTTGGGGAAAACTTGAGGGAACTATAGAAAGTGAGCCGTCTTCTTCTTCGCGGACCATCATGCTGCTTCCGCGTTTGAGTTCGTTTTTAGTTGCCCAATCCTTGGGTAGGGAAAGTATGAAGGTTGATCCGCCTGTCACCTGAAGTTTGCGCTGTTCTTCGTTTCGTTTCTCGACTGCTTTTGTCACGCTTGACTCCAAGTTAATCTTTCTATGCGCTGTCATTATATTAGGTATATCTATATAGACTATAAATTTTATGGAGATCTACTATATAATCAAAGGAGCTTTTTTATCAATACAAAAACAAGGATTGAAAATATGAACACTAAATACCTCGTTGTAACCGCAATAGTTGCAATTGCCATAATCCTCGGATCAGTAGCGGCATACGTTTACCTCTCTCAGCCCGCAGCAACCCAAACAATAACTTTGCAAGGTGCAGGCGCAACATTCCCATATCCCCTGCTTAATTCTATAATAGGCAATTATTCAACAAACGTTAAACCCAACGTCCAAGTTAACTATCAACCAATCGGAAGCGGTGGCGGAATATCCGCTTACAAGCAGTCACAAGCAACCGTGGATTTTGCAGCCTCAGACGCACCTCTAACAGCCTCAGACGCAGCCAACCTCCCAAATGCTCTTCATATTCCAGAAACCATCGGCGCAGTAACAGTCGCTTATAATCTGCCAGGCGTTTCTTCGGGTCTACACTTAACTGGCAAAGTCATCGCAGACATTTTCCAAGGAACAATAACCAAATGGAATGACCCAGCAATCCAAAGCCTCAACCCAACCCTTACACTCCCAGCACAAACAATCAACACAGTTCACCGCTCGGATGGATCAGGAACCACCTTCATCTTTACCAGCTACCTCAGCGCCTCAAGCTCCGCGTGGAATAGCTCAATCGGAGCAAGCAAATCAGTTGCATGGCCAGTTGGCTCAGGCTCCAGCGGCAATACCGGTGTTGCTTCAACAGTACAAGGGAATCAATATTCTATCGGCTACGTCGAATTAGCGTACGTTCTCGAGAACGGCATGACTGTTGCAGCTGTCCAGAACCCCACAGGAAACTTCATCCAACCTTCCTTAGAATCTACTCAGTTAGCAGTTCAGTCGGGCGCATCGAGTGGTTTGCCAGCAGGTAACGCAAGTTGGAGCAGCGTAAGCCTTCTCAATGCTCCAGACGCAAACGCATATCCTATTGTAAGCTTCACATACTTCATCGTTTACAAAGAGCTCAACATTCTGTCAGACATGAACCAAGCTAAAGCAGAAGCGCTTGTTCAGTTCCTCTGGTACGTCGTGCACGATGGACAACAATTCGCCCCTGGACTATCATACGCAAAATTACCCTCAAACGTCGTCCAAATCGACGAAACAACAATCCATTCAATAACATTCAACGGACAAACACTTTCTACAACCTAAAGGTGGATTAAGCTCTGAAAAAGCCCCACCTCCAAAAGTTTTTTACAAGAAAAATAAAGTTAACAGGCGACTTTGTATTCAAAAATTTAGCCGCAGTCGTGGCGGCTTCAGCAATAGTCATTCTATTTATAACAGGATATGTACTTGCCACCGGCGCAGTACCGGTTGTCCAACGTTTTGGCACCAACTTTTTCTTCGGCAGCGCCTGGAACCCGGTCGAAGGCAGAGAAATCTACAATGCATTACCCTACATTATGGGAACACTCGTCACTTCCGGCATCGCACTTCTAATCGGGGTGCCATTAAGTTTGGGTATAGCGATATTTCTCGTGGAGATGTCACCAAGAACACTCAGAGTGCCAATCGGGTACCTAGTTGAGTTGTTAGCAGCTGTTCCCAGCGTAATTTACGGGCTCTGGGGCTTGTTCGTTTTCCACTACTGGATTGCAGATTACATTGAAAAACCCCTAGCCACTTATCTTGGTTGGATACCAATCTTCAGTGGAAACCCAATCGGTTTAGATGTTTTCACTGCAGGGGTCATCTTGGCAATCATGATTATTCCCACTGTAGCATCAATTTCCAAAGAAGTCATAAGCGCCGTACCTAACAGCATCCGTGAAGGCGCCTACAGCATCGGAGCAACAAAATGGGAAGTCATCCGACACTGGGTAGTTAGCTACGGACGCTCAGGAATTTTCGGAGCAGTTATATTAGGCTTAGGCAGAGCAGTGGGCGAAACTATGGCGGTTGCAATGCTCATAGGTAACCAGACGGGCCCAGCAGCTATGCCCACATCGCTTTTTCAACCCAGCCAAACCATGGCGTCACTAATCGCCAACGGTTTTCTTGAAGCAACAGGGTCCCTGCAGATTTCAGCCTACATCGGAGTCGGCTTAATTCTACTCATCGTTAGCCTACTCATCAACATTGGAGCAGGCATCTTAGTACACCGAGTGCTAAAAGTCAAGGGAGGCGCAATAGAATAATCCAAAGCTACCGCTTCCGCAAATTCAAAAACCGCCTCTTCTTTGTATTATGCGCACTATGCGTAATCGTGGCAGTCACTCCTCTACTCAGTATCCTCTGGGAAGTTATTGTACGAGGAGCACCACAACTTAGCATTGGCTTTTTAGTTAACAACAATTCTGCAGGAGGCATCGGACCAGCAATACAAGGTACACTCATACTAATCGGTCTAACAAGCCTCTTCGGCATACCCGTGGGAATCCTCTCAGGCATATACCTGGCTGAGTTTGGAAACAACAAGTACGCAACCGCCATGCGTTCAATCAACGATGTCTTAACAGAGTTTCCATCAATCGTGGTGGGAATAACCGCCTACGGTGTGATAGTAATCGCCATAATCGGACATTACTCTGCGATTGCAGGAGCCATCGCGTTATCATTCATACTAATTCCCATCGTCGCCAGAACGACCGAAGAATCCTTAAAACTCGTCCCAAACAGCGTCCGGGAAGCATCTCTTGCTCTGGGTGCCCACAAATGGCGAACCACCCTTAGCGTTGTTTTGCCAACAGCCAAAGCAGGTTTGTTGACAGGCACACTTCTCGCTGTCGCTCGAATCGCAGGAGAAACCGCACCCTTGATCATGACCATACTGGGCAACAGATACTTCTTCCAAGGACTAAACCAACCCATGGCAGCTTTACCCCTTGAAATCTGGCGCGATTCACTTCAGGCACAAGCTAGCTTGGTAGCGCAGGGTTGGGGCGCAGCACTTATCCTGATATTGATGGTGTTGAGCCTAAACATTATAGTTAGATTAGCAAGCAGAGGTAGACTCAAAAGATGACAAGTACAAATAGTACCCAAACGACAACCGTTGACCCAGACATGAAAATGCAGAGTATAGACTTGAACGCTTGGTTTGGCACAAAACAAGCCTTAAAAAACGTAAACATCAACATCAAAACGAACGCTGTCACAGCCATAATTGGACCATCGGGATGCGGCAAATCCACTTTCATACGCTGCCTAAACAGAATGCATGAACTCACTCCAAATGCCAAAATGACAGGCCAAATCCTGCTGGACGGCGAGAACATCTACGATAAACAAGTGGACCCCGTGCAGGTACGCAGAAGAGTAGGCATGGTTTTCCAAAAACCGAATCCTTTCCCAACAATGTCCATTTATGACAACGTTGCAGCGGGCTTGCGGCTAACTGGAACCAAGAAGGGCAAAAACCTCGACGAAGTAGTCAAACGCAGCCTAGAGCAAGCGACTCTTTGGGACGAAGTGAAGGATGACCTAAAAAAACCGGGGACCAGCATTTCTGGAGGACAGCAACAGCGACTCTGCATTGCACGGGCTATAGCGCTTCAGCCTGAAGTTATCTTGATGGATGAGCCATGCTCAGCGTTAGATCCAATTGCGACGGCTAAGATTGAGCGGCTGGTCGTTGAGCTTAAACGCGATTATACCGTTGCCATTGTCACCCACAATATGCAACAAGCTTCCCGAGTATCCGACTTCACCGCTTTCATGTATCTGGGTGCGCTAATCGAATTTGGCCCTACAAGGGACATTTTTGAGTCACCCAAGAACACATTAACAGAAAAATACATTACAGGAGAATTCGGATAGGAGTAGCAAGTATGAGCAGAATAATCGATCGTGGATTAGAAGAACAAACAGTCCTAATTGTGAAAATGGGTGAGTTAACCTACGAAGCTTTAGCCATATCGATACATGGATATCTTGAAAGAAAGAGCGTACAAGTGCAAGTGAGGGATCTCTCGGACATCCTCGTATCGATGGGGGAAAAAGTTGAAGATGAAGCCTTCCAACTAATTGCGCGGTTCCAACCCGTCGCCACAGACCTAAGAACCATAAAATCCTACATGAAAGTAGGCAATGACTTTGTCCGATACGGCAGATACGCCCTTGACATATGCATAATCAACGACCAACTAAGCGGATTAAAAGAATGCGAATCTTGGACCCGTGATTACATCAATGAAATGAGCGAAAAAGTCCTCTCAATGGTAAGAACCAGCATCGACGCACTCAAAAAACAAGACATCGCCCTCGCCAAAACAATTTCATCTACCGAACGCGAAGTCGACAAAATGTACTTCGATTACCTAAACAAACTCATCAACGCTGAAAAAACCAACAATAAATGCGTCCTGTCCAGCGCGTTGATGACAAGGTACTTGGAGCGGATTGCTGACCACGCCGTCTACGTCTGTGAATCAATAGTCTATATAGTGACTGGCGAAAAAGTAACCTTAGGCTAATCCGCTCTGATTCAACAGCAACTAAATACTTTTTTATCGATTGATTGAAAGTGCAAGCTAACAAACTGTATAAACAAAATGTATAAACAATTTGTATAAACAACAATCTTAAAGCAAAAGCTTCTTCACACACAACCTCTAAAACCACATTTACCGCATCACTTTCAACCAAAAAACAGAGTAACCTTCAAAAGCAACATTTCAACACTCCATACTTTAATGATACCTGTTCTGAATGTTAATTGGCAAAGCCAACCAGCCGACTACAGCCTTAGCGAACGCGATGCTGACGTACTGGCGCTGATCGAAACAGAAGACTTAGCCACATTCACTTTCGACGGCCTCAAACGCAGAACAGGACTACACTCAGAAACACTCTCACGCATCCTTAGCCGCCTCGAAGAAGAAGGCATCATAAAAAAAGAACATACTGGCTACCGCGTCACACCAAAAATAACTGAACTAAAACTTCAAACACCAAGAAAAGAAACACCCTCAACACCCCTCATACAAACCTACCTGCCCTCAGACCTTAGAACTCAACAGCTTATCCTTAACCTTAAAGGCAAATGGTTTGGCATGCTCCGTTGGCTTGGCATATCCGAAAACAACCAAGGAGTAACCCTCAAGTGGATAACAGAGGACGGGGCAATTCAGATAGCGGCAAACATTCAAGGCACAGCATTAAATATCGAAGCTAAATTCTTGACCAGCAACAACCTCAACTTGGCCCTGAAAGCTTCTTACCAATTAATGTCGCTCATTGGCAAACTTGTCATAGCTTCGCAGTCTACAAGCCATGCCATGGCTAGAAATGTCGGTTACTTCGGCGGTTCAATGATGCCAACATAGTTTTGTGACCGACTTTTAGTATTCCTTAGTCAACAAATACCATTTTGAACATATACTCATTTGGAGAGAAAAACCAAATGAGTCAACTAACTAATCCGTTAGAAGTTTTGAAATCTCTGTCAGAAGCAACCAGTTTGCTTATCAACAAAATCTCGCAGTCGGTGGTGAGCGTCAAAGCACAGATGTCCCGCGGCACAGGCGTCGTCTTAACAAAAGACGGCTACATAATCACCTGCAACCACGTACTACAAGGATGCGGCAACGTAAAAATCGGACAAGGCGAAAAAACCTTCAACGCAAAAATCGTAGGCACCGACCCATACAACGACATAGCCTTAATTAAAACAGAGCAAGGGGAATTCACACCCATCGAAATGGGAGATTCCGAGAAACTAAGTGTAGGCCAATATGTTCTGGCTCTTGCTAATCCATTTAACCGAAATCAGCCAACAGCCACTAGCGGCATGGTTACCAGCGTAAATAGTACGATCCGAGGCTGGCGGGGTGCAACCGCAATGGAAAATGTAATAGCAACCGACGCTCAACTAAACCCGGGCTTTAGCGGCGGACCACTCATCGATGTCCAAGGCAGGCTAATCGGCATAAACACCGCTTATGTTTGGCAAAGAGGCATCGCCATACCGGTGAATAAAGTCAAAGGTATCGCTGATCGCTTAATGACGGGAAGAGTCGCACAACGCGGCTACTTGGGCATAATCGCCAACACAGTTGCCATACCCGAGGAAATCGCTGAAGCAGCAGGCTTAGAACAAGAAACAGGTGTCATGATCTTTAGCGTCGAAGCAGGTTCCCCAGCCCGCAAAGCGGGCTTAGCAATGGGAGACGTACTCGTCAAACTTAACGGCAAACCCGTAACCGAATTCTACGACTTGCCAAGGCTGCTGAGCGAAGATGTGATCGACAAAGAAACCAAGCTGACCATAATCCGCAGAGAAAACCTCATCGAAACAACCATCATCCCGACGATTCATGGAGGCGAAGAAGACTGATAAACAAAATGCCAGTAGAAATTGATCCCCCATCACCTATGCCGACGCCGCCGCTACGAAGACATCCATCACCCATGCCTCAACTTAGCAACGCACATGCAGTTGCATTAATCGCTCCTTTCCCTTCAGTTTTTGATTAGAACAGGGAAATTTTCCCTTTTTTGTAATTAATTTATAAGCTAATTTAGACTATCAGTCATTTAGGGATTTGTATGCATGCTGGATTAGCCTTTATTATAGGTATTTTAGTAACTATTGCAGTGTTTCTGTTCTTCGCGGGAATTTCAGGAACAACCTACTACGGGCTCGCAGTTTCGGTCGAAGTGACTCTTGGAATAACTCTCATCTTCGTTGCCTTAATTGTAGCGGTCATTTTCTACGTGGGGGTAAAAGCTCAATTCATACGGATAAAAACAGGCAAAGAAGCCTTAATCGGCGCCAAAGGCATAGCAACAACTGACCTTCAACCCAAAGGCGAAGTCCGCGTCATGGGCGAGTTCTGGGAAGCCACAGTCAAAGACGGCGAAGTAGCTACAGGTCAAGCCATAGAAGTCGTCGGAATGGATGGCATGCTTCTTGTGGTAAAACCAACAGAGCAAAAAGCTTAATTCTCTAAACCTTTGAATACCAATAGTTGAGGGATTAAGATTGGTTGATGTTTTAACGCCTATTATTGGTTTTATAGCTATTGTCGTTGCACTTTTCCTGTTAAGCGGTATCCGTGTGCTCAAAGAATGGGAACGAATGCCCGTTTTGAGGCTCGGACGCTACGTGGGCTTGAAGGGTCCAGGAATCATTTATCTGGTTCCACTAATTGACCGCGCACCCTTAAAAATTTCCACAAGACTGGACACAATCCAGTTCCGAACAGAATCTACCTTGACCAAAGACAACGTACCTGTAAACGTTGACTCAGTCTTGTACATGAAACCCGTTGATTTAGAGAAAGCGGTGCTGCAAGTAGAAAACTATTATCAGGCTACGCAGTTGGCTTCACAGACAACTCTTCGAGAAGTCATCGGCAAAGTCAGCCTCAACGAGTTACTCGCTGAACGAGAAAAAGTCGGAGCCCGCCTCAGAGAAATCATCGACGAGAAAACTGAATCATGGGGAATAAAAGTCACCTCTGTTGAAGTCCGAGATGTCATCATTCCAGCCAACCTACAAGATGCCATGAGCCGCCAAGCCCAAGCTGAACGGGAACGCATTGCAAGAGTAACCCTAGCCACAGCGGAGTTCGAAGCATCAACAAAAATGATCGAAGCAGCAAAAGCGTACGAATCAAGCCCAGAGGGTCTAAGACTTAGATGGATGAACATACTCTACGAGTTAGGTCAGCAATCACAAACAAACACTATAATGCTTATCCCAGCATCTATGCCTGAAGCAGGTTGGCCCCCAGTGGGAACCTACGGCTTCAAAGACCTAACTCAAGCACAACAAGCTCTAGCAAAAAAGAGACCAATGCCACAAGCTGAACCCTTGCCTCCTGCACAATCCGAGCAAGAACCCGAATAGAAGATTTTCTTCTTCCCTTTTTCATTTTCAACTAAAAATGAATTTAGACTTTAGGGATTTTCTTTTACAGCTTTCACGGTACGCTCCAAAACAAGCACAGCTGATTCTTGGTTAGGCCAGCCACCAAGTCCACAGTCAGGACCTGTAAAAGTCATCCGCTCACCATACTTTTCCTTGGCAAACTGGTACCGTTTCCTCATTGCTTCGACAGTTTCAACCAGCTGTTCGTCTGAGGGCTTTGTTGTTCCTCTCTCGTAGAGTTCAGCCCAAATTGCATCGATATCTGTTCTGGCGATGCCCACACGTATTTGCTTGTCCGCTTTTTCCAGTACATTTTTTGGAACTGCCTCGATGTTTTTTGGGGATGCTGCATATTCAAATGATAAAACGTCAAGCCCCTTAACGGAAAGCAAATCGTGCACTCCAGACGCAAAGTGTAGGTGAATCTGACGTATTGGCCCTTTGAAGTCATAAGCTTTTTCAAGCGTTCGGCACACCATCTCCGATGAACCTGAGAAACTGCTATGGCCAAGGCTAGGTTCATCGATGGAGATAACCTTGGTTTCTATGTACTTATTGTTCAGGATACTGTTCTTTGCAAAGCGATTAATGGTTTGGGCAAACCCGTCGAGTACATCTGGGTAAGCGGTTGCCCCCACTTCAGCTAGGTATTGCTCGATTGGGCCAAAAATGGAAACCCTTAGCTGGATCTTCCTGCCGAATTCCTCACTAAGATGCTTGGCTTCTTGGTTTAAAACATAGATTTCGGGAAGAAACGCTAATTCCTCGGCAACGACAAAAGAGCCTTTTTCCATAGCAGTATGAATTGCATCTCCAACCTGCCTGATTCCGCTGAAGTGCTGAGGAAAATTAACTACATCTAAGCCAGTGCGAATTTTTGTTCTAAAAGAATTGACTACTATCGAGTAGAAGTTTTTTTCGATAAACTCATCTTTTGAGGGATCCTGATTGTTAATTATGGCTTGCCGCGCACCCTCGTAGGCTCTAACGTACTCTTCTCTTTTGATTCCTGCTGGCAAAGGAAAACTGCCGATATCGTCAACTGAAGTGTCCATAAAGTATTATTGACTGGCGAAATTGTATTAAAGCTATATCCTAACAACAAACCTTGGAAAGGTATGACCCAAATGGCACAAGACTGCATATTCTGCCAGATAATCCGCAAACAGTCACCTGCAAGCATAATCTACGAAGATAAACAAGTAGTCGCGTTCTTAAGCAACCGCCCAGTCAACGAAGGACACACGCTGGTAGTTCCTAAAAAACACTTTGAGAACATTTTTGAGATTCCTGAGGAGGAGGCGGCTTATCTGTTTAGGGTTACTAAGCGTGTTGCCGAAGCAGTCAAGCACGCATTGTCGGCTGAGGGAATTAGAATTGTTCAGAATAATGGCCGGGCAGCTGGACAAGTAGTTTTTCACTTGCATTTACATGTAATTCCAATGAAGCCAAACGATGGTTTTATCCATGGCAAAGCTTTCCGCGACCACGCAAACTCTCGGGACTCAGAGCAACTGCAAAAAGATGCCGACAAGATAATGCAACATCTTAAACCCTAAACCGCTTGTCATTTGCGTTTTGTTGCCGCCCAGATGAGGGTTAGACGGTATTGGCGAAAAATGGATAAAATGCTGAAAAAACGCGCTCAAAATTAAGAAGACTGCAGGCGTTAGAGTAAGCAAGGGGTTCTTTTACCAGAAAAAGAGGCACAGCTATAAAAGGGTGAAAAACAATCATTGCCTACATCACAAGCGGAATAAACATGACTGAACAACCAAACGAACAAAACAACATACCCAAAATTGAGAAACTTTTAATTGATGACCTCTCGAATTTTCAGTTCCATGCCGCATACCTTGTTTATGAAGAAGCATTCGACAAGGCAACTGACATGGAAGCTAAAGAGGAATTAAACCAGAACATTCAAGATTTGAAAGATAATAAAATCTCAACAGAAACCTTCTACGGAAACGTATCTCGGTACAGGAAACTGGATGTTCCGCGCCAAGAAAGGTTTTCGATGCAGACTCAGCGAAAGAAAGATTGGCGCAAGAAGACGCAGCGACAAGAAAGAATCAAAAGGCACAAGAAGTAGCCAAGTAAGTTCATTCCCTGTTCTTCCACTTGTTCTTTGATAAATCAGTTTAATTTAGAATTTTTGTATAATGAAAGTCTAAACAATACTAGAAAATGGTAGAGCGATTGCAATTCAACCTTTTCTTTTTTGGAGGCGTCTAGTTTGAACAAATTATCCAAAGACTACAAAGAGAAAGAAAGAGCAAAAATTGATAAGGCGCATCATTTAGAAGTATCGGCAAATTGTTATAAGCACTCTACGTACTATTACTAGTATCAAGTAGGAATAGGCAAATGTCAATTTCTCAAATGATGTGTTTGTTTAATGAACCTGAAGAGGAGATGGAGTGCCTTTGCTATGATCAAAAAGCCTGCAACGTACACATCGATGACGGCGGCAATATGGTTTGCAGATACGGAAGTAATGAGGCTGTGGTCGATGGTTTTGCCAAAGTCATTTGTCCATTAGAGATTGAAACTGAAAGGAAGAATTGGAAAGCCTTCTTAGAACAGGAATTAGAACTCAACCAAGTAAACAGGTAAACGGCTATCCGCAATATTTGCAGTTGAGGCACGAAAGATTAGAATATGCTTTAGTTAAATTAAAAGAAACAAAGTCGGCGAAGAAGATTACAAGTGTAGAAGCTGTTTTTGCTTGGCAAGCTAGGATGCAAAAAAGGAAAACACAAATAACCAAAATTTCACATGTCCATTAGATGTATGGGCTGTTTAAACATGTTTAAACAGTTCATAGGGAAGTTTTATCTATAAAAAGAACTCTCAACAGCGTCAACCATCAAACAACAAGGAAGCAAAAGTTAAGATGCTCAAATTTAAAGCAATTGATGTTGCTGGGCTAGCGTTAAACATTGCGTTGTATGTTGCATTAGGTTATATTTTCTATAGTTTAATCCCGATATCATTTGGCGGAGTCAGGTTTTGGCCTCAAGTTATCGTGCCAGCAGTCTTTGCCGTCGTGTTTGGTCCGCTGGTCGGGGGAATTGGGGCGGCTGTAGGCATCTTCATAAGCGATGCCATGTTTGGAAACAACTTGCTGCTAAGCTTGTTAGCTGGCGTTACCAGCAACTTTGTAGCTTTCTTCCTAATAGGCTATTTAGCCAAGAAAAAAATACGTTGGGCAACACCTGTTGTGGCTTACGGTATAGCAACGGTGTTTTTCATGTGGATTGGCTACGCCTATACTGGTTTGGACTTTTGGATCAAAATCGCCCTGATGGGTGTGGCAGCGGGAAGTTACATAATATTCTTGGTTCCGGTTGTTATTTTGAGAAACTCTAAATGGCGCAGTTTTGAAGTAGGCTCAATAGTTGGGATGTTACTTGGCGCAGCCATAATTGGAGTTACAGTGCCGATTTTCCTTCAATACTTTACTTCCACCGCGTCACCGGCTACTGCGCCACTAATGTTGACAACCTTTTTCTTCACGTTTTTCACCGAAGTTCCCTTCGTTTTAATTCTTGGACCGCCAATAATTGCGGCAGCCAATAAGGCGTTTCCATCGTTAGCTAAAAGAAACCAAAGTGAAATAGATTGAAAAGAACCGCTAAAGCTTTTGCACCAGCGGCAATCTCGAGCTTTTTTGAAATCTGCGACACCCAAAACGGAAAGCCGATTGTTGATTTAGAGAAAGTGGGTGCTATAGGGGGAGGTTTTGGGCTCCAAAGAGGCGTCCTAACCAAAGTAACGACTCAAGAAGCACAAAAAAACAGCATTAACGTTTCGATTAATTCCAAACCCGCCCAGGAAGCGAAAACTACAATGACGTGTAATAGAAACGCTTCTGGCTAAAACAAATATAAAATACAACGTTACAGTTGAACACAGGATTGAAGTTCCCATCGGATCAGGGTTTGGGACCAGCGCCGGAGGAGCATTAACAGCAGGTTTAGCTCTCAGAGAAGCGATTTAGAATTGCCGCTAACGTATAACCAGATTGGCAAAATAGCGCATGTTGCAGAAATTCAATGTCAAACTGGTTTAGGTACTGTGAGTTCGCTCACTTTTAGCGGTGGATGCGTGCTTGTGGTTGAACCGGGAGCTCCAGGTATTTGCCAAATAGACCGTATACCAATAACACCCGACTATGTGGTTGTCGCTGGCTACCTAAAATCAACGATCCCAAAAGAAACTGTCTTGGCATCTCCACAGAAAAAGAAGAAAATAGAAGGCTACGGCAGAAAAACCCTGAAAGCCATTCTTGATGAACCAAATTTGGATAATTTTCTGGATTGCTGCTGGGATTTTTCTCAAGAAGCCGGGTTTGCAACTGAAAAAGTTTGCGAGTTAGTAAAGTCCGCCAAAAAAGCTGGTGCAATTGGAGCAACACAAAACATGATTGGAGAAGCAGTACATGCCGTAGTACATGAAGAGAACGCCAACTCGGTAGCAGAAGCTTTTAAACAAGCTTTGCCCTCACAACAAGTATTAGTCAGTAAGGTAGATTTTCAGGGCGCTAGGCTGATTAAATGAAGAAATACCGAGAAGTTGCAGTGGGAGGAACTTTCGATGTGCTTCATCGTGGACACAAAGCATTACTTACTAGAGCTTTTGAAGTTGGCGAAAAGGTCATCATCGGTTTATCTTCCGATGAGTTCGTGGCTAAGATGAGTAAGCCACATGTAACAGCTAATTTTGCTGAGCGGCAAAAAGAACTCGCTTCATACTTGGCTGAGAAAGGATTGATGGATAGGGCGGAAATTGTGCCGCTTAAAGATCCATACGGCTTAACCATTAAAGGCCAAAGGTTGGAAGCGTTGGTTGTGAGCAAAGAAACCGCAAAAACAGCTAGTTCAATAAATGAGGCTCGTCAGAAGGCAGGGATACCTCCTCTGGAAATCGTCGCTGTTGACATGGTCCAAGCCGAAAACAGTACACCTATTTCCACAACACGGATTCGCAGTGGAGAAATTGACCGCAATGGACACATGCTATAGGGCATGCAAAAATAACAAATTAGAGAATTTCCCCTACCACTTTAGTCGGTTTTAGAATCAACGAAGTTAAATCTTCAAGCCTTTCCCGATCAACTGTGACAAGAATAACCGTTGCTGGACCGGCTGACTTATTCAAATCCAACCCCTGAACCTCATATATTTTCAGCTGCCTCCCAACGCCATACGCCATCATTCTTGCTTCACTAGCAATCCCAAAACCGCCCACGGGTGCGATATCATGAATGTATTTTCTCTGCGAGAGTTGGGTGACGTTTTTGAGGTCTGCAATTTCCCCGTGCGCTTCAGCTACTATGACCTCGTCGCCAACCTTGGGTTTGCCGATTG
Organism: Candidatus Bathyarchaeota archaeon; assembly: GCA_963739495.1. GTDB lineage: Archaea > Thermoproteota > Bathyarchaeia > Bathyarchaeales > Bathycorpusculaceae > Bathycorpusculum. The sequence continues at coordinate 157,209 of CAVUAM010000003.1, read as the reverse complement.
CAACTACAAGATCGCCTGGCAAGGTCTTTCCAAGCCTTAATTCAGTTTCGTTTGCAAAGCCCACTACAGTTAATCCAACACCAGTTTGCAAAGTTTCAAAATTGTCCTCTGTGTTTTCCATCAATACTTGGTTTGGGTCAAGTCCTATGCTTCTAGCTTCACGCCTTATTCCCTCAAGTATCGCATTGCCTGTTGGCTCTTTCTCAACACCTAAGGTTACAGATAAAAGGACAGGAAATGCACCAGTCGCGGTGACATCCATCAAAGCTACTCTCGCCAAAAACTTGCCCAGTACTCGTCCCTCCACTTTGACTTTATCCATTTCTTTGGAGCCAACAGCGCCACTTGAGGTTGATCCCACTACAATGGCGTGTCCAGTGGGAATTTTTAGGATGGAGACATCACCTCTTCGTGTATAGGCGATTTGGGCGGGTTTTACTTGGAAAACTATAGGTCTTAGCATAGTGCCGACATTTTCTGTCAAGTGAAGATAGATAGTTAAGGCTTGACGCATGACTTCTGATCGAGTGAGATCGTGTTTCTTGGCTAGTCTATCGATGTCTGAGGCTAGCTTGGCGGGTAAGCGCACATTTATTATTTGCATTATTAACCACTGTACTACAATCGTAATACACTTGAATTCTATTATCTATTATCCTGCTCAGTATCGAATGGATGTGTTTCAAGTCCACAAAAAATGGATCCGTGTAATTTAAGAAATCCATCACTTGTTTTGCAAAGCAGACTTGACAAACTCTGAAGGGAGCGTCCGTCAAGAGAGCCCAAGAAGCGACTGAGTGTTAAAATTCGTTAAATTCATTATCTTTTTTAATCTTTATTAAAATAGCGTAAATGTTATATGTATTAAAAACTTAAAAAGCTAAGGAGTGTGCCAAATTGAAAAATAAAATTCTAGCTCTAAGTCTTCTAATCATTTTAGCAACCATGATGATAGTGTCTTTTTCCCCAGTCAAAGCTGTAGGTGAAGGACAGTGGATAACCACCTACACAATTGAAGATTCGTCGGGCCAACTTTTGGTTCAATACAATCCCACAACGAACACAACTAACACCTTAGCACCAGTATTGCCCGGAGCCGACATTAAAGTCACATTCACCGTAAACATTGTTGCACTAGGATCAGATACACTAAGACTTGCAACAAGCTTACAAAAATCTACGTCAAACCCCAGCGGCTATTGGAGCCTTCAATCCTCAACGTATGACATGGGCTCCACTTACAATCCAGCCGCCCAATCTACAACTTTCAAATGGTCCTCAGGAACCTTTGATATGGTTCTCTATGGGAAGGTTCCAAACAGCGTATCAACCGTCGCACAAACTGTTAACGTTGTTAGCCTATACGGAGGTTCAGGCGGAACTGCCCTTGACCAAATAACCGTTCAAGCAACTAGTGCAGGTTTAGCTAATTTTAACGTCCTCTACAGTCAGCAGCAAACAAAACTAAACAAACTCATATCTGACGGAGTTTCCCAAGGATACATCGAGATCTTCACTAACGTTCTCAACGCATCTAGAACAATAGCTAACGCTGGAGATGTCACTGATGCCATGACTCTCTTAAATGGACTCAACACTGCTAACGCACCAGTGTCTTCAACTATGGAATCTTTATTCCTACCAATCGTAGGTATAGTAGCCGCTTTAGCGGTAATATTCGCAGTCCTCTTCTTGAGAGTCCGTGGAAAAGTGAGCTATTTCCAACTTATAGTTGAGGACCAAATTAAAGACTTAGAAGGCTTAACTCTTAGAGCATCCAAAATCGATAAGGCAATGTCTTCAAGCCTTGAATCAGTTAAAGATAGATTGAAAAGATTAGTAGGGATGTGATAGGCTACGAGAATATACCAAAACAGCGTTCAGTTGATTGGGCTCGGCTCAGCCGGCACTAACATCGTCGAAACTTTCCTAACCAACAAGAAAACCAAAGAGCTAATGGAGAACGACTTAACACGTCTTTCTCTTTTAGCCATCGACATTGCTGACCCAGAAATCAGAAGCTTGCAGGAAACCAACGAACAAATAACTAAACAAATGATCAAAGCAGGCATACCCCGCGAAAGAATGCGACTAATCGCGCAATCTGTAAAGTTCCCAACTGCTGAGGCAATGTTTGACTTCATTAACCAAAAATACAGCGAATACCTAATCGGTGAAGGCTCAAAACTTGTAAACTTCCAGCCTTGGCTGCAAACAACCATGGCTATCCCACCCATGGCGGGTGGAGCAGGACGCAGACGTGCACTCGCTAAAGCGATCTACGCTCTAAACTATTATCAACTTGGCATCATCAGAAACTGCATAAACTCGTTCAAAGAACAAGCTCTTTCCGCCATAGTCACCCCCACTGTGGCTGTGGTTTATGGACTTGGAGGCGGCACTGGAAGCGGCATTTTCTTTGATTTTGTTAAGCACCTGCGAAAAGTGTTAGGGTCAGGAGTAGCAATCATCGCCTTTGTGATTACACCCTGCGGCGGAGATGATCCACCTGCAAAAGGATGCTCATCATTCGTTGCCCTAAATGAGCTAAATCTATTACTTAACAAAGATTACAATGATTATGTAATCAAAGAATACGGCGAACCCTACCGTAACCCACTCAATGCACTAATCTACTTACCGCTACTTCCTGCATTCTCCAAAGTAGGAAACATCGTTAGTGCTAGACAAGAAATGGACGAAATGGTTGTCGACCTACTTTATACTCTAATGGATTTTGACTTAGCGGACCTTCTAGGCGGTATAGGAACGGAAGTTGGCTTAACTAACAACTCAGCGCACACACTTGGCATGACCAAAGTCATGTATCCCGTTGAAGACTACATTTTAGCGTTCAAGCTTGACTTTGAATCGATGCAGATGCTACAGGATTCAAGAAAAGAAAAACTCGACATACTCGAAGAGATAAATAGCATCATAAAGGTCGATAGCGACGTCACTAGAGAACTCTTCAAAAACTACCTCATTAAAACAGGAACGTTCAACGAGGAACAGTTTGAAGAAAAACTCAAAACAACGATTAACAGCAACCCACGCCTTGAAGACGACAGGACGCTGCACGTAAAAGGCATCGAAATCCAAGTTAAAAACTGGTTAGAGGACATAATTCAGTATCTGTCAACAATTAAACTGATGGGTAAAATCGGTCCAATCGAAGAATCCATCATAGCATTAACGCTACGAAAAGAAGGCTCAAGAAAGATGGATAGCCTTGAAGCTCTGCTTACCAACCTAACCAAGACTTACTTGGATTTCAGTGCAAAGAAAGCCACAATTGTAGAGCGTCTAAACCAACTTATCCCAAGCTCTCAAATCTTTACACTTCGACAAAAGAAAGTTCTTGAAGACCTCGTCAACATAGCTGAACTCGCCGAGAAATCAATGCTTATCTTGAAATTCTACGACGAAACTAGATACATAACCGACGCCTTGATACGGTACTATGAAGTTTTACCTGAATGTCAAACGGAACTCGCAGAGTTAAAAGACATCCAAGACGAACTAGCAACCATCTATCTAGTAATTCAACTCATGCTTCGAACTCCAGCCGACGAATCCAAAATGATTGATGAACACTTAACCTACATCAACGAAATCCTATCCAAACGCATGCGGAAAAGAGGCAACTTCGACAACGAAGTCATGAGAGTCCAAGAAACAAAGAAACGTAAAGAATTCGATAAAACCAAGATGGAGCGGCAAGTCCGAAAGTTTTTCAGCAGCAAACGTTACGCCAGAGAACAACTGCTCGACATCGACCGAGAACTTAAACGCGTCGAACAGGAAGAATCCTTTGCAATCGAAAACTTAGACAAAATCGACAACACTATAAAGCTCTACGAGAAACTTTCCAAACGCTTTGAACTTATCTCGGAATACCGTAAACGCCTCAACAAAATCGTTGATCTCCATGGTGAATACAAAGCTAAAATCGCAGAAATAGTGGCGCCAAAACGCTACTATGAAAAATCCGCTGATCTAACTCAACGTGAACAGCTGAAAATCATATTCAAGATCCTTACTGAACAGGAAGAAAACCTTACATCCGAAATCATCTACAAAGACATCCTCGACATTGATCATTTCAAAGACTACATGAAAAGTGTTGTCCGAGCCTTTAAAACCCCAAGCATCATGGGCTTTAAACCCACATACAAAACTGACTACCTCTGGGTGACAATTTCTACGCCACCAAAAATGTGGACCGAAGACATGTCACAGGAAATATACACTGCCCTCGCAGGATATGTAACAAGCGAAGTCTCCAGAACCGTAACCGTCCGTGTGATTGAATCGCGCGATGCGTGGACAACTAGAATTATGGTTGTGGCTGGAAGAGGCAAACCCGAAGACATGGAAGCTTACGATGAAATGCAGTTGCTATACAGCAAATCCAGCGACTTCGAAAGATACCTTTCACGTAGCTACCTACTTGAACACGGCGTACATGCAACAAACCTCATTAAAGAAATAAACCGCAACAGCGGCATATATGCCAACGGCAACAAAAAGTAATAAGAACAGCAGGCTTTTCCTGCAACCCTTTTTTGTTTAATTAGCTTTCTTTGGTCGCAGCTTTTCTTGTACTTCGCACGCGCCTCGGCTTTGTTGGCATTTGAATTTTTTCTTCGTCAACGATCGACGTCTCAGCTTTTCTCGTTCGATTTACACTCTTTAACTTTTCCAACGGTTTAAACTCGAGTGATTTTTCTATGTCCACCAGTGGCGTCTTCAACAATTTTTATTTCAGGTATGTTCTCTGGGGCAGAGATGGGTGACATGTTTTTGCCGCTTTGGGTTTCGGTGATCAAAGGTGTTTCTTCAGTTTTAGGTTGTTCTTTAGGAGTGGGAAGTTCAGGATAGACTTCAGCGATGATAGGTGCTATTTGTGGTTCAACTGTTTCAGTTTGACTTTCTTTGAGGGGTTCCTGATCAATCGGCAGCGATGGTTCCGTATCTTCGGAAGGTTCGGCAATCGGTACTTCGGCAACAACTGGTTTTTCTTCAACCTTAATTATAAAGCTTCCATCCTCCGTCATAAAACCCTTCTCGACTGCCAGATTCTTCAGCGGTAAAACCTTCTGCTCCAAATCAGACAGCATCTTGCCGATTTCAAAGCCGCCCATAAATAGCACTGCATCTATGCGATCAGTCATATCTTCAGTGTAGATGGGTTCTGCTATGAAGATTGATTGGAGGGTTGTTTTTTTCTTGAACCAGTTTGTTATTGCTAACTCAATTTTTCCCCTTGGAAGCTTATCTCTTAAGTTCATAGGCATACGTAAAACAACGTATAAAAGTGAAGCCGTGGACAAATCAAGCGTAAAGAAGGGTTTTAACAGCGCGACGTTTAGCATATTCTCTATTGAGCCGTAAACATTGTAGCTTGCACCTGTAACTACGATAGGTGCAAATAGTTTAGTGTTAAAAGTCCGAGATAACTCAGAGATTTCCTCTACAAGAGAGTCTTTGGCTAAAAACATGTTCAATAGATAGTTTAGAACTGTGTTTCCCTTGATTGATTCACCGATTCGGTCAACTCCCTCATAGCTTTCAACTTGATCTCTACCCATAAGAAGAACTGTTGCCCCTTCTGTAACTAAGCATAATTTCAAGGCAGCATAAGCGTTAAAGTGGGCATCTATAGGCTGTATTTTCGAAGGCAAAACTGCCATGGAAAATGTATCCATGTTTGCGGCTTTAAATTTACTTATCAAAGTTGGTAAGGAAGCGCTTCCAAGTCCATCCCAGATTGAGGAAAAAATTGTTGCATAACGAATTTTTTCGGAAGTTTTTTTCTGGAGGCTATCAATTACCGAATCATCCTTCATAATGGCTGGCATAACGTTGTACCAAAAATGGGTATCAACATGGGTGTCCTCAAATCCTAAAACTAAATGTGCTTTGTATCCTTTGGGGAGCCACTTGAAGACTTCTTCGCTGGATTTTTCGATCAGAATTGGCAAGGTGAACTCGTTGCTAACGCTTAGTTCTTTGAGGAGTATTTTTATGGGATATTCTCCAATGCAAACTAGAGCTTGTTTGGGCAACAGCGGTTTTAGAGCTTCTATATGCTTTTCTATGCTTTCTAGTACGTTAAAACTACCTTTGCCATCTTTCATCCGAGTTACCTGCATAAGGTTTAAGAGGAGTTTACCTAAAATAAGGTTTTAGGTAGTTGATTACTTGAAGAAGCCCTCCTTTAAAATTTCTGGAGTAGAGTCCTGGTATCAAACGCAAAAGCAGAAGAGAAAAGAGAAAGAAGAGCTGGAACGTCATCTAGAATCTTCTTTCCTTAAGATGATTACTTTTCTTTTCACTGCCGTTGCTATGGGAGTCGGGATGTCTATTTTGCCGATGTTTCCCCAGCCGCTACCTATATTCATAGCTATTCTGGTGGCGTTTGTCACTTTTAAAATTCCACGTGTTGGTATGACAATTGGCGGAGTCATAATCGGCTTAGGATTGATGTACCATTTAGCCCAATTATACTTTATTTCGTTTCTTGGTGATATGCAGATCCGCGTTGCATTTATCATTATCTGGATGGCGTTGTTTGTGGTTCCACCAGCACTTTTCAACCGTTATAAGAGTGCCCTAGCCACAGATTTTGGAATATTGGCGGTCACTACACTCTTCGTTGGTCCGCTTTATTTTTTGGCAATTCCAATACTATTGGCTTCAGCTGTATTCTTTAAAAAATATGTCAGCCTCTCGATCATCTACTTTGTCTTGCTTTCAGTTCCACTGCAAATCATGCAGTACTTCCAATATACAGTCTTACCGATTGTAAGGTCAGACTGGTGGGTTGAACCTGGCTCTGCCCCACCGCTACTTGTCCCTTTGACTTCAATCGGCAAGGACCTAGCCGGGTCAATGAGCCAATTTCGATTGTATGATTTATCAAAAGTATTCTATGACATCGCGGGTCAAACCACTTGGACTCCAGACTGGACTGGACGCACAATCGGCGATGCTGTTACTCAATACCGAGACTCAATCCCGGGCATACTCATGTTTGTAATTGTTGTTGTGGGACTTGCTTTGACCCTTGTGTTTTTCACTCGAATGCTTGTTAAAGGAGGCATAATTGGTAATAGTGATAAGCTTTTTCCCTGCTTCACCGCCACAATCGCGGCTGCGTTGTTTTTTATTCTTCTAAGTGCCCTTCAAACTCCTTTGGCTTTTACGGCGGACGTCAGCGGAATAACGATGGTCTTAGGAATTTTTGCCACACTTCTCTTTACTTTGCCTGTCGCTTTCATGGATTATGCACCAAAGAAACGGGCTTCAAACAGGGAAATAACTGACAAAGCCAGAGCACTCATGAATAAAGTAGTAGTTTTTGAAGGAGAACTGGAGAACATAAAAGCAAATATACCTGTCATAGTGAGCGCTCCTGAGGGAAAAATGAGCATAATTAAGGAAGCTCTAGAAGAAACCCTGAGGAATGCTGAAAGAAACGCTTATGTTCAGGAAGAATTAGATGAGAAATTTGACGAGCTAGAAAAACTTTCCAGAGATCATGAGGCTTTAGAAGCAGAACTTGGAACTATCTTGTCAGAGTACCAAGTTTTCGCTTATTGTGAATACTCTAATTGGGCAGGAAAACTCAAAGACGCTGGCTTAAACATCATAACCACCTTAAACACCGCTTACCAAAAAGAGATGCCGGTGGAACAAAGAATTGAAGCCATTAAACAAATCATAGAAGCAAGTAGGGGCTTAACCAAGGAAACAATCGAGATTGCAAAACCAATATATGACATAATAAGACCACTCTACGATCCCTCTCTTCCCGAGAAATGCCGAGCAGCCGAATTCGCCAATGAAAAACTGGAAAAGAAAGAAGCACCATGGATAGCCATCGATGCACTCTATAATGCGCTAAATAATTGGAAACGCCAGTATGGAAAAGAGATCCAGGCGTCCATGAAGTACCTGCAAAGCTCCCTCTCACCCATTGCCAATCTAAGTCGACAAAGTGAAGCTTTACCGCCCGTTTTCGGCGAACAAACACCTAAAGTACTCGGCTACACCCAGAAAGCTGAAACAATGAAAGCTGACGCAGCGAAGAGGGCGGAAAAAGCCGAGTTAGACCTTTTAGATATAGTAACCTTGAAGGACGATATTCAAGGCTACATAGCCATGGCAAACGATATTCTATCGATGTTGTATGCTGGAATGGTCAGCAACGAAGAAGCAATCGACCGACTACTTCCAACCAAAGACTATCTGTGGGATAAAAACAGCACCCTACGGGAGCAACTCAAACAAGCCACCGAAATTCTCGGAAACCCATCCAGATACAAGATAAACCAAATAATGGAAAAACTCCCCCAGTACCTCTCATACATAGATGAGGCAGTCCAAACACTGGTAGTTTACAGCGAACGTAAGGAGTTTTTACTCAACTACCCTCTAGCTGAAGCAGCCATAGAAGAGCGATTGCAAGTTAAAGAGCAGCTTCTCCCTCAGGACCTGCCGTTCCAACCACAGTTCGCTGCAGAATACCTGAGACTCTACTACTCAGCAAGATTTGGTGAATATGCATTTGACAAGGGTAACTCGGCTCTTACCAAAAGAACTTAACGATAAGCACGTTGCCTTGGAAAAAGTTGTTTTTTATACATCCTGTTTTTATATTCAAATTCACTTATTACGTAACCAATGATTTTTGAGGAATAAATTTGGCCTATTTTACCGACCGAATCGAGGCTGGAAAAAAGCTTGCATCAGCTTTGGAGGATTTTAAAGGTAATGGAATTGTCTTAGCTATCCCCCGCGGAGGAGTCGTTGTGGGTTATGTGATTGCAGAGAAACTTGGATTGAATTTGGATGTGATTATTCCCCACAAAATCGGCGCGCCCAACAACCCGGAACTAGCTATTGGCGCGGTGGCTGAAGATGGAACCACAATTCTCGACAACAACTTGATCAGTTATCTAAGCGTTAGCCCAAAATACATTAAAGAAGAAACCGAGCGGCAAAAACAGGAAATTCACCGTAGATTAAAACTATACAGGCAAAATGCAAGATACCCTGATGTGAAGGGATTGGATGTTATTATTGTTGATGATGGAATAGCTACCGGTTCTACGATGAAGGCTGCGTTGGCTTCGGTTAAAAATAGGGGAGCAGCCAGCGTAACTGTTGCAATTCCAGTTGGTCCTCCTCAAACGATTGAAGAACTGGAAAAGTTGGCGGACCGTGTCGTCGCCCTTTATACGCCTGGTTTCTTCCAGGCTATCGGACAATTCTACAGCGACTTTAGCCAAACTGAAGACGAAGAAGTCAAAGAATTGCTAAGGCAAAACAGACAAAAAGCTGAGAGATCCAAAGGTGTCGTGAAAGATGATTCATAACCAAACTGACATGAAAATCCCCATAGGCAACGTAGAAGTAGAGGGCACATTGACCATTCCGCCTGACGCCAAAGCAGTCGTGTTGTTTGCGCATGGCAGTGGCAGTAGTAGATTCAGCCCTAGGAACAAATACGTAGCCAAAGAATTCAACAAAGCCAAGATTGCAACGCTTCTCTTCGACCTGCTAACAGGAGAAGAGGAAGAAATCGACGTTGTAACTGCCCAATACCGATTCAACATAGCCTTACTCGCCTTGCGTCTTGTTTGGGTAACCAAGTGGCTTAGAAATGACCTCGTGACAAAAACTTTGGCTTTCGGGTATTTCGGGGCAAGTACGGGAGCAGCTGCTGCTTTGATTGCGGCTGCAAAACTCCCAAACGACATAATGGCTGTGGTCTCCCGTGGTGGACGCCCTGATCTTGCAGGAGAATATTTGCCGAATGTTGTAGCACCGACTCTGCTATTAGTTGGTGGTTTGGATACGGAAGTGATTGAACTAAACCGACTTGCAATGGATCAAATGACAAATGAAAAGAAGCTCGCCATTATTCCCGGTGCAACACATCTTTTCGAGGAGCCTGGAACTTTGGAACTAGTAGCTAAAGCCTCTGCGGATTGGTTTCTACATTATCTTCTTTGATTGTCTTGTAGCCTTTTGGCTGGTTAATCAAACTCTAAAAGCACTTAGTTTTCAGGATGTCAGCTTTATAGAAGAAAACAAAAGGTAACAGTTTTCAAATCGCAAAAATGCATAAAATTACTGAATAACTATTCTTTTGAGCCAGACTCTAACTTCTTCTATTGCAAAGCGTCTGCTGGTCTTTAATAAAAAAAATTGGTTGATTTGTAGTGATTATTGTGGTGGTGGCGGTGGAGATTGAGAGTCGTTGTGAATATTGACAACTACGTTCTGGTTGACTTTGTCTTTCTTTCTCCCCATGGTTGCCAGTGTAAAGATCAACCAAGCGATAAATGCATAGATGACTCCGTTTATAACTGCTATTATAGCGGTGACAGCATTGATTGAGCTTCCAGCTATAAAGTAACCTGACGCTGCTTCGGTGTTTGGCAAAAACATGTTATAGAGATATAATCCGGGTGGGAGGGCAGTGTTACCCAACGTTATGACGACGACTATGGCGAATACTACAAGGAATACTATGGCTCCCTTCATACTCTATCCATCCAACCCCTAACTCGACAATTTAGCATATAAGCTTTATTTCAGATGAATCAGTATCACCATATTTTTTGAGGTAAATGCTTGTCATAGAGTGTGTTAGGTATTGACTTAAAATCAATTTTCAACAAACCAACGAACACTTTTGAAATATAAAAAATGATAAGATATTGTTTGAAACCCGTTGTTTTGGAGCTATATTGCTAATATGGTTGGGCTTTGACGTATCCTGTGTTCTGCTCTAATGTTCTCCTTGCTCCTCCAATTAAGCACATTCCTGCGCTTTTTACTTAGGAGGTGATCCGGCCGCAGGTTCCCCTACGGCCACCTTGTTACGACTTTTCCCTCCTTACGAAACTTAGATTCGACACCGCCATGAAAGACGGCGCCTCACCCAAGAGTCGCTCGGATGGAACGACGGGCGGTGTGTGCAAGGAGCAGGGACGTATTCACCGCGCGCTAATGACACGCGATTACTAGGGATTCCATGTTCACGAGGGCGGGTTTCAGCCCTCGATCCCAACTACGGCAGGCTTTCGAGATTGCCTTCCCCTTTCGAGGTCGGAACCCATTGTACCTGCCATTGCAGCTCGCGTGTGGCCCGGGAGATTCGGGGCATACTGACCTGCCGTGGCCCGCTCCTTCCTCCACTTTATCAGTGGCGGTCTCCTCAGTGTGCCCAGCACAAGGCTAGTTGCAACAGAGGACGCGGGTCTCGATCGTTGCCTGACTTAACAGGACACCTCACGGCACGAACTGGCGACGGCCATGCACCTCCTCTCAGCTCGTCTAGCAAGACCTTTAATCTGGCCTTCATACTGCTGTCGCTCCCGGTGAGATTTCCGGCGTTGACTCCAATTAAACCGCAAGCTTCACCCCTTGTGGTGCTCCCCCGCCAATTCCTTTAAGTTTCAATCTTGCGATCGTACTCCCCAGGCGGCAGGCTTAACAGCTTCCCTGCGGCACTAGAACGGCACGTGGCCGTCCAAACACCTAGCCTGCATCGTTTACAGCTGGGACTACCCGGGTATCTAATCCGGTTCGCTCCCCCAGCTTTCATCCCTCACCGTCGGGCGCGTTCTAGCAGACAGCCTTCGCCACTGGTGGTCTTCCCGGGATTATAGGATTTCACCCCTACCCCGGAAATACCGTCTGCCTCTCTCGTCCCCTAGCCGAGCAGTATCCCCCGCAATCCAACGATTAATTCGGTGGATTTAACAAGGGACTAACTCAGCCAGCTACGGATGCTTTAGGCCCAATAAACATCCACACCACTCGGAGAGCTGGTATTACCGCGGCGGCTGACACCAGACTTGCCCTCTCCTTATTCCCCCAGCGTTCTAGACTGGGTAAAAGCCTTCCTCAGCGGATGGCACTCGGGATAGCCCTGTCACACTTTCGTGTATTGCAAAGTTTTCGCGACTGCTGCGCCCCGTAGGGCCTGGGCCCTTGTCTCAGTGCCCATCTCCGGGCTCCCGCTCTCACGGCCCGCACCGGTAAAAGGCTTGGTGAGCCATTACCTCACCAACAACCTGATCGGTCGCGGCCTCATCCTTGGGCGACGCTCACGAGCATAACGCAAACGTCTTTTAAGCAAAGACTCATTCCAGAGTTCTTCACCTATCGAGAATTAGCCCCAGTTTCCCGGGGGTGTTCCGGTCCCAAGGGCAGATTAGCCACGTGTTACTGAGCTGTGCGCTGCGCTCCCGTGTTGGCTGGAAGCGCTCAACTAGGCATGTCTTAGTCCTATCCCGATAGCAGTGGGGTCCGGCAGGATCAACCGGAGTTATGCACTCCGTTTTGATTTCTGCGGATCTTTACTATCATGTTTTTTGTGTGGTACGTTCTGCACTTTTCGCATTTTTGTGCTTAACTGGATTTGGAGGGAGAAACATTTCTCCACAATTATACGTCAAAGCCCAATTCAGACCTAACTGAGCAATTAGTCAGGTCCACATTTCCTATTTTTTTGTCCCCGCAACTGGAGGCCAACTCCGTCATTCCTGCAAGGCGTAATCGCCGTTTCGGTAGGGGTTGAGCCGCCGCCATGTGAAAATTGCGGGGCTAGCAATTATAGCTGAATTCTTACAGAAGCTAGTACAACTGATATAAACATTCCGTTTCCGCCCACACAACATTGTTGCATCCGTTAGAATGTATTATTATTGTGTTTTGTTAGGCATTGTATAAGAAAAATGGGTCTTTTGTTGTTTTCTAATGTTTCTGGAGTTAACTTTTTGCCAGTAATGCATTTTTTGAAAGATCAAAGTTTCTGGCTGACGAGAGCAAGTAGTTGCGCAAAGCTATTCTAAAGTAATTTTTTAGGCTTATTACCCTGCAAAAAGAAGCGACCCGCCATTTATTAAACGAAAGGCTTCTGCATATTTGTTGTTGTGCATACACAATCACATCATTATTTATGATGCAGAAACAGTATAGGTGATCAGAAAAGGTTAGCTTAAACGCAGGCGAAGTGTTCCCCTCTCTCTTCCTTTAATCGTTTGCGTTTAAGTTAGCCCTTCTCTCTCTTCTCAAAACCCACATCACTTGTAGATTTTTATTCCTTGCCATGATAATTTTGCTTCGGCAACAAGGTTCTCAATGAGCAAACGAACCCCATATTTGTTGGGATGAATAAAGACGTCAACGTTGATTATCCCTTTGTCCTTTGACCAGTCTGAGAAATCTGCACCTGCAGAAACAAAAAATCAGGCACTGACATTTACGACCCCCCCCTTAAAAAAATATGATCCCCAATATTTTCAACAGAAATCTATATGCTAACTCGAAATGCCCAATGCATGTACGCACTAATATCTCTTGAAAGAACCAAAGAAGGCTCTACATAACAATGAAGGCTGCATCTTTGGCAGTTTTCTATTTTTTTCCAGTCAAAATCTGAAACAGCACCTTTAATGCCTCCATCAAAAACAGAAACACTGCTTGCATAATCATTGTGGACATAGCAGGGCAAAACTGCGTTCCCGTGAGGATCGATATTTATCATGGTCCAAGGTTTACAGTGCCATTTTTTCTCTTTAGCAATCACCTTGAAGTAACCCATTGAATTGGCAATGGGGTAACCTTCACGCTTCATCTCCATAAGTCTGTGGGCTATTTTTGATATTTGGCTGTCAACAGGTGAAGACGCGTTGGCGTTGCAGTATTCATGAGCCACAGCTACAGATATTTTTGTACCCAAATCCTTAGCCAATTCCACTATGCTTTCTATTTCGTCAACGTTTTCCGCCATTACAGTAGTGTTGATAGTTACAGGAACTTTTTCTTTCGCCGCACAATATACCACGCACCGATTTTCGGAAGCTCCCGCCAACTCCTCGTATAGCATCATGAGTCTCCTCTAAACCATCTAAGGAAACATAAACAACACCGTTAATGTAGGGGGCTATCTCATCTATTTTGGATTCGAGTAGTGTACCGTTAGTTATGAGGCTAGTATGCAAAGGCAAAGACCTTGAAAAAGCAAGAATATCGACTAAATCACTTCTAAGCAGTGGCTCCCCACCTTCAAATGCGACACCGACAGCTCCTGAATTATAAATTTGTTCTAAAACCGCTTTCTCCTGGGCAAGGCTTGGATCTGGGCTGGCGCGTCTCCAAAAAGGACACATTTTACAACGAAGATTACAATTGTAAGTCAATTTGTGTCCGCAAAAAAAAGGAATCTTTGCACCCAGCAGGTTTGAGATCAACCCACTATAGACTCTAAACCCCATACGAAAGTTTTCAGAGATATGTGGCGGTTTTTTTTTTAAAACAGAATTTTGGGAAACTTGTTTCATCCTAAATGACCTGATAAAGTTTTGAACTCTACAAAACGAATGTATTTTTTAGTGATGTTACTCTTGCGTTTCCTTTAAACCTAACGCTCTCTTGCAATTGATAAACCCGCTAAATACTAATTAGATTCTTTAAAACAAAAGCTCTTAGTTTAAGAGAGAATGAAACCGATGATTATGCCTACTACGAATATAGGACTGAGTGACAATAGGTCTTTAGAAGTGTATGTGTTGAACCACAGTAATACCGTTTATGTCAGATAAGCAAAGCCTATAGAAAAAACAAGCATCTTCATTTATGTTTTACAAGAAAAGGAAACATTGCTTGTTATTATTCTTTCTTGATTCCTGTCTTAATTCCCTTTCCAAGGTCTTTTACGTCTTTGGCACCTTTCTTGATGCTTTTGCCAATTGTTTCTCCAGTTTTTTCTGCAGTATTTTCAATTTTTCTCTTGTTTTCAGGCATTCTTTTATCTCCATCGTTTAGTTTCAATTTAAAAACTTAAATCTATTTGACTGTGAAGCAGCAGTGACTTTGTATTTTTGAAGCTTTGCACTCATATTATAGATTCGCTTAGTCGGAATACGGGGTTTGATTACACAATGAGGGGCTCTTTCTTGCTGTCTATAGAAAAACCACGCGTAGAAAATATCAATACCCCAAACGAGACCAAAACAACAATGACTATTCCGACAGCAATATAAGGAATTATACTCAGCGTATTGGATATAGCTGCTGAATTCATTATTCCACCAAGAACTATTGCAAAAATAATGATGCAAATTGACAAGATAAACGAAAACTTGTAGGGTCTATCTGTCTTGGTCTTAACTAATTTCTTTCTGTCGAGTTCGCCTACAAGAAAATTCGAGAAGATTCCTATTGCTGCTATGAGCAATGGAAGCATAAGTGAAAGCGTTATATTTTGTAAGCTTACATCAATGAACTGCCGTAAACCAAGAATAGAAAAAAGAAGCAGAAGGAAAAAAAGAGCTATGGACCCGATAAAATATGGTTCTGTCAAGAAACTTTCCTGAGAGAGCTGGACCATAAGTTCGTCTATTGGGCACCGGTGTTTCGCCTGGTTTAATATCTTTTGTAGTTCTTCGAGTCAGATCCAGGCAAGTCATTTGAAAGAAAATAAATTTTATGTTTTGGATCAAGAGGTAGTTTTTTGCCGTCCGAATCATACACCGCTTTGGAAACCATTCTTGAAAAAGGGTATAACCATTCGACGCCTCTGTCCCGCGTTGTTGTGAATGAATCTAGAAATGAATGGAGAAAAGCTCCGATGCCAAAAAACGGATTTATCAAATATACTATGCCAATGAACAAGAAATTATGAAATAATGCACGATGTATTTGTCGACGTCGAAAAGATTCCTTGCTAAAGAAACCATATTCGCGGTCAAGATCATTAATTGCAGAGCCGATTCCAACCATTAAGGCTATTTCTGGTCTGCCAAACAACAAGACTCCAATAATTATACCAAACACTATGTGGGTAGAAAGATTCATAAGAACAACCGTTAATTCTAACTAACCAATTATTACTGGGTAATTTTAAGAATATAAAGGTAATTGGCTTTAGAACCTCGACTTTTTCCCATCAATTCAGACCAATTCGACAATCAAATTAACATTGAACACAGGATTTAGATTAATTTTGAACTATACCAATAAGCGATTATTATAATTCCAATTGTTGCTCGTATCGCTCTAATTAGTTGTTCAGGAAAACTCTGCTTTGAATATTTAATTATGCTCAAAATTCCGTCAATAATAAGCCAAAGACCTAAACCAACCAAAACTATAGAGAGTACATTCAACAACCTCATCTTCTCAGGGTCGACATTGCGTAAATTAATATGATTTTCAATCAAATTAATCCTTTCGGACTCTCCACGAAAAAGTCGGCAAATCAACCTTTCATTGACTGAAGAGGATTTAACCATCAAAATTGGTTTCTAGATTCTGCTCAGGGCTAACCTTTTTATTTGCTGTAGCTAAAGAGTTAATTATAGAATTTTTGTGTGCGGCACAAACTAAGTCATGATTGTATATCGGAATTCTGGTCTCTGAAAATACTGAAAACTAAGCTAATACTGTCTGAAGTGCTGCGTGCAAACATTTCTAAATCCTTTATTTAGTAGATAAGGAGGTGAATTCGTATATGGCAGACACGTCGATTTCTCGAATTGCTTACATCTTAGCCCTAATAGGAGGAATACTGCTGGTACTCTTCGGATTATTTGATCTAATTGGTTTCGCTGGACTGGCAATTTTCCATTTTGGTCTTTTTGCTTTTGCTTATTTTGGGATTGTAACTATAATTTGCGGCGTTATTGCAATTATCGGTGCTAGAAGCGCAAGCACTCTCGTTTGGGCAATCGTACTCATAATCGTTGGAATCATTGGCGGCGGCTTAGGCGGGCTACTAGTTATTTTGGGAGGATTACTTGGACTTATTGTAGTCATAACCAAAAGAACATAGGCACGCTTGAATTTGATCCTTCAAAATCCTATTGGCTTATTTTAGAAGCCTGACGTTTTTTTCCAATCAATTACATCATTTTTCGATGAAGTACTGCAGAAGCCAACGTATGTTGTTAAGCGAGACATTATCTTTTATTAAGTAAAGAATAATTAGTAATTATAGGATGTATTTTGAATGAAGATTGACGCCGTTGACAACTTTAGAGTCTCTGCAGTTGAGAAGATTTGTTTAAAAGATTATGATTCCGGGTGGGTTCCTAAATGGGCTGCAGAGAAAGAGGGCAAAGAAGGCAAAAAAGCTTCAAAACAGCAGGCGTTTGATATCCTTAAGGCGAACCAGCAAAAACTATCAGGGATGCAGGAACTTTTTTGGGCAAGCGAAAGTTATTCAATGCTGATAATTCTTCAAGGGATGGATGCAGCTGGAAAAGACGGGGTAATCAGTCATGTTATGTCTGGAGTTAACCCTCAAGGTTGCCAAGTTACAGGATTTAAAACTCCTAGCGAAGAAGAATTAAATCACGACTTTCTATGGCGTTACTCTAAAGCCCTTCCTGAAAGGGGACGAATAGGCATCTTCAACCGCTCATATTATGAGGACGTTCTAATAGTCAAAGTTCGCCCGGAAGTTCTAGAAAAAACAAAGTTACCTCCAGGGTCAAGGGATAAGCAGTTTTGGAACCAAAGATACAACGATATAAACGCTTTTGAGAAACATCTGGTCTCCAATGGAACTGTAATCTTAAAGTTTTTCCTAAACGTATCCCCAGAACAGCAACGACAGCGACTACTGAAGCGTTTAGAAGACCCTGACAAGAACTGGAAGTTTTCGCTTACTGACTTATCTGAAAGGGAGAAGTGGAAAGACTACATGGATGCTTATCAGGAAGTTCTCGATAAGACCAGCACTGAATGGGCACCATGGTATATTATTCCAGCAGACAAGAAATGGGTAACTCGAGCGTCAGTTTCTGAGATACTCGTTTCAAAAATAGCGGAGCTTGACTTAAAATACCCTGTTTTAACTGAAGAGCAGGCGGATGAGTTGGAAAAGGCAAAAGCCAGCCTTTGTCACAAATGAAAAGTAATATCCTTATTCCGCTGTTGTATGCAGATTAATGCAGTGAGCGTCAAGTTTTTTTCCAAATGCCCCGTAGAAAGCTGGTCCATTTTGAACGACGCTCCATTCTTCCATGCTGCAATCGGAGTCAGAAAACAATGAGAGGAGCACTCGATCTTTTTCAAGGTTATTAAATTCCACCTTTTTGATTATGGCGCAATGGCTTCTGTCAAGTTTTTCTGCGAGTCTCAGAAACACTGCCAACATCATAACTGTTGCTTTAGAGTTTTCATCAAGTCCAGTGGCTTTCAAGGATTTCTTAGTTGGATATTTTTTCCTGTGAAATCTAGCCACGTTCGCCATTATGGTTATTTCTTTTTGATCGAATCCGAGTAGACTAGCGTTGCTAATAATGTAGTGCGCATGAAGGTGATGGTCATTAAAGGAGAGAAAATCGCCAATGTCATGCATTGTTGCCGCGTATTTTAGAAGCTCTTTTTCTTCTTCATGAAGGTTATGTAACCCTGCTGCTTTGGCGCTGTCAAAAAGTTGTGATGCAAGTGAAGCCACAGTTTCAGAATGCTTCTCATCGTAATTGCATGACCTGCTGAGATGTAGTACGCTTCTTTGCCTTATCGGAGTTTTTTGGAATTCTCTAAAGCCCTCGAAAGTTGACAAGAAGTCAATGAGTAGACCATCTCGAAGTTCTCTATGGCTCACATTAATTTCTTCAAGGCCAAATTCTTCCATCATTGCATCCATAGCAGCGGCTCCTGCGATGAGTATATCAGCTCTCTCTGGATTGATTCCTGGAATCTTTTTTCTTTCTTCGAGCGTAAGAGCGCAGAGGATCTGAGAGGTCTTCTTCAGAGTTTTCCTAGACAGAACCTGACCCTTAACCCCACTGTTACTTTTCTTAAACATTCTGGAACCTATTTCAGCCAAATTTATTATTGTGCCCGAGCTACCGAACGCAAGTTTTACATTAAAAGCTTTGACTTGTGATGCCACTCGATTGATGCTTCCACTGACCTCTTTTTTGATGTTTTTATACTGTTTGTAGTGAATGCGCCCAGTCCAGCCTTCGCCTATGAACTGGCTCGTAAGTCTTATTGCGCCCAGCTTAATGCTATCTAAGTAAAGGATTTCATTTTGGTTTCCGATAGCAAACTCGGTGCTGCCGCCACCTAAGTCTATAAATATAGCGTTTTCTTCGCCGATGTCTAAACCGCTCAGTAAGCCACAATAAATCAAACGTGCCTCCTCCAAACCTGAAATAACGTGCAGATCTAATCCAGTTTCAGTTAAGACTCGTTGAAGGAATTTTTCTCGATTGTGTGCTTCCCTAATTGCAGATGTTCCTACGGCAATTATTTTGGTTGCTCCGTAGGTTTTTGCAAGCTCAGCAAATTTTTTGCAGACCAGAATTGCTCGGTCCATGGCGTCTGGTTTGAGGAGGTTGTCTTTAAATTCGTTTTCGCCAAGTCTAACTACTTCTTTTTCTTGGCTGATGCATGTGTAAGAGAGATTCGGGTTTATTCGAACTACTAATAGCCGGATGGCGTTAGTTCCTACATCAACAAACCCTACAACACTGCTTGTTTTTGTTAATTTTTCCTCCATGTCAGCACCAATTTTCTTTCGGATAATTTCTCAAGTAAATCTTTTTTCTTACTAACTGCTTGCTCTTCGGCACTTGGTTCCGAATAAATTGAGCAGTCGATACTTATTTTTTTCGAATCTACATTAACCTCAATCTGATCAACGATAGATTGATGTGTGAAGTCCAAGCCATCAGCCACACGCAGAATGCTCGATAATATTCTAATCTTAAGCTTAGTTTCTTTGCCCAAGCCTGCAAGGTTATAATGTTTTTCTTTTGGAAACCCTTCTCTATGATACCTTGCGATGCTTCCTATTATTCGCCTTTCATCCGAGGAAAATGGTAGTTGAATATCATCCAGTATTATTTTAAGCGATTTTTTGTTATGGTTACTGGTGTCCATAGATAGACCTATATCATGAAGGATTGCGCCACATTCCAGCCAGCACCGTTCGGTTTTACCAAGACTATGTAGTTCTTTAAGGTCGTCGAAGATTTTCAATGAAATACGTTTTACTTGCTCAGAGTGTTTTGTGTCTTGCTGGTATTTTTCAGCAACCTTTCTTGATGCCTCGGTCATCTTTAGACAATTCTGTTCCATTTCCAGTTTTCTGTCGGCGTCTTCTTTGTTGATAGTTTCAAATGACATTCCACGTAGAAGCATTTGAGGGAAAATTTCAGGCATTTTTTTCTTTCTCATCGCTTGAGCCGCTGACTTAATTGAGTAGTCTATTCTTAGGAATTCGACAGAGAAAGGATTGAGACTTGCAATAGCGTAGGCAGCTTGTGGATTTCCATCATAAGGTCTTCCGACGCTGCCAGGGTTAACAAATGAAACCCCGTCTATTTCGGTTAAGAATTGCTCGTGAGAATGACCAACGATGATTATGTCGGCGTCGGCTATCTTTGCAAGTTCTCGTAATCGTTTTGTAGGAGTGTCATGGTAAACGTGTTCATCTATTGCTGATGGGCTTCCATGGACCATAAGTAACTTTTTGTCTGCAAGCTCAAAAGTAATTTTGCGAGGCAAACTACCCAAATATTCCTCACATGTTTTACTTAACTCATTTTGAGTGTACTTTAATGCAAGTTTATTCGCGCTATTTCCCGTTTTATGTTTGTTTAGCACTTCGAGATCGAAGTTTCCTATTACACTGACTGTTTTCTTCAAAGTAAGTAATCTAATAACTTCGTTTGGGAAAACTCCGAATCCTGTTAAATCGCCAGCATTTAAGAAAATAGTAATGCCCCGTTGATTAGCATCATCAATAACTGCTTTGAGGGCGTGAAGGTTACCATGAATATCTGCTAACACAGCGATTTTAGTTTCTGGATTCAAAAGCGCGTTTCTTATTGCGTTTTCTGAGTAATTAGGCCACATTCCTGTAGTTCTTTTTAGTTGATCAAAAATATCATGTGTTATTTTTTTATCCCATAGTTTGACAAAATCTAAATAGAATTTTTTCCTGCGTCGTTTAACGAATTGGAGGAGTTCTAAAAGTGTTTTTTCCTCTTTTTTGATTGGTTTTTTGCCTTCTTGTTCCGTTCCTTCATTAATCTCAAGTTCATCCATAAATTTTGGGATGCATTGACTCCAGACATCGCAATCATGCATTTCCCCTAACACATCCTGAAAACATTTAACTATTTTTATTTCTTGTGAAAGATTTTCCGCGTATAATTGTAGAAAACGCTTCCATCGTGTAACGGAGCCATTTTGCGCGAATCCTCATTTGGTGGTGACATAGAATATCATCTTTTTTATGAACACAGCTTTCCATTGATAAGAAATTGTCGAGCTTTTTTGATATTTGACCATTTGCTTCTTCCAACACATCTTGTGCACACGGATATTCGTTCGATTTTTCGGTTAACATCTGGTTTGAGACTTTTTTGATTTCTTTCAAAACGCCCGAGTTTCTTAGTTCATCAAGTTCATTGATAACAGTTGCCTGGATCTTAGCTCTACGACTTGCAAGACTATCCAGTAGTAGATTGACACCTGAATTGCTGTCCAAAAGTGGTTGGCTTTTTATATAATCTTGCAGGAAAATTATTTGTACATCAATATCTCTTGCTTCGCCAAGAAACGCAGTTACTTTCTTTATTTCGGTTAGCCAATTTTTGAATTGTTTTTTTTGGTAACAACTTTTGAAGAGAGGCATTGTTACTCTGATTCTGCGTGAGGCGACACGCATTTTGTGTAAATATTCAGTATCTTCGCTTTTTTTAACGCCGTCAATCTGTTCTTCTAACGTTGGTAAAAGGTTCAGCAAAGTTTGGACGCCGTATTTGCAGTAGCAGTTTTTTTCGGTGCAGTATTGCTGGTCAACATTGGTATTCATGCCAAATGCCTCTGTGTTCAAGCAGCCAAGACTGTGAGTTGATGATTTCTTGGTCTTTTTTGGGTTTCACCCTCTCATATGTTCCATCATTTAGAAGTCTTCGGGATTTTATGTTGTCTTGGAGATGAATTCTTAAAATATTTTTAAAAATTTCCTGTCTTATATTTGGGTCGGGAACTGCAAATACTACTTCGATTCTTTCGTTAAGGTTTCTAAACATCAAATCTGAGCTCCCAATCAATATTTCGTCTTGTCCTCCGTTTTGAAAGTAGTAAATTCTGGCATGTTCAAGAAAACGACCCACTATGGAAAACACAGATATGTTGTCACTTACACTTTTAATGCCCGGTCTTAGGCAGCAAATTCCCCTAACGTTGAGATCAATTTTGACTCCGGCCATGGAAGCCCTATAAAGCGCCTGAATAACCTCTTTTTCTTCTAAATTGTTCAGTTTGAAGGCTAAATATCCATTTCCAGTTTTTCTCTGAACAGCTATTTCTCTTTCGATGCGTCGCAAAATCTCTTTTTTTAATGTCTTTGGGGCAACAAGTAAATGTTTGAATTCCTCTTCTTGCAATCCCTCTGAAAGTACCTTGAAAAGTTCTGAAAGCTCTTTACCTATTCTGGGGTTTGCAGTAAGATAACCAATATCTGCATAAATTTTTGCTGTGACCGAGTTGTAGTTGCCCGATCCTATATGGGAATATCTTACAATGCCTGTTTTTTCCTTTCTCACAATTAAACAGAGTTTTGCGTGGACCTTAAAGTTTGGGAAGTTGTAGACAACATTTACACCGGCTTCTTTCAATTTCCAAGCCAAGTTTATGTTGTTTTCCTCATCGAATTTAGCTTTTAGTTCTATGACGGCTGTGACTTTTTTTCCTATCTTTGCTGCTGCAATTAGGGCGTCAACAACAGGCGATTTCGAGTCCATTCGGTAAAGTGTAATACATATTTCTAAAACGTTTGGGTCCTGGGCGGCTTCCCTGAAAAGTTGAACTATTACTTCAAAGCTGTCATAAGGGTGGTAAAGAACAAAGTCTCTTTTGGCGATTGTTTTAAAAATGTTTTTCTTCGGTTTTAATAAAGGCAATTCGCAAGGAAGGAACGTCTGGTCTTTTAATTCGGGTCTGTCTATCTTCAGTAGTTGCCAAAGGTCAACAAGTCCGAGAGGGCCAGCAAAATCATATAGCAAATAGCTAGGTAAACCAGCTAAATTAGACAAGAGTTCCCTCAATGGTTCAGGCATTTTCTCGTCAAATTCAAGCCTGCTTGCGAACCCTTCTTTTCGGTTTTGAACGCTTTTCTTAACTGAAAGCAAAAAATCTGAAGACTCATCCATTACTATATCTATTTCACCATTACGTGTTAGCCTAAATGGAAAAGCACCTATCACTTCTTCATTTGGATAAAGCAGGTCTAAGTTAGAAGCTACTAATTCTTCTAAATAGAACAATTCAGTAGTTACTTTTCCCTCTTGAGAGTTTAATTCATTCCCTGGAATTTCTACGAATCGCCCAAACTGTTCCGTCGGAACATTAACTATGTAATTTACCTCTTGCCCCAGTTTGTTTTTTGTTACTACTAAAAGGTTCACATGCAAATTCTCAATGAATACGTGGGCTATGTCTTGTTTGTGTGTTCTAAAGGTGGGCAGTATTATGTCTCTAAAGTATTGGCGTAATCTTTCTTTCTGATTTTTGGCTAGATCGCTGCCTTTTTTTATGTAGATACGTTGTTTTGCAAGTGCTGGTAAAAGTTCTTCTTTCCAACATTTCGCGTGTTTTTCAATTAGGGGAATGATTTCTCGTCTAGTGGCTTCAATTTGTTCGAAAGCAGTCATGCCATCAATTGATTTATCAATGGATCCTTTGGATACTTTTTTCAGTAGTCGAGAAATCCTGGTCATAAAGAATTCGTCAAGGTTGCTTCCAGCTATAGCTAGGAATTTTACTCTTTCCAACAGAGGATTTGTAGGATCTTGAGCTTCCTCCAACACCCGAATATTGAATCTTATCCAACTGAGTTCTCTATTTAAGAAAAAAGCAGGATTATCCAGGAGTATTTTCGGGAGAAGCATTTCTGATGTAGTTATTTCGATTAGATTGTTAGATGTTGACAATTGATCTATACATCTCTGCGGGTTTTCAGCAATCAAGTAAGCATGATAAGAGGATATAATTTGGTTACAAGACGCTGCTATCTTAAGGTAATCCCATAAAAGAGTATAAAGCTTTTTGCGTTTACCTAACAATGTTAATAAAATCTGAAGTAAAGCGATCTCCTGTTCTCTTGAACTTTATTGACTTGAGCAAGAAGTGAACACCCTAAGCTCAATAACCCCCATACTTATATGCGTAATGTTATCAAACAATGGTTATTTATTTTTTATATGAAAATAAATATGCAATGAATTTAGCAAAAGAGTCGTTTTTCAAAGTAGCAACTCTTATATCATGCCAGAGTCAACTAGCATACATGAATTCTATAACACTTAAAGAAATAGGCTTCTCCGATTTGGTTCCACTATGCAATCTTTCATTCCTGAATCTACCTTATGATAAAAGCGTTGTTTTTGTATTAGTGGATAAGAGCCTTTCAGAAAAAACAGGTTCTGACATAATGTACATTGGACGTTCAAAGAAACCCGTTAAGAAAATTATGGGTAGCTACTTAGCAGGTTTTGGCGGAAAAAGCAGTAAAAAGATTTATGCAAAGCTATTTGATGAAGGTTACATAGAAAAGATTGCATTAAGCTGGATTGAGAGTGATAATCCGCGAGCTACTCAACAAGAGTTTTTAAACAAATTTGTTGAAGAACAAAATGAGTTCCCTGCTTGGAATGTAGCCAAAAAATTGCCAGAAAAGCCAAAATCAGTAAAAAAAGTTGCAAAGCCCCGCGTCCGCAAATCTGCAACCACTTGAACCGCCGATCTATAACGGGTTAATTTGGTTTTTTGAATAAAATTTGATCAATTCGCTAGTTGACCATGGTAAACAATCTTCAACTCTGTAGCCCAAAATCTTGGCGTACTTATGGATCGCCTTTATATTTTTTGCCTCAATTTCAAGATATGTCGGAATATAAGCACATTCTTTCTTGAGCGTATCTAGATCAAACTGCACTTCGTTAAGTTTGTAACTTGTTCGATGTTTTTGTATGCCTTCAGTCACTGACAAGCCTATTAATTCAAGAATTTTTTGCATTTTAGGTAAGTTTGAAACCTTGACTTCGTACTCTTCAGCCACTTTTGCAGATTGTTTGCTAAGGATGTTCTTAAACGTTAAAACCGACTGTTTCCCTTCTTTTCTTAGCCTAAGAACATTTTTTGCGTTGACTATGCTGCCGTTTTGAAAATCGAAGAAGTATGTTATGATCTCGTCGTCAAAGGTTTGTTTAGCCCCTAATTGCGTGAGTGTTTCTTCAATTTTCTGTTTGTTAACATTTAGAACTTTAACTTCTACTTCTTTCATAAATCAGATAAAACAACTCGCCTTAAATCGATTTTGCCCATTTCTAATACTTTCAAGTTGTACAAAATTCTCTCAACCGTAAGTTATCTTTTGCTGTTCACAAATAAGTGAGAGCACCTTTGTGGGACAAGGTTCAGAATTTTACCTTCTTGTAGAAAATTCTTTTCACTACTTCCCCAGCTAATATGTAGAATACGACGATTATTGACATCAAAGCAAGAACCAAGAGTGGTGGCTGAGCAAAACCGAATATTTTGCCAATTGGAGTGAAGGGTAAGATAAGAGTAGCGATAACAACCACTACTGTTGTCAAAAGCAAAAACTTCCCTGGAAAACTCTTGAAGAATGGCCTTCGACTCCGAATAACTAGCACGATTAAACTTGCAGAAAGAACCGATTCTATGAACCATCCTGTCCTAAACAGATCTGTAGGGCTGTGCAGAACAAAAATCAGTACACCAAATGCAATGTAATCAAAAACTGAGCTTAAGATGCCAAAGACTATCATGAAGTTGCGGATGAATTTGACATTCCACCGCCGAGGTTGTTCAACCATTTCACTGTCCACGTTATCCGTGCCGATGGTTGTTTCTGGAAAATCGGTCATTAAATTGGTAAGTAAGATCTGCCCAGGCAAAAGTGGAAGAAATGACAAAAAGAGAGATGCACCTGCCATGCTAAACATGTTTCCAAAATTTGCGCTTGTTGCCATAAACACATACTTTAAGGTATTAGCAAAGGTTTTTCTTCCCTCTTTCACTCCATTTGCAAGCACCCCTAGGTCCTTCTCAAGTAGAACGATATCAGCAGATTCTTTGGCAACATCCACAGCGCTTTCGACTGAAAGACCAACATCAGCGGCGTGAAGGGCAGAGGCATCGTTGATTCCATCACCCATATAGCCAACCACGTTTCCAGCTTTCTTGAGTGCAAGAATAATACGTTCCTTCTGGTTTGGTTCGACCTCTGCAAAAACGTCTACTTCATTCATTTGCCTAAGCAGCGCTTCATCACTCAAGGCATTAAGATCTGGGCCTGTAAGAATTTTTGGAGTTGGAAATCCGACTTGTTGACTGATGCTTGCGGCAACCAATCGGTTATCTCCTGTTACTATCTTTAGGGAAATCCCAAGACGTTTCAAATCACTTATGGTTTCGGCTATGTTGGGCTTTGCCGGGTCAAAGAGAACAAGGAACCCCATAAAAGTCATACCGACTTCACTATCCTTGGCGATGAGTTTGTCAGATCCAATATCTTTGTAAGATAGCCCTAAGACACGAAATCCTTTGTTGCTTAATTCTTCAAAACGTTGCTGGATCTGCTTTTGCATTCCAACTATTGGAACAATTGTTGCTTCGGAAGTTTCAACCGATGTGCATACGTCAAGAACGTTTTGCAGAGCGCCTTTAGTGATCATAAAATTATTGTTGTTTTTTGAAACCAAGATGCTGAGTCGCTTGCGAATAAAATCGTACGGTACCTCATCCAACTTAGCGTATCCAGACGCATCGACTTGAGTGCTACAAATAGCGTCGTCGATCGGATTCGTAAAACCTGTCTGATAAGAAGCGTTGAGGTACGCATAGAGTTGCGCTTTTTGGCTTGGGTTGCCATTAAAATCAATGAAGGATTGTATTTTGATGATGCCTTCTGTTAGAGTTCCTGTTTTGTCGGAGCAGAGTACGTTCATGCTACCGAAGTTCTCGATGGATGCGAGCCGTTTAACAATCACCTTCTGAGTTGCCATGACCTTGGCTCCGTGAGCCAAGTTTATGCTGATAATAGCGGGCAATAGTTGAGGGGTCAATCCAACAGCAAGCGCTAATGAAAAGAGAAGAGAATCCAAAACAGAACGAGCAAAATACACGTTTATAGCTAAGGTAACAACAACAAGAACCAACGTTACCTCCATGAGGAGATAACCAAAATGCCGGACGCCATGTTCAAACTCTGTTTCAGGCGACCTAAGTTTTAGACGTTCAGAGACTTTGCCGAACTCCGTTTGTACCCCGGTTCCAACAACAACAGCCTGAGCATTGCCACTAACAACGTTAGTTCCCATAAAAAGACTATTTGTCCTCTGACTAAGTGACGTTGCCTGAGGCAGGACGCCCACAGTTTTTTCTGCCGAAAAAGTCTCCCCAGTCAGAGAAGATTCGTTTACGAAAAGATCCTTCGATTCAAGAATTATTGCGTCTCCAGGTATCAAGTCTCCAGCATTAAGGATAATTATATCGCCCGGCACAATTTCCTCAACAGGAATTTCCTTTTGAGTTCCGTCACGAAGTGCAGTCGCTTTTGTCTGAACTATGGCTAATAGCTTTTCAACAGCGTTTGCTGCTCCTCTTTCTTGCCAAAATCCAAGGAGGCTGCTTATAAGGATGATCGTTATGATGATTATTGCGTTAGTAGGCAAAGTATGCTGAGACACGTCAAGATATAATGATAACGCGCCTGCAAAGATTAGGATGAGTATAAGCGGACTTTTAAATTGAGTTAACAGGAGTGTAAGCGTGCTTGATCTTTTTTTGGGTTTAAGCAGGTTGGAACCATATTTTGCGAGCCGTTTTTCAGCTTCATCACTAGTCAAACCTTTTGATGTTGTCTGGAGTTGCTTTAGAAGTTCAGTAGTTTGAAAGCCCCAGAATGACTGATGATTTTGGTTATCTTGATTACTCAGAGAAAACGCCTGGCAATTGAAATGCCTATTACGATTAATTGAATTCTGGTCTATAACCATTTTGTTGAATGCTCAGCTTTGGGCATTCAGACAGTGAGTTGTCTCTCTAGGTTTTCAACCTAAAAGGCACTCATGATACTAACACGAAAGATCAAGGTGAACAAAAAAATTCTTCGCCACCATCTTCCGAAACAGATATATTATTAAAAACCCGAGTTAAATTAGGTGCTTTTTGGGATTAACTTAACAATTGCATTAAAGTTACTAAAATGTTGGGAACAATTGATCAGTGACGCTTTCGTTAGATCAATCAACATCCTTAAGATAACTCTTGTTAATTTGAGACGTGATTATTTGGGAAAAAAGGTTTTAGACCTCGTGGATTCGTTAAGATTAAGATTTATGTGGTTGACCAGACCTGCAATGCGAGAAATTAACATCGACGTGTTCGCTAATCCTGAAAAGTACCTATTACGGTTGCCAATAGAAAAAATCGTTGCTGATACAAAAGTCGACCCGGAAGCCATAGAGATGTACAAAAAGAAGATCCAAAACGGGGAGAAGATCGCACCCTTAATCGTGGTTAAGCATCCAAAATTTGATGTATACGCAGTTTTGGATGGCCACCACAGGTATTATGCTCTTTTGGAATTGGGAAAAAAAGAGGTTAATTGTGCCTTGGCGGGAGATTTCTCAGGCATAATGTTTTACATGACTGAACATGGTTATTTTCAACCAAAACCGGAAACTAAAGAAGAAAATCAAAAAAAGGCTATCCACTTGCATGAAAATGTCCAAGATTTTCTTCAAAATTTTCTGAAAGATCCAGACAAACTAAGGAAGCCAAAAAGAGAAAACCAATCCTGATGGTTCTGCCAGAATTCGGGAAGTTCAAATATAATGTAACTTTTGGAGTGAGGATCGAATCAAAATTTTGTTCTAGAAAAAGTTGTTGCTTCCAATAAGCCGAGGCTAATAATCCGATTTTACTTTAAAATTCTAGAAAAAAAATTAAAAAAAATAAATCAAAAGCACGAATATTTTCTTAAACGACGAGATAGCAAAAGAGGGGAATTGAACTGTTTACTCACAGTCGCAATCTTAAAATAGCTACTAAGCTAAACTAAATATGAGAATTTTTGAAACACTTTTACTCAACAGTGTGTTTGAACACGACTTTTAGGGGTTCGGTAGATCTGTTTTTGGAAAAGGAGTAATTATTAGATGTCAGAAAAAATTTCGTTAAGAGAAATAATTGGAGCAATTCTAAATGAGATAAAAGCCATTCTCAAAGAATACTTGAATGAAACGGAAGCTGCTGTAAAGAAACGTCTTAAAAGACTTCTAATCATGAGCATAATTAGCAGCGTCTTGATGGCTCTGGGAATTTCATTCATTGGCTCAGCTTCGTTGTTTATACTCATCGGGTCGTTCAAGTATCTTAGCACATCTATGCCGGCATGGGAGGCTTTGTATATCATGGGCATCACTTCAGGCGTCATAGCTGGCGTGCTCTTTTTTGCACTTTTCATCATAATAAGAAATCAATTAAAGTCTCCTGAAACGCCCGCAAAACAAAATTAAATCACAAAACTGTTTCGCCTATAAAAGGCACTATATAGAAGTTGAACTAATCGAAAACGCACATGTTTACGGTGTTATAGAAATATGCCAGGTATCTATTTCGTCTAAAAAACATTTACAGTTTAGCTCTTTGCCAAGGGCAAACGTATTATGAATTTAGTTCCCTTGCCCATTTCACTTTCGAAGGATACATTGCCGCCTAGTGCTGTAGTCACCCGTTTAACAACAACTAAGCCGAAGCCTTGACCTTTGGATTTAGTCGTGAAAAGTGGAGTAAAAAGGTTTGGCTTTATTGCTTCTGGAATTCCGGCGCCCCCATCCTGAACCGTTATTACGACATTGTCTGCTTCTTGAAATGCGTGAATATCGAGTTTTCCACCTTCAGGCATTGCTTGAATTGCATTATTTACCAGATTATTTAGAACTCGTTTCAGCATAGCGGGATCAGTTATCAGTTTCTTCACTTCTTTTTCCACATTGCATGATGCATTGATGTTTTGTGGAACACCGTTCTTAAACACAGCTTCTTGGCAGAGGTCCTCCAAATCCATTTCTGTCAAAGAAGGATTTAGCGGCTTTACAAAGTCTTGTAAATCCTGGACTATTTTATTAATATATTCAACGTTCTTTTCAATACCCTCCAAACTTTCTTTCATATCTTCTTTAGCAACGCTTTCAGGCATCTCAGCCAAGTCAGATTTCGCCAAGTACACATCGCTAGCAATTGCCTGCAAAGGATTACGAATATCATGACCAACCATGCCAGCAGTTGCGCCAATAGCAGCTAGACGCTCAGCACCTTTCAACTCGTTAGTTCTTTCTTCAACAAGCTTCTCCAAGTTCTTAGAGTGCTCTTCAAGCTTGTTTTGCAATCGTTTACGTTCAGTAATATCTATGTTTGTCTCAAGAATTTCCTCAATTTTACCTTTTGCGTCGCATGAAGCAAGCCATCTACTGCCAACTATTATTTCACGCCTTGATTTAGTTCGGTGAATTTTCTCGCCGGACCAACGTCTATTGCATGAAAGTTGTCTAAGAATTTCAGAGTGCGGTTCAAGATATTTGGTCTTAAAAAGCTCACTGCTTTTTTGCCCTACGGCTTCCTCTTTTGTCCAACCATAAAGCGCTTGGGCTCCTTGACTCCAGAAAGTTATAGTGTCATCTAACTTTTTCACAATTATTGCGTCCGGGCTAAGGTCGATTAAAGAAGCCTGTTTTCTTATTGCCTCTTCGGTTTTCTTGCGTGCAGTAATGTCGGTAAAAGATAAGACTGCCCCGTCGATCTTTTTCGTCTCAGTTAAGTACGGTCGAACCCGCATTTCACACAAAATATTTTCGGCGCATTTGACTTCTTGGTTGACAACCGTTAGAGTAGAGATAACTTCTATGATTGTCTTTTCTAAATCGGCCACCTGAACCTTAAGATTTAGGGTAGTGATTGATTGCCCGACATCAGCGGGCAAAATTTTCAAAAGTCCTTGAGCTGAAGTTGTGAAACGCCTAATCTTTAAGTCACAATCAACAATAACCACTGAAGCGTCAATGTTCGCTTGCAGATTAGCCAAATCATCATTTAAGCGTCCAAGAGCTTGATTGCGGTTCTTCAGCTCCTCGTTTAAAGTCTGAAGTTCCTCGTTGCCTGATTGCAACTCCTCCTTTGCCGTTTCCAACTCTTCATTTGTGCTTTGCAGCTCTTCATTACTAGACTGAACTTCTTCCATAGACGACTGCAACTCCTCATTGGTTGCCTCCTGCCCTTCGACAAGAGTCTGCAAAGACTGCTTGGTTGCCTCCAAATCTTCTCTAAGTTCACGAATCTGCCGGTCCTTAAGATTCTCCATCTCGACAGACGAAATCGCAGATTCAGCTTCTGGATATGATATAGGTATATTAGATGATGATGTCTCAGTAAATAACACAATGTGGAAAGGCTCGTCATATTCCGCTGTTTTTAACGGTCTTATCTCGATTTTAACTGTTTTTGGTTGACCTTTTTGTTTGAAACTCACTGTGTCTTTGATAACTTTTTTTTCTTTTTTTGCTCTATACAGAGCGGTCTGAACTTGTGACCTTAGCTCTTTTCGAATTATCTTAGTTACGTTAAAACTAGCAGCTCCTGATTCAGGTGAAAGATACTGTGCAACGTCTCCGCGAAAAACAAGTATGTCCAAGTTATTGTTCACCAACAAAGTCGCTGGACCATACTCTGTTGTTATCAAATGGTCTACTTTTTCACTTAAAACAGTCAGTAGATCAGCTTTTGCAGATGGTTTAACAGAATTCCTAGCAGCAATGGGAATAGAAGCTTCTTCATATGAAACCGATTGCGGCTGAGCTTGCTTCTTCCTGTAGATTAGACCTTTCGGGGTAATTGGCTCGAATAGATATGGAAACTTGCTTACGCTTTCGGATTCGCCTACAATTAGAAAACCATTCTGCTTTAACCCATAATGGAAAATGGGCAATACCCTCTCGTGAAGGTGAGAATCAAAATAGATGAGTACATTTCTGCACATAATGATATCTAAGTTGGAGAAGGGCGGATCACTTGTTATGTCCTGTTTTGCAAATATGCACAAGTCACGTATGGATTTTATTATTCGGTAATGTCCATTGTGAGCAGTAAAGAATCGTGTTAATCTTTTTTCGGAAACTTGCTCATCTATATTTTTGAGGTATGTTCCTTGGCGAGCTTTTTCGATGTTTTTACCATTTGCATCAGTTCCAAAAATTTGAATCCGTATTTCTGTTAAGCCTTTTTCTTCTATAAATTCCTGGATTGCTATTGCAAATGAATAAACTTCTTCACCGGTTGAGCAACCGGGAACCCAAACTCGTATTGATTCATTGGGATCTTTTTTCTGGATAAGTTCAGGAAAAACTATGGTCTTCAAAGCTAAGAAAGTGTTAGGTTCTCTAAAGAAGCTTGTCACACCTATTAACAGGTCATCGAACAATGCCTGTAGCTCATTTGGCTGTTTCTGCAAGTAAACAACATAAGCTTTCATGTTTTCCGTTTTGTTGATAACCATGCGACGTGTGATACGCCGGTTTATAGTTGTTTCTCGGTAATGAGTAAAATCGATGCCAAAAGAAGTTTTAAGCATCTTGATGATTTTTTTCAGTTCAGTTTCGACTTTTTCTTGCTCAGGCGTTTTAGTTATAGAATGTACTAGCTTCCGGGTGTTTAGAAACTCTGGTTAACTCTATTGCTATCTGTTCTGGAGAAAGAATAAAATCTGGATTCTCAGCGGCTATTGCATTTCGAGGCATGTCGGTGTATTGAGCTGTCACTGGGTCCTGCACGAATGTTATGCCACCTTCGGCTTTAATTGCTTTCAGCCCTTCAGTTCCGTCATTACCTGTTCCTGACAGAACGATTCCGATTGCCTGGGCTTTTTGCTCGATGGCTAGTGAAATCAAGAAATCGTTAATGGGTTTAAAAGTCAAGCTTTTGGCAGCAAGTTTGAGGCGACCTTTTTTTAGTGTCATGCTTTTTCCTGGAGGGATAACGTAGACCTGATTCTTTTCAATCTTCAATCCATCTTTAACCTGAAGAACCTTCATCTGGGTTGATCTTGAAAGGATTTCAGGCAGCATACTCTCTTGCCCTGAAGCCAAATGCTGGATAACAACAAACGACATACCTGTATCGATAGGCAATTTTTCCAGCAATTTCCTAATTGGGTCTAAGCCGCCTGCCGAAGCGCCAATGCCAATAATCGGAAAGTCCTTTGAAGCTTTGTTTTCAGAAGATCTTTTCAGATTCAAAGCATTTCCCTTAATCTTCACTAATAGCCCACAGCCAATAAATTGACACAATTTTGAACAAAATTATGTGTTTTGTACAATTTAAAACTTAGCATTCTCGAGTTAAAAGTAACCTACTGAAACAGGCAAGGCGCACTACCCAAAAAAGTATACCCCGTTCGACCTAATCGGTTTTTAATATAAAAAAAGGAGTGATCATAAAAGATCCACTTTGCCAACTATTTTACTACGACTTTGTGTTTTTTAGGCGTTGGTGCTATCGTCTTTTTTGGGACACAGACTTCAAGCAATCCATCCTTGAATGTTGATTCTGCTTTCTCAGGGATTACTTCTTCAGGGAACGAGAGTTGTTTGTAAACATGCGAGTAGAGGCGTTCTCTAACAACAAAGTTCTTCTCCTTATCTTCTGTTTCAACGTCTGTTTCAGCCGAAATTTCGATACCATCTTTAGTCAGAGCTACATCGATCTTGTCTTTTGCGACGCCAGGTAATTCTGCATGCACCACAAACCTTTTTCCCTCATCGACCAAATCTACGGTTGCCTCACGAACTGGAACAGAGGGTTCAAGACTTACCCAATCCCAAGGAAAAGCTATGCTTTCAATGAAATTTCTTCGAAAATCATCAACCAAATCGTCAAAGGTCGTCAGAACATGAACTGCTGGAACGTGCTTTGCAGGGATGCGTTTGGTTGGAAGATGTTTAATAGCAATATTTTTTGAAGGTTTCACTGCGAGTTCAGCTTTTTCGATAATCTTAACCGGTGACTTCTTTTCTTGCTTACTCATTTTTTTCACCTCGATAAAATTTTATTACTAAAAATGAATATTTTGAAATCTCATTTCTGATTTCAATATTCATCTTGTTACAAGTTACCTGAAAGAAACTCGGATTAATGGCAGCGAGAGTTTATCCTCTGTTTGGAGCAAGTTTGAATTGTCGTCTTTGTTTTTTTCCTCGAGATTGTCTGGCGCCTGTTTCTGTTTCACTAAGCTTTGAAGTCTCTATTTTACTCTTCTCACTACTATATCGTCCTTGTTGTTTTTTTAAGTGTGTTGTTTGTGAAGTTTCTTGCTCGTCAGATTTCATGTTCTCTTTTTCACTCAATGTTTTCACCTCTACTAGTTTTTTAGGAATTGGTTATTCAAAATTGCCAGCTAAGGTTTTAGGACCCTATCTTCGTTGTAGTCCCTATCTTCGTGAGCTTCCTCTTCAGCTTCATCTTCGTTTTCTTCTTCAACCTCGCTTGCTTCTTCGCCATCAACATTTGCTCTATCTTCAGCTTGACCTTTCGGCGGATACGCCTTGTCCAACCAAACCTCAAATTGAACCTTATATTCAGGGCGGGAAAAAGCCCATTCACACAATCCACTGATAACTTTACCAACGTCGATATCGTGCTCGTCAGCTAAACCCTTTAAAAATCCTGCCCAATTGTCAGATAAGGACACAGCAAAACTATCCATAAAAATAATCTCCACTAAGAGGGTAATGCTAACGGATATTTAAGCTTCAAAGGATAACATAAAACTACACAAATATTTTCTTGATCTTTTAGCATCTGTAATTTTTTAGTGATTTCTTTGAAAACTTTTTCTAAACCTTTCGCTAAATCTTCACGATCAAATTAATCGAGGGGTACCATTTTCCTTCTTTATCAATTTTTAAGATAATTTCCAGTTTTTCTACTTTTTTAGTCTGCAATAATTTCCACCTTATTAGTCAAAAACTTTTTTGTTTCGTGGGGATGGCGGTTTAAACTTTTCTTGTTCGCCATAAACCAGCTAAGAGCTGCATT
Organism: Candidatus Bathyarchaeota archaeon; assembly: GCA_963739495.1. GTDB lineage: Archaea > Thermoproteota > Bathyarchaeia > Bathyarchaeales > Bathycorpusculaceae > Bathycorpusculum. The sequence continues at coordinate 122,031 of CAVUAM010000003.1, read as the reverse complement.
TACTTTGTATAACCTTTTTAATAGGTGAGATAGATGGTTGAATCAATTTGATAATTAGTTCAATTTGTTATCCTATGAGAACGCCAATGACAAAACTTAACAACGGAACAATTATCCAAGCTGCTACAACCTTCAGGAAGGGTTTTGCGGTCACAAATTTTGTTTTATAGGATACTCCAATTCCGAAAACAGCTGTTGAAGTTGCTTGTGTTATGGACAATGGAATGTTGAAGAGTGTGGCTACTTCTAACAGAAACGTTGAAGTTACTAATGTTGCAGTTGCGTTGGCATAACGCATCAGAAAAAACTCCTGAGAAACTCTACGAATCGCACCTTCGCTAAGGAAGAAAGAACCAACAAAAATAGCTGCAACAGCAACTAAAATTGTGTAAATGTCAAACCCACCTACTGCAGCTATCAGCCCTAACGTGTTTGCGCCTGTAACATAGGCTGAAGAGAATGATAACACGATAAGCAGGATCTTGTATTCTTGGAGTCGACGCCAAAAGTTTTTAGGCCATCCTCGGTTTAAGAAACGGATGAGGTAAAATGCTAAAGCAAATGAGGCAAAAGGGATTATGATCCAGGTTAAAACTACTTCTCCTACGAACAAACCGTTTGCAGGAGATCGCCCAGTAATCGACAAGCCCGCAAGTAGACCCACTAGCGACATACTCAAGGACATGGGTGCCCGAATTTTATATGCAAAAACAAAGACTACAACTGCTACTAGCATTGCTTCTACTCGTAGTGTTGAAGTGGCGTTGGGTAGAAGGGTAGTCACCGAGTTGGTCATGGAGGAGCCTTGGACTAAAAGGCCAGTGGAAAACCCTATTGCACCTAAAAATATAGCGAATCGTTTGGTGACAATTCTTGAGCCGACTGCTGGACCAATGCAGGCGGATAAGTTGTTTCCTGCAACCAGCATCACTGCCAGAAAAACCAAAACAACGAGGGCAACAGACATCAATAGCAATTAGAATCACTTAAGAATGGAGGTTACCGCAGATACTATTACGTCTGATAGGTCTTCGGCATTGTCTAAAATATCATCGCATTTATGCAACATTTCGCTATAATGATAGAATTGTAGAAAATGTAATTGTGAAGCAGCTTGGTATAGTTTGTCAAAACCTGTGTCTTTGATATCATCACCTTGTTCCTCTAAAGATTCAATTTCCTTGCGTAGTTGTAAGATATCAGGAACACTACTTATGGAAAGCATCACTTGCAGTTTACTGAGCGACTGATCAGCAAGTGCAAGCATGTCCACATATGCTTTTGTCCATTCTGTTTCCTGACTCATAGTAAAATTTTTGGCATCAGCTTTCGCCATACGGGAAAGCTCCCTACTCAAGTAAAATAGGAGGTCAACTATGTTGTCCGCTAAGTGTACGCACTCTATTAATTCGTCGATTATGTTGGGGCTGATAGCTCCAGATGTTATTTCTTCGTTTAGCATAAACGCGATGTGGTCTGACTTCTTTTCCAAAGTTCTAACCTCATGCATACGCTCAGTTAACATTTGTCGGTCAGAATTGTTTTGGTACATAACTTTCAAGATTGCATTAGCTTGGATACCAAAAGAGATAATTTGAGATAATTGACTGAAAATTTTTCTTTCTCCAAGAACCAAGATGCCTTTGAAGTTCTTCAAAGAAAATTCCTCAATATTTTAAAATTCTGGAACATCGTCAAAGTTGTCAGAAGCGACGGTATTTTTTGAGTCGGTTCTAAGGAAATCTTCACCGTCGACATTTATAAGATGTATCTCTTGACCTTTGCGCCATTTACCAATGGCGGTTCTAAAAACGGTAGCATAAGTGCAACCCTTCTTCATCTTAATGATAAGGTCATTTCTGGAAAGAACGATGTTCTCGCAGACTACACAACCGAAGTCCGAGTGACATTCTACAGAATCTATGTATTTCTGGTTAGAGCTAGTTTTTACTGCAGAGACTAAGTAATCAGCCCATTTATCCATCATTTCGCCTTCCGCTGTTTTATTTCGAAGTATTATTTAACGCTTATTGAATATAACAGACAATAATTGTAACGTAAACTAAAAAGGGATAAACTGGTTTCTACCAGTTTCAATCGGGTTTTTATAAAGGATATCTTCTACAGTTTTAGCCAGAGCAGAATACCCATAATCAAACCGTAAATTGCTAATGCTTCAGCCAACGCAACAATCAGGAAGCTTCTAAAGAACGTTTCAGGTTTCTCAGCTAATGCACTGATGGCTGCGCTACCAGCTGAAGAAATTGCTAATCCTGCACCTAATCCAGGTAATCCAATTGCTAATGCTGCGCTGATTGCGATGCCAACTCTGTCGAATTGTCCAGTTGTAGTCGTAGTCGTGGTTTGATCTTGAATTGTATCAATTGTTAATGCGGCAGCAACGCCCATGAGAGGCAGAAGCACAAGCGGAAGTATTACGAGCAATAATAGTTTAGTTTTCAAGCTACGTCACTCCATTAACATTGGACACAACACGCTTAGCTATTAACTTTTTTCTTAATTAACCTCTTTTCTCTTCATTGGAGGAATGGCTCAACAGCTCTTCGCTTATCTTATTGGCTTTTTCATTAAGTGCATTGATTTCCTCGCGGAGTCTATTCAATTCTTTTTCTGCTGCCCTCTCAATGTCTAGGTTAAGCTTGTTGTAGTCTTCATCTAACCTGTCCTTATTTGTCAAAGATTAGTTGCTCCAGAATTTTATTTTACAACTAATACAGGACAATGAGCATATTCGATCACACGTTCGGCTACGCTACCGATAAGGATTCTTTCAGCGCCTCTTCGTCCATAAGTTCCTAGTACAATTAAATCCATTTCTAAGCCGTCAGAAAGATGCACAATCTGTTCAAACGGCCGTCCCTTGGCAATCAAAGAAGTTGCTTTTACGCCTTCTTTCTCAGCTAAACCCAGAATGAAATTGATGTATCGTTGACCGTCAGCCTTGAGTTCCTTTTCAATATCTTCCCGTTCTGTTATTTTTGAAAATCGGTCAATAACAACTTCATCCAGAACATAAACGACCATGACTTGTGCATCGTGTGTTTTGGCAATGCTTATGGCGTATTCAGCTGCATGGATGCTATAGTCTGATCCGTCGGTTGGAACTAATATTTTTTTGATAGTTTGAGAACTAAACTTCATTTATTTGCGCTCCTTAATTACACGTTTGATTATTTTAGTCCTAACAAATTCTTCTCGGTCTTTTTCTTCTAACACTAGCTCAATCCATTTTGCTGTTTTACGGTACCTGGGGATAAGGACATAGTTCAATGCGTTGACTCGGCGCTGGGTTCTGCGAACGTCGTTGGCGATCTGGAATGTGGTTCCTTCAGCTCTAGCTAAATCAGCTACCAGATTTAGAACGCTACGAAATTGTTTGAATGATTTATCTAGTTCTGCGCTGGTATTGGCGAAGCCGTAGTCCGGTTTCACATTAGTTTCGCCTTGAAATTCTACAGATGGCACGGTTACACCCATGATGCTTTTGTAATCTATTAAGTAGTGAGCCTTGGCGCTTGAGCCCAAAGCAACGCTGGCAACCGTCTCAGAACCCTTTGCCATGTTTGCAGCCCTTAGACTTTGGTAACCTTTGCCAAGAGCATCCAATAGTTCTTCTCGGGCTCTTTCAGCCTCGAAAATGCTGTTTCTCAATTCTCGCAGAAGTATGTCACGTTTGCGTTCAAGAACCTCACGACCAGACTCTGCGAGGTTCAAAGTCTTTTTTGTTTGAATAAGGTTTATTCTTGTGGGGCTAACGTTTTCAGAGGACAATTTTGTTACTTGACCTCGCTAGCAAATTTTGGATAGTATTTCTTGATGTATTCAGGCTTTATGCTAGTTAATTCTTCGTCTGGCAACAGTGAAAGCACATCCCAAGCAATCGAAAGTGTTTGTTCGATTGTGCGGTTCTCGTTTTTGCCTTGGTTGATTAGGGTTTTCTCGAATGCCTCACCAAAGCGCAAGTATTCTTTGTCTCTTTGACCTAAGCCTTCTTCCCCTATTATGGTCACTAGTGATTTTACCGAGTTGTATTGGGCATAAGCCGAATAAAGCTGACTTGAAACATTAGCGTGGTCTTCTCGTGTGCTATCTTTGCCAATTCCGTCTTTCATCAATCGAGATAGACTTGTGGATACGTAGATTGGTGGATAGATACCCTGTTTCTCTAAAGAGCGAGACAAAACGATTTGTCCTTCAGTAATGTAACCGGTAAGGTCGGGGATTGGGTGAGTAATGTCGTCATTTGGCATAGTTAAAATTGGCATCTGAGTTATAGAGCCTTTTTTACCGTGGATTCTACCAGCCCGCTCGTATATGCTTGCTAAGTCACTGTACATATAACCGGGGTAACCTTTCCTGCTTGGCACTTCTTCCATTGAAGCACTTACTTCTCGAAGAGCCTCACAGTAGTTAGTCATATCAGTTAAGAGAACCAAGACATGAGTGTCTTGCTCATATGCCAGATATTCAGCCAAAGTCAAACCAGCCCTTGGAGTAATAATACGTTCCACTGGCGGGTCATCAGCTAAATTGAGAAACATTGCAACGTTTTTGATAGCGCCTGTTTCCTCGAAACTCTTGCGGAAAAAAGCTGCATCATCATGTTCTAAACCCATGGCAATGAAAACTATGGAGAAATCTTCTCCTCCACTGCGAATTTGGGCTTGCCTAACAATTTGGGCAGCAAGTTCATTGTGCGCAAGACCTGGACCGCTGAAAACTGGAAGTTTCTGTCCACGGACAAGGCTAGTTAACCCGTCGATGGCTGATATGCCTGTTTGGATGAATTCTTTGGGATATTCTCGGGCTACCGGGTTTAGTGGGTAGCCGTTTACATCGCGTTTCTCTTCTGTAAAGAATCGTGGGTGACCGTCGATGGGTTCGCCGAAACTGTTCATAACGCGCCCAAGCATTTCTGTTGAGACAGGAACTTCTAATGGGTGTCCAAGGAAACGCGTGCGTGTTTCCGAGGGTGATAGACCGGTTGTACCTTCGAAAACTTGCACAGTGACGGCTTTTTGTGTGATTTGGATAACTTTGCCCAGTCGTGTTTCGCCATGTTGTGTTCTAACTGCGACAAGCTCATCGAAGCCTACTCCCTGAACGTTCTCAACGACAATGATTGGCCCCGAAATTGAAGCGACACCCTTGTATTCCAATCCTGATCCTGTTCTTGTTGCCATAGTAGTTACCTCAATGTTGCCTCCAAGGTTCCAAAACTTTCATACATTCGCTTCTCTAAATCGTCTAACAACTCGCCTTTATCGTTTGGTATTGAAGATTTCATTCGCATAATTTCTTCAGTGATTGGCAATTCTGTAACTTTGAAGATTGGGGCACCCTTGCTTACAACGTTGTCCGCCAATCGGTGATAGTCCACAATTATCTTCATCATCTTGAACTGTTTCTGTGGAGAACTGTAAGTATCGATTGGGTCCAACGCGTTCTGTTGTAAGAAGGCGATTCTAATGATTCTCGCGGTCTCCAAAATTAAGCGTTGTTTGTCTGGTAAAGCTTCTGGACCAACGAGTTTAACGATGTTTTTGAGGTCGTCTTCAGCCTGCAGAATGCGCATGGCTTCTTCGCGGTAACTGTTCCAGTTTCTATCGATTTGTTTATGCCACCATTCTGCTAGGTCTTGGATGTAGCCGCTGTAGCTTGCCATCCAATTGATTGATGGATAGTGTCTTGCGGCTGCAAGTTCAGCGTCTAGAGCCCAGAAAACTCTAGTGAAACGTTTGGTGTGTTGAGTAACTGGTTCCGAGAAGTCGCCTCCCGGAGGTGAAACAGCGCCTATGGCGCAGATCGAACCGACTCGTTTGTCTGAACCTAAGGTTTCGACGACGCCTGTTCTTTCGTAGAATTCTGCGAGACGTGATGGCAGATAGCTTGGGAAACCTTCTTCAGCAGGCATTTCTTCGAGTCTTCCAGATACTTCTCGGAGAGCTTCGGCCCATCTGCTTGTTGAGTCAGCCATCAAAGCGACCGCGTAGCCCATATCGCGGAAGTATTCTGCGAGGGTAATCCCAGTGTAAATGCTGGCTTCTCGAGCCGAGACCGGCATGTTGCTTGTGTTAGCAACAAGGACTGTTCGCTCCATTAATGGGTGCCCAGATGTTGGATCAATTAATTTGGGGAAGCTATCTAGCACATCAACCATTTCGTTACCACGTTCTCCACAGCCTACATAGATGATGATGTCGGCATCCGACCACTTAGCCAGTTGCTGTTGAGTTACGGTTTTTCCTGAGCCAAATGGACCGGGGATAGATGCACTTCCGCCTTTAGCTACAGGGAAAAATGTATCAATGACACGTTGTCCGGTTATTAATGGAGAAGTCGCAAATAGCCTTCGAGCGTGGGGGCGGGGTTCCCTGACTGGCCACTTCTGAAGCATAGGCAACTCAACTTCGACTCCGTTTGATTCGATAGTGGCAATTGTTTCTGTAATTGTGTATTCGCCTTTCGCTGCAATCTTAACCAGTTTGCCCTGAACGTTAACTGGAATTAGTATTCGGTGTTCAAACAGAGCGGTTTCTTGAACCGTGCCAAGTACGTCTCCGCCTACAAGTTTAACTCCAACCTTCACTATTGGAACAAAAGTCCATTTTTTGGTTCTAGAAAGAGAGGTCATTCCAGGTGCTTGCTTGATGAAGGCGCCGGTTAGGGTCTTTAAGTCTTCAAGAGGTCTTTGAATACCGTCAAACACGTTTCCAACGATTCCTGGAGCCAACTCGACTGACAAAGGACTTCCTGTCCCCAAAACGGGTTCGTCAAGTTTTAGACCAGTGGTGTTTTGATAAACTTGAATGGTTGCTCGCTCGCCCTCTAAACGGATAATTTCGCCAATTAAACGGTCGTTACCGACTTCAACCATTTCATGCATGACTGCTTGCGCCATACCCTTGGCTTCGACGACTGGCCCTGCAACCCTGATAACACTTCCTTTAACGGACATTTTTAAACTGACTCTCCAAACAAGATTTTTGCTATTTCAACACGTAAAACTGGTTTAAGTTCTTGTAACCGATTATCCAAAGTGACGTCGAAGATTATTTTGCCATCGTCAGTTTGGATTATACATCCCCCGAGGTAATCTCCGGTTTTTTCGGACAGTTTAAACTCACAATGCAACTTCTTAGATAAACGTTTCAGCACATCTGGCGTTAACCAATCTTTGTCTTTTGAGTTTACCTGTATTATGAGGTTTTTTTGGCCGATTTTTTCAGCGGCATTCTGGATATTTTTTAAGAGATAATCGTGGTAATTGTCTGTTTCTGCAAAATTCTTGAGTTGAACCAAAGCCTTTTGGAAGGTGGCATCAACTAAATCTTCTTTTGTCTGAAGAAGACGATTCCTCATTTCCACCTCAGTTACAGAAGCGATTTTCCGCTTTTCAGCTTCAGCTTTCAACTTAGCTTGACCGACTTTCTCTCTGTAGTTTTTGTCTGCTTGCTCCTTGGCCATCTTCAATGTTGATTTCGCTTCGCTTTCCGCAGCTAAGATTTTGGTTTCTGCTTCCTTTTGGACATCGCCCAAAACATCTTTCGCAATCGCTGCAAGGCCGTCTTTAACAGTCATACTAATTCACCGTTACATCTTGATGCCTAAAATCTTACTAACCATATCAGATAGTTGGATTTTGTTTGGTTCACCCTTACTTCCAGGAATCTCCACTATTAATGGAGTTACACGTTCCTGACGTAATTTGTCCACTTCTTCACGCATCGAAGGATTATTGGAGAAGGCTTCGCTAATGATTATTATGCCGATATCGTTTTGGGCAAGTGCAGTGTGTAGCGCTTGTAGCGCCTCGTTATCGGTTGAGACTTCGACGCCTTCAACACCGACGAGTCTAAAGCCAGTAATCATGTCACTGTCCCCAATTACGTAGCCAATCATGCCATCACCAAATATAACTTTAAATGTTCGGTGGTAAATCAAACATTCTGTTAAAAATGTTCCGACCAGAAAGAATGACCTCTACATCGATAATCTGTGTAAAGAAAGACGTTGAGCCTGTTTTGGAAGCATTGAGCAGCTTCGGAGAATTCCACATTGAACAAACGGCCCAAGACAATGCAGATTTGAATGATTATAACCAGAGCATCCAGAAGGTTGAGGGGTCCCTCGCAGATATCAACGTATTAATTGATCAGCTTATAAAAGAAAAATCAAACCCGCTTGGAATTTTCAAGCTGCCTCAAAACACTAAAACTCAGGTTACGGCCGAGAATTGGCAGGCACTCTTGGAAACCACTAGCCAAAGAATTTTAGCCTTGAAAAAAGAAACTGACAGTCTTAATGAAAACCTTTCTTTCGTGCAAGAAGAAAAGGAACAATTTAACCACATCAAAGACATGTTGGAGAGGCTGAGTATCATGGACGCAGATCTTGCTGCCATGGAAGATTTGAAGCTAATTTATGTTGCAGTGGCAAGTGTACCGACTAAAAACTTCTCCGGGTTAGAAACAGCCCTTGAAGGATTCCCAATTTTTATTAATCGCTGCTCTTTAACCAAAGAAGTAACGTTTGTGTGTTTAGCGCTCCCGGCAAAACGTCAATCAGAAGTCGAGAAAATCCTAAGAACATATCATGCTGAAGTCTTTCACATCCCAAAAGAGTTACCACATGATGTAACCGAAGCATCTAAAGAAGTTAACAGGCAACTTAAAGAAAATTTAGAAAAAGAAAAAGTACTCTACAATTCCCTGAAAAAATTAGGTGAAGAAAACAAGGATAATTTTGCCTCGTTGAAGGAAACTTCGGAAAACATTCTTGCTCTGCTGCAGGCTGAAAGAAAAATACTCACGTCAGGTCGGCTTGCAACTGTAAAAGGATTTGTGCCACAAAAAAAATTCCTAGAACTCAGTCAAAAAGTCACTAAAATACTGGATGGAAAAGCTCTAGTTTTGGAAAATGATGTGATGGAAACTGAAGATCCACCTACAATGATTACTAATAACAGGTTTGTGAAGCCCTTTGAAGAACTCACTAAACTTTATGGTTTACCCCATTACGAGGAGTTAGACCCCACCCCCGTAATTGCGATAACCTTCCCGATTATTTTCGGTTTAATGTTTGGAGACCTTGGGCACGGATTAGTTCTATTGATTGGTGGGTTAACTATTGGTAAATTAATTAAAGGCAACCAAGGCATAAAAAACGTGTGCTATATTATGGCTGCTTGCGGTATCGCAGCATGCTTCACCGGAGTTTTGTTTGGTGAATTTTTTGGAACAAAATTACCGTGGGGACCTTTGTGGTTTAGCCCATTCGAGAATGTATTTACTTTCCTGATCTTTGCCCTTTTAGTCGGCATAGTGCAGATAATTAGCGGTATAGTCTTGGAGGGGGTAAATTTTGCGTTAAAACACAATATAGCTGACGCTCTTTTGACCTCATTGCCGAAAATTGGGTTTTTCTTAGGAGGAGTTTACCTAATTGCCGTCTATCAACTTAACTTTGGCGCATGGTTCAGCGGCCCTATACTAGGCAGCAATAATCCCGTTCATTCTCTTAATCGTTGGGAAACCAACATATTTAGCTGTAACAAAATCGAAAATACATGCGGGAGCAGAACATGCTGAAATGGATACTGTTTCGGGCAGATTGTTTGAAGGAGGAGACTTAGTCACACGTTTACTCAGCAACACAATATCTTATTCAAGAATTCTTGCCTTATTAATGGCTCATTGGGCACTGATGCTAGTAACCTACACAATTGCAGGCTTAGTCGGAACCGCCTCAATTTTAACTTTGGTCCTCAGTGGTATAATTATTGTCGGCGGAAACATTTTCGTATTGGCGCTCGAAGGCTTAATAGTGTTCATACACACATTGAGACTACATTTCTACGAGTGGTTTAGCAAGTTCTACCAAGGCACAGGATCAGAGTTCAGCCCATTTAAACAGAAATTCACCTATACCAATCTGGTTCTTAAGCGGAAAGACCCATCCTCTGCTTCTCTAAAACAATAAAAAAACTATACTAAAAGTTGGTTTCGAATTTCTTCAGGTTTCATGGCCGAATCAACGCCTAGACTCAAGACCGTTAAGTTGTAAACTTCTGCTTCTTTCTGTGTCAAGAAAGCAAGTGGTGAACCAATGTTAAAAGTCTCACTGATTGCACTTGATTTAGCATGTTGAAACACTGCTTTCTTAAAGGCTTTTTCAGCGGTGGCGATTGTTTCCTCTGGCAGTTGGAGCTTTGACAAAGAATTTTGAGTAGTAACTGTCGAGAACGATTTTAAGTGCTGCCTCAAAATCTATCGCGGTAACTAAAGCCTCAATTGTTGATTTGTTAATGTTGAACCAATTTTGAGGAATCACCAGCCGAAGCCAGTTAGGTTCGTAGTTTAATGATTTGCCCCTCAGCAACGTCATCAATGCGAAGCCGTCGTTTTCCATGCTTGCATAAAAGTTAGCGTAAGGCTGCTCTCTTTTGCTAAGACTCTCGAATCCATCGTAGAGTTTTTCGTAAAAGAACTTATCTATAAATATATCAAAAAATGATGTTGAGGCGTTTTCTACGTAATTTTTCAGCCCCATATTCAACGGTGAAAAGTATTCTGTCCCCTTTAACGCATGAATTATCTGGTTTGGAGTAGAAGCTTTAGCGACTTCTTCCATGACTGTCCGTCTTTTAAGGTAATCTTCCAAAAAAAAGTAAATTTTCTCTAATTTCTGTTCAGGACTTAATTTAGCGCTTGTTGCTTTAATAAGCACCTTTATTTGCTCAATTTCGAAGCGCAGAAGATAGGAGATCAGATATTTTCTTGCACTTTTAGGTGAATACTTAATTATTTTTATGTAAGTTTCGATGAGGTTTTCGTTGAAAGCTCTTTCAAGTTTGCGACTTGTTATAGGCATGGACAATTTGGAGATTTGTTCTTGGTAGCTAGTATCTCTAAGTTGAGCAGCTAATTCAGTGAGACTTTTATTTTCTGCAAGCGCTTTAAGTTTAGTTTCATCGACAAGTTTGCTTCTTTCTGCGCCGATTTTAGCTAGAACAGAAGCATAACGTGTTGTCTGAGTCAAGGTTAAATTTCCTCAAGTACGGCATTCACAACCGCCGAAACCGCTTTTTCCATGCGTTTTTCAGCTTTTAATTTTAGACTCCCAACAACTTCCTCGTTTACTTTCAAGTGTTCGTCGCGTTCCTGATTAGCTTCCACTAAAGCTTTTGCGTAAAGCTTCTGTGACTCAGCTTCAGCATAGGTTTTGCTGTTTTCAACCAGTTTTTCAGCATCTTGCTTAGCAAGAAGAACCATTTTTTTTGCCCTATCTTGAGCATCATTCTGGATTTGCTCTGCTTGAGCTTCGATTTTTTTTAATTCATCCCATACTCTTTCCATTATTCCACAGGCGTTATAGGTTTGAATGTCTCTAAAGTTTCTTGCGGTTTCCAAAGTCTCTTGTTTAACATCACAGGATTGTCTAATAGGCAAAAGTATAACTCATTGATCATCACTTCTGCGGACGGATTGGGAAAAGGCATTTAAAAAGGGTCATAGAAGGTAATTAGAAGCGGGCAACTTAAATAATGGTGAAAAAAGAAGACGAGACTAAGAAACTTAATCTAGAAAAAATAAAGCTAGACTTGAGTTTTGATTACCATTCTTCACGGTTCTTCTCTCTTCTCTTTTTGTCAATCTACTCGGTAGCTATAGCAATCTTCTGCGTGGAATACAACGTTATTCCAGGACCAGAATTCCTTGTTTTAGGCATACTGTTTTACACTTCTTATAATCAGCGGACATGGCGCGCCTTAAAGGATTGGCTTCCATTCGTTACAGTGTTTATATCGTATGAAATCATGTACAGCTTCGTAGGAACAATCTCCTTATACAACCTTCATTCGGGACCGCTCAATTTTGATATGCAATTATTCGGTTCGCTTCCGAGTTTGGTTCTTCAACAAAGTTTTAGGTTTCCAGCTCTAGATTACATAGGTGCAATCTTCTATGGGATATATTTCTTTGTGCCAACAGTATTCGCGTATATCGTTTGGAGGAAAAGCCCAAAAAACTACTGGAAATACATAGTTGCCTTTGGCGTTTTAACTTATGCGGCTTTAATAACTTTCCTTTTCTACCCAGTGGCGCCTCCATGGTATCAGTTTAACTCAGCTTTCACTTCGTCCTACACTGGACCCGTAGTACAAAGAGTCTTAGTTAGCTCGGTTGACGTTAACCTAGGAATCCCGGTCTACAAAACATTGTTTGACTTCTTAGGCGGAAACTTGTTCGCTGCTTTCCCAAGCATGCATTCAGCAATGCCTTGGCTAGTGTTTCTCTTTGCCTTTAAAATCTGGAAATGGAAAGGCCTTCCTGTGGTGATAATCCCAGTTGGAACTTGGTTTAGCGCAATCTACCTTGGCGAACATTATTTTGTCGACGTCTTGGGCGGAATAGCGTATGCGACAGTTGCATTTATTGCAGTAGAGACACTCCTACCCCTTCTCGCAAAGAGAAGCAATTTTCTAAAGAAACACATGCCATGCTAAACCAAAATGGACCATATAAAAAATCTTTATGTCTTGGCTGTTTTAGGGAATAAATTTGTTTTAGCCTAACAGTTGTGCACCTCCACATTGGTCTAAGAGTACAAAAGGCATCAAACTGGATAGAGAACTAGGGCAAATTTAAATTCTACTCCTGCCTAAGGCACATAACAAACGGTAGTATTCATGAGACGGATTCCCACGCAGCTCTTCGGTCCAGTATGCAAAAACCCACAGCTCCTAAAGAGCTTTGCACGAGGCGGCTACAGGCAGTTTGTAAAATCCAAAATGGATTATCGAAACGAAGACGGAAGCAGCTCGTCACTTTGGCTTTTAAGCTTAAGAATTACTCATCGCTGCAATCACAGATGCGCAATCTGTGCCCAATGGGGCAAAAACGGGTACAACACAAGAGAAGACACACCAAAAGTCACCGGCGAAGTCCCAGTTGAAACCTACAAAAAAGTAATCGATGAAGTCGCCCCGAAAAAAGTCCACGTCTACATAACAGGCGGGGAACCCTTCCTCTACGAACCGCTAGTTCCTCTTGTAAACTACATGAAAGAAAAAGGCCTCACAGTCCAGATTGTAACAAACGGTGTTGGACTAGAAAAAAATGCACAAACTATTGTAGACAACGGATGGGACATGATTTGCGTCTCCTTCGATGGCCCAAAAGAAATCCACGACAAATGTCGAGGAACTCCAGGAGCACTTGAAACGGCTACCAAAGGAATAATGGCAATCCAGAAACTAAAGAAAGAGAAAAAAACCAAAAAACCAGGCATCTTTGTGCTAACGACAATCTCAAAAAACAATGAATCAACTCTTTTTGAGACCGCAAAAGAAGCCGAAAAACTAAGCCCTGACGGAATGATCATCTATTATTCATGGTTCACAAAAGAATCAATCGGGCAGAAACACACAAAAATAGCTGAAGACAAGCTAGGCATCACGCCTTTTGCTTGGAAAGGCTATGTCCGTGATACCTCAATATTGGATATCGAGAAAATTACTGAACAAGTTCGAAGTATAAAATCCGGAAAATTTAAGACCCCCATCCTATTCGTACCCGACCTTAAACCAGAACAAATCAGAACTTACTACACTGAGCCGGAAAACTTTTTTGGGTACAAGAAATGTATTTCGCCTTGGTTCCAACTGGACATTATGCCGAATGGAGACACCGTTACATGCAGAGACTTCCCAGACTTTGTCACGGGAAACATAAAAGAATCAAGCATCGAAGAAATCTATAACGGCGAAAGACACCGAAAGTTCAGACAAGCACTTAAGAGCTGCGACAACGGAGTTTTCCCGGTTTGTTCTCGATGTTGCGGCTTAATGGGATACTAAATATGACCGCTCGCTAAGGGAGTAAAAAACCATTGACGCAACAATCCAGCAATCAGCAACATAGGCAACAGTCAAATTCCCCTTCAAAGATAAAGACACCTCTTGATGTCGCCATTTTAACCATGAACAGCGAAAGAAAACTAAGGGAATGCCTTGATTCAATCTACCGAAACATACCTGTTAACAACCTGGTTGTTGTTGACGGTTTCTCTACTGACAACACCATAGAAATCATTAAAGAATACAAAGAAAAATATGGCAAAGTTATATTCGTACAGGAGAAAGGAACAAGGGGTAGCGCAAGACAAACAGCTATTGGGTTGGTGAAAACTGACTGGTTTGTTTTTGTGGACAGCGATGTGATTTTGTCAAACAACTGGTTTGCTCATGCTGAAAAACAAGTAAACGAAAAAGTCGGCGGTGTATGGGGAATAGAAATATGGTCAGTTCTAAAAGACACCAAAATTATAGGTTTATTCGAGAGAGTAACTTTAAAGATTTTTGAGAAAAGAGGTGGAACCCATGACCTTTTGGTCCGCACAAAAACTGTTGAAGACATCAAAATCCCCTTTGAGCTTCACACCTACGAAGATGGCTACATCAAAGATTGGATTGAAAATAAAGGCTACAAAGTCCTTGGTGTCTACGAGCCCTGCTGCATCCACTACCGACCGGAAACCGTATGGACACTCCAAAAGCACATCGAATTTGTCGTAAGTGACCTAAAATATGCCGTTCACCGCCCAATACTGCTTCTCTCATACGCCTTCTACTCAATAATCGTAGGTTTCCAAATTTTTGCAGGCAAAAACGATAAACCAAATAAGAAATCAGCAAAATAGAAAAACACTCAATTTAGAATCGCTACTGTTTTACCAAACAAGCAATAATTTCTGGAAATCCAAGTTTTTTAATAATTTTCTGATTTCACACAAACGATTAGACTAAATAGTGTTAGGAAAAACATAAAGAAGCCCCTGTGTTTCGCTAACTGGGAAATGGAAATGAACACCCCAGATAAATTCAAAGTAACGGCGCAAGACGCTTACAACTATGCCGCAAGCAAGTTCTTCGCAGACCAACAACTCTGCATGGTTCTTAAGTTAAACGGAGAGCTTAACATGAATGCGTTTGCTGAAGCAGTTCGTTTGACTTTGGATTTGGAGCCTGTTTTAGGATGTCGACTAGTCGAGAATGATGGTATGCCGTTTTGGAAACGCAGAGGCGATCTAGGTGATGTTAAATTATTCAGTGTTGTTAAGAACGGTTCATCCAAAAAGATTCTAGACGGTTTTGTTAACGAACCCATTTGTGCAGATGTGGACCCGCTTGTTATGGCAAGGATTGTTAAGGAGAAAGATACCGATGTTGTCTGCATCAAAATTAACCATTCCGTTTGCGACGCAGGAGGCCTCAAAGAATACGTAACCACACTCTCCAACTTATACTCTAAGATAGTTAACGGCAAGAAAATCAATGTTCAACCAAATTTAGGCAGAAGGGACCAAACCCAAATCTTTGAAAACACAAAAGATCCCCAAAGCTTCGCAATGAAAGGGTTCCCTACACCAACCTGGACTTTCCCACAGAAAACAGGCACCCAACGACTGCACGCATACAAAACCATATCCCGACTCCAATTTGAAAACATAAAAAGATACAGTCACGACAAGAATTCAACCCTAACAGAGGTGTTTCTTACTGTATTGTACCGAACCTTCTTTGCTCTAAACAATACTGCCGAATACAAACCCATGATAAACCAAGTATCAATCGACCTAAGAAGGTACCTCCCCAACCAAAAAACAGAAGCCATATGTAACCTTTCAGGCGCTCTCTACGTTTCGCTTGCAAGAAAAAATGATGAACCATTCGAAGGAACACTCGCAAGGGTTTCTTCATACATGAATAAACTAAAAGAAAACTATCCTGGTCTAGAGAGCGCAGCTGGATTAGAGTACCTTTACAAACAAGGTTTTGTCGGCATGGAAAAATATATGGCGCAATCCGCCGAAATGGGAAGAAAATGCAATGTGACGTTTCCGTTGCTTTCAAACTTCGGCGTCCTTGACGACTACCACTTTGATGAACTGCACACAATTGAAGGATATATTACCAGCCCAATCATGTATTCACCTGGATTCATGTTAGGAGTCACCACCTTCAATAGCGAAATGACCCTCTCTATCGGATACTGCGGACAAGAAAACACCGAGCAAATAAACAGGCTCTTAGATGCCTTTGACATAATCCCGTAAAAAGAGTTTGGAAAATATCAAGCACCTCTTTTTGAACGGATATCTAAACAGAAAGGGGTAGACAAGATTCACAATAACCCTGATAGATTCAGATTCTTGTCTTAGTTTTCGTTGGAACAAAGTCCATTTTAACATTCTATTTGTTGAAAACCTGTGAGTTTCAATGTGCTTCCACATTTGCCACAAGTAATTAATAGTTCAGCAATTTCTCCATTGTAAATTTTGGTGTCTATGATTTCGTAGTTTTCATTTGTTTCGTCTTCAGGAGAGATCTCTAGTCCACATTTTGTGCATTTAAATGATCCGTCATTTGCTAAAGAAGAAAAATTAACCGTATATTCTGTTTCTATCTTTTTTTGATTTTTCATCTTAGTAACTGACCTATTTGCCTTAAATCTTGAATGATTATTTCTACTAAATAATAATTATGAATTGAGGATTAGTAAACAAAAGATTGTCTCTGTGTCTTTCAACAGTGCTAGTTGGGTGATACTGTAAGCTGTAATTTGGTTTTCTTGTGGTTCTGTTGTACAGTTCCTTTGAGGGGTTGAAATATTGTATTCTAGATAATATTTCATGAATCGAAGTGTATGTGTGTCTTACAGTTAAGTTTTATTGGCTAGTTTGGTATGCTCGGGATATGTGCGAGGGTTTATTTGGGCGCCATATGTAATAGTGAGACGTAAGAAACGTGTCTTTTAAGATATGTTGCTTACCCACCCAACAAAAAAATAGGAGAAATACAAAAATGTTGAAGAACTATCAAAAAGAAACTCAAACAAAACTTACCAAAGGCTTACTGGACATGATAATTCTTGAATATTTACAACAAGAACCCATGCATGGATACCAACTAATCACCAAAATCCGAAAAACTTACGGTGTGTACTTCGGGCCCAGCACAGTTTATCCTCTATTGGGAATATTAGAGAAAAAAGGCTATGTAACGAGTTCTTGGAACATGGATACTGACAGACCGCGAAAAGTTTACAAGTTGAGTAATGATGGCAAAAGTGTTCTAAGCTTCACCGAGAATCAACTAAACGCCATATGCAGAACCATGGTAACAAACAATAAAAACCAAATACAAATAGCCTCCACCGTTTTTGCTTAATTGATATCATTGATTCCCAAAATCATTTCTTAGTGGGTAACTTCCCAAATTGCCAAATCCCATCAGGTGAGTTATCCACACAGTGACAACAAAAAGAATGCCCAGAGAGATTGTTATATTTGTAAATATTTATTTGTTTCAGCCGGTATAGATTTCTAAAAAAGTTGGGGTTATTAGAGTTTTCTTTTGGCTTTGCCGACGTCTTCTTGAATTTTTCCTTTAACTTTTTCAGCTTCGCCTCTAATTATTTGACCAGTATTGCCAGTGACTTTACCCGCGCCTACACGGATCTTGCCTTCTTCTTTCTTGAGTTTGCCTTTAACTTCGTCTTTGCTCATAAAAATTCACTACAGACTGGTGCCTCAACGATTCTATTAAGCATATGTGACTGCGATGAGGCACCAACAACCAACAGGTTATTGCCTTAAGGAGATTGTATTTTTTCCCAAGTAATTCTAAAGTCAAGAATTAAGATGGAACTACCAAACGAGAAATGTTTTGTATCGCACTTCTTTGCTTGGTGTTTATTCGGTGTACCATAAGTAGTTCTTTTAGCTATCCACTTGTAGCCACAGCTTCACAGTCACACACACTTAAACCAACCAATGACTAGCTATAAGCAGAAGCCTATAGAATGTGGCGTTAAAAGGAGGGATAGTCAATTATGAAAGGTAGAGATTTTGTTGATAAAGATGTTTTTGCTTTGGACGAAAAAATCGGCAAAATAAAAGAAATTGAAGTAGATATGAATGAGTGGAAAGTAACTCATCTTGAAGTCGAATTGGATAAGAACGTAGCTGAATCGGTGCTTGGAGCAAAGAAAGGCGGAGTACGAAACATGCTAAACGTTTCAGCTTTGGAGAAAGGAACTGGAATCTGGATGGACAATGGATTGCACTTAAAAGTTGCCAAAGACAAACTGCACATGTACCTAAAACCAGTAGTTAAAACATAGACCAATGCAATTTTTAGCGTATTTTAGGAGGTGGAACAAATTATGCCAGAACAAAAAATAGACGTCAAAGAACAGATACAGAAAATTAGCGAAAAATGGGACGAATTCCAGAAAACCTGGGTTTCCCACTTCAAAGACATGGAAGTTGAAGTATTAGAATGGAACTTTGGTATTGGAAAAACCGGTGAAGACACCATCTTTGAATTAAAAGCTAAGGTCGCTGTAAGACAAAAGAAGTAGTAATTCTTGACGAACGTGGAGGGATGAACGAAAACATCCTTTTTCGCTAAAGACCAGAACCTATTTCTTTAGCAGTTGTTGACTTAACCGTTCTTTTATTTGATCATTATAGAAATATTAAGACCAAAATTTCATTGTTGGGTGCATATTGGTAACTAAAGATGTAAAATCAAAAATAGTTGATGCACGGCGCATTGATATTCAAAAGAATTAATACTGAAATGGTATTCTAAAATTTTTAAAAAATCTAACGAAAATTCTGATGTATCAATTTTTCGTCAAACGCTGCCAACATCGTGTATAGATTTTTCTTTAATTCAAGAATCTACTTTGAACTTGGGAATAAATTGGGTACTTGACGAATATTTGATTGAATGAATGTAATTACATGTGTCGGACGTTTTTTTTGTCTTTTGACTTTTTTGCGGAACTGCTTTTTTTGTTAGGTTCTAACAAATAATATACGCATGAAATAATCTCAAATCTTCATTACCGCGATTTCAATAGCTGCCTACAAAAAGGGAATGTTTGCTTACGATAATACGAAGCCGATGACAAAACCAACGATCAGTCCTAAGCCAAGTGGCAGCACACCCATGAGAAGTACCCCGTATTGAATTGCAATAGGACCATATGTGTCTGCAATGCCTTTCAAGGCGCCAAGACTTAAGCCGAAAAACCCAAAGTAAGCAACCACTACCAGTATTATCGCTGCTATAATCGCAATCTTTAACATTTTGTGGACTAGGTAACCTACAACAAGTCCAATGACAAATGGAATAATCATTAAAACTAACGGTGGAATTCCGCCAATGCTTCCTGTGGTAATAAAATTAATTACTTCTTCTATAGCGCCCAAAATCAACAACTCCGACTAACTAGATTGTTACAAATTACTATTAAACTTGTGTGACTGTGGAGACACATCAACAAAGCGATAACTATGAAAGAATCACCTTCACTTCTCTTAAATTAACGAAATAAAGTAGCCACAATCATCATGTTGCCTTTTCTTGCGTTCACCTTTCTTTTTGGATGGTGCCTATTATGGACAAAGAAAAAAGGAAACCTTCAAACAAAAACTTAAAACAAATTATTGCCTCAAAATAAGAAGTTACTAAGCCGAAAGGTGCGCACTTCGAAAGCATTGTTGGTGTTATCATACACCAACATTTGTTTAATACTCATGGATGATTCTATTGTAAACAAGAGAAAGGAAAGGCTTCATTTAATTTGTCAATTTGGAACCAACAACAGACCGTTGGACTGAGCCATTTTCTAAATGGTTCTGTTCCTTTGAGCAACTTATAACACCTTAAATGTCTCGCAAAAATTGAATTCCCCTAAAATGTTTGGAGAACTAAAAATGTTTGGTCAAAGATATCAACCCACTCCACCCTACTAACATATTTATTGCTGCACTCAACGAAGAAGAAGGAGTAGGCGCCACCATATCTGAGCTTTCAGAGAACATAAATGCTAAACGTATTCTCTTAATTGATGGACACAGCCAAGATCGTACAGTTGATGTCGCCAAAGAGCATGGTGCAGAAATCTTTTTCCAAGATGGCAAAGGTAAAGGAGATGCGTTGGCCAAAGCCGTGCAATGTATGGGTGCGGATGTTGAGTATGTGGTTATCACTGATGCTGACTTTACTTATCCAGCTGAATATGTGCCTGAAATGATTCAGATCCTCGAAAATAATCCGCAGGTAGGAATGGTTTGCGGGAACAGGTTTAGTAAACAAACAGAAGGAAGCGCTTTTCAAGGTCGGTTTACGTTTGGAAATAAACTATTGGCTTTTGCTCATAGTTTTCTTAATGGAATAGACTTGCAGGATCCATTAACAGGATTGCGGGTTCTCCGTGCAGATATTCTCAGGAAATGGGTCATTAAATCGAAAGGCTTTGACATTGAAGTAGAGTTGAATCATCAGGTAGGCAAACAAGGATTTGAGACCGTTGAAGTCCCAATTGAATACCGTGAGCGTTTAGGGCGAGAAAAAATTGAAGATGAAGCATGGCGCAACTATTCTAAAAAGAATTCTATTCGAAAGCCTCAATTAATCGCCCTGGATCAAGTTTCAACTATTTCAGCCTTAGTTTGCGGTGTTTTGCTAGACCTTGATCTAATCATCCACCTCATTTTAGTTCTTAAACTCCATTATTTCACTCGTAGGAAGCGCTAATTTAAGCCAAATCAACAAATACCTTGGAATAGAAGCGCCAACATGCCTCCACACTCACACCCACACACTTCAACATGGAATCCATGAAGAGGGTGTGGCACAACCCCTCTCCCCACATACAAACCACAAGAAAAAAACAATCCAAACAAAAAAAGATACCCTTCTCAAACCCCACAGCGTAATGTGCAATTTAATAACCCCACACCCACACAAAGAGAACAAAAAAAATTTGCGAGGGACATCTCCACTCTATCAGGGGTTCAAATCTGTTCCAGAGCCTACTCAGCACGTTGTTTTTTTTTTCCAATGCATTAAAAGACTACAGAAGGGGAATGCGGTTGACACCGACACCAAAAAGAGGGAACAAACAAAGACTACAAACTTGATTATGGACTCAGTTTTTAGATTAGCTTTGCAAGAATAAAGTAATTTTTAAATATAGATGATATTAAAAATATTAGTGAAATTCAGAATGTCTAATGACGAAAACACTAATTTGCTGCTTGGTTTGGGTTTGACTCTTAATCAAGCCAAGGTTTACTTGGCGGTAATAAAACTGCAAAAAACTACAGTTGGACAGGTCACTAGCTTTTCAAAAGTCCGCAGGGAAGACGTCTATAGAATTCTACCTTCCCTCGAAAAAATGGGTCTAGTCGAAAGATTATTGGGAAAACCGACTGAAATTCGTGCTACTCGTGTTTCTGATGCTTTAAGCCTCCTAGTAGCGGAAGAAAAAGGCAAATTTGATGAGAAGCTTGTGGGCATGAAGGATATAGTCCAAAAACTCTCACTTAAAGAGTGGAAGCAACCGACTCTTGGAGACGAAAGCATCTACATACTAATAGCGGAAAAGGCCGCAATTCTGGCAAAGATATCAGAACTTTTTAAGAACTCAAAAGAAGAAATCGCGTTGATTGCATCCAAGGGATGGATCTTACCGGTTTTGGCTCGTTTTTCAGCTGAATCCAAGATGGCAATAAAGATGGGTGCTAAGATTCGGTTGATCTTTGAGGGAGAAACCCCGGACAGTTTGCTTAAAGAAAAAGTGAAAAAACTCATCGGTATCCCTTCTGTTCAGATTAAGTTTCATCGTGAACCTTTAAACCATTTTATAATGTCTGATGATAAAGAAGCGCTCATTACCGCTTCCAAAGAAAGCGGATTAGGGGAAAGCCCTTCGTTATGGACAAACAACTGCAACCTTATTGGCGTACTCAGAACAGGTTTTGAATCCGACTGGCAAAAAGCTGAAGACTAACCTAAAGACCACAGTTAATAGGTTTTGAGTTAAGTGTCTTCTTAACAGTTGGGACGATTAACGCATACCTAAACGCCAGGTGTAGGTGTAGTCTCACAGTCACGAACGCTTAACTCTGCCAATGACCATTAATAGATTAGGGAAGTTATTATGAATACTTTATTAGCAATTGTTCTTGTTCTTGTGATACTTTGGTTGGTTGGTTTCTTTGCTTTACCAGGCGTGGGCTGGCTGATTCATATATTGCTCGTTATTGCGGTAATCTTGGTTCTCGTTTGGCTGTTCACTGGCAAAAAACTGTGGAAATAAAACTATACTTCAAGGAGATATGAAAAGAATGACGGTTGTAAAAATTGTTGAGTTAATAGGCAGCTCACCAAAGGATTGGGAAGATGCTACAAAGAACGCATTGGCTGAAGCGGCTAAGACAATTAAGAACATTAAGTCAGTTTATGTGAAGCGGTGCACTGCAAAAGTGGAAAATAACAAAATTGTTGAATACAGGGCTGTGGTCAAAATCGCTTTCGTTGTACAAAGAGAAAAATCAACTAAATAGATACATGGGAAGGAGAATAAAAATGGTTAAGTGTGAAAGTTGTAGAGCTGACCTGGCTGAAGGGGCCAAATTCTGTTCAAATTGCGGGGCTCCCGTAGGCGTAAAAGAAGAGTTTACTGTCAGCTCAGAGGATCTTGTTGCGAAAATCAAGGAACTGCTACATGAGAGCGACGTATCAAGGATCATCGTTAAGGATGAGAGCGGTAAGTCCCTTTTAGAAATACCAGTTTGGGCGGGCATTGTGGGAACTATATTGGCTCCTTGGCTAGCAGCCTTGGGCGCAATAGCAGCTTTAGCTACAAAATGCACCATCACTGTCATTAGGCAAAAAGGCTAAGGCCACAGTAAAAACATAGGTCAGAGTTTCTTTTTAGCAAATTTAGGAGGTGGAACAAATTATGTCAGAACAAAAAATAGACGTCAAAGAACAGATACAGAAGATGGGCGAGAAATGGAACGATTTTCAGAAAACCTGGGTTTCCCACTTCAAAGACATGGAAGTTGAAGTATTAGAATGGAACTTTGGTGTTGGAAAAACCGGTGAAGACACCATCTTTGAATTAAAAGCTAAGGTCGCTGTAAGACAAAAGAAATAGTAATTCTTAACGAACGTGGAGGGATGAACGAAAACATCCTTTTTCGCTAAGAAAAGTAACCGCCCGAACACATTTTTTCATTAAGGATCGCATTTACGGTTAAGATTAGGGTCAAATTGACTCTTAGAAGAAGGAGTAATGATTGGGTGCCTACAGTAAAGGAAATTACCGTATTATTGTTCAATGAGATAAAAGACATTTTAAAAGAATACCTAAATGAAACAGAGACTGCTCTTAAAAAACGCCTCAAAAAGCTTTTAATCACAAGCATAATTGTCAGCGTTTTGCTAACCCTTGTACTTTCATTCATCGGGTCTGCTTCCCTCTTTAGCCTCATAGGGTCACTAGAGTATCTCATAACTTTCATGCCCGCGTGGAAAGCTTGGTATATCATAGGCATCTCTTCAGGCGTTATTGGTGCACTGATTCTTTCAGGGCTCTACTTATTCATAAGAAAACAATTAAAATCTCCCCCGACCCCAGCTACCGCGAAACCAGAGAAAACAGTTGCTGAAGTTACTATGATAACTAAAGATGCAAGAATAGAGAGAGTAGATGCTGAAATAGATGAAATATCGCAAAGGATTTTGTTAGAGCTTGAAACGGCAAGTTCAACGGATTTATCAGACGCCCGTTATGCTAAAATGATGTTGCGTTTGTCAGATGCCCATTACGCAAAAGGGGTACTGCAAAAGATAGGCGGCAGCAAATCTGGAGCTGAAAATGAGTTAGAGAAAAGAGCAGTAATCAAGGTTCTGTTGTTTTCTACGTGGTTGCAGCGACTTTATTTTATAATAAGATCTTTTCTAATGGGGCTCATAAGTGCTGCAGTTACCTATCTTATCGTGTGGTATCTTGGTTCGATAAATGTTATTGGGAGCATAGTAATCGGCACGTTTGTGTTTGTATTTTCCTTAGCTGCAACAAGGTTGTTTGATACTCAAATAACGCAAGTTACAAAAAAAATAGTTGAACTCATGGCTTCTCATAGAGGCGTTAGGGATTTCATCATGAAACACTTCTAACTTAAGAAAGTGACAGCCAAGCACGCGGGTGTAGATGTAATCATATAATCACAAACCTTCTTTTTTAGTTGAATTTTACTCATAGTTAAGCTTAAAAAGAAATCATTCGAATAATAAAATAAGGAGAATCTAAATGGATTTAATTGCATTACTAATACAAATTGTTATAGGCATAATTGTTGTCGCACCGATACTTTGGCTTGTTGGAAGAGCATTAGTAGGCGGACAAAAAGCAAAATTCACAGATGCAATCTGGATAGTTGTTTTAGGAACAATCATAGGCGCTGTCGTAGGATTTTTCGTGGGAAGTTTGATATCTGCAATAATAATGTTTGTCGTGTGGCTTGCTCTGATTAAACACTTCTTCGATTGTGGATGGCTAAAAGCATTCGTAATAGCAGTAATCGCCGTCATTGTCTTTATAATCATAATCGCGATACTTGCACTCATTGGCATAGGAATAGGACTATCACTGGGCTTCTAACAACATTCTTTAACTTTTTTTTGTCCTGATTTTTTCTATTTTTCGAGAAATTTCAATTTATACTAGATGATTAGGAAAAAAGATACTTACCCTGCAGTATACGGTTTGCCGTCAACAATATTGGAAGAATCAATATCGTTGAGCAAACCGTTTTGTAAGTCAAAGTTATATGTGTTATTGTTCAAGTTGTTGCCCCTAAAAGTGTTTTCAGATGAGTAGTATAAAACTAAGCCGTAATAATTGTTCTGAATAATGTTGTTTTTAATAAGGTTGCCAGATGAATTGTTTATGAAAATTCCATCAAAGCTGTATGTTATTGTGTTTCTTAGTAGGCTACAGTTGTGAGCATTATCCAAAAGGATCCCTCCACCTGCTCCATTTGAGAAGTTTCCATCGTTTTGTATTGTAAAGCCGGTGACGGTTACGTTGTCGCTGACTATTGTAAGCAAGGGAGTGTTTTGCGTGTTTTCTCTTATTGTTGCATCTTCATTTTGGCTGATTAAAAATATAGGTTTGGTTATTACTATGTTTTCTGGATATGTTCCGGGTTTTACCAAAATGGTTGCTCCTTGATAGGTTGCATAGGAAGACATTGAATCTTGGATACTGTTGTAACCTAGTCCATTGTCGATGTTTATTATTTGGAAGGTCATGTTTGTTTCGAAGTCATTTGGCCAATAAAGAATTTTGTGGTATTGACTCTGGATTGAATTCTTGAACTCCGGGTCGCTATAGACGATATCTATGCTTGAATTATACTGGTTAATGAGATTAGTAACGTCTTTGTACATTTTTTGAGTCCAACTGTCGACCTGATGATATTGCCACACTGAATCGTTTGGGCTTCGGAGGCCAAAGCCATATTCCTGTGGGAGCACTACTGCTTGGTCTGCCTTGATGTTTCCATGTTTGCCAGGATTATGTTGTACATAATTCCAGAAGTTCTCTAACGCGTCGAAATGATCTTGTGTCAACGTAGAGCCAGCATAATCTTGTGATGAGTCATATACGGCTACATATTTTGCGCCCGAATTGTAGGCTAAAACCATATCATCATACATTTGAGCAGCAGATTCTAAATAAGGCGGTTGATCGTAGGTCCAAGTTACTATAGCGCCCCAGAGTTTGTTTTGAGCATTCGCCGCTCCCCGTATAAGAGAGGTTTGCAGTTGCCGTGTGTTGTTCCATCCAAACTGGGCAAAGACTGTATTATAGCCAAGTTCATAGTCAAACCAGTACAGGGCATAATCGGATGTAAACAAAGAAGAACCTGAGTTTTGCATAAAATTAGCAGTAGGTTTTACGCCGCCAGTTCCGTGATTCCATAGCCAAAAAAAATAGTCAGAGTAATCCATGTAACTTTTTGGCGGAGAAGTTAAAACTGGATTAGGTATTATTTCAGTCATATCAAGTTGACTTCCACCTGGTTCGTCATAATAATATAAACCAAGCAAGTGATTTCCATAGCGTTCTTTTGCTGTTGTAAACCATAAGGATGGAATGTAACCGATTTCTGAGTCATTATTAAAATCTTGATAATAAACTGGCATGAAATACATTCCAGCATTATAAGCATAGTCGCATGACTGGTTGAGTAAAGCCTCGTTACTGATTATCAAGGGTGATGCGATGATAAGCAGGTTAGTATAATTCTTGACTTTATCAATCAAGGCTTCGCATTCCCCAAGTGTACTATTCCACCCTATCTCAATTCCTAGAAAGAAAGGCCCAGATGAACTTGAAGTTGGGTTTACTGAGAAACAAAAAATTTCCAGAGCTACAAATAAAGACGCGACGATCAGTACCACTAAAAAGATAGAAAGAGTTTTTTTATATTTCACGTTACTGTTTTCCTTGTCAAGTTGCCTATTTATCTTTTGTCGCAGTTGTTTAATTCTGTATCTCATTTTACCTGGAGAAATAAATTCAGGCGGGAGGAGTTTCTATTTCGTTAATGATTATCTAAATGGATTTTGTGCTAACTTGGGGTTTTTTCTTTTTTTGTCTTTTTAAGCGGAAGAATTTTATCAGTATTGAATGAGTAAAAAAATGCTGTTTAACCTAAGCGTTAGTTAAGATGCTTCATCATTAATTTGATATTTTAATATCAGTTAAAAATATTCATGATATCAGGGTTAGGCAATTAACTCCTCTCTAACTAACTCTCTAAACAAAAACCAAAATAAGAAATACCTATAATCATTAGAATCAACAAAAGGCGATTTAATATCTATTTTTGGAAACCAAGTGAAGTGAGTTTATGCGTGAATACATAACAAAAACAATCAGGGTCGGCGACTCCATTATTGTCGCACTACCAAAGGAGCTTCTATCAGCTGAGCAAATAACGGAGAATATCTATGTGAAGATTACTGCAACAAAGTGTCGAAGAGATGATTCTGTTGAACCAAAAGACAGTGCATCTTCTTTTGATGACGACCCTTGGAGATTACTTGAGTAAATCAGCGCTTAACACATTGCCCTGATGCGGGATCAAAATGGTTTGTGTCACCATAGTCGCAGGTTTTGCAGTCATTTTTTATGTCTTGTCCAAACGGGCAACCTTTCAAATCAGCCATACATTCACCTCAATGTGGTAGCCCGGGAGAGATTCGAACTCTCGTCAAGGACTCCAGAGGCCCCTATGCTTGACCGCTACACCACCGGGCTGTAGATTTGCAATAAAACATCGTTCCAACTATTAACTTTAACTTTCCGTGGCTTTCCTATTGTCTTTTTGTTTTATCGCTTCCTGCACGCAGTAGCATTCTTGGCTAACCCTGTTGTAGCTTTCGCATCGCCAAAGCGTATCGACGATTGGATTCTTGCTTTGTCCATAACGGGTTGAACAGAAAACTTTGATTGGGTATTCGTAGGAGTTGTGGCTGTCACAGTTTCCGCAATATTCGCCCGTATCTTTGTCCACCTATTTTCCTCCTTCCAGGAGTTTTTCTCGCTGAAGAAACGCCTTTCGCTTGAAGTCTTCGCCCAACCGCTCCGTTACAGAAGCAACTAAAAAAGGAAAAACCATCAGTGCCTCGCCGATAACCATAACGTGGTCAGCTGAACCCTTCATCTTGCCCCAACTCACTGTCTCCTCTAACGTTGAACCTGACAACCCGCCTGTTTCGGGGCGGTCTAAAGTTATTACTATCCCATAATCTAAGCCTTTTTTGGATGCCAAAGCCGAAGACTGAATGGTGTTACGTGGTACCCCGCCGCCGATAACTATCATTCCATTTTTTGGTGATTTTGCGCAGATGCCGCAGATGGTTGGTACGTCTTTGAAGGCGTCAACTTGAAGAATGTTCTTTTGATCTTGCTGAGAAGCATGGAGCCAATGGATGAAACCGAATTCTGAATCGCGAACCGCCGGCAAGAAGATTGGAACGCCCTCTTCGTATGCTGCCCGAAGGATGGAATTTTCGTCTGTTAGTCGTTTGCCCAATTCGTAGGTGAATTCGTCTGAGGCTAAATGTTCACCTTTGCGTTCTTTAGCTATGTCAGCGTACATTTCTGAAAATATGTAGTCTAATTTGACGTAATCCTCTTCTGGAACAAAAATGTCGTAAATTCGGAAAATATGGTATTTGTAAAGTTCGGTGTCGTTGACTGCCCAGCCGCCCTTATAGTGGTGTCCGCCGATGGCTTCTATAGCGTCATGAACCATGCAGGCACCCGTGCTTACAATCACGTCGACTAGGTGCTTTCTGATTAAGTCAGTAACCAAAGTGCGCATACCCGCAGGAACTACCGCGCCTGAAAGTGCCAAGAAGATCGTACATTCTTTGTCTCTGAGCATTTTCTCGTAAATGTCGCATGCCGCTGCCAGCCGCCCCGCCCCTAAAGAGCCTGAATTCTTGAACTGCCCAATGAGTTGGTCAACGGTTAAGGTTCCGTTTATTTTTATGTGATTTACGGGTTCCTTAAGGTAATCTTTCCTATCCATCAAGCTGCGCCTAAATGTTAGTTATTAGGATAATGGAAAAAGCTTTCTCTGTTCAAAGTGATAAACTTTCAGGAAGAGAAAAAAGATTCAGAATTGTCAATATGCCATCTTTTCTTAGACTTCGCTGAGAGCAATAAAGCATATCAGTTTATCATATCTACGATCAATCCGCAACTGTGCCTCAACCAGAACAATTCATGTAAATTCCGCCAGTTATTTGATGCAAGCAATTTCGTTTTTCTGGGAACATAATTTCGCAAGTAAACTCTATTAGAATCAACAAACGCTACGTAAGTTTAACAAATGATAAATTTCAAAGCTTAGGGGTGTCAGCACGAACAGCAAGGCAATCGGTACAATTGTTGCTTTTACACCCTAACGACTGCATTAAACTTAATCAAGATCCCTGTACCCTATCTACTAACCTTTAGTTATACACTAGGAGACATCGCCTTAGTCATAGCATTTCTGTTCTTTGGTCCAAAACCCGGAATTGCAGTCGCCTTTCTAAGCACGATAATAACCATGATAATCTTCCAGGACCTGCTGGCCTCGTAGGTCCGCCGTACTATTTTGTTGGAATCGCAACTATGCTCTTAGGACTATATATAGCGAGTAGATTCATTGAAAGAAGAATCGAACTTCAAGTTGGCGCCAAAACAGTAATTCTGCTCACGGCATTCGCAATCTTGACTAGGACATTAATCATGTTCCCGATAGACTACACAGTCTTTGGCGCTTTAGTGTCGGTGGTATCGGGTTTGAGTATGCCTGACGCATATGCCATAGTCAGAGCAGCAATGCCAGAAATTATACTATACAACATCACAGTACCACTCTACGTAGTTCCAACTAGCTACTATATAGCAAAGAAACTCTCCAAAAGTCTGAAAATACAAAATGACCATGTGGTTGCATCCAAAAAACTTCGGCGCCTTAAAGCTTTCCAAATAAGTGCTCAGCGATATTTTGAAGTGATAGGGTTTGCTGAGGCTCTGGCTTTTAAAGGAGAAAAGAGCAAATGCAAAAGCTCTCTTTGTAACTATGCTATTAACCAGAGCCTACTCAGCCCCCATCTCTGAAACAGCAACACTGCTTTCAAGGGTTTAACTATAAATAATTTTGCTAAAATATGAAAAATATCTTAATTTTGTTAAAAATATCTAGTCCTTCGCTTAATAAAAAATAATAAAGCTATTAATAAATCAATACTGCATATCAAAACAGGTCGATTAGAGTCCAAGACTTTCAGCCGCCCCACATTTGTGAAATCCTTTTATTCTCAAAAAAGTTCCTGTTTAATGGATGAAAATATGCCATCAGTTAAAGATATCATGACTAAGGAGGTCGTCACAATCGACCCGGAAAAAAGCGTCTTTGAAGCAGCAAAACTTATGGCTCAAGAAGAGTTAGGATGCCTTATAGTTGTAGACAGCGCCTTGCCAGTTGGAATAATAACTGAACGCGATATAGTCAGAAGAATCGTAGCAAAACGCAGCTCCGTAGACCTTAAGGTTTCAGAGGTCATGACTAATACACTCATAACAGTTGACCCAGATACTTCGCTTAGAGAAGCGGCAAGGGTTATGTCAATTAACAAAATAAGACGACTTCCGGTCCTAAAGAACGATAAGCTAGTTGGAATAGTGGTCTCCTCAGACTTTGTGCGAAACGTTGGAAAAAAGACAACCACAGAAGAAATACTCGACGCCTTAGGACGCTACCCAACAGGACCAATATAATAGTAACTAGCTTTCTTTCCAAACCTGCTAACATTCAGGTACAATTATTAATCCTTGGACAAATTTGTCACTCTAATCGGGAGTCTTATAATAATTTATTTTGCCTACTGATTTAAACAAAGAAATAAAGTCTTTCTTATTGCCATTCCACTTATTCTCAAGTACTTTTCATTTTTTTACGCTAAACGTTTATTTTTCAGAAAACACGTTTTTGGATTCGAGAGATTGTAGATTTGGCATCTGATTCCAAAAACGAAAAGCAAGAAACCAAGCAACCCAGAATTGAATTCAATTTTCCAATGTTAATCGTTAGGACAAAACGGTTTGCACCCATCTTTGACAGGTTAGGTGCTTTGCGGACCTCAAGATATTTTTCGTGGATAGGTCTTGTTCTTGTACCATTCGTTGCTGGAAGTGCCCTATACCTCTTAGTCAATGGCCTCATTGGTTTGTTGT
Organism: Candidatus Bathyarchaeota archaeon; assembly: GCA_963739495.1. Lineage (GTDB taxonomy): Archaea > Thermoproteota > Bathyarchaeia > Bathyarchaeales > Bathycorpusculaceae > Bathycorpusculum. Next base: position 91,327 of record CAVUAM010000003.1, on the reverse strand, counting down.
CTAATCCTGGGGTAGGTCAAGTAGTTCGGGACTTAGGGCCAGGATCAATTCTGTTGTTGCCCGGAATCAATCCCGTGCTTCCGATAGTTTATGGATGGATTGCAATAGTATTCGCTATCGTGATTCATGAAGGAGCACATGGAATTATTGCCAGAAACGTTGGGTTGAATGTTAAGTCGAGTGGTTTACTGTTTTTCTTGTTTGTCCCCATTGGCGCTTTTGTGGATGTTGACGAAGAGCAAATAAAGAAAGCAAAACCCCGACCTGCCCTAAAAGTTATGGCTGGCGGAGTTGGTGCAAACATCGTTGTAGCAGCCGTATGCCTCTTAGGAGTCTTATTGCTTGTTGGAAGCTTAACCCCAGTCATTGATGGCGTATACATCAACGATGTCACAAATGGATTGCCAGCTCAAACTGCAGGGCTGCAACCAAAAGATGTCTTTGTTTCAATAGACAATGCAACAATCAACAACACTACCGAATTAAGAGCGATATTAGACACTAAGACGGCTGGAGACACAATTCAAGTAACAGTTGCAAGGGGCGAAAACTGGGAGTATAAATTTTCTACAACAGTCAACTTGACCATATCCGGAAACCGAACCGTCATGGGAATAAGCAGCTATGACTTATTTACTGGGCAACGATTACAAAATTATCAAACAGTCTCTTTAGATCGATTCTCTATGTATTTGGTTCCCCCAACATTAGCTTCTGGTTTAGTCCCTTTTTCTGATTTCTTAGCGCCTTTCTATTCAAATCCGATACCTCAATGGCAAATACTTGCGAACGGTCTTTTTTGGATCTGGTTTGTTAACTTCAATCTCGCAATCTTCAATGCTTTACCAATATACCCCTTGGACGGAGGAAGAATCTTCAATATCACTTTAAAAAGCACCATAGGTAAGCGGATAAGTGAAAAAGCTATCTATTCGATAACTGTTGGCGTAACCATTGCTTGCGTAACCATTGTCTTGTTAATTACTCTATTGCCCTTCATACTGTAATAGCGAGCTACGCGAGTCAATTCGCTTTCTCTTTTTTCAGTTTTTTGGCTTTCTCGCCTATCGGTTTTTCTTATAGAGTTTGGTTGAATTTTAAATTTGCCATTGTGATTTCCTTATGTCAAGTTTTTTTGAATTTTTCGAACTGTATTTTGTAGTCGCTTTGTTTCCATAAGAAGTCGTAGGAGTTGTGTCCTTGATCAAGGTAGTTAATGGTATCTACAAAGTCGTCGGGAACAATTAGTATTAGACAGAAGTACTTGCCGTAATGTCCTCTAAACAGGGCAAGCTTTACCAAGTGTATCTTCAAGATTATCTCTGATTCCATGCGGTTCCAGCACAATTTTTCTGCCCCTATGGGTGTATTGTGGCAAAAGAAAGTCCGGTTTGTAGGTTAACGCAGGATTATCTTTTGAGAGATTAAACTCCATGAATTCATAGGTAAATATAACTTGCTTGCTTCGCAGAAAATCGTAGACATTAAGTTCCAAATCTGAGAATGCCCCTGGCTCAATACGTTCGCCGATTCGATTGTAATGATAAACGACTGTTAAGTACCGCATGAGTGGCTGCAAAAACTCTTCATGCTTTTGTATAAAAAACTTTAGGGATTTTTCAAGGGAAGCAGGTGTTAGATCTGAGTACTCAAGCCAAGAGCCCAAGATAAAAAACGGAAAGTCAACTTTTGCTGGGTCATCTGGAAACAGTTCCCTTGCGAAGACGGTCAATCTGTCGGCGTCGGAATCAAATTCTTGGGTATTGTTCCACCAGCTCTCAGGCTTATTTTTAACGCTTAATTTGAAGGGCAAGTTTTCGTTGCTGCTAAGTCCCAGTGCGGCATAGACCCTAAATTTTGGCGTAGTTAACGATACCATAAGGTCTTTTGGTTCAAACGGGAATAGCCCAAGATCAGGCGTTTTTCGCACCATCCAGCGCATGTAGAGCCAAGCTTTGGATTTGTTTTGTCTGTTCATCCTTTTGACGGTGTAAGAAAGCTGCTTTACGAGGTCGCTTGGTTTTCTACCCTTCTGATGAAGCTTAGTTGCGTATTCTATGAGGTTTCCGCTAGCTTTTTGCTCCACGAATTGGTTAACTGAGCATAAAACCTCTGGAATTTCCGCTTTGCTGTCGCCTAGTCGATCTAAGAGTTGATTTTTTTGTTCGAACCTTGGGATTTCCTTTTTGAAGTCCTCGGTATTCTTTGAGGTGAAAAGTTTTTGTCCCAAGGTTTGGTGCAGGTGGTTTAGTAGCATTCGTATGTTTCGTGGGTTTCCAGTTAATTTATGGTCACTTAGGGATGCTGCGAGTAAGAAGTAATGTGCAGCCTCTTTCTTTGCTATAGTGCTGTTTAGAGGCATAAACCAGAGCGCAGGGTCGAGGTTTTGATCTAGTTCTAAATCGACTACATCGCCATAAGTGGTAACGAATTGGACAATCAAGTCCTTTAGATCGCTGGGTACCTCATGATTCATGATTGCAAAGAAGGTTGCTTCTTACTTAATTGTTTTGCAGACTGTTGGACGCTCAGTATTGGAAAATATAGATAAAGAATAAGTGGACATCTTCACAACTAGTAGATTGTTTTGAGTTAAACTTTTATTCACATTAAGCAACTTGACGGTATGGCTAGATTCCTTTACAACGCACAGTTGTATCAAACGATTCTTCAAAAATCATTGGAAACCAAAGAGACTCTACTTGTATGCTCAACGTCTCTAGGTATAGGTGCTCACCAGGTTTTTTCCCAAGAAATCCTTAAGAATCCTCCGGCTGATATGCGGTTTGTATTTCGAGTAAATGACCTTGCAGTCAAGCAAGGCGAAGTCAACCCGCATGAAATCCAGTACCTAACAGAACACTTCAAAGGCATCAGCATTAGATCAAGCGACAATTTTCAGTCGAACATTTACATTCTTGACAATTCGGCATTGATAACATCCGCCTCTTTGACTAAAGCAGCGTTTGAAACCAATGTTGAAGCGGGAGTGCTACTTGAGGGAACTGAGGCAGAGGAAGTAAAGGGCTTCTTCAACGAGGTTATATGGAACTCTGCAAAATCGATAGGTGACCTAAAGAAATACAAGCACCTGTGGAATTTAGCCCAGAAAAAACCGAAAAAGGGCAGTATTAAAAAAGTTAAGCCTCACACTGAAATCAAGGATTGGACCAACGCCTACATCAACACGTGGTACATTGGCGTTCCCAAATGGTTATCTCCAAAATTTGAACGTAAGATAAAAAAAGAAACTAACTGGCCCACAAATCTTTCAGTATTAGGAGACGTTGGCTACAACGCCTTTTTACAACTTAAACTCGGTGACAACGCCTACATAGCTGACTTGACCAAACGCGGCAAAATAGGAATCGAATTGATCCATATAGTCGATAAAGCTCGTGTAGAAACAGATGAGGGAGATTACCATGCAGCCTTTGAGGTTGAAAAAGCCTTCATTCTGCAAAGAGAACCGTTCTATGAAATGCTAAAAAACGCAAACATCAAGTCTAAAACCTCTGAGATAATACTTAACAACGATCAACTTAACCAAATAGTCATCACTCTTTCCTCAATCAAACGTAAAAGAAGACAAAAATCAAAGTAACTGATCTTATCCGACACAGCCCTATTTCGATTGATTTAAATACAAAATTAACCTAAACCAGAAAGGAGATAAAAGCAAGTTGACAAAAAAATATCTCAAATTTTTATCCCTAATTCTATTCACTCTAATGATTATTGCTGTTGCCCCGTCCATCGTTGCAGCTGAACCTGAATGGCAAGCCCAACCAATGCACCATATAAAACCACAACTATCAGCAGCGCAAATCGTTTACTACCCTGTAGACATCAAAACAGCGTATGGACTTCCGGCAACTGGTGGAAGTGGAACAATCGCAATCGTCGATGCCTACGATAACCCCAATATAGCTTCAGATCTTGCAACATTTAGCACTTACAACAATTTGCCAAGCGCCAATTTCCAAAAAGTAAAAATGTCCTCTTTCATCTCAGGTAACACAAACTGGGGAATGGAAGAAGCATTGGATGTAGAGTGGGCTCATGCCATAGCTCCTCAAGCAAAGATTCTTCTTGTTGAAGCCAGAACTGCTTCGCTTAGTGATTTACTTTCAGCAGTCAACTATGCACGAAACCAACCAGATGTAGTTGCCATTTCTATGAGTTGGGGCGGATCTGAATTTTCTGGTCAAACCGCTTATAACAGTTACTTTACCAGTAACTATGGTGCAGTGTTCTTTGCTTCCTCAGGAGATAGCGGCGGTGTAATCAGTTGGCCAAGCAGCAGTGCAAATGTTATCTCGGTCGGAGGCACATCCTTAACCAACGGGGCTAGCGGCTATATTGAGACAGTATGGAGTGGAAGCGGCGGCGGAGTTAGTGCCTATGAACCAGCACCCAGTTACCAAGTCAAAGCTCTATCTGATGCAAAACTTGGCAGTCAATATCGCGCTACACCGGACGTTTCCTACAATGCTGATCCAAGCACGGGATTCGCAGTTTATGACACTTACATGTCTACTCCTGGCTGGTATGTTGTAGGTGGTACGAGCGCAGGTGCACCTCAATGGGCAGCAATTCAAGCCCTTGGCAAATCAGTAACTAGTACAAACTTGTACAATAGTTATGCATCTGCAAGTTATTCAGCTATTTTTAGAGATGTAACCTTTGGTTCTAGCGGCAGTTACACAGCCAATCCTAAATACGATTTATGCACAGGAATAGGCAGCCCATTAACAACCAACTTTGCAACGCCGCCTCAACCTGATTTCACTCTTTCAGCCAACCCAACAACTCTTAAAGTTAAACTGGGAAACGTGGGAACAGCAGCCATAACTGTTGGATCAGTCGGCGGCTTCTCGAATACAGTTACACTTGCTAATACGGCAACGGGAGGATTAACAGCAACACTCAATCCAACAGCCGTTACAGGTTCAGGTACATCAACCTTGACAATACCAGCAAACACTCCAGTGGGATCATACCAAGTAACAGTAACAGGCACAAGTGGAACAATTACGCATTCTATATCGATAAATGTGCAAGTAACTAAGCCTGACTTCACAGTATCGGCAAGTTCATCCAGTATTAGCATTTCAACTGGAAACAAGGGCACAGACAAGATAACGGTAACACCAATTAACAGTTACGTGGGAAAAGTAACCCTCTCAGCTACTGGCGCACCCAAAGGCGTAACATGCAGCTTCAACCCAACTTCTGCTTCCCTAACTTCATCTGCCATAACATCTACGCTAACGATGACTGTACCCAGAGGTACAGCCAGAGGAACCTACACGATCACTGTAACCGCAAACGACGGAACCCTAAGCCACACGACGTCGATAAAACTGACAATACCTAGATAAGAGAAACAACAAAACTTAGCCTTCTTTTTTTCCAAAAATTTTTCCTTTTTGATTTGTGATACAACCAGTTTCCATCATATTGCCGATGAGTGTAGGCATGAGATTTTTCAGAGAATCCCTCTTGTGAGCTACCAGCACGCATGGTTTATTATGTTGTTTTCCTGATTTTTGCAGGATGCAACCTCAAGAGAAAAACACATCGTTACAAGACCATTGGAGCCAGTATAGATGCCCAACTGGTATTTTAGGAAAAAAGGTTGCTGCAAGCATGAACAACGGGCATTGGGACTTAACAACTTGGGGACTTAAACATGCTAGCATCAAGCCAGATTTTGTAGTTTTGGATGTTGGTTGTGGGGGAGGCAAAACCATAAGCAGGCTAGCAAGACGTGTTGTTCAAGGAAAAGTATACGGTATTGACCCCTCTGCAGACATGGTTGATTACTCAAGACAAGTCAACGAGAAGCTTATTGCAAATAAGCGCACAGAAATTCTGCAGTGCTCAGTGGAGAAAACTGGTTTCAAAGACGACTCTTTTGATTTGGTAACGGCGATCGAGACTTACTATTTTTGGCCCAATCTTGCACAGGCTTTCATCGAGATAGAACGTATCCTAAAGAACGAAGGTTGCCTTCTAATCATAAACGAAATGATTAAGGATGGGGTGTACGAAGTGGAGAATGCGGAAATAATCGCCAAGACCCAGGTCCATCTTGTAGAGTTGGAAGGAAATGGAGAAAATGCTCCATTCCGCAGGTTTTAGAAGTGTAAAGGTTTATAGAAAGAGAAAATCGGATTGGAATGCGATTCTCGCACAGAAATTATAGTGTAGGCATTTTCGAGGACAAATAATCGGTTGCTTGTCCTACACGAGAGTGTGCGTTTTTTCCGGTATTTTGAGGTTTAGCTGCTTCTTTAGTGACTTGTACCTATTTCTAACTGTAACCTCGGTGACTCCAGATGCTTCCGCGATGTCTTTTTGTGTAATCTTTTCGCCATGCTGCAGACAAGCAATGTAGAGAGCGGCAGCTGCCAGACCCATCGGGTCTTTTCCCGCTGCAAATCTTCTCCTTTTAGCGTCAGCAAGTATCGCGATGGCTGCACCTTGTGTTCTGCCTGATATTCCGTTTTTCTCGGCAATTTTAGATACGTACGTTAATGAATCGGCGATTGGCATAGCAAAATGGAGCTCTTGCAACAGCAGTCTATAGCATCTTGCAACATCTTTTCTGTCAACGAGGCTTGCATCAGCGATGTCGCGAAGGGTTCTGGGTGTTCCGCTTTGGCGGCATGCAGCGTAAAGTGCGGCTGCGGCGATAGAGTTGATTGATCTTCCCCGAACTAAGCCTTTGTCGAGTGCCTTACGGTAAATGAGTGCGGCTTTTTCTTTAAGTGGCGGTGAGATTGAGACTTTGCCTGATAAGCGTTCAAGTTCGCTCATGGCTTGAGAGAGGTTTCGATCGACTGATGAGTGAACTCTGCTGCGTATTTGCCATTTTCTAAGGCGCCACATCTGTAGTCGTGTAGATATGGGTAGTTTTCTTCCGAATGCGTCTCTGTCTATCTGGCTAATGGTTGTTGATAATCCTTTATCGTGAATTGAATATGATGTCGGCATACCAACGCGACTTCTAGAAGTTTTCTCTTGGACAGTGAAAGCTCGCCATTCAGGTCCCTTATCCATCATCTGCTCATACAAAACTAGACCACAATCGCCGCAAATGGTTTCGCCACTGTCATAGTCATGAATCAGATTTTTGCTCGCGCACTCAGGGCAATTTTCAGCTGAGCGCTGACGTGTTTTTGGGACTTCTTTAGTTATATTTCCTTGGGTTAAACTCATTCTTACTTAAACTCCGTTTACTTTGCCCAGACGTCACTAAATCATAAAATCCCGATCAAGGTAAAGAAAACAATAATGCGATCCGCGCAATCTACTAAATAATAACAAGGTAGTTATTATACATGATACACTTTTATTACAATATCCACGGGCTACACACCAATTAATTCGGGTTTGAATTCTTAATCATAACAATTCTTGTTGAAAATCGGATCTGCAACTAAACTGCCTTATGTTTTGCAGGTAACTAAAACGGGAATGATTGCTTTTAAATCTAAGAAATATTCCTTTAACAGACCTTGCCCTTTATGCGTAATTCGGTATAACTTGCGAGCTTTTCCCAAGTCGAACTCCCATCCTGAAGCGATGAGTCCCCGTTTCTCCAAGCGCCTAAGCTCAGGATATATCGAAGAAGCACCTAAACGAATTCCAAACTTATCGTGCACCTTCTTCAAGATAGCGTAGCCGTGAAGACCGCGGTCGGAAGTTTCGTTTATAAGGTTTAGCAGGATACTTTCGAGGATTGCGCCGTGGAAGATTTTTTTTGTTAAGATTTTTCCAACTCCGTATTATGTTTAAAAGCCCAAATTCACTAATATATTAAGAGAGAAGAGTGAAGATATAAAATGTTGCAGTAGTATCGCCACTACCACAAGTAACCAATCAAAGAACAACATCTGCCCTCTGCCCTTAATCGTCGCAGCGCTTATTTTCTCAATGAAAAAAGGTAAGAGGCAGTAGCCTCATCTGCTATAGTTAAGGGAAAAATGCTTGACTGATTTTCTGGTTGGCACCGGCGGCTGGGCCTACTTCAAAGCCCTAAATAAGCCTTCACTTAGAGCCTACTCGGAAGTGTTCAACTTTGTAGAAGTCAACTACACCTTCTACCAATACCCAAACAACAGGTTGGTTGAAGGATGGCGAAAAACTGTGCCCAAAGATTTTACCTTCTCAGTTCGATGCCATCAAGATCTAACCCATAAGATCGGTTTGAAACCCACCAAAGAAGCTTACCGGGTGTTTGGGCAGATGGTAACTTATTGCAGACTTCTTGATTCGCCCTTTCTCGTTTTAGAAACTCCTGCTAGCTATGTCCTCGATAACAATAGTTTGAGTGCTGCTCGGGATTTTTTTGCTTCTGTTAGCTTGAAGGGTGTTAGGGTTGTTTGGGAAATCAGAGCACCCATAACCCCGCAGGCGTTAGAGTTGATGGCGGACTTTAGAATCATTCATTGCGTTGATATCTCAATTTCCAAACCAACTGAATGGTCAGATGTCGGCTACACTAGGCTTTTCGGCAAGGGCAAGCACAACATCTGGCAATTCACCGACGAAGAACTAAAAGAAATCGACAAGAACGCCTCAGAGAGCAAAGCCAAGGTCGTCGCATTGTCTTATCATGGTGCAAGGATGATCAAAGACGCGCTCAGGTATAAACAATATAAACTAACGGGTAATTTCCCTCCGGTAACTCCTTTCACAGGACTGGATTCTGCAAGAGCAGTTCTATCTGAGGACGCTATTTTTCCCTCTTCGAAGCAGACTCTGATTAGTGATCAGGGCTGGAAAGTCTTCGATGAAACAGCCGAGAAAAGGCAGCATCTGTCAGAGTTGCTCTCGAAACTACCACAGAAAACCTACACCTCAATAGATGAAGTCATCAGCTCCTTGGAGACTGGGCAATGAGCGAATCCAACATTCACCTGGGCACTTCGGGCTGGAGCTACAACGAGTGGGAAGGACCTTTCTACCGCAAGGGTGAAAAAAGAAAGCTACGCGCCTACGCTAGCGTCTTCAAGATCGTTGAAATCGACTCAACCTTCTACCGAAACCCCGCGGCGGCACAGTTATGGGTTGGCTAAAGTACTCGCCCCCAAACTTCGTCTTCACCGCCAAAATGCCTAAACTCATAACGCATGACAAACGGTTAGGTTTGAAAGGCGACATCAAGGCAGACTTGAACACGTACTTCGATCTGATGCGTCCACTACAGTTGGGCGGCAAGCTGGGTTGTCTTCTGATTCAATTGCCGCCAAAATGTGACTGCAACTATGACAACCTCGAATCCTTCTTTGGACTGTTGGATCCAATGTTTAGGTATGCAGTTGAGTTTCGCAATCCGACTTGGCTAAAGGATGAAACCTGGGAGTTACTCAAAAAATATGATGTTGCCTACACGATTGTCGACGAACCCTTACTGCCACCAGAAGTGCATGTGACAACTGACTTTGCATATTTCCGTTGGCATGGCAAAGGCCAAAACATCTGGTTTGACTACCGCTACTCAACAGAAGAACTAGATAGCTGGGTACCAAAAGTTCAAGAAACAAGCAAATCCGTAAAGAAAGTTATTGGATTCTTCAACAACCACTACCACGGTTACGCTCCAGAAAACTGCTTGTACTTGCTTGAAAAACTTGGTTTGCTCTCAGAAACCCAGAAAAAGGCTAAAGATAAGTCAAATGTTAAGCAGTCACAGTTAGGCTCTTTTTTTAGCTGACCGCAAACTATGTCCAATATCGGCTAAACCTTTTATGTGCTTGGCTGTAAGACTCAGCTATGATAGAGGTCAAGGCATTCGACGGCAAACTAAGCATCATTTCCACCGTCTCGGAATTTTGTGGCTCTATGGGGTACTGTGAATTCAAAATACCGCTAGCTCTAAAAGGAATTAAGCCGTCCCCAACCGAGGCAACAATCGAGGGCGCCAAAGCTCATCAAAGACAAGAACAATTTGAAAAAGAGCATTTTGAAATGGTTCCAATAACCAGCGAGGAGCTGGCAGACATAGAGAAGGACGTGGAATTCGCTTATGAGTCAATAAATACGCGACTAATAGTGCCTCTAAATTTCCCGCAATACCCTAAAGCAGACATGCTGATTTTTGGGCGGGCAGACAAGGTTTACAGAAGCCAAGGCACACTAATTGTGGAAGAATCCAAATTTCCATTCAACCCAAACAAATATCTTCAAACCTTCGAACCTTACCCTGACCACAAATTGCAGACACTGCTCTACCTGAACTCACTATTTGCCAGCGAAAGTTCCCTCGATTCACGAACTTGGTTTGAAATACCTCACTCACAGAAAGCCTGGATCATCAACGTTAAAGACAGAAAAACTGGAGAAACAATAAAAACCTTTAAAGGTTTACAGACGAGCGAATTAGAACAATATATGAAGAGTAATCTTGAAAGGTTTGCACAGATAGTAGCCGGCCAAGCCCAACCTCAACATCATCTTAGACAGACTAAATGCGCAAAGTGCAGGATTGAGAACTGCCAACATAAATTGTCCCCAAAATAGCAAGTTATCGGTTGATGGCGAGGCGAGCAATTAGTAAAAACGCATCTATTTAGGTAAATAATTTTATGTACTTTTGACCTTGAGCTACCTAAATTTTGGGATGATAGTGTTAATCTTGTTTTGCATTTTCTCTGTTGGTGAAGTTTTTATGGGTATTTATTCTTGATACATACAGAAAATATGTGCAGAAAGTGATGTGCATGAGCAACATAACAGTGAGAGTTCCAGAAGAGCTAAAAGGACGCATGAAACGCTGCAAGAGCGTCAACTGGAGTGAAATCGCAAGGAAGGCTTTTGAAGATACCGTACGTAAAGAAGAGATGCAATGCGCTATACAGGCAATCAAAAACCTTCGATTAGAAAGCAAAGACGAATGGAACAGTGCTAAGGAGATAAGAAGATGGCGGGATGCTGCGAGACCACTTGCATAACGGCAGATGAAGAGACACAATATAAAAAACTTCAGCCAAAAAGATACCCTATCGAACTCTTATAAGCAACAACGAGACAATCGAACTGCTTAAGGCAAACCGAATAAGGAGCCAGCACAACATTATAGTGAAGGAGGAAATCGAAATAAAAAGTAAAACAAAGAATAAACCGAAAACCGAAAAGCAAACCAACCAAACAAAAAATAAATCGAAAAAGGAATGGAAACAGAGATAAAATAAAAGATGCCATTATAGTCCATCTTCAACCTAATTTTGTGGACCTTCAATAGCACCATTGCGAATAACTGGCAACTACAATCTCAAGTCGAAAAGTTCTTTTCTTATTAAAAGGACTGGATATCGGCAAATTATTAAGCAACTTATGCCCTAACGGGCATGCGACGAAAACAATGACTGCTAAACTTACGTTCTACGGCGGAGTCAACGAGATAGGTGGCAACAAGATTCTGCTCCAAACCGAGTATGGTTCGGTTCTTTTGGATTTTGGCCGTCGAATGGGAGAGTATAGCAAGTACTTTTCAGAGTTCCTTGTAGCCCGTTCCAAGAATGCCCTGCGTGATATGCTTCGGTTAGGGATTTTGCCTAAAATCGATGGCATCTACACGCCACACTTAGTCGATATGACAGTTCTGTTTGAGAATGAAGAGGTTGCCAAGAAGGTGCCTTTAGAGGAAGCGTTGGATTATTGGAAAACTACGGACGTTTGTCCTTGTAATTCCGAGCATCCGGGTGTGGATGGGGTTTTTGTGTCGCATGCCCACTTTGACCATATCCAGGATGTTAGTTTCCTTGATCCATGCATTCCGGTTTACTGTACAGAAAAAACCAAGGTCTTAGCTAAAGCGATGACTGATGTCTCGGTTTCAGGAGTCGATGACCAGTACTATAGAGTCGCTAAGAAAGTTACCATTAAACAAAAGCCACAGCTGTTCAAGACACTTTGTCCTGGCGAATGCGCTTGCAGCGAAGAAAAAGAAGCCGAGTTACCAATCATCGAAGATCCGAAAACTAAGTTCAAGTTCACCTACGACATCGCGCCAAATTATAGAACATTCAACACTGCAAGTGAGGGACAGATTAAAGGCATCAAGTACAAGATGATTTCAGTCGGACACTCAGTTCCCGGGGCATGCTCCATATTGCTCACTCTCCCAGACGGCAAACGAATTCTCTACACTGGCGATGTGCGATTTCATGGCGCGGGTGAAGTCTCAATGGACGATTATGTGAGGGCGATTGGGGAGCCTGTTGATGTTTTGATTACCGAAGGAACCAGAATTGGTTCAGGCGAGGTTATAACTGAAGAAATTGTTGGACGAGAAATCAGCGCTGACATAGCCGCTCTGAGGGACTTGTTCTAATTAACTTCGGTTGGAAAGACCTAACACGCTTCAACACCATCTACCAAGCCACAAAAGAAAACGGGCGAACGCTCGCAATCTCACCAAAACTCGCTTATCTACTCTTTGAGATGCACGTCAGTTTCCCAACTGAATACGCAGACCCACGAACAATGCCAAACCTGAAGGTGTACCTCAAGCGTGAAGGCGACTTACTATACTCCAAAGCAGACTACGACAAATACAAAATGGGTTACCTACACTACCACGGAAGAAACATAGCTCAAGATGATCGAAACATCGTACGCGTTGCAGAAAGACTAGGAATCGGCGGTAAACCTGATAACCCCAAAAATCCTTTGCCGCCAACCAGTGAAGGACAACCATACGATTACAAAGAACTCTACGAGCTAGCAACCTACCACTTAGACAATGGAGTTAGAGCATACCAAATCAGAGAAAGCCCCACACAGTATGTGTTGATGTTCTCGTATTGGGATGCAAACGAACTCTTCGACCTAGCCGATCTTGGATACCAAACATGTTACTCGCTATATTTCTGCTTCAACCGAGCCCTTCAATGAAGAGATGGAGATTGACGAGGCAAAAATGGTAAACTGGCTTGATTTTTTCAACATCGACTATGATTTTGAGATCAAGAATAAACAGAAAACTTTTGTGAGAAGACATGTTTCAGGGCATGCCTCAGGACCAGAACTCAAAGAATTAATAGAGCGAGTTAATCCAGCAAAAATCATTCCAATTCATACAGAGCATTTGGAATTATTCGAAGCGATGTATAAGGGGAAAATTGTTTTGGTAAAATATGCTCAACCAATCGAGATTATAGTCAAGGTTCCATTCAAAATATCATATTTGTTTTGGGTTGGAAATTCTTATTTTACGGAAACAAACTTGTTATTTCTAATGTAGAATCGCCAGAGCTTATTTTTCCAGTCGCCAGAATAATCTATGCCCACACGAGTTGTTTCCACAATTTCGTCCTGAGCAACCAGTGGAGCGTCCTCAATGTAAAGTGGCGGAGTGGTTATGTCTGTTTTGTTTTGAGGTTTTGATATACCCATCGCCATGCATAGTTTGCTTGGGCCGTTCGTCATGTTAACAGCCTTCACTTGTTTGCCTCGGCGTTTTGCCATAATTTCCTCGCCAGCCACCGGCTCGAGGGCTCTAATAAGAACCGCCTCCGGTTTTCCCGGTACGTTGCCCGCCGTTACGTTAAGGCAGTAATATAGCCCGTAAATAAAATAAACGTAGGCAACTCCTTTTCGTCCATACATAACTTCGTTCCTAACTGTCCGACAACCGTCAAAACTATGGGCTGCCTGATCCTCAGGTCCTCGATACGCTTCAGTTTCAACAATTCTACCCGCAGTCGTGCCTTCTCTTGATTTGTGGACCAAAATCTTACCCAGAAGCTCTCTTGAAACAGTAATTGTATCACTTTGGTAAAACGATTCTGGCAGAATCATAGATATCAGAGTAGTCGCTACCCCCACAAATAAGCTTGCCTACATCAAAAGCAAATGTTAGAACATTCCTACTCGACGGATTTTGCAGAAACTACGTTCATGAGAATTTTGGGTTTGTCGTGTGTTCGCTAAGTTTTAGAAGTTGCTTTAGGATGATGCTTGCGGCTTTTTTGTCTAGTGGTTCGTTTTCGTTTCCGCATTTTGGCGAGTAGATGCATGAGGGGCATCCGTCGGTGCATTCGCAGTTTTCGATAAGCTGAAGCGTTTTTTCCCATAGTGGCTTTATTTTTGAGTAGAGGGTTTCTGAGATTCCGATGCCGCCTTCAAAGCCATCATAAATAAAAATTGTTGCTTCCCCTGTATCTGGATGCAGAGGCGTCGATAATCCGCCTATATCCCATCGGTCGCACATCGCAAAAATCGGCGCCATCGCAATCATGGCATGTTCAACCGCATGTAGTCCTCCGTCAAAATCAAGCCCCTGTGACTCAATTTCTGCTCTTATTTTGTCTGGAATAAGGAACCATACCCCGATAGTTGAGAAGGATAGTGGCGGGAGGTTGAGTGGTTGACGTTTGATGACTTCATCATAAGATTTTGTGATGTAGGTATGGTAAGTTTCTGTGGTCTGCAATTCGCCGAGTCCAACTTTGACTCCCTGTTGTTTTTCTTCAAGGGTTCTTCTTATGGCGACGTCGACTGTTTTTAGTGCTTCTGTGTAGTAGTTGATGTTTTCTTGGCGGACTTTGGCTGTCAATTGATCGAGGTCTAGTTCTTCGGATATGTAGGTTTCTCCTTGGTGTAGCAGCACGGCGCCTGCATGGGCTTCTTCGTAGGCTTTGTTTAGGGTGAGTGTTTCGAGTATGTTTCCGTTGCAGGTAACGGTTACGGTTTGATGAGAAAGGCTTTCAAGAGTTACAACTTCCGTTGGCCTAGCAGTGCCGGAATAAACATAGCCCCGTGGTGTTTTGCGGACTAAATTTTGTTCCTCAAGTGCTTGGATACTCTCTGAGAATAGCTCTGTGAAAAATTGTCTGTCACCTTCTGTCAGGGGCAGTTCGCTTGCTGCACACATAATATGCCCCAGAGAAATGTATTGGTTATGCAGATCAATTATGGCTTGTTCGTGGGGTCTACCGAAGAAGTCTTGGGGGTGCTTCATGAAGTATTGGTCAAGCGGGTTCTGAAAAGCAACCAGAGTAACCAATGAATCAGCGTTGGTTCTACCTGCACGCCCAGCCTGTTGCCAAGTAGATATGACCGTTCCAGGATACCCAGAGATTATAACTGAATCCAAAGAGCCAATGTCGATCCCAAGTTCCAGCGCGTTGGTTGAGACTACGCCGATTAGTTTTTTTGTTTTCAGACGGTTCTCTATGTCACGCCGCTCCTGCGGAAGGTAACCTGCTCGGTACGCGGTAACTGCACTCGAGAGTTTGGGTGATCTTCTTTGCAGTTCGTCTTTAGTCCATCTGGTGATGAGTTCAGCCATTTGTCTGGAGGTTGTGAAGCATAGCGTTTGGAGATTTCTTGAGATGTTTAGCGTTAGGAGGTCTTTGGTTTCTTGATGGGTAGATCGGCGAGTTGTGTTGGTTGCATCGATGAATGGTGGGTTCCAGAACACGAATGATTTTTTGCCTCTGGGTGCGCCGTCGTTTGAGATGATTTCGAAGTCTTTTCCCGTTAGTCTTTTTGCATGTTCTTCTGGGTTGGCGATTGTAGCGGATGAAAGAATAATTTTTGGATCCGCATGGTAGAAATTACATATTCTGAGTAGTCGCCTTAGAAGCATGGCGACGTTGGAGCCAAATACTCCTCTGTATACGTGTGCTTCGTCGATTACTATGAATTTTAGGTTTTGCAGAAAAGTTCGCCATTTATAGTGCCAGGGAAGGTACTGGTGCAGCCCATAAGGGTTGGTTAGGATGATTTTTGAGTTTTCTCGAATACTTGCTCTTTGATGCTGGGGAGTGTCACCATCATACACGTTTGAGTAGGCGTCAATTCCTGTTTCTTCTTCCAGCCCCCGCAGAACCTTGAGCTGATCATTCGTCAGTGCTTTGGTCGGATAGAGGTATAGGGCTGTTGCTTTCTTGTCGTTGGTTAGTGCTTCAAGCACCGGGACGTTAAACGCTAAGGTTTTCCCCGAAGCGGTCGGAGTAACAATAACTACGTTCTTGCCTTGTCTGGCCTTGTTTATGGCGTCTGCTTGGTGTGAATAAAGCTTGATTTCTCTGTTCAATAAGCAAGTTTGGATATTCTTTGGAAGAGGCTTTTCTAGTTCGCCAAAACAGGCTTCTTGGGATGGAATCTCTTCAATGTGGACGATTTGTTTCTTGTAGGAACGCATTCGCTTAATGCTCAGGATAAAGTCGTCTATCAAAGCTTCCATTCCTCATAGAGCCGGGAGAAGAGTGTTCCAAGTGTTAATAGGTCTTGTTTGTTGTGTTCCACTATGGCAACTAGCGGTCCAGGGTTTTTGGTTTTTAGGTAGGTGTCGTAGAAGTGGGGAACTAAGGCGCCGGGAACGTTGATGTCTCTTTTTATTCCGATGTAGTTTTCAACTGTTTCCAGTTTGCAGTCGGTTAGTTTGCTGCGTAATGCCCTTCTGGTGAAGTGGAGAACGTCAAAGTGTGGGTTATCCAGGGAGGCGTCTAATCCGTAGTATGCTAATCTTTGTTTGATGTAGGGAATGTCAAAGCTTCTGCCGTTAAAAGTTATGAGTGATGAGTTGGGTTCCAGTTGTGAAACCAAAGCCCAGATGGCGCTGGGTTCATCTCCGATGTCTCTGAGCAGAAACTGGCTTGTACAAACATGGTCTTTACTTGGTTTTGCTATGCCCAGCAAGATTATTGGTCTCTCGGATAATCCCAGGGTTTCTATGTCTACTATGGCGAAGTCTTGATCTTGGCAAAATCCCGCTAAATAATGGAGTAGCGGATGCGATTTTGGGAGACGCTTGCCAGAGCAATTTCTGCATCGAGTCGACTTCTTTTCTATCGATCATTTGCATGAAGTCGCGGGCTTGCTTTTTCCATCGAGGATGACGCTTTAAGTCTTCTACTGTTTTGTAACCCTTGCGCTTTAGTGTTTGTTCACTTACCGGTCCTATGCCTGATAGGACTTTTAGGTCAGAGATGATGTGTCGTCTGCTTTCATCGTAAGATGCTAATTTGAAGTTAGATGTACACGAAGCTGAAATAGAGTAGCATTCGCCCTGCTCATTTGAAACTACTCTACCAGATATAGCATCTTCAAGACTTTTACCCTGATATTGTTTGATCAGTTCGCTTTCAAGGTACAATGCGTCGTTGTATTCGGCGCCCCATATCCAACTTTCAAAGATGGGTTTTTTCGTCTCCTCCTTGGCGGTTTCAGAGACGACCTCATATTCTTTTGAATCACCTACCCTTTTTCTAAGACTCTCAGCTGCCCTACTTAGAGTGGATTTTTCTTTGGAAGAATCATTAGATTTAGCTGGCAGCGATGATAACCCTTGATTTTGCATTCTAAAATTGGCTATTAGAAAAGAACCGCATTCCTGGCAGAATTTGCTCAGCACATACTCTTCTTTCGAGTAGTTTCTGCCACATTTTCTGCATAAGTATGATGTAATTGGCAATTCAGGGTCTTTCTTATGTCAGCGCCAATGTTATAAAAGGCCTCCTAAAAATCTTCAAGGAATAAAAGATAAGCAGCTTTAGCAGGTCAGAAGTAAAACTTCGTTATGGTGTGTGTATTTTATGATTTGCACAGTCGGCGGGTTTTTTATTATTCTGTGTATCAATACAAATGAGCCAATGTGAACTCTTCTCAGTCCTACCAAGAGGTGTCTTAAGGGTTGAATTGAACGAGGTGACTACATTTGTGCGTTTGTAGTCACCTTATTTTAGGAGTTTTTTGAGGGCACGGAACTCTTTTAGCATGAGTTCCAAAGTTGGACGTATGTTGTTGTCTTTTTCGTATGCTTGTAGCGCGGCGTAGTATTGCGTTCGGTTCTTTAGTTTTTGCACAGGTGACTATATAAAACCAAACCAACACGACCTTTATCGTTATAAGCATTTGAGGTAATTGATTAGCTCTTGGAATTCTCCGGTTTTTTTCATCTGCTCTTTTTGAAGCATCCCCTCTATGTTGGATTTTATGTAAAGTCCGCCAGAAGGATACAGCTGACGCGCAACTAAGGTAAAGACTTTACAGTTTTCTTTTCCAATCACATCTTCTTTAAATCGCCATTTGTAAGGAGTCTTGGGTGGAAGTAGCATTTCAGAAAAAACGACAACAGCAAAATTCCTCACGTTAGTTGTTGCCTCAAGCTCGTTAAATTTAGTGCGCAGAACCTTATTTGGGTCTTCAAGCTTACCGTTCTTTAATGTTTTACCTCCCACAGAGTTGTTCTTAACCTCTATTACCATTTTAACCTGGTTAGGCAGGTAGGTGTTTTGGTTTGGGTCCACGCCGCTTTTCAAAAGAAGCAGACCATTTTTAATCTTAGATCCTTGGATTGTAACGTTTGGAATCATTGAAAGGTTAAGGTTTCTTCTTAGAAGGTGATTCCTTAAAACCGCTTCAGCCGGATTTCCAAGTTTTTCGCGAGCTGTTTTATCGATTTTCTGTCTCTCAAATTCTTCACTAACTTCAATTAGCATTAGGTATTCTTCATCGCTAGCTGCTAGGACAGGTTTCTTGGAGTAGTTGGGCACAAATAGAATATCACTGCTTTAACATAAAAAAACAGTGCCCTTCTATGGAACAAACAAAAAAGTTCTTTCAGAACATACTCACCACCCTTCTCCTTTCAAACAAAGGAATTAGGCGTCGCATTTGAATAGAGTAACTACTCAAAGTGGACGTTTCTTGTAAATGTGTGGATTAATCGGCTTAGGGATTAGTCTTTGGCGGCATCAGGGTACCAAATATTTGAGTTAGATCTGGAATAAACACCGGATCATCTTCGACGATCTTGCCGTTTGCAAGACGATAATAGGTTATGCCTCGGGCAGTTACTTGTTTCCCATCGGGTGTGGCTGCTTTAAATTTGCCGCGGAAAACTACCGAATCGCCTTCGGCGACCAGATTCTCAATTTCAATATTCGAAACAAGCTTAGCCGAAATCATGGCGGAAATCATAGATTTAAAGCCGGCTAAGTCGGCATTGCCTATAGCGCGGTTCACGTAGTTCGCGGCAACTAATTTGTCGACTGCGTCGAGATCGTGATCTGTCAAAACTTTTTTGATAAATTGACGTACCACAGCTTTATTCTCATTAATAGACATCAGAATCTCCTCAATTTCAAAAGCACCCAAGAGGTTAATAATGTATGTTGGTGGGACGTTGCAGTCACAGATGTTCGGTGCATGCTTAATTCGAAGATAAAGCAGCTGGATAGCCGTATTGAACTGGTGAACTTTGTTTCTTTTTGTTCTCGGCTGCTGTATGGATATCGTTTATTCTTTGTTCAATTGTTGGGTAGACTTTGGGTAGCCACCGCTCTAGGCGAGTCATTCTTCTGGGTCGAAGATTGTTTATCTTAATCAAAGCAGATACCATCGGTTCGGCATTTAGGAACCTAATTGAGCTTAGGTCACATTCGGTTTCTAGGCTACGAAGCCATTTAGCGTTGACAAATAAGCCGGCAACCAAAGCAAAAAAACCGAAGAACAAGGTGGCGAGCAAACCAGATACAACCTTGCCTAAACTGCCGACAAGAGGAATTGAATCGATCGAGGCAAAGTTGAAGAACACAAAAAACCCCATCAGGACTCCAAGTATTGCTGCAGGAACTGTTAGGCGAAAGAATTTTTTTGTTCCATGCCTTTTTTTTAGGTGAGTGAACTCATGCGCTCCAACAGCGAGCAACTCATCAGGCAAAAGAACCTGAAGGCAAGTACTGTCGAAGAATACCCTGTCCAAGAAAGCCATGCCGACAGGCGCCAAGAAACCAACACTATAGTACCGCTCCAACTTGCCTGCTCTCAAAATCTTGGTTATCTGCATAGTTTCTGCCAATTTATCGAGAGATTCCGATGAAAAGGGTTTGGCATTTAGTAGCCGTGAAAGTAACGAACTGACGAGTCCCACGTTTCTTATCTCTCTTTATTTTTTATTTATTGAAAAGGCTTTCACATACTTGAGATTTTCATTATGATTTCTCGGTATGCCTCATCTTTAAAATCTCTTTCACAAGCTACCAGTACAAGCCTGCTCTCCGTTCCTTTACACTGATAAACCGTGAAGTACCTGCCATCCTTGATTTCTTCCCCGCACAAGCCACACTTCTTCAAATCTAACCCTCAAATCCACGACCTATGTGAAGACTTCATATAAAAGCATAATTGCCTAGCATTTGCTTGCTTACTTGTGGCTCACATATTAATCTATTAAGCCCAAAAAGCAACCCTGCAACCGAAAGTTGCATTAAGAAAAACAAGCCCAAACACCTCCACTATAATCCGCATCGAAGGGTGCCGCGCGTATAAATTCAGAAAGCATAACCAGACTCTATGAAGGTTTTCGAGTTCTTAAATGCCTTCATCATAGAAAAATAGGTCCTCTGAGTCTTGTTATCACCAGAATCACTGGATTTCATCAATTAATGTACAGTTCTCGCAGATTACCGCATGATTCACAGAGGGCAATTGCTGTTATATGGGGTAATTTTTTAAGTTGCGGGTACAATAGTATTTTGAGGGAATCCTATGTCCGTTGTTGAAATCGATGAGCGGGGGAGAATGAGTGTCCCAAAAAAGTTAGGTTTAAGAAAATCCAGAGCAATAATCATACCCGCCGGCTCCTTTTTCGTCACCATACCCCTCCCGAAGGCTCCACAAAAAGAAGCAGAAAAATGGCTTGACACAAGCAAAGAACACAAAGAACTAAAAAACCTAGCTGAAAAAGCCGCAACAGAAGATGCTGTGAACCGGGCAAAAAGGCGACATCAACTTTGATGATTGAAACTTGACATGCTATTCGCCTACGTCAAAAAAGAAAACTTCTAAAACCATTTACTGAGAAGTGGATATTGTTCATAAAAGGAGCTTACCTCAGGTCTTATGATGAAACCGTCTTTAAGTAGTCTTTTATTCGCTTTTTCCTTTTTCGATTTTATGGTTGTAGCATAATGATTATATAATATCCATTAACATTATTACAGTTGCAGAACTAAGGCGGTATTGTTTTCAATGCAAGTAGAAGGCTGCGAAAAGTTAACTAGAGCTAACATTATAATTGCATATGAGTTTTCTTCAAAGAATCCTAAAGTTAAGACTAAATTTCACGATGAATTATACGGTAAAATAGGGATGGCCTTCTTTTTAAAATGCCGCATAGGAAATTAGCTGATTGTGTGATAGAGATTCCTCAGAGAAATCTTGGAGATATAGGACCTATCTTTAGAAAGTATGGTGTTAAATATCAACTAAGAATATCAATCCCTGAGAGAGATCCCGAGAAGATTGCTATAATTGCTGGCAGTATCGAGGACCCTTATGAGAATGCATTGAATTGCGATTCGTTGGGTTTTAGCACATTTGTAGTTGATAAATTAGACAAGGTCGGCAGGCAAAAGTTGGCTAAAGAGGAGTTGCAAGATGAAATGCTTGCAATCAGTGATACAGTAGGGAAGTGGTTTAAGATGCATCCAGAAGAACCCCTATCCGCAGGATTTGCCTATATGTTCAAGGCTCTGGAGGTTGCAGACGGCAAATCTCCCGAGATTATAAAAAGAGATGTATTGAGAATAAGTGAGTCTCTCAAAAATTGGATTGTAGGATATCGCGTACTTGAGGATAGCAAAGATACAGAATCTATAGATGAAGTTTTACAAAGATACAAGGCCCAAAAAGAGTAAGCGACTATTGCGATTAGGCTTTTTGTAGCAGTTTGCAAAGAATCTTTTCCCAAGAATTCTAACTCCCGTAATCGCCCTTGAAGTACTTGGAGGTTCACGGTTCTCTACAACCTCGTAATTAGAGACTTGCACATATCCGGCAATTTCACCCATTACTTCGAAAAAATCAGGTATGGCATAACCAGTTATTGTCCTGTCAAAAGCTCCTTTTAGCCATCCAATGTTCGATTGGACTCTCATATATGGCGCATGGCCATGTTTACTAAAGTATACAATAGCTCTTTCACCGTCAAAGATTGGACTATCAGTCATCCACCGAACAATATGCCAATGAGTCCGAGTTTGAACGTCAATGACTTTTTCTCCATCAATTACGTAAGTAACTGGTTCCCAATCTTCCACACCATCACCTTCCCAATCATGGTCCCAGCGAAACCAAAAAGTGAGGATTTCGTATTTATCGTTAGTCTTTAGTGTGGCACCTACTTCTAAAAAGCGGTCAATTCTTGCGGGCTTTTCATCAATAAAATTGTAAACAAACACAGTTGGTTTTAACCTTTTAATAAAGTCTTTGAGTTCATGCGCCAATTTGATCTTCCATTTTGAGATTCTTATATCAGTGGCTTAATAAGTCTTCAAGACAATGAAAAAAACGCCCTAGCACTCTCCCAGAACCTGCGTTGAAAGTGTATTTAGGAACTCTTTCATTTTTTATTTCTTAAGTTTTTCGTCTTGATTTTATGTTTTGCATTTGGTTTACGTTTACGATTTTTGTTTTCTTGAATTGACTCAGCACTAAAAGGTGGTGATCTCCAGTAACGATAAAGTCTGCTCTTCCGCTGACCGCTGTATTGAGGACCTTGTTATCGTCTGGGTCTTCTAATACGGCTTTGAACTGAGAATTATCTGGCACAATTTTAGATATTCGAACTAAACTTGAAACAAACCGATCAACCTGAGAACTTGTGACAGAAAACTTATCTCTCGATAATACATCTGCGAGTTCAGCAAGCATTTGCCTTGATAAGATAACAGTGTGTTTATCCAAAAGTTCAACGACAAGTCTTCGAGGCTTTCCGTCATCGATAAGAGCTGACACTAAAACATTGGTATCAATTACCACGCGAACCATTTCATGCGCCTTTGGTCACTGGTTTTAATCGTCTGTAAGCTTGAATGTCGTCTATTATTTCTTGTTCGTCAGGTTTATTTTTCCCCTTATTTTGTTGGTCGATTTCGCTGAAAAGTTCTCGTAGTTCTTCTAATGGGGGAATGCTGAGTTTTGCTAGGACAAGTTTGTCATCTTTTCGGTACAAAATGACTTTGGTGTTTGGAATTATTGCAAGCTCTTTTCTTAAGTGCTGAGGAATAACTATCTGACCCTTAGTTCCTACCACCGCTATATCTGATTTTTCTTGTACCATGTTCCCACAGTATAACTTTCATACTTATTTGCAGATAAAGTTTACTCTACACAAACATCATCGTTGCAATAAAATTAACTAGTAAAATGCCTTGCATTTAACCGCCCAATTTTGGTTACGATTATGTCGACAGGTTGGAGAGCCCTTAGCGAAATGTGGCTGAATTCCTTTATTTTGACACTATTTTTCCAGGTAATCCTTGGGAAGCGTCTGGCAGAATACGCAGCCGTCAGTCCATCGGTCAACTTTATAGCCTGACGGATTGCTTTTTAGAGCTTGCTCAAATTCCATTTTATCGCAGCCTGGAATTGTAAAGTCGATATCGATGGTTGATGGTTTTGGGTCAAGTGGAGTCATAGTTGTACCGCCTGCAGCAACCAGAGTAATCTTCTTTGGCAAGTCCTCGTTTAGTACGCTTAGAAAGTCGAAGAGAGCGCTTTTGTCACAGGGCATTGTAGAGGTTCCAGCTTTTGCCTTATACTATTTTCATCTGCAGGAAGTCCAAAATGCTTATAGTTGTCATTATATATTTTATTAACTGACCTTTATGTCTGAGAAAACAGTTTCGATCCTTCGAGCAATAGGGAATCCGAACAAAGCAAAGATAATCGCACACCTAGCAAAGCATAGAGGCGAGACCGCCGAAGGCATTGGAAAACATTTAGGCTATCCCCTACCAACTGTCTACAAGTACCTACGAGAGCTTGAAGCAGCAGGAGCTGTGGAAAGTGAAGCTAAAGGTAACACTCGAGTATATTTTGCTGGTGATTTTAAGCTTGAGATTTCGCCACAAAAGCTAATGGAGGCATTCGAGGAACAAACTATGATGGATCTTTACAAGGGTCGATTTGGGGCTGTTGGAATAGAGAAATTTAACAAAGTTACATCTAAGGCGAAGGCGGGAAAGATGACTTTTAGGCAAGCCGCCGCCACACTGGGAATAACCTACTATGAGTTTGTCTCCCTTCTAGATGAAGCTGGCGCCCTCGATGCCTAATTATCTTGTAGTAGACTCATCAACACTCATATTCTATGATAGAAAAGGGAAACTAGAGAACTTCTTGCAGGCGAAAAAGAAGCAAAACTATAAAGTCGTAATTCCCAAAGCGATAGCGCAAGAAGTCATTGATGAACCAAAAGGATTTGCAGAAAAAATCAGAGAAACATCTCCCGAGTTGGCAAACAGAATACTCGATTCTGTTGCAAGAATTAACACTGCTATTGAGCAGGGTCTTATTCAAGTGGAAACTGTGAATTATAGAAAATACTCAGAAGTGATGGATAACGTGAGAAAGCATTTGAGTAAGATGGAGGCGATGCCAGAAGATGTGATAAAGAAAGGCGACCCCGAACTTATAACACTCGTTATCCAACTCTATTATGAAGGCAAAGAAAAGGTCTTTGTTGCATCTTTGGATAAGGGATTGCTAAAGGCACTCAAGCCGTTTAGGAAAGAAGTTGAATACGAAGTCACAGAAAGACAATGAACTTTAGAATCATAGAACATTAAAGGGCAATACCCAAAATAGGCTAATCTGATTAATCTCGTTTTGAGGGTTGCTTGCAGGTTGTTTAGGTCTTCTTGGCTGGTGAGGATTATGTCTATGTCTTTAGTGGCGACTTTTTTACCACATAATGTTATGTATGGGAAGCAGTGGTGAGCATATACAACTTCCCCAATTCAACCTCCGATTACGTTGTGGAAGTTTCGAGGTTTACCTGGCACTCGCTTGAAGTCAGGTTGGAAGGCAAAATAATAGCCAGCTTCCAAAGGTGACAGAGGATACTGTATCGCTGGGGTACACGACTTTTCATGTTTCACTCTGAAAAATTGATAGTTTAGCAAATAGTAAATCTAACAAAATCTAATATATCTCTAATATCCACTGATTGGTCTAAATGAAAAAGAAAATCTCCATAGTAGCAATTTTACTTCTTGGCTCACTTGTAGCATCTTGTGTGGGATCTGTTCAAGGTTGGAGTAACGGCGGCTATTCTGCTGACCCTTCTTACCCGGATTATGGAACACATGATTGGATTGCTCAACATGCCTTAGATTGGTTGCCAACCCAAGAGAAACAGTACATCATCGATAACTTGGCATCTTATCTGTATGGAACTGAACTCCCAGACAATAACAATGCTTCTGTTGTTGGTCATATTGGTGATACGACAAAACATCATGTCTATTTTTGGGCAAATGGTTCATTGCAGGATGATGTTGCAGCTGATCGAGCTGCTGAAGAATACCAAACTGCATTAAACCTTTTAAATGCAGGGAACTTTTCGGGTGCTGCGTTAACTGCTGGAATAATGAGCCACTACATTGCAGATGTGGCTGTTTTCGCCCATGTAATGGGGGCAAGTACTGATTGGGGAGCTGAAACCGGAAATAACCACTCAAACTATGAAAGTTATGTTGAAACCCGAACAAACTCATACTCTGACACGTATAATTCATACTTATTGTTTGATGGAGCCCTGTCAACAATATCAGCTTATGATGCTGCCAAAAACCTTGCTTTTGACACCACATTCGACGGGGGTGGAACCTACAATTGCGTCTGGATGAATAACAACTATGACACTTCCAACCCTAATTCTCCTTATTGGATCCGCGCTGGAGAATCTCTAAATCTTGCAGTAAACGCCGTTACAGACATATTGCACACGCTCTTCATTAGTTCTAACATTCAATCCTCACCGACTCCAAACGTTACTCCTACACCTACCCCAACACCCACGCCATCGCCTACTCCTTCACCAACCCCTACACCGTCACCTACTCCAACTCCAACACCCACCGCTGCACCCACTCAAACTCCAGCAGCAACAACTCCCCCAAGCCATCCCATATCAAACACACCTTCGACTACAATAGAACCAACGCAGAAACCCAAAGCAAACCCAACTTCTTCCCAGATACCTGCATCAACTGCAATTCCAGAAGTACCCTACTTCGCAATTGCAGTGATAGTTTTG
Organism: Candidatus Bathyarchaeota archaeon; assembly: GCA_963739495.1. Classification (GTDB taxonomy): domain Archaea; phylum Thermoproteota; class Bathyarchaeia; order Bathyarchaeales; family Bathycorpusculaceae; genus Bathycorpusculum. The sequence goes on along the minus strand of CAVUAM010000003.1, from coordinate 65,256 downwards.
GTTTTCGGATTGGCAGCAGTAGTTGCAATAGTTTTCAAAAAGGCATATCTTGATAGAACTAATCCAGCAAAATTATTCCTATCCACACCAACATTGTGAGATCTTTGAAGGAATGTTCGAATAAAAATTGTTTCCCCAAATAAGTGCAATTAATCGAGGTGTATTCTCTGGGATAATGATAGAAACCCTGTGTTATTTTAGTAGCATAAACTTGGTGTGTTCTTGAGTTCTCTTTGAGAACGCTATTTCTTTATGGGTTCTGGGAAATTATGCAGTGCATACGCTCATATATCACGAGCAGACAAATATCAACCAGATGCTGATATGTAAAACAGGTGATTTGAATGGAACCGATGGATAGAATAACCATAGACACCGAAGTTATGGTTGGCAAACCAGTCATTAAGGGCACCCGTATCACCGTGCAGCTGATTGTTCAACTCTTGGCAAATGGGGTAACAGAAGTTGAAATTCTAAATGATTACCCGGATCTGAAGAAAGAAGACATTAAAGCTGCCCTCTTATATGCATCCGAATGCCTTGGTCGTGAAGAAGTTATTCCTGTTTGAGATCTGAGGAAGCAGCGTCTTTGGCAAAAATCCTCATCGACCAAAATATACCAAAACGCGTTGTGGATTGGCTGAAGCAGAAAGGCTTTGAAATAGTGACCTTAGCAGATGCCAACCTCAGAGGAGCAACTGACAAGAAGATCGCGGCATTCGCTATCCAAAACAACATGGCAGTCCTCACACAAGACGTCGACTTTGCCAAAATGTATCATACTCTTTACAGACGCAAGCTTACGGTCATACTCGTCAACACCAAAGAGGGAACAACCCAAAGCATAATTCAAGCACTTGATAAGGCCCAATTAAGGCTAAACCTAAAAAACATTCAAAACCAACTTGTGATTATCACTAGAAAAAGAATTCGCATAGTCTCATAGATGTTTCGTTAGAATTATTGGTTTTTGTGTTTTCTAAAAAAACTTACACAATTTCCGAAATTCTTCTAAGGTAAGCATGCAATTTGAGTGGATTCCTTGAAAAATGTATATTATGAAAAATTCTAACTGCAAGTTACTTCTTAGTAGTAGATGCCGAGAGGGCTGGAATAGTTGGGTAAACGTTTTGTGATTGTAAATGAGCAGAAAAGGAAATGCAAGAAAATATCTGTCGCACATGATGATTAATCCCAAACCTTTTAAGTAGTTCACTGCAACGAGGATAAATTAAAGGGATAAGAAATGAGCAATCTAGATTTAGTTCCAAAAAAGAAGAGCCTTAATGGTGGAATAATTGCAGTTGCTTTAATCGTTATTATTGTTGGCGCAGCTTCATTTTGTTGCTTAAGTAGCGCAAGTGAATACCCGACTCTGTCAAGTATGGCTGGCATTTATTCAAACGCATCAACAGGAACCGCAATAACTCTTTATGAGGATGGCACAGCATTATTTGGCACAAATGATGGCATATGGCACATAGTCAACGCAACAAGCTTCGAAATCTCATATACCGGGGTAACAGGCTTCCGTCAATTCTTTGAATTCAGAATCACAAATAACGGTTTCACAGCAGCCGATACAGGAAACGTGTACGTTAAAACTACGTCTGCAACGACTTCTCCGAGCCCGACAGTGCCAGAATTCAGCAACGCATCGCTCGCTTTAATCATTACTATGATAGCAGTCGCAACTTGCACAGTTGCTTTGGCAGCAAAGAAAGCGAAAAAAACGATTTAGTCAACAGGCATCTTGATAAATAGCAAGAAAATAAAAATTCCAAAAACTCTTTTTTTATTTTAGATACTATGTTTGGATATGTGTGATTTGTATTAGATTGCCACAGGTATCATCCAAAACTGCAATCGTCGAAGGCGTACCCGTAAGCTTTGTCGGCTTCATGGTAAAGTTTACGCCTAGCTTTTTTAGTCGTTCATACTCTTTTTGGACATCATCTACAAAGAATGCTGCTGCACGAATACCCTGCTTGAAAAGAGCTTGCTGGTAAGCTTTTGCAGCTGGATTTTGGTTTGGCTCAAGAACCAGCTCAGTACCAGTCTGGTCTTCGGGTGAAACAACAGTCAACCACCTGTATCCCCCAGCTGATATATCCGCCTTTTTTATAAAACCAAGCATCTCAGTGTAAAACTTTAGAGCTTTTTCCTGATCATCAACGTACACACTAGTTAATTTAATTCTCAAAAAATCACCAGTTATAATTAATGATTTTAAAATTAATAATCTTTCCGCCAAGTTATTGTGAATAACGCTACACTCACTTGCAGATGTTGCTCCAGGTTGCTTAGCAATTTTGTAGAGGATCCGTATTCGAAATGCCTAATCACTGGTAGACATTTCTTCTTGGACCTACAGCTATGACATAAACAGCTTTGTCTTTCTCAGATACAGAGTAAATTATTCGAAGTTTACCAACACGAAGACTAAAATTATCTTTTAAGTCTCCATGAAGCCGTTTTCCAGCGTAAGCATTCACTTCTAAACTAATCAAGCATTCTTGCAGATTTGCTTTGTCTTTTGGCTCTAACTTTTTGTAGAAATGCTCAGTTTGCCTCGACAAAACAACAGTGAACTTAGGCTTCAACGTGCTCTTCCTTCAGAAGGGAACGCAAATCCTTGACTCTTCCAGCTTTGATGTCAGCTTTTCCTTGTTTGAGGGCTTTCATCATTTCTGGATCACTTAAAACATCGATGGTTTCCATAAGTTCACTCATCAACTTTGTAGCCTCGTCTAGCTTTTGTTTGGTTTCAAAAAGAAGCTTGCGGTCGTCTTCATCTAAATATGCAGTCTTTGCCATTAACCCACCAATCTAACATAATAAAGATGCAGAGGCAACTAATAAATTTGAAAAAGCCGGACTACTACCAAAAATCAATGGAGACTTATTCTTCTGGAGCGGCCAAGGACCCAACTTCGAAATGCAAGCAGTCGTGAGCATATACAACTCTCCCAACCCTCCCTTCGATTACGTTGTAGAAGTTTCAAGGTTACATGGCACTCGCTCGAAGTAAGAGTAGATGGCAAAATCATGGCCACAGATGAGTTAAACTGCTCACCATTGTCTTGGACGGGCAAAGGTGGCAGCAAGACTTTTTGTTCTTTGTGTGGGTGTGGAGTTTTAAAATTGCACACTACACTTGGAGGTTTAGATTTGTTTGGTTTTTTGGTTTGCGTTGTTTTTCATTTGTGTTTTGAGTGTGGGAAGAGAGGTTGGTTCACACAGTCAACATGGTTGCTAAGTTGAGTAGTGTGGGTGTGAGTGTGGTTGCATGTTGGCGACCCTATTTCTCTGCAGTTCCACTAAAGTCATCGTTTAGAGCCTTCTTATTTTGTCTTCAATTTTGGCTTCGAGAACGATCACATCGCAGCAATTGCGGCAGTTGCAACAGATAATTTCAACTCCCAAAAAAATTTGATTTCTGGATTCTCTATGGAAATGCTTAATTTGTAAGAGGTCATTAATGTAGTGCGAGGTTTTAAGTTGGATTCTGAGGTTGTAGTAACAAGAAAAGGTCAGACAACCATCCCTGTAAGGTTGCGTAGAAAGTTCAAAATTGAAGAAGGAACAAGGCTTGAAGTAGTTGAAACAGACGAGGGCATATTGTTGAAACCTAAGAAATCATTTTGGGACATGGCCGGAGCATTTTCACATATTGCAACACCTGAGGAAATGAAAAAGCAACTCGACAAACTCAGGGAAGAAGATGAATAAAGCAGTCTACGATACCCGCTTCTTCATGGAATATTATAATTCCAAAGATTCCGCAATGTTGGAGAAAATTCGGAAAGAAAAATATAGACGTGAAAAATACGTTTCTGCCATAGTAATACATGAGCTATACAAGCTTTCCTTAGCTAACGAAGGTAGAGAAACCGCAAAACTCAAAGTCGCTTTCCTAAAACAAGAATTCAAAATAATTCCTGTCGATAACCAAATTGCAGAGATCTCCGCGGAACTGCGCCAAAAATACAAGCTCTCAATGGGAGACAGCATGATTGCAGCCACAGCATTGTCTTTAAATGCCGTTTGCTTTTCAGATGATCCTCATTTTAGCCAAATCAAGGAAATAAAAACAGTTTGGATCGAATGACAAGCAATTATTGTAGCATCTGCAAAGAACCAATAAGCGAAGCAATCCAACAATACTCAACAAGCAACTTTGGCAAAGCTCTATGCATTGAACACCAAAAAACAGCCACACCCAAAAAAACCTACATCTGCAGCGAATGCAAACAAACAATAACCTACGGAGAGTACAAATTTTCACTCAAAAACTTCGATAAACCCTATGCAGAGATTGCCAACCTGAAATAGAAGAAAAACTCAGTGCTCCACCTCAAAACTTCAGGTTAAATCAGACTTCAAAAATTGAGTTTGGAAAAAGTTCTCCTTAAAAAAAATCTTTAAGCTCTGTGCATTGAACACCAAAAAACCGCCACACCCAAAAAAACCTACTTCTGCAGTGAATGCAAACAAACAATAACTTACGGAGAGTACAAGTTTTCTCTAAATAACTTCGATAAACCTCTATGCAGAGATTGCCAACCTGAAATAGAAGAAAAACTCAGTGCTCCACCTCAAAACTATAGGTTGAATAAGACTTCAAAAATAGAGTTTGGAAAAAGTTCTTCTTAGAAAGAAACAGGTAAAAATACTAATAACTCATGAAAATAATTTTATTAATTACAGACAGAAAAAAAGGTATATTCTTGTATTTTAATTAACAAATCAGCCTTGTAGCCTCGGGTGATAGAGAACCCAGTTTAAATTAAAGCACGATCCTATTACAAAGCTGCATTATTGTATTAGTTGTAATTTACGCATTCGCCTAATTCTGCACTTAATTCCGCTTCTTTGCCTTTGATGAATTATAGCGATGGAATATGCTTTTAAACCATGATTATACTCGTCAATCAGTTGCTTATCTTCAGCTTCAGACCAACTATCATAGGCTCTAGGATATTTTAAGCGAATTTTATTTAGGTCAAATGGTTCATAAATTGGTCTTGTCTGTTTTATAGTATTATGATTTTGTGTGATTTCAATGCTTGCGGGATTAGTAGTTTTCGTTATGGTTACTGAACCTTTAAGCGAGGAAACCTCAAGAAGGTACTTCTCCTTTGCCTGCAGCATCGTAATCTTCTGTATATCAAACATCTTCCTTTCAGGTTCAAATTCTTGTTCTATAACTTGAAATGCAACTTTAATCTCTCTTCCCTTCATCCATATTACGCTAATATACCTTGTAAGTGAATCTTCCAGAAGATTATCGACTGCATAATCAACAAAACAATCAAACCCTAATTTTACTCCTAAATCGCGTAGCTTCGCTTCTGTCATAATAAGTATGCCATTACCAGGCTCAATCCTTCCTAATTCTTTTGAAATATATGCTTCATATGAATTGTCGTTTTTCTGTAATTCGGTAGGTTGCTCCTCTTTTTCAGAGTGATTTTCAGTAAAAAGTAATTTGTCTAATTTTACAGTTTGTTGGGATTTTTTAGATAAATTTGAAGGGGGAGTACTATGATATTCCTTGTAGTTATTCGATGTCAAGTATTCTTTTATAATTTGGTCAATTCCAAAGTTTCGAACTAATTGTGATACAGTTCTTTTTGTTCTAAATGCAATCATGCTTTCTGCTGATTCGAATTGAGCTAGGATGTTTAAGCTGCCGTAATACATCACTGAACTGTCGATAAGGGCAAGCTTGAAATGAAACTTATCGTATTCTTCGAAGCCTAAGCCTTTTGACGCGAAAATGATTTTCACGTTATTTGTTAGAAGGTCTTCTATGACATCGTTTTTTGAGGTCTTTCTAGTTATAATATAAACTGGAACGCCTCTCTGGGATACTACATGAAAATCGTTGAGCAAAGTCTCTACTCTTTTTCTGAGACAAATGGACTAAAAATTACAATTCTCGATTTTGCTTTTTGCACATCCTCAAGAAAAGCTTGATAGAAGTTGGTTTGGTCATAAATTGTGAAGCTGGTGTCGCCTATCACTCTGTTTTGATTTGAGCCATCGTTAAGCTGGTTTGACCAGTAGTCAGCAATGTTTGAATCTACCACTTCGCCTTTTGATTTTATTTGCTCAAGCACCTTTGGTACTGCATCGTTGGCCAAAAAATGTTTGGCAATATATTCGCTGTTGCCCACTAAGATGAATTTTCCTTTTGCTCTGGAAATTGCCACATTGATTAGTCTTCCTGGCTCAGATCTTCTAAATGGACCTTGTGTTAGTTTTCCTGGACTAAGGGGTTCCCCTTCAACGAGGTCAAATATTATGCAGTCTCTCTCGCTTCCTTGAAAGCGATGAATGGTTGAAGCCATAATTTGGTTTTGTTCTGGGTCTTGATCGTAAAGTATTCTAGAAATGAGTTTGGCTTGGGCGTTGTATGGGGTAACAATTCCGACTTTTAGTTTTAATCCCTTTTTAGCTGCTTCCTGAACGCATTTTAGGGCCAAATTTGCTGAAACAACTGCGGAGTATGGGCTTATTCTGGAGAAAGAGTTTTTTGGTCTTGCAATATATGGGTTAGTGGTTGCTGTATCGCAAAAAATTAAGGCTTTTCCTTCAAACGGAGGCAACTTAGCAAGTAGTTCTTTTGAAGCAGCCACACTCTCCGGAGTTTTGAGCTTTCCATCATAAACTACTTCGCTAATCAAGTTGCATATAGAAGGGTGCATCCTGTATTGTTCTCTTAACATGACAAGTCTTTCATCGTCTCTGTTTGAATCTACCCGTTCAAGTATTCCGGCTTGAGAGAAAATGTCTCTTTTTAGCCATTTTTGAACAGACGGAGTATTGCCTTGTGCTATTGGAGAGAGCTGCCTAAAGTCTCCAGAAATTACGTAGTGGCTTGAGCATAATCCGGCTAAATAGAAAATGCTTGGAAGGGGTGCCATACTTGCCTCATCAACAACTAAAACATCGAATTTTTCTTTCATTATCGTTGAATCGATACATGCTCGGGCAATAGTTGTTGCTATAACCAGAGTCTCTTTAAGAATTGCTTTTTGTGCGTCCTGCATGATTTCCTGAAGACGCATTATTTCGTTTTCACGGCTTTGATTCTTTTCCAACAGATCGTATTTCTTTTTTCGGATTAACTCAAGGGTTAAGATTTCGCCACTTTCTGGATCTATTTTACTCGCTGCTTTGATTTTGTCAGAAAATGTGTTCTTTTCGTGTGTAAGATCATTGAGGTTTTTTTGTAGGCTTTCTAGTTCGAGTCTTGTTATTTTGTATTGGTTTTCGAAAACTTTGATTTCTTTTTCGATTTGTTCTTTGTTTATGCCTGAGAAAAGCTTTTTGATAAGGCCTGCATTCTTTGCTGTTTCCAATTTTCTCTGAGAGCTTGATAGCGTCTGTCTGAAATATTCTTGCTTGCCCATTGAAGTTTCAAACTTTTTTGAGAGTATTTCTATATTTGATTTGGTTTTTGCTAGATCATTTCTCAATCCTTGCATTAGTAGGCCGTTTTCAATGACTGCCTTTTCTTGTTCTTCATAATGAGCAATTCTTTCTATGTCGAAATTAATTTCTTTTTGGAAATTAGCAATGTTAAATTGTGTCTGTCCATTTCGTTTTTCGCTTATTAATTTAGGCATAACCAACGCCATTTTTTCGTCTTCAAAGCTTGGAGCCCCTAAGCGAATTATTTTTCCCTCTTGCGCTAAAATGATGTTATCTTTGTCGTCGAGGAATTTTTTTAGGATTTCATCGACTGCTGCATTGGTATTGGCGGTGAGCAGTATTTTTTTCCCTGCAGAAATTAAAAGTCCGAGTATGGATGCTAAATTTTTGGTTTTTCCAGTTCCTGGAGGTCCCCAAATAAAGGTAATTTCTTGACTCAAAGCCTTCCGGATAGCAATTTCTTGTTCGCAATTTGGGTTAAAGGCAAGAAGTTTTTGTTCATCTATTGGGATCGGAGTAATAGAGGCTGGTTGGCTAAAACCGAAAAGCTTCATGCTCCCACTAATATTAACGATTAATTCACCAGATTTTATACTATCCAGTTTGCTATTCAATTTCTCGAGTAAGAAAAATGAAGAGTCTTGAAGAATCGCTTCTTCTATTGTATCTCCCATGTCTACCTCTAATGCTATGAAGATACTTTTTTTATCAGCTGAATCGAGCCGCCCAAAAATATCCTGACCGTCTACATTAATTGTTAATTCGGTTTGTGGTTTACGGTTATACCACTCATCAGCATCATCAGAAAAAAACTGATAGACGTTTAGGGATTTGCTGGCGAAAATTCGCTTACCCTCATATAGCTCTGTGCGGCCACCGATATTTTGTCCTTTTAGCTCTCGGATCTCATCTAGTAAAGCGGTTTGAAACTCGGATAAGAGGTTTTTTTCATCAACAGATCCAGCTGTTGCTCTCCAACCTATGCTAGATGAAACGAATTGAACACCCAAGCGTTAACTCCAATCATAACTGAGTTCATGACTATAAATAATTTCAGAATCTTAAGTCATAATACAAAAAATACTACTCGGTTTAGAAAAACAAATATGTTGTAAGCCTAACATGCTATTGGCTATCGATATGGTATTTAATCCTGGTTTGGAGAAAAATCAAATAATCGATAATGATGATTTATGCTCGATTTTTAAGTGCGGTCCTCAAGGTGGAATGCGAAGAAGCCACAGGACCAACGCATTAGTTATTATTAGCAATCATACAAAGTCAATTTATCCCGACAGATGGATAAATGGAGTTCTTCATTATGTTGGCATGGGCTTGATTGGAAATCAAGGTGAAAAGCTTAAGAAAGTGTGTTTTGTTAAGGGTGGCATGCTCCAAGATTTGAAGGGCTTTGCCCAATTTATTTCTGTTGAACGTGGGCTGATGCTCTTCATGATTTCAGTTGGAGCAACATTTCTTATGGGTCAAGCTCTCGTTTGGCCTGCAGCGCTTTTTCTTGGCGTTATCGTTTTTTGCATTTGGAGTGCGGTTGATGCCATGAATAACATTTGTGACGTGGATTTGGATGTTTTGTCAGATCCATTGCGGGCTAAGTTCACAAAGAAGGTAGGTAAGTTTGGCTTATTTATCGCAGTTGCGTTTAGTGCGACGTCTCTAATGTTGGGTGCGGCAACATGGATGCCCTTTGTGTTATTGTTTGTCGGCATTGGTATCTTTTTTGGAGTAATCTATTCTGTTCCACCTTTCAGACTTCGAAAAACCACCTATAAACCAATCATTAATTTTACAGTGGGCGCGGTTCCAGTTATGATTATTGCAGCGTTCTTCAACTTGTTTTCAATTAACATAATAATATTGATTTTGCTAATCGGCGTAACAACAGCAGTGAATAGTTTGTGGGAGGATTTGGCTGATTTTGCCTCGGACTTCAATAGTGGCTCAAGAACAATACCGATAATTTTGGGTTTTAGGCGTGGCTTATTCTTAACGATCATATTAGGCTATGTCATGATTCCACTTATGATTCTAGTGGGCACATTATTTCAGCTTCCAATTATCTACTATTTTACATTAGTGACACTTGCAAGCTTTATCACTCTGCGCCTAATTCAAAAGAGGCAAACACTATTCAACAAAAACAAAACCGACACACAAAAACTCTACAAATTGGGCGAAGTCTTAGCCAAAGATTTTGTGATAGTAGCTATAGTATTTACTCTAAGTCTAATGTTGAGCAGCTTGCTAAAAATTTACCCATTATTTTAAAAGAATATCCATCTCTTATGCTTAGGTTTATCTTATTATTTGAGCACATATTTTCGAATGTGAAATGAAGAAATTAGCAATCGTTGGCGCTGGCATAGGCGGTTGTTCAGCTGCCTATTTTGCACACAAATACCTTCCAAACCAAAACGTGACAATCTACGATTCTCAAAACAGAATAGGCGGAAGAATCCAAACATACAACCAATCAGGAGTAACCATAGAATTGGGTGCTGCCTTCTTCAACCGTTTCAACAAAACACTTTTAGATATAATAAATGCAGAGAGGCTAAAAATAGCACCAGTTGAAGGACCCAAAGATTTTGCAGTGTGGAACGGTTCAAAAATAGTTTATAGGTCAAACAAGCAATCCTTTGCCACTACCTTTAGCCTTCTTACAAAATATCACTTTAACTTAGCTCGAACTTTCTTGCTTCTCAGAAAAGTAAGAAGACAAGTTGCCAAACTATACCAAGAAGAACAAAAAAACCCCGCCGACATCGGAGAACTTTTTGAATCCACAGGTCTCGATGAATGGCACAAAATGTCATTTTCAGAATTGTTGGTAGAGAGAAGAGTAAACCAAGCATTCATCAACGAAGTTATAACTCCAATTACAAGAGTCATATACTCTCAGAACGCAGACTTGGGAGGCTTCGCCGGGCTTTCAGCTCTGATTGGTGTCTACTCAGGACCAACATATAGTTTGGCAGATGGCAACAACAGTTTACCCACTCAACTTGCGAATGCTTCAAAAGCGGCAGTTAAATTAGGTCAAAAAATTGACAAGATAACAAAGACATCCAAAGGAACATACGTTTTAACCTCAAAGGCTGAAACAGAAGTTTTTGACAACGTTATTCTCGCTACTCCCTTAGAACTTGCTGACATAGAATTTGATGGCTTATCCATGCACAACTGGGCACCTCAACCTTACCAGAGTGTCTACATGCGAGTTATGCGAGGCATTCTTAACCCCGACCACTTCGGACTAAAAAAATCAGCTGACCCACCAGCTATAATATTGACTACAAAAGACACAGATCCAATAACTCACTTCGCAATAAAAAAAACAAGCAATGGCGAATCATTAGTTACAATTTCATCCACAAAACCTCTTGACACCAACCTATTCAACGATGTCTTCAAAAGTGACGCCGTTACAGTTTTGGAACATAGCTGGAAAGCCGCCTACCCCATATTCAAGCCTATCACTAAGCTGCCTTCAACACGTATTGATAAACGGTTTATGTATGTTAATTCAATTGAGCCATCGATCTCAAGCATGGAAACGTCGGCTTTGTCAGCTTTGAATGCGGTACGACTAATTGCCAAAGAACATTAAACAAATTCAGATGCCAGAAACCTTTTTTGATACTAAATCGAGTCTTACTATTTCTTTTAGAGACTATACGCACCCATAAAAATCGTATAACTTGGGAACTCGGGAACAAATCTTGCATTTAATAGGAGAAGTTGAAAAAACACATGCTCTTAGTAGGTGTTGTTCGAAGTGAAATTTTAGGGTGAACAACAACTACTGCTTCGACTTTGCCAAAACATCAGAGGGTCAAAAGAAGAAGAAGACTGAAAAAATTGGTCTTCTTCTTCTACTAAGTTAATTATGCATTTTTGAAACACATCGCAAAGTAATCGGCAAAAAAGTTCTTCACACAGGAGTATAGCAGTAGTAGTCCAGTTGAAATTTGCGCCATTGACTTCTACTTCCAAGATAAAGGACGGAGCCTAAAAGAACAACAGTGCTATTTTAACTGTTGTTGTTCTGCTCTGAGTTTGCCCTAACGCTGCTGAGTTGAAAGAAAGAAAAAACTCGTTTGTCCCAGCGAACAATATGCAGTTTTCAGAAAATAGAATTTAGAAAATGGATTTTAAAAACTATGGTGAGAGTTTTTTTAACTTAAGTTTCTCTTTTGCTAAGGTTTAATTGCGACTTTTGTAATTAAAAATAATGTTCTGGGTGGACTTCAATGGCAGAAAAATCTATGATAATTATAGGCGCTGGCTTGGCTGGTTTATCCACTGGCTGCTACAGCCAAATGAACGGATACAAAGCCCAAATCTTTGAAATGCAAAACAAACCCGGCGGCGTCTGCGTTTCATGGAAACGCAATGGTTACAATTTTGACTATGCAGTTCATAACGTCTTTGGTGTTTCACCTAAACCAACTGGAACTTTATACAATAGAATATGGCAAGAACTTGGAGCACTAAAAGGAACCAACGCCTTCGCTTTTAACGAATTTGTTCAAGTTGAAGACGTAGATGGCAAAGCTTTCACAGTGTACTCAGATATCGAAAAACTGGAAAAACACATGAAAGAACTCTCACCAGCCGATGCCCGACTAATCGAAGAATTCACTGGGGCAATTCGGAAATTCAGCGGTCATGATGTATTTGGCGCAATGTTTGGAGGTGTAGGTGCAAAACTGAAAATTCTGCCACTGATGAGTTCCTTTATGAAGTATGGTAAAATTAATTTAAAAGAATTCGCCCAAAAATTCACAGATCCATTTCTCAAAAAAGTATTCTCTACAATTCAATACGATATAGAAGAAGTCCCTACAATAGTGCCCATAATTTTTCTTTCGATGCTAAGCATAGCTGACGCAGGATGGCCAATCGGAGGTTCAGCAGCTCTTTCAGCGCAACATTGAGAAACGCTTCATAGAACTTGGCGGAGAAGTACACTACAATTCAAAGGTAAAGAAGATAATCGTTGAAAACGACGTAGCGAAGGGAATTCAGCTTGAAGATGGATCGGAACATTTTGCGGACATAGTAATTTCGGCAGCCGATGGCTATTCAACAATATTTGGAATGCTCAATGAAAAATATTCAAATCAATTCATCCGTTCATACTACGATTCATATCCAAAGACTCAACCTTTTGGGCTAGAGATTTGGTATGGAGTTAACAGAAGCTTTTCCAATGAACCCCATGCCATGGTGCTCTTTTTGGATCAACCCATAACTGTGGAAGAAAAAGAAAAAGATAGACTCGACATTGAAATATTAAACTTTGATCAATCATTAGCACCAGTTGGCAAATGTGTTATAAAACTTAATTTTGACTCGAATTATGATTATTGGAAAAAACTATCGGCAAATCATGAAGACTACAAAGAACACAAGAAACAGTTAGCCGATATGGTTGCTCAGAGATTGGAGAAACGTTTTCCTGGATTCACAAACCAAATTGAAGCTTTTGATGTTGTAACACCGGTTTCTGTGGAGCATTGGACGGGTGGTTATCGTGGTTTTGCTCAACCTTGGCCGCCGCCTAAAGAACTATCTAAAGAAATCAACAAGAAGGGTGTTAGCAAAACATTGCCTGGATTGCAGAATTTTTACATGGTAGGACAATGGGCTGGAGGAACATTTGGAATCAGCACTGTTTGCCTAATGGGAAGAAACCTTGTGCGTGAACTATGCAAGAAGGACAAGAAGACCTTCACAACCACCATAAATTAGCCAAAAATTATTCCCTTAAACAAACAACGTGCCTTGAATGTACCTTTCCAATAATGTCTGTAGCTGAGAAAATTTCACTCTTTAGGCTTTTTGCGGCTTCGAAAACATGCTGCCAAACGTGTTTACGATACTTCGACATTTATTCAACCAACAAATCTTATTCTCAACCCTTAAAACTATTTTCAAACAAGAAGGACATAGATCCACAATATTATTCTCAATCGAACCCAATGATTATCCACTATTTTCGCGCAATTATAAATAAAAAAAACTCGACGGTATTCACATAAAATACTTAACATTGACTTTGGAACATAATTATCCCCCGTTTCTCTAACATAATTCTTAATTAGACTGGAAAAAGATGGTATAATTATTACTCAGGTGCCGTTGCTTCAAGAGTTTGCTATGAAGCAAAGAGGATAAACCGAAATAAGTTACGAAATAACTACTCTTGTCCAGAGTTAAATTTTGTTCCAAACCACTTGTTAAACCATTTAAAGCTTCCACATTCATCTCTCGAAGCGCATGTTAAGCAAGGAAATTCCTTACCAGCAACGTCTATTACACGTGCTATTCTTTCGACCGTGGCTTTTTCATTTACGATTTCTTCGACTTGTTTTTTTATTTCACCTGACATCTCAAATCACCTAAATATTGAACCTAAAATAGACAACAAAAAGAAAAAAGTGTTTGAGAGTTTTGTAAACGTTTGCATCTATGCTAGTTTTTTGCTACCTTGTCCCGGCGAAGCAGAGAAGACTTCAGTGACTTTTATTATCCCAACACTATTTATTTTAATTTTCATGGCTTCCATACTCTTCTTTGCGAAGTCATCGAAAATTGGTCCACTTGTTTGGAAACCACTGAATGTTCCCTTTAGTTGGTAGCCTGTCATTGGTCCTTTGAACACAGCAAGAGCAACTTGCTTGTTTTTTTCAAGGTTTTCTTTTGTTCTCTTGATGAAAACTTCTGCGAACGCAATAGTTTCGGGGTCTACTACTACAAACCATAATGGAACTACGTTTGGAATGCCTTTAGCGTCTATAGTTGCAATCATTTTCGCTGAATCACTTGCATTTAAAACATCCATTACTTCTTTAGGTATACTTACCAAATTTCACACATCCTGTTAATGGAAACATAACTGCAAAACTCTAATATACTTTTAGGGAATTAGAATATACTCGGCAAATGAAAGGGAAGTTTAGTTTATTGGCTAACAAAAAAAGAGACTCATCACCCGATTACCTAATTGGTGCAATCGCTGAGTTGAAGATGGAGATTAAAGCCTTGAGAGCTGACATGAACAGGGTAGAAGAAACTGTTTTGAAGGAACGTCTTCGTGCGGTTGAAGATATTCTTTCGCAAAATCACCTATTGGTCTATGCTGGTCAAAGATCTCGATCTCTAAATCAAGACATTGCAACCTTGCTAAAAGAAAATTGTCAAAACAGAGACAAATGCCTTGAGCATTACAAAAACACAATAGAAGAAAACACACAAGTAATCAAACAGTCTGGACCAAAAATGGCTCTCGCAGACTTAGATGACAAAATAGCTGAAACCGAGTTAATGGTTAAAAAGACCAAAGGTCAGCAATGCGAAAACTGCTCCTCCAATTTCGATAAGAAGCTAAAGAGTGAAAAAAGAGCGTACCAAGAAATAGTCTTGGTTAAAGACGTTAGCAATGATAAGATAGTTAACAATCAGTCTTTAGATATTCCATTTCTTTTGCAGAACTTGTTTGAACCTTTAGGAAATGATTCACGGCTCAAAATACTAGCTAGTCTATATGAAGGAAAGAAAAGTTTCTCAGAGTTGTCAAAAATAGTAGACCTCAAAGCTGGTCATCTCGCATTTCACTTAAAAAAGCTGGTTAATGCGAAGTTGATTGCTCAAGAAGCATCAAAGGGAGATTACATCATGACTCAGAAAGGCTTAGCTCTTGTTAAGGAGATGCTTAACCTTCAAAAATAAAGCTAACAGATTAAAGGTGATTACATGAAGATAGAAATCAAGATGTACTCCGACTATATCTGTCCTTTTTGTTATCTTGGTGAAGCAATCATTGAGAAACTCAAAAACAGATTCGACATCGAAATAGAACACATCGGCATAGAAATCCACCCTGAAACTCCAGAAGAAGGAGTAGACCTCACAAGAAGAATCTATGGAATAGAAGAGATGTATGAAAATCTCAGGTGCAGAGGAAAACAATATGGTCTCAACTTCTGTGATGCTAAACTTCTCTCGAATTCAAGAAAAGCATTGATAGTTGGTGAATACGCTAGAAAAGTCGGCAGGAATCAAGAATTCACCCATGAGGTCTTCAAAGCCTATTTTGAACGTTGTCTTGATATTGGAAAAGAAGTTGTGCTTTTTGAAATTGGCGAGAAAATTGGTCTAAATAGAAAAGAAATTGAAGACTGTTTAAAGAATCCATTGTATGAAAACAGTTTTGCTGAAAACTGTGCTGAAGCTAAAAAACTCGATATTAGCGGTGTACCAACATTCATTGTAAATGGCAAATACAGAATCACGGGAGCACAATCAGAGGAAACATTTGTGGAGTTGTTTGAAAAGATTAACAAGAAATGCTCCTGAAGCTGCAAAAAGACTTGCAAGAATTCGCTTCAAAACTGAAGAAGTAAAATTACGAGGTGTGAACAGATTATTGTTTGCTGTTTCTATAAAAGACTTATCGGATGATATTTTTAACTATCAACTTTTAGCTTGTAAGACAACTAAAAACCCATAATTACCCGCTATTTTACAGTATAATTTTAAATAATCCCTTGATTGACACTTTCGATTATTTGCTCTTAGATTACGATTTGTGGCATAATTATCATGGGAGTTACCAACATAATTCTTAATTATCCAACCACTAAACCTTAGCGCTTAAAGTTTAGGACTGAGTGTTTGTTATTTTCTTAAGTCTTTGAATGCAAAGTAAATTATTACTAAACTCCAGATTAGCGGTATTGGTATCGCTATACTTGGAAAGAATACGTAAACAGCGAAGACTCTTTGAGTTATAGTGATGGCGATTGCGAGAATTGGCGCCCATTTTTTCCTTCTTTTTAAACCAAAGAGCGTTATCGCAAAAAATACTGCCGCTAAAGCTGCTTCTGAGCTAGCAATCAAAGTATTTAGGCGATACATGCCATTCCATGTGTTGGCAGGCAAGGCAGTCCATATCGCTATTGCTGTGATGTCTAAAATAATGTTTGCAGCAATTAGAATTGTAAGTGTCTTATGCGAGTTAATACTTGAAGACTTTGACATTTATCATCAAACTCCCTTAACATGCGGATATTCTTTAACTTCGCGCTCACAACTAAGCAGTACGCCTATACCTAGCACTGGCAGTGTTAGCATCCAAAAGTCCGTTAGGTACCAAAATGACGCGTATATGGGCACAAAAACAGCGACCACCGAGAATATTACGAAGAAGACGCCGACTAAAATCAGGCCAGCAGCCAGCATTTTCTTGGCGTTTGATCTGTTTTTAATTAAATTAAGACAACCCCACATTGTACATATGCTTGCAATAAGTAACGTTAAAAGAGAGTTGATTGTGCCAACTGTGCTCATGAGACTATATCCTTGAGTATTCATCGGCTCCAAGGTGTCTAACCAGAGGAACAGGTACTTAAGCCAAAGGGCAAAAATGAAAAGCGACCCTGCAATCATCGCCCATTTCAGAATTGCCCCGGGGTTTTGGGGACTGCGCATTTTTTGGCTGAGCATAATCAGCGGAAATACAATCAACAGAGCCTGTAGCAGATACGACAATCCAACGTAGACATCCACCATATGCCAGCCATAAGTGACACCTACAAGGTGATGCAGGCTAGCCGGCACCAATAGTAGCGAAAAAACGGCTAACAGAATCAGCGCCCACCTAAGCTTCTGAAGGTAATTCGGGTTATTTCTAACGTAAAAAATGGCGCTTTGAGTGGCGAAGACCCCGCAAAGGAAAAGCACAAAGCTGTTAGCGACGGAGCAGTACTCTTGGATAAAGAGGGTCAGTAATTCGGCGGTTCCCATTAATGATAGGAGGGAGATTTGATTAATGTGTAGGAGCAGTTGTGTTACGGTAATGCCCCAGATTATGCCGTTTACTAGCCAGTATATGCTGTAGGCCAAAAAAGAAGCGGCGACTAATAGTAGCGAGATGCTAAAGTATATGCGGAGATTTTTAGCGATTGTGGGGAAAGGCACCAAGGGAACTCCAATGGTAACAAATGGCGGATTATCGCCTTTTTTAATGTTTTCCTAAACGTTATTCGTGCAAAAAAGTACATCTCTCTAATTATTTGCGTATTTCCAGCTGCTTGGATTTTCACTTATGATTGAGTGCCATATTGAAAGAATCTCTTCACGCCGGTCTCTCAAAAAGCGAAATTGCCCATTTTTTTACTCCAAAATTCTTAATTAAAGCTGAAAATTTTGATTTACATTTGGTTTAGTAAACTCTCTTTCTTCCTTGTTTTGGTTATTAAATGTCGGGTGATAATAAGCAAGTCTTCGTGTTGTAAACAACCAGAGTTAAACATAAACTATTTTTAGCTCTACAGTAGAATATTCTTAGGGCTATTTGATGGGCGAAAAAATTACGTTTTCAGCAATAATCTGGAATGAAGGCAAACTGCAAATCGCTTGGAGTCCTGAACTGGATATAGCCAGTCAAGGCAAAAACGTAGAAGAAGCTTTAGCAAATTTGCATGAGGCAATCGAACTGTATTTTGAGGATGAAGACGCCAAAATTCCAATAAATAAATCGCCAATTCTTACCACATTGAGCGTTGAAACCCATGCCAAAGCTGAAGCCTGTATCCGGAATTAAAGTAGTCAAAGCTCTGGGAAAAGCTGGTTTTCAAGTAGTAGGCAGAAAAGGAAGTCATGTTAGACTTAAAAAGAAAACTCAAAATAGCTTCTACATAGTTATCGTTCCCCTCCATCCAGAAATAAAGAAAGGAACCTTAAAATCGATATTACGCCAATCCGGGTTATCTGAAGAGGAATTTACTGTTTTTCTTGAAAAATAAACAGTTCCTCTTTCCTTTGGTCGCTTGGCCGATCTGGGATGGCAGAACGCTTTTAGGCTATGAAACAACTAAATCTCCCAGACAAAAAAGAAAAGGATGATGCTTACTGCTTGTTGACTTTACTCTTCCAGTGAAGCAGAATCGCGCCCGTCGCGGTGGATGCTAACGAAGTCGAAACTGACTTGTGTGTGGAGGTGTGTTTGAATAGTAATCCTTACCGCAGTCGGAATTCTGTGGTGCTATAACTTTTAATAACTCTAATTTCGAATTAATTTCATTACAACTTGGGTTTCCCGCGTATGCCTGCAAACAAAGCGCTAGTAGAAGAGATTGAATCATCGATTGCACGGGACTTCACTTTATCCTACGCTGAACTAAAGAAGCTCCACTCACAGATGCTGGACCAGATCACGTCTACAGCAAGCCGCTCCCCCGTATACTCCAAAATAGAGCATATCACCGACCTCTCGCAGCTAAGCAAGCTTCCAATGACGTCTTTTGACCAGATTCAGGTACTCTTCGACAGGCTCGGAACCGAGAAGGTACTGCTCAAGAAACCCGCAATATTCTGGTACACCTCAGGCTCCACCGGCAAACAAAAGAAAGTCTACTATGGCGAAGCAGACGAAGACATCATCGCACAGGGTTTCATGCAACTACTATACCTAAGTGGCGTACGTGTCACCGACAGCGCCTTTGTCTTCACCTCAACCGGCGGCGACACCCTCTTTGGGCTTGTCCTCAAAAAATATGATTTACCCGGTCTAATTTCGACTCTTGCCAACGAAATCGACGTAATCAAAGCGTTGCGGAACGCGTCAAAGTTGGAACGGATCGACATCACCGTAGGCGTCACGTGGCTTTACCTGGTCATCAACAAGATAGCGCACCACCCCAAAGAGTTCGAGAAGATAGTGCAAAAGATGGTGAAAGACAAAGTCAAGATACCCGGTTTGCCATGGCTTATTCGCAAGTATCTGATGCGGGGCATCGACTACCAGAACCTCGCAAAAACCCTCTCTGAAACCAGATTGGGCTTCTCGCACGCTGAAGCACTCGCACCCTACATCCCCAAGATACATGAGGTTTATCCGAAGATAGAGCTGCATGACGTATTCGGCGCAACCGAGCAGTGGGTGCAGGCTATACAGGTTTCAACCGATCATAACTGGCTCAGCTTCTTCCTACGCTACTCCATCCCCGAACTGGCAGATCCAGAAGAAGTCCTTAAAGCTAAACAGGACCCAACCTACATACCCAAAACCACTCCATGGTACGAATGGAAAAAGGGCATGCGCGGCGAACTCATCTTAACCCGCCCCGGCGAATGCTTACCTTTGATCAGGTACCCGACTGGCGACATGATTGAAATCATGGACCCCGCCTACAAGTTCACAGTCAAACTCGAAACCACCACACTTGACATAACACTACCCGCGATTATGTCCCTTGGAAGATCAACAGACTCAGTGGATTACGACTCAGGAGACCAAAACGGCAACTTTTTCGGCTTCAAAGTCTACTCACGGCAAATAAACGACGCACTCTTCAAAATCCAGAACATTCGCTGGTGGGAACTCTACCACGTCCGCGGCAGCCCCGGCAGATTCAGCTTCCTAGTAATCCCAGAAACCCCAGTGCAGGATATGGCAGCCTTTAAAGCAGAAATACACGCATCGCTTACCAAAACCTTTGTGGAATATTACGCAGTAGATACAGGAAGGCAATTCATACTCGACGGCTCAGCGGTCAACGGAAACGGCGTAATTCACAAGGACCTTATCGAGGTCATAGTCACGCGCCCCGAGGCTTACAACGTCGTAGACCGCGAGGTAAAGCGCCGACTAAAGGAAGGCCGAGCGATGGGGCGCCAGAAGCCCAAGCGGATCTTCAAGGTTGAGAACGAAGCCGAATTCAAGCGGCTTATTGATGAGAAACTGAAGGCATAGGACTTACCTACCTCTGGATTTGTTATCTCTATTTTAGCAATAATTATTTTATCGATTTTTCAGGTTGTAAAACACTTCAAACAATCAACAAAGTAGACCTTTTCTCCACAGCAAAGTGTATAGTGTCACAAGTGTTCCATTTTGGAACAACTTTTTGATTGCTTGTTCCTTGAATAGAACTATAAGCTGTTAACTCTGTTAATTAATTAGATGAAGGTAGAAAATGCAAAAAACAAGACTTGGCTTTGCTATACTAACTACTTTCTTAGTTATAATTTTCTTAATGGAACCTTTCATTCAATTTGGAGATGTAGAAGCAAATCCATACAATTACATATCGCCTTATCTATTCATAGAATCTCCAGATGCCAGTCCATGGGTTATCTATCAGACAACAAGCATTCCCATAGAAGTTGAAGTCCTTCCTGCGCCAAAAACAAACTTAGTTGAACTATCCTATATCTTGGATGGTGGTTCTAACGTAAAACTAAGCATCACAAGATATGAAACAAGCCTCACTTGTTTTGGTAAAGGAACTTTAAGTAATCTGACAGATGGCTATCATAAAGTGACAGCGGTATCTGTTGATTCTAAAGGAAATGTCCTTTCGGAATCAACAACGTTTCTTGTAAACACTACTCTAAGATTCCCAGCACTGCTTCTCTCACCAAACAACACTACTTACTACAGCAAAGAAATACCATTAACTTACACTATAAACGACCCAAAATACACGGTCTATTACCAATTAGATGATAGCTCAAAACAAATAATCTTAACGGGCAATACAACTTTGTCAGGTCTATCTGAAGGGCAACACACAATCAAAGCAGTTGCAACAGACCATAAAACTGATACTGGACTTTACTCTAAACAAACAGCCAACTTTACCATAGACACAATAAACCCAACACCAACCCCAACTCCTACAGTTCCAGAGTTTCGATGTTTGATAATTCTACCCATGCTCCTTTCAGTGTTCTTTATTGTAGTCTTGTTTAGAAAGAGAAAGTTGAGAGATGACTTTGATTAAGAAATCATTCATTGCAGTAGGTACTATCTTTTTTTTAGTTAGTTCAATATTGACTCAGATTCAGGTTTTTGAGGTGGTAGAAGCTAACCCCTATTATCCGCCTATCTGGAAAATTGAGTCTCCTGAGAATAACACCATCTATAACACTAATAACATCAATTTGACTTTGATAGTTGAATCAGATTTTAAAAACTATGACTTTTACTATAGCCTTGACACTCCAATTACAAGCGATATGCAAAGTATGCGTGATGGGGAGGAAGGTGTTGGAAAAGTGCCTATTAATGTTACTTTAATTTCTGAAATACCTATAAATTCAAATGGATGGAATAGGCAAGTAAGCCATTTCAGTACTCAGCTATATAATTTAAGTGATGGACAACATGTTTTAACTCTGTGGCACGGATATTATGATTTTATTCTCACTGATTGGAGACATGAACACCCTTCTGCAACAATCAACTTCTCCATAGACCCTACAGCCCCATCTTTTACACCAACACCAACGCCTGCCACTTCAATCCCAGAGTTGCCAACAGCATTAACCATTACCTTTCTAATTATGGCAATTGCATTGGCAATGGTAGCCAAGAGGAAGAATAGGGTAAATGTTAGGCTATGAGTGAGAAATCAGGTTTAGCTACAATTAAGCCCCACTCAGAATTCGAGTAATCCTAGAAGTAAAATCACATTACGGCTACAAATCCAAAAATAAAGAATCCCTTAACCAGTTGTGTTATACCTGAATTGTTTTAATCAGGTTGGCAGTATTGAAACCTTTGCCGTTGACAAACTCAATAAGTTCTGAAAAAAGCGATTCACCCATCTGTGGCGTTCTGCTTAATATCCAGAGGTAATTACGGTCTGGTGTACCGACAACGGCATAGTTATAGTCTTGACCTAATTTAATAATCCAGTAATCACCGTAAAATGGCCAAAAGAATGTGACTTTAAGTTTAGCTCCAGAAGTTTTGTCAACAACCTTAGCCTTGCCTTTTGCCTTTTTATATTTACCATTTTTTGAGCATTCATTCAAAACGGATATACTGCCATCTTTTAGCAATGAATAAGTAGCTGTTGTGTGGTCACACCCTTCTTGAAATTTAGCGGGAAGACGAGCAATCTCATACCATTTACCCAAATATCTTTCAAGCTCCACTTTAGGGACAACTTCCAGCGCAGTATCAGTCAAAATATTCACACCAATATCAATTAAGAAATATCCCAAATTAACTTTTCTTCTTAGTTTGGAGTGCGTCTTGCAGAAAATGAGTCCCGAAGAAAAGAAAGTCTTGAATGTACTAGTAGCACATCAGGGCAAGTACTTGCAGAAATGCGTGGTACACGAGTCTGGGTTAAGTAGGCTCAAGACCCATCGGATTGTGGCTCGATTTGCGCAACGTGGCATTGTTACTGTAAAAGAAGTAGGCAACACGAATGAGATAGTTGTTTCAGATTGGGTCAAAAGCTAAGATTGTCAAGAATGATGCATCTGTTCCATTTCTTGCCCTGAGTGATCCATTTTCATTTTTTGCTGTATTGAATGAGACTTATATTTTCGCAGAGTTTGACTGTTAATAGCCACCAACACTGTACTAAGTGACATAAATATCGCTCCCACCGCTGGGTCTATGACGATTCCAAGACCTGTAAGAACGCCCGCAGCCAGAGGAATAGCAAAAATGTTATAGCCTGCGGCCCACCAAAGGTTCTGAACCATTTTCGAATAGGTTTTCTTGGAAAATTCTATCAACCTTAGTACATCCGCAGGATCGTTCTTCACAAGAACAATGTCCGCACTTTCAATCGCCACATCTGTTCCAGCGCCTATAGCGATTCCTACATCAGCCGTTACTAGAGCGGGAGCATCATTAATCCCATCCCCAATCATTGCCACCTTATAACCCTGATCTTTCAATGACTTGATTTTCTCTGCTTTTTGGTCAGGCAGCAATTGTGCGAAATAATTATCAATTCCAAGTTCCTTTGAAACGCTTTTTGCAACAGTTTCGGCATCCCCAGTTAGCATGTAAACCTTGACTCCTTTGTCTTTCAACTGCTGAATAGCGACATCGGATTCGTCTCTAATCTTATCTGCAAGTGCAAATGCGCCTGAAAGTTTTCCATCAATAACGGTGAAAACAACAGTCTTGCCCTGTTCTTGTAGCGTAACAAGTTTTCTGTCATTTAAATCTATATTTAATTCTTTTAGTAGATTTGGGCTTCCTACGTACACTCTTCTGGACCCAACTTCTGCTACAGCACCTTTACCTGGAATATCTTTAAAATTTGTAGCTTGGGGAATTTGATTAATTTTCGTTTTAGCATAATCAACAATTGCCTTTGCGATTACGTGTTCCGAGTTTTGTTCCACTGCACTCGTTAGGCTGAGAAGTTCGCCCTCTGGAATATAGGAAATAACGTCGCTCACACCAAATTGCCCAGTGGTCAGGGTGCCTGTCTTATCAAAAACGATTGCGTTTACATTTCTGACTTCCTCAAACGCTTTTCGATCTCTTATTAAAATCCCTCTTCCAGCTGTAATAGAAGTTGAAATAGCTATAACCAAGGGAATAGCAAGCCCTAAAGCATGTGGGCAAGCAATAACCAGGACTGTCACCGCACGGGTGATTGCGAACTGAGTATTTCCCAATGAATACCAAACGAAGAAAGTAATCGCACCAACAGTTATTGCAATGTAAAAGAGAAGTGCCGCTGCCCTATTTGCCAAGTCCTGCGTCCGAGATTTGCTTTCTTGAGCCTGTCTGACCAGTTTTACGATCTGAAACAAGTATGTTTCTTCGCCTGTTTTCTCAATTCTAATTCTGAGAACGCCTTCTCCGTTTACCGCTCCGCCGATTACCCGACTCTTGGAATGTTTATGAACAGGTTTAGATTCTCCCGTAAGCAGCGCCTCGTTCACAAACGACTCACCTTCAAGTACTATGCCGTCCGAGGGAATTTTCTCACCTGGACGAGTTAAAACGACGTCATTCAACTTCAATTTTGAAACGGGCACATCAATTATTTCCCCGTTCTTAACCACATGAGCCAACGCGGGAATTATTTTTGTTAATTCTTCTAGCGCTCTCGAGGCGCCCAGAACGCTTCTTGCTTCAATCCAGTGTCCCAAAAGCATTACATCGATTAGTGTAGCGAGTTCCCAGAAGAAGTCATTGCCAACAGGGAAGAAAACGGTAGCGGCGGAAAAGAAGAAAGCCACAGATATTGCTGTGCCAATAAGTGTCATCATCCCAGGCTGAAGCTTTCTCAACTCTTCTGTTAGCCCTTTTAAGAAGGGCCAACCTCCGTAAACGTAAATGACTGCGGCAAGTGAGAGGAGAACATAAGCTTGATAGGGTATTGTTATTGCAATATGAAACCATGTTTGAATAGTTTCTGAAAGAAGAAGGACTGGAACGGTAAAGGCGAGGCAAACGAAGAACCGTTTTTTAAACATTTCAGAATGCATGCTATGACCTGAGGGGGCATGCTTCATTTCTTGCATATTCATCGTTTTGTGACTTGCATGATTTTCCTGCTGCATAACTTCCACCGAGCAAACTAAACATGGGGCGCTCCAAAAATATGCATTAGCACCCAGTAATTAGAGATATTGTCCAGATTATAAAGTAGGCAAAATACATTTTTAGTTAAACGTCAGCAAACGCGGCGAACATTGAATGCTTAGCGCTCAATTTTATAAGCCAGTTGCGCTACAGGAGGATGATTCTGTTTGAATAAAAGAAGAAAAAATTGGTCTGCGTAGTAAATGATTTTTACGATAAAGAATCCTTATATCCAATCCTCGGCAATAGGCGGGTATGGCAGAACCAAAAAACGGTCGACCAATTTTCTTCCCCGAAAAATTAGTGTTATACGGCAACTTGGCCCTTTTCGTGTGGATTATTCTTGATGCAGCCGCTTTTCTGCTATTTAATATAACGTATGGTATTGTATTTCTTGTATTGACGCTGATCTTGGTTTATGGTTTACTGCACCTTCTCGGTTGCCTACGACCATGCTACAACTGCATAAAATGCACTCACGGCATGGGACGCTTGGCAGCATTATACTTTGGCAAACGCATCTTCAAAGACTACAAATACAACTACAAACTGCCCACGGCAATACTCTTCACTCTATATATTGGGGCGTTTCCAGCAACATTCGCGCTCTACTCTGCTGTCACAGATTTCTCAGTCGTTAAAGCAGCGGTTTTTGTGGTTCTTTTGGCATTTACAATCTATAGCGGCTTAACTTGGCGAACCAAAAAACGTATGAAACTGGAATAAGTAGTTGAGGATTTAGCAATGGAACATCATACTGACCGTGTCAAGTTCTTAATGTCCGAAGAAAGAAAGCAATGGCATAGTCCTGAAACCATTCTAAAGGAGATAAGGATAACGGAAGGAATGATCATAGCAGATTTGGGTTCGGGACCTGGCTTCTTTACTATACCAATGGCTGAGATGACAGGAGAAAAAGGTCTTGTTTATGCCGTTGATAGCGATCAGGCAATGTTAAATGGCTTAGAAGAAAACATTGCCAAGTCAGAAGTGAATCCAAATATCATAAAAATAGTAAAGAGCGATGTGTGCCATTCAGGAATTCCGAAAGAATCCGTCGACCTTGTCTTATTCGCTAACGTTCTACATGAGGTACAGGATAAGAAAGCGTTCTTCCAAGAAGTTAGACGTATAGCTAAACCAACAGCCTACATTGTTGATGTGGACTGGAAGAAGGTCCAAACTCAATACGGACCACCATTTAAAGATCGACTCTCGGAAGAGGAGGCCAAAGAGGTTTTGGCAGAAAACGGTTTCTCTACTATTAAACAAATTGACGTAGGACCATATCATTATGAATTAATTTGTAAGCCAATAGTTGACTATCAAAAATCTTAGCTTCAAGCATGAAATAGCAAGCTCGCTATACCCAAACGCAACAGCCAAATTTAGTTACTTGATTTTCTGGTTTTATCGGTAGAACAAAGATTATCCTTGCGACGGCTGGATCTGATGCTGAATTATGTAGAGTCGCGTTGGCACTGGTGTAGCTACTTCTTGAGAGGCATAGAATGCTGGGGATGAATAGGATGGGTAATATGATTTTGTTCTTCAGAGACAATCCCGACATACTCTTGATAAGAGTATTTTTTTAGTTTTGAATTTTTCTAAGACAAGAAGCCTTATTTACACATTTTCTAAATATTATATATCCATCTTTGTGTTGAAGACTGAAATTCGTGTCCAAACATAAAAAAGTTGGGCAGTAAAATGGAAGACTTGTTTTTGAGTTTGGAGCAGAAGATAATTTCTTATTTGTGTACTTATGGAACCATAAAGGAAACTGATCTAATTACTTATGGTGTACAAAAATTATGCATATCTGAAAAAGGCATGGTAAAGCTTATTGATGAAATGGTTTTCACTGGCAAAATTGAAAGAATTGTTCACAAAGAGCTTGAGCCTGAGGCAACCTACATAAAGCAAGGAAGCTTCTTTCCGCTTGAACATGAATTGCAGACTTTATCTGATTCGCAGGAATTGAATGAAGCATCTAATCGACAAATTGAAAAGTTTAAGGAAATTCTTCAGAGTGCAAAAGCTGTTGCTAAGAAAAGAATGAAAAGAGAAAAAGATGCGATAGATTGATTATCGCAAACTCAAGAAAACCAATTCCAATTTGATTTAATATTCTCCATAATTTTTAGAAAAGAACCCGGACAAAACCAATAAAACAAAGAGGTCATAGATTTCACAGTCGTCAAAGCAGCAATTTTGCGGTTCTTTTAACAGCTACAATCTATAGCGGCTTAATACGGCGAACAAAAAAACCATGAACCCTTAGAAGTATAATTTACACTGCAGCAGCAAATCCTAGTTTCTTGATAGAAGAAAAAGAGTTGCTGCAATTCTGCTGGCACCATTTTTTTCTTATAATAAAACTAATTTTCAAACTTGACCTTAAAATTCAAGAATACCGAAAGGTTGAAATTTGTTCTAATTACTCCAACTATTAGGTGAATTTTTTGACAATTAAACAGAAAGGAACAAAGGATGATCCTTGGATTCTCAAGACACCGCCTGGAACTTCTGAATTTAAAGCATACAAAGATGAAAAAGCTGATCGGCCAGCAATAGTTGTTTGGGTTGGCAAAACGGAGCTTAAATATCAACTTCGTGCCTTGGATGATTTGCATAAGATGTTGAAGTCAAAAGGTGACTGGGTGCCGCTGGGTAGCGCTGACGAGCAGAAACCCGTTGAAGAGGGAACTGTGGAAGCTTGGGGTAGGTCACCGAAAAACCCGGTTGGCGGCTGGTACGGAATCAAGAAAGGCTTGCGAGGCAGATTTGCAAACTATGTACCGCCTATAATGGAGGCTTTGGGGCTAGCCGAGGTTGAACATAACTCAAAAAACAACCGAATGCGAGCACTATAACAATCCTCTCCAAACCAAGGCTGACTATCTCAAAATACTTTCACATGTATCAAGAGGATAATTCACCTCAAGGAGATACAATAGAATTTTGACAACCGACCATTCGGATGAAAAACTTCCTGAGTCTATGAAAAAAAGATACACTACACAGCGTACGTTAGATAATGGTCTTAGCGTTACTTTCAGGCCGATCGAGTGTACTGATCATGCAGAGTTTAAGGAATTCTTTAAGGCATTATCGCCTGCGAGCATGCACTTTAGGTTCTTAGAAATAATCAAAGATGTCTCCAACGAAGCCGTCGAGAAATACTGCGATTTAGACTTCAATCAAGAGATGGCAATAGTTGCCCTACCCAAAGGCGAAGGCAAAATCATTGCCGTGGCACGTTTAATACTTACTCCTAAGGACAAGAGAGGAGAATTTGCCCTTGTTATTGCTGATTCATGGCAGGGACTTGGGTTAGGAACAGAACTTTTAGGTTACCTTATCAAAATTGCCAAGGATTACCAACTTGAAGAGCTCTTCTGTGTGCTGTCAAGTGATAACGTTAGAATGATTGGGCTCGCGGAAAAGTTTGGGTTGAAAGTAAAGTCAACAGATGGAGATACACAGGAAATGACCCTGAAGCTGACGTGATTGATAACCAGGCGTGTAACCCTATTTCCTAACACCTCTAACCAGATTAAACTAGACAAACAAATCTGTTAATTCGACAGATACGCCAAAAATTATTCCAATAGTACGGCAGAGAAAGAGAAATGTTGAAGTTTAATTGACACATGTGGAGCTGATATTGATCAAGTTAACGGCAAAAGTTGAAGGATTGCGCGAAAGCTCGGCTTTTTTGATGGATGCGGCTGAAATTAACAAATTAGTTAAGTAGGTTTCTCAAAAAACTTTATAGTATTTTTTGATTTATTCGATTGATTGAAAGGACATGTCAAAACTCACAGTCGTTAATGAAAATGACGATGTGCGAAGAGTTTGGAATTATGTTTTGCCGCAACAACACAAATCAGTCCGCCATAGTTCAATCCAAGCAATACCCCTTCTCAACAAACAAAACTGCCCAAAAAAGAAAAAATAAAAAACCTATATAACTAGTCAAATTCTGCGTACCAACTACTCGATTACGACTATAATCTATGCAAATTCTTGCTTCAATTATTCTTAGTACTCGTTTTAGACCATACTATATTGACTTGAATCATTACGTCCTTTCATCTAGCTACATCAAAATCCAGTTGGTCTCATTCGAGGATATGCCCTGAAGTCCTTCCAGAGTGTAATACTGTGGGTTTTTCCGTTGGTTGGTTGGATATTAAATTTTGGTCTTTCTCTCTGAATCAAAAAAAACTCAACTTCACTATTATTGATGAATTCAGAGGTTGGGGTTAGATTAAGCAGGTCAATTCCAATCCGTCTGCTGTATTCTAAAATTGATTAATCTAAAATTTAAAAATAACAAAATTAAATCTAATAATTAAAATTTCATGACTTAAGATTTAATAAATGACTACTTTCAGTAATTTTTTGAGACAAAAGACCATAACCATTGCAAAGTTTTAAAAATAA
Organism: Candidatus Bathyarchaeota archaeon; assembly: GCA_963739495.1. Taxonomy (GTDB): domain Archaea; phylum Thermoproteota; class Bathyarchaeia; order Bathyarchaeales; family Bathycorpusculaceae; genus Bathycorpusculum. The sequence continues at coordinate 35,978 of CAVUAM010000003.1, read as the reverse complement.
AACCAACCAATATGTATATTATCCTATAAGAGGAGAATAAAAATGCACTTTAAGAAAACAATTTCAATTTTGATTTTAGCAGCCTTCTTAGTTTCAACAATTGCAGCAGTACCTATACAGCCAGCAGAAGCAGCAGTAACGATGAAAACTTATCCTATTGTCGATGCTATTCCTAACCCTGTTGGTGTTGGCCAAGAGACATTGCTCAAATGCGGTATCTCAGAGGCTTTACCATCAGCATCTTATGGTTGGAGTGGAATCACCTTTACCGTAACAAAACCAGACGGAACAACAGAGACTCTTGGTCCATTCACCACTGACTCTACAGGCTCAACTTATACAACATATGTACCTAACCAAGTCGGCAACTACACCATAACAACAAACTTCCCCAACAACACATACCCAATAACAGCCACGCCAATGGGAAGAACTGCACCTATACAACAAGGCACTATAATGCTAGCAAGTTCAAAATCAATGACATTGGAAGTAATCGAATCCGTAGACGTACAATCCTATCCGGGTCATGCCTTACCAACTGAGTATTGGAGTCGACCAATCGACCCACAGCTCAGGGAATGGTACTCAATCTCGGGCAACTGGGTAGAACGAACACCCAACTCGATTGCACTGTACCAAGATAACGCTCCTGATACTCCACACGTTCTATGGGCAAATGTATACGAGCAAGGCGGCATATCGGGCGGTTTGTACGATGGCGAAAACAAAATAATTGCAGATATGTACGCAGGCGACGCTTATGAAGGTAGATTCGCAAACGCAGTGGTAATCAATGGAGTACTATACTATAACGCGCAAGGAAACGGCTTATACGCGCAAGTCAGCATACCTGGAATCCAAGCAGTCGATCTACACACAGGTGAAAAACTTTGGTACTTAAATGGAACATTCCTGAATTTTGGTCAGACGATGTTCTTCCCAAGCTACAACGTTAACGGTGTATGGAACTACCTCTGGTCAGTAACTGGCAGCACCTACACAGCATACAGCACAAATGATGGCTCATTCCAGTTCCAGTTCTTCAATGTACCTTCAGGCACCAGAGTCTGGGGTCCAAATGGAGAAATCCTCATCTACCAAACCAACTTCAACGCCGGTTGGATGGCACTTTGGAACTCAACGCTAGCAGGACAACAAAACGACGTAATCAACACACCTTCATATGGCAGCTGGGACTTCGGTACCTTAGGACTGGGTCCAAACGGTGGATTCTCGCCAAACCCAACTAACCAATTAAATCAGCAGACAAATTCAGGATACCCATTGTCACGACACTTAGACGGTTCACTTGACAAATGCTATACATGGAACGTAACTATTCCCAAAGGCTTAAGCGCAAGCTATCTTAGGGCGTATGTAGGCGACAGAGTTGTCGGTATGTTCTACAACCAATCAATGGTACGGATGTGGGGCCTGCCAATCGATAGCATAACTACAACACGCAACGCATCCATAAACACACAATCAATCTCAACAATCTTTGACAAGACCTGGAATGCACCATCTGACTGGCTCGACGGAAATAACTTCCTATACTACACTGGCGCATCAGACTATGTAACAGACGATACCTATGGCGATGGTGTCATGGCAGTATTTAGCAAAGAGTTAACAACCCACTACGGCTTTAGCCTTGTCGACGGATCATACCTATGGACAACTGAATCTGAAAACTATCTTGACCTATACGGCGCTGGCGCAATGGAGCACACATGGTACTTTGCTTACGGCCATCTCTACTCAGTTGGTCTTGCTGGTATTATGTATGCATATAACCTGCAAACTGGCAAAGTTGACTGGACCTACACATTAAAAGATCCATACAACGAGCCGGTTACAGGCGAGAACTGGTGGGGCTGGATTGACCTTATCGCTGATGGCAAAATCTACATCGGCACTCTTGAGCACTCTGCAAACAGTCCAATGCCAAGAGGCGCACCATACGCTTGTGTTAACGCGACTGACGGTAGTCAAATCTTCCGCATTAATGGTTTGATGCGTGAGACTCGTTGGGGCGGTAACCCAGTTATAGGTGACGGTATAATCGCAGGCTACGATACATACGATGGCAGAATCTACGCAATGGGTAAAGGCCCAACCAAAACAACTGTGACAGCTCCAAACCTTGGCGCAGCCCCGGGACAAAGCGTACTCATTTCGGGCAAAGTAACTGATGTTTCACCAGGCACAACTGCACCAAGAATTACGATGCGCTTCCCAGACGGTGTTCCAGCAGTCTCTGACGAAAGCCAAAGCCAATACATGCTCTATATGTACAAGCAATTCGAGATGCCAACCAATACAAGCGGTGTCCCAGTTACAATCTCAGTTGTTGATGCAAACGGAAACTTCCGAGAAATCGGAAAAACCACAAGCGACTCCACAGGCAGCTACAGCTTAAGCTGGATACCAGACATTGCAGGTAAATACACAGTCATCACAACCTTCGCAGGCTCAAACGCATACTATGGATCGTACGACCAAACAGCTTTCGTCGTTGACGAAGCAGCAGCAACATCAACACCACACCCAACAGTAGCTCCATCCATGGCAGACCTCTACATATTACCGGGTATCATAGGCATAATCATAGCAATCGTTGTTGTCGGCGCAGTCATAATATTAGTTCTTAGAAAACGACCATAAAGCGAAACCAATGGGAAATATTTTCCCTCCCTTTTTTAGTTTTAATTTGAGTTTTAGGCTGGGGCTGAGTAGCCTTTTAGATTACATTTATGGTGGTTCTGCAGCCATAATACTTTACAGTTTTACGTTTTCTTTCCTAAGCCAGGCAATCTAGAGCCTCACCGCGCGCGCAGGCGTTTGGAATTGTTCGGAAGACTCCACAATTCACACAATGGAAGCCGTCCTAATCTGGAAATATGACATTTTCATAATGCAGGTAACCCATACCTATCAAAGACTAAGTGGGCAAAAACGCAGTTAAGCTTTTCAATTCGTCTTCTGAAATATACGCCTTAGTCTTTAGACATACATTATTCATCATAACTTCCGCCTCTCCACTCCAAAGTAAACCATTAATTAACTTTAGTTAAAAGAGAATCAAACCGTTTGCAACCATTAAAAGTGTGTGTGGGAATTAATTTTTATTCTTTCGCTCCTATCTTTTTTCTTCTCTACAACTATTAATCTCCTCTTGCGAAATATACGGAACCGAAAACTGCTTATACACTACCACCTTAGATATGAGGGATTAATGGAAACCAATGTTTCCATGCCTGATTAGAAATCAAATTCTTCGAATATAAAAAATTTTAGGAGGTAGAAAAGAAACGACAACAAAAAAATCTAAAACATACAGCTTAACACCCAAAACAGACTCCAAATATAGGCTTAAAGAGGTCCAAAAGAAAAATCAAAATACCAACAAAAGAATTGAGACATTTTTACCCATTTCAAATGAAGAGACACCCAAAACTAACTAATGCAGACTTGATATTGCTGTTTATGAGATTTGATAATTTTCTTTTCCACTCTTGTTTAGTTTAGGAATAGTTATTATGAATTTTGCGCCTTTGCCTGGATCTCCTTCTTCCGATATAGTCCAGCCATAGACTTCGACCATTTTCTTAATTAGAAAGAGTGCCAGACCTGTACTTTTTCCTGTGGAGAAGCCCTCATGAAAGAGCTTTGGTTTGTTAGCTTTAGGTATTCCGACTCCATTGTCCTCGTAAAACAGGTTCAATCCATTAAACTCTTCAGCATAGTGAAGTCGAATCTGGGTGACTTTTTCTCCATGTTTTAAAGAGTTATCGAGAAAGTTATAGAAAAGTTGCTTGAGCAGTGAATCAGCTATAACTCCTAAACCTTGGCAATCATTAACAATTCTTATGGCGCCCAACCCTAGCAAAAGCATCGCAGCTTGATTGAAGCATTGTGCAACATCTATTTTTGCGGGTTCTTCTACCCCAATTCTCTCATAAAAACGGCTAAACTCAAACAAATTATCTGATTGGTCAATTGCAGATTCTATACCTTCAAGGTACATAGTTAGTTTAGGATTGTCGCCAATTTGTTTCTTAAGCAAATACATATTGGACTTCACAATCATGAGCTTGTTGCCCACATCATGCCTAGTCAACCTGCCAACAACGCTAAGTTTTTCATTGATTAGTTCGTTTTTCCAAATGCTTTCTCTTAGTTTCTCTTCTTTCTTCTTGCGTTCAGTAATATCTATAGCTATCTCCACTGCAGATACAATGTTTCCTTTTTCATCAGTGAGCGGGGTAGCGACTATTTCAACCCAATATGGATGACCATCAACGGTGGTAGAGCAGTATTCGTGGGAGTCCAAAAGGGTTTTTCCCGCAAAAATTTTTGCTACACCACAATCTCGGCAAGGTGCGTCTAAACTGTTGAGGCTTGCATAACATAGTTTTCCTTTTGTATTCCCCTTATATCGTTTTATGAAGTCGTTTGCCCACAATACATGATAATCTTTACTTATAATTGCCAGACCCGCGCCGCTGGCTGCTGTGACTGATTCAAGCATATTGCGCTCTTGTCTTAGGGCAACTTCAGTTTTCATGCGTTCACTGATGTCATTATATATTGCTATAATATTTCCATTCGGCAGTCTATAAACCCAGTTTTCGCGCCAACTACCTGCGTCTTTTTCATCTTTGTAGAGGGCAACTGGAAAATATTCGTGCTGCCCAGTTTGCCATACCCGCTGAAAAACCTCAAAGATGCCAAAATTCTTGACATCTGGAAACACTTCGGTGACACGTTTACCAAGAAGATCCGCTTTACTTATTTTCTCGATTTTCTCTGCCGCAGAGTTAAAATCCCTAAAAACAAAATCTCCCCCATTTTCAACCGCCTCATAAATGGCAACTCCGTTTGGCATGCTAGAAAACAGCTGTCTGAATTGCTCTTCATTCTGACACAGTGTAGCTTCATTTCTTTTCTTTTCAGTAATGTCCGTTATTATTCCAAGTATTGCCTTCTGTCCATCGTACTCTATTAACTTCGAAGTGATAATTGCTTCAATCCGTTTACCATCTCTTGAAACTAACCCGTACTCGAAGGTTGGAACATTCTCGCCTCTCATATGCTTAACATACGATGACTTCAACAGCTCAACGCTTTCGGGAGCAATTAAAGTAAGAAAGTTGAAGCTGGGCGAGTAGAATTCCTCTTTACTGTACTTCATGATTTCTTCGCTTTTCTTGTTAGCATAAACTATTCTGCCCTTAAGATTTATGAAAATCATATTAGGAGATTCTTCTGCAAGGTTTCTGAATTTTTCTTCATTTTCCGCTAGAGACTGCTCAACTTTCTTACGTTCAGAAATATCCAAAACAATGCCTCTAAAGCCTGTCATCTTATTTTTGCAAACACGTGGTGTTGCTGTGATGAGTGCGGGGAAAGTTGTGCCATCTTTCCGGATAAATTTATACTCTGTAGGCACATAGCTTTCTCCTGATAGTAAACGTTGTATGCTTTTTGTTGCTCTGTCTCTATCTTCGGGGGCAATGAACTGGAAAATATTGACCCCTCTTTCAATCTCGTCAAGAGAATAGCCTGAGATTTCAGCAGCTCTTTCATTTGCAAATTCTAATTTACCATATAAGTCAGTTTCAAAAACAATGTCGGGTAAGCAATTTGCAAGTTCTCGATATCTCTCTTCGCTTTCACGAATTATCTCTGCAGCTTTCTTGCTTTCATTTATATCTAAGAACATGCCCTGTATTGCAGGTTGTCCATTATAGTCAACTCGATTTGCGAGTGAGCTTAGCCATATAAGAGTGCCATCTTTTCGTACGGCTCGAAACTCAAAGCATGCTCCAGGGGGTTCACCTCGTAAACGGTTTTCCATGCGTTTGAAAAAGAATGCTCTTTCCTCGTGATGGATCAGACTCATAATTTCTTTGGGTGAAAGCGACGTTAGCTCTTCAGGAGAGTAACCTGTGATTTTTCCGAATGCTCTATTTGCAAAAACTATCCTAAGCGGATCTGTGATCAGGATTGATATTCCTTGAAGTGAATTCTCGACTAGTGCGTGATACTTTGACTCTGATTTTGAAAGTAGTTCTCTTGATTTTTTGCGTTCTACAGTTTTGTTTATTGCATCTGCTAATTCGCAGTATACTGTTTCGGGTGAACCGTTTTTGTTGATGTAGCTATCTGCGCCTAAATTCAAGGCTTTGACGGCTACGTCTTCTCTTCCTTTTCCCGTAAATAATATAAAGGCAATGTCCCTTTTTTGTTCTCTAAGTTCTTTTAGAAAATCCAACCCGTTTTTCTGGGGCATCTCATAATCGGAAACCACTACATCATAAGATTCTTTTTCCATTTTTTTGGTTGCTTCGTCAACAGATGGGGCATTGTCAATTTCAAAGTTGTTTTCCATTGAGAGTATCTGTTTTGAAACCTCCAGAAGACAGAGGTCATCGTCAACATGCAAAATTCGGATTAATTTCTTTATGTTTGAAGATGCCAAAGTAGTTGCTTCTACATCTATTCTGTTCTGGTTGAAGGCTTGTATTATCCATGCCTCAGGGGTGGGTAGAGACTGGTTGGACTATAAGTCAGTTATGAATTCTAAATATTCACGTATGCTTATCTTAACAAGAAATAAGAGAGCTATAGAACCATTTCTAGATATGTCTAAAGACCAATTGAGAAAGAAAAAATATTGCGTGTCTTAGTTTTTTAAATGGGGTAGACCAAAAGTTATTACTATTCGGATGAAATATTAAATTTAGTGATTTAGATGGATTTTGATGAATATATCAAGTTTGCAAATGAAAATCCAGTAGGCTTCTTAGCAACTGTAGATAATGGGCAACCGCGGGTCAGAGGATTTCAACTTTGGTACGCTGACAAGTCAGGTCTATATTACAGCTCTGCCGCTGGAAAAGACATCTATAAGCAGTTGAAAGCTAATCCTAAGGTTGAAGTATGCTTCTTTAACCCTAAAAGCAAAGACATGCAGCAAATGAGAGTAACAGGCACAGTTGAATTCATCGATGACATAGAAATGAAAAAGAAGCTTCTTGAAGCCAGACCCTTCCTAAAGCAGGCAGGACTAACACCAGAAAACCCAGGACTGATACTCTTTAAAATCATCAAATGTACTGCACACTTCTGGACCTTTGCAACGAGCAATCAACCAAAAAAATGTGTTAGCTTCGCATAGAAGCCCAAACTTTTCTTTAAGCAATTATTTTGCTCAAAGTCTTTTTCTTGACAATGGCAACTCAACTAAGTAGCCTATCGGCAAAGGAGTTACAAGGTGATACGTTTGCATTAAATTACTATCCAAAAAAATTGGAAGGATTGAGGTTCTAATTTGGCAATAATTTGGTAAAGAATTGAGCACAAAATGGAAAAATCAATTAATAATATCCAAACCATGAACTGACCTGTAAACTTTAAAAGAACAAAGAGGAGCAACAGATGAAACAAATCCAATCGCATATTTTGGACTTAACTCAAATCGATGGAAACGGAGAATTTCTATGCCCAGAATGTGGGAACAGAATATCCCCCGATGACTGTAATGAAGAAGATTATTCAATTTTGGAAATAAAGATGGAAACAGAAAATTTGAATGAAGTAATAATTCGGTGCAACGCGTGTGCAACCTCAATTCATTTAACTGGATTTTCTCTACTGCAAAAACTTTCGAGAACAGAAATAGAAAAACGCAAAAATAAAAAAGATGTAAAGGATCTCTGCTACGTTGTTCACGTGTGACTTCCACTAAACGCTGAATGCACTAAAATAATCAGATTGGATTTTTCTGGCGCCTCCTTTTTCGTGCCCACTTGATAACTTGGATAGTTAAGTGGGTAGATGAAATCAGTTTGAAAAACTGGTTTGTTGTTTTTTCAACTTAGCCTATAAGAGAAGATAATGATGCTGATGATGAGACAAATGAATTTCCACAGCAATGTCATCTTTCAGGATTAACCCAAATTATGCAATTTAGCCCTATTGCTAAATTTTAGATTGAAAAAAAATTTGATGAAAACCGCCGTTCGCAGCGGTTTTAGCTGGTTGATTTGGTTATTGGCTATCTACTAGATGGGCTGTGCCGTCTGGGCAGAAGACTTTTTCGCCCAGGGTGACTTTTGCAAAGCGAGGTTTGCATTCGTGAAGTTGGTTTGGGCATCCGTCACAATCTCGGGATAACATCTTTCATTTCACCTATATATGACACATGTCATAAGTTGCTTATACGCATTTCTAAACAAAATAGACCATCGGAACGTTAATAACCCGAATAATCACATATCAATAAAGGAGTAATTTTTTTGTCAAGTCCAATTGATGTAGTTCTCTGTTTTCACAATGCATTTCGAAGAGATATAGCACAGATAGATTCATCAGTTCTGAACATAGCAAAAAATGGCGGCAATCCATCGTCCGTTTTAAATCGGCTGCATGCCATGGATGAGATTTTAGATTATCATGCAAGGGGAGAGGAAGCGGCAGTTTTTCCTGCCGTCGACAACGTTGCGCCACTCGTTGCTAAGGCGTACTTGATGGATCATCGAGAACTCGACAAAATGGTCGAGAATCTGGAGACTTTATTATTACAAAAATCACCCGACCCGCTTCTTGCGTCCAGGGCTACGGCGGTTCTAAATTCTCACCTTCGTATTCATTTAGACAAAGAAGACGCGCACCTTTACCCGATTTTGAGAGAGAAAACAACGTTTAGCCAACAGGTTGCGATGGGGGGAATTATGTCAAGTAAGATTCCGTCTGACCGGTTTCCCGCAGCGATCGCGTGGCTGTTTCCCATGCTTGACTTAAATGATCGGGTAACGGTCACTAGAGGCTGGATGACGCTTATGCCAACTCAGATATTTGCAAACATCAAACCGCTCATTAAAGGTGCTGTTGCTGAAGGCTGGGATGCGATTGCGCAAAAAATCCCAGAATTAAAAGACAAATAGCTATGCGTGTTAGTTCACCAATGTTCGGAGACAATCATAAGTCAAGGAGCGTCCAAGATTAAGCATTTTTTAGTTAACTTAAAAAACAAGGAGGTGCAAGTGCAAATTGGACCATACAGTTATTCATTTTGAAATTCCCGCGAGGGACGTTCAGAGACTCAAGAGTTTTTATGAGGATGTTCTAGGATGGAAAATTCTCAAAGCGGCCATTCCGGGCATGGATTACTGGATAATACAGACTGTTCCTACAGATGAGAAAGGAATGCTGCAAGCCCCTGGAGTTAACGGCGGACTCTATCCTCGCACAGCCGATATGCCAGGTGCTACTCAAGTCAATTACATAAGCGTTGAAAACATCGATGAATACATCGCCAAAGTCTCCAATGCAGGTGGAAAGATCGTTATGCCTAAGCAACGGATTCCCAAAGTTGGATCAATAGCAATAGCGACAGATCCTGAAGGAAATGTCTTTGGACTTATAACACCTGAGATGCCATCTGAAACACCTTAAGCAAAAACGAAAAAACAAACAATCACAGCCCTATTTTTAAGACAAAAGGTTACACTGGATATGTTAAATAAATGAAAACTCAGGACATACTTCACATTCGATTAAACAACACTGGTCTTGGTACTTCTCCCTTCAATAGCCCTGAAGCTGTAGTTGCACACTTAGGCGCGGTGCAAGCTCAAGATTTTGCTGCTGCTAAATGGGCAGTCGGCTTAAGAATGCAAAACGCCAGTGACGAAATTGTGGAAAGCACTTTTAACGAAGGAAAATTCTTGCGGACACATGTCATGCGTCCCACGTGGCATTTTATCTTGCCGGAAGACATACTATGGATGCTGGAATTAACAGCTCCACAAGTTAGAAGAATTCTTGCGCCCTATGACCAAAGACTCGAAATTACCAAAGAAACACTCTCTCAAAGCCAAGTTGAAATCAAAAAAGCATTGGAAGGAAAAAAAGCCCTAACACGAAGCGAGCTTGCAGACCAACTAGAGAAGAAAAAAATGCGGGTACTTGGACAAAGACTTGCTCACATTTTGGTGTATGCAGAGTTGAATGGCTTAATTTGCAGTGGACCAAGAAGAGGCAAACAATTCACCTATGCTTTGCTTGAGGAGCGGATACCAAAATACGGGGAGTTGAGTCGAGAAGAAGCTTTGGCAAAGCTCGCACTAAAATACTTTACAAGCCATGGACCAGCTCAAACTCGAGACTTTGCATGGTGGTCAGGATTGTCTACAAAAGACGCAAATGCAGCCGTGAACTCGATCCGGTCAAAGCTTAACCAATCCACCTTGAATGGGAAGGCATATTGGTTTTCGGAAGAAATTCAGGATATAGGACAAAGTTTGCAGAATTCTCTTTTAACCGCTGAAAAGCAGGCTTTTTTATTGTCAATATATGATGAATACACGATCGCCTACAAAGATAGGAGTGATTTAAGTGAAAAGCGTGACATCGAGCGAATGATTTCAGGGGGTAACGCTCTTACTGCAGTATTAATCTTGGATGGAAAAGTGGCAGGTACTTGGAAGCGAGCTTTGAAGAAGGATACCATCGTAATTAAACTGAATCCATTCAAGAAACTGAATGAGTCCAATTTGGATCTTTTCAAAAAAGCCGCCAGCCGATATGGGAAGTTTTGGAGTAAGGCAGTAATTCTTGCTTGACGAAATTATTTCCTTGAATTTCCAAAGTCTTTCTTCTTTTAGATAGGTTTAAATTACTTTATTCTTTTCCTTCATGATAGAGTTTTTTTGGAGAGCTGACTTTTATGGATAATAAATTGGAGGAAACACAATGAGAAAAATAATTTTGTCAATGCAGATGACATTGGATGGCTTTTCCACTGGACCAAACGATGAAATGGATTATCTTCCACCTTTCACTAATGAAATGATGTGGAAAGATCTCCACCAGGAAATGTGGAAAAATCTTGAAGCCGCTGACACCTTTATTCTTGGACGAAGAACCTACCAAATATGGGAAAAATATTGGCCAGCAGCAGCAAGCAACCCCCAAAGCACAGAAAACGACAAAAGGTTTTCAAAGTTTGCCGATGAAACCCAAAAAATTGTAATCTCAAATACCCTAGATAGAGTAGAATGGAAGAACACTTTGCTGATTAAGGATAATATCGCAGAAGAAATTCAAAAACTAAAGCTGCAACCAGGAAAGAACTTTATTGTCGCTGGAGGCGCAACAGTAGCTCAGACCTTTGCAAGTTTGGGGTTGATTGACGAATATTTAGTTGTTGTTCACCCAGTTATTTTGGGCAAAGGAAAACTCTTGTTAAAAGACATAAATGTTAGACAGAACCTAAAACTAATCGGCACAAGGACATTTAATTCAGGCGCTGTTGAATTAATGTATTCCAAAATAAGCTAATTCAATCGGTGGATGAAAACGAGAGAGATTGAGTATGTCGGTTTTTGTGTTTGACCAAGACACGATAGATATAATTCGTTACCTCCTGGCACTCCAACGTTTTAAGGAGTACTCTGTTGGTCCTCAAAGAATAGTTGAGTATCTTTGTGCCGTATCTTTAAACAGGGTGCTAATCCAGACAGGTCTAAAATTTCCAAAGTTTGAGAAAGAAAATCCCAGAGATCTGCGAGTGTATGAGGTCATCCGGTTTTTAGAGCAGAAAAGCCATATAAACTCAACGACCGCCCAGAAACTGAGAGAATACATGGATTTTCAAGACGCACTTATGCAATCCAGTACTCAGACTAGCCAAAAAAAGGCTAATTCTTTAGCTCAAGAAATCTTACAGTTTCTTTGCACGGAAGCGGGCTTGGACCAAGGTGAAGAAATCAAGAATAGAACGTTTGAGGACATAGCAATTCTCGGAGCAAGGCTATCTCCCGGAAATGAGAAATACGAGAAGCTTGTTGAATCGGATTTTGACAATCTCGACAAACTTTATGTGAAGTGTCCGGCCTTACAGCTGGAAATAGAAAAAAGATTAACGACCCCGTTGCGGGGTGCACAAATATCAGGCTTCACTCCCAATACTGGCGGGATATGGCTGCCTTTTGTGATACGTGAAGCACCTGGTAATAGAGCTCTTATTGAAAGGGCAAGTGTTGGAGTAGCCTTTACACCTGTCGATATTAGGATAGGATTGGATTTCGGGAGTCAAGCTCACAAGTACCGATTAAGATATTATGAAATGCTTATGAATGGAGAATTGTTGAACGAGTTTGAGTCTCTCAACCGCAAAGATACGGGATACTGCCTCTGTGATACTTTTTGGCACTATCACATAAGAAATGTTCAATCTCTTCAATGGGTTCTTACTCTATACAGCAGCACTAAGATGACTATCGAAAAAGTTATTGAAGAGGCCAGGCTGCTTGAAGGAACCTCTTTGACGGCAAACAAGTACTTGATTAGTAAAGTGATTAAGAGAAGACCGGAAGACTTTACTTACGTTATTGATGGGATTGTTGACGAGATTTCAAAGACTCTAAATGAACTTTACCCAACAATAGAACGCATTGAAAAATCTGAGCACCCAAATGCCGAACTTAGTTAATCACGGCATGTTTTGGAGAACCCAAACAAGAGTATCTCTTTCGATTCTTCTCTTCTCGTTTGAGCGATCCTTTGGATGCTCCGCGATCAGAGTATTTATTTGATTGAGCTTTTCAGAAATTATATTTCTCAGTTCTTCAAACTTGACATTACTATAAACTTCGCTTTCTAACTTTTCAGAGTGATAAACATCGATATTTCCTGCATTCTTTTCAATGCTAATCACGGGTCTTTCCAGCTTTCTGTTTGGTGGTTCGGGTATTAAGCTGCCAAGATTACTTGTCAAGGTGTTAAATTTGGAAGTTGTCATTGCCCGCTCAGTTAAATTGAATTTTTTCATGAACTTTCTAATTATGCCTGAAATCTTATCTGCTTCTTCTTTAACATCAACTTTTATGAAGACTTTATTATGTGGGTAACCGAGTTGATAGCCCGCACTGTACCCTTTATCCTCAAGAATCCCCACGATAAGCTGAGCAATGTTTTCATCGTCGGGCTCAAAAACTTCACAATCCATCGGCATATTCAATCACAACTCGCTTGATTATTTCTACGCCATACAGATTTAAGACTTGCCAAACCCAAAACCGCATGTTTTATTTTGTCCTATAATCACTAGACATTGAGCCGTAGAGATACTCTTTCTCTCTTTTCTCAGCAGTTTCTTTCATCTCATCAACGACCCGCCCTATACTTGCCGTTGGCAACAAGTCCCCTAAAACGAGTGACCGCGACAATAAGGTAATTTTTTCACGATATGCACAAGTCTTGATCTCATCAATTGTCATTTCTTTATCTGTCACATAGAGTTCCACTATGCAGTCTTCGGGATGTTCTTCTGGAATTCCTCGGACAACTATGGCGTAATAATCATGTTTTCCCCTCGAAAAAAGGCTGCCGTCTGAGTCAACGATTGTCCAATTTAGCATTCAGTTCATCTGTTTACTTATAATATAGATCCATTTCTTTTTAAGGTAAACAGATATCAACCGTATTTATGAAAACTGGATCGTGTGCTTATCGCTAAGTAGAGTTAAGGGCTTTATTTTCAGTTATGCGGGAGGCTGCATTGTTTGTAGTAGCATGGTGCTACACACACTAGTTTATGATCGATGTCAAAGAGTACATTATTAATTCATAGATCTCTTTCGGGGTCTAAGAAAATAATGTTAGGAAATAATCATGAGGCCCCGCCTTTACTTGTTGAAGAAAGAAAATGGTCGATCAGAATACTCGATGAAAACGGAAGTTCAAGTTGTTGTGGTAGATCTGGACAAATCAAAACGGTATCCTCTAAATTTTGTCTGCATATTGCCCCAAACAGCGATATCGAAGGGAAAAAACTCAAATATTTTCAGCAGGGTTTTTGGTTCAAGCAGCTTGGAAGTTGCTAGGAAACTCTTGCATGGAGCTTTGAAGAGTGAACAGGATGATGACATCAGAAAAGAGCTCCAAGCAAGATTGAGGGCACTTAAAACTTGCTCTAGCAATAAAACTATAATTGTTAATTAACACATTTCAAGTCCTTCAAGGCAAATGCGAAATTTAAAACAGAAGAATTGCATTTTTGTTTTCTTGAATTGCCCCAACGTTATTTTGATGCAGCAACCATTTTTTTCCTTCAGCCTGTTGGAAGAAATGTTAATCACATCGTTGTTAATGTTCGAATAAATGAAAACCAAGGATTTTGGCAATATATTACAGGCTGAAATAAAGTTTGAGTTCCCTCTTTAAAATTAACTTAGCTTCAAATGCATTAGAACCGCTGTTTTTGGACAAGCACTTCTGAACTCAAGAGAGCCTGTAATACCGCCCGCTACTTTTTCCCGGCTTTCCTCTTTAAACCCTAATTCCTTGAAAAACTCTGGAGCAGTTGTGGTTAACAAAAACAAGTCCTAGGATATCACTCGTTTTTGCCTCTTCTATTACGTGGTTTGCTAATGCAGTCCCATAACCTTGATTGTGCATGCTATTGATTACCACAAGTGACCGCAACAGACCTTGGTCGCCATAGACTTCTAATCCTGCAACGCCTATGACCTTGCCATTACTCGACTCAAGAACCCACAGTTTTGTCTTTTCAAGCCCATCCAGCGGCAACTTGAACCCTAAAAGAAGTGAGCGGATGATTTTTTGGTCCTTAAGGTGGGCGTATCTTATATTGAAAACATGCTCTGACCTGTGCATGTCTGACATCTCCTTTATCCGCAGGTGCAGTTGGCTTTATCAAGTTTTTCGCCCTTAAGCGCTGCGCGAATCATTGCGCCTGCACAACCTACGCCACTTTCTACTGTTATTGCATCTGCTGGGCAATTAAGTTGGCAAGCTCCGCATTCCATGCAAGCCAACGGGTTTACGAGTTCTGCTTTGTCTCCGTTTTGGCTGAAGACTCTATGTGGGCAAACGGCGCTGCATTTTCCGCAGCCGATACATTTGTCTTTGTCAAACCGCAGGGAGGTTTCTTGGTATGAGTTAAACGTTAAATTCCGCCTCCAAAAAAGTGCATTCCAATAACTATGCCTGCGAGTACAATACCGATCATCAGTGTGGCAACCATGACGGGGATGTAGCGGAAGATTTCTTTTTTGACTCCAGTTGCGGCTAGTGAAGGTTGATGCACCGGTAAAGTTTAGTGCAAAATAAGCTGTCACTGGCGCCATAAGCAAGACATAAGCCAAACTCATGGTGATTCGCAGCCACATTGCAGCTGCCGGAGAGCCCAAGAATACAACTGCAACTAAAGGTAACGATAGGATGGTACCGAGTATGAAGCCTTTAGAACTGAAGTCTTTTGTTGGCAGCCAAGGCAAAGCTAAGGGAAAAAGGGCAGTACCCGCCAATACTGCAATAGTAGCTGCGATTGCGGGGTAAACGCCACCTATAAGATATAGTGCGATTACCGAGGCGATAAGGGGAAGGATTGCCGAATTGAGTTCAACTGGTATTAGCACCGCACGGTCTTTTAGTGTGTATTTTACTTGCCGCATTTCAGCAGTAGCTTTACCAGTCCTAAGGTACTCTGGGAGGTCGCCTGCCCGCACTGGTCCAAAGTCAACTTTGAAGCCGCTTTGCTTTTCAACTTCAAAGCTGTCAACGCCTGATGCGCCGAGTTGGGGCAAAATCAACTTTCGATGTGAGACAACATCGGCCAAATTTGTGGTTTCTATTTTACTTACCAACTCGTCGGTGCCAAAAGTGCCTTTGCCAGCGGCGCACCAAACGTTTATCCCCTGAGTGTCCAAAACCAAAATGTAGACGTCTTTGCCTTTCAGTGAAGACCTCAATGCGTCAAAGCTAAGTGTATAGTTCGCAGTAACAAAGACAGGTGAATTTGGATTGGGTTGTCCTATAGAGTACAAGCCAGGAGCGACATTGTGGTTTAGTCGGTTGATTCCTAAGCGGGCGCTGATGTGGTCTTTTAGTTCAGCGTTACCTATGATCCAAGTTGTAGGCTGTATTTTTGACAACGTTCCTTGGTTTTTTGTGGATGCTTTAGCGGTGCTGCAACCGCATGATTGTTTGCTCATTTTCTCATCCTCTACTACTTTTTTGTAGTAGAAAGATATTTAACGGTTTTCTCACACTTACTCATCAGAAACAGAAGAAGGACAAACAGAGATGGAAAATGGCGCAATAAATCAGATAGTCTCCCAACTGAAAGAATTAAACCTCTCAACCCATGAAGCCCTATCATACATCACCCTCTTGACGCACCCAAATATGACAGCAAGCGCACTCTGCAACGAAACCAAAATCCCCGACTCCAAAATATACTACGCACTCGACGGCTTATTAAAAAAAGGCATGCTTACAGTACAACAAAGCACACCCGCAGTTTATCGCCCCATCGCACCAAACGAAGCGGTCACCAACCTCAAACAGCAACTGAAAGACGAATTAGACCAGAAGATGAAGCAAGCAGATGAAATCACTAGTAAGTTGAAACCCATATATGATAGTTCAGATAAACCTGAAGAACTCGAAATAGCCTACATTCTGCGGGGACAAAAAAGCATAGTCAACCGCATGAAAAGCCTTATTCAAGCTTCTAAGCGAGAAATAACAATGTTCATGACTTTGCCCGAGGTGGTCAAGGAAATTCATCCGGCGCTAAAAGAGGCGAAAGAAAAACACAGAGTAAAGCTTAACATCGCTGTGACTCCCGAGATTGCCAATAGCCAGGACCTATCTGACTTGGGAGAAGTTAGGATTCTCTACTGCAATTTGGCTATGTTTGTTTCAGACATGAAAAATCTAGTGACACTTACTAACTGGCCAAATGAGGTTGCGCTAATGAGCCAGGATCAGAGCCTTATGCGGGTTTGCAGGGATTATTTTGATAATCCTCGGTGTTGTGGAATTAAAGGTTCAGGCAAAACAACGCCTTGTTGACTCTTCAATTTGGCAATAGTTTGTAGTAATTGAGCTTTGGTTCTAAATCAAAGATAATCGGGTCTCTTTGAATTAAAGACTCTATTCGTTATAAGGTTATTAACAGCGGAATGAAACTAGAAAGTGGAGCAAATGATATGGGTATTAAGGAAAATCTTGAGTTAATGAAAACTCTTGATGACGCTTGGAACGCTGGTCCTGGAAGCCCACTCTGGGAGACTTTTAAGAAACGCCACAGAGAAGATGTTAAAGTATATTGGCCAGCTCAACCCTTGCCTACAGTAGGACGACATAACCATGACGTCGAGGCTACAGAATTCTTTAAAACCTTTGAAAATCGATTAGTCAACAATCCCTACAAAATAGCGTTTGGCGATGAAAACCATACTTGCACCGTCGCTGATTGGACAGTTACAATGAAGGGACCAATGAAAGGAGCAGACGGAAAGATAATCCCACCAACGGGGAAGACCGCGAAGCTGGAGTTTTGCACAGTTGCCACTTGGAAGAACGGCGAAATCGTTGAAGAAAGACTGTTCTATGACGTTGTCGGCTTCATGAAACAGCTTGGACTATCTTAAAGTAGTTTATGATAGTCAAATCAAGAAAGAGAAAAGAGCAAAATCACTTCTTCCCAAATTTTTTTAATATTTTTGAATAACAAATATATCCTATAAACGACTATTATCATGAGGCGATTTTTTTGGAGAGACAGATTCAAAAGATTTTGAATCGCAGGCTAACTCTTGAGGGGGCAGGAGTTAAGCTGAGAAGAGTTTTAGGAAACGACGACCTATCTACCCTTGATCCATTCTTGCTTTTAGACCACTTTGGATCGGACAACCCCCAAGATTACATCAAAGGGTTTCCGTGGCATCCTCATAGAGGAATGGAAACGGTTACTTACATGTGGACGGGCGAAGTTGAACATGGTGACAGCATGGGCAACAAAGGCGTAATAAAATCGGGAGACATTCAATGGATGACTGCGGGTTCAGGCATAATTCACCAGGAAATGCCCCAGAAATATGACGGTTTAATGCAGGGCTTCCAACTGTGGGTAAACTTGCCCGCAAAGAAAAAGATGGTTGATCCCAAATATCGAGGAATAGTCAAAGAACAAATCCCAACCATCCAGAAAGACGGCATAAAGATCAGAGTCATAGCAGGAAAGGTAGATGGAACTAAGGGACCAGTTCAAGACTTAGCAATCGACATCGAGTATTTTGATGTAGAGTTGACCTCAGGAAAATCGTTTCGAACATGCTACAACCAAAAAAGATACGGCATTTGCCTATATCGTCAAGGGCTCCGTTGAGGTTCAAGACAAAACCATAACGCAAGGTCAATGCATAGTTTTTGGGGAAGGGGATTTTGCAAAGATAGTCTCAAAAAAGGGCAGTCACTTTCTTTTTGTATCAGCTGAACCGTTGAATGAGCCTGTGGCTTGGAGAGGACCTATAGTAATGAATACTGAAGAAGAACTAGACGAAGCCTTCGAACAACTTGAAGAGGGCACTTTCATAAAAACATAAAATTCTCAAGTAGATCCACAGACGTAAAATTGCCCATAAACTTGGAAGCGAGAAATGAGGTTGCATGCGAAATCTAGCAATAATAGTTGCCTTTTTTAGCAAATTAAATAAGTTAGGGGAAACAAAATGAGAAAGGAGGTAAAAGAATGAATTTTAAGGAAAGACAAGAAATCATAGCTAAATCACCCATATCTTTCGCGTACCTAAGAAAATTCAATGTTGGCGCAGGAATTCTACAGTTGATAAATGGCATCGCCATACTAGCCTTAACTTTCACCCTAACTTGGCCCAAAGGAACAGACATCTATACTTTTTACCTTAGTTTCTCTCATGTGAGTCCAACAAACCCAGCTTTCTTTGCTTCACCTAACCCGCAGATACTCTTCACAGTTAGCCATCTTGGACTTCTGCTTGCGGCTTTCCCATTGATATCGGCATTTGCCCATTTTGTTATAGCTTTCCCCAGAAACAAGGTCTACAACGAAAACCTGAAGAACAGTATGAATCCATACCGCTGGTACGAATACGCTTTTTCCAGTTCTATCATGATTTGGATCATCGCAACTTTTGTTGGAATCTGGGATTTCTGGTCTCTTGCAATGATATTTGTCTTGAACGCGATGATGATAATGTTCGGCTACATGATGGAACTCGTCAACCAAAAAACCGAAAAAACAAATTGGTCAGCCTTCATCTTAGGCAGCATATCAGGCGGTTTTCCATGGGTAGTACTCTTTGCATACTTCACTGGTGATTTAATTGCAAGTGAAAACAACATACCAAACTTCGTCTATGTCATATTCATCGTGTATCTGGTGCTTTTCATGAGCTTTGCGGTCAACCAGGTTCTTCAATACAAAGGCGTTGGACGCTGGAAAGATTATCTATATGGCGAAAGAACGTACATAGTCCTTAGCTTTGTAGCAAAAACACTACTCGTTTGGCTTGTATTCGTTGGGCTCTTCAAACCATTCTAATCATACCATTTTTCTTTTTTTTGAAAAACCAAATTTAAAAAAAAGATATCAATTATTAACCTGGCAGGGTAATAGCGAATTTACCTCTGATTTTGATCACTAAAGAGAGTTATTTTCATTACTTGTTTGATTTCTTTTTCGATATAGCTGACCCGTAAACAAGGTTATGCGCTTCAGAATTATTCCAGATAGATCCAAATAGCATTTGAGCCTCCTGCACAAATTGAACATTATTGGAGTATAAACTCGGAATCTCTGAATTGGCCGATATACAGAGATATGCCTCTTTGTCGTTGAAGACCGTTGCTGCAAAATTGACGCGTGAAGCACTTGTAAATCTTATTTCAAATAATGGATTTTTCTCCAGAGATCGCAGTTTTTTGTTTATCACTTCATCCTCAGTTTTTTCTGTAATTATTCGAATTTTTGCCCCTTTTTTTAAAGCTGTTTTGATACATTCAAAAAAATAGAACAGGGTGTATTTTAGGCCAACTGCTGGAATCATCATTTTACAGGTTTTTGCTTCTAAGAACGATTTTTCAAATCTCATCCGAAAAAGTGTTGCTTCAGAGGTAATAATGAACTGTTGATTCTCTGCCTGAGGATTCTGCAGATCATTGTCAATTGGGCTATTTAGAAGTAATTTGCTTTTCTTTTCTATGTCCGCATATTTCCTTTTTTTATTTTCCAGAAGAATTGGAATCCCTTCTTTTAGGGGAGTGGCTTTGTACACAGTTTTTTTATCTATGATTCTTTCAGCTAACCCTAGTTTTTCTAATATCAGCATTACGCGGTAGACGTCAGTTCTGGCTAGATTTGAAGCTTTTGAGATAGTATTCACATCTGCTTTTCCTATCCTGACAAGAGTTACGTATGCTTTTGCTTGTAGAAGGGTAAGATCCAATTCAGTTAATGTTTGAATGTAATCGTCTTGAATCATAGAGTACCCCTTGATTCGAAGGTTAAGGTATCAATTGTTTTCGAAATCTTTAAGAATCTTTCCTATTTCTGCCGACTGTCAGATGAAGTGCTTCTTACAAATGCTTAAATCTACTTTAACTAACCTGAGTGCCACAGAAAAAAGGAAATGAAAAAATGAAAATTAAGAACTCTTTGATAAACAGTAAGACTTTGTTTGCTTTAATTCTGATGATAGTTCTAACAATCCCTATAATGACGCAGTTGCCAATTTATACAAAAGCAGCTACTACGCTGAACGTCACAGACTACCTGTATGTAAATGCTGCACCTAGTCCTGTAGGCGTTGGACAAACTGTATACATTAACCTCTTCTTCACTAAGCCAATACCTAACCCCACCGGCAGCTTCGAATCTGTTGTATACTCAGATCTAACCATCAATGTTATCAAGCCAGACGGAACAAATGAGACACTCGGACCATACACAGCTGATACGCACCGGCGGTGTAGGCGGAATTACTTACGCACCGGCTACGATAGGAAACTACACCTTCCAAGGGATATTTCCAGGGCAGACATTAGGGACGGACTTTGCGGGTACTACTTATAATATGAATCCTTCTATAAGCCCTCCAGTTTCAATTGTCGTCCAACAAGAGCAAATATCGTATTATTCTGGTTCTCCGCTTCCAACACAATACTGGGCACGTCCAATATATGCAAACAACTTTGCTTGGGGACAATCAGTTGGTGGTAATTGGTACGGCTTAGGAAGACCCGCATTCGACATTACCGGCGGATACGATGGAACTGGAAACAACTTCCAACCATACAGCACTGCACCAACTACCGCACACATACTTTGGACTAAAGCAACAACAACCGGAGGTCAACCTGGCGGCGAAACTATCGCAAATCAAGAGAACGCTTACTCAACAACTTCTCCGCTTTACCACTTATTTGAGCCGGTAATTCTCAATGGAGTACTTTACACAAATTATATGGCCGCTCAAACCGATAATGCAGGCATTATGGCTATAAACCTTCGTACAGGACAAACAATGTGGGTTCAGAACACTTCTGACCTATTAATTTACGGTCAAGTGGTCAACTTCCACAACAACGAAGAATTTGGCGCTCAAGCATTTCTATGGACATCACGCGCGGTCGGCGTAGGACCTATGGGCATGTTTGGACCCTCTATCATCTACAATTACGAAATACTGGATCCAGTAACTGGCAACCAAATGGCAAGCGTAACCGATGTTCCCAGCACCATAGCTAATCTCTTCGGAACATCACCAAGTGCACTCATAGATGTCAATGAAACCAATACTAACGGAGCAATACTGATTTACTACATAGACGAAACCAATAATCTTATTTTGTGGAACTCAACCCTATGTCTTAGTCCATCTGGCGGATTCGGATCACCTACAGGATCTTACAAGCCATCGGGATCCTACAACTTTACAGCTGGCATAGAGTGGAGAATACCGCTACCTGCCGCAAACCCTGCATACAGCATTGCTGAGATGAATAACCAAGCAATACTTTTGAGTTCACACCCACCCACACTTTCGACGTTTGCCAATCAATTCGGCGCAGATTACGCTACAGATATAGCCTATAATTCTGTTACCGGAGCAAAGCTTTGGGGACCGACAAACCAGACGACAACGAACTTTAACGACGTTGGAATAGTGGCAGTAGGCGAAGGTGTATACGTCAGACATGACAAAGATACAGGCGAACTATTCGGCTACTCACTAACAACTGGTCAAAAACTCTGGGGACCAACCCAAACCGTTGGAAACGCTTTTAGCCATCTGTTCTCTTCTGCTGCTATAGCCTACGGTAGAGTTTACATTTGGGACTTCGGCGGCTACGTAAATGCTGTTGATCTCGCTACTGGAAAACTCGACTGGACCTATACTCGCGGATCCGCTGGTTATAACACACCATACGGCATATACCCACTCTGGGTCTACGGCACACAAACCATCGCTGACGGAATGATATTCCTTTCTGAGGGTCGATTGTATAATCCTCCGCTGTTTCCAGGTGGAGAGAAACTCGCGTTGAATTGCACTGACGGATCACTTGTATGGGAAATAAGCGGCGCATTCCAAAGATCACCCAGCCCTGTCGCTGATGGCGAATTACTTGGATTCAACGGCTACGACGGTCAAATATACGCTTTCGGCGTTGGCGCAACCAAAACCACTGTAACTGCACCAGACGTAGGCGTAACAACAGCAGCACCAATAACAATCAGGGGCACAATCACTGATATCTCGGCTGGCGCATCACAAGAAGTAGTTGCAGCAAACTTCCCCAACGGCTTACCGTGCGTTTCTGACGCAAGCATGACTCCATTTATGGAAGCAGTTTACGAACAACAACCAATGCCACACAACATAACCGGCGTCCCAGTAACAATATCCGTTACTGATGCTAATGGCAACTATCGAGACATCGGAACCGCCACAAGCAATGCCTATGGATCTTTCAGCTTAAACTGGAAACCAGATATTTCAGGCGACTACGCAGTAACTGCCACCTTCGTAGGCACACAATCCTATTATGGATCTTCTGCTGTCACAAGCTTCTACGCTAGCGAACCAGCGGCAACAATAGCTCCCACAGCTACTCCTGTATCGAACTTTGCAACAACGAACGATCTTATGATAGGCATAGCTGCAATCATTGTGGTAATAGTCATAATTGGCATTGTATTGGCAATGTTGATGCTAAGAAAGCGGCCATAAAAAAGTCAAGCAAAAAATCTATTTCCCTTTTTTATTTTTTTAAGAAATTAAATAAAGAATTGATCCAGAAGACTTTTGCATAATCAAGAAGAACAAAGTAAGTTAGAATTTACATTTCTCTTCGCCTAAGAAAAGTGTTTCAGATTCAAGCAACGCCCAATTCTTTTAGGGCGTTACTAATCCCTGAACGTTAGCCCTAAATTCTCTATTCTGTAGCCAAAAACTTCAGCAATAAATCTTAAACCAACAAACCAAAAATCTCAAAATCTCGTGAAACACCTCGTTACCACCAGTTATTAGAAGCCAAATTTTAGCTGTTTGCAGGTGAATCTTTGATGATTTTGGCCGTCAAATCCGTCAGTAGATTATTGCCAACAATCTTTCCTACGATTAACAACAAGCAATATGGAAAAGACACCTTTACTTCTTCAACAACAACCAAATAACCCCTAAAAACCAAAGGAAACAAAAAATAAAACTAAAACACAACCCATTAGAGAACTTACGAAGAAAAATGCTCAACATCAACCAAAAAGAAAACTCAAAAAAACATTGCCATTATGGCGGATTTAAGAAAACTTCAAGTTTTGCGATTTTCTTAAAAATAAAAAAAATAAAAAAGGAAATTGGTTTTGGTTTGTTTGTTTCTATGGGTGTTTCCTGAGCAGTAATAAGCCTACTAGGGCTATTGCGATGATTATTGCGATTGTTGCGCCGACTATGTATATCATTAGGTCTGATGTTGTTGCGAGGTTTGTTGGGGTGGTAGCAGTTGGTGCTGATGTTGGTGCTGCTGAATCTACTACGAAGGATGTTTCTGCGTATGATGGCCAGTTACCGTTGGTGCCATGGAAAGTTGCAATGACTTTGTAGGTGCCTGTAATGTCTGGTTTCCATGTTAAGGTGTACATGCCGGTTTGATCAGTCTTTGTAGTACCAATGTTACGGAAGTTGCCGTTGCCGTCTATAACGTCCACTGTGACGTCAACACCGGTAAAGTTGCTTGGCAATGGCTTCTGCTGGTAAACATAGCCCATCCAATCCTTCATAGAAACATCAGATGACACTG
Source organism: Candidatus Bathyarchaeota archaeon (assembly GCA_963739495.1). GTDB lineage: Archaea > Thermoproteota > Bathyarchaeia > Bathyarchaeales > Bathycorpusculaceae > Bathycorpusculum. Next base: position 11,807 of record CAVUAM010000003.1, on the reverse strand, counting down.
GAACACCATTAGGGAAATCTGCTGACTGCTGTGATTGCTTTGTGCCTGCTGAAATGTCCATTACTGTGCCGTCGATAATTAGTGATTTGCCTAGTTCGTTTGATGTTTTTGGTGCTTCCACTGTTAAAGTGCTTGGTCCTCTGCCAATACTGTAAATTTGGTTGTCATAGCCGTTGAAGAATGTTGCAAAGCCGTCTGCGATAGCAGCTGTTGGAGTATTAAATGCGCTGGTATATGCGTTAAGGGTGAAGATTTCGGTTCCGTCAGTAGCGTTAATTCCTCGTGTCTCTGCGCCTTTGTAGATGGGTGTTTGGACAGTATGCTCAGTAGTTATAGTGTAGACTACTCCGTTTCCGATTGCGTATATTGTGGTTGGATAGTTGCCTCGTACTCCATAGCCCATGCTTGTGCTGTTGCCTGCGCCGCCGTTTCCGTAAGTCCAAAGTAAGGTTACCATTGTCAAGATTGTAAGCGTAGACTATTCCTCCGAATCCAGCGCTGTAGGCTTTGTCGTAAGCTAATACAACTCCGCCTATTCCGCCGCTGTAGTATCCTAATGTGCTGTAGTATTGGAAGGCTATTTCGTCGTTAGGTGTAATCCAAAGTTGTTTGCCTGTTGCCATGCTGTAGCCTACCAGTTGCATAGTTTCCTTGAATTTTTCAGTGAACACACCTGTTCCTCCGTTTGCAGTTGGATCTGCTCCGGAAAATGAAACAGTGATGTTGCCTGCTGGCGCTTGAACAGTATTCGTCCATAGTACGCTACCGACTGCACCGTTAGTTGCGTTTAAGTTGAGAGCGAAGTATGTGTAAGGAGCCCATCCGCCTGAAGTGAACAAACTTGGAGCTCCAGGATAAGTTCCGCTTATGCCAAGGAGCATATTGCCTTTTATTGCGCTAACTAGGGAAGATGATGAGGTCATGGCGTTTAGTGAGGGTATTGAGATGTTCCAGTCATACATGCGTGAGTCTGATCCGTCAGTTATTGGTGGAACTACAGTGGGTGTTGTTGATGCGCCTGAGTATTGACCAGTCCAAAGGTTAGATGAATTCCACTGAGCCAAATAGTACTGTGCTGGACCGCTAGCAACAGGGCCAAAAGGCGTCATAGTAGTTGGACCATCATTTGCCAGTACATATATCAAGTATTCCCCATTTGGACCCAGAGCTGATGAACCTGAGGGAACGTTAGTAACGTTGAATAGTGCATTTCCTGTGTCTGCATCGAAAGCACGCCAAGTTGTTCCACTAGTCGAAAATAGTATTGGTTGATAGGTTCCGTGTTGGTTGGGTTCGTGAACGTCGTATAAGTAGCCGAAGGATGGCCATGGCACATCAGTGCGGGACCAAATAACTTGTCCCGTACGTAGATCAACGCAGTCGGTTGGACCGTATGGCTGTGGAGTAAATGCTCCCGGAACACCGCCGAACGATAGTGGTTCAGTGTAGTAGAGTTTTCCGTCAAGTATTATTGGTTTTTCGAATCTTTGAACGTAAGCTGAACCTTCGAAGTAAGTAGCGCCTTGAAGTTGGAACTCGTTTCCTCCGACGACACCACCGCTTTGAAGTGCTTTAGTCCACATTATGTGGCCAGTTTGAGGACCGACAGCATCGCCTGGGTAACCAGAAGTATAGCCTGGTGAATCGCTACCTAGCCAGTTTGACGAAATCGTATACCAGTTTGGGTTCTCTCCGTATATTGGGCGTTCCCAGTATGATTCTGGAAGCGGATTAGTTGGGATTGTTGATATTGCTGCTTCCTGCACGGTCATCGTTGTTGATGCAGAACTTGGTGAGTAGGTATCATTTACGTATTGACTTTGCGCTGGGGGACCATAGAAGCCTGGGATGAGACCTGTGTAAGTGTATGTGTATCCGGGGAATGTAAAGTTAAGGATGTATGTGCCGACTTGGGTAGGAGTAAAAGCGTAGCCTTGATTTGAGGTTGGGTCTTGGACGACTGGGAAGGTCTGTGTTTGAACTGTTCCGTCGGGAGCAGTAATTTTAAGTTGGTAATTCTGGAATCGAATATTGTTGCCTAATTGTGCTCCATCTGCTATTTTGTCAACCCACATATAGATAAGTGCTGACTGACCGACACCTACAGGGTTAGGTACAGCCTGCACATAGGCATATGTTGGAATCTGCCACGTTGGATCGTGTGCATTGACGTTTGGTATTAGTATTGCTGAAGTTCCGATTACAATAGTCAAGACAATTGCAATCAAGAAAGACGTTGTTTTAGTTTTTTGGTATTTCAAGAATTTTTCTCTCCTATATTTTATAACTCCAGCTTCATATACCTCCAAAGTATTTATGACTTTCCAAAAATTCAAAAGAAAGCCGTTAAAATTGTCTTTTTTCGCCAAAAAAATCAAAAAAACACCAGTTTTTTAGGTTTGCAGGTAATAATAGATGACAAAGATTTTCTACTTTTACAATACCCTCTGCTATTGCCTCACCTCTTTTCGTGATTCCCTTTATTTTGATTTTTGGAAACCGTCTAGAAAGATGGCATAAAGATCAGAGTCATAGCGGGAAAAATAGATAGAACTCAGGGACCAGTTCGAGACTTAACAATCGGACATAGAGTATTTTGACGTATAGTTAACCTTTAGAAAAACGTTTCAACATCCAACAGACAAAATAGATACGGCATTTGGCTATATCGTCAAGGGCTCCGTTGAGGTTCAGGCAAAACCATAACGCAAGGTCAATGCATGAATTATGAAGAAGAACTCAACAAGAAATTAGGCAGTATAGCCAAACGAGCATTTCCAACAAAGTTTAATCAAGAAAAGGCAAGTTGTGTTGTTTTTTAAAATATAAAAAAAATAAAAAAGGAAGTTATTTTTGGTTTGCTTGTTTCTTATGGGTGTTTCCTTAGCAGTAGTAGACCGACTAAGGCTATTGCAATGAGTAAAACGATTACTCCGATAGCCATGTACGTCATTACGTCTGAAGTTGTTGCGAGGTTTGTTGGGGTGGTAGCAGTTGGCGCTTGTGTTGGTGCAGCTGAATCTACAACAAAAGATGCTTCAGAGTATGATGGCCAGTATCCGTTGGTGCCATGGAAAGTTGCAATGACCTTGTAACCGCCAGTAATGTCAGGTTTCCATATTAAGCTGTACATGCCGGTTTGATCAGTCTTTGCGGTACCGATGTTACGGAAGTTGCCATTAGAATCAATAACATCGACAGTAACGTCAACACCGGTAAAGTTGCTAGGCAATGGCTTCTGTTGATAGACATAACCCATCCAATCCTTCATAGAAACATCAGACGACACTGGAACACCATTAGGGAAATCAGACGCCTGCTGAACCTGCTTTGTGCCTGCAGAAATATCAGTAACTGTTCCGTGTATAACAACTTGTTGTCCGAGTGTTGCAGATAGTTCTGGAGCTGAAACTGTCAGTTGGCTTGGTCCTCTGCCTATACTGTAAATTTGGTTATCATAGCCGTTAAAGACTGTTGCAAAGCCGTCTGCGATAGCAGCTGTTGCAGTAGCAAACGAGCCGCAGTAATCATTAAGGGTGAAGATTTCGGTTCCGTCAGTAGCGTTAATTCCACGTGTCTCTGCGCCCTTGTAGATGGGAGTTTGGACAGTATGCTCAGTAGTGATAGTGTATAATACTCCGTTACCGATGGCGTATATTGTGGTTGGGTAGTTGCCTCGAACTCCATAGCCCATACTTGTGCTGTTTCCTGGACCGCCGTTTCCGTAAGTCCAAAGTAAGTTACCGTTATGCAGATCGTAAGCGTAGATTAATCCTCCGTATCCAGCGCTGTAAAGTTTGCCGTATGCAAGTATGCATCCTCCTAGTCCGCCGCTGTAGTATCCGGTAGTGCTGTAGTATTGGAAGGCTACTTGATCGCCAACTGGACCCCACATTTTCTGGCCTGTTGCCATGCTGAAGCCTACGCGTTGCATAGTTTCTTTGTATGTTTCAGCGAAGACACCGGTCGTTGGATCAGCTCCGGCGTAAGAGACAGTGATGTTGCCTGCTGGTGCTTGAAGCGTATTTGTAAAGAGAACTGTACCAACTGCTCCTTTGGATGCGTTGAGGTTTATACCGAAGTAGGTGTATGGGGACGAACCTCCTCCACCGAATGCCCCTGCAACTCCAGGGTAGGAGCCGCTCATGCCAATCAACATGTTGTTGGTGAAAGCGTCAACTATGGAAGATGCTGAGGCCATTGTGTTTAGCGAGGGTATAGAAATGTTCCAGTCGTACATGCGTGGGTCTGCTCCGTTAGTTATTGGTGGGACTACTGATGGTGTTGTTGATGCGCCTGAGTATTGACTGTACCATAGGTTAGATGAGTTCCATTGAGCTAGATAATACTGTGCTGGACCGCTAGCAACAGGGCCAAAAGGCGTCATAGTCGTTGGTCCATCATTTGACAAGACGTATATCAAGTATTCTCCGTTTGGACCCATAGCCGGTGTTCCTGAAGGAATGTTAGTTACGTTGAACATAGCTTCTCCGGTGTCCCCATCATATGCCCGCCATTCGGACGCTCTTGCAAAGAAGCTTTGTCCAACAGCATAGAATAGTATTGGTGGGTATGTTCCGTGTTGGTTGGGTTCTTGAACGTCGTATATGTAGCCGAAGGATGGTGCAGGTACATCAGTACGAGACCAAATGACTTCCCCTGTGCGCAGATCAACACATTTAGTTGGACCGTAAGGCTCACCCTGATATGGTACACCGCCGAATGATAGTGGGTCAGTGTAGTAGAGTTTTCCATCCATTATTATGGGTACCTCGAATCTTTGTGCGTATGCAGAACCTTCGAAGTAAGTGGCTCCTTGAATTTCAAAGTTGTTTCCGCCGACGACTCCACCGCTTTGAACTGGTTTAGTCCACATTATGTGACCCGTTTGGGGACCGACAGCATCGCCTGGGTAACCGCTAGTATAGCCGGGTGCTTGGATGCCTAGCCAGTTTGATGAAATCGACCACCAGTTAGGGTTTTCTCCGTATATTGGGCGTGTCCAGTATGCTTCTGGAAGCGGAACGGTTGGGATTGTTGATATTGCTGCTTCCTGTACAGTCATCGTTGCTGATGCAGTGCTAGCCATATAGGTGTCACCTACGAATGCGCTCGGCGCTGGGGGACCAAAGAAGCCTGGAATAAGACCTGTGTAAGTGTATGTGTATCCTGGGAATGTAAAGTTAAGGATGTATGTGCCGACTTGGGTGGGAGTGAAAGAATAGTGTTGATTTGACGTTGGGTCTTGGACAACTGGGAAGGTCTGTGTTTGAACTGTTCCATCAGGTGCGGTAATTTTAAGTTGGTAATTCTGAAAACGAATATCGTTGCCTAATTGTGCTCCGTCCGGTATTTTGTCAACCCACATATAGATAAGTGCTGCTTGACCAACCCCCACTGGGTTAGGCACAGCCTGCACATAGGCATATGTAGGAATCTGCTGCGGGGGATCGTGTGCACTAACGTTTGGGATTAGTACTGCTGAAGTTCCCATCACAATGGTTAAGACGATTGCAATCAGAAAAGACGTTGTTTTAGTTTTTAGATATTTCAAGAATTTTTCTCTCCTATAGTTTTCTGTTTCCAGTTTTTTGTTACCTTTTAGTATTTATAATTTTCCAAGTATTCAAAAAAAAGATACACAAAAGCGCCTTTTTCCACCAAAAAAATTAAGAAAAAATACTTTCCAAGGAGAAGTAACAAATTATTCTCTGAAGAATTGTCGAGAACCAAATCCATAGTTAGTGGACCAGTCCAGAGCGCTCTATAGATTGAAACTAAATTGTCATGTGGATATAATCTTTTGTGGCTTTTAGTTTATTGCTACAACCTACCGAATCAGTGCTGCAATTAGCCAGCATATTATTATGTCGAAATTACGAATGATTCATGAAAGCCCAAGAAATTATATTAGGCATTGAAAAACATTAGTGGCGGGTCCGATGGGATTTGAACCCATGACTTTCAGCTTAGAAGGCTGACACGCTATCCGTACTGCGTCACGGACCCACACAGGGCACCTTTAATGAGACTCTTATAAATATAATTTTACCTATCGCTTCCAGCCAAAACATGTCCCAGACCTATTGCCACTGCAAAACGGGTCTCCACAACCAGCCTACTTCAACCTACCACACACTAACAACCATTTAAACCCAACAAGCCCTATGCAGAACCTGTGAATACAGACCTTGCAGTTCACAACCAAACTAAATTAAAACACCAACAAACAGAAGCAAACAGGAACACACCCCAATAAGTCGAATAGGGAAGAAATCCACAAAACTCAAAGAAGAAAAAGGGGGCAGTCTTATGTTTTCCAGCCTGGTCCGGCTTTCTTGCCCAGCAAAAGCACTTGGATATGCCCAACAATTATGATTATGAACCAGATGGATGAATAGAAGAAGTAGTATACGAATAGTTCATGGAGTTTTATTTGGTTGAACCCAAGTTTTCTTCCAAATCCATAGAAAGTCGCCGCTGTTATGGCAAACCCACTCAGCGAGATCACTAAAACTTTAAGGAGGTCCGCGGTCGCTAGCGAAAAAAGGAAAATTGGCAAGGCAACGTTAAATTTTACAGAGAGAAATAACGAGAAAACCAAGAAGGAATTGTACATCCACATGCTTGGGATCATCGTGCCTAAAACAAACACGACAACTGAAGGGTAGAGGAAGAAGAGGCTAGGCAAGAATATCTGTGGTTTTTTGATAAATCTTCTGGCGAGCTGTTTATACCAGTCTTTGAGCCAGAGGGCTTGTCCAATTGACCATCTTCGACGTTGAGTAAGCCACTTATGCCAGTCTGAATAGACCTCATTTTTCACTTCAACGTCAGTCGTATAGGCAAAGCTGCTATCCTCCAGAAAAGCGCGTGTAGCAAGGTCGATGTCTTCCGCTACAACAGTTCGGAATCCATGGACTTTCTCGAATATTTCGCGTTTAATCGCAAAGGCGGCTCCATTTACTGCTGGGCATTTATGCATGTACCTTGACGCCAGCCATGAGCTGATGTTGAAGGTTAGGTACTCGTAATATGTCATTTTTGAGAGGAATGATTTGTCTTTAGTAACCCTTTTTTTGATATCCAATATGTCGGTATGTTGCATTTCCATGATTATTCTTCGGAGGTAGTCAGGGTCTTTTGGGATCGCTACGTCAGAGTCAAGGAAGAGCAACACCTTACCTGTGGACAGTTTTACTGTGCTGTTGCATGCGTTTGCTTTTCCAACCCGTTCCTTGTTAACGATAAACTTTACATCCAAGTTTTCTTTTTCAAGCTCTTTTAATGTTTCAAGGAAACTCGGGGTTGGCTGATCTACAGTTACTAAAATTTCCTTCGAAACGTTCTGTGAACTAAGTTCTTTTAGAGCGTCTGCTATTTGGCTAGATTCCTTGTAAACGGGGATGAAGATGCTGATGTCCACAGCTCAACCTCAAGCAGATTTCTATAAACTACAATGGCAATATTCTCTGATTGCTTTTTAAATTATTCTGCTGTTGGGTGGGAAAACGGTTGTTTTACCATGGAAAAATGGTTTTAGCAGTTGTCACTTGCTAACTTTTCAACTAAAATCTGAGAAAAGGGACCTATTCTGTAGAGGACTTCAGCTTCATGAGGATCGTTTTCAAAATCCTCTTCACAAAACAAGACACTTTCGCAGCATACAGTTTTTAGTAAACGAGTTAGTTCACGGTAATTTCTTTTCGCCACTTCGTTTGAGGGATTTACAGTAGCTTCAAGGTATTTTATGTTTTCACGATTAATTTGATTTAGAAGTAACTTTTTTTGGAGCCCATTCCCTCGGTATTTCTCGTCAACCACTATTTCCCAGTTGAAAAAAGTATCCTGTTTAGAATGTGAAATGTATCCTGAAGAAAAAGCAATTACTCTTTCGTTATCTTCTGCGACCATGCAGGTGTCTGAGAAATCTCGGGCTAAAAGAAGGTAGGTGTAGCGCGAGTTTAACCCCACATACGGTCGATTGGCAGAAAGCAGTCTGTAGACTTGTCTTATGTCTGCTAAAGTTAGATTGCGAATTTTAAAGATCGACATCGAGCAATCGTGCTTGCCTTGATTTTTTGCGTCTTTCTATTCGAAGGTTACCCTTTGGTACAAGTGATATTGTTTTTTCACCGTCAGCTAAGAGTTTCTCCACGCCGATATGAGTGTTTTCATCTTCGCCAAGTTTTAGTTCCAGACCGCATTTGCTACAGTTTTGATCACAGGGACGGGGTTTATAGTTTTCTGGTTCTTGATAAGTGGTGATAACGCCTTCATAGTTTCTCAGCACCGTTTTGTTTGTGGACCAAGAGACAATGTAGTTTGGTTGAACAGGAATTTTTCCTCCACCTCCAGGAGCATCGACAACGAAAGTTGGAACCGCAAACCCGCTAGTGTGCCCGCGAAGGCTTTCTATGATTTCAATGCCTTTTCCTATCGAAGTCCTAAAGTGAGTCAGCCCTTCTGAGAGGTCGCATTGGAACAAGTAGTATGGGCGAACTCTGTTCTGTACGAGCTTCTGGTTTAGTTTCTTCATTATTTTGGGGCAATCGTTTACACCCGCAAGCAAAACAGATTGGTTTCCTAAAGGTATGCCTGCGTCTGCGAGTTTTCTGAGGGCTTCTTTCGCTGAAGGTGTTAATTCTCTCGGATGATTAAAGTGAGTGTTTAGCCAGAGGGGATGATGTTTTTTGAGCATTACCACTAGTTCATCAGTTATTCTGTAGGGAAGCACAACTGGTGTTCTTGAGCCGATGCGCACTACTTCAACATGTCGAATACTGTTTAACTCTGTTAATATCCAATCTAAGAAGTCGTCAGGTAACATGAGGGCATCACCGCCTGACAGCAGAACATCACGAATTTCCCGGTGAGTCTTGATGTAGTCTAAGCCTGCGATTATTTGTTGTCTCGAGGGTATGTGTTCTGGGTCGCCCACCTTTCTTTTACGTGTACAATGCCGGCAGTACATGGCGCAGCAGTTGCTGATTAAGAAAAGTACTCTGTCTGGATAGCGATGGGTGATTCCTTTGGTTGGGCTGTCTTTGTCTTCATGGAGTGGGTCTTTCATTTCATACTGTGAAATCGTTAGTTCTTCAGGGTTGGGAAACGCTTGCTTGTATATCGGGTCGTTCTTGTAGTCTCTTGTGTTTATCAATGAAGCATAATAGGGGGTTATACTGAGTGGGAATTTATTTATGGTTTTTTCAAGCTCTATTTGTTCTTCAAGAGTGAACCGTATTCCCGTGAAGGTTTCAAAATCGTCTATGGTTTTTATAGAATTGTTTAATTGCCATTTGTAGTCTCGCCACTCGCCTAAAGCGACTGAATCCTTAAAGTTTTTAGATAAGTAATTTTCGTAATTGACTAGAGTTTCGTTTTTTTCAAAAATCATTTACTTATCTCCATCGCACTTCCCTTTTGCTGATTCATCGTTAGGTTTGATGTGATTTTTATTGGTTTTTGATTCCCATGGTTCGCCAAAAAGCGAAGATGACTAAACAAAAAATTTTTTGTTGCACACTGGATTTCGCAAAGTTTGTCAACTTAGCAAATTCAACTCTGTCTTAAAGCATCAGCAATATAGCGCTTTCTTTGATTTTTTTTACGTTTATTTGATTTTTAGTTTATCGGCACATTATTATTTTACGGGAACAAGTAAAACAGCGTTATGGTTCATGTTAAAGCAGTCAGTTTGCTTTCAGGTGGCTTAGATAGCATACTTGCCACAGAACTCATCCGCCGACAAGGCATCGAAGTAATAGCTTTCAATGTGAAGACACCTTTTGGCATACCCAAAAAGGACGGCACAAGCGAAGCTGCCCAAGCAGCCGAACAACTCAAAGTGCCACTAAAAGTTGTTACTGTCGATTACGATTATTTGCGGATGCTACGCAAACCTAAACATGGCTATGGCAAAAACCTCAACCCCTGCGTCGACTGCAAAATCTTCATCTTAAAACAAGCAAAAAAATACGCAAAGGAAATCGGCGCTGAATTCCTCTTCACAGGCGAAGTATTAGGCGAACGTCCCATGTCTCAACATGGCCCCGCATTAAAGACCATCGCCGAAGAAGCGGGGTTAAAGGGGCAGCTTTTGCGTCCGTTGTCGGCAAAGTTGATGGCTGAAACGGTTGCAGAAAAGAAGGGATTAGTCGATAGAAGTAAACTTTTAAGTATTCAGGGTAGATCTCGCAAGCCTCAGTTTGAGTTAGCTAAAGAATACGGTATCACAACTTATCCTTCTCCTGCCGGCGGATGCCTCTTAACGTGTGAAGAATACGCCAAAAAACTCGGCGACCTCTTCGAAAACAAAAAACGTATCTCCATGGCGGACGTGACATTGCTTCGGATCGGTAGGCATTTTCGTGTGGGCAAAAATAAGTTTATAGTTGGCAGAAACGAGGCAGAAAACAAGTTTCTAAGCGCTAACAAGTTGCCTAGTGACTTCTGTTTTGAGTTAGCTAAGGTCGTGGGTCCAGTCACGCTCTTGCAGGGTCCAAAAACGAAGGGCGCCGTTAAAACGGCTGCCGAGTTGACAGCATCCTATTCAGATGCCAAAGACGGCGAAGTTAAAGTGAATTATGGCAAAGAACAATTAAAAAAGTCTGTCACTGTTTCTCCGTCTTCAAAGACTGAAGTTGAAAAACTCAGGGTCGGGAAAATACAGCGTTAGTTGCTTATTCGTAAGTTGAACAAAGGATCTTTCTCTTCAACGAAGCATGACAGAGACTATTTTTTAAACTCTTTACCTATACTCCAAGCCTTCGCCAGTTTCTTGCCGATGCTCCAATAGCTACGATCATTCATCGCAAACAGAATCGGCTGCACTTTCCCTAAATCTACAACTCCGTTGGTGAGGACTGATTCGTCGCAGTGGGTAGACGACGACTTTGCCGATGAATAAGTCGTGGTTTGGGAAATCCACGGTTTGGATTAGTGCGCATTCCATGTTGATGCTGCATTCCTCAATCATGGGAGCAGTTTTTAATTGTCCATAAAACGTTTTGAACATGTCGGATTTGTTTTCGTCTTTGCCGGAAACTAAACCGCAGTAATCGGTTTCTTTAACCATCGCGGTTGAGGGGATATTGAGGCTAAAGGTTTTGTTCGTTTTTATGCCTTGGTTAGTGTAGTGGACTTTGTTCATACCTAACGATATAGCTGCGGGTTCAGTTATGCCGACGTGTGCTATTGTGATGTAGTTGGGTTTGCCGTTTACTAAGGCGCCAACTAATATGGTGGGTAGGGGGTATAGACAGTTCTTTGCTCCAAGTTCGACCTTCATTGTTTAGCCTCACAGTCAGTTGTGCCTTAAGAGAAATGTAATTATTCTGAATATTTAAATTGACTTAAGTAGATACGAATCCAACGTTGACAATTAATGAAAAAATTTCTATGCTAAAGCTTGAAATACGCTGGTTGTTTTGTTTTATGATTTAATTGAGCTGGTTTTTTGTGTATGATACAGGAAGTTGTTGTTAAGAAGTCTAAGATCAGTGGACTGGGTATATTCGCTGGGCGAGATTTCAAAAAAGAGCAAGTAGTCATTAAATGGAGCTCGCATAGAGAGCTTTCAAAAGAAGACGTAGAAAGCATGCCTAAAGAAGACAAAGAACATGTTTCCTTTTTTGACGGCAAATATGTTTTGGTTCCGCCGGATGGGTGGGTTAATCATTCATGTGACCCTAAAGTTCGGCTGACTGATTTTTGTTATTTTGCAGAAAGAGTCATAAAGAAAGGGGAGGGAGATTACCGCAGATTATAGAAAGGAATCTGAGGCGGGGTTTCAGATGAAATGCAAT
>CAVUAM010000002.1:0-18504 GCA_963739495.1 Candidatus Bathyarchaeota archaeon | reverse complement strand
GAATAGACGCTTTTTTGCTGACAACATTCACCGTTTTCCTTTCACTAATTCCATAAATAACTCTCTTTATATCACTCTAAAAAACCTCAGAACGTTTTGCCCATTTTTTAAGGCTTAACTGTTCTGTCAAGCCATGGGTTTAAAGCATGGATAGTGCACGTCCGCCGTGATAGTTCAATAGGTTTAAGCCTTAACTCTTTTTTTGTTATAGTCTAGTTGTGACAACTAGCGCTTATTACCTTCAACTAGCTTCCGTAAATATGCGGATTAACCTTGGTCCTCACGTTTTATAAAACCCGGTTCCGGCTTGGAATCTAAGGTTTCAGTCAGGATGCAAGGTCTAAAGTCCGCTTTTCTCTTTGTTCTAAATGATACTTTATTACAACAAATAATTCAATTTGCTGGGCTAATTCTGGATTTTTTTAAAGGATGTTTTGCTTACTAAGGGCAAACGTGGAGAGCGGCATGGGGTTCGAGACAACTCTGATCCAGAAATGCCGGTGAGTGTGCTTCTATCTCTTGTAACAAGTGGTGAAGTTCGAGTTTGCTTTGGGTAAATAAGGGTTTAAAGATCTGTTAAACCTGTTTTTTCTTACCTTTGTTTCTCATTGCTTTAATGCCAATGGAAAAAGTTTTGGCTTTTCCAGTTAGTCCTCCTTTGAAGCTGGCAGTAACCATTTCCCTATAATCTTTTTTAGATATTGGGACATCACTAATGGTTTGCATTGTCTCAGGAGATATTATTCCATTAATTACCTCAGCACCTGCTTTTCTAATCGCTTCAATGTTGTCATCAAGTAAATGTGGAACGTTTACTGCTCCAGCGGAGGGCATTAGAACTTCGCCTGCCCAAGTTAATCCAATGTGCATCATGATCTTCTTAAAATGTTGACTCATTAGGGTAAAATTCTCCATATCTGGAAAACCACATGACGAAACCAAGACCCCTTTTGCCTTAGGTGTAAATCGCTGGGGGTGATTAGTTATCCCATTATCCATTAAAATTTGGGAATGTTCCGCGTTTATAAAGAATCTATCTATCACATTTTTTACGGTCGCGGGAAAACCAAAAACATACACTGGTGCAGCGATGATAAAGTAGTCGCATTTTTTGTAAATATCGTATATTGATTGAAAATCGTCTTTCTGGATGCATTCATCTCTGTTCTTTCCTTGCCAGCAACTCCAACAGCTTGTGCAGGGTCCAATCTTCATTTTATGGGGGTAAAACTTGTGAACTTCCACCTCACCCATTCCTTCAAGCAAGGTGTCTAACATTTTTTCAGTGAAAGAGGGACTTCTAAGAGAACCCAATATTGCCAAAACCGTAGGCGCCTTTTTTTCAGATATCATCAGTTGCCACCCCAGTTTTCATGTATTTCTTTGTTCAATAATCTTTAATTGTTGATTAAAGACTTTTCTTTACCGCGTTAGGCTTGTCTGGTTTATATTCTGCCATTACTGGTTGGTTGTCGCTTAATCGTCTCGAATAATTGGCAAGTTGGGATATTAGAGAACTGCCTCTTTAGACAAAAAGAATACTTTCATCACAATGATTCTAGGAAGAAAAGATGAAAATACGGTTGACATCTCCACGGCACAGTGGGTTTGAATCCCCCTTCCCTTGCACCACCACCAAGTAATTGATCAACGCTTTAATCTTCTAGAACCTATATTTAGGCTGAGAGAGATGAATAAGAAAGCAAAACTGTTGGCTATTGGAGTTGCTATTCTGATAGCTGTAATTGCAGGAGCGTTTTTAGTTCAAATGGTTCAAAAACAACGAAGTTTTATCAGAGTTGCGTGTGTGGGTGACAGCCTAACGGAGGGGTCCGATTACCCCAACGAGCTTTGGATGTTTCTTGGCAGCAACTATACAGTTGGCACCTTTGGGCAGGGCGGAACAACAGTTTCGCTTGATGCTCCGACACCCTACATACAGCAGGCAGCGTTTCAGGAAGCTAAAGATTTCCAGCCAGACATAGTAGTCATCATGTTAGGAACCAACGATGCCCTACCAGCCTTCCAAATATACAACGCACACTTCGTAAAAGATTATCTGAGAATAATCAACGAATTTCAAGCACTCCAAAGTAAACCACAAATATGGCTTGTTTTGCCGCCCCCAATTTTTCATGACGGAACGGGATTAAGCACCGAATTCTTTATGCAAAATATAATTCCTAAAATTCAAGAAGCCGCAAACCAAACAAACCTCCCAACCATCAATGTGTACGTAGCTTTAACCAACCACCCCGAATGTTTTCCTGATGGTGTTCACCCAAACACCGAGGGCTCCAAGCTAATTGCACAAGAAGTCTACAAGGCGTTAACTTTAGACCAAAATAAATAGACTAGTCGAAGATCTGTCCCATATTCCTCTTTATGGTTGAACATGAAGAGAATCAAGTAGTTTCCACCTAAAATTTTATATGGATTAGAACCCTTCTCTCTGAAAAATTGCGTTTCAATGAGACGATGCATGCATTTAGGCGAACAGACGCATGAATGGAAGAATAAAACTGTTAGCAATCGTGGTTGCTGTGCTGATGGCCGGTTCAGGCATGGCGGTTTGTACTGTAATAGCAATAGACTCCGCGCCCCACCCCATTCGTGTTGCCTGTGTAGGTGACAGCATCACCCAAGGAAGTGGATACCCCGGCAGACTTCAGATCCTACTTGGCTCTAACTATACGGTGCGGAATTTTGGAGTTAGCGGATCCACTGTATCTTTGAACTCTACTAAGCCTTACATGAACCAGACAGCTTTCCAAAAAGCAGAGAGCTTTAAACCCCAAATAGTTGTGATTATGCTTGGAACCAACGATGCCAACCCGCAAATTGCTCAAAGCGAAGAGAATTTTGAAGCTGACTATTTCCAATTGATAAGATCTTTTGTGGAGCTTGAAGGGAATCAGACAGTTTGGGTCGTTAAGTCGCCGCCGATTTTCAGCGAAAACTCAAGTTATAACAACACCTATCTTGCCGACACCGTACTTCCACAAGTTGACAATGTAGCAAGCCAACTTGATTTACCTACTGTTGATGTTTACAGCGCCTTCGGTAACCACTCAGACTATTTTATGGATGGTGTTCACCCGAATGCTGATGGTGCATCGCTCATAGCCTCCAATGTTTATAATGCTATAACCCAAAATGGGTCTTCGTCAGAAGACAGTTTTGCTTATGTTCAGTAAAGGAATTCTTGCGAAATACTGCTTTTTGTTCGGGCTTAGAGGTTTTTAGGCAAAATACGCAAATTGTTAATAGCAAATCGCATAATAAGTAACTTAAGATGCTCAAGGAAACTGAGCTGCACCCAAATAATCAGGGTATAGCTCTTCCCGTTGACTTGATCCGCGCAGTTGCTGTAGTTCTGGTGATACTTCTTCACGCAGCCATTGAGCCAACTCCTAATACCGATATTATGTCTGCTCAGGGCATGCAACTTTGGTGGACATCAAACATCTACAATTCAATATCCCGAACGGCTGTACCCTTATTTGTTATGTTAACTGGCGCCCTTTTGCTTCAACCAAACAAGGTAGATGAGCCACTTCGGGTTTTCTTTAAGAAACGTTGGAACCGAATCGGAATGCCAGTGTTGTTTTGGGGCGCAATGTTTTTTGTATGGGATTTCACCGTTAAAGGGCAGGCGTTGACAGTTGTTTCTATTTTGCAGGGTGTACTCGCGGGTCCTTACATTCATTTTTGGTACGTTTACATTTTGGTTGGATTATACTTAGTTACACCATTCTTACGGGTAATTGTAGCTCATGCTGATTGGAGAATCATACGTTATTTTCTAATTTTATGGTTCGTGGGAACAGCACTAATTTCTATTCTGACACTTTCAGCTGCCATTAGCCCGCAGGCACATTGGTTTAGAGGCAGCGTTTTCATTTTCACTGGATTAGTTGGCTATTTTATTCTGGGCGCTTACGTTAATCGCTTCAAGTTTCGTAAATCACTTCTTTATTTAGGACTTGTATTGGGTTCTGTTTGGACTATAGTTGGCACATACATTCTGGAAGGTACCTTAGGCTCGGCCTATAGCCAATTCTTCCTTGACGCCTCTAGCTATTAGCGTTATTGCCGCTTCAGTTACTCTATTCCTGATTTTAGCTGCTATCCCCAACTCATCGGTTGAGATGAAGTTTCCCCGTGGTAGCCGCATATTAAAGGCTATCAGCCAGAACAGCTTACCGATTTACCTTTTCCATATAATTGTCCTTGAAGCGTTGCAGAAGGGGTACTTAGGATTTAAAATAAGCGTAACAACCATAAATCCGATAATAGAGATTCCGTTGGTAACAGCGGTTACTTTACTGATTTGCCTTGCCATCCTCGTTCCATTAAAAAAGTTGCCTTATGTGAAAATAATAGTGGGTTAAACGGGGCAAATAGAAAAAACTTATCTTCAAAACTAGACAAATCGCTAACAGTCAGGTAGAAGTTAGCCGTGAAAAACCGATTGCTACCAACGTACAAATCGGGTGAAAGCAACTTTGACACGGCTGTTCTTAAAAAATTTCTTATCGCGTACTATCCGCTCTTGAGTGTTTTAGTTGGTTTTATGCTAGTTTCGCTTTCAGTTGGACCGTACCATAACGGTGACACGGCATGGGAGTATGATGCTGTTTCGGGTGTAACAAAATATGGCTTCCCCTACGCGAACAGTTCTTACTTGATTGATCAGCCGCCGCTGGGGTTTTATATTCAAGCAGGCTTCCTCACTGTTTTTGGCACATCAATTACCAATGGCACATTCCTGGTTACGTTGTTTGGCCTTGGATCAGTCATCTTGGTATATTTGATTGGTAGGGAACTCTATAGCCGGACAACAGGCTTTTTTGCGGCAGCGCTTTTTGCCTTTAGCCCATGGCACATTATCCTCTCCAGAACCTTCCTCATCGATGGAGTATGTTTATTCTTTAGTTTGCTCTCGCTGTTTATCGGAATAGTTGCAATCCGAAGAAATTCTTTCAAGCTTATTTTTGCATCAGGAATAGTTTTTGCCGCTGCCTTCAGCACAAAACTGTACGCTATATTCATCCTTATTCCATTGTTTGCTCTCTTTCTTTATCATGGACCAAGAACCCTAAAGCGCACTGTAACTTGGCTGGCAGTTTTCTCCTTGCCGGCATTGGTAGTTTCTTATCTTTGGTACCAAGCAATTACGGGGATCGGGATGCTTTCAATTATTACACATGCTGACTTTGTAATCCATGAACCGACCAGCATTGCGCCAACCTACTTTTTTGTCAGCAATTTCCTTGTAAGTTATGGTTTAGGCTGGTTTTTTATTGACGCAACAATCTTGTCGTTAATCGCTTGTTTGTTGGTGAGACGCTATCTTCCCAAGTTTCTAGTCTTCGACTTGATCTTTGTTGCCGCTATACTCTTTGTTGTGGGCCTTAACACTTTTTTGGGCACAACCTTAGACCTTAAAGCACCTTACCTTAACGCCATAAAATATGATTATCAGGCCCTACCCTTCTTCTGCTTCTTAGCTGCATCAATAGTTACCAAGAGCCTCTCGCTCATTACCTCAGCCAAAACAAAACCAAAACTGAACAAATTATTTTCCTATCTTATCGCCGTTGGAGGCTTAGTTCTGATCGTTGGGACGTTGCTCTACAACATGCGTTTTGTGAATTTGTTTTCCGGATGGAATTATCTGCTTTTCAGGGTAGAACCAAACGTCAACTTTGGTTACTCTCTTTTTAACTCGGCTCCTCTTGGCGCAGACAGTGTTCTGATGGGGCTGCAGTTTTTGGGTTTCGTAGTTGCTCTGTCTGGGCTTGTCTGGGTAAGCAGGCGGAGAATTAGTTTTTTACTTAAACTTTCTCGGCAGACTCCCGATAAAAAATGAATGTGTATCGACTAAAAAAAATTTTATAACTCATGTGTCCATTGGAGTGGTATGAAAAACTTTTTGCTTCTAAACATTCGAACATTTAACGGTGATGTGGGTAGCGTTTCTTTTAGCAGTCTGATGGAAAAACATTATCTTGCATGCATTTTGGCAGGCTTGTTTTAGGTTGCTTTTTTGTTTTAGGGTTCGTGATGTTTGCAGACTGCGTCTGGATTCGTCACAGAAAGGCTAGAAAAGGCAATTTATCTTAGTTGTAGCAAGATGCTTATTTGAAAAATAGTTATTGTTTTTATTTATCGCCCTAAGGGCCTATCCAGACGTTGAAGGTTCGGCCTCGCTCAGGGCCCAATGGTTGATCCAGCAACCCGCAGCTAGGAGCGACCGTTTTTGTCGAGCTCTAAAACCAGAGAAAGGTCTATGTTTCTATTAGCGCTTCAGGCATGGTTGGAGTTAGATTTTTGCCAAAAGGCTTTTCATAGAAAAAAGGAAAAAAGTCTTATGTACTTGATTTAGTCATACCTGATGGCGATGCAGCATGCAAAGTGATGCAGAAACAAAAATTAAACAAGACCTTTACGTCGAGATTCTTAATTTAGAACAGAATTACAAAGTGATTCAGGGTTTTATGGCGGGGAAAGATTATGATGTCTCAGTTATCGGCCAAAGCATCCAATCTTTCAAAGATAGCCTTAGCCGAGCTAGCGCATTTGTCCTTGCCCTCTACAACTTGAAAGGCAAAAGAGTAAACATTCCATGGGAACCGCTCTTCACCAACCTAGATTATGCGTTGGCGACTCTAACGACTGCACCCAAAAGAGGGGCTGTCCAAGTAATCCTGGGAATGGCAAAAGAACAGATGGATCAAGTGTTGTCTTACTTTTCGGCATTAAAAGAATCACTCAAATAAACGAGCCCTGAGCAAGTAACGCTTATTTCCAGTATTTCCATTATTCAAGAGAACAATTATTGTCAAATAAAATATTCGCCTATATTGGCTTTCTTAGACGTTTGCGTTGTTGTTTCTTTGCTGGAGAAATAAGGAGTTAAAGAGCACTTAGGGCTGTATGAAGAGTTAAGTACAACCCAGACCAAACATTTGTGAAGAAACATGGCTTACCTCCGCGATGAAAACGAAAAACTCGAAATAGATTATCCTCTGGAGCAGATTTGGGCAGCTATCCCCGAAGTTGTTAAGGTTTTGGAGTGGGAAATTGAGGAGAAAGACGACTCCAAGCACACTGTTAAGTTGAAAACGAAAGGAGGGTTCATGGCTTATGGTTCAATCTTCCAGGTGGAGGTAACAGCCGTAGACGAAAAAACCACCCGCATGTCTATAAACGCTGAAACCCCAGTAACAACGATAACTTCGATCATTGATTTTGGCAGAACAAGAGACCGTATGGGTCAATTTATTGAAATGTTAGCGAAAAAGATGGAAAATAAGAAAACGCCTTAAGGTCACTCAAGTATCTGTGAACGCTTAAAGGCATACCAAGCAATAAACAGGAAAACAGCAATGTAAACGAACGCAACGCCTATTGAGCGCAGGGCAATCAGCGAAATAGGTTCGGTGTAGAGCAATGTTGGCGGTTGGGTTATGTTGAAGAGGTTTGTATGGTAGAAGCTCACGTTAGCACTTGGATACAATATGGCTTTTATCATGTTAACGCCGATGGCGTCGGTTCCAGTCGAGGTAGAACTAAAGGTGTTAACCGTAATATTCTGAACCGTGATGTTTTGTCCACCTGCAATGTTCAAGGTGCCAGAGGCGCCGCTTCCAGGGATATAGTTTAGCACTCCCGGACTGGAAGATAACTGGGATACAAGCCCTCCGCCGATGGCTAAGGCAATAAACAACCCGAAAGCCGTCAAGAATGCAAGAAGAGAGTTTTTTGAAATAGCACCAGCAGCTAGAACTATGGCTACCCAAATGAAGGTACTCAATATGTCGCCAATTAACCCAAGAGGAACTAGGTATAGGCTGTTTTGTGGTCCATAAACGATTACTCCCCCGACGATTGAATAAACAAAAATAATCCCATAGGCTGCCAATATGATAATGAAGATGGCGAACAGTTTACCAAGAAAAACCATTGTTCTTGACACGGGCTTGGTTAGCAAAGGCACGATTGTTCCGCTTTCATATTCGCCTGAAATACTATTCATAGCAGTCACGATCGCGAAGAGGACGAAGGTTAAGTTTCCAGCGCTGAAGGATACGGCGAAATACGGGTTTGAGTTAATGTTGAAGAATGCTGGTAGCGCGAACTGTATGCTGGCAAAAACAAAAGCAAAGATGAGTGCGCCTATGAACCTTTTCTTGCGGATGTTCCAGAGCATTTCATAGCGTACAACTGCCCAAAAACGCATCATCCAACTAGGACGTTCATGTGCCATTACGTTTTGCCTCCTTCAGATTTACCGATTAACTGAATAAACACATCTTCTAAACTGTGCCCTTTGACACTCATTCCAACAATAATTCCGCCCGCTCCCGTAATAGCTTGTGAAACTGGCGCCCTAACATCATCACGCGTAGTCAACACAATATTTAGCATGTTGCCGTTTCGAGAGACATCTTTTACGTAGGGCAAACCCTTTATTACGCTGACCACAGCCTCACTGACATTAACCACTTCAACCTGCATTATGGCTGGTCCAGAAATCATGCCGGAAACGTTCTGCAGAGTATCCGAAACCAACGCTTCTCCCCGATTAATTATTGTTACATGTGTGCAGATTTGCTCTACCTCAAAAAGCAAGTGAGAGGAAACAAAAACAGTCATACCTTGCTTGGAAATAGCTTTGACAAGTTCTCTAACTTCAACCATGCCAACGGGGTCTAAACCGATGCTTGGCTCATCTAAAATTACGAGGTCAGGACTATTCAGAAGTGCTTGAGCGATGCCTATACGTTGTTGCATGCCCTTGCTGTATTTTCCAATAAGATCGTTCTCTCTACCCTTCAAACCTACAAGGTCTATGAGCTTGGGTATTTGCGCTTTAAGTTCCAGCTGACTCATCCCATACATTCGTCCATAAATGTCGAGAAGTTCAACGCCTTTAAGGTGCTTTGGGAACTTTGGCAGTTCAGGCATATAGCCGATGCCTAATTTTGCGTCTGCTTTGTCAACTTGAACTTCTTGTCCGAAAACTTTAGCTGTGCCTTCACTGGGTTTCAACAAGCCAACTAGAATTTTTATGGTCGTGGTTTTTCCTGCACCGTTTGGACCTAAAAAGCCGTGGATTGTGTTACGCTCAACTTTCAAATTCAGCTTGTTCACTGCTGTCAACGAGCCATATCTTTTTGTTAGGTTGTTGGTTTCGATGGCTAGTTCCATGAACAAACGCCTTTGAATTGCTTTTTTTGAGTTTTTAATATATACTTGAGGGTGTGCAATATTATGTTTTTTGGCGGTTCTTTGCCCTTTTTAACTCAAAAGTGCAACAGAGTCGAAAACTAAAAAGCGACTAAACCACAAAAACGAATTGTACACCCCCTCTAAACTTAATTAATTTGGCAAAATCTAATATGCCTTAGATAAGCTTGATTACCTTATGATTCGCACAATAAACTTGGGCGACAACGGAGAAAGTGAAATTCAACCAGAGGACCTCCAAGTGCATGGTTTGTCTAATGTTTGGCTGGAACTTGTTGACCCAACAGAAAAAGAGTTACTTGCGGTTTCCCAGGCAACGAAACTACCTGTTAATTTTTTGAGGCTGCCCAAAGCAGATGGTTACATTGATTTACGTTTAGAAGAAGGCTATGCAATTATCAATTTCCTAGAAATGCAGGACGTCGTCTCTACAAAAAAAGGGCATCCGTTAATATTGGCTTTTTCAAAGAATTTTCTTGTGACAGTCGCGCAAAAAGAAATTCAGACAATAATCAATAATGCCAAAGATAGAATGAGTAAACCCAAGGTTGATCCACCTTCACAAGTTGCCTATTATATTCTAGATGAAGTAGTTGCCAGTCATTATGTTCATATTGAAAAACTAGAAAACCTAACAGCCACGATTGAGGAAGAAGTAATTGAGAAAACATCCCAAGATACACTAAAGCACATATTCAAACTAAAAACCAATATGATAAGTTTCAACAAGATTTTATGGTACGAACGCGGATTAATTTTTAACCTCCACAAATGCGGGGACAGTTGTATGTCAACAAAAGCTAGAAACCTATTCGATACAACCCACGAAGACTTAACTAGACAAATTGACATAGTTGAAACCTACAGAGAAATCTTATCAGACGCCATAAACGTGCACCTGTCGGCCATCTCAAACAAAATCAATTTCTCCATAAAAGGCTTAACAGTGGTTATATTCTATTTGACTATAGTTACCACCATTACTTCATTTCCAAATACAGTTGCCACCTTCTTTGGGATCTCTCAGTTCGGCAACACAAACATCGCCATAATCAGCGCCGTCTTACTGATATCCATTGTTTTGCCGTTGGTTTGGCTTTGGAGAAAGAATTGGTTAACGTCCAAGAGACTCGATTATCCATAACCGCTTCAGTAATAGAAAGTTATTTGTCCTGTTCGGTCAATATTGTTACAGCGATAGCAATGACTAAACAACCCATCCCTACGTACAAGGGTAGAAGTCTAGGCATAGTTGTGCTGACTGCAGCACAGATATTTATTGGTGTCATCCATGTCTTCTTTGGGTTGCTGCTCCTTGCCTTCGAAAACCTGTCGTTCTTACAAGGCACCATAATTTATGACGTTTATACAATAGCATTTGGAGTGTTGACAGTTGTTTTCGCCGTTTTCATCTGGCAGGGCAAGAAGGCAGGGTGGGTTGGAACAATTGCAGTTTCGCTGTTTGTCATTGTTGCAGATTCGTTAACCCTTTTGGATTTGCCGAGCATCCCTGGGATACCAAAATTTGCAGGGTTCGGCGAGATTACGTACAGTATTTTGATTATGATTTACTTGTGCACCCGACAGGTTAGAGCGAAATATTTGGGTTAGCTTATCTTAGTGTTGCGTTGTTTGGGTAGCCTCTGCTTTCCCAGTAACCCATATAATCGGGGTTATCGGTTAACTCGATTCTAGTTATCCACTTTATCCATTTGTAGCCATATTGGCTTTCAGAAACCAACTGAAAAGGGAAACCACGTTCAGGTGGAATAACCAGCCCATTCATTTTGTAAGCAATTATTATGTTATGGCTTGTTATGTAGTCGAGAGGCAGCTCGGTTGAGTAGCCGTCCGAAGCATAAAAGATTGCTCCCACTGCACTGGAGTTAACGCCTGCCTCTTTAATCAAATCGTCTACAAGAATGCCTTCCCAGAGAATCTTTGCAGACCAGCCTTCTACACAATATAGGGTCACAATTTTTTGGTATTTCTGAAAACTATTGGTGACCTGATCGTAAGTGTAATCAATGGTCTTGTTTACTAACCCCGTTATTTCCAACTGGTATGTTGAAACGTTGATGTTTTGTGTTCCCTTAATGGCGTTTTCTCGGACGTCACCTATCGATGCGAGGTTTTCTCCCTGATAATCCCTAACTTCTCCAGGGTATAAGTTCCTGGATAGGTTTTGAGAGTAATAAACCGCCAAACCAAGCAACGCAAAAAGCATCACAATAAGAAAAGCAGAAATTAGCTTGCTAAAACGCTTAGGTTGCTCCATTAATCTTCAATAATAAAAAACAAAAAGCACGCTTTAAACATACCTAAAAAATAGCCAAAAATCCCGATCTTAAAATAATTTAAGAGGTTGGTGCCTTCTTCATCCAATCATGCGCTACTATCTCAGCAGTTCCTTTTTCTATGGCTTCAACAACCTGCTTTGCCACGTGCTCAGGCGGATCAGCTTTTGCCCAAGCTTCCTGCTCACCCTCGGAGTCGTTATTCTCCCAAGTCGAAGCTGCACCACCTTTAACTGTGTGCATTTCAAAATCTGTCGACGTTATGTAGGGATAGAGAACGCTTACGATTATGTTGTCGTCTTTAAGTTCCTCTCTTGCCGTCAAACTAAGGTGTGCAAGCGCCGCCTTCAACGCTGCATACGCGCCCATGTGCTCTAAGTGCATCAATGCAAGTCCTGAACTCACGTTTACAATTGCACCGCCGCCTTGCTTTCGCATAATCGGAACCACCTCTTGAATAGCAACTAGCTGCCCCAGGACATCTAAATCAAAAAGATAATGGAAAACCGCTGGGTCAATCTTCTCAACAGGCACATCGTAGCCCTGACCAGCATTATTAACCAAAATATCTATTCGCCCAAAATGCTCGTACGCCTGCTTAACCATCTTCTTGACTTCCACAACATTGGAAACATCAGCGGCAACGACGATAGCCTCCGGAAGCTGCTTTGCAAGTTTAACAAGTTTATCTTTTGAGCGGGCAACCAGAACAAGTCTGGCGCCTTTCTGGGAGAGCAGTTTTGCTGTAACCAATCCGATGCCCATAGATGCGCCTGTTACGATGGCGACTTTACCTTGGATTTCCGTTAGAAATCGCCTAATCTATTTTTTTGAGAATTTGCGCTGGACGTTTTTCGGGTGCCTTGGGAAAGCCGCCTTTGGGGTAACCGAAGACTATTGCGGCGTGGACTTCGTGGTCGCTGGGGACGCCGAGTTCAGCTTTAACTTTGGGGTCATTTGCTAATCCAACCGCGGTGCCTATCCAGCAGCTGCCAACGCCCAGTGTGAAGGCTGCAAGCATCATATTCTGCGCCGCCATGGAACAATCGTAGATTGCATAAGGCGATTTTATTCCAGAAACAAAAATCAGTAGAGGCGCGTTGTAGAAGATGTGGTAGTTGGGGTCGGATAACCGCTTCTTTAAACCCATTAAGCCCTCGTCGCCGACATCAGGCAGCATTCGAATCAACACAGGCTTTGCAGAGTCAGAGAGTTGCTTCATTAATTCTTTGTTGGTTATTATTGTGAATTTCCAAGGTTGAATGTTGATTGCGGATGGAGCGAAGGTTGCTGCCTCAAGCATTGTTTGGATTGCTGATTCAGGAACGGGTTTGTCTTCAAAACTGCGAATCGCTCGCCGCGATTTTATGGCTTCAATAACTGGGTTTGATACCAAAAAAAATCCTCAGGTATAAGGGAGATTAATGATTTATAAAAACGATTCTATGGTAGTTTTTAGGCAACTTTTTGTTGCATTGTAGCTATATAGGCTGGCAAGCTTTCTATGCAAGAAACTTCCCTACCAACCAGACTATGAAGTTCACGCCAAAACTTCACATTCACCTTCATTTTCCCCCGTTCCAAACTCTCCTGCAAACGTTTGGCGCCTTCTCTTCCTCTTCTATCAAAGTCCAAAAGAAGAATAATCTCGCATGAACCCAGAGCTTCAATTTCCACGGTTGCTTGAAGGAAAGATTTGCCGCCAGTTTTCACCGTCAAGATTGCGCCGTTAACGCCTAACTCTCGGAGCGCCTCTAAATCTTTTTTGCCCTCAACAACAATCGGCTTGCCCTTTGCTGACTCTTCAGCTAATTGTGTTAGGAGTAGCTCGATTTTTTCCACTCTATCTTTAAGATGCGTAGACAAAACGTTTACCTGGTAATTTTTGCCTTGCGCACTATTTCCAGGCAGTCTTTGGCTTCTTTGTTATTCTCGAAGTAGCGGCGGACTGGCTCAAGGATGTCTGCAAGTTGGGCTGCAACGCCGTTTTTGAGATCCATCGGATGTAGTTTGCCTTCTGAATAAGCGACTTCAAGTTCTTGGAAACTTTGGAAATCAATATTCCCGCCGAACTTGGCTGGGCGCTCTATTGAAAACACGGGTTTTTCCCTGAAAACTATGTATTTACAGATATCCATTATGGGATTGAATCTTACGGTTCGCTCTGGACAGAACGCTTTACCCATTTTTTGTTTGATTTCTTCTGGTGTATCGTAGATGAAGATGCAAGTGTCTGGTTTGCTCTTGGACATTTTGGCTGAAGCCACGGCTTCTTTTTCATGTCCTTCGGGGATCGGCCAAATTCCTGGTTTGGCTAAACCCTGCAGCAAATGGTGATGTACACAGACTGGTTTCCAACAGCCGATTTTCTCGCCGATCTCGCGGCCAACCATGTTTGCTTTCCGCTGATCCATGCCTAACTGGCAAATCTTCACTTTCATCTCAAAAATATCAGCTACCTGCATCGGTGTATAGAGGTAGTCTGAGACGTAGTGGGCTTCACCTTCTTTTCTGCCGGCAATTTCGAGGGTTCTTGTTGTTCTCGCTAGGGTGAGGTTTTTCGCGATTATGACGGTTTTTGCCCAATAATCGATGTCTTTGTAGAGTTCGTCTGAGTAAATGAATTCAATCTTGTCTCCGGGAACACCCAGGGATAGCCAGGAATGTCTGAAGAGGTCTGCGGCTTTGCGGATGAGCTCGCGGTCGCCGCCGAGTTTGTTGTTTAGCCATGCATGCCACGTTGCCAAAAAAGCCTTGAAGTGGATGCCTGCTTCGGCGAAATCCTTCATTTTGTAAGCGCAGATAACGCCCGTTCCCAGATGTGCCAATCCGGATGGCTCCCAGCCGTTGTAGGCGATTGGGTGCTCCTCTTTTTCGAAGAGCTGGCGTAAATCCTCTGGTGTGACGACTTCTTCTGTTGGCGGTCTGCAAATAAGCTCAATCTTCTTTTCTATGTCCAAACGGCTTCAACTCAATTGATGAATGCTAATAATGAATAGGAATTCAAGAGTGCCAATATTTTGCCTCTTAATTTTTTGTGTTCTCTTAAACTTCCTCATTTTAGCTTTCTTTTATGGCTTCTAATGCCCTTAGCTAACTTATAGTTTTTTCTTGCTTAAGGTCTCAGGTTTCGATAAAAGGTAAAGTCTTTTTCTTTCCCCCATAAATTTCCTTTTTTTAATCAAGTAACGGTGAAAAGAAGAGAAGCTAAATTTTCATAGGTTACAACCTGGTAACCTTTAATTATCTCTGCTTTCCATGCTGCTATTGTTACCAGAAATGTTACTTTATTGTACTTAGCAAACTGTTATTAATCTTGTACGTTCACTTGTGGTTTGGGTGGGTATGTATTAAGAGAGCAGAAGCGGCCGCTCTTCTAAAAGAGTTGGGCGAAGCAGAGTTAATCCAGCCTTCATTTGTGCTTCTTGAAATGAGATTTCCAGATATTTATCAGCTTAGAATTAAAGGCAGTTACAATCTACAGGAAATTAGGCGATATCTTAAAGGCAGGTTCTTGATAGAAGAGTACGAAAATTATTTAGTTATCTCGTCACTTTGAAACAGCAATTACACTTCTTGCATGTATAAGCTTCGATATGGAACCAACTGTTTTCTAATAATTTGTCAGGTTCCGCAACTTCTTTCCCACAGTTAGGACATTTAGTCATGTCAAATACTCGGTACGGTACTATGCCGAACATCAAGGATGTCAATCACATGAATATGCGTAGGCACAACTTGTTACAACAAACAACTCGATCCCTTACCTATTATTTATCGTAATTTTTGTCTGAGTTCCTTTCGCTCTTAACCTTTTTTTCTTCATCCATCAATTGAGCTAAAGTAGAGGTAACATACGCAGAGAAGCTGTGAATGCCTTTTCTTATTGCATATTCCTCTTTGACTTTTAGCCATTCTTTAAAAAAGTAATCGTAAACCTCAGCTTTGACAGTAATGCTTTTGTACCCTTTTTTCGGCGTTTTGTTTCCCTCTCAAATTAGTTAGCGTACGTATATTTATTTAAGGTTTCACGAAATACCAGCTTTTTTTACCGTTGCGTTTCACCGTTAATTATATATTCAATGGTACGGTAAAGTACTTAGGAGATTGTTAATTTTTGCCACGCAAAGGATACAAATGCCTAACAGTCACAGAAAAAGTTCACGCAGACATTAAGAAAAGAGCCAACGATACCAACCTCACATTAAGAGAATATGTCGAATACTTACTTGCAAAGGATAAAGTTGCTAAAAAATAGGCTTAATTACAAGAGAATTAAAGTCTTTAACTTTCGTTAATGAATCTTGCTTACTCATTGAGAGACTAGAAAATACTATAATGCATTTAGCTCTAGAAAGAAGAAGATGCTTCAGTTAATTCTATAATCTAAAGTCGGCAAAGTTGTTAGACCCATCTTGTTTTGATTTCTTCGATCTGTTGGAAGTGAGGGTCGTCTGAAATGCCAACAGCGTTCAAGTACAACGCTGTAGCTGCTATCATGCTATCCCCCATTGATAAATTGTATTTTTGCCTAAGTTCCGCAGACATCTGAGCTAACTAACTATCAACGGGCATGATTTGGAAGCCTTCTTTCAAAAGAGAGCAACCCTTAGCTTGGCAGTTTCTTGACCTTCACGAGCACCTAATCACGGTCTTACTTTCTTAAATTCCTTCCAACTTTTCGGCGAACTTAAGGGCTAATCTAAAAATAAATGATTTTGCGGGCTAGTGTCTCCCGACGTAACCTAACACTTAACCTCATAGCTGAGCGTCGCTTTTAGCTTGGCTAAGCTCTCTCGGCGCGGGAATTTTGCCCTTTGCCCCACCTGTTCCATAATTGGGTAGAACTCTGTCGTCATAGGTGCAAGATTTGTGTTTCTTACGTTCCTCTGTTGAGTCCGTCGTTATGGGTGCTCAATTTCGGTGAGGCAAATAAAAAATATGTGCGGTGTTGGTTAAATGTTGTTATGGTTTGCTAGTTAATAGCTCCAAAACGTGAAACACATCATTTAATTAACTCAAGAATTAACCGTATTGAAGACGGATTAGCATATGAATATTGGAAAGACACTTTATGTAACTGACAGACAAACATGGCGGGCATGGCTTGCAGACAATTATGATAAAGAAAAAGAAATCTGGTTGATATATCCCAAGAAGGCCAGCGGCAAACCCCGCATACTCTATAATGATGCGGTTGAAGAGGCGCTGTGTTTTGGCTGGATTGACAGCACAGCAAAACGCATCGATGACGACAGTTATGCTCAACGGTTCTCTCCCCGTAACCCCAAGAGTACATATTCAGAAGCGAACAAGGCGCGTCTTAGAAAACTTGTCAAGGAAGGCCTGATCATACCATCGGTAAAAGCGGCAATCCAAGATATCATATATGAGGAGTTTGAGGTGCCTTCAGATATTCTGGACACCCTTAAAGCAAATAAGGTGGCGTGGGAGAACTTCCAAAAGTTTTCACTTCAATACCAGAGAATCCGCGTGGCTTATGTCGAGGGGGCACGCGACCGCCCAGATGAATTCAAAAAACGACTTAATAACCTCATCAAGTTAACTGAAAAGAACAAGCAGTTTGGGTTTGGCGGGATACAAAAACACTATTGAAACTCATATTAGTGGATGGGGCCGGGGCCGAGATTTGAACTCGGGCGAAAGGCTCCACAGGCCTCTATGCTGCCAAGCTACACCACCCCGGCCACTTTCTGTTGTTTCGACCACTTTTGCCATTGTTCTAAAGCTTGGTTATTACCTATTTTCTTTTCCTCAGGAATATTAAGTTGTCCTTTTGCCAGACGCATTCGAATCCAGCTTCTAGCAAGCTTTTAAAGGTCAGCTAGAGCTAAAAGAAAGTTAGAAATCAAGGGCTAAGGAATTTCAGCAATTGCTCGTCGGTAGCTGTCTGAAGATGCTCTTCACGTTATTTTCGTCCAACTTAAGAGCCGCTCTTCCCTTTGGCATTAACCCGTAAAGCATAGATTCGTTCTTCATCCACAACTGGATCAAAAACTATTTTTTAATGTCCTTCAACTGAAGCTGGTGTTAGGTCTATTGTCGGCTGGAACTTGGCATTTATTCTGGAAAGTCTAATTCCTCTTTCCAACCTGCTTTTCTTCCCCCGTTTCCAAGCTTGTCTCTCCGTTTCTCTCTTTCAGTAGAGTGTTGATTTTACGTTCGAGTTTGGGCAGCTTCTTTTAGTAAAATAGAACAATAGAAATAACCATGGGCTCAAAGATTATCGGATTTATGGCGTTGTTGCTCTCCGAAGCATAAACCCTGCACAAATCCATCATCTCCTCAAATGCTTCCCGATCCTCATCGCTGGGCAACGCCCTACTGACCTTTCCAGAAAGCAATCTCATCCTCCAACGCCTATCGATAAGCCGGCACAGTCTTACCTATTACCTACTAAACCTCCAAATAACTTTAACTCGAAAGGTTGGCTTTTTCAAATGGTTTTTATGTGAGATTGTCCTAGTTTTTAGTGGTGTTTTGTAATGGTTGAAGATTTTGAACAAGACGATTTCGACATGATTGACCCGTCAGCCAAAAGAGTTCTTGTAGCCCTTTCACAATTTGAGAAAGGCCTCTTGGTGACAGTGGATCTCTTACACAAAAAAACAGGTTTGATGCCTGAAGCCCTAAATGATGCAGTGCGGCACCTGTTAAAATCCAAGTTAATCGACATACCTGACGCGGAGAAAAAACATGGCCCCTACGATTTCAACACTGTCGAAGTGACTGACTTCGGAAGGCAAGTGCTAGCGAAATTCGGATAAAACTTTACAACTAAATCCTCATCTTAACTAGGAACGATAATAACGAGAATTGGGAGCAAAAACGAACAAACTTTGGCAAACAAGATGAATCCATCCCAGCTAAACAACTCCAAAAAATAAGGTCAAGCATTTGGTTTAGCAGTTGTTAAACGCATGACCGA
>CAVUAM010000001.1:0-253267 GCA_963739495.1 Candidatus Bathyarchaeota archaeon | reverse complement strand
AGGTCTAGGGGGATCAGTAACCTTTGAGAGCACTAAAGGAAAGGGCACAAACTTCATAGTACATTTGCCATCCATCACAAAGAGTAAAAAGACAAATTGATTACAAAAACCAAATTATCATCATACTAAATAAGAAAAAGCTTGACTTCTAACATGATGTATCAGGAAAAGTTTTGGCTACTTACCCTTTATCTGACTTGGCTCAATGTGTTGTAGTAATATGGTAGTCACATTTCTTTAAGAAGATGATCTACAGAATATTTTGTGTTAATGTTGTTCGGAGTAGAAATTGTGGATTTTGAGGAAGCATTAAAGTTTTTGAAAACATTTTCAGCCTGTAATCCTAGGATTTACAAAGAATTCGCAAGGTTTCCCAGAAGACAGATGTCAAGAAGCTGAAAAAGGATACGTGCTTTTTGTTGATCCCAGCGACGCTAAGAAAGATTGTTTTTGCGGGCTCAGAGATTTTGCTGAAAACAATAATCTTGACATAACACCCTATCGAGAAACTTTGATGATTTCAGGACCAACGAAAAAACTTTAGCCCTTTTTTTAGGGTTTATAGATAGTGAATATACATTTTTTATTTTCACTTCGTATTAGGTCTTTGCCAGCTAAGAAAAAGCCCTTTATATTTGAAAGGTCGCGGTTGGCTTAGCAGGCAACAATCCTGCGCTTCTGATGTGGCTGGCCGTTGTAGGATAATATTGGGTTTTCTTGTGATGTTTGGAGCCCTAATGCTTCGCACCCGAACAAGACACTTGGGGAACAATGATTATTGTATGCAAACCCAATAGCTACCATAAGAAGAAAAGCAACGCCTAACGTAGCTGGAACCTCTGGTCCAGAAGGATTGGTTTGCTTTTGTTTTTCTGAAGATTTATTAAGACTCGGCTACCTTTTTTTGGAGTGTCAACTTTTGGAGATAATTAATATGGAACAGATAGATCGCAAAAAAATTGTTGTCGATTTTTTGAATCTTGGATTAACGGGAAAATTCAAAGAGGGCTTAAAGTATTTTTCAACTGATTGCAAAACTCATAACCCATACATCGCAGGCAACATGGATATCCTGACCAGCGCGATGGATGCCGCCAATACTCAAGGAACCGGGCAGTATCCTGAAGCCGAGTTCAAAGTCAAACATGTCCTCGCCGAAGGAGACCTTGTCGCAGTGCATACCGAACTTTTCAGCAACAAATCTAAACCAAACGAAGGCGGCTTAAGGCAGATTCACCTATTCAGATTTAGTAATGATAAAATCGTCGAATATTGGGATGTGACGCAACAAATTTTGCCAAATATGCCAAACGCAGGTGGAGCATTCTAAGCTCGTATCTGAAGCTTTGGTATTGAACTCGACCTAATCTATCCAAACAGATTTCATTTGGGCAACAGGCAACCGCGTTTCTCGCCCGTCAGAACCCTTTTATAGTCAACTTTTTAGAGTCATGATGGTGATAATTTTGTCGAATTTTATTGTTTTAGGAAACTGGACCGAACAAGGTATAAAAAATGTCACAGAATCTCCGGAAAGAGTCAAGGCAGCCAGAAAAATGATTGAAAAAGCCGGCGGAAAAATGCAGTTCTTCACAACTATGGGGAAATATGATTTTGTGCTTTTAGTTGAAATTCCCAAGGATGAAGACATGGCGGCGATTCTGTTGTGCACTGGAAGCATGGGAAACATCCGCACTGTAACGATGAAGGCATGGACCGAGGCAGAAGCCGCCAAGCTACTCACGGCGTCTCACGTTTAATTTCAAACCTCCCACCTCTTACTTTTTTCTTTATAACATTGAGAAGCGCTCAGTTTCCTTTTTCTAGCCCAAAATTCTTTAAGTCGCCGTCCAAGTAAAAGGTCTGCCGGAAACCGGGTGCCATAGGATAAATCAAATCAAAATATTCTTTATCCATTTTACATGTTCTGATGATAGCTATTTACCGAAAAGCCTCTTCCCACTATATTGCGGCAGGATACTATCGGTGGGTGCTTACGGCTGAAAAGAGATTAGTCGGAGGCTTATTTCCGATCATGTAACCGGTTTCAGGACTTGCGTTAAGTCCCCCAATATCTGAGGGATAGGGGCAATTTGTGATTTTCTAATCCAATTCATATATCACCTTCTGACTCCTCGCTAATATACGGTGTTCAAAGAAAAAAGAGAATTTGTTTTAGGAAACATCGCTATTTTGGTAGAACATAAACAATCCCTGCACTTCGCTTTGTTTTTGCTTGGCGCGTTATTGTCATTTCGGTTGTCCCTATTTTTGTTTTTGGAACCCTTTGACAATGGCTATAGAACAAATAGTAAGATTACGCCGATTAGGAAACCGGCTGATATGGAAATGTCTTCACCATGCCCCGTTGATTCACGGTAGGCTCGGGCGATAAGCTCGCCAGCAATGAAAACTATCAATGTACCTGCCGCAAAGCTTAGCACAACCGCTAAAACATCATTTACTACAGCTCCCGCAAGAAAATAGCCGATCGGAGCAGCTATGGCAACTATGCCGAAATCTGCTATCCAACCTTTGAGTATTTGTTTTTTAGCCATGCCTTGCTTATGCATTATTTTTGCCCCCTCTAAAGTTGTTGCAAGATTACCCAAAAAAAGCACCACTACCGCAGCGAAAAGTCCTGGTTGATTTAGAAAAGCAATAATTCCAACAAACAGTGTTTCAGGAACGCTGTCCAGCACTGTTCCAATAATTGAGAGTCTGCCGTCGGATCTTTCCTGTTTTCTTCTTCTTTCCGGTTCTGCGTCATCTTTCGATTGATGTCTATGCCTAATCAGATGTTGCGCTAAACCGAATGTTGCGGCGCCAAGACCAAAACCCAACATTAAATCCAAAACATTTCCTAAAGCCAAAGCTTGTTGGGTGAGAAGCATTGTGGCAGCGAAAAAAACACCAGCTCCGAACGCTGCAAACAGCGCTCGTTTAGATGAGGAGTACGGTATGTAAATTGCTATTAATGCGCCGATTGGGAAAGCCACAGCTACTATAATGCCTGAGAATACGGTTTCTAGCAGTTTTAATTCAATGAAACTCATAGGTGCATCTCGGTTGGTGCGCTTTTAAAACTGTGAAATATCTAAACATTGAATGCTATAAAAGATGTGGAACATTTTGAAAATAGCCTTTGGAGATTTTTTTTGTCTTGCCTTAAAGCATCAAGTCGGAACCAGCGATAGCAATCGGTGGTTCCAAACATCATCTACATAGGCTATATCTTCAAAACGTGGCGAGACAAAATCCCACAACAAGTATACGCCACAGCAAACATGATCATAAACAACCTAACAATCATACCAGCCAAACAGCCAACATATGGAAAACAAAACAATCCCCCAACAAACCGAACCCAACACAATCATAATCTACCGAAAGCGGGCAAAAGGGTTGTGGTGTAACCCGCCTTCTGTTGTCTGTGGCCTTTCAGCTAATCGAGTTACCCGTGCGCCTTCCATTAGATACTTCATCGGCGATCATCGGCGACCGTTTGCCCTTTTGCCCCGTTATTAACATCTATCCTCTCCATCAATAACCAGCGTTTAAATAAACTAAGTCCCTTGACTGGAGAGTATAAGTTAAGAAGTGTGCTGACTTGAACCATAAACATGACATCAAAAAAACACATGTATCATTTATCGAATTCGATGATGTCATGTTCACTAAATTAGGCGACGCCAGATATTTTGGTGAGGGAAACTCCAAGGGAAGGACGTTAGAGTTCGATTTTGAATATTGCCTTAATTGTGGCTTTAGATTGCTTGACGGTAAGCCAATTATGACTAAGGATATTTTAGAGGCTGAGTTCGAAAGATTCGTTATTCAAGCAAAAAACAACAAGTATGTGCGCTCTGAAGAGACAACTCTTCAGCATTCTGATTTTGAAATATTTGGACGGTTAGTTAAGAGGGCTTTAGAATTTGGCAAACTAAAAGAAAGCAAAGCTAAAAATGGTGATGAAAAGGGCAATGTTGGATTCCAATAGAAACTTCCACAACTCACCCATCCTTTTTCTGGGTATTTTCCTTTTTTAAGGAACTACCTATTTAACAAACGTTTCCCAACTTAGGTTGGACGGCAGATTTGTTTGGCTGATACATGGCGTGAACCCTACCAAGTTGTAATCGAAGTTGAAAACAAACAGTGCAAGATGGTTGGGAAACTAGCTGCTTTGGGGTTTAAGCACCTAAAAGTGGTTGATGTGCGAAGCTCCAGTAGCGGTTCTGTGCGCCATCTGATGGATGTAGGAGCCGATCAGGCAAACAAAGTTCCTAAAGAACTCGCTGCCAAGGGTCGTGTTGAAGGAAAATCATCGGTGTGGCTAGAAAGCGAGGGCTGTGAAGTCTGTAACACCATACTCGCGCACGATGCATTTTTGGTGTCAGGTAAAAGCATGCAGGACAATATCATAACCTACAGTTTTATGGTGCCAACCTTTGAGGCTTACAGGGGCATAATCACTGATTTAGAGAGAACAGGTCACAAGACTAACATCCGCAAGGTCGGCAAGTTTGAGCAAAAAATAGACGTTTTAACTGAGAATCAAGAAAGGATTTTCTGGTTAGCGCTTAAAAGCGGCTTTTTTGATTATCCACGACAGATTGGGATGGCTGAGTTGGCGGCGAAGTTGGGAATCAGTGCAGGGACACTGTCAGAGATTATGCGGCGAGGACAACGCAGGCTGCTTGAGCATTATTTTAAGCAAGAACTCTAGTGCTCAGAATTTTCGGTTTAAGGTTTTCTGCATGTTTTAGGTCTTATTTCTGTTTAGTTGCAATTTTTTCAGATAAGCGCTTAAAATGGGATTCTAAGGAAGCTTTTTATGGATACCGCAAAATGTCTAGATTGGTCACTATGAGAAAGAGAACTATCGCTGTCATTTTGTCAGTTTCAATAATAGTGATTGTGGTTACTTCTCTTTTCTTTTTCAACCAAAACTTAACTCAAAACAACAGTTGGCAAATAACTTTGAGCAATTTCGCCACAACAGTAGCATACGATAATGGTAAGGTATTTGTGGTTGATAATCCCGGCAACCTGCAATGC
The DNA here is from genome assembly GCA_963739495.1 of Candidatus Bathyarchaeota archaeon. Classification (GTDB taxonomy): domain Archaea; phylum Thermoproteota; class Bathyarchaeia; order Bathyarchaeales; family Bathycorpusculaceae; genus Bathycorpusculum. Next base: position 248,206 of record CAVUAM010000001.1, on the reverse strand, counting down.
CTCGACACAAACAACGGGAAGGTAATTTGGACTGCGACTGCGGGTGGCTGGACATCAAACCCTCACCTGATCGCTATATCCAACGGTATAGTGTACGTTGGGGTAGGTGGCGGTGCAGTTGATACGTATGATGAAAGGACAGGTAAAATGTTACCCCAAAGTTTTCAGGCACCAGTAAGTACAAGCTGGGGTCAAAAAGAAGCTCCTCAAGCATTTACTATCGCTGATGGACGAATAATCGTAACTCAAAATGGTATGGCTGTCTACAATGTAAGCAGCGGGGAGCTGTTTTGGCAGTCTGGAGAGAGCGGACTCAAAGTCGGCAATACGAGTTACTCCCCATCAGACATCAATCCGATTCTTGTCTCACGAACAATTCGCTTCAACCCAAACAACGGATCAATCATATGGCAAGCTGCTGGCGACGCCAGCGATCCCGCACTAATCGCCCAAGACAAAGTGATTCTCTGGAACTATAATTCTGATGGCAGCTCAGATGAAGGACAAACTATTCTTTGCGTTGACAAATTATCAGGCGAAACACTCTGGAAGTTTGACGTTGGCTCAAAGCTGTATCAGCCAACAGAATACAACGGTTTAGTTTTGTTTGGGGCTTATGACGGAAACTTTTATGCGTTGAACCTATTTGACGGCTCTTTAGCATGGAAGACAGAAGTAACTGATCAGAATGGCAAAGCCACCATGCCTTGGCAAGATGTCCATTACCCCTTAACACCTTCCACAGCACTCGTCGAGATAGACAATAAGACAAATAGAGCATTTTGGGCTTTTGCCTTTGCCCAGACTGGTTGGGGCGGAGTAGATGATTACTCAGGAATTGCTTGCGCTTTGGATTTGGCAAACGGTCATATCGTATGGAAAACGCCGATTTCGAAGAATACCTCCACAGAAGGGGGGTCGGTAAATCAGTTTGGACTTTGTCTATTTAACGGCAAAGAGTTCCTCACTACTGGTAGTGACCTTTGGGTATTTAATGAAGTAACAGGTGGCGTTGACAGTGCAGAACACTTTGACCATTATGTTCTCAATCCAGTTGCAGGTCTAAATCAAGTTTTCATTGCAGGAGACCTTAAGCTGTCAGCACACAAATAGATGGTATTTCATCTTTTGAACTTCAAAGCAATTTTGACAGAGATCGAGATATCAAGCGATTTCATATCTCCAGATGTAAAGCCCGACTTGAACAAGACAGGGGTGTGCCCTTTTGAGAAAGTCGCCGCTTACGTCTCTCACCCTGAAGAGTCCTATGTGGTATTCAAGGATCTACTTGAGAAAATGAAGCAGCGCCGATAATTGTTAGTCGCGAACGGTTTATATCAAACTAACCTAAAACTAGTATTAGTTATTATGGAGTATGTAACAAATGAGCGCTGAACCTTTTCATGTAACCGATTCGAACTTTGAGGAAACCATCAAGAAAAACAAATTGGTTTTTGTTGATTTCTGGGCTAACTGGTGCGGTCCATGCCGAGCCTTAGCGCCAACAATTGTGGAACTAGCCAAAGAATACAGCGGCAAAATCCTAATAGGCAAACTTGACGTCGACGAGAACCCAGCAACTGCTGAAAAATTCCAAGTCTTTAGCATACCAACCATGATAGTTTTCAAAGACGGCAAAGAAGCAGAAAGACTCGTGGGTTTATGCCCAAAGAACAGGATAACTGACGCACTGCAGAAACATTCAATGTAACTCTAGATTCCGCCACTTTTCATTTTTTCATACATTTTCTCAAAAGTCCAGCGGACACTCGACTTAAGCTCTTTTAGCCGTTCGTCATCGACGTTCTTAATTATTATTTCCCGTATTAAGTCGCCTTCCCGAACGACGTTGAAAGAAAACATTTTATCCGTCGATAACTGCCCCAACCGAACGAGCTCTTTGTCTTTTTCCTGCATCTTCGCAAAGACCTTCTCAACAAGGAAGTTGCTAAACGGAGGTATGTTGACGCTGAAGTTTTTACTCTCGTCAGGTAGCACATGGATGGTTTGTTTATCAAAGTACATGAGTGCTAAGGGTTCGTCCGCCATGGTTTTTAGGGGTATGACGCTTTCAGTTTCAGTGTGCTGCTGAGTTGGAGCTACTTTGGGAGGTTCGGGTTCATGTTTTGGCAAAACCACTTCTTGAGGTATGGCTGTTGGCACCGAGGGGACTTCTTTTATGTCTCCCCTTTTAAAGCCCTTTTCAAGCAGAATCTGGTTAACGGCGTCAAGGGTTGCTTGGACCTCAACGGTTTCCACGGTTAACTTTTCAAGTTGGTCTTCTAGCCGTTTTTTGAAGGCAATCATCGATTTCATTTTTTCTTGGTCTAAAGACAAGCCAATCAGCACTCAAAACTACAATGCACGTTTGGTGCTTATCAGTTTTAGCTTTTTGGCGCTTCACCGATTTTCTTCAGTTGACCACGATACATTTCCACTATTTCTTTTGAAGTGGTCGCGTCTTCAGGTGCCTTGTCGGTTCGGTATTTGCCTGTGAATCGTGGAAAACGAATCGCTAAGCCCGCGCCTTTACGAATGGAATTTATGGCCGACATGTGGATAGGGCTAAGTGTGACTTCTGCACCAAGTATCTCCAGAACCACTGTGGGCTCAAACCATACATCCGCCTCCATGGTTGATTGTACTCGACTGTTTTTACGTGGAATCACATGTTTTTGGAGCATTTCATGAAGTGTTGCCAAATCCTTGTCCGTAAAGCCGGTTCCACATTTGGTTACAGTTTCAAACGTGTCGTTTTCGTCGTTGTATGTGGCTAATAGAAGCGCTCCGTATGTTCCCACGCGTTTGCCTCTGCCATGAAAAGCACCGACCACTACCAAATCCACCGTGTCAGTCATTTCGCTCTTGTAATCACGTTTGTATTTTATCCAAAGCCAACCTCGGTTGCCCGCTTGGTAAACCGAATCTTTGGCAACAGATTTACACATAAGACCTTCACAGCCCTCAGCAATGGCTTGTTCAAAGAAATCCTCCAGTTCCTTGGGGTTTCTGACCAGTTTCTGTGTGGCAGGTTTTATGCGGTCGCCTTGCTTGATGATTTTTTCCATCGTTTTACGTCTCTGAGGGAATGGTTCTTGAGTTAGGTCTTTACCGTCAACGTAAAGGGCATCGAAAGCAAACAGCGAAATCGGGTAATCCTCTATGGCTGCTTCCACACCATACTTACGCCTCCGATGCATAAGCTCCTGAAACGGACGCATATCACCTGTTTCCAAATCCATGGCGACGCATTCCGCTTCCAAAATAACTTCTTCCGCCCCGATTTTTTCCTTGATCAATTCAACGGCGTCAGGGTACTGGTCAGAAATGTTCTCTAGCCGCCTGGAAAACAAAATAACTTTGCCGCCTTTTTTATGAGCTTGGATTCTCTCCCCATCATACTTGTATTCGGCAACGCATTTACCGCTAAACTTCTCCAAAATTTCTTCTGGGACACCAAGGCGTTCAGCCAGCATTGGTCTTATCGGCTCAAAAACTATAACCTGAAACTTTTCAATGCCCTCCAAGCCCTTCTCGGCAACGATACTAGCGACTCTGCCTAAGTCAGAGGATATGTTGTAGGCTCGCTCGATGAGTTCGCGGGCTTCTTTTCCGCCACCATATGCAATGGCTAAGGCATCAAGCACCGTCATGTCCGCGATTCCCAAACGCAGGTTTCCTGTAACGGTTCGAATTATCCATTTAGCCTCTTGAGGGGATGCATCAGTTAAGAGTCCACAAAGAAGCGCCATCTTAGTGTCCACTGCTCCGCTGCCTGAGGTTTTTGCAAGTTTATCGAGCGTTTCGTAAACACGTTCGGCAGTTAGTTTTTTAGTAAAAAACGCTGATTGTTTGCGTTTTGTCAATTGTTTTTCTGAGGTTTCCCCGATGTCGCCGCTCTTCTGTAGTTCAACTTGAATTACGCTCTCGCTTTGCCCAGCAGCCCGAGAAAGAGCTTTTACAGCAAGTTTCTCCGCCACACCCATCTCTATGCCTTCAAAATCAGGGTACAGTTTGCCCTGCGTCAAATAAACAACCCTTGAAATGACATCTTTAGGGGTTTTCTTTAGCAACTCAACCAGCAAATCAGTCATTTCTAGGCGTTTGGTGGTTGCTTCAATCTTTTGATAAGCATCAGCGATTGTTGCGTAATCCATGTTTTTCGCTCAAAGAAATACTGCTTGGCTCAACTTTTAAACTTACACATAGATTATATGGGAAGGTTATATTAACCAAACAAATGCTATTTCAACTATGGATCCCTGCGTAGTTTATTTTTCAAGAACAGGTAACACTAAACGGTTAGCCCAAGCAATAGCCGATGCAGCAAACGCACCCCTGATGGATATTTCGGGGACACTGCCCTCGACCATAGAGACCTTTGACCTATTGATCCTTGGTACACCCGTAGAAGGTTCAAGCCCCGCTAAAGAAACACGGACTTTTATCGAAGGTATGAATAAAGTGGAGGGGAGAAAAGCCATCCTTTTTTGTACGTACCGCATCTTTGGCAATGAACGGACAATGAAAGCCATAGAAAAAGAGCTGAGAAGCAAAGGATACGAGACGATTTTGAAAGTCTCAAAGAAGGGCATAAAACCAGATAAAGAAACAGACTTCTCTGAAATAGTGGACGAAGTTAAGAAAACGCTTCAAAAACTGTAGTCTTTAGCAAATACATAATATTAAAATTATATAAAAAAGAAAACGGGGAAAAAAATTTTCTCTGCTTAAAATTAACAGATTAGATTACTAAATTGTTGATTTAGAAGCATCTACTAAATGGGCTGTTCCGTCTGGACAGTAGACTTTTTCGCCTTTCTCTGTGACGTCGAATCGTTTACTGCACGGCTTCCTTTGAGAGCATCCGTCGCAATCTCGTGATAACATTCTTGTTCTTTTCCTCCTTATGATTATGATTTTTTCATGGCATTCAAGAGCATGTTTTTCTGAACCAGCGTTCTACCGATTCACACATGTGCTTTCCACCATGGAAGTTCATACGTAGATGATGAAGGCACTTTTAAACATTATGAAATTTGCATAAGTAATTTTCAGCAATCATTCAATGTCTTATTACAATAGGCTAAATCGGAGGCTTCTTTGACCATTATCTTGCTAAGTGTTCTTCTTGAACGGGTAATTGGCTCTTCATGAGGGTTATCCACAGGACACAAAAACAGTTTCTCCTTCTTGCAGCGTAACAGTCTTATGTTCTTTTGTTGATGTATTGCTTGGATGATGAGCACTAGAGTCTGAGCTTAGGCAGTGAGAAGGACTCGACGGGCGAACTGACAAGCATAAGCGAAAAACTTAATGAATAGAGCTGCTATGAAAAGTAAGCTAAATCATAAGTTAATTGGCGGAACAGGAATCGAGGTGAACAAGAAAAATGGTTGAAATGAAAGTTGACGCTTCAGAACTCAAAGGCGACGAAGCAAAACTCCTGGAGAAACTATCAGATTTCCTAAAGGACAAGACAGGCGGAGACGTAGCCACCGACGGAAAAACCGTAACAGTTAAGGGTGAAGGACCGGCACTCGCCAAGAAATATGTGCGTGTCACTGTTAAAAAATTCCTCCACAAACATGAGCTAACAGAATTATTCAAAGTTATAGTTTCCGAGGAAAATACCCTGAAAATTAAAGAACGAAAGATAGATGAAGAGGAAGATTAAACTCTCCCTTTAAATCATTTTTATTTATAAGTAAATTTCGCGTTTTTCTGTCCTAATCCTTGAACAGGCTGTTCTAAAGCTTAGCATTAAATCAAAACACCCCTAACTTCTATTTGATAGCAAGTTTGCGAGGTAGAAAGATGAGTCATAAAAGGTTAGTCGTCAGCACGGGAGTTGGGGTATTTACTATCATAGTTTTAGTTGTTCTTATGGGCTTTTCTTTTTCGGCTTCAGAGACTATAAATCCCTTTGCAGCCCTTACCGCAGCCATTGTAGCCTTAGTCGGCTTTGTCTGGTTCAAAAAAACAAGCAGATAATCAAGATGGCTCATTTTGAGAGTAGAAAAAGCCCTACTTCCCCAAACAGGTTAGGCAAAACCTTGACCACCTTATTCTTCGAAATAAACGCTGCCTTTTCAATATTTATTTGGTTTTTTTTGCAGTAGGCTTTGAAGTCTGCGATGCTTAGGAAATGCAGGTTAGGCGTGTCATACCATTCGTAGGGTAGCGAGGAAGATACCGGGACTTTTCCCTTAAAGAAAATCTGGAAGCGGTCGGTGATGTAGCAGAAATTTGGGAAGCCCACTATGACTTTTTTGCCTACACGTAAAGCTTCTTTTATTGCAAAATCGGGTTTCTTCACCTGTTGAAGAGTCTGGTTTAAGATAACGTAGTCGACGCTTTTGTCGGCATATTCGGTTAACCCAGTGTCTATGTCTTGTTGATACACGCTTAAGCCTGCGGTGATGCAGTTGTGGGCAGCTTGTTCGCTGAGCTCAACTCCCTGTGCATGTACACTTTTCTGCCCAATCAGCAAAGAAAGCAGTTCACCGTCACCGCAGCCCAAGTCCAAAACGGATGCTTCGCTGCTAACCCACCCTGAAATAATTTTGTGTTCGATTACATGGGTTTGCTTTGTCACGAGTGTTTACCGCCATTCTCTACTGCTTTCAAGAAATCCCCTATAAGCTGTGTTTCCTGTTCGGTTTCAAGAAGGAATGAGTCGTGTCCATAAGTGCTGTTTAATTCGCAGTAGCTTGCTTCGACGCCGGCTAATTTGCATGCTTTTACGGTTTCTTGACTTTGATATGCTGGGTAGAGCCAGTCAGATTTGAAAGCGAGCACCAGCACTTTAGCCCTCAGACCTTTGAAGACGCTTCCTAAATTGTGCCCGTTAAGCAGGTTAAAGTTGTCGATGGCTTTTGTTAGGTAGAGATAGCTATTTGCGTCAAAGCGTTTCACGAAGTTGTCTCCTCGGTAACGCAGGTAACCTTCGACTTCGAAGTCCGCGGCAAACTTGAAGGGTTCTTTGTCGGTTCGGGTTTTTCTGCCGAACTTTTCAGTCATGGATGTGTCGCTCATGTAGGTTATGTGCCCAATCATTCTCGCCACCGCTAAGCCTTTCGCTGGGGGAGCGTGACCGTAGTAGTCGCCGTTTTTCCAGTCAGGGTCAGCCATTACCGCTTGTCGTCCCACTTCGTTGAAAGCAATTTGCTGGGGGGTGTGCTTCAGAGTAGTTGCTATAGGAATTGCCGAACGTATCTTGTCTGGGTAAGAAACCATCCATTGTAAAACCTGCATGCCCCCCATTGAGCCACCGACAACTGAAAGGAGCTTTTCGATGCCCAAGTGGTCGACTAGCCGGTTTTGGGCCCCAACCATGTCACCGATGCCGATTAAGGGAAAACTCAGACCATACGGCTTTCCAGTCTCTGGGTTGATTGAGGATGGACCAGTGGAGCCTTTGCAGCCTCCTATAACGTTGCTGCATACAACAAAGTATTTTTCTGTATTGATGCCTTTGCCTTCTCCGATTAGGTTTTCCCACCAGCCGCCTAATCCTGCAACATGCGCGTCGCCGGTAAGCGCGTGAACAACAAGGATTGCGTTGGATTTTTCAGCATTTAGTTTGCCGTATGTTTCGTAGGCAAGCGTTATTGGGCCTAGTTTTTCACCCGTTTCCAACGCTAATTTGTCTACTGAGTTGGCAAAAGTGTAGGTTTGCCTTGGGTTGGGTTTTTCGTTTGTTATTAGCTTGTTTGCCTCCTTAAAAAAGGAAAAGTCTGTTGGGTATTTACGGTTTGGCTGATGCTTTAAGTGCCTGGTCTATGTCAGCGATGATGTCTTCGGGGTCTTCTAAGCCAATCGAGAGCCTAATGTAATCGGATGTTACGCCTGTTGTGGCTTGTTCTTGTTCGGTAAGCTGTTGGTGGGTGGTCGAAGCGGGATGGATAACTAAGCTTTTAGCATCTCCGATGTTTGCCAGATGCGAAAATAGTTTCACTGATTCAATGAATTTTTTGCCTGATGTCAAGCCGCCTTTTATACCAAAACCCACTAAGCCGCCATAGTATTTTCTAAGGTACTTTGAGGCGATCTCGTGGTTGGGGTTGTCGGTTAATCCTGGATAGTTTACCCAGCTGACTAATGGATGAGATTTGAGGAACTCTGCGACTTGGAGGGCGTTTTCTGAATGTCTGCGTTGTCTTAGTGGCAAATCTTCCAATCCTTGAAGAAAAAGGAAAGCATTGAAAGGGCTCAACGAAGGACCTAAATCCCGCAGGAGCTGAACCCTGGCTTTAAAGATGAATGCCACGTTGCCTAAGTCTGGAAAGTCTCCAAATGTATCCCAGTATTTTACGCCATGATAGCTCGGGTCTGGTTCGGTGAATTCGGGGAATTTACCTTTATTCCACTTGAATTTGCCCGAGTCAACGATGATTCCGCCGATGCTTGTGCCATGGCCGCCGATATATTTAGTTGCGGAAGTAACAATGATATCGGCGCCATAATCGAATGGTTTTGCTAAGCCCACTCCGACTGTGTTGTCTACCACAAGGGGGATTCCTGCTTTATGGGCAATTTTCGATAGCGCGTCAAAATCTGGGACATCCAATTTGGGGTTGCCTATGGTTTCGGCGTAGATTGCTCGTGTTTTGGGCGTTATGGCTTTTTTGAATTCGCTTGGCTTTTGAGAATCGACAAAGGTTGTTGTTCTACCGAGTTTTGGGAAGGTGTAGTGGAGTAGGCTGTAGGTTCCGCCGTAAAGATTGTTGGCTGCTACGATTTCGTCGCCAACCTGCGTTATCGTCAGCAGTGCAAGGGATATTGCGGCTTGGCCTGATGCGACCGCTAGCGCGCCTGTTCCGCCTTCTATGGCAGTGACGCGTTTTTCGAAGACGTCGGTTGTTGGGTTCATGATTCTTGTGTAAATGTTGCCCAGTTCTTTTAGAGCAAATAGGTTTGCTGCATGCTCTGTGCTCTTGAACACGTATGAACTTGTTTGGTAGATCGGGACTGCTCTTGATCCTGTTGTTGGGTCAGGAGTCTCTTGCCCTGCGTGAAGGGCGAGGGTGTCTATTTTTTTGTTTGGCATTTTTTGGTTGCCTCTTGTTTTTGGTTGGAACAAAATATGGATAACAGTGTTATATGGATTCTTGCGAAAAATATTCCAAAAAGAATATTAGACCACCAAACCAACAACAAAACCATGTTCCCAACATTAGAAGACATAGCTAAACGCCGCAAACAACTAGGCCTAAAACAATCAGAACTAGCCAAAGCAGCAGGCGTCAGCCAATCTCTAATCGCTAAACTCGAAGCAGGAACCATCGACTCCTCCTACACCAAAGTAAAAACCATATTCGACGTGCTCGAACGCCTAGAATTCAAAACCAAAGTCCAAGCAGCAAAAATCCTCCACAACGACGTCCTAAGCATCCAAAAAAATCAGCCAATCTCTGAAGTCGTAAAAATAATGAAGGATCACGGATATTCCCAGCTACCCGTTTTTAGTGGGAAACAATCTGTAGGTAGCATTTCGGAGAAGGCAATTTTGCGTCAAATCCTTTCAGGAAAGGATTTTGAAGAAATCTCCAAACTGCCTACTGAAAACATAATGGAAGAAGCATTCCCACAGATTAACGAGGACGCTCCATTGTCGTTAATTACGAGTCTTTTGCAAACTTACTCAGCTGTTTTAGTATCCAAAAAAGGAATCGTGATAGGTATCATTACGAAGGCAGATTTGTTACGTATGCTTTAAGCCTGTTTTTTAAGGCTAAATGAAATATTCAGGGTTTAAAACTCCTGTTTTCACAGAATCTTTGGTACAAAAAGTAACGCAAAGCTTGCAAAAATCAAAAGTGATATCTTTGGACGCAATTTCATTATTAACGAGCTTCTGGGCAGTCTCAGACGCCATAATTTGGATTTTGGGCAAGTACTGCTCAACTTGCTCGGTGCCCTTGTAGGCACGTTTTGAACTTAGGTATTGGCTCACAGCGGCTTGGGTAGTGCCCAATTTTTTAGCTGCTTCAGTTTGGGAAAGATGGTATTTTTGTACGAGCTCTTTGGCAAGCATCGACCTAAATATTGGCAGAACGTATTTGCCTACTATTTCGCATTGAGGATCCATTCTTATCGATTGCCTATAACACACTTATACTAATAAGATTTTTCAGCGAAAAACCGCAATTTTTTGATTGTTTTATAGACTAATGAAGAATCATACCATTGTAACAAGAAAACAACCTCATTACCCCAGTATCCTCAAAATATACTAGTGATTTTTGAAGATTACTGAAAAAATGAAATTAATGACCACTATACAACGATGGAACAATCAGGACCGGGAAACTTCAAGGAGCGCCACGAAGAAAATGTTGTTGTTTACTTAACAGAAAAAATGTTACTTAGACTAAATCGCCTATTTTCTTCATTCTTTCCATGACTTCTTCGCTATGCGGTGCTATCTCCATCTGTTCAGTTAAGTCTTCTCCTGCTTGGTGTCCTAAGTGGTCGCCATCTAGCCACTGCGAAGAATCCGTTACATCGTAAATCTTGCCTTTGTAGCCGATGTAAGCAGGTTTACCGTTTTTCCCGTTGAACTCTCTTAATTGTTCCGAAGTAAATTTTCTGTCTTCTTCCACTTAATCGCCTCATTATTCTATTGTAAGGAAGAATATTACTTTTAAGCAATTAACGGTTCAGTCAAATTTTGAGTTCCAAGAGCATTTTTGCCAAACTCTTTTTTTCTAGAAGACAAAAAACTTAACTAATCCCACACGATTCTTTTGAAATAGTAACCAATCGGTTATTCTAATTAATTTTAAATAGAGATGGAATCAAATTGGAACAAAAACCGCCAACTCCAAAGGATAACTTTAAAGTCAGGATCCTCAAGAACGGACCATATCTGGTTTCTGGAAATATCCCCTTGTTTCCGGCAACAATAAAATGCGACCACACAGGCATTCCCGTAGAATGGATGATGGGTGATAGAATGAAGGCCCCAGAGACCTACACTTTGTGTCGATGTGGACGATCAAAGAATAAGCCTTTCTGCGACTCAACCCATGTGAAAGTGAATTTTGACGGAACCGAGGTAAGCGATAATGAATCATTCGAGAAAATGGCAAAAGACATTGATGGTCCGGCTTTACGGCTTAAGGACGCAGAGATTCTTTGTGCATCTGCCCGTTTCTGCCATAGAGGCGGCGATATCTGGAAGCAAATTCCCTTTTCAGATGACCCTAAACTAAAACAGAACGCTGTCAAAAATGCTTGCGACTGCCCCTCCGGTCGACTTGTAGTTATCGACAAGGAAACGGGCAAAACTATTGAGCCCTCATTTGAGAAATCACTAGGGCTGATCGAGGACCCTGGTATGGGTGTTAGCGGTCCGGTTTGGGTTCGCGGCGGCATCTCCATCTATTCGGGTCAGGGTATGCTATATGAAGTAAGAAGCCGCGTGACTCTTTGCCGATGTGGAAAATCAACCAATAAGCCGTTTTGTGATAGTAGTCATTATCCAGAAGGAGATCGAGAGGTGATTAAAGATGAGCAAAAATGAAAAACGGACATTAAAACAAGGCAAAAACGATATTGATGATGATTTGAAATCCAAGGAGAAAGCGTTCGTTCTCTTTTACGCTTCCTGGTGCCCACATTCGCAGCGCTTCTTGCCGATTTTTCAAGAATATGCAAAAAGCAATCCAAAACAATGCATAAGTATAGTGATTGATGATAAGCCTGATCTATGCGATAAATACGAGATAGACTACTACCCAACAGTGTTGCTTTTCAAGAATGGAGAAGTTAAGAAGCGGCTCGACGCTACGCCGGGAGTAGGGCTAACTAAAAAGGAACTATTGGAACTTACGGCTAACCCATAGCATCATTTTCATTTTTTTTCTTGGTCTAAGTTTTTCTATTTTGGAGAATGCCTATTCGCTTGATTGCTTAACAAATACTCTGCTGAGAATCGATAATTTGCCAACATGCCTTTGCTAAAACCAATTTTAGACTTGACAAGCAACCAAAAGTCCAATTTCCATTTCTCTTTTATTCTTTGATCAATAATTGCTGGTACTCAGCGTTAACTGCTCCATGCTTGTTCAGCAATATATTGTATATTTTCTGCCAGTCTTCTCTGATGTTTAGCCACATTGGTCCGCCGATAATGCTTTTCTTGACATATTCACTCAGTGCTTTTTCGCGTTTTATGGTTCGTTTGTTCCAGTCTACACTGATTAAATTTGAACGTCGTAGGTATTGGAGGTTGCGTGCCATCTGGTTCGAGTTGATTGGGTAAGTTATGGCGCTGTTTAAGTCGTCGGTTAAGGATTCTATGGTGAATTCGTCTTCTGTGCGGAGGCTTATTGTAGCAATCATGTCCTGCATGAGTTTGGCGGTTCGGTTAACGTAGAAGGTTCGTTTTGGTACCAGCACCTGCTCGATTCGGAAGGCGTTTCGTTTATAGAACCAGTTCTTGACGAATTCAGCAAGCAACAGGTATGAGCCCAGAAGTATGGCTAAAATGACGTAGAACAGGAGGGGAGGTTGCACGAAACCGAATATTGGACCCAGCGGTGTGAAGGGAATCAATAAAGCAAACGTAACGATGGCTACGCTGCTGATAACGAGGTATTTGCTTGGTTTGCTCTTCCAGAATGGTGTGCGTCTGGTTCTGATTACAAAGACCACAAGCACCTGCGAACATAGGGATTCGATGAACCATGCGGTTTGGAACAAGTGCTGAGAGGTAACGTCTTTGGATAACAGAGCGAGGGGTATTATGGGGAGGATAAATACAAAGAGCATAGTAAAGAAAGTTAAGAAGTCAAAGAGTGAACTGACTGGACCCAAAGACACCATGAATCTTCTTATGAAAGCTATGTCCCAGCGTTTAGGTCGCTCAACGTACTCGTCATCTACTCTATCAGTTGTAATTGTGGATTGCGACATATCGTAGAGCAGATTGTTGAGTAGGATCTGAACGGGAAGCATAGGTAAGAAAGTCAGAAATATTGCCGCGCCTGCCACACTGAACATGTTGCCAAAGTTTGAGCTAACACCAAGCATAATGTATTTCATGGTGTTGCCGAAGGTTTTACGCCCCTCCAAGACGCCTTCCGCCAGAACAGTTAAGTCGTTTCTCAGGAGGATGATGTCGGCGGATTCTTTTGCAACATCTACGGCGTTGTCAACAGAGACTCCGACGTCGCTTGTTTTCAGTGAGGGTGCATCGTTGATGCCATCACCCATGTAGCCTACAACGTGGCCGTTGCGTTTTAGCAGGGTGATTATGCGGTCTTTTTGAACAGGGTTCACACGGCAGAAAACGTTGGCTTCTTCCACTATAGCCATTAAGGTTTCGTCTGGCATGTTAGCTATATCGTTGCCCAGCGCAATACCTTTAATTTCATAACCCAGTTCCTCGCAGACTTTACGGGTAACAAGCTCGTTGTCACCTGTAAGAACTTTTAGTTCAATACCTGCTTTGCTAAGTAATTGTAGCGACTGTTTTGCCGTTTCTTTTGGTGGGTCAAGGAAAGCTACAAAGCCCAAGAACACCATATCGTTTTCATCATTTATGGAGTAAACCGCTTTGTCTTCCTTAATTCGTTTGTAGGCAATACCTAAAACGCGCAGTCCTTCAGCGCTGTAATCATGATATTTCTGTTCGATTTTTTTGCGGGCTTCGTCAGTTAAATCCGCTACTACTCGCCGTATTTCATAGTATGAGCAGACTTTGAAAATTTCTTCAGGAGCGCCTTTTGCAATGAAGTATCTTAAGCCTTTGCGTTCAACGACAACTGAGACTCGTCTGCGAATAAAGTCGAATGGAACCTCGTCGATCTTTGTGTATTTCGAGGTGTCGATTTCTTTATGTTTGAGTATAGCTTCGTCGAGTGGACTTTTGAGACCTGTTTGGAAGTGGCTATTGAGAAATGAGAAAAGGAAAACTTTCTCGTCTTCTTGCCCTTCCATGTCAACGTTTAAGATGAGTTTTATGCGGTTCTCCGTAAGTGTACCCGTCTTGTCGGTGCAGAGGACGTTCATGCTGCCAAAGTTCTCGATTGATGAGAGCCGTTTTACAATGACTCCTTTCTTAGACATTGCCATGGCGCCGCGTGAGAGGTTGATAGTGATAATCATGGGTAAAAGTTCAGGCGTCAACCCAACCGCTAAAGCCACTGCAAAGAGCAATGCCGATACTACGCCATCGCTTGTTGGGTTGCGGATGGAAATAATGAGAAAGACAAACATGACCAACAGGAAGGTTACTTGCATGATGAGGTAACCGAAGCCTTTGATGCCTCGTTCAAACTCGGTTTCAGGCGCCTTATCAATGAGTTTTTTGGCAATTTTACCGTATTCTGTGGAACTTCCAGTTTTGACAACCACAGCCGTTGCGGAGCCACTGACTACTGAAGTGCCCATAAAACAGAAATTCGTCCAGTCAACGATGCTTCCGCTCTTTCCACTCAGGGCGCCTATGGTTTTTTCAACTGGAAATGATTCACCCGTTAAAGCAGACTGGTTAACGAAGAGGTCTTTGGCGCTAATAACCCGGGAGTCGGCAGGTGTAATGTCGCCTGCCGAGAGATAAATTAAGTCGCCGGGGACGATCTCTGCCAGTTTTATTTCCTGCTTTACGCTATCTCTTAGAACAGTCGCGGTGGTGGTGACTTTTTGTTTTAAAAGCTGGGCAGCTTTCTCCGCTTTGCTTTCCTGATAATAATCGAGCACTACGCTTACAAAAATTATTGTTAAAATGATAAAGGTATTTGCTATCTCTCCCAAAGCGCCAGTGAGTATTCCGGCGATGAGAAGAATGATTACTAGGGGATTTTTGAAGTGCATAAGAAATTCTTTGAGGGCGGAATGTTTGTGTTCGCGGGCAAGTTCGTTTCTGCCGTAAACTTCAAGCCTCTCAGTTACTTGTTCTGTGCTGAGTCCCAACTGAGAAGTTTTCAGTTTTGCCATCAGTTCTTCGGGGGGCAGACTGACCATTTCTTCAGAGGTTAAGATATGCTGCTGAATGGTGGCAACTAAGTTGTTTGGGTTGTTGCCGTTCTGCAGTGGTTTTGCCATAAGCCGCTCCGCCTTTTAACCTTAAAACAGAGAACACCATGCCTTTAAAGGCGTTTCTCAGCTTTTATGCTCTGAACCCCCCTGAAACAGCTAAAATGCTGTTTTCTTTCCGATTGTTATTGTTTTCGGCAGCAGTCCATGCAGGTAGCCACTATCTTGAACGTTTTTGAGGAGTTGCTGCATGCCCATTAGATCGTTGGCGAGCACTGAAACGTAGCCAATGGGTTTGGCGCATTTCTGACAAGTTGAGATTGCTCATACTAATCAAAAGATGATGAGAGCTTTTGTCTTATAAGGTCAGCTACTTTCATTTTGTGAGGATTTCTTCGCGTTAGAGGTCGCTTTGCTAAGGTTAGAAAAGAGACTGTTGCTTTAAAGTATAAAGGCGCAAGCGTGTTAGATGCTATTATGCGAGAGATAACCAATGTTTGAGCATCACCACGAAAAACTTCTACCTAGACGACTTTTCCTTAAGCGCCTCGCAAAGTACGCTGCCATCTCTTTAGGATTAGTATTGATAACACTTGTACTCGGCATGGTTGGCTATAATGCCTTTGCGGGCTACTCGTGGGTTGACTCTTTTTTGAACTCGGCTATGCTCATGGGTGGAATGGGGCCAGTTGGTGTCCTGCAAACAGACACTGGAAAAGTGTTCGCTGGAATATATGCTCTTTATTGTGGATTAATCGAGTTGGTTGCCATTGGTGTTTTTGCCGCTCCAATCGTTCACCGTTTCCTCCACCATTTCCACTTGGAAAGTGGCCATCAATAGAAACAGTAACTTTTCAATGTTTGCTTTAAGCTTTTTTAGAAGCGCGTGATTCATTGTGGATATGCCTACCGCTATGTCTTGGCGACGAGATACGCTTCCAAACGGTTTAACAGTGCTACTTTTTCCTAGGCAATTAACTAACACCACTCAGCTGTCCGTGGCTGTTGAGTATGGTTCAAACCAGGAGCCAGATGAAAATGCTGGAGTAGCCCATTTCCTTGAACATATGGTCGCGGGAGGATCAACAAAACGCATACAGCTATCCCGAAACATCGAGAATTCCGGTGGAATTTTGGATCTCTACACTGACCATGAGCACATGATGAGTACTATGGATTTTTTGCCCGAAAAAACAGCTCAAGCTTCCTTCATACTGTCCCAACTGCTTTTTAGCGATGGTTTCGAAGAAGAGAAATTCATTCAAGAACGCAAAATAATCCTAAACGAGCTGGCAGAAGCTTTAGATGACCCTGCGGAGAGAATTGAAGATTTACTGCTAAAGAGCCTGTTTAAAGAGCACCCAGTAAATCGTCCAGTAGGAGGCTACCCCAAAACTGTCAAACATTTAACGATAGACCAATTGATTGGGGCTCATAGAGCTAATTATGTTCCCGAAAACATGATTTTGATCTTAACTGGAAATTTCTCAGAAAAATCAATTGAACAAGTGCTTGAGCACTTCCAAGACAAACATTCTTCTAAGAAGTATTCAAAAAAGAGTTATCCTCTTGAAACCGCTAAACCCAAACCACTAACAGTTAAAAGGAAAGCTGGAATTACCCAAACATATCTGAGTATTGGCACAAGAACAGTTTGCTCAAGCCACAAAGATGCAGTAGTGCTGGATTTGTTGAGTGCTGTTCTCAACGGTGGCACAAGCTCAAGGTTGTTTGTGGAACTGCGAGAGAAACACGCGTTAACCTACGATGTTAACTCGGACCATAACAAGGGTTTAGATTTCGGTTACTTCAACGTTAACTGCGCCGTAAAAGACAAAAACTTAGTCACTGCCCAGAAAATGATTCTTAACGAGTTTTCGAAGTTGAAGACAGAAAAGGTACCTTCTGATGAGCTTGAACGTAGCAAAAACCTGATTATTGGCGGTATCTTGAGAGGTATGGATAATCCGCAGGAAGCCTTAGATATTATTGCTTACTTAGAGCTGCAATACAAGAACGAGAAGTCGCTAGTTGATTATATTGCTAAAGTTAAGGCTATTACTAGCGAAAACATTATTGATGCAGCCAACGTTTACCTTGATGAGGGAACGCTCTCAACCGTTATTCTCCAACCCAAAAACTAATCTGCTTCAAAATTATTTTTGGATGCCGTTTGACGGATTCTGTGTCTGCCATAAAAGGCTGCACAGAAACACACATTTGGGCGCCTAATCCCTCGGTGCATAAATGGAAGAAAACAGAGGATTTATCGGTTGCAGGTTTATCTGTCAAACGGTTCGATGTTGCTCGGTAAATACCTAACAAATCTGATAGACCATAAGAAATGTTGGAAAACCCAGACTATTACATAGTAAATGTTTGTTGTTCTTGTTTGTGACAACAAATTTTCATATAATATTAACCCTTATAATATATAACGTATAGTTGATTACTTGATTTCAATTCCTAAAGTTAGCTGTCCAAAATGCGGAAAAATGCTTGTTAAACCAGATAAAAAACTAGAGAACGCCACATTCTGTGTTGCACGTTTTACCTGTGATTCATGCGGCACCAGTTTTAATTTCACCTCGGAATTCTAAGTAGCCATTTTCAGATCTCTAAAATTTCTTATAGTTATAACGGCAGTTATTTTGTTACTCGAAACTTTTGTTTTGAATGGAAAAGTATACAATATTATTTTACTTATTATCCCGAGTTTTTTCATGATGTTGCGTATAGCCCATTTGGTCGCAGCTGGAACTAAATGGTTTTATTCTGGTTATTTTTTTTTCGAAAGTCTACCTGGAAAAGGATAAACAGATATCTTGACAGAACCAATCGACTCTTTATATAATTGGGTTACAGCTTTTCAAGAGCGCTAGGAGAGATTGTTTTGCATCTTGAAGAGATGAAAAAAGAAATCGAAGCTTTAGTAATAGCGAAAGGTTTCTATAACAAACCTGAAGACATACCCAAAAAGCTGCTTTTTGCATTCATCGAACTAGGTGAAGCCAGTGATGCTTGGAAAAAAGGTTTGCATGAAGAGAAAATCGCAGAGGAACTTATAGACGTCATCTTTTACATCTTGGATGCTAGCCGCTTGGCATGCCCCAATATGAACATGGATGAAGTTTTCGAGAGAAAACTTGCGAAAAATCTTGGCAGACCTTTCCAGTATGGCGAGGGACACCGAACAAAAAGCCCTGAAAACTTAAAAACCCAAAAATAAAGTTTTATTTTAAACCTCAGACTTTATGCTGTTGAAACAAATTGAACTTTATCTGCCCAGACAACCTGTTTTTCGAATGTGGCAAGTGTGGCTTGTGCTGCGGTGACACAAAACAAAAAACAAGGCATATTCTGCTTTTAGGATCAGAAGCAGATACGGTTTCAGCGGCAACATATTTGCCAAAACTGGTTTTCACAAAGGAAATAGTTGATAAAACGCCTTACTGTTATGAAATGAAAAAAGACGATGAAGGCAGATGTTTCTTTCTTAAGGACAATCAATGCACCATTTACTTTTTAAGACCGTTGATATGCCGGTTTTATCCATTTGAACTTAAATTTGACCAAAATAAAAACACTTATGTTTTCGATTTTACGCTTGAGTGCCCAGAAATAGGCAAAGGAAAACTATTGACAAAGAAATATTTCAAGGAGTTGTTTTTGTTGGCAAAGGAAAAACTGATTTAAATTTGTTCTAGAACGTCTGTTTGCTCTAGTGTTACTCCGCAGTAGTGGCACTTTAAAATTAAAGGTTCTTCTTGTTTAATGTGGAATTTGGAGACTACGGGTTCGTCGGCGTTGGTTATACAGCATGGGTTTACACATTTAACGATGCCTTCAATGGTTGCAGGCAACTTGACCTCTAACTTTTCTACAACCGAGTAATCATGAATAATATTTATCGATGCGTGTGGAGCAACAAGTGCAATCCTGTTTACCTCCTGTGGACTCAACGCTTTTCCCTCAATCTTAATGATGTCCTTAGTTCCGAATCGTTTGCTTGGAACGTTGATGGCTATTGTCATGATACGTTTTTCTTTGCCAGTTATCCCCAAAATCTTCACGACATCTAGGGCGAATCCGCCTCGAATATGGTCGATAACTGTTCCGCTTTTTATTTTGGAAACTCTAAGCTCTTTATCGCTCATCAACTATCCCCAGCAAACTATGTATAAGGCACAAATAAGAATTTAGCATGGAAAAAATTAAGGCAAATGGGAACGCAGGTTGATGACCGTTGTACCTGCAAACTTGTCAAAGTACCTCATGAACGCATTGTTCTTTATTCGCCAGCCATAAAGTAAGTCGAATGGCAAGAGAGGTAAGACTTTCCCAAAGTTTCTCACTGCAGCATGGTCATAGGACATTTTCTTTCCATCTGTTCTGACTACCTTCAAACCTATGATACGTTTGCCTATGCTTTGACCGTTAAATCCCTCAAGCAGAGTCGAGTAAAGCCAAACTAACCCTATTGTGATGAAGAGCACTTGGCTGATACTTCCAGTCAAGGTACCCGAGGTAGAAAACGCTAACAGGATAGGGATGAAAGTGATCGCCGATGTAATGCCTAACATAAAGGCATAATCGATGAAGAAAGCAAAAGCCCTGTTTTTGAAGGAAGCAAGCGGAAGTTGGCTTGCTTTTCCCTGTACATCAGCGACCTCAGCCCAACTTTCAACGTCATGGATTACGCGGACTGCGCTCTCCCCTGCTCTGCTTAGTTTGTATTTTCCGCTGGGGGTTTGTTCGATAAAAGGTGACAATGCACGGAGGTGGAAGCTAAGCTTTCCAGTATCAACCTTCAGTAAATTTAGCAAGTCAGTGAAAGATGACTCGGTGTTATTGCTGAGATTAAGTAATATTTCCCTTCGTAGTGGATGCGAAAGGACTGAAAGTACCTTTGAAACGTTTCCTTGATCTACAGCCATATTACAAACCATTTTTTCTTACTAATCTAATGATATTTTGTTCGTCTATCAGTTTTGGCGTATAGCCATTACAACTCTTTTCTCCCATATAAGTTCCACTCAAGAATCTACTAAATAAAACCTAGTCTTAATAGTCAAAAACAACTTATTAGATAGTTTATATGTCAAGCGCTGAAGTGGCAGTCCAAGTATTCAAAGAGTTGGAAAGTGAAGACTTTCGAATCCTGAACATAATAGAAGCGGGTATGAGCAAGCACGAATTCGTCCCAATAGACCAGATCCAAAGGTACGCTAAAATTCCCATGGACCGCATAGACTTCACGTTGGGTAAATTGAACAAGTTGGGCTTAACTTACCGGACAAAAGAAACCTACAACGGACACACTCTAAACTATGCAGGATATGATTGCTTAGCTATTAACGCCCTTGTTAAAGCAGGCGTAATCGTTTCTTTTGGGAAATCTCTTGGTGTTGGAAAAGAAGCAGATGTTTATGATGCCCTTAACTCTGATGGCAAACGAATCGCAGTAAAGTTTCATCGGTTAGGAAGGATAAGTTTTAGGCAAACAAGACGCAAAAGAGGCTATACCAGAGAGCATTCCACTTGGCTGTTTCAGTCTCATTTGGCGGCTGAACGAGAATTTCAAGCTATGAAGCTTGTCTACGAAAACGGTGTTTCAGTTCCAGAGCCCATAAGCCAAAACCGCCATGTAATAGCTATGGGCATGATTGAAGGAGCGCAACTCTCGAAATACAAAGATATTGGTAAACCAGAAGAAGTGCTTAAAGAGATCCTTCGGAACCTCAGGAAAGCCTACTTAAAAGCGCATCTTATCCACGCTGACATAAGCGAATACAACATAATCATGAAGCCTGATGGTAACTTGCTCATAATTGATTGGCCACAAGCTGTTAAAACCGATCATGCAAATGCAGCGGAGCTTCTTGAAAGAGATATCAAAAACGTATTAACTTATTTCAACCGTAAATTTAACGTAGAGTTGGCTGGAAAAGAAGCCTACGATTACGTTACTGGCAAAGCCAGAAGCTTGAAGGTTTAATGTTTGCTAGCGTCCATGACAATGTAGAGAATGTTGTTTCCACGAAGCAACACATTGCCATAGTTAGTCATTAATTGGTCTTCTTTAAACTCGGTTGCGCCTTCCAAGAGAATGTTCATGTGTCCATCGCATTTTATCATTTTTCCCTTGTATTCATAGCCGTTTTTCAAAACAACTTCAATGTTGCCATGCAATTGTTTAATGAGTACGTTTAATGGTTTTTTACTTGGTTCCATCATCGTCATTTTAGGGTCACTGTCCAATCCTGTTGATATGCAAGAACTCCATACCAAATATAAAAGTCTTATGAAAATACTCTTTTGTTAAATATCCAAAACATGGCTTTAAAGCACAAATAAGGCTTTATTTAAGAAAAATACATGCAAATCCGAGGTTCTTTTTGAATCCACCAAAATTTTAAAGGTATAAAAACAAAGAAAAAATGTTTGGGTAGGCTGGAAACTAAATCTTAGACAAAATCGACAACGCGGCAACAACTAGAAAAGCAATGCCCGTCCAGAACAAATCTCCGCCAGTCAAGAAATATACAACGACAGCTACAAGAATCGCTGGAATCAGAACTAAGAACAGTCTTATTAGAATAATGATGATCAAGCCAATGATGACCAGTACTATGAGGAAGCCAATGTCAAATCCGCCGAGTCCCAGACTACTGAGTATCGAATAAATTAAGGTCATTAATATTGCAAAATTCATCAGAGACCCTCAATAAAAAATTGTAGCAAGAAGGTAATAAATTTTACCCAAATAAAAACAAGGCTCAAAAAATTTAGGCGCCAATTTTTGATTTGATCTTCGGAATTATCTCTTTTTGAACCTGTAGAACGCCAAACGTTGTTATCCTAAACTTTTCATCTGCAATTCTTACTGCAAAATCGTTCTTTACAAGCTCGCCTAGCCGTGTGCTGGTTATTTTGCCGCTTTTCCCAAGTCTTAATTCCAACTCATCTTTTGAAACCGAATCACTTTGCACCAATCCAAGTTTATGTCCAAGAAAATACGCAACAAGCCAAATCAGCAATGCTTCATTATCCGTCAACTTGATTTTGGGAGAGAGCAAACTTGCGCCGTCATCAGAAAAAGCCACTATACCCTTAAGGTCATTGGAAAGTTGCTCTAGATCGATGTTCAGCCAGAGCTTTTGGGCGATTTCAAAGGAAGGAATCATGTCTTTGAAGAACTTGTTAAGGAGCAACCATGCTTCTTGAGGTTCAGCGGTAAACTGTTGCTCGACTTCTTTGTATTTTATTTGTACCGTGATTTTTTCGGATTTAGCGCTCAACTCATTTTGCCTCTGAGTTTGGAGAGAACATCCTCTTCAACCCATTTCTCACCCTGTATCGTGAGTTTAAACTCGGGTTTGTTAGGGTCAGGTTTGAAGACTTGCCCGCGCTTAGTCATCTCGTTAAGCCTTGCTGGAACCATGCTTTTTATGCCGCTGGATTCCAAAAGTTTCTGAATCAACGCCGCTGTGTTTCTCCTATCATCAGAAGCATACAAAACCAAGCCGACAGCCTCATAATGAGTAAGGTTTTCCCGGGTCACAATGACTGGACCTTGAGTTGTAGGTTCAATTATACCTTTAAGTTGTGCTCCTGACTGCGTTAACTTATTTGAGACAAAATCAGAAAGTCTTTCAACAAAGTTCTCAGGAATATTGTTGAGCATTTCTAGAATATCCTGTGGATTTTCGCCCTCGATAACCACTTCACCGAATGAAGTTTTGATACGTGCTTCAATGCGTTTCATTGCTATCCCTCTTTAAGGTATAAGCTCTGCTATGCCTTTTAGGATTTGTGGCAAAAAACATGTTAAGAGCAAAAAGAGGATATTACAGCCTTTCTCTTAAGAGTTTACCCACTAGTTCAGGATTTGCTCTGCCGCGGACTTCTTTCATCGTAGCACCCATTAGCATGCCAAACGCGTTTTTGCCAAGCTTTTCGATTTGCGGCTTGTTAGCAGCGATTATTCGGTCAATAATGGGTGTCAAGTCTGTCTCAGTAAACATCTTAAGCCCCAGAGCATTCATTGCATCCTGCAGGGTTTTATCCTGTATTCTTCGAAAGCCAACTGAAAACGTCGCAGATTGCCTCTTTTGCAAGAATACCTTGACCAACCGATTTGAAGATGCTTTTGATTTGCTCATCTGAAACATTATCGACTTCTATTCCTTCGCGTTTTAGCGCCTTCACCGTTTCGGTCAAGAACGCAGCTACTGTAGAACCAGCAACTTCACTCTCCTTCGCAGTCTCCTCAAACAAGCTGCCATATTCCGAGTTTACAAGCTGCTTTGCTAACTTCTCATTTAACTGATATTGCTTGAATCAGCGCGAGAGTTTTTTGTCGGCTGGCTCAGGTAGGTTTGCTTGGATTTTCTGGATTAATTCATCAGTTATGATTTGAGGTGGGATGTCTGTTTCAGGGTACATTCTAGCGGCACCTGGTCTTGGACGCATGTAACGGGTTGTTCCGTCATCTTTAGCTGTTCGAGTCTCAGCGGGGATGCATGTTGTTGCTTCTTGGGCACGTTCCACAACCGCCTTTAAGGCATCGTAAACGTTCTCTGCGGTGTCTGCAACAAAGACTAAGCCGTCATTATCTGTTGCGTCAACTGCATTACGTACGGCTTCAACTTCTTCCATGGCGATTCCGTAATTTGGCATTTCATCAGTATGGAATATTCCGCCTACCCTGCCCCAGAACTTCGCACGGTCAGAAAGCTCAGTGCCAAGCCGGAAATTAGGCATCAATTCACGTCCAAGCAAACCCGCAAATCCAGGCAATTTAACAGCTAAAACTTTCTGGTTTTTATCCACGGCTTTGCGAATAACTTTGCTTTTTGTATCCTTAAAGATACTTGTGACGTCGGCAAAGTCTGGTTTGATTATTTGTGCGGTTATGCTTCGTTTGGCAAGTTCTTCTTTGATACTGATTAATCCAAGTTGCCGTTGAACTTCATATTCAACGACCGTGGAAATTAGTTCAAGCTCCTGAACTCCCTTGATCTCAATTAAAGCACCGTTGGGAAGAGAGACGTTAAGGTCTTGGCGAATCGTGCCTAATCCACGCATAACCTTGCCGGTATCGCGTAGTATTCTGCCTATTGCAAACGCAACTTCCTGTGCTTCTTGAGGCGAATATATCACTGGTGCCGTGGCGACTTCAATAAGTGGAATCCCTAAACGGTCGATACGGTAACGGATGGTTTTGCCCTCTTCTTGTGTTCCCGTTTTTCGTGCGGCATCTTCTTCTAAGCTGGCTGCTTGCATGGGAATGGTTTTTTCTCCCACTTTAATCCAGCCGTCTAAAGCGATGATGCAGGTGCGCTGGAAACCCGTGGTGTTTGAGCCATCGATTACGGTCTTGCGCATCACGTGAACTTCATCAACAGGTTGCATGTTCATCATTAGTGAAGCCGTTAAAACCACTTCTACGGCGTCTAAGTTTATGGGGTGCGGTGGCTCCTCATCCATTTCGACTAGGCACGCGCTTTTGTGGTTGGCTTCGTAGAGGATTTTGACTCCTTTCTGGAACTCAAAATATGCTGCGGGGTCAACTTGCCCGAGTTCGCTCTGCGTTGGTCTTAGCCTACGCAGGAATGTTATTTCAGGTTCTTCTTTGAAGAGCTCCGGTTGGCAGCTGCAGAAGAGTTTGCTATTGACATTGAGTTGCTGGTGGATTTCTAAGCCAACTTTTAAGCCGACCTTCGCGTAATCGATGATCATTGTGTTTGTGCTCCTTCGGCGATTTTGTCTTGCGGAAGAGTTCGTGGGGAAAATTCGCCCGCAACGTTAGTTTTCAATAGTTCTATGGCTGCTTTTGGATTATCGGTCTGTCCGAGTGCCCACATGAGTTTAACAAGTGCTGTTTCTGGGAACATGTCCTCGAGTGGAACTACTCCAAACGACAGCAAATCTCTGCCGGTATCGTAAACGTTCATGTTTACTCTTCCCCATATACACTGGGAAGCCAATGCGACTACAACTCCTTTTGCCACTGCGTTTTTGATGGCTTCAAAACAGAATTTGCTAACATGCCCAAGTCCAGAACCCTCGAGTAGAATCCCCTTTATGCCTTTATCGACGTAGAAGTCGATGATGGCGGGGTCAAGTCCAGGATAGAACTTGACGAGGGCAACTTTTTCTGAAAAGTTTGGTTTGAGAACCAGTTTTTTCTTGACATCTCGGCGCTGGTACTGGTCAGTTTGCATAGTAACTTGTAGATTCTTGACTTTTGCGATGGGAAAACCGTTAATTGACTTGAAAGTGTCTCTTCGGCTTGTGTGGCACTTACGAACTTTGGTACCCCTATGGACAACTGTGGTTATGTCGGAGACGGTTTCGTGCATAGCTAAGCCTACTTCGGCGAATGGTGCTTCTCCAGCGGTTTTCACTGCGCCGATCAGATTGGTTGCTGCGTCGCTGCTAGGTCGGTCAGACGAACGCTGCGCACCGACAAGAATGACGGGAACTGGAAGGTTTTGAAGTGCAAAGCTCAAAGCCGCTGAAGTGTAAGCCATGGTGTCAGTGCCATGCGCAATCACTACGCCGTCCACGCCTGTCTCGATTCGTTTGGCTACGGTTTCTGCTAGTTCTGTCCAGTGTTTTTGAGTGATGTTTTCACTGTAGAGACTGAAGACGATTTCTGTGTCAACTCGGGCAACATCCGCAAGCTCTGGAACCACACCGTAGAGGTCGCTGGCTGAAATCGCTGAGCGCACGGCTCCTGTGCGGTAGTCTACTCGGCTGGCTATTGTTCCGCCTGTACTCATGATTACGACGTGGGGTAATGCTGGGTTTTGTTTGGGGATAGGCGGAGAAGCAAATGTAGGTTTGGTGCCTTTACCGACCTTCTCGACTTTTACTTCTTTTGTTACTTTAATGCCAACGTTGTAGCCGCTTTTCATTTTAACGATGACGATCGTGCCTTCGCCAAGCTCGGGACGCGGAATCAGGATGCCTTCGTAAACCTTACCTTTACTTGCAACTCTTATGATGTCGCCGATGTCGCAGTCGGCTAGCTTTAGCAGGCGCAACGCTTCGCCCTTGTAACCTGAACTTTCAATTTGACTCATACTATTCCTCACAGTCTCTTGGAAACGTAAATTCCATCGCGCTCATAACCGAAACGCATATAGTACCTTCTTGTTCCTAACGCACTGATTACTAAAAGCTTTTTCAACCCCAACTCTTCACCTGCCAAGCGTTCGGCTTCTCTTAGGAGGATCTGTCCATAGCCCTTATGTTGCCAAGCACTATCAGAGTGTTTGCCAACGGGAACAAGTTGCCCATAAACATGAAGTTCCCGAACAATAGCAGCTGGTATAGCTGTGATTTCTGGTCTATGTGCCTTTACAGAAGGAACGCGCATTCGCAAATAGCCGAGCAACACGTTGTTCTCTGGGTCTTCAACTGAAATGAAAAATTCCCTTCCTTCTGAGGCTTCGTATTGTTGGGTTAGGATTTTGACTTTTTCCAAATTAGGTTTCACTTGATCAACTGCCATGCGGTGCCCAACTTCGCGGCAGCGGATACATTGGCATTGGTTGCCCTCAGCTTTAAGCTTAGATTGGACAAGCTCTCGTACATCGCTCTTTTTTACCCCTGCTAAAATGAGCCTTGCTGGAATATCACGTTGCACGCGCATCACCCTAACCCATTGGGGAATTATTTTTTTGATCTCGGCGATAACATTTGCGGCTTCTTCAGTTGTATAAGGTTCATACGTGCCGTTTTGGTACCATTCGTAGGCTTTCGTACCTGCGATGGCGAGGCAGGGATAAATTTTTATCATGTCAGGCTTGAATGCCGAGTCAGTGAAAATTCGTTTGAATGCAGCGATATCTTTTTGCGGATTGGAACCTGGCATTCCGGGCATTATGTGATAAACAATCTTAAGTCCAGCATCCTTGGCTATTCGTGTTGCCTCCACTACGTCTGCGACAGTGTGGGTTCTACCAACTCGGCGGTAGATTTCGTCATCCGGATTCTGCACGCCAAGCTCAATGCGGGTTACTCCCATGCTGAGCATTGCATCAACATGAGGTTGTTTTGCCCAATCTGGGCGTGTTTCGACGGTAATGCCGACATTGCGGGTTTCGCTGACTTCAGTGTTCGCTTCTGCCTCAGCTAAGCTTTTGGAATCCTTGCCTGTTAGGGCGTCTAGGCTGCGCTGGATAAACCATGTCTGATACTCCATTGGAGTAGCTGGGAAGGTTCCTCCCATAACGATTAACTCGACTTTGTCCACTTTGTGCCCAATCGCTGTGAGTTGACGGATGCGGCTCTTTACCTGTTCATAAGGGTCAAAACTATTCTGTGCCCCACGTAACGCGGCAGGCTCATATCCAGTGTAGCTTTGGGGTGAACCCTGTGTTGGTCCTCCTGGGCAATAAGCGCATGGTTCTGGCTGCGGGCATGGATAGGGTTTTGTCATGATTGCGACTACTGTTACGCCACTGATTGCACGAGTGTTTTTTCTTCTAATGATGGGTAAGAGCTTTTTTGCTTCAGTTGGCGTTAGGGCGCTTATTAAATCAGCGTTGGCAGGAACAGCTTCTAAATGGTACTTTGCTGCCACCTTTATCTTTAATCGGTTGACATCCTCATGCGTAGGAGACTGCTCACAAAGTAGGGTTGTAATTATTTCTCTGAGGGCAACCTGATTTTTCAAGGGAAAGTACCAAAATAAGGGTGAGATTACAAATAGATAAACTGCACTCAGTTAGAAAGGAGATTTAGCTTGAAAAAACGTCGACTTAGACCCAGTTTTGCCCAGCTTTCCGCTGCAGAATCACGCGTTTTTCGTAGTTGCGGCGTGTGCGGTTTTTTGGGCTTGGGGAAGTTCTTTCTTGTGCCGTGATTTTTGGCGTTTGAGATCGGACTTTTCCAGCTTTCGATAGTGAACCGTGAGTTGGCATATTTTACACCTTTGGCACATAAAGCCGAAACGTTGCACTTAAACCTTCCCCAGCCAAAACCAACATGCAAAACTTTGGCTGCGATTTTTTTGGTGTTTGAACTATGTTTGCGCCGAACGGCTATCCCTCAACTCTTTAGTTGTTCTTAGAACCAAGAATGTTAGCCATCTCGAGGGCTGCTTTTTTTGACCAAAATCCCACCCGTTCCATGCTTTCCATTCCGATTCAGGCGTATACTTGCCGTCTTTGTCGGCTTTAGATATAACTATATGCTCCATTTCCAGTAGTCGTGGATCGTTTTTAAGCCAACAAAATTGAGCTAATGTGTCGAGTACATGGAGAATGTCATACCATATGTAAGGCGCTTTTAGTTTTCTGAAGTCGGTTCCCATGTAGAACATATATGGGTGGGTTTCTCTACTTTTTTGCCATAGATTTAGTATGCTTTCTGCGCCAATATGGGCTTCTTTGCTATCTTTCCACTGTGGGAATTGGAGTAGCGCTTTTAGCATTATGAGGGTTGCGTATGGGCAGGGATCATTTTTTCTTCCGGGCCCACGGAAATTGCCCAGTTCTTTGGAGACAGCACAGGGCCACCCATTCTCCCGACTAAGGCTGATGAGGTGCTTAATTCCCTTTTGGACCCGGGGGTCTTCTGCTAAGCCGAACTTTGCTAGTGCATAAATCAGTGTTGGGGCGTCGCATAGTGCCCAAGCCCCTTTATCTTTGCCTGAGCCGCCGAAGTGCTTTGGAACATTGGTGGGTAGCTGGAAGGGTCCTTCCTCAGACTGGTTTCCCATAACTTTGCTTATGATCTCTTCCATGGCGGGGTCATCACGCTGCAATCCAAGGTCTGCTATGAAAGCAAGCTTGTGGAAACTTTGGCTTGCGCTTTTGTGGCTACTTATGACGGTTCCTGGCCAAACCCTTAGTTCGGCTAATAAGGCTTTGATTTTGGGTTGATTTAGCATCTTCTCTTTTGCAAGAACCACTTCGCTCTCATTGCCTGACTGTTTTAGTAAGTCTATGCGTGTTCTATATTCGACCCATGGGTCACCTTCTAAAAGCCACCCAATTACGCCATCCATCAAATCGCCCATTAAGCGTCTGTTGCTATTAGTTTTTATGCTTTACTCCATACCTAGATCAGTTAAGGGCACCAATTAACGTAGCTAACCTGCCCGCCAAGCAAAAGTGCTCAATAGAAAAAATACGCAGAGATGTGTCGCAAGTACAAAGAACTATAAAAAAAGAAAGGCGCCAGGTTCGTTTTGTTTAAATATTAGTATTATGACTATGCATGTGCAAAAAGAAGGAATACTTTAGAATGGGTTCCAAGTCACCAAGGGGCGAATTTGCTGCAAGGCAATTAGCAAAGAAACGGAAGAATTTCCGTTGGTCAGATCGTTACTTTAACAGACGTATGCTTATGTTAGATGAGAAAGTTGACCCTATGCAGGGTGCACCCCAGAGCCGGGGCATCGTGCTTGAGAAGGTTGGTGTCGAATCTAAGCAACCTAACAGCGCCATCCGTAAATGCGTTCGTACACAGCTCATCAAAAACGGCAGAACCATCACAGCGTTCTTGCCCGGTGACGGCGCCCTCAACGTAGTCGACGAACACGACGAAGTTGTCGTGGAGGGCATCGGCGGAACAAGAGGCGGCGCTATGGGAGACATTCCAGGTGTAAGATGGAAAGTCGTTATGGTTAACGGCGTAAGCTTAAACGAACTCGTCTACGGACGAAAACAAAAACCAGCAAGGTAAGAAAGTTATGTCACAAACATCCACAGTCTCATCTCAACCGCAGGAAATTAAGCTCTTCCAGAAATGGAGCTTCAAAGATATCACAGTAAAAGACATCGGTTTGCAACGGTACCTCAACTTGACACCGATGGTTGCCCCACACAGCATGGGTCGCCACGAGCACCAAAGATTCCGCAAAGCCAAAGTCAACATCGTAGAACGCCTAATCAACGGGCTCATGCGCTCTGGCAAGAACAGCGGCAAAAAAGCCAAAGCAACAAACATCGTAAAAGAAACCTTCGAAATCATCAACTTACGCACAGGCGGCAAAAACCCAATAGATGTTCTTGTGCAAGCAGTCGAAAACGCTTCTCCATGCGAAGACACAACACGTGTCAGCTACGGTGGAGTCGTCTACCACTTATCCGTCGACGTTGCACCACAACGCAGAATCGACCTAGCCATACGTCACATAACCGAGGGCGCACGTGCATCAAGCAAGAACAATCCACGTAGCATACAGGAAACACTCGCGGATGAACTCGTTCTCGCAGCCAACAAAGACATCAAGAGTGTTGCAATCGCTAAACGCAACGAAATCGAACGCGTCGCACAATCCAGCAGATAAACTTTCCAACAAAATCTTTTATATTTTATTTTTAATTTTAAGATATTTTATAGTTCTAATAACTTTTCTTGTGTTGGCTAAACAATTCTAGCATGGATTTCCACGATGTCGCCGTCATCAAGAATAAAGTTCATGCCAACTTTTTTGGGGCTGAACGGTAATCGTTTTGCCCATACCATCGCAAACATGAAATTCATGAGGAGCTCCTTGTGGATGTTCTTGGCTAAATCGTTGACGGTGGCGCCTTTTTTAAGTGCAAAGGGGCGGTCGGCGTGCACTTTGTTGCCGGGTTCTTTGGTATAGATTCGAATGATGCTTAGCGCATCCGAACAGTGCTTTTCCTAATTCTTGCATCCCCGTTCTATTCTGGGCGGACATGGCAACGATGGGTAATTTTCCGTTCACAAAAGCTTTCAGATGGCGTAGATTCGTTTGTGCATTCTTCAAGTCGAGCTTGTTGGCGACAATTACAGCGGGTTTGTAGATCGTGCTCTCATAAATCGCGTTTTCAACATCACTCAGTGAAACCTCTCCGCTGATTCGCACTATAGCGTCGTGAACTTTGTAGTCCCGAAGCAATTGTTCCACTTGATTCATGGTGCAATCTATCAGTTTGCCCACGAGTATAACACGCAGTGCAGTGCCGGTGTGTCGCCTATCAATGTCGACTTTTCCGCTTGGTTTGTATACTAAGACTCGGGTTTTCTCGAGTTCAGCCAAAATCAACTCTAGCTGCTCTATGGGGTCACAGCCCAAGTCTACCATCAAGATTACTCCGTCAGCGTTGCGTGCTAAGCCAAGTGTAACGTTGCCGCCGGCTTTTCCTTCAGCCGCTCCTTCCATCACCGCGGGTGCTTCCACAATCTGGAATTGTACATCCATATAACTCATAATGCCTGGTACAGGTTCATGTGTACTAAATGGCGTGGGCGTAACGAGTACTTTTGAGTTTGTTACAGCTGTCATAAGGGCGCTTTTGCCAACATTTGTCATGCCGACCAAAGCTATCTGAGCTGAGCCTTCCTTCTCTATGAAGAGTTTGGGTCCGCCGCTACTCTTGCCTGTGCCCATGCGTTTCTTTTTCTCTAGATCCTCCCTAATCAAAGCGATTTTTCTGTTCATTTCGCCGCGCAGTTTCATGGTGCCTTTGTGATGCGGAACATACTTTAGGAACTCAATCATAGCATCCATTTTTTCTTTAGGAGTATGGGCGGCTTCAACTAGCTCCCACTTATCCATCGCTTCAGGCGGCAAATTAGTCGGCATGCAAACTTCGCAAATACAATCAACAAAACAACCATAAGACTATTTCTAAAACAAAACCCAAAAAAATCCCGACATACATCCACAATCAAATTAGAAGTAGTCATTTGTGGAATTCGCAGGAGGACTCCTACTAAAATCCCTCAAAGTCAGCTTTTTGCATTGTTCTTTATAACCAACTTTCCATTTACTCTATTGTTGGTTGCTCGTTTTGAGAGGTAGCATCTTGGCTTCGCTAAAGCCTCACTGGGATACGATAGCTGTTGTCCTAAGCATTTTGGTGCAGATTCCCCTCGCGGCTTTTCTGGGGCACTACTACGACGAACGTCTTTTCATAGATACAGGCTACCTGGTTAGCTCCGGGTTGAATCCATACATACCGCATGCCATCACGGTTTTCTCTAACCCACATCTCATCGGCGTAAACCCAATAATCGGGTACCCTCCGCTTTATCCTCTACTGTTAGGTGCAATTTACCGCTTAACCTACAACGTTGTCCCAAACATTTTCCTCTATAACTTTGCTATAAAGATCCCCGTTATCGTCAGCAATTTAGCCCTTGCATACCTGACTAAAGCGGTCATGAAGAACCTTGGCATGCCCCAAAAAAGAATCCAGTTTGCCTGGCTCTTTCTGCTATTCAACCCCTTTACTCTTCTAACGACAACGGCTTGGGGCGAATTCGACACACTTATAGCGCTTCTGTCCTTGGCTTCGCTTTATCTGTTAAGCATAGGTAAGACTGTGAAAAGCTCGCTTCTTCTTTCGCTTGGCTTTGTACTAAAACCCATTTCGGCTCCGCTTATTGGGTTGCCGCTGTTTTTTTCTACGCCGCAAAATCGCCGAAAAAACCTAACTTATCTTTTAATTGCCTCTGTGATTGTGGCTGTTTTTTGGTTTTTGCTCTTTAACCTACTCGGGTGGATGGCACCTACCTCTCCTGGCCAAGTAACTTCGTACTTTAGAATGGCTGGAGGCATGACCCTTTTTAACGGAGTCGAGATTTTCCAGAAATCAGCTACCATACCTGTAGGATATGACTTGTTAGGTTATCTCTGGGTCCCAACAGCCATCTTCGGATACTACCTTATCTATCGGAACCCGCCAAAAACCATGGTTAAACTGGTAGAGAGCGCTGTTATTTTGCTTCTTCTCTTCTTCCTGGCACGTTCGTGGTTGTCTGAGCCAAACCTCAACATGCTGTTGCCGTTAGTTCTTATTTTGTTTGGCGCTGGAAAACTAAGCTCGAAAACAATTCATTTGGCTTGGGTTATCCCCTTCATATTTCTATTTTTGAATTACGCTATTCCGCAGCTTTTCTTCCTTGTCTACCCGCCGATAATATCTGCGATAGGTACCTTCGATTTGCATGTGGGCGTTTGGAGGCTAATAGCCAGGTTTATCGTCACTGTGTTATGGTACATTTTAGCCATCAAAATATTAGGGGATGTTTTGAGGAAAAAATAGGGCATGATTCAATGCGCTAGACGACTTCTTAAAAATCTTTCAAAGAACGAAGGCTTTGCGAGTCCAACAAGAAAAACGCATGTTGCTACACTGACCGCTAGACCCAGTATGCCTCTGGTTGTCCAGATAAGTGGGTATTTGGGGTCAAGGATCTGTATCGCCTGTAGAAGCGGTGGATTGACCTTTGTTAGCAGCGGTGTGAAGATGAAAGGTCCCCAGTTGAAGGTTGAGAAGGCAAAAACTAGCCCCTGAATAATCAATAACCCGTACATGTATATTTTTCTGGGTTGAAAAGCTACAATGTAGAGTAAAATGAAGGGTAAAGGATCCAGAAAGCTCTGTTCAGTTACCCAACCATAGCTGACCATGAAGAGCAAGTAGAAACTAATAATCGCCAAATTCAAGTCAATATCCTTCATCTGTGGTTTTTTAAACCAATAAACTGCGGTTGCAACTAAAACTGGAATCCAGATAAAGCGAATAAGCCAAACTTGCGCCACGTCGACGTTTAGTAGGCTGATGAAGCTCCAAATGTTCATGCATCCACCTTGAATTTGCAGCGGATTTGCTGTTTCGAAAACGGGTGTCCAGTAGAATATTGTTCGCAGGAAGTAAATGGTGTCCCATTGGTAGACTGCTAAAACCCCCAGAGTAAAGACGACAGGTAACGCCACCGAGAAGAGGGCGAACCGTCCTGCCTCTTTCTTAGTTTGGTTTTTTATGATGAACGCAATAAACGCTGGCAGAAGAATCAAGGGATATATTTTAAGCGCCACGGCTAACCCAAGCAACACTGCTCCAAGAGTGTTTTTTTTGTTTATCACCGCGTAGAAGGCAAGAAACGTTAACAGGGCACTTAACATGTTAAGTTGCCCCCATAAGGCTCCGATGTAGATAAAAAAAATCCATGTTAAAACTAACAGGAAAATTTTGCGTGCGGTCGCTTTGCTAAATCGGCTTTGAGCAAATCTTGCCAATGGCAAAGGCTAGACCAAACTGAGCAAGTATCAAGGGTAGTTTGATGACAAACCGCCACAACTCCACGTTATTTCCCAATGCACTGTAAACGCGGTAAGCTATGAGGCACCAGAACGCCCAAAGTGGAGGATACCCCAAATGGTTGTCGGGCAAGTAAATGTTGGTTCCTTGGTTCATCCAAATACCCGTTTGGAACCAAATGTTCATGTCGTAGAGGTTCCCTGTCCACATCGACAGGAAAGCTTCTATCAGAAATAGCCCCACGATGAATAAAACAATGTAAATCTTATTTTTGAAATAATCGAACAAACAAGCATACAATCCTTCAAGCTTTAGGCGCTTGACCGTTCACTTAATAGTTCAGTTGATAAGACATAAAAGTTTTTATCAGCCTAAAACATAGATTTATTAGTGTAATTTTTTGTTGAATCGAGTCTCCGTGGGAATTTGTGCATACAACGAGGAAAAAAACATAGGTAGGCTGTTAAACAACGTTCTTTTTGAACAAGCTCTGCCGTTTGATTCTGAAGTTTTAGTTGTGTGTTCAGGCTGCACAGACAACACCGCAAGAATAGCTCAAGAGTTTGCGGAGAAGGATTCGCGGTTAAAAGTTCACCTTGAAGAGAAAAGAAATGGTAAAGCATCCGCAATCAACTACATTCTTTCCCACGCAATTGGAGACGTCATAATATTTATTTCAGCAGATACTCTTCCCAAAAAAGGCAGCTTTTTGAGGCTTACGGCGAAAGTTCGGAAGTCCAACGTGGGAATTGTCTGCGGCAACCCCGTGCCAGTTAACTCGCCTATTTCACTTGTTAGTAGAATTGTTCATCTCTTATGGAGTTTTCATGGTTACGTGTTCGAACAACTGAATGATTCAGGACTTGCACGGCACGCAACCGAGCTCTTCTGCATAAGAAAAGGAATTGTTGAAAGGATACCTGCTGAAACAGTGAACGACGATGCCTATCTTGCAGTGGAAACGAAGAAGAAAGGTTGGCTAATAAAATTTGATGCACAATCGCAGGTTCTAATTTCTGGACCTGGTACATTCCAAGAGTATTTCCAGCAGCGTCGAAGAATTATTTTTGGTCATTTTCAAATAAAAAAACTCACGGGCGAGTCTTCCCAGTATCTTGTGCATTTGATGCCGTTGTATCCTCTTCAATCGTTAAAACTGAGTCTTTGGCTTTTCACAAAATATGATCCTGTGACCATGTTTGCTTTTCTTTTTACGGAATTCTTAGTAAATGTTTTTGCCATAGGGGATATCGTTGCCGGAAAAAGCTATCTCCAGTGGCCTGCTCTTCCTTCGACTAAAACCGTAGCCAAGGGTCAGGAGCTTACCCACAAGGTAATTAACCTAATTCAAGAAAACGAAATGGTGTACGCTTGAATTCTCAAACAACCCTAACAAAACTTCAATCAACCGACCTCACAGAACCTATTACCATCAACCTTTCCGACCGCTTAGCTGTTAGGCTCTACAGGGATTGTCGTCCCAATTGCCTGGAAACTGGCCCCCTCCAAAAAGGACTTGTCCTTTTGCTTAAAGGTCGGGAGTTGATTGAGGAAGGGGTGGGTTTTGGGGTTCCAATCGTTAGATACAAGGATAAAACGTTTTTCTCCAGCACCGCGGATGTGTCAATCAAAAAAGTTGGTTCTGATACCATACTAACGAAAGTTTACGTGTTAGATACGGTTTCTCTAAAAAAG
The DNA here is from genome assembly GCA_963739495.1 of Candidatus Bathyarchaeota archaeon. Classification (GTDB taxonomy): domain Archaea; phylum Thermoproteota; class Bathyarchaeia; order Bathyarchaeales; family Bathycorpusculaceae; genus Bathycorpusculum. Next base: position 212,480 of record CAVUAM010000001.1, on the reverse strand, counting down.
TTTGGGCAAGCCAGCTACATCGATGACGACCTATATTCTCCTTTAAGAAAAACCTTTCAAATGCTCTATCTGAAACACAAAAAATTGACGCCCCTCTTCAACAAAGCTATGGAGCTACGGGATTTAGCAAATATAAAAACTGAATTTATAACCGTCAAACCCCGCGGAACCGTAACAATAACCTACCATTGCTATCCAACCGCCATTAACATCCACGCTGACTTTTCTAACATAAGCTTAACCAAGTGTGTGGAAGTCATGATTTTAAATGAGCAAGGGTCCAGCGTATTCCAAAGGTACGTTGATTCAAACGGTTTGATTCTTCTCGGCAATAAGATTGGCGCATGGGAAAAAGTAACAGCTAAACAGGCATCTCTGCAGGGCAGGAGAGACGAAGTATCCTTCACCTTGCAAAAAGAAGTAGGCGTCCAGCTTTTCAGAGGTTGGGAGCAGACGAGGAAACGGTTTTCATGGGTGGGTTTAAGTTATTCGATGCCTCCCAAAAAAGGCGTTTTTGATTACACCATTAGGTTAAAGTTGTAGAATATTCTGATTTTATGCGAATAAACTTGTTATCTGCATTTTAGTGTATACTTGTTGTTATAGTTTATTGACAGATAAGACTTTAGAAAGTCTTTTATGCAGACTGTCCTCAATAATCAGTTGGGGGATAAAGATAGCAAATTCTATCGATGTTACCCAGTCTTCAAATGGAAACAAGCAGACACCCCCATTAATCCATTCTTCCCAAATACAACCTGAAATCAAAAAAGTATCTGCTCAAAGCCAAGATTTCCTTGCGGAACTGGGCGTAAATAGTCAACAGCTAAAAACACTGTTTGATAGTCTCCCTCAAGGTGTTGCTGTTTTTAAAATGATTTATGACCAAAAAGGCAATCCAATCGACTATATCCTGCTGGAAAGTAACAAGGCATATGGCAGTATGCGTCCCTTCAAGAGAGAACAAATTGAAAAGAAATCAACCGAGTCCGATCCAAAAATAAAAAAAGACCAGATAAACTGGATACACATTTATGGAAAAGCAGCTACCACTAATGTACCGAATTATTTTGAAACTTACCATAAACCCGAAGATAAGTGGTATCAAGTCTTCATATATAGCCCCAAAAAAACCTTTTTTATTTCAGTATTTATGGATATAACCGAGCAGAAAAAAAGGGCTACGCGTGAGCATGCCCAACAAAAAAAGTCACAGCAGCAACTTTTGCTTTCAGAGAAGAAATATCGCCGACTATACGAGACAACCCAAGATGGAATCATGGCGCGAGACCTAAATAGTAAGATGATCGATTGCAACTTAGCATATGCCAAAATGCTAGGTTACTCAAAAAAGGAACTAAAACTCATGAAGGTTCGGCAGCTGATTCCCGAGAAATGGCTTGATCAAAGAGAGAGAATAACAGAAAAAGTCTTGCAAACAGGGCATTCTGTTTTGTTTGAAAGAGAATACGTTCGAAAGGATGGCTCGATTTTTCCAGCTTCAGTTAGAACTTGGAGGTTAACGGATGGAAAAGGAAAGGTCGTAGGTCTTTGGTCAATCGTACGAGATATTACTGAACAGAAAGAGTTGCAAAGAAACCTTCAAGAGCACGCGGGAGTGCTTCAGAAAATTGTTGAGGACCGCACTAAGCAACTGAAAGATTCAGAGCGTCTAGTAGCTATTGGTCAAACCGCTGGCATGGTTGGACATGACCTCCGGAACCCTTTGCAGACAGTTACGGGCGAATTGTACCTAGCCAAAAACGTCGTTGAGTCATTGCCTGCAGGTGAAGCTAAAAGCAATCTAGAAGAGAGTCTTCAGGCTATGGAAGAGCAAGCTGTTTACATGGATAAGATTGTCTCTGACCTACAAGCGTTCGTGCAACCAGTAAGAATCGATAAAAAACCAATCAACCTAAAAGAACTTGTTGCCAACGTTTTAGACTCCGTAACAGTTCCAAACAAAATTGCTGTTAAAACGGTAATCCGCAGAGATCTCCCTCAAATAAGAGCTGACCTTCAACTTCTCAAACGTGTCTTAATCAATCTTGTAACAAATTCAGTGCAAGCTATGCCTGATGGAGGTAAACTCACCCTAACCGTTCAAGCTACTCCTGAGGGTCAAGTCTCCCTCTCGGTGCAGGATACAGGGGTTGGTATACCTGAAGCCATCAAAGATAAGATTTTTACTCCCCTCTTCACCACTAAGCCGCGTGGGCAAGGGTTCGGATTAGCCGTTTGCAAAAGAGTTATAGAAGCCCATGGAGGCACCATTAGTTTTGAAAGCCAAGAGGGCAAAGGAACTAAGTTCACAATTCAGTTTCCAACAGATTAAGGCTCAACCCCTTCTTTTTGTTCTAGGGTTCCCTTCAATCGTTGCCTGAGACTATAGACAAAAGCGATAAACCAGAACGCGACCGTAGCCCACCCGAACGCGAAACCAATAGTATTGCCTAAAAGGTAGTAGGCAACTTCGAAACCAACAATGGAAACAAAAGTTAAGAAAGAACCGACGATACTATAACCGCGGAGCACTTTTCTGTTCTTAACCACTGCTCTTAACATCAAAAGTAAAGCTATGAAATTAATGATGCTAGCTAAATCCAGAACTAAATTAGCTAAACTCAAAGTATCCATTTTATTCAGCTACTTGAAGCCAAAAACGGGTTGCTCTAACTTAAGATTATCGCCTACCAAGCTTGGATGAAAATTACCATAAATCCAATTATAATTATCCTATTCTAATTTGTGAAAAAATATGTGGGAAGAAAGAGTGATTTCTCGAGATTGTTAAGGCTACGCGCAACTAGAATATTCATCGGTTGCTTCAACGAAGCTCTTGATGGTCAAAATGGATACTGCCCAGACGAAACAGTACAATCAGCATAAAATAATAGGTGACCATATCTAACCTATACCACAAATAGCCTAAGTAATGCTTCAAATTTTTTTATTCCACTTTGAGAGCAAAATGAGCAATATGGGTGTGTTTTGGGACAAAATTAAAAAACCATAAATGTACCAAGATAGCTATAAGATTGTCTGGGGAAATTCAGTTGAAGTTACTTAAAATAGCACTTATTGTTTCAGCCATAGTTGCCGCTTTTCTGTGTATGGGCTTTGTTGCCGCTCTTAATCAAAATGAAGCTTCGGTGCACACTTTCTTCTCAACTACCACACTGCAGCCTGGTCAACCCGTGACTATAAACGTGTTTTTCACCAGCAACACTTCTGATTCACTCAAAATAACTCGTATAGGTTTACACTTCGACTGGATGGCCGCTGATGGCTTTTATGGGTATGATTTATCTAGCACTCCAGTTACTGTTGCAGGCCACGGCACCTACATGTTCAACCAAATAAGCGTCATGGTTCCAACAAACGTTACGCTTGGAGAGCACAGTTATTATGTAGGTATTGATGGAACACAGGGAACATCCTCCACAACTTTCTCCTGGAACTCTCCCTCATCGGCAGTTGTGGTTGCTGGCAGCAACGGCCAAACCACCGGTCCAACTGTAACAACCGCACCAACAGGCGGAGGTAACCCAAGGTGGACAACCTGATCTGCAGCTTTACGGAGCGGTTGGAGCAGTCGTAGTCATTGTCGTGTTGCTGATGATAGTGCTTCTCTTACGAAGAAGAAAGCCAAAGCCTCAGCCAGCAAAAGAACAAGTTGCTAATCAACCAGAGACACCTGAGCCAGAACAAAAACCGGAACAAAAGCCAAAAGAACAAGACTTCGATATCTAATCAAACGCTCAAAAGCTGAAGAGTCCAGCTAAAGTCTTTAGAGGCTAAGTTTGAAAAGGCTTATAACATGATCAGCGTTTATCCTTTCCAACTGTGAGACTTTGAATGTAACCACTAGCAAACCAGCTCTGATTGGGCTTGCAGCGGCTATCATAATAGTTCTGGTTTTTCCAACTCTGTGCCCCGACGCGAAGGCCCAGAACGCCACAGCCTTTTCGCCCCAAGACAAGTTCAGCATCCCTGAGCTTAACGGCTCAATCAATTTTGCTCTAAACGGTTCCTATTCATCTGCAACGCTGGAAAATGATACTTGGAATTTTAACGATCTAAGTTTAAACAACTCCCAAGCATTAGGCAACCTGAAAATCTCAGTAGAAAACTCTAACATGACCGTTTGGGCCTTCCAATCTTTACTCTTTTTTGGCAGAAGCACCTTCCTTCGATACAACGTACAGGGGATCGGCAACCAAACCATTAATCTGGGTCTAAATTCTACACAACCCACTAACCCGATCGAGTGGATAGTGACAGTGCCAAGTGTGACAGTTCCGAATACTGTCTTTTTGGCGGAAGGAGACCATTGGAATCTGTTGCCTGACGACTCCGTAGTGGTTTTTGGCTTAACAGGAAACGTTTCGGTTGCTCATTTCGGATTTAACATTCCCAACACCAGTAATTTACCGTTTAATGAGCAGCACTCGGTAATAATCACGACAGTTTCTCTTCTGGTGGTCATTGTGGCAGTAGCCTTGGTAATTCGTTTTAAGGTGAGGGGCTGAAAAGATGTCTTTTGATGCTTCAACAATTATAGTTTTGGTTTTCGCTCTAATAGTTGCCGTCGGTATAGTCCTTATCCTCAAGTTGTCTAAGGATAAAACCCGAAAAATCAGTTCGCTGAGACTTTTCATTCAAGCAGTTGCAGTCATAGCTGTATTCATGGGGCTCTTAATAGGTCCATTCAACCAACCAGGTTCGCTGTTTTATCCTTTGGGGGTTTCGCCGCGTGACCGTTTAATCGGCGGGGACTTTTTAGGTACCCAGTTCCCAGACGGCATATCCTTACCCATATTGGCGTGCTACTATCCTAACGGGCGAACCGTCACTTGCGCCATTTGGCAGTTGCAAGCCTACGTGTTTCCGTTCTGGAACGCCAACGTCCGCGGGTACGAGGTATTCTATTCTACTTCTGGGCTGGAAAAGATAGCTATCGTTGTTGGTATGCTTGCTGTTGCATCAGTAATTTTGGGAAGGTCCTTCTGTGGTTGGCTCTGTCCCTTCGGTTTATATCAAGACTTACTAACACGTGTCCGCAAATCCGTAAGGCTGCGGCATCTGAGCTTTTCGGATAAGACTAATTCGAAGCTTGGGCAATCACGTTACATCATAATCGCAGCCTTTATGATCTTAAGCGTAATCTTTGCTTCATCAGTCATTTTCGGAACCCAACTTATCCCCGGAACCAACATCGGTGGACCCGAAGGAACTGAAGCCGGCATCACCAGCCACATTAACGAGCCTTTCTGCCTAGTTTGCCCAGCAAGACCTCTTTGTATTCTAATTGAAGTCGGCATCGGCCAAATGAATTGGTCCTACATTTCCCAAATAGTATATGGTCCCTACGGGATTTCAGGCTTCTACTTGACCTCAATAAATATGGCAATCCTGATTGTAATTACGATTTTAGCTTTGGCCTATAGGCGGGTTTGGTGCCGTATTTGTCCATTGGGAGGAATAACCGCGCTGTTTAGCTCTTTTACGCCCTTTAAACAAATAGCCCTGACTAAACTTCAAAAAGACGAACATAAATGCACTAAATGTGGCGTCTGCAAACGTGTTTGCCCAACCCAAGCCACCGCCATGTACGAGAAGAAAGGCGGAGACGTAACCGAATCAAGGTGCATGCTCTGTGCACGCTGCGTTGAAATTTGCCCCTATGAAGGTGCCCTAAAGATGACATTTGCTGGAAAAACTCTTGCTAAATCGAGAAATTGGCTAAACGAAAACAAAGAGAACAGTAAACAAGTCGATTGATTGTTGGCTGTCTATTGAGAGGTGCCTACGTGTTTTTTATGTAGGTGATGAATCTTTCCCAATCGCTTGTTTTCTTTAGATCTTTATTCTTTAGTAAATCCATGATTGCTTTAGCGCAGTATAACCCGCCGTCTTTAGGATAAATCCGCCTTGAAACAAGAGTGAATGACAAGTATCTTTTGTCGCCTAGTTTTTCGTCTGTTACCTCGTGTTGGTACCCTGTTTTTTCGGAAAGAACAACTACGGCAAAACGTAGATCTGGAGATAACTGTCTTAGCTCATCGAAATCTTCCTTTATTGTACTTGATTGGTTGGAAACTGCGTTGTTCTTAACTGCAATAACCATGTTAACTTCGTTTAGAGCATACTCTTCTTGGTCTGGGTTAGCGGTCGAGTGGAGCAAAAGTAAATCATTTTCTATCTCTGAACCCGCGAGCTTTATGTTCGGATTGAAAGTCAAGTTAAATCCCCTTCTCAAAAGATGCTCCCGAACAACAACTACTGGAGCCGCTCCGCTCTTCTTCTGCGCCGATTTTTCCCCTTCCTGGTGAAGAGCCTCTTCAGTAACCTCCATAAGCATCTGGTACTCCTCGTCTTTTTTAGTTAAAAGCGGCTTCTTCAACCCATCATACAGAGACATGGCTGTAACAGTGAAATTCAGTCACTAAATAACATGCCGTTTTATTTTGGGTTTTAACATCGGAGTTCAGAGTGCTATATTTTGTGTTCTTTTCTCTTTGGTTGTTGTTAGTTCGTTTTGTGTTGCACAATATTTTTCTTATGGTTGTTTTTCGGGGTTTGTTTCTAGTTTGGGTTTTGGTTTTTAGTTTGTTTGGTTGTTGTAGAATTAATCAGCTTTTTTCCGTTGTCCCAATCCTGCTCGTAGTTCCTGCGAAATTTCTAACAAACACAAATAATGCTTTGCATTACTTCCTCGTCGGCGTATTGTTTAACGTACTAAGGATTCTTGCTCTTGGAGTAGTTATTAGCTACCTATACAAAGGTCATACCGATCAGACTAATTTTGGTCTGCACCCGCAAACTCCTTGGTTCTCTTTGTGTGGGTGTGGGGTTATAAAATTGCACACTACACTGTGGGCTTTGGATTTGTTTGCTTTTTTGATCTGCATTGCTTTTGTCTTGCGATTTGAGTGTGGAAATAGGGTTTAGTCCACACAGTCAACATTGATGCTATGTTGGAGTGTGTGGATGTGAGTGTGGGAGCATGTTGGTGCTTCTATTCCTGTGTCATGTGTCTGGTTTTTCTTTCTGCCGTATTAAACTATGGTTTCATAAGCTCTATGTCGCTAAAATCATGCTTGCTGATGCCACCGTAAAACATTCCACAAACTTCAAGGCGTAAACATGAATAATTGTTTGGTGGACGAGGCGGGATTTGAACCCGCGACCTCCACGATGCCAACGTGGCGATCATGCCAGACTGATCTACTCGCCCAAAGCAACTGGCTTCTAAACTAAAATCCTCCTCGTTTAATAAGCATTTCTTATGGGCTAATCGTAAAGCGTTAAGAGGTTTGCATTTGGATATTTTGTTAGAGCAGAGGTGTGCGTATCTTTTTATACGGCAAACGCAAATAGAAAAGCCAAGCAAGGTGCAAATAACATGCCTAAAGTTAAAGTTGCATTAATCGGCGTTGGTAACTGCGCCTCATCACTCCTTCAAGGCATCCAATATTACTCGAAACTTGAAAAGCCAGAAGACTGCATTGGACTTCGAAACCCAGTATTGGCGGGTATAAGTCCCAAAGATATCGAGGTTGTAGCAGCCTTCGACGTGGATGATCGCAAAGTAGGCTTAGACCTTGTCGGAAGCAATTTTTGCGAAACCGAACAATGCCCCAAAAGTCTGCGATGTCCCCACAGTCAGGCGTTAAAGTCTGCAAAGGACCACTGCTTGACGGCGTAGGGGAACTCGACTAAGGTTCTTATTTCTATCAGCAACGCCGCAGATGTCGACGTAGTTAAAGTCCTCAAAGCGGCAGGCGCAGAAATCATGCTTAACCTTCTTCCAAGCGGAGCAACCAAAGCCTCCCATTTCTACGCTGAACAAGCCTTAACGGCAGGATGCGCCTTCATTAACGCTACACCAAACTTCATAGCCAGCGACACCGCATGGGCCAAAAAATTCGAAGCAGCAAAACTCCCGCTTGTCGGCGACGACCTCGTCGACCAAGTTGGCTCAACTGCACTCCACAAAACTCTGCTAAAACTGCTTTCAGACAACGGTGTTCGAATCAACGAAACCTACCAGCTTGACGTTGGCGGAGGAACCGAATCCGTTGACACCATGGACCGCACACGCGACACCAAACGCACCATCAAAACCGAATCCGTAGCAGCATCAATCCCCTACAAAGCCGAAATCGTCGCAGGCTCAACCGACTACGTGGACTTCCTGCAGAACAAACGTGACAGCTACTTCTGGATAAGCGGCGTATACTTCTGCAACACACCCATGAAAATTGACCTCAAATTCCAAACCACAGACGCCCCAAACGCAGGCTCAGTGCTCTTTGACATCATCCGAGCAGTAAAACTAGCGTTGACAAAGAAACAGAAAGGCGCCCTGGAGCCAATTTGCGCCTACGGATTCAAGCGTCCACCACAAATGGTTTCGCTTGAGACCGCAGAGCAAGAATTTGCAAAGTTCGTAGCTTAAAACTCTAAGCCTCATGTTTTTTTATTTTTAGCAGATTTGTAGGTTTAACTCTATAGCTTACATGGAATGTGACTATTTAGTTCTCTGTCTGTTAAGTCGCATTTAGTTTTCTTCTGATGTTTAGACCTTAACCGATAAACAAATTGTATAAACAAACCATATAAACAACTGACCTACCTTGAAGGCCAATTGCACACACAGAAAAATCCAAACCCAAAAAGACACAACCAGCTAAACACACATCATGGAATAATTTTAAATATTCAACCGCTTGATTGCTACAAAATTGCAGGTTTACAATAAACAAGCGGTGCAGCTTACGTCAGAGGCAAACAATGGGCTAAACAACAAAATTAGAACTCATCCAACAACCTCCTTTTTTGTTTTCGCATTCTTAATTTCATGGACTGCTTGGTTCTTGGCACCCGTGATCGCTCACAACGACACAGCCCTATCCAACCTGATCGATTTGATAGCTGCTTTCGGTCCGGCTCTGTCTGCAATCCTCGTATCCGCCATTTTACAACCTGATCCTTCAGGGGCTTCAACCAAAAAACGCTGGATAACATTCACAGTTGTCTTCGCTGTAACTTATATCGCTCAAACCGTCGCGTTACTGTTTGTAACCTTAGACTTCACATTAGAAACCGCAGCAACAGCCGCAGCGACCTCCTTCCTGGCCGCTTACGTTATTTCAAGCATCTATCACCCACGACGAGGGGTAGCACACCTTATGGCAGGACTAAAACGTGTCTCGCCTAAAAGCATCTGGGTTTGGGTGGCTTTTCTACTGCCTTTTATTTGGCAAATCATAGACTTAGCAATCGATTCCTCCTTTGGAGGAAACGAATTGGCAAACTTTACTTTTGGAACACTCCTTGCAGTTGCAGTTAGTTACCCAATTACGTTTTTCTTTGGTGGACCTCTAAATGAAGAGCCCGGCTGGCGAGGATTCGCAACTCCCCGTCTCCAAGAAAGGTTTACCCCACTTACCGCTGGCTTAATTATCGGGCTAATTTGGTCGTTTTGGCATTTTCCCCTTCATGTAACAGCCTTCTATGGCGACGGCGTGCCTGGATTTTTATTCCGTTTCATCTACACAGTTCCGTTTGGTGTATTGTTTACTTGGTTATACAATAGGTCAAAGGGTAACCTGTTTGCCTGTATCCTGCTTCATGCAAGCATTAACACTTCAAGTGGATTTTTCGGCGCTAACAGCGGCTTAATAGCCATATTAGTAATGATTGCATTCACGGTTGGAGTGGTCTTCTACGATAAAATGTATAAAAAAACAAAAAGCTTGCAAGAACAAACATCGAACTCGCCTAGCAAAACCCAATTTAACTAGTCTTTTCTAGCTCGTTTATTATTTTCTCTTTTACTCCGTTTTCGCTAAGAGAACTTTTAAGGTAACTGATAGTGTTGACTGGTGTTGGGTCTACTCCCCGCATAACCGCTAAATAGACGCTTATGAAATCGCCGACAACGATTGTTGATAGCATCTTTGCCAGTCTGCTTTTGCCCTGAACTTCTAAATCAAAAATTATCAAACCAGTCCGTTCCATAATCTGTTTTGTTGTGTCGATTCTGCTTTCAATTTCGACGGGTGCGTCGCTATCTTGAATGAAAATAATGGAGAAATATCTGCATTGTTCGCCTCTGCCTTCCCAACCCACAATCTCGTTATGGTCAAGCTCTGGGAAGAACTCCCATTTCGCCGCTGATTTAGAGTTCTCATTGAACTGTTGCTTAAACCGCTGCGCAACGCTTCGGTAAACGCCAAACCCATAGATTGCAGGCGCTGTGTCTCCTATGTGTGTGGCTACTGTTTTTGCAAAGTTATCTCTTGTTAGACATGTCTGGTCCATTTTCATAGCTGATTTTTTTGAGCAGCACAATAGCCTCATCAAGTTCTTCTGTTACGCCTTTGACCAAGCCTGCTTTTTCCAACAAAACAAGCAACGGCACAAGCATATAGGGCAAAGCTGCACGGGGAGGCATTCCGCCGGGAACCTGAAGGTAGGGTACGTTGTGCTTTTGGGCGTATTTTATGAGGGCACCACCGCTGCTTATGCAGAAAATCATGCATTTCCTTTCCAGGGCATCTAGGAAACTACTTAGGGTTTCTTCGGTGTCGCCTGAGTAGCTGCAGATTAAGGCGAGTGTTTTTTTGCCCGCGTACTCTGGCAGTCGGTATTCTCGGCTAACCTCGATGGGAACTTTCAACTGAGTTTTTGCCCAATCTTTAAGCAAGTCACCGCCGATGGCTGAGCCGCCCAAACCCGCAACCACAATGTTGACGGGCTTAGGAAAATTAACTTGGATTTTCTCAGCTACATTCGCTGCTTCACGATAATGTTTAGCGGCATTAACAGAAAAATTAAGCATTCCACTCTTGTCGACGAGGGCGATTTTTTCTTGGTTATCCAGAATGGGGGTTACCACTTTTGTATCCTCCGAATAATACGCAGTTTTATATCTCATTTCCACCTTTTAAGCACAACGCAGACACAAAAGCACTGGAGCAGAAGCGTTATGAATAAAAAGAAACTTTCAATCGCCATCCCAGCATCCGCAATTTCCGACACCCCCCACTTGAGAGAGAAAACCGCCAAAATCGGCTTGATTGGACGGGCTGCGGCGATATTCCGTGTGGACCAAATCATAATTTACCCTGACAGCCCTCGGGAAGACCAACGCAGGGACCTGGACTTTATTGCTCTGCTGCTTAACTACTTAGAAACCCCACAGTACCTACGAAAAAGACTCTTCAAACTCGAAGCGGACTTAGAATTCGCTGGAATTTTGCCACCGCTAAGAACGCCGCATCACCCCTTGAGTGGAAAAACCAAGCATTTGAAGGTAGGCGAGTATCGTGAGGGCATTGTTTTGTCTGAGACTAAAGAGGGATTGGTTGTAGATATTGGGGTTCAGCAGCCGGCGCTTCTAAGACAAAAGGTGTTCGCCGTGGGTGACCGCTTAACTCTGCAAGTAGTCAAAATAGGCAACCAGATTGAGGTTCAGGCTTCAAGTCGTGAGGATGTTCCGCAATATTGGGGATACAGCGTTCGCGTAGCAAAACATTCTTTTAGGCAAATGGTACAGTCCGGAGGTTTTGACCTAAAGATCGCAACAGCAAGGATTGGAGATTGTTTCATGGATGTTGTCGGATAGAATTGGCGAAAAATGGAGTGGCAGCCAGAGTGTCTTGATAGCGTTTGGAGCCCCTTCACGCGGTTTACACGAAATAACCCAAGATGAAGGTTTAAAACTGGTTGAAATCATGGATTTTATCGTCAATACTGTTCCAAATCAGGGCACGGCGACGGTTCGGATGGAAGAAGCACTGTTAGCATCCTTAGCCATCCTAAACGTGCATTTTGGCTACTGAAGCCTTTTTTTGGAGTGTTTTTCAGAGTTTTCTGGTAAAGGCATAAAAGCTTCTTTGGTTTATTGTGAAGTCTATGCCCTCCCTTGACGTTGCCATGCCAATTGCCTTGTTCGTTGTTGTAACTGTAGCCATGTTCCTCAACAGGAAAGTTGAAGGTAAACTGATGGCAACAGTTGAAGAGAAAGAGTTCAAAACCACGAGACATCATCCTTCTGGTAGTCTTCATGGCTATTGTCATTTCAGTTATCGCTTACTCATCTATCATTAGCCCTGGACAAGTCTTCCAAAACGTGTTCTACTCATAATTTTCCTCTGATCCTACACGATGCTTCTTTTCACTTTCAGCTATATATTCTCCAAATTAACAAGAACAGCAGGTCAGCTGATCTCACTTGGCTTTACACTTGTAGGCGTCATCATGCGGGGCTCGTAGCCTTATTAGGTCCACTCAACGATTCGCTTAGCATTATTGGGCAGGGGCATTTTTTGGGTTGGCGGTTTTCTGTTTTGGCACTATAGTGTTTGAACAGAAAAAAACTGATCAAAAAGCAAGATGGTATGTGGCTGCTCAACCTCCCAGCGGTATTTGTGTTGTTATTCGTTATTCTTCAAAGTTGTATCTACTGGGGAGCACATTGAACCTTTGGTATCCGCTTCTTATGGATGTCTTCGGATTCACATTTGCAATCCTGATAATTCTTTATCTTAGCTCATCTTGTTCAGTTGGAAGACAGTAGGTCTATTTGCGGTTCTCCTAACGATTCATGGACATCATACTGGTCATCGTAACACCAGCATGGTTACGACGCAACCACCTTTACAAAAATCGGGTTACCAGTTCTAGTTTTCCTGCCTAAAGTACCTTACTGCATTCCTCCACGATCAGGTGCTAACTTTTTTGATTACATTCCTAGCGGCTTGGACTTAGGCGACTTTCTTCTTTGCAGGTGTCTTGGCAGTTCAAACCTTCAACAAATTCGGCAAGAAAACAGCGATTATAGCGATTGCTAGCAGAAGCGATGGCCTTTCGGGATTTGGGAAGCGTTCCTACCGGACATCTTAGCTTATCTTAACCCTATCGTGGGGCGAAACATCGGCGGGTTCCCAGGAACTCTGATGATTCTTAGCGGTTGGGCACCCATCGTCGCTTTAAAGGTGCTTAGCACAAGAAATAAAGCCAGCTCAGTTGACAGTTGCTGCCCAATCACCTGAGTCACTCAAAGACCCAAGCTTGCCTATACAATAACAAGTTTCTAGAAATTGACCAATAATTGGATATTGTCTCAAATCTGTCTATTTAATAGTGAGGATAGGTCTTGTTGACATGAATGATGTAGAGGAAACTATTGAAGGCTTAATCGGAAAAGCTGGTGTTTCTTTTGTATGGGTCAATCAATTGCGAAGCGGCTCCAAACATTTAAAGCCATGTTGCTGCCACGAAAAGAGAGATGGCGTAAATCGGTTCTATTTCACCACTAATACTTCATCGATGATAGTAAGCCAGTTTAGAGTTAACCCGAAAGCATGCGTCTATTTTTGTTTCAGTCGCTTTTTTAGAGGAGTTATGCTTCGGGGAACTATGGAGGTGACTTGAAGATAGTCAGTCTAAGGAAATGATTTGGCTAGACCGTGACGAAATGTTTTATCCTTTGGTCGTGACGGATCCTGATTATTGCGTTTTAAGGTTTACAGCAGTCACTGGGCGCTACTGCTGCAATCTCCAATCAATAAGTTTTAACATCCCGTAAGAACGTAAAACGATAGTTAACCCTTAGAGAACAGTCTAATTTTTCTTTATAAAGATAAAAGATTTTTTGGGAAAAATTGGTTAAAAATAAAGTTGAGGCTTATTTTACCCGAATAGGGCGCCTAATCCTTCTAATGCTGCATCTTCCTTGGCTTTTTCTTCTTCAGCTTTCTTCTTCTTGTCTTCTGGAGCGGCTGCTGCTGGTTTTGCTTCTGCGCCTGCTGCTGCGACTGGAGCTGCTGCCATCATGGCTGGGGCTGCTTTGATTGCTTCATCAATGTTTACTTCACTGAGTGATGCAACTAGAGCTTTAACTTGGATTGCGTCAACTGTGATGCCTGCTGATTCGAGAACTTTTGTTACTGATGCTTCGTTGATTTCTTTACCTGCCTTGTGAAGGAGCATTGCTGCGTAAATGTTTTCCATACATTTTTCACCTCTTCCAACCTCTACGTCGGAGTATTTTAACCTTTTTAGTTGGTCAGATCAGTTTCGCTGGAAACTGGTCGTTACCTGAATTGGCTTTGGTTTCGCCATTATTGCCGTTTATGAGAATACCCAATGCCTTAAGAACTTTTCGTACATGCATTTAGCAAGTCAATAATCCAGCTTTTCTTTCCATTTTCTGCCCTTTGACTCATAACACTTATCTTGCAGAACAAACCAACAATGCGGATATCCTGCAGGCATGATAATATGGGAAACATTACGGTGGCAATCCTTGGTGCTCAAGGCTACGGCGCTAATCTGGGCAAAAAAGGCACATCAACAGACATCACACTCTACAACCTAAAAAAGGGCGAAGACACCATCACCTTCATCGAACCCACCCGTTACCCTGAACGATTAGCACCACTATTCTACGCTTGTGCCTTGGCTAAAGAAGCCATAATCGTTGTGGATGAACTTAACGCAACTTTTGGGGAACAACTTGTGATGCTGCAATGCTCAGAAATAAAAAGCGGCTACATTGTTCTGAGAAACTACATTCCCAAAGAAAAAATTCAACCTATAATCAAAGGCACCAGCCTTGAAAACTTTGATTTCATGGAAGACGATGCAAACAAACTGCGCGAAAAACTCTTTTCAGACGCCGCCAAACAAAAACCAGCCTCAGGTACCCAAACAGTTGGAACAGTACCAGTAGACCATGCTTTTAACGTTAAAGGCGTTGGCGTGGTCGTCTTAGGCATAGTTGCCTATGGTACGGTACAAAAACATGCGACATTGAATGTTTTGCCCGCCTTAAAAACCGCTCAAGTTCGTTCTATCCAAAAACACGACGACGAGTTTGACGTTGCAGGTGAAGGCGATCGTGTTGGACTAGCTTTGAAGAATGTTGAGGTTGAGGATCTTGACCGCGGTACAATTCTGACTAACGACCCATCTATCAAAACCTCTACTAAGCTGCAGGTTCAAGCTTCGCTGGTAAAGTATTGGCAAACCCCAATAAAGCAAGGTATGGTCGTGCACATTGGACATTGGACCCAATTCATAACCGCGAAAGTAGAAGAAGCCAGTGAAGGTGGCGACCCTAAAAAACAAACATTATCTTTAACACTTGAAAAACCTCTTGCCTACCGCCCAAACGATAAAGCTGTTTTGATGTATCTTGACGGCGCCAAACTTCGGGTAGCAGGAACCGTTGTGCTTTCTTAGGCACCAATTTTTTTCTTATCCCTTCTTATGGTTAGCAAATGGTCTTCTGACGGCAGATTAGCTCTGACAAATTGGACTTAAATGCAGTTGTGTCGCTGCAGCTTAGCTCTGAATGACAGCTATAATATTTAACATAATTTCTCCTTCTATATCCACAAACACATTTAGAACCATAAATTAGAAAAAATAATAAGTGACCTGTTAATGAATGGTTATTCGTTGCTGTATGAAGAAAACAGCATTAACCCTAACATTCATTGTGGCACTGCTTATCTCAACTGCATCTGTAGTTGATATAGCAAAATCGGCGCCAGCTCCCTCCATTCCAACGGGTCCTTTAGCTCCTCCAGTAATATCGATGGAATCGCCGATAACCACGACTTATCACTCTTGGTTTGTGCCCTTAGACTTTTCTATAAACGGCAACTGGGATGGGTCTGTGAACCACTGTATTGTTAAGTTCAGTTTAGACGACGACGCAGTGCAGGTTATCTATAATCCGCCATTCCGCTCCAATGAGGTTGCCAAGAACTTTTCAACAACATTAGGACCTTTATCCGAGGGAAACCACCACGTGCAAGTTTTTGCAACAGTTGGCGGTATTTACCGAACAGGGCCAAACTCCGCAACTCTAGAAAATAACGATTTTACCTCACAAGCGTCCATCTACTTTACAGTTAACACCACTGGACAAGCGCAAATCTCCATTATTTCGCCCCAAAACGAAATTTACAACTTTAACAAGGACATTCCAGTGGAATTCTCTGTCAATAGAACAGCATCAATTGTCAACATGGGCTACACTCTAGACGAACAATCAAACGTTACGATTCCTAGAAATACGACCTTGTACGGACCCATACCCGACGGCATACATACGTTAAGGGTCTACTCAGTATTCTCTGACATACTCCCGGTTGCATCAACCATTAACTTCACAGTTGACACAACACCGCCAAACGTCACAATTCTTTCACTACAAAACAAAGTCTACAATTCATCCAGTATACCCTTAGTTTTCACAGTTAACGAAACAGCCGCGCTGATTACCTATATTTTGGATAGACAAGTGTACACGATTGATGGAAATACAACTTTGACTATACTGCAAGATGGGGACCACAAATTAACAGTCTACGTAACAGATGGCGCTGGAAACGCTGATGCTTCAGAAACAGTCGATTTTAATGTACGAGTGCCGATTCCCCCTCAAGTGGCTCTGGCAATCCTACCTCCAATGGCAATAGTCCTAATTGGCGGCCTGAGTCTTCTAATTTTTATTGAAAAACGTAAACAATCAGATGCAAAAAACAAAGGCAGTTCCTCTAAAGCCAACTTTTAGTGATGAACTAGTTCTTTGAGATGCAAAACGTAAACACTCAAAAGTATATTTGGATCCATTTGAAACTCCTTGCAGAACCATGGGGAGTATGCCGGTATTGGCTATTTTTACATTCATTAGAACGTTAAAAATCAGTGTTTATTGAGGGTTTGGTAGCAATAATCCATATATCCGAAGCTGGTCCATCAAGCCTCGATAAGTATGTATCGGACTGGAGTTGCAAACCTACCCCTGCATGGCGGAAAGGCTCCTTCATGGCTCACTGGGCGCATGCGCAAGATGGCTAAGGAAATCGCCAGCATAATCATCGAAGAGCAGGGCACCGCCAAATTCATCGCGCGACTCTCGGACCCTTACTGGTTTCAAGCTTTTGGTTGCGTACTTGCCTACGACTGGCATAGTTCAGGGGTAACCACGGTGGTCACAGGCATACTAAAAGGCGCCCTCTCCCCCGAAGAGCACGGAGTCGCGGTTTGCGGCGGTAAAGGCAAAACCTCAAGGAAAACGCCAAGCGACATCGAAGCAGTTGGCAAAAAATTCGGCTTCTCGCAAGAAACTATTGATGACCTTACTTATACAAGTCGCATAACAGCCAAAGTCGACAACACCGCCATCCAAGCAGGATACCAGCTCTACCACCACGCGTTCCTTATAACAAAGGAAGAAAAATGGGCAGTCATCCAGCAGGGCATGAGCGACCAGGACCGCTCGGCAAGACGTTACCATTGGCTACACGAAAACACCAAATGCTTTGTAGAAGAACCCCACACTGCTATTGCCTGCAATATCAAACGTGAACGCGCGTTAAACATGGTAGCCAAACAAAGCAACGCTGCAAGAAAAGCCTCAGTCGACCTCTCAAAGGAACCCACAAAAAAACTCTTCAACCTCATCCAATCCACCTCCAAACCATTAAACCAAGCCTCACTCCAAGAGTGGCTTCCCAAAACCGCTGACCCATGGCAGCAAACCCTAACAACACTAAACATGCCCCGAAACATCAATTGGGACACCATAGCCCGTCTCTATGAGTTCCAACCCAGCAACTACGAGGAGCTGCTGAGCGTCAAAGGCGTTGGACCAGCAACTGTACGGGGGCTTGCTCTTGTGGCTGAATTGGTTTACGGCGAAGAACCTAGTTGGGAAGACCCCGTCAAATTCAGCTTTGCTTATGGTGGTAAAGACAGGGTACCCTACCCGGTGGACCGCCAAGCCATGGATGAATCTATCCAAATACTAAGGCAA
Organism: Candidatus Bathyarchaeota archaeon; assembly: GCA_963739495.1. Taxonomy (GTDB): domain Archaea; phylum Thermoproteota; class Bathyarchaeia; order Bathyarchaeales; family Bathycorpusculaceae; genus Bathycorpusculum. Next base: position 194,632 of record CAVUAM010000001.1, on the reverse strand, counting down.
TCAGTTGAGGATTCCAAAATTGGAGATAAAGAAAAACTGCAGTCACTGCTAAGGCTCAGGCGATTTGTGCCTAATTAACGAAAAATTTTTATTATGTAGAAACAAACGATGACCACTTCCAAAGGTTGAAAGGCTTAGGATTAGGCATTTCCGGGTCATAAGAAATAAATTCTAATGAGGAATCAAGCGTTGCCTGAATCAAGAAGCGTTACATTTCAAAGAATTGGAGCGGTCGCTGGAATAGCCACGCCCCTATTCGCGTTTACCTGTATCCTAACAGCTATTGCGTCTTATCCTGCTTTTAGCTGGACCAACAATGCCCTAAGCGACTTAGGCGTAATCCAGGGATTAACGGGTCTTCTCTTCAACTTTGGATTAATAGTAAGTGGGTTGTTATCGTTCACTTTTGCCGTGCTTGGATTGTACATTTTTCTCCGAGCGAACTGGGCGGGTAAGGTTGGTTCAGCCATTTTTGCCGCGGCAACTATGGCGTTGATGGCGATTGGCATTTTTAACGAGAACTTTTCGCCGACTCACTATTTGGTTTCTGTAGCATTCTTTATGTTGGCTCCGATTTCCCTCTTCATACTGACCGGCGCGTTTTGGCTTTGTCATCAACGCGGTTTGGCGCTTTTCACGGTTCTGGTAGGTGTCGTAGCAGCATTGCCTTGGTTTATGCTCTTCGCCTTCAACTATGTTCCTAACGTTGCCATACCCGAGTTCCTCTCAGGATTTGCCGTTTCAGTTTGGGCCATTGTGTTGGGCAAAAAAATGTTAAGCTCTAATGTTTGACGGAGTCAATGTATATTTGGGCGCAGCAGTATGACGAAAAATCTGTCGTGTAACCCTTACTTTTCGCGTATTCGATTGCTTCTTCGCTGGGAAAAGCAACCGCGTCAACACCAGCCTTCAGCGCCAAAAGGTCAGTTACACTACGGTTTTTGCCTTTTGGTCGCATACAACCCAAGACAAGAGGGGTTTCTGGGAACATCAATCGTGCCAAAGTTGCCACTTTAGCTATATCTACTGGCTGGGGAGAGGAAACTTTAGCCATAGCGGTTCCATGGATGGGCATAAACGCGATAATTACAAGGGCAGAGGGCTTCACTTTCTGTATCATCTGGAGGGCTTTTAGTTCGCCGTCGAGTTTACCCTCGTTTAACCCCACAATGACATGCGGCACAAGAGGCAATCCTGCATCTCCCAATGCCATAAGCGAATTGGCGTAGTCTTGCATGGTTACTTTAAGATTATAGATTTTTTCCATTGTTTGGTCTGAGCCTATAACGTCAATTAAAGCTGCATCGATACCTGCGTTTTTAAGCGCTAAAGCGGTGGTCCGCCCAATAATTCCTGTGTGCACAAAAACGGTCAAGCCCAACATATGCTTCAACTTCCCAAGCGTAGGAACAAACCTATCAAGCGGCACAGAACCATCTGGCAAACATCCGCCGCTAACTAAAACCCCTTTGGCGCCATTATGCTTGAGTTCTCTGCCCAAATCAAATAGTTCTTCGGGTGAAGGTGCTGGGTGCATGGTTTCAAGGACTTTGCCGCCACAATGTTTGCAGTTTAAAGCGCAAGAGTTGCCAGTGATCGAAATTGTGGGGAAATCTATTGTTGAGGAGCAGAAATACTTGGTTTTGTAGTAGGTGAAGCTTGGCACATAAAAGCGGATTTCTTGGCTTCTCGGCTTAAAAGTGCCCGAATCCAGCAACTTTAAGAATTCTTTTTCGTTTAAACTCCAAATTGTATCTGGGGAAAACAGAGGCATGTTTTTCAATCGTAAGAATTCCTTACGTAACTTAAGAATTTAACGTAAATTCTTTGACTTGATTTAATTCGTTATATTTAGTTATGATTTTCTTTTTAGGGAACTGGTTTGTTTTACCCAGTTAGGTATGGTCATGCTTGTTTAGGTCTTCGGTGGTTTTACCGAATCTCCTCGATAAGAACTTGCGGATTTCTTCAGCTAAAACAACAACTATTGCCAACGAAATTAGGAATAACCAGTCTGTTAAGCTCAAAGCAACTGTTCCAAAAACATGCTGCAATTGAGGAACATACACAAGTAACGCTAGAATCGAAAGCTGTGACACTATACCTGCGATTATCCATTTATTGGTTTTTAGACTTGTCTTAAAGATTGACTGTTTGCTGGTTCTGCAAGCTAAGACGTTTCCTGCTTGAGCTACAACTATTCCTGCAAACATCATTGTTACACCTTTAAGGTAGAGTGGATTAGGGTTTATTCCTTTTACGCCAAACTGCCAGTCAGCGGGAACAGGCATCCCAATGTGCCATCCGCCTGTAGCCCATGCTTCCAGGCATCCAATCATTGCGCCTGTAGCGATGATTGCTCCGATAAATACTGATCGGATAAGGACCCTGCGCGTGAATAGTCTTTCTTTGATGCTTCGAGGTGGTTCTTGCATTATACCTGCTTCTGGTGGCTCACGGCTCAATGCCAAGCTGGGAATAACATCTATGGCTAAGTCAATGGCTAATACTTGCACTACGAGCAGTGGCAGTGGAATCCCCAACGCTGCGTATAGCACGAACGGAATGAGTTCTGCCCAGTTGTGTGAGAAAACGTAGACGATGAATTTTCGGATGTTTTCGTAGATTGCTCTACCCGACTCAACAGCTTTAACTATCGATGCAAAGCTATCGTCGAGCAGAACGATGTCGGCTGCCTCACGTGCCACATCTGTGCCTGAGGCACCCATTGCAACTCCGATGTCAGCTTCTTTGAGCGACGGAGCATCGTTAGCTCCGTCACCTGTTACAGCAACGATTTCGCCGCTGCCTTTTAGAACCTTAATTACGCGAAGTTTTTGTTCGGGTGAGACACGGGCGAAAACTACGTTTCCTTGTCGTACCTCTTTGATAATTGCTTTGTCGTTTAAGTCGTCAAGGTCGACTCCTCGGATGACTTGGCAGCAATCCTTGGCGACGATTCCGACTTCTTTGGCTATTGCTTCTGCGGTTGGACCGTAGTCGCCTGTGATTATTACAGTCTTTACCCCTGCTTGTTGTGCCTTTAAAACCGCTTCTTTAACCTCAGCTCTTGGCGGATCGCGCATTGCTGCTAGACCCATAAACACGAGGTCCTTTTCTGCTTCTTCTTTCTTGTATTGGCTACTGGGGACTTTTTTGTATGCTACTGCGATCAATCTTAATCCTTGGTTGGCGAATTCATGGATTTTTGATTCGATAATCATCATGTTTTCTTGGCTTAATTCTTCAACCTTCCCGTTTGCTAAGACTTTGGTGCATAAGTCTAGTATGTTTCGGGGAGCTCCCTTCGTATAAACATAAACATCGTTTTTTACCACGTGAATGGTACTCATGCGTTTCCGTTCAAAACTGAAAGGCAAAATATCTTCAATCGGCTTTTGCGATAGAGCATCCTGAATGTTAACGCTGGATTTAAGGGCCGCAACAAGCAAAGCGCCGTCAGTCGGGTCGCCGATTACGCTCCAACTTCGATTCCTATCTGAAGGCGGATCAACTTTTGCTCCGTTACAGAGCGCCGCAATCTCTAGAAGTTTCTCTACAGGTTTTGTTTGCTCTGCTAACAATGGCTGACCGTTTACCGTGAACTCTCCTTCAGGCATATAGCCTAAGCCAGAGATATCCACTTCAACATCGTAGACCCAAAGCTTGTTAACTGTCATCTCTCCTTTCGTAATCGTACCTGTTTTGTCAGTGCATATCACTGTGACGCTGCCCAAAGTTTGCACGGCAGATAATCTTTTGACTATAACGTTCTGCTTAACCATTTTTAACACATTGATTGCCAATGCGCTTGAAACTGTAACTTGCAAACCTTCAGGCACACAACAAACCATGACGCCAATCATAAACAGAATGCTTGTTGCAAGGGGAACCTTCAAGAAAAGGAAACTAGCAATAAAGAAAGCTGTCCCAACTACTACTGCGATAATGAAATCATACTTGGCGGTTAATGCAATTTCTTTTTGGAGTGGGCTTTCTTCTTCTTTTATCGTCTGGGTTAAACTGGCGATTCTGCCGAATTGCGTATTCATACCCGTTGAGTAGACGACAGCTTTGCCTTGGCCTTTGGCGACACTGGTACTCATAAAAACAAGGTTTGGTGAGTACATGTATGCTTTTTCCAGAACTTCGGCGGGTTCTGCAACTCTCGGTTGGGGTTCCGATTCTCCTGTTAAAGGCACGTTATTAGTAAATAAGTCGAAGGCTTCCATTAAACGGGCGTCTGCAGGAACGCGGTCTCCTTCTTCTAAAAAGATAACGTCTCCAGGAACAATTTCCCTGACAGAAATTTTCTTTAATTCGCCATCGCGGACAACTTTAGCGAATTCGGGCATCCAGCTTTTGAGGGTTGCCATAGCTTTTTCTGCCCGCGACTCTTGAAAGATGCTCACAAAAATGTTAACAAAAACCACAGCTAAAATGATTAGCGCAAGCTCGGGACTGCCACTTATGTAGGATAAGATGGCTGCGACAAGCAGCAAAATGCCGAATAAATCTTTTAGATGGCGGATGAATTTATGTATGAACGGAATCTGCCTTTTTTCTGAAAGTTTGTTGTAACCGTATTTTTTAAGGCGGAGTTTAGCTTCTTCGCTTGTTAAACCGTTTTCTGAGGTACATAGTTCATTGAAAACCTCGTTAATTGGCAAAGAAGCAGCTTTTTCCAATATTATTCCGCCAGAACCTCAAGAATATTTAGTTAGTAACAACCCCGACAAAAAACGAAGATGGATGGTGCTAAGGATTCCTCAAATAATTCCTCGTTTCCCCGCGTTGCAGCAACTTTAAGGTGCATTCCTATCCTCAGCGTTTAATCATCATCGTTAATTTTGATGGATTAATTCATCGTTATTGTTAATTGTTGCATTTAAACTAATCGCACAACTGGTCTTCTCTAACGTAAATAAAACGGTGCACACAATTGAATTTTCTAAAGACGCTTTATTATTCACTCTATTTTTCTCCTGTATTTCTGATTTATTTGGTATTAGGAAAATAGTGGATTTAATGTTTTTTGCGAATCAGGGTTTACTAGCTTGCAAAGTTTACCAAACATCGATAACTAGCCAGTAGGGAAGTCAAAGAGGCAGAAATCTATCCCAAAAGATCTAAACGACCTGTTTTTGGACCCAACTGTTTTCAAAAAATATTCCATAAAGTTAATAGGACACAAACTCTCCTTCCATGTAGCTTATCAATTTCAGAGAGAGTAAATAATGCTTCAAATAATTAAAAAACAAGTCTTTCAAGTAATAAATTCAATTAAATTGGAGATTGTATAGTCATGGCGCGTTATAGGCAGACAGACGAAATTGTAAAACTGATGGAAACACCCATTTTCATACGCAACACTAGCATCATCGCTCACGTTGACCACGGAAAAACAACCTTGGCTGACAGCCTTCTTGCAGCGGCAGGCATCATCAGTACCCAAACAGCAGGACAGAAACTGTTCCTTGACTCATGGGACCTTGAGCAGAAACGTCAAATGACCGTTTTCGCCTCAAACGTCAGCCTCGTCCACACTTACCAAGGACAAGATTACTTAATTAACCTAATCGACACACCAGGCCACATTGACTTTTCAGGCGCAGTAACAAGAAGCCTACGAGCAGTCGACGGTGCACTCGTGGTTGTCGATGCAGTTGAGGGACCAATGACCCAGACCGAAACCGTTCTGATGCAAGCCCTAAGAGAACGCGTAAAACCAATTCTATTCATCAACAAAGTTGACCGTTTAATTAAAGAAATTAAACTTTCACCCCAAGAAATCCAGAAGAAATTTGCAAAGATTCTCCTAAGAGTTAACACTTTAATTGAGAAATATGCGCCTGCCGAACACAAGAAAGATTGGCAAGTAACAATTGAAGATAGCCGTGTGGCATTTGGGTCGGCCCTTCATAAATGGGGCTTAAACCTTGATCATATGAAAATGAAGAAAGTTTCCTTCCAAGATATCATCGAGGCTTATTCAGGTGACCCAATTGAAGTCGGTAGAAAAGTCGATGAACTTAGCAAAAAAGCACCTTTGCCTGAACCAATCTTGGACATGTTCGTTAAACATCTTCCAAACCCCTATGATGCTCAGCCTTACAGACAGCCTCAAATTTGGCCTGGCGACGTATCTAGCCCAACAGGTCAGGGAATGGCAAAAGTTGATCCTAAAGCGCCGTTGCTCATGTGCATATCCACCATCGAAGTTGATCCCCACAGTGGAACAGTCGCAATCGGCAGAATTTTTAGCGGTTCAATCGAGAGAGGCAAAACCGTTCAGCTTTTAAGCAGCAACCAAAAAGGCACTATTCAACAAGTTTTCATGAGTATGGCAACTGATCGAGTCTTTATCGACCGCGTGCCAGCAGGCAACATCGGAGCCATTTCTGGTCTTCCATCTATCCACGTCGGAGAAACAATCGCTGAAGTAGGTGCAGATGTACACTCTTTCGAAGGCTTAAACTACGTTTCAGACCCTGTCGTAACGGTCGCTGTAGAACCAGAAGACGTCAAGGACTTACCCTTATTCGACAAAGTCATGCACAAACTAACAACCGAAGACCCCAACCTGCACTTCATCATGAACAAAGAAAGCGGCGAATTCCTCTTATCAGGTATGGGTGAACTTCACCTTGAAATCACCGCTTACCGAATGCAGGAAGCAGGCTTAAAAGTTAAGCTCAGCAAACCAATCGTTATCTTCAGAGAAACCATCAGTCACGATTACAAAGGACCAGCAATCATGGGTAAAAGCCCCAACAAACACAACAAACTCTGGATAACCATCGACAAGTTATCTAACGAAGTCATCGAGGCAATTAAATCAGAAAAAATCACTGATATGCAAAGCAGGGACGAGCGCACAAAAACCTTGAAGTCACTTGGCTGGTCACCAGACGAAGCCAAAGGCGCTGTAGCCGTTGAAGAAAACTGTATACTCTGCAACCGCATCCGCGGACGCCAATACGTAGAAGAAATCCTCGACCACATCAAAACTGGATTCCGAGAAGCAGTCCACACATCACCACTCGCCAAGGAACCCGCATACGGGTTAAAAATTAACCTTGAAGACATAACCCTCCATGAGGACCCAGTCCACCGCGGACCAGCACAAGCTATCCCCATGACCTGGAGACCAATCTACTGTGCCATACTCCTAAGCGACCCGAAACTGCTCGAGCCATTGATGAGCTTCGAATGTAAAGTTCCAAGCGAGTATGTTAGTGCCGTCATCACAATGCTAAACAAACGCCGCGGCAAAATCCTAGACATGCCCTCAGAAGATGACATAATTACCGTTAAAGCAGAAATGCCAGTTTCCGAAAGCTTCGGCATAGCTGATGAATTGCGCGGTTCAACTTCAGGCAGAGCATTCTGGGCTACACAGTTCAGCCGCTGGGCATATGTTCCAGAACAAATGCAGGCAGAAACCATAAAGAAGATTCGTGAACGCAGAGGATTACCACCAGTACCGCCAACGCCAGAAGAATACTTTGAGAAAGAATAACCTCTTTCTTCCTTCTTCATTTTCTTGTTTAGTTTTTTTAAAAATTTCCGTACTTTGTTTTCTTTTTAGCATTAATTTTCTCGGAAGGGGAAGGCTTTAAATCCAATTCCAAGTTAAGGTTTAGTGACAACATTATGAAGATTGTTGGAATTTCTGGAAGCCCAAGACACCAAGCCACCGAACACATGCTAGAAGAAGCCCTAAAACTACTCACAGAAAAAGGATATGAAACCAAACTGTGGACGGTCCGTGGAAAATGGGTAGACTACTGCGCCCACTGCGACTACTGCCTCAAAAACAAAGAATGCGTCGTCCAAGACGACCTTCAGGAACTTTATGCACTGCTCGCCGAAGCCAACGGAATCATTTTTGCAAGCCCCGTTTACAATGGCGGGGTTAGTGCCCAAACCAAAGCCGTTATGGACCGAATGCGAGCGGCAGTTGCGGCTGACAAGAACTTTTTCAAGGGCAAAGTCGGCATGGGCATTGTATGTGGCGGCGACAGGAACGGTGGACAAGAATTCGCTCTCATGCAAATCCACAACTTCTTCTTAATCAACGGCATGATAGGGGTTGGCGGTGGCTTTTTCGGTGCTAACTTGGGCGCGACTTTTTGGAGCAAGGACACCTTGGAGGGTGCGCTTCAAGATGAGGAGGGTTTTCGTAGCCTGAAGAAAACCACTAAACGGTTCGCCGAGTACTTGGAGCTTTACGCTAAGAAATAGGTGAATGTTATGACTGAAGTCAAAGTTAAGAAAATCAAGGTTGCTTGGGGCATCACGGGTGCTGGAGATAAAATAGCGGAAATCATCGAAACCATGAAAGACCTAAAGCGGCAATCCGAGGGTATTGCAGAAATCGATGTTTACCTCTCCAAAGCGGCTGACACAATGCTCAAGTTCTACCGTTTAGACGAGGAATTGAAGAAGAGTTTTGCCAAAGTGACCGTTGAGTCAAATCCAAATTCGCCTTTCCTTGCTGGTTTAATGCAGAGCCACAAATACGAGTTTCTGCTGATTTTTCCCGCATCCTCCAACACCGTGGCTAAACTCGTCAACGGAATTGGAGACACACTAATAACAAACTCAGCCATCATGAGCCTCAAAGCATTTGTGCCCGTCTGGGTTATGCCAGTGGACTATAAAGAAAGCGTCATTTCCACAAAACTGCCCAACGGTAAAGAAATGAGAATTCGCGTACGCAAAGAAGAAGCCGAGCAAGTGCGCAAGCTGGAAGCTACCGAGGACGTGCATGTTTTCGAGAACCCTGCTAAGGTGAAGGAAGCCTTTTTGGAGTGGCTAAAAACCGTCAAACAATAAAGAAAGGAAATTTTGGTTTTATCATCCACGTGTCATGATTATAAGCAGATAGATTGCGGCTGCAAGGTTTATGATGGCGCTTATTCCGTTGAGTAGTGCGATGGACAAACCGAAGTATAGTAGGTTGAAGGCGTTAAAGGAGAAAGCGTAAATCAACGTGAAAACAGAGATGGCTTCCCCATACTTCTTTGTGAGCAGCAGGCTAGCGGCTGAAACAACCCATAGTACAAGCAGGATTGAGTTATTGGGGTCTGCGGCGTCGTTGAAAACCGTTAATTCAAGCGCCATAAAAACAACGTTGATAAGCATCCAGACAACAATCGCATAGGTTGCGGATGCTCTTTTTGTTTTAATGTTTAACATGGATAATTCTTTCCAATTGAGTTAGCATTTAACTTTTACCATGAAACAAGTGCCAAATGGTTATTGGCAACAAAAACATAGAGTGAAAACAAAAACAACAACTAATATTTCTTGTAGTTGAAGCTGGTTGTCTTCGTTTGGATAAAGTATTTTAGCTTAAGATCTTTGTACTTGGAAGCATTTCAAACAGGTTGTTTACTTTGCCCTTCCAGAGTGCTACGGAATATGTTGTAATGCGATTTTTCCGCTTATTTACCCAGTTGCCTTTGAGGGGACTTATTCATTTGGTTGCGCAGACACAGCCATTTATGGAGTACTTCAAGGGGTTCGAGAGAAACCGTGCTGTCCAAGGAATATTCGGGGAACAAACAGAGGAAGTTCTCAAGAACCTGAAATTGGATTTCATCTGGTTCGGTTACATGGGAGTCAGCGACGGTGACGGGCACTTAATGGTAAACAAACGTTACTTGAGCACTGGAAGCAAACAAGACATTTATCTTGACGTAATCCATGAGCTCTGCCACGTAAAACAGCATATGGACGGCAGAGATCTTTTTGACCCACGCTACGACTACGTGGATAGACCAACAGAAATCGAAGCATACCGCTACGCCGTGCAAGAAGCCAAACGTATAGGGTTAAGTGCAGCGGATATTCGCCTGTACCTTAAAACTGAAATGATGAGCACTCAAGCTTTGGACAAGTTAATTAGAAACATGGGAATAGAAATTTGAAGATCCTATTTTTCCATGAAAAACCTTTTGCTCAAATCTAACTCAAACCATACTTGGAGCGCTAAAAGAAAAATAGCCTTTTTTTGGTTTTAGAACTCGACAAAGAAAGGTTCAACATCCGTTTAGGTTTGCAGGGAAATTGTTGAAGCACATTCTTTTCTGTTAGTTGAATATGGGAGTCATATTGGTCAGGTGCTTTTTGGGACCTCTTGCAAGGCTAATGCAAACCCTGAATCGTGAAAGTAACCAAAAACAACCCTGACATAATTCTGGTGCGGCAGTACTGTTTTCTTTTACCAGACTATTTCAAGAAACGTTACCCGCGTCGCAGTTAAATGTTCGAATGGTTAGCGGCAAAAAGTTTTTCACACACACTTCAATGAACGCTTGCATTATAAAATTTCTTTTTGTATAACCTGCCTTTTTTAAAAAATAATGTTTGGCAAAGCCGTCTAGTATAGACTTGAGCTTAAATCTTACAGCAGAATACGTAGCGTTTGTCTCCGAACTAATCCGGTGTATGTGGAAAAGGCAAGGATTGCTGCCAACAGCAAAACTTTGTATGCTGTTATATTTTGTAAAAGTGAGATAACGGTAAGTACGATTGGTAGCACGCTCAGCAACAAATATGTGGCTGGAAAAAGCTTCAGAGCTCTCCGGTTAACGTTTGCAGTGCCTGCTTTTCTAAAGAAAAGTTCAGGTAGTTTTCCCATTCCTATTGTGCAGGTTTTGCAGTAGTAACATGTTACGCAGCCATGCTTGCCCAACTCATAGAAGACCAAAAATGCCGCTAACCCAAAGAACAAAAAAGCAGTTAACGGATAGAAAAGAGCGCATGAAAGGGCACCTAAAATAATCCAAAGAATAATAACGAAATTACCGAAAAACAGCTCAGTCTTTGAATAATCCTTTGTATATCGACCAGCAGTTTCTGCCATCATATTCTTCATCTCTTAGCTTTTTCTTGGATGATTTTTCTGGCAACTCGTAAAGACAACGCTGAAGCAGTTAACATTGTGGGTAATCCTTGAGAACGTGGCATAAGAGAAAGGTCAGCAACCCAAAGGTCTTCAGGCAACCATGATGGATGCATTGATTCAACATCGTCTTTAGTTAAGGGTACGGTGCCGCCAAGGTGGCCTCCATGAACCATTCCGTCAACAAAGGGACCAACTACTCCTGAAGCTTCCATTATCTGTTTCGCTTCAATTTTTGCCTTATCGAGACTTTCGTAGTCTGCTTTAGTCAGAGATTTTGTGACAGTGCCGTCGGCTGCAACAGTGCCTTGTTCGATATCCGCCAGTTTAATCATCATGCCAACTCTGTCCTCTGCATGGGTACGTCTTTCCAAGGTTTATGGAACCAATAAGATAACAAATCAAAGTATGGTGACAGAATGTAGTTGTCTTTCTTTATGAACCAAGCCATAGGCGGCTCATTGAGCATTCGAGAACCCTTTGACACTCCGCCTACAGTGAGAACAACATCAACCCATAAGTTTTCTCTCGCAGGCAAATTTGATGCCCGCAAAATCTGGGCTGTGCCGATACCCCCAGCCGATAAGACAACGACGTCAGCTTTGATTTTCTCGGTTGACGACCCATGAGAAACCAGCACTCCGCATGCACGGTTACCTTCTAAGAGCACTTTCTCAACAGTGGTATTTGTCAGTAGTGAGATGCCTTTGCCTAAGTAATCTTTGTAGACACGTCTGCTGTCCCATTTGGCTCCTGTTATGCAGCCTAATTCGCAGTAGCCGCATCCGATGCATTTGCTTAAGTCATCAACTTTCGGTGTTGGTTTTGGTGTGTACCCAAGCTGTTCTGCTTTATCATACATTTGCTGGGTAAGGGGGCGCCATCTCTCTCTTGGGATAGGCGTAATTGTCAGGGTTTTCTCGATTTCCTCGAATTCAGCTGAGAGGTCAAGCCCGATTTCTTTGAGACCATTTTCCGCTCTAACCATGTTACCGCATGCAATTGAGGTGCAACCGCCTTCCGTTACTCCTCTGAAAATAGCCAAATCTTGGCTTGCACGAGTAACTCCATAATGTGGAAATACACGTTTGATTGAGTTTTCATCTTTAAGAAGCCATGAGCCCCTCAAGGAACTGAGCCATGAAACCTTATGTGTTAGGGGACTAAATGGCTTGCCAGCTTCTATAATTGTAACTTCAAAACCGTTCTGTGCCAGTTCGCGGGCTGCTATTGCTCCCCCAGCTCCAGATCCCACTACAATCGCTTTCATTGTTTTATCTCCTTTTTATTAAAGTGAATATCCGCCTTGCAATTTTTGCAGCCACTTGTCATATACTCTTTGAACTTGCATTGTTACGTTTGGTTGCAATCCTTTCATTACTCCTTCGTCTGTTGCGCTTAAAACTTCGCAGGTTAAGCTTAGAATATTGCTCTGCCAGAGCGCATCGGTCAATGATTAACTGATGCGTTTGATTTATCGAGCCATTCTAAATGGAAATCTATGCCCAAGACGCGATAGAGAATCTTGGCTGCTTTTATCAAATCTTTTGGGTTGTCGCCGACGCCAAGTTTGCTACGGGTTTGTTTGCCTAAGTTTTCTCCTACTAGAAAACAATGTTTCTCTGCCTAAGTGTTACTGCTTTTTCGTGTCCAAACGTCGACTTCCAGTGTTTCAACTAGTTTTGCATGAGTTTGAGCCATGTTTGCTCTTTGCTCTTTGATGCTTACGGGAAGTTGTTGTTTTGTGTTGTCGGCGAATTCTTGTGGATGTCATATTTTGCAAGTAATGATTCGAAGTGCTGTTGTTGTTTGGTCAGATACATTTGCCAAGTTCTCTGCGGATGATGTAATTTGGCGTCCACCAACCCAGAAGTCAGAAGCTTAAATCCCAAATTTATTCACCTGGCTTTTCCACTCCGCCCATGTGTACTTCACCTTCAGGGATAACATCCAGCGTAGAGTGAATCGATGATTTTTGCGTATTTTTGTGAAATAACCATGCGTTTCAGTTTCAGGTTTGGTGTTAATTCACCGTTTTCAATGCTTAAGTTGTTGGCTAAGTATTGCCCATTTCTTTATTTTCTCTGGGTTAGAGAGGCGCTTGTTCATTTCTTCCATAGCTTGATCGATTGATGCGCAGTGTTGCTTGGTCGTAGTGTTTTCTTGTCTACCCATGCAACTGCGGAGCAGTAGGGTTTGGATTCGCCAACCAACATTGCTTCCGTTACACTGGGTAATTCTCTTATCATGCCCTCTATTTTTCCTGAGTAAATGCATTTGCCATAGGAAGTTTTGATCAATTCTTTTTTGCGTCCAAAAATAACGAGGCTGCCTTCATCTGTTAATTTGCCGATGTCGCCTGTCATCAGCCAGCCATCTTTAAACGGCGGCTCAAGCGACTTATCAAAGTAGCCAACAGTGACCTGTGGACCCTTAACCATTATTTCTCCATCTTCAGCTATCTTAACTTGCGTGAAAGGCATGGGTTCACCTACTGTTCCTAACCTGTTTCTTCCAAGCCTGTTTAATAGTTACCAGTGGCGCTTCAGTCATTCCATAAGCGTTATGGATTTCTACGCCCAGTTTGCGGTAGTTTTCAAGAAGATCCTCATCACAGTTTGCTGAACCAGCTATTAGTTGTACACATTTGTTTAAGCCTGCCCGTTTGAGAGTCATATTTCTTAAGAGTCTCTTCGCAGTACACGCTTAAGCAAGTTGCTTTTTGTTTTTGTGTAGAATCTTCCAAATGGGTTTTTTTCGAGGGCTTCCCAGACTTTCTCGTATATACGCGGAACCGCAAAGAAGATTGTTGGTCTAACTCGTGGCAGTTCATCTTGGAGTCTTCGGAAGTCTTCTAAAAAGTAAATCTCTAATGGGCGCTGGAATGTAGTATGGTGAGTAAGTGGCAAAGATTCCTTCAACCACGTGTCCCATCGGCAGAAAGGATAGGTAGCTGCTTGTGCGGTTTCTTGCTTGCCAAGGGGTTATAGATACTAATGATTCAGCCATGTACCTGAGGTTTTCATGTCTAAAAACGGCTCCTTTAGGTTTGCCTGTTGTTCCCGAGGAGTACCGCAGTGTTGCGATGTCGCCAAAGCCAACTGGAGCTTTAATGGATCGCTGTAGTTGTCTTTGCCTTTGGAGAGGAATTCTTCCCAAGAAACAATTTTTCTTTGGCTATCTGTTGGCGGTGGGTATCCGACAAATTGAGACTATTGGCACGTCTGGATGTGAGCTCTTTAACTCGCGATCTAGTAGGCTTGGCATACCGATGAAGAAGAGTTTTGCGCCGCTTGCCTTTCAAAACCTCGTTAATATCTTGGGGAGGCGTTGTATAGTAGAGTGGAACGCTTATTGCGCCTGGCAAGCCCTATTGCTATGTCCACGGCTAGATATTTTGTGCTGTTTAATCCTGTTAACGCGACTCGATCGCCTGGAGCCATTCCGAAGGTTTGCAATGCGCTGGTTGCAGCTAAAATGTCTTGGCGCATTTCTTCGGCAGTTTTCTTTATTATTTTGCCTTCGATTATGTCGAAGTAGGTGACTGGGTGGCTTTTGCTTTCTAATCTGAAAAGAACTTGCTCATGTACAGTGCGGTCTGAGCGATGGAAGAAACTGTTGTAAACGGCATAGTCAAGCAGTTTAGGCATTATTTCTTGCCATTTAAAGTCGTATGAGCCGAGCAAGAGTATCGAGATTGTCTCGGCTGAATTGGCGGTTTTCGCTAAAGTATGGTGACAGTGAGATAAGTGCATCTGAAACTATGGCGGTCTCCTGTGAATACACCTTGAAGCTTCAGGATGGTCTTCATTGACGAAGCTGACATCGGCAAATATATTGGGCTTGACAGTTTACATGCTAATTCGGTTTTTGCCCATTTTTGCACGAAATCCAAAAGTTCTCCCAGTCTTGGTAGTGATTCGTAAGGTGCGACCACATGGAAGGTCTTGTCCTTCTGCTTTGGGTTCAAAAGTTAATTGTGCGACAGCTTTTGCCACATAATCAACAGGAACAATATTGATTCTTAAGTGAGCGACTAACTGGCATAAACCGCATTTTGCCAGTTAAATAAAGTCGCAGGGGAAAATAGAATGTGTTGAATGTTTTGATGGCGCCTGTCTTTGAGTCTCCTACAACCATTGAAGGTCGAAAAACGGAAATTGGCAGTTCATCTTTTGACGGTTTGTACCAGTTTTTCGCCTTCGTACTTGCTGCGTTCATAATTAGTAAAAAACCCATACTGATCATTCAACTGGTTCTCCATTATGGTTCCAGTTGCCCCTCCTGCCACATAAGCCGTGGAGATATGAGAAAACGTTCCAAACGATGGTGATTGTTTACTTCCTTGGCAAAAGCGATTACGTTAGCGGTTCCTCGGACGTTTGTTTTTCTAAGTTCTTCTATTGGAAGAAAGCGCCAGTCAGCCGCTGTGTGAATGATATGCGTTGTTTTTTCGACGGCATTCCTGTATTTTGCTCCTTGTCTAACCCAAGATTTGGTTGGCAAACATCTCCGCTGAACTACTTGAATTCTTGTTCCTAAGGCGTTAATGAGTTCTGGGTAATCCCACCATTCTCTAGTTAACTTTGCCTGAGCACTCAGCGAGCTCATTAGTTCTGACGAGTGCAAGAATAGTTACTTCTTCATCTGCGAGGAGGTTTCTGGGCGATTTGGGTAGCTATGAACCCGTTAGCACCAGTCAATAGGATTGTTTTCAATTTAACCACTCAGGATAATTTGCTTCCAAGAAGGCTCTGAAATAGCTGCACGTTTCTTTTTTCACGTACTTCATATTGTTGGTATCCTTTTCGGAGCTTAGCTCTTAACGTGCTATATTCGTTGAAGAGTTTTTCTACATTGTCACTTAACAGTCTTGTATCTATCAGGGTCTTCATGGTCTACGAAAAGCTCTGGTGTACCTAAGTCAGTGTAGAGATCTTTGATTCTTAGGTCATGACCGATGGCTGTTTGTGGAACTTCGATGTGGCAGAGAGAGAACTCCTGCATGATACCTAGATGTAATCAGTAAGATCTAAGCTTCTTAGTATACTTGCCATTTGTGAAGCATTGTATTGGGTAGAACTGAAAACTTTTGTTCTATCGGCATGTTTCATGTGCTGTTGGATTTTGCTTGCGAAAGCGGTGTCTAAACCTTCCATGCTTAGCAAAGGCAATGTCTTTATCGTATTTTTCTACTATTTCGTCTGCTTGAACAGCAAGAACGTCAATGAGTAGTTCGCTTTTTTCCTGGCATACTTTTGAGTGCTGGTAATAGTATGGCCATCTATAGCAGTATTTTTTTCTGTCCCAAGGTCTTATTTGAACAGGCCAAATGTAGATGTCTTCTGCTGCCATGCCTACTATGTGTGATGCCTCTGGCCAGACGCGTTTGAGTAAATCGTGGTCTTGGGGTTTTGGTCGAAATGCGAAAGCATTGTCTGCTGTGACTTCAATTGGTGCTTTTACTCCCACTTTTCGTAGGCGTTCAGCGGCTTCTTTGGTTCTTGCAAGTATCAGACTGGTTTTGCTTGCTTCGCGTCGAATTAGCCAACGGTTGAAACGAGATGCTTTGCCGGCATCGACTGAGTATGCGATGCAGGGTTTTTTCATTGAGTGTGCGTATCTTGTGGCCAATAGGTAGTACCATAGGAGAGCTGCTCCCCAAGTATCCATGTAGCTGCTTCCTTCTACAAGCATTATCAAGATCATTTTGTTTAACCATGTTTCTTAATGTCAATTGAGAAAAGGGCGGGTCTTACTGGTTTGATTTTTAGGTTTGGTCCTTCCTGCAGGTATCTCCGAAGATTTGCTTCGTTTAATGAAGGTACCGTGATGCAGGGCTTCCGGACCAAGAACTCGATCGTATCTCATTGATA
This sequence comes from Candidatus Bathyarchaeota archaeon, assembly GCA_963739495.1. Lineage (GTDB taxonomy): Archaea > Thermoproteota > Bathyarchaeia > Bathyarchaeales > Bathycorpusculaceae > Bathycorpusculum. Next base: position 177,841 of record CAVUAM010000001.1, on the reverse strand, counting down.
ATAACGAGAAGTTTGGCTTCTGCTCCTGTGTTGTTTGCCCCATTATAGCCAACAAACAAAACTCTTGGCTTCATTTGATACCCCAATAGATTATAGCGCTAGTTGTTTTTGAGCTTTTTTTCCTTGTTCTGGGTTTTTACGTCTTTTAAGAACTAACTGTGAGAGAGTCGGCTAAGTGTAGATTTACATCTAAGTCCTCAGTAATATTTTTTGTGACTCATCTTAATGCATTTATTATAAACATCCAACGCAAGGTTCTCGTCACTCAATGTATGCGTCGGGTTTTTGCGATAAAGATAAGTGTTGAGTCTGTCTAATTGAGATGCATTAAGCTGAGGACTCAGCCTTGAAGCGCTATAACCTTGCCAATTCAAGATTTACAAGAAATATTGTTGCACTATTATTCATCGCTTTGGTCTTATTTGTTCTTATTCCATCCTCGATCGCTGCTCCTGACCCACCTTCAATCGAATGGAGGAAAACCTACGAAGGGTTGCAGGCTAATTCTGTCATCCAGACTTTAGATGGAGGCTACGCCATAGCTGGCACATCTCGGTCTTCTGGGGGAGCCACATTGATAAAGACCGACTCATCAGGGAACGTGCAATGGGAGAGGGCTCTTGGCGACGCTGTGTCTTTGGCCCAAACAAGTGATTCTGGCTACGTCCTATTCTGCAAAAACGGTAACGTTGTCAAGACGGACGCGGAAGGAAATACTCTTTCAGTTTTTTCCTTGGCAGCAAATGGGGGTGTCCGGCAAGGAATTATAACTAATGATGGAACCTACATTGTCGTCGGTAACAGCTTAAGAGAGGGTCAAGAAACCTATGTCTGGCTGCGCAAAGCTGACGCTCAAGGCAACATCCTTTGGGACATGAATTTCACAGGTGGTTTTCAGGTTTCTGCTGTTATAAACACTGTTGACCGCGGCTGTGTGTTGGCAGGAAACTGGAAGAATAATTTTTGGCTAGCCCGGCTTGATTCAAACGGCAACCAACAGTGGAGCCAAAACTACGTTTATGGTGATCCCTTAGATGCGCATTTCGTTTACTCCATAGCTAAAACTAGGGATGGAGGCTTCATTCTTGCAGGAACAGGAATGTGGCAATCCAGCGGCGGCATGATTCCTTGGCTGATTAAAATAAATGCCCAAGGTTATGAACAATGGAACCTGCCCTATGGCCAATATCCCGGTGATAGCTTCAGCGCGATTGTGCAGACTCCTGACGAGGGCTACTTTGTTGCTCGCCCCAGAGCTGCATCGATGATGAGGGCAGATTCCTCCGGAAGCGAACTCTGGCAAGAGCAACTAGGCACTTCGGCAATAATATCGCCGTCAGGCTACCCCGCATCATGTTTAGTTTCCACGAAGGATGGCGGATACGTAATTGCAGGATCAAATTCGGCAGGCGCTTTTATGGTCAAATTTTCTCCAGAAGCAGGCGTTCAGGCACCCGTTGTTACGATCTCTAGCCCACAAACCAAAACATATGATACGAGTGACGTCCCGTTGACGTTTACGGTGAATGATCAAGCTTCCATGCTCAGCTACAACCTCGATGGTCAGCAGGAGGTGGCGATCACTGGAAATACAACTCTAACTGGATTAACTGTCGGAGCTCACAACCTAACAGTTTCCGCCAGAGATTCTGCAGGATTGGTCGCAACTTCGGAAATAATTCCTTTCACGGTAGGAACTCGCTTCCCAACTGAAGTAGTTTTTGCGGGGGTTGCCATCGTTGTTGTCGCTAGCGTTAGTTTTCTGCTTTACGTGAAAAGGCGAAGCCTCTCTGATTACAGGAAAATAGGCTTAAAGAGTTTGATGAAGAAACAAAGTCTTGTTGCAGTTACACAAAACAAGATGGTTTGGACGTTAATCATAATCAGCTTGTGTTTTATCTTGGTTTTTGTTCAGTTTTTTCTTCCCTACGCCTTTTATTCTTCGTCTAGACGCTCAAATGCGTCTTTTGAAGTGGGTGTGAGCTATGTCTACGAGCGGGACAATGTCGAGCAAATCTACAGTGAAGTATCCCACATCAAAGATTTAGGTTTCAAAGTTATTCGTGTTAATCTCGTTTGTGATTCGAATATACCTAGTTCTTACTTGAACACTCTTTCGGATGTGTTCTTCAGTGCTATTAGGCAACTTGGTATGAAGGTTGCCTTGATAATCAACGACCGCAGTAGCCCCAGTGACATAAATTACTACCTTGACAGGTGGGGTAAAGACTTAGCGTACGTTCAAATCCTCAACGAACCCGATGTTGCTTCGTCGTGGGAAATTGGAGCCTTATTCACAGACGATGAGGCAGGCTCAAAATTCGAAGAAATCTACGCCATAGTTGAGCACCATCAGCTTCTTGCACAACGCTACACTAATTTTTCACCAGCCTTCATCGCTCGAACTAACCTTCCTATCCAATTTAGCGAAAAGCTAGACTTCGTAGGTTTTGACGTCTTCATGGATTCGTTTCTGACGATTTCACCCAACATGATACAGCTTCTTCAAAAGATAACGAATAAAGACGTGGTCATTTCCGAGTTTGGTATGTCAACAAGCAACGACGCGACACAGAGCGATTACATAATTAAGGGGCTGAATCTTTTCAGGAACATGGGGCTTAAAGGCTGTTGGATAGTGTACTGGAACGATGCAGACAACGAGTATGGAATACGCGGAAGATTAGCGGAACAGAAAGTAGGTGAATGGATTGCCCAGAATTCTTAAATTGTCTAAACAAGTGCTAATTCACGGCTTAGTGATAATAATTGCCTTAGTGACCATTCAATTGTTGCTGGATGCTTTCCAGAAAGCGTTTCTGATTTACATGCCGCCAATAGGGTTTGCTTTATTTCTAGTAACTATGTTCGTTATCCAACCCATAATTCTCGGCGTTTTGAACATAATTGTTCTGCACCGTTTATACAATTGTGAAGGATGGCAGATAGGTTTCTGGCTCAATGGTTTTTTCCTACTGTTATTTTTCTCCACAATAAATGTCCTGATACAAACAACTTTGGGCGCTACATTTTCATTAGGAGTAGGGATAGTTGAAATCTTATTGTTCTCCTACCCGTTTGGGTACCTGGGAAAATTCAGCAACCGCGGCTGTAAGAGCATAAGCCCGGAGCAAACATCCCAAACATAACCGCTTCTTCGGCTATGGAAGCTGTTTCTAATTCTTTCTCTTTGCTAACTTTCATTAATACTATTTTTTCACCAAAAAAAGGTTAAATTGGGTTGGTTCTAAATACTCTATGCGCAATTCTTTGGTGACGGAATAAATGTGCGGAATAGTTGGAATTTTTAACATAATTGAGCCATCAGACCAAGCGAGAAGCAAAGCGCTAAAAATGGCTACTAAAATAAGGCACAGAGGTCCAGACTGGAGCGGAATTTATGATGACAATCAAGCAATTTTAGCCCATGAACGTCTGTCCATAGTTGACGTTGAACATGGCGCTCAACCGCTCATAGATGCACTAAACGGAAACGTTCTGGCTGTAAACGGCGAAATTTACAACCACATGCTTCTTCGGGACAAATTAAAAAAAGAGCATTTGTGGCAGACAAAATCTGACTGTGAAATAATCCTGTATCTCTACGACGAATACGGTGCAGACTTTTTGAACATGCTAAACGGCATGTTCGCCTTCATCTTATACGACAAGAAAGCTGGTCGCTACTTAATTGGTCGCGACCATATCGGAATCATTCCACTCTATGTTGGCTGGGATGAAAAAGGAACATTTTATGTTGCTAGCGAAATGAAAGCGCTAAACGACTACTGCACTGACATCCAAGAGTTTCCGCCGGGGCATTACCTTTTGGGCATTGGGAAAAGCAAGGATTTTGTGCGTTGGTATAAGCCCGAGTGGGCAGAAAAGATGCCAAAAAAAGCGTTATCTCTGCCTAATCTTCGAAGAGCGTTGGAAAAGTCAGTGAAAGGACAGATGATGTCGGATGTTCCCTACGGCGTGCTTATATCGGGTGGATTGGATTCTTCGTTGATTGCCGCCATAGCTTCAAAGTACCGCAAAAAGCGTGTGGAATCGGGCGATCAAGAAGAGGCGTGGTGGCCAAGATTGCATTCGTTCGGTGTAGGTTTGCAAGATTCTCCTGATTTGAAGTATGCAAGAAAAGTCGCCGACTACATTGGAACTGTACATCACGAAATAATATTTACAATCCAAGAAGCTTTTGACGCAATCAGAGATGTCATTTATCATTTAGAAACATTTGACGTAACAACAATACGCGCCGCAACACCAATGTATTTGATGGCAAGGAAAATAAAATCCATGGGCATCAAAATGGTCCTATCAGGTGAAGGTGCAGACGAAGTTTTCGGCGGCTACCTCTACTTCCACAAAGCTCCCAACGAGAAAGGAATTCTACGAAGAAACCGTGCGAAAACTCTTCATGCTTAGCAAATACGATTGTCTGCGTGCAAACAAAGCGACAGCAGCCTGGGGTGTTGAGACGCGTGTGCCATTTTTGGATAAGGAGTTTTTGGATTTCGCGATGGGTTTTGACCCGAGTGAAAAGATGTGTTCAGGCGATAAAATCGAGAAGTATGTTTTGCGTAAAGCGTTCGAAGGATACGTCCCCGACGAGATTCTTTGGCGCCAGAAAGAGCAATTCTCTGATGGTGTTGGGTACGGATGGATAGATTACCTTAAAAAACATGCTGAAAACGCAGTAACTGACGAAATGATGAAAAACGCCAAAATCCGGTTTCCCACTCAAACGCCCTCATCAAAAGAAGAATACTATTACCGTGAGATCTTTGATTGTTACTTCACAAGTCCCTCGGCAGCATTAACTGTTCCGGTCGGACCCACAATTGCCTGCTCTACACCGACTGCGTTTAGGTGGAGCAAAGAATTCGCCAAAACAGCTGACCCTTCAGGCAGGTCAGTTAAAGATGTTCATGAGCATTCCGCAAATAGTAAAAACTGATTTTTTAAAGCCGATTATGTCGTAAAATTTAAAGGTACATTCTTATTCTTCAGTAAATCAAATTTATGATATACAAAAAAGTGGAAATAGCCAGTATTGTGATAATACTCGCCATATAGAATAGATGTCTTTTTTAATTTGGTTACTCAAATTTGTGATGATAAGTCTTGAAAAATTGCCAGATTTCTTTTTTTGGTGGGTTGTCCTAAAATAATTAAGGAACAAAATTTGGGGGGTTTGTTGTTGGAGCGAAGCGGAGCGGAAATGACTTATCCTATTTCTTTTCGTGTATAAGGTAGGTGCCTTTTTATAATTCCTTTTGTATCTTTCTAAAAATAACGTGGGGTTGTAGTATAGCCAGGTAGTACGGCGGGCTCCAGAAAGCATTGATTGCTTGACCCTATGGGGATGACGAAATTCTGGAGCGGTCTACTTTGGGGAAACCCGTTGGTCATCGGTTCGAATCCGATCAGCCCCACCATTTTTACTCTAAAATAAAACTAAAGTGTATTGGATGGATTTATTGTTAGTTTTAAAAAAATACTTTCTTTAAACTCCTAAAGTCGGAAAAGGTGAGAGAAGGTTTACTTTTCTGCAATTTTCTGCAGTAACTCTGTCTGTTTTTCAAGTTCTTTTAGTAAAAGAGCGATTGTTTTTTTTGAGATAATCGTTTGATTGTTGATGATTTTGTGGTTTGTCTGCTTCTGTTATTGGGCAATTTATTGAATCGTTGAACTCTTTTTGTTGCAAGCTTTTTACCTCTACTTTAGTTTCCTGGAAAGTGCGCAGTTTTCGCCAACCTTGGAATAAAGTACCTCTTGGTGGTTTTCTGGTATTTTGGCGCAATACATTTTAAGCCTTTAAAATCCAGAAAAGTCGTGTGGGTATCAATTAATTTCATTTTCGTTGTGCTTTGAATTGAGCTATTTGCCAAATCCGCTTTTACTGCTTCGCTGTCGTAAAGTATGCCCAAACGTGCAAGTCTTTTAAGTTCCCTTACTCTACTGATAATTGTTGGTTCCGCTTTGCCCTGTTTGCGTTGCCAAAATAGGTAATCTAAAATGTCTTATTTGGGCTTTTCGGCAAGTGGTTTTTCTTGAAAGATTTTTATGGTGAGTAAATAGGATTTCTGGAGCGTGGTTAATACCTGTCTAGACTACGACCCCACCTTGCTAGGCAGTGACCAATAATTGAGCGGGCATCAACAAAAATATTGAGGCTTATCCACAGAAGCCGCTAAATTGCATTGGGCTCCCCAAAAAAGGATGTGCGGTTGATGTCTTCACTGGATGAAGGGTTCAATGCGATTCCCTGCCTAAACCGTCCGAGGGCGGAGGTTCCGCTCCAGCTAAATTATTTCTTTTCCAATTGAGAAAGCTTGCCCAATAGGGCTGCCAACTTTATGATACGTCATTCCTGCAATATTCCAGATAATCGGTTTCACTTTTTCGATGTCTGGAAGGTTCTTTTCATTTAGCACAGATGAATCAGCTTTGACATCCATGATTTCACCTATGAACTCTGTGTGTAACCCAATTTCAACAATGTTGATAACCTTGCACTCTAAAATCAGAGGAAACTCTTTCACATAAGGTGCATCGACAAGGTCGCTTTTCACGGGAGTAAGCCCTGTTGCTGAGAATTTATCCACCTTTTTCCCTGAAGCGATGCCAAAATAATCAGCCTCCTTGACGTAGTTTTCGGATGGAATGCTTACTGTAAATGCTTTCCGTTCCACAATATTACTGTAGGTAAGCGTGGCTTTTCTCAGGGATACATAGACACATGGTGGCTTAGAGCAACATATTCCTCCCCATGCAGCAGTCATAACATTTGGTTTTCCATCTCGATTGTAAGTTCCAACAATCCAGACCGGTGTCGTTGGAACGATAGTTTCTGCACCCAAAGAATTTTTCATAACAAATCTCCTTAGCATTAATTGTTTTTGGAACTTTTAAACAAGTCCTAAGTGTGTCATTTTTAGCTTAACAAAAAATGGGAAATTCATATGATGTCTCCGCTTGAGTGTGGTGTTTCTTTCGATTCCATACCCAAATTGCCAGAGGGTAGAAGCTACACTCCAGCAAAATCGACCAAAATGCTCGTTATCAAACGTTGACCAAAAAACCTTTTAGAAGAATAACCTAACATCCATCGGTGTTATGAAGAGAAATAAAATGGCGTTAACGCTTGGGGTAGTAATCTTAATCACTGCACTATTAGCTGGGTTTTTATGGGTTGATTTAGCACGGGAGAAAAAAGCATCAAGCAAGTTATACACGTATCCTATCTCGGTTGGAGAGAAAACCTACACTATAACTGTTAGCACCAATTGGACCTCCGCGCCAAAAGTCTACTTACCTGAAATAGACTCAAAGTATGTTAATTGTGATTTCATCGGGCCGAAAAGAGAAACTGTCGGCTTTAACATAACGGTCCCGACTGACTTTATCGGAGGAAGCATCTCACTGGTCTGGAAGTACTATGTACAAAATGTTGACCGTTATGTTTTGTCTAACAATGGTACTCATAACTCTTTACAGATGACGTTCAATCATACTGCCACAGTTGAACATTTCGAGATACATGGAACAGAAGGAATTTAGCAAGTGTTGAGCTTTTTCTTCCCCTTTCAATAAGTCCAAATATCAAAACTGCATTCGCTATTAACGCAAGAAGTGGAGCAAGAACTGAAAAGAATCAGAGTTTGCCCGCTCTTGGGCGGGATTTATTTTATGGCGGAATTATTGGGTGTTAAACGTCTTTATCTTTGATATTCAACATCACGCTGGTAAAATGCTTTGCACTCTTTAACGACTTTGGCAATTTTGATTTCAGTATAAAAGTTTTGATAGAGTTTTTTCTCACTGAATAAAAATTTGAAAGGCAATAATGAGCTGATAAGGAAGCTCGCTTTTCTGAAAGGGCAAACAAGGAAAAAAAGAGAGAGGTAAATGTGCCTATGCCGAGGGTTTACTTTTTCTTTGCTGGGGCTTTCTTTTCTTCTTTCTTAACTGGTTTTTTAGCCACTGAAATAACCTCGGGATTTAATGTATGATAGCTATTTGTATTTATAATTTGCTAAACAAGCAGGAAAAAGATAACAAACCTTAATATTAACTTAAAAAGAAAAAGAGGCTGTGGAGATAGTCGATATGAACGAATCAGAAATAGCTGTGGCTCCGATGCATAGATTGTGTGAAAAGGCTGGAGCTGAAAGAGTGAGTGAAGCAGGCGCTAAGGAGCTTGCCGAAATTCTCGAGGAAGTTGGAGTTAAGATTGCTAAAGAAGCACTTGATTATGCTGTACACGCAAGAAGAAAAACAATTAAAGCCAAAGACATAGAAATCGCAACCAGAAAAGTTATGGGAAAATAATAATCTAAAAACTTGCTTACTCAGCTTTATCTTTGCTGGGCTCTCAGAAAACCTGCATATATACTGGTGAATTTCTCTAAGGTGGCTATACTTAACCTCGTCTTAGTAAAGATATCTGGCGGCTGATGCTGCACCCAGGAAAAGTGCCAAAACGGGGTTTTTCCAACAAAATACTTGCTAAAAAGCAGAAAGTATATATGGGTTTGTTGAACAGTTATGTTTCGTCTGCCGGTCAAAGGGCACGGGTTCCACCTGATCCCATTCCGAACTCAGAAGTTAAACCGTGTTCCGTTTCCAGCTGTAGTGTGGTCTTAGGCCACGTGAACCTGGGAAAGCTGGCAACATTTTAACTTTTTTTCCAGGGCATTTTTTCTGCGTGATTTAGCATATCCTTATAAGGGTCTGAGGGTAGTTTTTGAAAAGAAGTGGTGCATAAAACTTGAGTCTTATTCCCGGAAGCGATTCAATTACACAGATTATCAGTTTACTATCATACGTGTTCTTCATAGTTCTAATTTTCTACGGTCAACGTATCCAAATGTACGTCATGATCCGCGAAGTCGAAAACAGCCTGCATAAACTGCGGCACATAAAAGAAGAAGGCAGAAAAACTGCCATCGAAACATTAAAGGAAATCGGTAAACCAACAACCGACCCCTCAGCTCGCGTAGACCGCTACCTAGAGTACTTTACTATCGGGCCCCAAAACATGGATCCTGCAGGAATAGTGAATAAACTCGATCACATCCTAGACGTCCGCGATGAACGACTAAAAGAAGAAATCAGACTAATGGCGCCTGCAGCCCAAAACGACGAAGTCCAAATCAACAACCTCGAAAACACGCTTGAGGCAGCAATGGCACTTAACTTCATCTACAAAGTCGTACGCCACTACTACATCCAAGGCAAAAAAACCCTTAGCCTCTACGTGATAATGCAACTTCAAATGATCTTGCCAATGGTGATGAAAGAAGCTGACGCATACTCAAGTGCTCTCAAAGCATTCGCATATGGACAACCAATAGGAGATGGCGCTGGACCTTTAGTAGCAGGAAAACTTATGCACGGCTACGAAATTCGCAAACTGCCAAAAGACTGCGTAATGGCAACAGTCCCAATGGAAGGACGTACAGCCCTAATCATCAAAGCAGAAGGCCCCGGCGGAAACGTCGGCAAACCAGGCGAGGCAGTTGAAGCAGTCATTGAAGAAAACGAAGGCAAAATTGCACTCCTAATCATGATTGACGCAGGCTTAAAACTTGAAGGCGAACTCGTAGGCGAAGTCTCAGAAGGAATCGGCGCAGCAATCGGGGGACCAGGCGTAGACGCATACAAGATAGAAGAAAAACTAACAAAATACAAAATCCGCAACTACGCAGTAATAGTCAAAGAAGACATCGGCGACGCAGTAACTCCAATGCGCAAAGAAATCCACGATGCAACTGACAAAGTCATCGAACGCGTCAAAGGAGTCATCTTGGAACGCACAAAAGAAGGTGACAAAGTCATCATCGTCGGCGTCGGCAACTCCATCGGAGTAGGACAATAGGAGGAAAAAGACATGACCCAGAACAACCAAACTCAATCGACAAATGCAAACCAAAAAATCAGCACATACCTAACTATGATAGTCCTGATTGTCATGGCACTTGCCATAACAGCCCTACTGATTGCGGGCGAAACCTACCTAGCTCGGCGACCAACTGGCTGCTGGTGTCTTAGCAGGCATAGGCTTAATCGCGCTCGTGCTTTCCGGGTTTTTGCTTTACCAGTCAAAGCTGCAGTCCAAACAGGTAAAGATCGAAGTGCCAAAAGTTATGACAACAATCGAATGCAAATGCGGCGGAAAAACCGTTCGTGAATTCCAACGTGGCGACTACGTCTACAAGGAAGTGGATATACCCTGCCCCAAATGCCCAACAACACACCAGATGATAACATCCATCTACAAAGAAGTTAAAGAAAAAGAGAAAACCTACAACGTCTAAGACAAACGAAGTTTGTTTAATTAAGTTAAAACTTCGCAACCCTCATCTTTTATCAACAACGTATGTTCAGCTTGGGCAACGGGTTTTTTGCTTGCCTCAACAAAAACAGGGTACCCCATGATTGCTTTTGATGTGAAGAGTTCTTTGAATGCGGCTTTATGCTGTTCTGGGGGCACAACGCCTATGAGCCAGCGTTCGGCGAAGGGTAGGGTTCTGAAGTTGGCTTCGATGTGTTTGAGCATTTTTTTTGCTGCATCACTATTTGTGGATTTGGCTTTAAGTAAACGGTAAATCGTCATTTGTGGGGCATCGTCTACTCGTCCAATGGCGTCGGGCAAGGTGACGAAGGGTTCAACAGCGATGATTTCGTCAGCTCGAACTTTATGGGGCGAGAAGCCAGCTACGCTTGGTATAGATGGCGGCGCATGAATAATATATCGCCCCACCGAGTGTCCTGTGAGGTTGCTGATTGGTTTAAACCCACGGTTCTTAATCGTTGTTTCAACCAAGCTGCCTATGTTCCCCAGTGGCATGTCACCGTGGATGTTTTCAATCACAGTTTTCAACGCCAACTCGGCAGTGGCAGCCATGACTTTGCCTTCATAACTAAAAGGCGCTGTAAACGCTGTATCAGTTACGTAACCGTCAACTTGGACGCCGAGGTCCACTTTTACAGTGGAGCCCTCAGGAATCAGTGACTTATCTCCAGGCGGCGAAGTGTAATGTGCCGCAACCTCGTTGATGCTGACGTTGCAGGGAAACGCTGGTTTACCCCCTTTTGCACGTATGAGTCCCTCAACTTTCTCGCAAACATCGATAACAAGCATGTTTTCCTTAACGAATCCACGCATTTCTTCGCGTGTTTCGTGTAGGATTTTGCCTGATTGACGAAATTTTTCGAGTTCTTCTTTGTCGTAAGGCATCGCGATTCACTTTTATCTAAAATTGGTTTATGCATTGGATGCTTAAATGCATACCCACAAGGCCCTTTCATGGCTGGAAAAAACTATGGACCCTACATTAAGCCAAATGGGGCTAACTCGAAAAGTGGGTTTGGACCCTGCATACAAACTAAGGCAAGGTCTTTTTGGTCGCTACTTTACGCAGGAGCGTAACCTTACATGTACTTACCTATGCGAACAAAAATAGCACTATTACTCAGCTTTCTAATGTTAGTATCAGGCTTGATTGCAATAGAGCCCGCGTTCACTCAAATCAGCCCCAACGTTCCAAATTTCACCTTGAAACTCGAAGATGACTCCCATACTACAACGAACGCAACCGGAACCTTTCAGGTACATATAAAATTCATCGACGTCGTTATAAACAACACCGGGCAACTCTCCAATTATGCAGTTGTAAACGAAACCCTCGTTAAACTGTACTATAACATCCGCGTAAAAGACCACAATGCTCAAGATTGGGCACTGGTCACACCCAACCTTGCGCCATCCACCACAGACTATACGACCGTGAAGTTTGGGCTCGGTAGCACTAATCCAGACCCAGGCGGGTGGAGCATCTGGATCGGCAACATAACCAAGAGCGACAAACTAGATGTACAAGTCCTAGGCATAGACGGGTTCTACACAAAACTGATCGATAATCCTCCATGCTGGAGAATACCACAATACAGCGCCTTTAACGAAACTGGAAGAAGCGCCTGGAGCAGCACACAAACAATAGCCTTACCTGCAAGTTAAACCTCGTAGCCTGCACCTTCCCTTTCTTTATAATTGCCGCTGAAATCCAATATGCAAATAACTACTGAAAATGCAATGCAGATCTCCCCTCTTTGGCTTTTTGATCGGGTTGGTTGATGCTGCAGTCCAAATTGAATTAAAGGACTTTAGTTTCAAGAAAATATTAATTGGATTTTAGTTTCTATTCTGTAACTTCTTTGAATGTTACAGTGGTTTCTGTCGGTATAGTTTTTTGTGTTATTTTATATTTTTTGTTCTTTTTATTTGTCATAGACAACTTTCAGAATAGATTAAGGCTTTATAAGTTGTGTTGCTTTGGGTTTGTTCTTCCATCGTTCTATACCCTGAAAAGTCTTTGCCTAAAGACAGAAAAGGAAGGTAATTAGGGCATTTTTTATGAGATATTTAGAAGAACAGAGAGATTGCGGGGTATTTCATTGAAGTAATCGGTTAAACCCAACAACTTCATTTTCTTAATAGTTATAGCTGGAATTTGCTCACGTGGTGGGCCCTTCAACAAAAGCTCGGTCTCTTCTTGAGTAAATTCTGCGTTTTCCCCAATTTGCCCCAGATAAGGTTTGTTTTGGGGGCAGGCGGCTTGGCATTTTATGCAACCTACGATGCAGTTATGCCACTCTGCCCTTATCCATTTGGGAAATGGGGTTTTGCCTTCTTTTTCATTGTGGTATGTTAAGCATTTTTCTGCGTAGAGTAGGAAGCGATTTTTTGTGATTGCGCCTGTTGGACATGAATTTCGACAAAAGTCGCAGTCCTTGCATCCATTCATCATCTCTGCTTCAAGCCACTGGTCGCTTTCGCAGGGCATATCCGAGTAAACTGCGGTTAAACGCATGAAACTACCCATTCCTTGGACGTAGGCGATGTTGTTTTTGCCATACATGGCTAACCCACTGCGTACTGCAAGCAATTTGAGGGGTAAGTTGAGAGTGGCAATTCTATAGCCTTCTTTCCCCACAGCTTCAGCCACTAAATGTTCTATGTGCAAACGTTTTTCGTCGTATGCAGTGTAAGTTGGGGGTAAAATGAAAGTTAGTTTATTTCCATTCCAGTTAAAAATCGCTTGGGTAACTGGTCGGGGCATGGCAACTGTGATGATGGATTTGGCGTTTTTGAGCTCATCAGGCGGGGTAAACTTGAACCTTGACATGTATTCTTTAGAAAATTCCTCGTCAAATTGGCTTTGTTTACGGCGGTCTTCAATTTCAGACTGCAAATCGGCAAGGTGACTTGTAGAAATAATAGTTAACCTTAGCCCTTCCTGCATTAACGCTTCGAAATTGGGTTGAGAAGTCATGAACTACCCATTTTTTTAAGATTTGTAGAGTTTGGGATCAAGGAGAGCAAAGTTGTTTCCGCCAGCGTGATAGAGCATGCGGGCGCGCTTAAGATCGTAGCCACTTTCGGTGAAAATGCCTGGGTCTGCGTACGCTTCGAGAATTTTGCCGGCGAAAATAGTATGGTCGCCGGTTGTGAATTGTCCGTCGACTTCACACTCTAGATGACCGATGCATTCGCGGATGGCTGGAGCTTTAATTTTTCTACCAGGCATTTGGGTAAGGTTGGCTTTTTTGAATTTGTCGAAGCTTCTGCCGGTTAGGGAGCCACAGGCGTAGACTGCTTGGAGGATTTCCAATGTGGGTATGTTTACGGTGAATTCGCCCGATTCTTCGATGAGGGTGTGCGTGTGGCGGGTAGGGGCGAGGCTGATGGCGAGGAGCGGCGGGTTGATTGAGGTTGGCATTGCCCAAGCGACAGTGGTTACGTTTGGTTTGTTAGCTTTTCCGACCGCGGAGACCAATACGATGTGCATGGGGTGGAGAAGCCGATACGCTGAGTTGATGTTAACGGTTGTTTTTGCAGACATTTTAGTTACCTTGTATGCATATTGCGAGTGTTTGGGGCTTATTTCTTTTTCCATAATGCTGTGTCCCAACCTCTGCAAGTATTTGAAAACGAGGAAACATCCAAACTCTTGGATTATTTTGTCGCTTGCAAAAACTTATGAGTAAAGTAGAATACCTAAAGTGCATATCCGCTCTAAAACAGCGGAATCCACCTCCAGGAAAACCCACCTCTAATGAAAAATCCGACCTAACCGGCACTGAAGCAACCCAACAGTCAATGAGCTACCATATGGCGCTCGAAAAGTAATACTTGTTTTTTCCTTTTTTATGGCGACTTAACTTTGTGTATTACGCTAATTACAAGTTTTCCATGTATAGTATTTACTATGTGCATGCGTAGGTGAATTGGGGTTTTTTCCTTGTTTTTTCTAACATGAACAGTGTGAATGTCAATTTGCTCAGTTTTCTGAAGGTTATCCATAAACTCTCTCTTTTCCATTTCGGGAATTTGCAGAATCTCCAGCAAATTCTGGTTCAAAAGTTCCTCACAGGCATGGCCAAACAGCTCACATGCAGCAAGGTTGACATAGACGAATTCTCCTTTCAGATTCGCTAAGAAAATGGCTTCGCTTAGATTATCTAAAATCATTGCCCTGAATACCAGTCCTTCTTCGATTTTGCGGCGGTCCATGATTTCCTGGGTTAGGTTCTTGTTTGCCTGCGCATACTCGGCTGTGCGTCTGGTGACTACTTCTTCAAGCCGTTGGTTGTAGCTGTTTAGTTCCTGCTCAAGTTTTTTGCGTTCACTGATGTTCTCAAATATTGCTACGAAATGGTCTTTCTTAGGTCCGTACACGGAGATGTTAAACCATGTACTAAGCGGCTTAAAGTAGACCTCGAAGTTTTCAGGCTTGCCGTTTCGAGCAACTTTACCGTACTTTTCAAACAATTCAGGGTTAGCTTCTTTTGTTCCCGGAATAGCCTCAGAGACCCTTCGACCAACAACACTTTCCCGCTTTAAACCGGTAAGTCTTTCGAAAGCAGAGTTAATTTCCAAATAAACAAAATCCACCGGTTCATCTTTCTGGTCAAAAATCATTCGACAATAGGCGTAACCATTTATCATGTTTTCAAACAGACTACGGTATTTTTCCTCACTTAACTTAAGATCCTCTTCGGCTCTTTTTTTATCGTCGATGTTTATTACGATAGCTCGGATTCGTGGTTCAATGGGTATGAAAGAGAACTGTTGCAGGTACCAGTGCACGCCAAGCTTAATTTCGCGTCCAAAAGAGTAATCCATGGAATTCTTGCCTTTGAAAGATGATTTCACGGTTTCCCAATTCGCGAAGAACGGCTGGTTTAACCCTTGCTTTTCGATGTCGGGAAACACTTTTTTTGTAGCGGGGTTCGTGTAAGTAACATTTCCGTCAAAGTCAACTTCAACCACGGGGTTTGGGTTAAACGCTGGAAACGACGCCAACCGTATGTATCTTTCTTCAACTAGTTTATGGTCGGTCATGTCCTGACCCGAAAAAACTGCCTCATCAAACACGCCATTTTCATTTTTAACTGGCAGAACATGCCAGCCGATGATCCGTTCCTGCCTATCCTTAGTCAAAACACGTTTTTCCAAGTGCCCCCGCCGAAAGGTGCCATCTAGAAGTTGATGAAAAGACATCCGCATCTCTTCCCTACTGCTCTTAGGTATAAAATTGTCAAACCAATTCTTGCCAATAATCTCAGCCTTCAGATACCCTAGAACTTCACATGCCTTCTGGTTTATGTCGGTAACGTGTTCGTTGCTCGCAACACTAACAACCAATAGGTCTTCTAGGTTGAGGCCAAAATTTTTTTGATTCTTTTTTTCTGACATTAACCTTTCTCCTTTTCAATAGTTTGGTTAACTTGAAAATCTTCTGAAGCTATTGCGGGCAAGTACATGCGTTCAACGTATTCTTTCATCATTCGGCATGCATTGAAAACTGGGTTGATGGTCTTGATGGCTTCTTTAGCAACTGCAATCCAACCATGGGGAATTCCTTTGCGGTCGCGATCGTAAAACAGGGGCACTATACTATTTTCCAGTAGACTATATAATGTTTCAGCGTCTGCTCTGTCTTCTTCTTCGGGGCTTCCTCCTTTGAATCCATCGATTGCCCAACCGTTGGAGCCGTTGAAGGCTTCATCCCACCATCCATCACGCACACTCAGATTGATGACGCCATTCATCGAGGCTTTCATTCCGCTGGTTCCGCATGCTTCCTGGAGACGCCTTGGAGTATTAAGCCAAACATCCACCCCCCGAACTAAATCCCTGGCAAGACTCATGTCATAGTCCTCGACAAAAACAACCCGCCCCTGGAACCTCTTATCTAAGGCTGTGTTGTAGACATTTTTTAGAAGTTCCTTTGATGCGTAGTCAGCTGGGTGGGATTTTCCGCCGAAAATTATCTGAACAGGTCTTAGGGGGTCTGTAACTATCTTCTTGAGCCTTTCTATGTCAGAGAGGATGAGGTATGGACGCTTATACTGGGCAAATCGTCTAGTAAAAGCAATGGTCAAAGCGTAGGGGTCAAGTAAGGCGCCCATTGCAAGTACCTGCTGGGTCGAAACGCCGTCTTCAACTAGGCGCAGCTGGGCTCGATCCTGGATGGCGCGGATAAGACGATTTTTCATCATTTGATGTACCATCCAAAACTGTTCATCTGGTATGTCAATTGCAGTTTTCCAGAATTGTTCGTCATACTCGCTTGGTAACTCTGTGTTTTCTATTTGCTTTTGGAATAGTTCAGAGATTTCTGCAGCTCGCCAACTCGGGGAGTGAACTCCATTGGTTATGCTCGTTATGGGAATTTCATTCAGGGCTTTTCCTGGGAAGATTGGACTCCACATTCTTCGAGCTACGATTCCATGAAGTTTGCTCACTGCGTTGGCTTGACCTGCCAAACGCAAGGCATACGCAGTTAAACTAAACTTATCCTGATCTAATCCCTCGTAACTTCCCATTTTTAGAAAGTCTTGTCGGTCAATTCCTAAAGGTTCCCAGAAGTTTTTGCTGTATAAGTCCATCAGTTGATGAGGAAAGATATGTTGACCTGCTGCGACTGGTGTATGGGTAGTGAAAACTGAGATTTTGCGAATTTTTTCTACTGCCTCTTTTAATGGGATTCCGCGAGTTCGTTCTTCTATAAGTCTTTCAAGCATCATGAAGGCTGTGTGGTCTTCATTTGCATGCCACACTGTCGGGTGAATTTGCAGTGCACGGAGGGTTCGCACGCCACCTACACCTAACACGATGAGTTGCCGCAACCGCTCCTCTAGGTTCGCCGTGTATAGTCTAGCCGAGAGTCCCCTATCTTGGGCGCGGTTGTCGCTTATGTTTGTGTCAAGTAAATAGAGGTTAACGCGTCCCACACGAGCTTGCCATACCTGAACATATATTTGGTGGTCGCCAAGCGGAACAGAAATCAACGGACCGCATCCTTGGGGCCAAGCACACGGAGAAATTGGTGCTTCGCTGAAATCCAACTGCGTGTATGCTTCTTCTTGCCAGCCGTCAGCGGAGATATGTTGCCTGAAATATCCCTGCGGATACATGAATCCTACAGCAACCAATGGTAACCCGAGGTCTGAGGATTGTTTACAGATGTCTCCTGCTAAAGCGCCCAACCCCCCTGCGTAGATGGGCAAAGAGTTGTGTATTGCATATTCAGCTGAAAAATAAGCTATTTGTCCATCAAAATTGTGTGAAGGGCTTTTTCCACACCAACTCTGCTTTTTTGACATATAGCTATCAAATTTTTGAATGATTGAGTCGTATAAGTTGAGGAACGCGGGGTCTCTAGCTGCGGCTTCGAGTTTGAAGGGGTCGATGTCTCTCAGTTGCTTAACTGGGTTATGTCCACTTGCTCTCCAAAGTTCGTAATCAAGAGATCGAAAAACTTGACGTCCTTCTTCATCCCAGCTCCACCAAAGATTTTTGGCAAGCTCAAGTATCCTTCCTATCCGTTTTGGAACTAATTCAAGAATTTCCTGTGTTTCCGAAATGTCCATTTTAACTTAGGAACTCCTTTGTCTAAGGTGAGCAGATAGATTCTTTACCCCACAGGCCTAACAAACATTGAAGGGCAAAATTCTCGCTTAGAGAAATCTTCAGTAATTATGAATTATCGTTTGTTATTTATAGTTTAACAGTTGGAAAGAAATTGTTTTTGCTACGACTTGGTGTTTCCCTTGTTCTACCATTGTTTATCTTTTAATGTGGTATTGTTCGATTACATCTTTGGCTTTTTCTCGTCGTTCCTGATGTCGCAACAGGAACGCGTTGAGTTTTTCCGCTATGTCTTTTTTGCATTCGCCACAGAGCATCTCGCCACCTCTGCATCTGCGTTCGCGTTCAACCAGTTTGTATGAGTCTTCTTCGAAAAGGAAGAAGTAATATTGGAATATGCTGCACACTGTTGGGTCGGCGCCTGTTTTGCGTTGCTCTGCAGCCGTGCCTTTGCCGCCTGTGAATGCATTCCAGATCTTCTTTTTAACCACGTCTGGCTGGTCTACAGTGAATATGCTTGTTTCTGGCATGCTTGCACTCATTTTTCCGCCTGCGCCAAGTCCGGGGAGGAACCGGCAGTGAATTTGAGCAGGTTTGTAGTAGCCGAGTTTTTGTGCGATGTCTCGTGTAACTCGCCAGTAGGGGTCTTGGTCGATCGCTGCTGGGATTAGTGCGGGTACGTTTTCACCCGTGAGTTTTTTATGGATAAAGCATGGAGCGGCTTGGATGGCTGGCCAGAATACCCAACCAATGTTGGTACTGTCTTGGAAGCCGAAGCTGCTACGGGCAGTACTGTAGGTTATGCGTTTAGCCACTTCAAGGGTAATATCATAGAGGAGATCGATGTCTTTTGTGTCATAGATAATGAACGTGTCTTCAGCTTTAAATCCCAAGGCGATAAGGTCCAGTGCGTTTTCATAGGACCACTTCGCGGTTTTTATGAGGTCTGCGTTATCACTGATTAGATATTTTTCATCGTCGGTTATTTGGAAGTAGAGGCGGGTTTTGAATTTTTGTTGAATATGTAAGGTGAATATCCATGGAACAAGGTGTCCGATGTGGACGGGTCCACTGGGCCCTCTGCCTGTATAGAGCACAAATTTGGTACCCTTATCATACAGATCAAGTACGGTGTCGAGGTCGCGGTGGCTGAAGAAAATTTTTCTCTCTAACTGCAGATGGAGTTTGTCGGTATGTTTTTCCACTCGTTCTAGCAACTGCGGAGTAAGGGGTTGTGTGCCGAATTCCCGTATTAAACGTTCGTAGTCAACTTTGCCCTTAACTTCCCAGGGTGTAACTACCATTTCCCCATTGTTTTCTTCAGAGGATGTCGTGTACTTTCACCAGCGCCTTTTATGAGAAACGGTGTTTTGTCATATATGCTTTTTTCGGTGAGGTAACTATAACGCTGAAGATACAATTATGCTTAAGGTTATGCCAAAGCATTCTACGATTGTGAAAGTGTCGCTGTTCTATGGTTTTTCAAACATTGGGCTGAAGGTTTTATTCTTTAGAAGATGAAGCTGGCTTCTTCACTGCTCTACCCGAGAGTGGCTGTTAAAGAAAACACCTTATTATGTATCTTCAAACTTATTGAAATTCAGCTAATAAGAATAAAGAAAAAGTACTGCTATTTTGGAATAATTGCACGGTTTTAGCCTAAAAAGGAAGAGTTAAGCGAACCGAGCCAAGTGCTAACAGGATACAGCCTGAAAAGGCAGGTGGGCAACGGCCTTCTCCCAGTTAGCAGCTAGATTCGCTCAACTTTTGTTGGCTATCCTTTGCATTCCTATTTACAGGTAACTCGCTGCAAAAATATAAGAGAATGTTGGTTACAGCGTGATGTTACAACTGTTATCGGTAACCCCTCATTAACCTTATAAAAAACAACTCCCTTAGTATCCATACTTCGTTGTACGAAAAGCTAATAGAAGGGAGAGGGAGAAAAAAATGAGTCAAAACGAAAAAAGAATAGAAACTAGTGATAGAAGAAGCTATCGCATAGACATAGGCGCCTACGGCAGCATAGCTATAGAAGCTCCAACAAAAGATGAATGCCTAGAGCTCTTCAAAGAAGTAACGAGAACCAAACGTCACTCTGGTATAGACGAAGCAATACGGTGATCTGGGCAGACACTATCTTAACCAACTTCCAGCATTGGCTCGACTATTTTGTCTGTTTTCCTGGTTTTGCCCCCGATTACCGCTGGGATTAAGGCTATGGCGTTGATTGCAGCGAATGCCAGGTAGGTGTTTTTGAGGCTGTCGACGAATAAGGCTATTCCTGAGGCGGGTATGGATTGAGGGTTTACGGCGCTGATTATTTGTGTGATTAGATCGTACGGTGCGGTGAGCGACATGATTAGGACTGTGAGGTTTAGGCTTACTGTTAAGCCGATGTTCAGGAAGAGTGTGAACAGGGCTGATCCGACTCCACGCCGTTCCATTGGAACTGAACTCATGACTCCCCGAAGGTTTGGCGCCACAAACAGTCCTGTGCCAACCCCCAAGAGCACCATGTAGACTGTCAGGATAAGGTACGGTGTTGCTTGCACAGTGGTGGAGAAAAGAAACAATGCCACTGTGCTCAAACTTAAGCCTACAAGTATGAATTGAGTTTGCCCGTACTTGTCAGCTAATTTGCCACTTATGGGTCCAACAGCCAAAAAAGCTAGCTCAAACGGCAAAATACGCAGTCCAGCCTGAAGAGGGCTAAGATTGTCGACTAGCTGAAACTGTAGGCTCAACAGCAACAGCACCGCTGTCCAAGTGATAATGTTGAAAAGTAAAGCAAATAATCCGCCTGAAACTTGCCTTATCCTAAAAACCCGCAGGTAAATCAGGGGAAACTTCGCTCTCCTCTCGTATACCACAAAAACAGCGATAAAAAAAACTGCGCCAGCCAGAAGAGCGTAGGCGTAGGTTAATCCGCTTGTGCCATAAGCGCCAAAAGTTAAGCCAACCATTAGGCAAAAAAGAAAAGCGGTGAAGAGGGCAAATCCTATCCAGTCGATTTTTCGGTTCGTATCCAAAAGCGCAGTTTCTTTTAGTTGCCGCCTTGCCCAAAGGGTGCCGAAGATGCCGATTGGAATGTTAATGTAGAAAAGCGCCCTCCAATCAAGAAACGACAAGATTAAACCGCTAAGCGTTAAGCCTAATAGGGCTCCTGCACGAAACGCTATCTGGTTTATGCCTAAAAATAATCCCAATTGTTGTCTAGGGGCTGAATCGGTTAAGATGGCGATGCTGTTAGTGAAAACTAAAGCTGCGCCGATGCCTTGGATCCCGCGGAAAATAATAACTTCAGTCGGGTTTTGTCCGATGCTAGTTAGCGCCGAGCCAACAGTGAAGATGGCGAACCCGTAAGTGTATATTTTTACTCTACCAAATAGATCGCCTAGCCGTCCAATCAACGAAAGCATAAGCGTGTTGGTTAACACGTATGCTTGCGTAATCCAAATGGCTTGTTCGATGTCTGCGTGCAGCTGCTCAGAGACTTGGGGTAGCCCGATTATGACAATTCGGGTGTCTATGCCGACCATTAAAACTCCGATGGTAGTTACCGTCAACGCTAACCATTTGTATTCCAAAAAACCAGCCTCAAAAAAACGGGAAAATCCGCAAACTAGTCTATGTTTGTTGGGGTAATAAACTTTTCACGTTACTTGTCAGATGTTACTGTATTGGAAGCAATTTTTATTGATCAAAAGAAGAAATTAATTATCAGTTGTCCCAAATTCCCCCCCATGTCCCTATTACTGACTAAGGACATATCTATTGTAATTAAAAGAAAAAAATATGCCTAGGCAAATTTCTTAGTGATTTAGCCTCGAATCAATTCAAACCAAGAAAGATAAGCTTGCAAGATAAACAAGGAATTAAGGAAAGGTATTTATGCAGTGGGTGCTGGGCGGGTTCCCAAAACTACGGTAACTAACGTCTGAGAGTCTCCTCTAATAACTGTCATAACTAGATTGTTACCTGGCATGGTGTTTTCTTCCAAGTAGCTGGCTAAATCATCGTTATTTTTGATTGTTTGCTGGTTTGTAATTGTACCATTTGAACCCTGTAATCCCATGGCGATGATGATGTCGTTGGCTTCAAGTTTTCCCGCCGAAGGTCCTCCGGCTGATATCGAGGAGATTTTCCAGCCGTAAGTGACGCTTGCGTTTGATTGTTGCGCAGTGGTATAGTCCATGTCTGTTCCCTTAACGCCTAGGTATGAGTGGAAA
Organism: Candidatus Bathyarchaeota archaeon; assembly: GCA_963739495.1. Classification (GTDB taxonomy): domain Archaea; phylum Thermoproteota; class Bathyarchaeia; order Bathyarchaeales; family Bathycorpusculaceae; genus Bathycorpusculum. The sequence continues at coordinate 155,659 of CAVUAM010000001.1, read as the reverse complement.
TTGTATGAGCCTATGGTGATTAATGCGGATACTTCTCTTAGTATGGTGTCTGAGGGGATAGCGAAGCCTAGTCCTTGAGAGTCTGAAACAATTGCTGTAGTTATCCCCACGACATTTCCAACGGCGTTTAATAGTGGACCGCCAGAGTTTCCAGGATTTATAGGTGTACTGGTTTGGATAATGTTAGCGATTGCGTATCCTCCTGCCGTATCCTCTGTAATGGTTCTTCCTGTTGCGCTGACTACGCCTGTGGTTAATGAACCTACGAGTCCATAGGGGTTCCCGATGGCGATGACTGGTTCACCTACGCTTAGCGACGATGAAGTCACTATTGTTAGGGGTTTGAACTCTGAAATGGGAGCAGCGGACGAAACGGAGACAACTGCTAAGTCCGAGTATGGGTCGGTTCCTAGAACCGTGGCTGAGTAGCCGTGTCCATCGGAAAAGGTTACGCTTAGGCCAGTTGTTCCTTGTACAACATGATAATTGGTTAATACGATGGTTCGACCGGCAAAGTTGTATACGAATCCTGATCCTTGAACGCCTCCGTCGCTGGTTTCTCCTTGAACTAAAACCACTGATTTCCGAACGTTGGAGTAGATATCGGTCAGAGACGTTCCGTTCTGCGATATGTTGATGTTTTGTGTTGTGGCGTTTTGAAAACCTCTAAGGTCTGAAATTTGATTCTGCAAAATGGATACTTGACTGTTTATCTTTGAAATTTGCTGGTATTCAACAAAGAAAATCAATAGTCCTCCAACGAGCAATCCCGCAACGAATAATAGTACAAGGATGCCAGCTGACGCTTTACTGTAGCCTTTGTATGTTAACATGAACTTGCCTCAAAAGAGGATTAACGATTAAGAAAATAAAAGTTGCTATACCCTTCGGTCGATAAGGTCCAGTGCGTCTGGTCCAGTACCGATAAATACGATGGGTACACCTGTTCGGATTTCAGCTTCTTTTATGAAATCTTTGGCTTCTTTTGGCAGGTCGTCGTATTTCCTTGCGCCCTTACAGCTTGGATATATGCAGTCAAGCTTTGTCATCGCAGCCTGGGTGGCACCATTTATTTTTGCTGTTTTTTTAGCTAAATCAAAGTCGAACGGTGCACTGCGTCGGTCGCGGCCTGTACCAGCGGCAACCTCAAACCACCCTCGCCTTTGGGCTTCTTCCTTAGTAATTTCGCCTGGTAAAGGTCCTGCGCCAACCCTTGTCATAAACGACTTGTAAACTATAATCACGTCATCTACCCTTGTGGGTCCAACGCCTGCCTCTGAAGCAATGGCAGATGCACCTGTGTCTCTACCTGTAACATATGGGTAGCCGCCGCCCAGAAAAAGTGATAGCATAAAGCCCTGCGTGCCTTCAAGAAGCACTTTTTTGCCTGCATCCAAACCGTCGTTAACTTCAGCTATTTCGTCAGCAAGGTAAGGTTTGAGTTCAGGGATGTCCTTTGCTAGTTTAGCAGTACGCCTAACACGTTCTTCGAGGGCTGGTCCAACACCCCAACCTGTAGTCCCTATGCCTTTGTTGACGGCACTTGCTTTGTCTTGGTCGCTGTGTTTCTGCTCGATGATAGAGGCGTTTTGGTCTATTCCTAAACGTTTTGGGTCGACTTGGGTAAGTTCAATTTCTTTGAAGAATTGTCCCACGTGAACGTTTGCGCCTGCGGCTATGAGGAGTCGTGTTTTTGGGTTGATAAATGCTGCAGGAACCATGTGAAGAGCAAATTTTTTGTTTTCATACCATATGGTGTGTGCTGCATTAACTGAGCCTGTTCGAACACAGAAATCAAGGTTATCTTTTAGGGCTAAATACGATATTATTTTTCCTTTGCCTTCGTCTCCCCAGAAGGCGCCAACAATTACTGAGCACGGCAATGAGCTTTCACCGTGCACATGTCAGTTCAAGAATTATTTAAAGCTGTAGGGTTATTCTAGAGATTATTCATTTTTCGCTTCGCTTTTTTGTCTTTTTTTATTAGTTCACCTGCGCGGTTGGTGACATATGCTGAAAAGTTGTAGATGCCTTTGTTTCTACAATGTAACAACCGCGTCGTTGAAGATCTATTTGCCTGTAATTTATGCGTCAAACTGATACAAACAAACTTTATCACAACAAAAGAATTCAACACATAAAAAAACATTAAAATAACATTTTGCCAAAGCAAACAAACCTGTAGAAACAAGAAAACCTGCTTTTTCAACGACGGCGACTTAACGCTTCTGCGTCGATTACTTCCAAAAGCCCAATAACACGCTTACCCTTAATTCTTTTTTCTGAAAGTGTTATTGAATTCCTCGACTCACAAATGTCATCTAAAATTATCCCTACTTCCTCATCCAGAATGACAGGGTAAACTCGGCAGCCGGCAGGGCGGTCCACATAGACACTACATTTCTGATTTTTTAAATCGTAGAAGAAGCAGTAGCCATCAAGGTTTTTTAACTGGGCATAACCCTGGTTGTCATACTGCAAGAATTGGTTTTGGCTGAAGCCTTTCTTTTCCAAGCGTTTAATATCTTTTTTGGAGAGTAACATCTCGGTTTCTGTGCAGCAGACTCCACAATTTGAACAACGCATAAATCTGAACTAGTTTAGGTGGTATTTGTCTTTTTATCTTTATTGACTATTTTTAAGCTGGGTTTTTTATTAGATTACTATTAAGCATTTCAGCCCACGCAACATTTTTTAGAGGCACACAAGTGACTTTGCGATTGCCTAGCGGAGCGTACTCAATTGCATTGTTGTTTTTTCCTGTCCCTTTACGCAGTTTAGTCAGTTGAACGTTCACTATTACTGCCCCATCTTTTAGGTGTAAATTAACGTTTCTTCCAATGAATGATCTCGCGCTGTTGGAACTGAAGTTCTCCATCTCTACCACTCCTCATCTTGTTCAGCGATTTTACTCCAGCACTGTTGGCATATGGGCAGGTTTTCGCCTTTAATTTGGATGTAGAGTTTGATATTTTCGCTTTTGCAAGAGTCTCTCCAAGGGTTTTTACAGTGTTCCATTCTTTTTCCTCGAGACACAGTTCTTGCTTCTTTGCTCTTAAGGCAGTTGTAGTAACTGCTCTTTGATGCTATGGAGGGGTGAATGAAAGTGAAACTTTATACGCTAAGTTATCGATTGATTGGTTTCGATGTTAATGGCTTTCTTAAATAACAGTGTTGCACTAATAATCACAACCAATTTAGTAATTCAAGTAGTTGTCCTGTTTTTACTCGCTTATGGTTACAATTTAAAAAGCAAGTTAAAGTTTCGGCGGCATGGCATTGTAATGTCTACCGCTCTTATTTTGCACCTAATAATGGCGGCCTATGTAATGATTCCTTCTTTGGTTTTGGCAGTGATTAACCAGTATATTATTCCTACTCCTTTAGCTTCAACATCGATTGTTGCGTTGATTCATGTGGTCCTTGGTTCTATTGCCCTCTCGTTTGGCATTTGGTTAGTTGCTTCGTGGCGCTTCCGCAAGAACATCCAAGGTTGTATAAACAGGAAGAAATATATGCTAAAAACTCTTGCAGTTTGGGTTGCTTCTTTGGTCTTTGGAATAATCTTCTACGCAATGCTTATTGGACCAGTCTTAAAGGGTTAAAGCTCGATTATCTGGGGAGTAATGGTTTCCCTGGTGATTTTTAGAATTGCAACTGAAGGCTTAGTCATCACTGACGACGGGTCGGTTGGGCTGCCTGGGTTAATAAAGAGAATTTTATTTTCCCATCTGACATCAGCAGAATGTGTATGTCCATATACAAAAACATTAAAATTTTGCTCACCTATTTCGGGTATCTTATCTGTGCCATAGAGGTTGCTTTGGTCATGAACTACGCCGATTTTCCAATCGAAAACTTTCAATGAGTTGAATCTGGGAAGTCCACTCGTGACTTCTAAGCAATCCATGTTGCCGTAAACGGCCAAGACCGGTGCGATCTGCTCCAACTCGTCAATTACGGTCAACTCGACCAAGTCGCCAGCGTGAATGATGTAGTCTGCGTTTTCGAAAATTTCGAAAACTCTCTTGGGTATAGATCTTGCTTTTTTGGGTACGTGCGTGTCAGAGATTAGTCCGACGGTTTTGATGGGAGTAAGAGTTGGAGGTTCTTTTTTTGTTAACGCTTGTCCACCGAGCATTTAGGGTTGCCTCTCTAGCAGGCTAGCTTTACAATAACATGGTGTTATAGTAATAAAAATTGAACTGTTAAAAAGATACAAAAGCATGGGCGGTCTGGTTAAGTCATGAATCTTTTAACGGTTTCATAGAAGATACTTGTTCCGAAAACAAGGTTTTCCACTGTTATGCGTTCATCTATGCCATGCATCCTTTTTTCCAGCTCATCATTGGGTTCATCAGGTCGCATTGGGTGGAAACCGTAGCATACGCTGCCCATTTCCCTAAAGAAGCGCGAATCAGTCCCGCCTGTCGTCAACGTGGGAGTTACTCCGCAATTAGGTTCAAAATCTTTTAGAACCCCAGTTATGGTGTTGTAGAGCGGTGTTTGTGTCGTTGATTCGTTTCCGTCGTGAATTTGAATTATTTCAAAACTCAACTTATCCAAGCCCACATCCCCAAGCAAACCCTTGATGATTGCAAGTGTTTTATCCACACTTTGTCCGGGTAATACTCGACAATCAAAGACTGCCTCGCATTCGGATGGTATGATGTTTTCTTTTACTCCACCGTGGATTATGGTTGGGGTTATTGTTGTTTTGGTCCTTGGTCTTATCTCTTCTGCCAACGCTTTTTCTGTTTTGGCTAATTGGTCGAGGATTTGGTCGCTTTGACCCGGGGTATTTAGTAAATGTGAAAGTGTTTCGTTTAGCTCAGGGTTTAGTTTTGCTATTTCAGATAGGAATTGTCTTAGGGTTGGGACATAGAAGGTTTCTGGCTGGTAAGTGTTAATTCTATTTATGACCTTGTTCATACGTAGAATTGCGTTGTCAGCATGTTCGGTGTGGAGCCATGCCCAGGGGTTCCTTTGGCTTTAATTTTGAACCAGAGGATGCCTTTTTCTGCGGTCTGCACGGGGTAGACATTGCCTTTCTTCTGTGGGATGGCCAATCCGCCCCCCTCATTAAGTACGTAGGGACACCAAACTTTTTCCTTGTGATTTTTCAAAAGATAGCCTGCGCCTTCTTCTCCGCCTTTTTCCTCATCAGCGGTGGCAGCCAGTATAATGTCGCCTTTTAGGGGTATTTTGTTTCTTTTAAGGAGCAGTAGTGTCAGAACTTCGACGGCAGTCATGCCTTTCATGTCGTAAGCACCTCTGCCGTAGACGTAGCCGTCTCTTACTGTGCCTGCGAACGGCTCAACACTCCATTCTGCTGGGTTCGCCGCAACAACATCGATGTGTGAGAGCAAGAGTAGGTTGGGTTTTTCGCCTGTTCCGTTGAGACGTGTGATTACGCTACCTCTGCCTGGGGCTGACTCGATGACTTCTGTTTTGAAACCCTCTTTTGATAGATATTGGGCGATGAAGTTGGCTGCTATCGTCTCGTTGCCAGGAGGATTGGTTGTGTTTATGCGTATTAAATTGCTAAGAAAACCTGTGATTTCTTGTTCTATTTCATTCAGAACCTGAACTGGCATGTTTTTTGGGCACCTGCATGTTTAAGACGCTATTTTCTCTTAAGAGTATCTGTTACTGTGTGCCTGTTGGACTGGAAAATTTGGTGATTATTTAACATGAAGTTTATATATGATGTCAAAAAATGCTATTGAATAGCAAAAAAGGTTTAAGTGGATTGCAATGAAAGACCTAAAACCAATTGATTACAAGATTCTGTTTGAGCTTATGAAGGACTCGCATAGAAGCGATAGGCAACTTGCAAAAGCCCTCGGTGTTTCCCAGCCAACAGTAACCCGCAGAAGGGCCATGCTAGAAGAAAACTTTATTGAAGGATACACAGTTATCCCGAAATTTGGTCAAATTGGGTTTGAAATAGCCGCCATAACATTTTTAAAAACTAAACTAAAATGTGCGGAAGGCGAAGAAAAAACTCAGGCATTAAAAAAGATGAAAGATTGGTTCATGAAGCAAACCAACGTCATTCTCGTTTTAGATGGGAGAGGCATGGGTTGGGATTCTGCATGCGTTTCGCTTCACGAAAACTTTGAGAGCTTTGCAGCTTTTATCAGGGCTCTTGACTCTGACCTTTCGGATTGGGTGGTTGAAAGCCAAACTTTCAATGCTGACCTTAAGGGCGGCATAGTGATTAAACCCTTCCACCTCAAATACTTAGCATCTACAAAACAGTAGATGCCAACAAAACCTTCTTTCTATCTTTTTTGCAGCTATGTAGTGGTAGCTTTTCTTATTTGAGATACTCCATAGTAAGTGTTTATGGCAATAGCGTCGAGAAGAGCTTCTTTGAATTATCTGCGGTTAATCTTCTTCAGAATCCGTTTTTTAGGTAACTTTGGCTTTTTTGTCCTACTTACATCAGCAGTCAAGCAAATCAACCGTAACATAACTATGGATGCTGACCAGATATAAGGTAAATGGGATTAACGTATCCCTTTTTTGCTATTTTAAGGGTTAAAGCCAAAATGACAGGGTAAAAGCATATATCTATTGACAATTCCTGTTTTCTTTCACGTTAACCTCTTGTACCAGGCGAAAACATGGATTTAACGGAAAAAATCCAAAAACTCAAGAAAGAAAAGAAAGCTGTTATACTAGCTCACAATTATCAACGACCAGAAATCCAAGATATAGCTGACTATGTTGGCGACAGCATCGAACTTAGCCGCAAAGCTGTTGAGGAAAAGGATGCTGAAATAATTGTGTTTTCAGCGGTGGATTTCATGGCTGAATCAGCGGCGATTTTGAACCCGAATAAGAAGGTTCTCTTACCCTGTCTTGGTGCACGCTGCCCCATGGCACAGATGCTAACAGTTGATGAGATAAAACGCGCCAAAAAACAATACCCAAAAGCTCCCGTGGTCCTCTATGTTAACACTTTGGCTCAATGCAAAGCTGAATGCGACGTCTGTTGCACTAGCGCCAACGCAGTAGAAGTCATAAACTCACTGGACGCTGATACAATATTGTTTGGTCCAGACAAAAACCTTGCTGAATATGTCGCAGAGAAAACTGGTAAAACACTGATTCCGATCCCTGAAAACGGGTTCTGCCCAACACATCTCTTGTTTCAGCCTGAAGACGTAAAAGTCCTAAAGATGCAATATCCTAAGGCCATAGCTATGGCTCATCCAGAATGCAGCTTAGAAATGCGAAAAGTGGCTGACTTCATAGGTAGTACCTCAAAAATGTGCCGTTACGCCAGAGAAAGCCACGCTAGAGACTTCATCGTCGGTACCGAAGAAGGCATTTTGCATAGGCTGCGCAAAGAGAACCCTGACAAAAAGTTCTATCTCGCTTACGAGGGTGCCATCTGCCCCAACATGAAGCTGACAACTCTTGATAGACTCTACGCCGCGCTAAAAGAGGAGAAGAATGTGATTAAAGTTCCCGATGTGGTCGCAAAAAAAGCCCGCGCTTCGCTGGAACGCATGTTTGAAGTAAAAAGCTAAAGTGAGACAATCATTGGTTTGAGAATTTTTACTCCTCTTCTAGAGGCCAAATGGTCGCTTAGGTGCCTGATTTCTGAGCCTTTGCCTTTTACGGCTATCACTTCAAGGCAGTCATGTTCGCCTAGATGTATGTGCATGGTCGAGGAAATCAATTTGGTATGGTGATGCTGCGCTTCTGTCAGGTCGCTTTCCAAGCCTCTTGTATCGTGATCGTAAACCATTAGCAAAACGCCTGTTTGTTGGGCGTCTTCTTCTTTGACCCATTTGCGGTCGGAAACATAGAGTCTCACGGCGTCTTGAATGGCTTTGCTGCGACTTTCGTAACCCATTTTAGTGGTAATTTCGTCAAAATCTTTGAGGAGTTCGGGTGGGAATGTTACGCCTATTCGTGTTACTTTTGACATTGGTAGTCCCGTCTAGAATTTGTTTGTTGTACCTAAAAGCTTTTATATTGTTGGTAACACGTTTTTTTAGAAAGGTGTTACTCAAATGGGAAACCAGTCAATAATCACGCTTTCACGTGGCGAAAAAATCAGAATCGCTATAATCTTCACCATACTTCTAAGCATTACAATCGTCGGTTTCTCAGCAGCATTCGTCATCGGCAAAATTGCAGTGGTTCTTGGCGGTTTGGGCATAGTCGCATATGTTTTCGGTTTACGCCACGGCGTTGACGCTGACCACATTGCAGCCATCGATAACACTACCCGAAAGCTTATGCAGGAAGGAAAACGTCCCTACACCGTCGGCATGTGGTTCTCATTAGGGCACTCGACAGTAGTTGTTGCCCTGATAATAGCGTTGATTTTCGCAACAAGGGCTGTTGCGGCTGATATTCCTGCATTGCAAAGCACCGGCGCGATTGTTGGCACACTTGTATCGGGAAGTTTCCTCTGGATCATCGGTTTCATTAACGCTGTCATCGTTATTGGTATCTATAAAATTTTTCAAACCCTAAAACAAGGCAAACTCAACCAGGAAGAACTCGACAACCTTCTTGAGAAACGGGGCTTCATGAATCGTTTTTTCCGTCCCCTCTTCAGAGTCATTAGCAAACCCTGGCACATCTATCCCGTCGGAGTCCTTTTCGGTTTAGGATTCGACACTGCAAGTGAAGTTGCCCTAATCGCCATAAGCGTAGGCATTGGAGTCTCCACAAGCATCCCAATCTACTACATCCTAATTCTTCCGTTGCTCTTCACCTGCGGCATGGTAACAGTCGACACAGCTGATGGCATTGCGATGCGATTGGCTTACGGCTGGGCATTCCTAAACCCAATACGAAAAATCTACTACAACTTAACAGTGACAGTAATATCCGTGCTCGTCGCATGGGCAATAGGTACCATAGAATTATTGCAAGTTCTATCAACAGAGCTGAACCTTAGCGGATTATTCTGGAGTTGGCTAAACGCAATTAACTTTGAAATGATAGGCTTCGGTATAATTGGCATATTCATCCTATCATGGGCAATTTCGTTCGGCTACTGGCGTATAAAAAAATATGACAAACTAGACCCATTTAACCAGACACAGCAACCAAAAATAAAGTGAATTCTGGAACCCTTCAAGCAAACGGAACATTAAGGGTGCTCGGAAGCAACGACAATAAAATAGTTTTCCGCACTAACAAACGAATAGTCAATTGCGCCCATGCGGTTTGCCAGCATAAATTTGAAAGCTCTAATTGCTTAATCGAGAACGCAATTTACAAAACAATGAGTTTACCTACTTTAACTGCCCGAATTCAATAACAATAAACAAGTTTGCTTTAAAGACAAGACTGCAAAGACAAATTCTGGAGATATTAACATATTACCCGTTGTGCGCGGACCTGGGAAGGCAATAATAAAAAATAACGTTCAATTTTGGAGATCTAACTATTGTTTTCGCTTCTTCTTCCTCATTCATAATTCCATTTATCATAGTACTCATTTCAGTTGCTTTAGTGTCTTCGACTGTTTTAGTATAAAGAAGAAGCAGGAAGAGGCATCAACGGAGTTTGGTTTGAAACGTTTTTATCCATGATTTAGTCATCTAAGACTGATGTCGGGCAAAGATTTTTTCTTAGACCGTTATGAACGGTTAGGTTGGCATTACAAAGAGGTAACCCTAAAACAAGCTATCCGAATAAACAACTTTAACGCAAAAGGAAAAAAACTTCTCCCACGCCTTGAAAGTTTAGGCGTTCACCTGCAAAAAATCCCGTTCCTCGATTCAGGATACTGGGTGCTAGACTCAAAAGTATCAGCTGGCGCAACTGCTGAGTACCTGTTAGGTTTGTATTCTATACAAGAAGCAGCAGCACAAATCCCCGTTTCTGTCTTTACCCATCCAAAAGGAAAAAAAACACTTGACGTAGCCGCGGCTCCTGGAGGCAAAACTGTACAGTTGGCAGATTTAATGGAAAACTCGGGGGCAATTGTGGCTTTGGATGTGGATAAGCGACGGCTAAATGCGTTGAGTAACCATTTGGAACGCTGTCATGTCAACAACACGGTGGTTTACCTCTTGGACGCACGGCAGGCATCTGCGTTAAAAGTCAAGTTTGATAGGGTGTTAGTGGATGCTCCATGTTCGGGCAATTTTGCTTCAGATAGTGACTGGTTTAAAAACCGAACCCTGAAAGACATTGAACGTAACGCGGGCTTGCAGCGCGAAATAATAACTAAGGCTGTTGAATGTTTAAGCGATGACGGAGAAATGGTTTACTCAACCTGTTCGCTCGAGCCCGAAGAAGACGAGTTGAACATTGACTGGGCGATAAAAAACCTCAATCTCCAAACCGAACAAATCTATTGTCAGGGTGAGAAAGGATTAACCAACATTTTCGGCAAACAACTCGATCCATCAATTAAACATTGTAGGCGGTTATGGCCAGGAGAAACTCAGGGTTTCTTTGTCTGTAAACTAAAAAAACGGAGTTCCCCACCTTGAACCCAAAACCAATAACTAACTTTGCTGAGCAATTCGGCGTTCATATAGTCTTGAATCTGGATTTGATGGTTGAAAAAAACGGGCGCTTTTATATTGTAAACCCTGTCTTGAAACCGTTGGTTCGGCAAGATTTCTTTTACGCTGGCACTTATCTAGGCAAAGCTAAGGAGGGCAAGTTTTTTCCAAGCTTTAACTTGCTTGGAATGCTTGCAAAAAACGGTGCTAATCGAATAATATTGGATAGGAAAGCTGCTTGGCTTTTTATCTGCGGCAGGGATGTTTTAGGAACGAGTATTGCTCGTGTTTTGGGTCCGGGTAAGAAGAATACAAATACTTTAGTGGTGAACGAATTTGGCGAGTGTTTAGGTTTTGGCAGAATTGTTGGAAACCTGAGCGGTGAAGGAGTGAATAATCAAATTGTGGTTAGAAACGTTTCGGATGTGGGCGACTTTTTGCGTAGAGAGCGATAATGGCGGCTTTTTTGGTTGTTTGTCCAATTGCAAGCCATTTTTACGCGTTTTTTTTCGCGCAAAAGGAATGTGGGCTTTAGTACAGTATTTCAACAATTTGCTTAGTTACTGAACATTTATCAATAATATTCAAGCGATAAACTTAAATATGTTTACGTTTAATCTGATTTCCATAACATATGGAGAGCAAGCCAAGCCCAAGGAGAAATTAATAGAATGAAAAATTTTAAAAACCCAGCCTGGAAAGAAGCAGTAACAAAAGTAGTCAAACAAATCCAAGAACAAGACATCAAATTTGTCAGACTACAATTCACCGACATCAACGGCATGCTAAAGAACCTAGCAGTTAGCGCAAAAAACATTGAAAGCATCTTCGAAAATGGGCAGTCCTTCGACGGCTCATCAATTACCGGCTACAGACCTATAGAAGAATCTGACATGGTCCTCTACCCTGACCCAACAACCTTCGCAGTACTGCCCTGGAGACCAAAAGAAAAATCATCCTGCAGACTAATCTGTGATGTTTATACTCCACAAAACAAACGTTTTGAAGGAGACCCACGGTATATCCTAGAACGAGCAGTGGAAAAGGCAAACAAAGCAGGCTATACATTCATCTGCGCTCCCGAACTAGAATTTTTCATCGTAAAAGAAAGCGAAAACGGCGGATTACCAAAACCAATCGACTTAGCTGGGTACTTTGATTTCCACCCAAGCGACCTAACCGACGACCTTCGCCGAGAAATCGCAGACACGGCAGAAGCTTTCGGCATAGAAATCGAAATCAGCCATCACGAAGTCGCCCTCGGACAAAACGAAATTGACTTCAAATATGGCGAGGCACTCGTAACAGCGGACCGCGCGATAACCATGAGGATGTGCGGCAAAGTCGTGGCTGCACGTGCAGGTTACGTTACAACATACATGCCTAAACCCTTCCAAGGTATCAACGGAAGCGGCATGCACTGCCATATGAGCCTTTGGAATAAAGAAAATACACAAAACCTATTCTACGCGGACGACGCCAAGAACGGCTACCTCTCAGACCTTGCTAGAAACTATATCGGTGGACAACTAGCTCACGGCCGAAAGATGGCAGCGGTCCTCAACTCATGGCCAAACAGCTACAAACGATTAGTCCCAGGCTACGAAGCACCAGTTTACCTTGCATGGGCACACAAAAACCGTAGTCCCCTTATCCGTGTCCCCAACTTCGGCGGCAGAAAGAACGCAGCAAGATGCGAAATACGCTGTCCAGACGGCGCAGGCAACCCATACCTACAGTTTGCAGTACTCTTAGCAACTGGCTTAGACGGAATCAAAAACAAGATTGATCCAGGCGACCCAGTGGAACTAAACGTTTACCACATGACCTATGAAGAACGCAAAGAACGAGGAATAGTCTCCTTACCTGAAAACCTCAAAGAAGCACTCGACGAACTAGAAACCAGCGACTTAATGCGTGAAACCCTCGGGCCAGTCACTTTCGAGAACTTCCTTAAAGAAAAACGCCACGAATGGGACCTCTATCGGACACAAGTCACCGAGTGGGAAGTCAACCGTTACATCAAACGGCTCTAAACTAAAAGAAGTAAGCCTTTAGCTTACCAAAAATTTTTCTTTTTTTTTAACTCTTAATCTTTTCAACCAATTTCTCGATTGCCGTCGTGTTTTGTTGTCTGTTCACTAAATCTTTCAAAACTACTGCGCCCTCTTTGAGTTCACGTTCCCCCACGATGACCGCAAAATCGACTTTACGCTTATCTGCATCTTCGAGGGCTTTGGCCATTTTTCTACCCATAACTTCAAACTCCACCGCTATCCCAGCGGCACGCAGAGTCTGGGCAATATTTAGTGCTTGAGACTTTAACGCTTCAGTAACTGGAATGACAGAAACTTTTCTTTTTGCTTTGGTTGTGACTGCTGCTTTTTGAGTCAGCAAAGCGATTGCAACGCGGTCGATTCCATGGGCGCAGCCGACTGCTGGAGTGGGTTCGCCATCGAAAGCCTCGATGAGCCTGTCATATCTTCCTCCGCCGCCCAACGCAATCTCCAATTGAGGAATATAAATTTCAAAAATAATGCCTGTATAGTATTCTAGTCCCTCGGGCAAATGCAGGCTCAACAATTATTGGTGGATTAGCGCTTTCAACCACGAGTTTCAGGACTTCGGCTAGGTTTTGGGCTGCAACCTTAGCTTTATCGTATTTGGTGACATAGGATTGGATTTGCTCAACCACGTCAAGCCAATCGTTGCCTCTTATTTCCAGTAGTCCTCGTAGCATGCTTCGACACTTGTTCGACTCAACAAGCTCAAGCGCGGCATCATACTCTTTTTTGTCCATAAGCTGTAAAACTGAGTTTTGAGTCTTCTCGTCCAACCCCTCTTGGCTAAGAATACCCCGAATCACGCCTATATGCCCTATTTTGAAGACGTAACCCTTAAGCCCCAACGCCTGCATCAAATTATTGGTAAGCAAGATTATTTCGGCGTCCGCTTCAGGTTTAGCGGACCCCATGAGCTCAAAGTTTGACTGCCAAAATTCTCTATACCGTCCACGTTGAGGCTCATCATAACGGTAAACAGTTCCCACAGAGAACAACCGCAACGGCTTAGGCTCATTTTTTAGAGCTGTTGTCGCTAAACGAGCGATTGATGCAGTAAACTCGGGGCGCAATGCAACTTGGCGGTCGCCAAGGTCTTTGAAGATGAACATACGTTGCCGGATTTCCTCGCCTGATTTGGCGCTTAACAGTTCAAGCGGCTCTACATGTGGTGTTATGACTTCTTTGTAGCCGTAGAGTCCAGCATTTTCTCTGGCTTTAGCTATGATGTAAGTGAATGTTTGTGCTTCTTCTCCGATTAGGTCTCTCATTCCGCGGACAGGTTGGAAAGCTGGCATGTGCTGGTCTCCAGGATAGCTTAAGATTGGGTGATTATTCTTTTAAACTCTCGCACTCCAGAAATAAGATCTACGCTTAAATCGCTAAAGGATGGTTTGAGTTCGGGTTATTTTCAAGCCGCAATGTTGAAAGGGGTTTTATGGTTTGTAGGCTTCTACTTCAAGTCGTATCATTTCTAAATGAACCACGCCGTCGGCGCCAGCGGGATGGTTTCTGATGTATCGTGAGGCGATTTCTCTAACGAATAGGTCCCGCATTTCGATGGGCAATCTTTCAGTGTAGGGCAACCACGTGGTCCTTATCCAACCCGCCAATCCTTCTGCGCCCACATGCTTCATGTCTTTGGGAAACATCTCAACACGCAACGGCGTTAATCCTACCTCATTGAGTAATACCTTGTATTCATCTGCGCTAAAGAATCCGTAGGGAAAAGTAAAGCATTCAAAATATTTTTTCCAATAGCTTTCGGCTAGTAGGTCGCTTAGTATGGAGATTATGTCTTGGGCGTTGCCTTTTCCAGCCATCTGAACGACGAATCTTCCCCGCCGTTTTAGAGTTTTCTGAACTCCAAGTAAAATGGGTTTCTGGTCGGCAATCCAGTGGAGAGCGGCATTAGAAAATATCAGATCGAATTCATGCTCAAAGGCGATTTTTCGAGCATCCATAACTCGAAAACTAAGGTTAGGATACTCCTGATTAGGAAAAGTGCTTTGTGCAAGATTGATCATTTGGGCTGAACTATCGATGCCAACTACTCTGCCCTCGGGGAGGCATTTGGCTATTTCAGCTGTGATTTTTCCATCGCCACAACCCACGTCCAATAAATCTTCGTTTCCGCAGAGTTTCAGCTTTGGAATAAGCTCTCGTGCCCATTGGAACTGATTCTGCGAATTCTTTGCATAATCCTTTGCATCCCAAGCATAGTTCTTGGCTTTATTCATCTTGATCCTGCTCTATTTTGCTGAAGCTTAGCGGGGAAACCGAGTAATGCACGATTTCTCCGCGGCGGTTTATGACTGCTAAAATTAATTCTTTCTTCTGGCTCTTGCACTTCCCTAATGCATCTGCAAGGTCGTTAACAGGAAGCGGCTTGCCTTCCTGCGTTCCCATAATCAGATAGGGAGCGATATCTTTACCGTATGTGCCTCGCTCGTAGATACGGAAGTCGATGCCTCCGCCAAATCCCTCCCTAACTACGTAGCCGCGGCTTCGGAGGTCACGGTAAACCAAGTAGTTGACCCATGCATTATCGTTTTGTGCTTCGTAACAGTGTAGCAGATTCTGGAAGTCGACAGCTTTGCCTTTTTCTCCCTTTACTTCAAGCATTCCTTTATCCAGAAGGTAGAGTGACTCGTAAAAGGTGAGTGTGAAAACCTTGTTCTCCATTGTGCCGTACCCTCGTGAAGAGAGTGCGTCGATGTTGCTTTGCTCGGAGATAGTGACACCTTTCTCTGATAGGATGCCGCTTGTTCTAAATTCTACTGGGGCTGCCTTCTTATTATCACTCATTGCTCAATCGCTACTTTACTGATATTTGCTATACTTTTCCTTTTCTGAAGTCGCCAAAATCCTTGTTGTAGATTATGCGGCTTTCGGTTATGATGGCTGTGACGTATTTGAGGGGAGTTGGATCAAAAGAGGGATTCATCACTGCTATTCCATTGGGCGCAATTTGAACGCCTCCGATGTGCGTGACTTCTTCTGGCCGTCTTTCCTCTATTTCGACATCGGCGGCTTTGCGGGTTAAATCAAAGGTCGATTTTGGTGCAGCAACATAGAAGGGAATCTTGTGTTCATGAGCCAAAACTGCTACGCTGTAAGTACCTATCTTGTTGAACACGGCATCCTGAACGATGCGGTCAGCGCCAACAATTACCAAGTTAACCAGGTTTTTGCTCATTATGTAGCCTGCCATGTTATCGGTGATCAGTGTGACTGGGATCCCGTCGCGTTTAAGTTCGTAGGCTGTGAGTCTTGCGCCTTGCAGCAATGGTCTTGTTTCGTCTGCGATAACCTTGATTTTTTTACCGTCTTCCCAAGCAGCTCGGACAACGCCTAATGCGGTTCCATATTCAACCGTTGCCAACTCACCCGCGTTGCAATGGGTTAGAATGGTATCCCCATCTTTGATGAGGACCGAGCCGTTCTTGCCAATTGCACGATTCTGAGAAGCATCTTCATCCGCGATCTTCTGTGCTTCAACAATTACGGCTGCCCTAAGTTCCTCTGTACTCCCTGAAAAACTTCGCGCTATGTTTAAGACGCGGTCGATTCCCCAAAATAGATTCACAGCTGTAGGTCTTTGTCTTTTGATAACTGCGCCTGCGGTTTCTAGTTCCGCCAACAGTTTAGCTTTATCTTTTGCCTTAGAGTTGTACGCTGCCAATGCCAGTCCAAACCCTGCGGCTGCACCCAAAAGCGGTGCACCCCGCACGCGAAGCATCTTTATCGCTTCTGCTATCTGGTCGACGGTTTTGATTTCTAGGGTTACTTCTTGGAGGGGTAGTTTAGTCTGGTCGGGTGTTATGACCGTTCCGTTTTGCCACTTTATCATCCGCATGTGCATGTCCTCAAATGTGACTGATGTTAACGGTTAGTTGGGAATAGTTGTTTTAAGGATTTTCTATCCCTATTGCTTGAACCGTTGAACTAAATCAAACAGGTTACCATAAAGGTCCTCTAAAACAACGTCGATGCCCCAAGGCTGCACCTCGGGTTTGCCGTAGAATTTGACTCCCCTAGCTTTGAGTGCCTTGTACTCTTTTCGACAATCATCCGTTTCCAAAGTGAGGAACACATGGTCTCCTGCCTGTTTTCCCAGAGCCCTACGTTTTTCTTCACTGTCAGCCAAAACAAACGTCAACTCAAGATCTGCTTGGTCTTTGGCCGAAACGGTGAGCCATCGCATCGATCCCAACATGAAATCTTGGCGCTTCTGAAACCCAAGTTTTTCTACGTAAAATTTGAGGGCTTCATCTTGATCTTTGACCAGCAGGGTTATGTGACCGATTTTGTTCAATGTTCTCACTTGGCACGACTTAATAGAGTAAAAGATTGGCTTAAGTTTTTGTTAAGCAGAAGTGTCAAAAGGAGATTTCAGATGTGTGACGACTTCGACAGGGGAATCTTCACCTGACTTCAGCCGCTTCTTCCATTCTTCGCCCACTGCAATGAGCGAAAAGATGCCTGAAACCTCAGCCTTTGACTTCTTAACAAGATTTACTAAGGCTTCTTGGGTTTCGCCGCTCTTAATCATGTCATCCACGATAAGTACACTGTCGCGCTTCTTTATGGATTCCTTCGGAATGTAAAGAGTTACTGTTACGCCTGAATCTCGACCTAAAATGTAAGTTTCCTCTAAGAAAGCTTTGACGCCGACTTCCTTGTTGCGTTTAGCAACGATGAGGTTTACGCCAAGTGAGTTGGCGACCATGGTGGCTAGAGGGATACCGTCGACGGCTGCAGTTAAGATTTTCGTAACACGTTTGCCTGCGAAGTTGGCGAGGGCGTGGTTTGCGGCTTGCTGAAGAATGTTGTAGTCGCCGACGATTTCGGTATTGTCAAAATAACCTATGTCGTCGAATTTTATTCTGCTGCGAAGTTCCGCTTCTAAGCCGACAAGTTTGGTTAAGACCCGCCAGAGCTGTTTAGCTCGGGTTGTGTTTGGGAGCACGTGTCCTTTTGCGTAGCGACTCAGCACAGTGACGGGTAATCCTGTTTTTGAGGCTAACTCCCGGTAGGTGATGTTGCGTTTGTATTTTGCTGTTCTAAGCAGCTCGATTGTCATTAAGCGAAGTTTCAAATCTTCTGCGTGAGTGCTCATTTTTCCCTTAACCCCTTTTTTACATCTATTAGTTAATTATTATATGCTATCCACTATTGTATCTTGCCAATTTATAACTTTCCGTTAAAATTTATGAGCACTCATCAAAAGTCGATAAACACTTCAGGTCAAGATGAAAATTTTGCAAAATAAACAGTGTTTCCTTCTTTGAACGCTCGCAGAAGTTCACAGTGACGTAGGATAGCAAATTCGCGTTCCATCTGTTCAAGTGTCAAATTCAAGTGGCTCCTTAATTCTTCCCTGCTGATTTTTCCCCTTTCTGCAACCGTTTCGTAAATCTTTTTCTGTAATCCTGTGAGCCCTTCAGTGCCCGTTTGTCCCAGCTGTTTACGAACCGATAAAGTGGATGAAACTGCCAATGGGTCGCAAACTTTGGGCGGATTCATGAGTTCAAAGCAGCAGTCTTCGCACAAAACTCTCCCTTGGAAATGATTAATCTGGTTTTCTTCGAGGTTCAATCCACATTGGTCACATTTCACAAAAATCCCTTCACTAAAGTAGCTGTTGCTAACGTTTATTTTCCTTTCGCAATAAACTAAAGCTAAGAGGTTTTTGTTAACATTAACCTTTTTAGATGGAAACGTAACCTCCTATACACCAGAGGGGTTCATCGATGCAGAGGCTTCAGCGGCTATTCATAATTGCGCTCTTCGGCGCCATAATCTTTGTCACCAACATGTTTCTACCGCCTCCACTCAACTACCTCGTCATCGTTGTCCAAGCTGTCTTGCTCGCATTAAGCGCCCTGTTCATCCCAAAAGTGGGCGCCATGTACGTTGGTGCAGTCGGTGGACTGTTAACAGCGTTAGTCAGTCCCGCTCTTGGCCCCTTCACATTCTTTTTTGCTTTTCTCTTCGGCGTTTTTGTTGATCTTTTCCTGTTCGCCTTTAAAATCAGGGGTACTTCTCAGGGCGTTAACCAAAACAGGCTAATTGCCGCCATGGCTATAAGTACGCTGTTGATTGCCGTTTCAAGCTATTCAGCCTTCGCGATTTTTCCCCAGTACATCAAATCAGAAGGGTTTTCGATTGTTAGTTTATTTGTGCAAAGAAGCCAAATGCTCGATGCGTTGGTGTTGTTTATGGGTCCAGTATCGGGTGCAGTTGCGGGGTATGCGGCGTCTTACTTGTGGAACAAGTACCTGCGGCACATCAACATTTAAAACTATAGTTCTTTGATTTTTTGGTCAACAAGTTTGGCGATCATTAAGCTAGAAATAAACACGCATTTTACGCCAAGAAGTTCAGCGAGTTCTGCAGGTTTCTGGTCCTGCGTCACCAGCAAAAAGCCATGTTTGCCTGCGTACTCCACGATGTCGCGGTCTTTAGCGCTCTTTAACCCCGCTTCCTGCGCTGTTAATACTTGGTAGCCTAAAGTCTCCAAATACTCCTTTAAGCCAGCGTACATTTCGTCAAGCAGAATCTTCATAGCTTCTCAGTTAGGTCTTAAATTATTTAGCCTTTGCCTGTTTTGTAGGTGTCTAATCGATGAGTAGTATTGCAAAGGATTCTGGGTTTTTAGCGAATGGGAAAGTGACTGTAATCCCGGCGTTGGCTGCAGTTTTCTTTACGTTAACTCCAATTGCATCTTCGGACCAGCGAGCCAATTCAGGATGCCGACAAATCCTTGTTTCGGTATTACATTTTTCACAGAGCTGACAATGCCCAGAAACAAACGACAAGGCTAAACTGTAACCTTTATTCATCGCGGCTTTCTCCAAGTCCACGACGCTTTGGAGCATTTTGCGTTTGTCGTCTTTCCAGTCCTGCCAAAACTTCGCAGCTTTCTCCTTAATTTCTTTTGAGACAGTTGGGTCAGATTCAGCAACCATGAGCTTGGCTAGCACTTCAGGTTCAGCTTCTGCGGTGGATGTGAACTTCATGAACATAGCGAAGCTGTATTCAGAGACGATTTTGCGGAACTCCTCTGCTGTTGGTGTATAGGGTGGGCAGGCGAGGGTTTTACCGTAGTGGTTGCAGCCGACTTTGCATTTAAGGACAACGCGGTCTTCTACGATGACTTTTTCGGTTGGGATAATTTTTGCGTCTGCGGCTCCTTTTTCAATGGCTAGTTTGACGAGGAACTGGAATTTTTCAGCGTTTTCAGAATACAATTTTTTAACCTTTCTAAGTTTGACGTTTCTTTTGATATAAACATTTAGCAGTCAAGTATATTTTTCGAAGTTTGCTGTTGCTAAACTCAAAAGTAGAACTGCTTTAAAAAACCTTATAGCTAATTACAACTAGCTTCTCTATTGCATGTGAGACTTTGTTAGCTAACAGAAAGGCAGTTTGGGTGATGATACCCTTGATGTTGATTTGGTTATTGGCAAACTTTCAGCTTTGCGTCACTACACAAGCTCAAACTCAAACAACCTTTACAACCATAGACAAATTCAACATTCCCCAATACAACAGTTCCATAAGTTTTGCCCAAAACGGCTCCTATTCAGCAGCGGCGCTGGAAAACGGTTTCTGGGACTTTAAGAACTTAAAGTTGTATTCTCAAAATCTTAGTTTCTTGGGGCTCAACGCTACGCAGGGCTTGGGTGAGCTTAGGATTTCGGCTCAGAACTCTAATGTTACTGTCTGGACGTACATATCTGTCAATTACTCTTTTCCAGTTGATTTGTTAAGTTACTATGCAGAAGGAATAGGCAATCAAACTGTGAATCTAGGGTTGAATTCGTCGCGGTCTTCAAGTGATGAGTGGAGTGTTATTGTTTCGGACAGCGTTTTTTTGCCAGTGGGTCAAGGATGGACTCTTCAACCCGACAATTCCGTGCTTGTATGGGGAGAGACAGGCAACATTACGGTTGCGCATTTTAGTTTCAACTCTGAATATAGAAATTTATCTTTCTTTCTGCAACATTATGTTGGGATATTTATTGTGCTACTGTTGTCTGCTGTTATCATTGTAACATTAGCAATTAGGGTTCGAGCAAGAAGATCAACTAAACCTTCCAAAGCATCTGTGGGTGTCTCAACCAATTTGCCTAATTTCTTTTCATACAAGCGCAAGGATAATATAGAGAATAACTGAATTGTGTCTGCACTGAAGGTGCCGTTGCTATCAAAAGCAAAATCAGTACGATTGGATATGTTAACAAAATCCAAGAAAACATTATGTGCATCAAGAAAAGAGAACTTGCACCTCTCTATGAGGAACTGAAAGCGGCTGACTGCGTTATCTGCGGAGGATCAGGACGATCACTCTATTCATTAAACGCAGCCATGAGCCAGATAGCAATAAGCCAAGCAGGTTGGCGAAATAAAGTTGTCCTAACACCAGACGACCCCGGGTTTCCAGGCAAAAACATGTACGACGCAGCAGCCGACCTGGAACGCCGCTACAAAAAAACCCTTCTTCTAATGAACTCAGGTAGCGGCTACAGCGACGACCCCCTTGTCATGGCACAAGACCTGGCCAAATATATAGAAGAAAAAAAATCCGCTCATTTCTCTATGGGACTCTTAACCTCGGCTGTGGACTCTCCATTAGCTGAAATTACAGCCAAATACGGCCAAGTTGTCCAGCTTAAAGGACGCGGCAAATCTAAGCCAGGACAAGAGTACGCTGAAACAGGCATGATGGGCGACATCTTCGAGCTCGGCACCCTTGAACTACTCAACAGCATGATTGAAGCCATATTCCGCAACCTCGAAGTTGGCGATGTCTTCCGATTGTGCGAAGAAGAATTCGAGAAAGTCGGCGACATGATAGACGCAAACGTCAACTCAGAAACATATACTCAACTTGTCGATATAATGGAGAAACGAACTAATGTGTTTCTGGGCGGAAAAGGTACAGGAAACGAAATCGCTAAAATGACTGGGGTAAGACTTTTCCACATTAAAAGTTTCCTCGGAGACAACGTTTACATCACAAGAGGCGTCAACACCCCCCACCCACGAGCAGGCGACCTGGAGATTTTACTTTCTTTCTCAGGCGAGACACGGCCAGTCATAATCTGGGCGGATGTCCTAAAGAAATTCGGTGGGACAGTCTTTGCTATAACTGGCAACAAAGATTCCGCGCTCGCTAAAAAAGCTGACCTTAAAATCATTTTACCTGAAGAAGTCAAGCCATCTGCGCCAAGGCGCTTCTATACTAGAGCAGCATACGTGCTAAGTCCGTTGCCGGTTAAACTTGCGGAAAGATTGGGCGAGAGGGGTCTAAATCTACCTGAATACATTATCAGCTGGTACCACTCAGTGACTCAATAGCCACTCAAAAAGCCCAGTTTATAGGGTCCTAAGCCAAAAGGGTTTACCGACCAAGAAATCAGTGAGAAACTCGGCGAACTCCCCATTTCCTCCATAGACTTCTATCACATCACTGTTAACGAGGACTCTGAAGTTTTCTCTAATTGTTTTTGCAATCAAATCGGCGACACCGCTTTTTTTACCTCCGTCCTCCAACTTCTCATTTAGAAACACGACAGCATCAGTAGTTTTACGTGGCAACTCAACAATCCAGCGTCCATCTTCTATGTAGGGACCAGAAATCACACGTTGACTGTTCCCATATTTAGATAGGTACTTTTCGCATTCGTCTTCGCGTTCGAGCGGAGGACCCAAATGCTTTTTGATATCGGGCAGGATTTGCGATTCAAGCTCAAAGACAAAAATGCTTAAGGTTTTTTCGTTGCTCCAGACGGCGTCTTTAAGGACAGTGTAATCGTTAAGCTCAAGTAGCGTACGCAGAGAACGCTTTGATCTGTAGAGTTGCCCCCACAACACATCAGGGACAGCTTTAAACTCGCCTATAACCAAAAACGTTATAGATGAGCCACGGCTGGCAAACTGTTTCTTCAATGCCTCAACTGATAAAATCATTGGTTTGGGTGGGTAGAAGAAGTCTTGGCTTGGTTTTTTCAGAAATGCTCTTGATGCGCCGATGAAGGTATAGAGTTTTTGGGGCTGCACAGCAGAGGCAACATTCCTTCCTTTGTCGACAGGATCAACAATAACTATAGGTTCGGGGAAGAGCAGTGAGAGTTCATTTACTCTATCCACATAAAAGCCCTCAGGGTCAATTGCGACTCGTCGATTGTAACGGGCGAAGCCACATAATGTTTCCGTGAAGGACCCAAACTTCAAAATTAGGAGCTCGCAGAGGTAACCGCTGAAACCCCCAATCTTAATCTCCGCGCCATAAACGTTAATGCCCTGCATAAACTTTTTGAGAAGCCTAACTTCACCCAGTAGCTTCTTGTCCAAGTGGGTTTTTATGTAGTCTGTGTGGTAGGGTGTTCGGTCAGTTGCGCTTTGCCATTCTCCTGGCTTAGCGTCGTAGCAGGGAACAATGTCAACTCGGTGACCGTCTAAGAAAATTTCGAGATAAGGGTGCTCAGCGAAACGTTCAAGCTGCTTGGCGTCGCCTGCTGCTTTTTTAGCGATCTTCAGCCCAACATCGCCTAGGCTTTTGCGGGGAATAGATGTTGGCAATCGCATGAAAATGTCAATGTCAAGGCTATCGCTTAGCCAGGTGTCCTTTGCCACAGAGCCTTCTACGCGAACAGTGGCTTTTACGCCTTCTTGTTGGCAGGCTAAACTGATTTTTTGCTCTAACGATTTTGTTAACGCAGTAACTTTGGCGTAATCAGCTTTTGTAGGGGTGATTTTCTGTAAAACCTGCTTTGTTAGAGATTCTATTTGCTTCTCCATTTGTATCATTTTAAGGACAGTATTCTTTGAGTGTTGAGTAAATGGGACCTTTGGGCGAGAGCTGGCTTTTCTTGAGCCGTAGGCAATCTGCCCTTATGATGCCAAAATCGTAGTTTTCTTGTTTTTGCACCAAATCAACCAGCCGTTGCTTGTTGGCCCCTGAACGGACTCGTGCAATAGTTAGATGCGGCGTAAACCCGTTTGGGTCTGGCGCGAAACCTAGTTCGTGAATTTGGGGTTCAAGCTGCTCAAAGATGCTTGTTAGCTCTTTTGCGCCATCGGTTATTCCTGCCCAAACCACCCGTGGATAATTAAGAGTTGGAAACACACCAAGCCCTGATAGCCTAATGTTGAAAGGGCTAAACTTCACATTCTTCATGACAGCATAAAGTTTCTCTACCATTTCTGGGCTGATAGCCCCAAGAAAACGAAGCGTAATATGAATGTTAGCTGGTTCAACAAGTTTTAGGTCTGCGTTTGTTTGAATCAACATTTTTTGCGCAGCGGCAAGTCTGTTTAGTACACTGTCGTTTTTCATATCGAAAGCGATGAAGCTTCTTATTTGCTCAGACATTAATTGTTCCTTCTAGTATTTTTAACACATAACCACTCATAAATGCTTTTTAATCAAGGATGCTGCTATACAACCAAAAAAGGGTAAGTTAACGTGGACACTGACAAACTGGTTATAGGTTTAGCGGGGATGCCTGGCTCGGGAAAATCCATTGTAGTTGATGTGGCACGTGAGATGGGTTATAACATTGTAGTTATGGGCGATGTGATTAGGCAAGAGACACTTAATCGAGGCTTGGAGTTGACGCCGCAAAACGTGGGAAAAGTAATGCTTGAACTTAGGCAGGAAAGCGGAAACTACGTTATCGCCCAAAAATGCATTCCGAAAATTGAGGAACAAGCCAGCTCCAAAGTTCTCGTTGATGGGTTAAGGAGCCTTTTTGAAGCTGACATCTTCAAGGAGCACTTTGCCAAATTCAACCTAGTAGCGGTTCATGCTTCTCCCCAAACACGTTTTACTCGTCTATCAACCCGTCGCCGAAGCGACGATCCAGCTGAATGGAAAGTTTTCCAAGAACGTGATATGCGTGAGCTTGGGGTTGGTTTGGGAAATGTTATAGCTATGGCTGAACAGGTGATAGTGAACGATAATAGCTTCGAGCATGTTAGAGCTAAGGTGAAGGTGTCTTTGGAGAGGATTGAGGAGAAATGGAAGTAACAGTTTTTGCTCAGGTCGAAATTTATCCGACAGAAAGCGAAGAAAATGTTAAGGCGGCAATCAACAACGTTTTAGACAATGCAACCATAACCGTTAAGCCCTCCGTTAAAGGTAGCACCTTAACTGCAACAGCAAAGGGACAAGATTCACTGATTAAACTCCGCAACATGATGCATAACGACCGTATCCGTGATGCAGCCCGAAGACTGCTCTTCAAATCAATAAGAGGAAACATGGTATCTTTCTGTTTAAATAAGCAGGTAGCGTTTGCAGGACACGTTTCCTTTTCTGAGGAAATAGCAGAATCACCTCTAGGTCCTATAAAAATCAACATTGAAGCAGAGTATCCCCAGCAACTGGTAGATTGGCTTGCAGAAAAAACATAGAGAATGATAAGATTGGCTGAAAGGGCATTGGTAACTAAGAGTGGCGCTGTTTTATTAGGAGACACTGTCGCTTGTGATGCCCATGATTCTTCAAGACCTCTTCGTGTTGTGACGCATGCGCATGCTGATCACCTTGGTGGTTTACGGAGTAGTTTGAAGCGTTGTGAGAAAGTGTTGATGACTAAAGCCACCAGAGACCTTACTGAAACCCTAAACGGTTCGCTTAAACTCAAAGATGCCTCAACAGTTAAGACCTTAGAGTATGGGAAAGTCCTCAAGTACGGTGGAGAAAAAATCAGCCTCCTGAAAGCTGACCATATTTTGGGAGCATGCCAAGTTTTAGTTGAAGACGCCGGTGGAATACGTATCGTTTGGACTGGCGATTTTAGGCTTGAAGGCACCCCAGTTGTGGACTGCGATGTTTTAGTTGTTGAAGCCACATATGGAAGTCCCTCCTGCCGACGCAACTTTGACGTTGATGTACGCGAGCTTTTGGTTTCTATGATTGAGAAGCGCTTGCGTGGCGGCGCTGTCTATGTTTTTGGTTATCATGGTAAACTCCAGGAAATCATGCAGATTCTCCGAGACGCAGACGTTGCGGTTCCTTTTGTTATGCCTGAACGAGTATATCGAGGTCACAAAAGTCTGTGAGAAACATGGTATGCGATTGGGGTGCCTCTCGCTTTCCACCGACAAGGAGGGGCATGAACTTTTAGACGGAAACTTACCCTGCGTAGCGTTCTACCATATGAATTCGCGTCAACATGTGGGGCTGCGTAACGCGCGGATCTGCGTGAGTGGTTGGGAGTTTCATTCGCCTTGCCGGCAAATCGGCGACCGAGAACATTTAGTTGCGCTTAGTGACCACTCAGACTTTGACGGGTTAATCGAGTATGTTAGGCGATCTGGGGCAAAAAAAGTTATCACCGACAATTACCGGAGCAACGGCGACGCGTTAGCAAAAGAAATCAACAAGCGCTTAGGCGTCTTTGCGGTTGCGATGCCTAGAACCAACGGTCAAACTACCCTGTAATCATAATGTTTTGGGGTAAGGGTTGGTTAAAGTTTAAAAGCAGAAAACCAAACACTCACATACAATGTGACCTAAACATGGCTAAGTCATCTGTAATTTCAGGTTTCTATAAGCTTCCGCCCAAAGAGCGGTTGGCAATCATTAAAGATTTTGCAGGTTTAACCGAGGATGAAGTTCGTTTACTGGAAAATACTGGTTCTTTGCCTATCGATGTGGCTGACCACATGGTTGAAAACGTTATCGGCGTCTTCCCCGAACCAATGGGTATAGGTGTTAACTTCCAAATCAACGGCAAAGATTACCTCATCCCGATGGCTACTGAAGAGCCAAGCGTAATTGCAGCCGCCAGCTACGCTGCCAAGATGGTTCGTGACGGCGGAGGTTTCCACACAAGTAGCACAGCGCCTGTGATGATTGGGCAAATTCAAGTCGTCAAAATTAAAGATGGCGAAACAGCAAAAAAACAAGTACTTGGTGCCAAAGTTGACATACTTAAAAAAGCAAACGACCAAGACCCCGTTCTTAACTCGTTTGGCGGCGGAGCCAAAGACCTTGACGCCCGAGTTATCGAAACCACCATGGGGCAAATGCTAATCGTGCATTTGTTTGTTGATTGCCGAGACGCTATGGGCGCTAATGCAGTTAACACGATGGCTGAAGCGGTGTCTCCGATGATTGAGCAGCTTACCGGCGGACAAGTTTACCTGCGGATCATATCTAACTTGGCTGTGAAACGCCTCGCCAAAGCATGGTGTACTGTTCCCAAAGAAGCCGTTGGCGGGGAAGCAGTTGTGGATGGAATCGCTTATGCATCCGCTTTTGCTGCAGCTGACCCATACCGAGCAGCCACACATAACAAAGGAGCTATGAACGGCATAATCGCCGTTGTCTTCGCAACAGGCAACGATCACCGCGCAATCGAGGCAGGCGGACACGCTTACGCAGCGTTCAACGGACCCTACACCTCTTTCTCGAAATGGGTAAAGAATAAAAACGGTGACTTGGAAGGCTCAATCGAGTTGCCGATGGCTGTCGGGTTAATCGGTGGAGCAGTTAAAACCCACCCAATCGCACGCATCGCCATGAAAATTCTAAACGTAAAGTCCGCTAACGAATTCGGTGAAGTCCTTGCTGCTGTGGGTTTAGCCCAGAACTTGGCTGCTCTTCGTGCATTGTCCAGTGAGGGGATTCAACGTGGCCATATGTCTTTGCATGCGAGAAACATCGCGGTAACAGCAGGCGCCAAAGACGCAATGATCGATTTGGTTGCGGAGCGGATGGTTAAGGAACGCAAGGTCCGTGTGGATCGAGCTAAAGAAATCCTTGACGAACTATGTAAAAAACAGTAAAACTATCTTTTTTTAACTCTTAGCACATTTGCAGAAAATGTTTGTGTGCGCGGCCTTTTTTTTGGGGGTTGTTGTTTATATGGTTTGTTTATACAATTTGTTTATACAGTTGGTTGATTATGGCTAAGGTATACTATGGCGTTAGGTTTGAGCCGTCGCTTTACAGCAGTTTTAAGGCGGTTGCTGGGGCAAGTGGCTGCACGGTTACCAGTGCTTTTGAGCGGTTTATGCGTAGTTGCGTGGAGGTGGGATCGCTTGTTTTTGTTGAAAAGGATGTTTTAGATTTTGAGGTTGAAGCACGCGTCCTAGTTGATTGGCTTTGTAAGGGCAAATGTTTTTTCCGTGATCAAGATGGGGAAGAGGTGAATGTTCAGGGAAGGCTGATGTGGCTTCTGCCTCGAGTTCATGATTCAGTTTTGAAGGGAGAAATCGAGGGGCTCTGAAGCGGTCGGTTTCAGTGAAGGGGTAAGTGGTTTGTGGCGTTTTAGCTGAATTCCCCGAGATTGCTTTCGAAATGATGAATTGGGACGAAGAACTGATTAAGACAAAAAATTTTGCTTCGTCTCCCGGTAAAGCAGCGGTTGTTAAAGGCGAAGATAAGGAGGGCAAATATGAGGAGTACATTATCCGTTGCCGATTGCCTACATCTTATCAGGAGTAAAGGTTATGATTATGGGACATACTTAAAATGGGGTATAATAGTCAATTTTTGAAAGTTTACTTTTCTTATAAATCCAATAGCCAGCAAAGCCGCCGATGAGTGAGCCGATTGTAAAACTCGTAATTATCCAAGAGTTGAAGCTAAATGTCCAGATTCTAAGTAATCCAATTACTAATCCACCGCTAAAAAACAAAATAACGCCGCCTGCAAAGGCACCTGCGAAAATTAAGGAAAGTTTAGCTCCCAACATCTGACTTGAAGGCTTTGACATAGCTCGTTTTCTTCTTGCCTTTTCAGCAATAACAAGAAAAAACATACCCAAAACAGTTGTTGCGATATATTCTACAAAGGTTTGTAAGTTGATGATTCCGGTAATGTAGAATCCAAATTCTAAAATGAGAAAAACGGTTGAGAAAAGTCTGACTACAATAAAAAAGCCTCTTGGAACCGGAGCATCTTGCTCTGATTGACTTTTCCTTTCGCAAAATTCTTCCATTAAACGGATAGCAAGTTTGCCCTTTTCAGTTAAAGAATATAGCCCATCCTGATTTTTTGAAACTAAGCCGTTCAACATCTTTATGTGATAGTTCATTTTTCCAGTACTTGTGTATTCCTTGACTATTCATCAAGTCTGTATAGGTTTGGTTACCTCTCTCATTCAAAGTAAGGAGAATCCTCTGTCTGGTTTCATCTTTGAGAATTTTGTGCAGGGAAGCTATACCCTTGACTCATGGACTTAGCATTTGTTGCTTGGTTTATTTAGCGTTTTTTGACTAATTATTTTATCAAAGGCATTAAACTAAACGATAACGTGGTAGGTCTAACACATCGCTGGAAAAAGATCATTGCTTCAAGTATGCGATTTTTCGATGTCTAATTATCATTGCAATTGTGTAATGGAAGAGCAACGGAGGGGAAATATGAGGAGTACATTATCCGTCGCCGATTGCCAGCATCTCATCAGTACAGTTGATGCCATAGAGGTCCTTGAGGCTTTCAATCGGATCCCTGACGAATTCAGGGGCTATACCTTTTTTGGCTCTGATGATCGCTGGTGTACATTAAATCTGGCAACCCGAAGCTTTATGAGAACTGTCTAGGCTATGAAGGTGAAGTCTTCTACGGAGATAGCCTTCGCTCCGAGTTTCCATATCTTCGAATTATTGATGAGAACACGATTAATCCCAATGTCCACCCTCATTGCGAGTGCCTCCTGATTCGGGTTCCAGCTTAACAAATTCACAGTTAAAGAGGAAAAATTGTTTGTCAAAGCGCGCATGGTTTTTTAAAGCCTACGATAAAGGAAAAATAATATAGCAAAATATCATGACATTCATTATACTGCCTCAGGCTAAGAGATACTTCTTTACTCTCTTAAGGAATCATTGTTGTTGCTTGGTCTAGTACGGTATCACCAACTTTTAATGTTACATTGAAAGCGTAATCCCTTGTATTTTATAATAATCACCAAAATTGTTTTGGACATAGCCATAGAGTAGTTTTGTTTCTCCCTTCTGTAATGGTCCCAAAGGGCATGATTGCCCTATTGTTACATATTTCTGATTGGGCAGAGAAGTGTTGTTATAAAATCCAATAGTTCTGGTCATATTGTAGGGGCTTTCACTGTTGAAAGTTAAAGTTAATCTATCGACTGTTTCTGTTTCGTTGTTTGTTACTTCAATAATAAAGCCAGCGTGCCAACTCATACCCTCTGCAGGAAAAAAATTCGTAAAGTGAAAGTCGGTGATGTGAACATTTGTGATGGGTTTTACTGTGGGTGTAGGAGTCTGCTGATGACTTGTTTCATCTTTGTTGATACCATATGAAAAGAATACGATGGAAAATAGCAAAACAGTCATAATGGATAACACTATAGCTATCCTTTTCTTGTTCATCACCCGAAAAGTGTTGCTTTTATCTTATGAACATTCTTGTCAAGATTCCTGAACTAATGTTTTGTCAACTTTTCTTGACTGAAAATAGAAGGTTGGTTATGTCAGGAATCTGACGAACTGCTTGCTACATTGCTTATGTTCTCCCATTTGAAGGCGTCAATGTCTAACCCGCATTGTGAGTGTCTTCCGATTCGGTTCCAGCCTAACATGATTTCAAAATAACTTAGATTTAAAATTGCTTGTCTAAACAACGCGAGGTTTAATTCGCTTAAAATATACAAGCACGCCAACTACGGAGGCTAAAGCCACAGTTATGGTGATTGCTGCAAGAGGTAATGATAAAGAGTTGGGCTCAGAGTTCTGTTTGACTGGAAAAGTTGTGGTTAAACCTAACAATTTTAGTGTGTTTTGAAATGATTGCTCAGCCCATTCAGGCAGTTGAATGCTTGACGCTGTCAATGTTGAATTGGTTAAGTAGTTGATAACGGTCTTGGCCAAGGCTTACAGGGTTGTCGTCACGAATTGCGCCATCGAAGTAATGGTATTCAGCGTAAATGTTCTGAGGCGTAACTCCGTTGCCAGTGTAGTTGACCCAGTAGTTGCCCTCGTATCCATTGTCCCAAGTTATGGATGCAGGCTGTCTTGTGTAAACCTGAAATGTGTAGGAGTCAGCTATGAAATTGTTGCGGTAGAAGGTGTTGTAGGCTGCATCTCATGTGCTGCTGTGTGTGCCGCCGATGCCTATATGGTTTAACTGGTTTGCATAGAACAAGTTATTGAAACCACATCATTGAAAGTCCCCATCCCTCTAATCTGTTGCCGCAAAATGTGTTATTTGAAGAATAGGGCCCGACTTCAACGCCTCCACTTACGACATGGTTTTTAGCAACCAAGTTGTTTTTGCCGCCGTATTCGAGGTTTAGGGCTGTCCAATCCTCACTTCCGGTCAGCGTATTGTTAAAAACTACAGTGTCGTTTCCAACAAAGCTAACAGTACCGTCAAGTCCGTTACTATTAACTATGTTGTTGGCAATCAGGTTGAAGCAGCCTTTAGTTTCAACTCTTCCCATGATATTGTTCTGAACAACTGCATTGTTGTTGCCCCCTGTGGAAATTAAGTAGCCATTTACAGAGTTACCTGCAATTTGGCTGCCGTCTCCATTCACGATTAGACCTATGCTTAGGTTGCAGTTGAAAATTCCTAATCCGTTGCCATTAATGGTGATGTTTCCTCCCAACGCATTCACGCTTAACCCTTCAAACTTTACCTTCGTTTGCTTGGATTCTGATAGCATCATCGTAGCCCATGTATTCATAAGTAAAGATGTTTTTAGGAACCAAGGCGGGATTGAGATGTATGATTGTTGTTTCTTTTTCTTGACCGATTAAGTGTATTGTTTTGTTGATGGTCAAGGTTTGGTTTATTGGTCCTTCATAGGTTCCTTCTCGTAAGAAGATTACGTCGTCGTTTGAAGCAGCGTTGACTGCCTCTGTAAGCGAGGCAAAATCGTCTGGAACAATAATTGTTTTCGCTTCAGCTTTTACAGTTACTGGTTGAAGGATGACTGTTGTGCTAATAAATATGAAAATAAGCAATAACGCTAATCCTTTTTTCATGTTTTTCTAATTTAAGACTAATGTCTTGTCCTTAAAAGTTTTCTTGTCGACATTTCTTGACTAAGCTAAGAACTAACATTTAGCAGTTTTAGTCAATGTTTCTCGCGCTAACAGATTGTACAGTAATTAGAGAGGAAAGAAAGTTTGTCAAAACAGCACAACCATGAGCTAGTCTTCATTGCTGGTTTACATCGGTTTAATGCTGCCAATAAGAAGGCAGTGTTCTACTTGATGAATACTAGCCGGAATCGTAATCGCTGGGGAGTCACCCAAAAAGCGCTCGATGGGGTAGGAATGAAATCAGCGCACAACATTCTGCAGTTCCAAACTGAAGCCGCTGGCAGAGATCTCAGGTCGCATGGAAAACCTCGACATCAAGACATCGCCGAAGCCTGCACAGAAAAACATCCAGCACCCCTACGTGGATTGGGCAGCAAAATCAAGCGGCATAAGCACAAACGATCCATTCGACGCGATCATACCCGCCATCGATTACATCCAGGAAAAGGCTGATCGTTGACTTCATGGCATTGCATCAAATACTCTACAGCAAATTCATCCGCAACACACACGTACGAGAATTGGTTCATGCGGGCGGTGCGAGTTTAGGTCCAAACGGTGGCGCTTTCACATTTCCAGGTTACCCAACCGTTAAGGTTGTCACAGACTTTGCTTGACAGAAACTTCGGATGGCACTGATGGTCCACTCATTGGCAGTTCAGTTGCTCCAGGTCTTGGTTTTCGGTGAAGGTCCAACGATGGCAGCGCAGTACAGAGACGAAGCCAAGGCTTTGACGGCGAATCACCGCAGGATACAAGAGCCCAAAGTCGTCATACAAGACGCTATAACAAAAATCTGCACCTAAACACAATTTCTCTTTTTTATTTTAAGAGTTTTAGAAAGATTATGTTAGATGTCTAAAATCTTAAATTCAAACGACTATTGATTATCTATTATGCCAGAAATGCTTTCTAAAAAAGTACTTATTCCCTTAGCTATAATTCTGTCAATAGTTACGGGCGGTTTTTTGACTTACTCTTGGATTAATAATCTAAACTCAATTGGCTGGGGTTCTTGCATACCAGAATTATCAATTGATACGTCATACAACGGCACAACAAAGAATTTAGATCTTAACATAACTTCCTGGGTAGACAAGTCGGTCACTTTTCAACAACTTGTGATTAAAGATTCGAAAAGCAGCTTAATATTTAAGAGCACTTTGCCATCAGTGGAGTTGCAACCTAAAGAAAAAATTTCTATATCTACTAACATTGGGGAAACTGAACTAAATCAATGAAATGGCTATAATATTGAGCTTCTATCGACCGGTGGACAAAAATACAGTTCAAGTCTAATTCTTTTTGAGTGGATACAAGTAAGCAATGTATCTTTCAACTCGCCTAGAACGCTGTTGGTTGAGATAAATTCACCCAGCAGCCAAACTATAGTTATCGATCATGCAACAATTTATCAATGGAAAGAAAAGGGAGGGGGCTCCATGTATGTACCAGTAACAGAAGGCACTCTGTCTCCAAGCCGAATATTACCCAACCGAAACATAACTGTAACAATAAATCTCCAACAAGAAATTAACTCGGGGACTTACGATTTATGGCTAAGTTACAGTCCCCCTCCATATGTTAGAGGTGGAGAAAGGGTAAATTTTGTCGTAGCATGATAGTTCAAAACCAAAATCCTTGATTTTGTTCTAAATTTTCTCGTGTCCTAAATAACTTGGCTAAACGAGACGCAGAAAATTGTCCAAATATGATTCTTTGGTTAATGTTCAGGTTATGGCAGGCGACACTATCAAAGACTTTTTCTTTTTGAATTTTTTAAAGTAAACCAGAATTTTAGTAAAGCTTCAAAAGCAAGATACAACAAAAAACATCTATGCGTCATAAAAAATCAATGCTCTCGATAACCGTAAACGGAGCGTCTGTAATCGCCTGTGTAGGGCTCACAATAATCTTCCTAATACCAAATACACCTATCGGATACATACTAAGCACTATATTTTTCGTCTTCTCCTTGTACGGCGGCTACTACTTCTATCGCATACTATGGCTCCACAACTGGGGGCACCCTCTTTCAACAGAACAAAAAAGAAAACGTGAACAATACCGGCAACAAATGCGGGACTATCAACGTTACAACCTTTACAACCGCCTCTACCGCTTTGCAGACGCAACTGAAGAAGAATACCAAGCCCAAAAAGCCAAGGAAACACTTAGAAAGACACACCAATAAACCCAAACCAAAGTTACGATTGTTGCATTTTTCAAAAATTGGAGAATACAAAATGTCCGGTCCTTTGTCTAATGTTCAGGCTGTCACTAGCTGAGAAGGCTGAGGCACTATTGTCTGCTGATCGTAAGTTGAGGGCGCCGTAACTGATAGTTTGGTTACGTTGCGTGAGAAGCAAAAGGTGTTCGACGGCAAGTTCAGCGTTAATGCTGTGCGTTTGACGCTACAGACTTGGTGTTGGATAACGGGTTAGCGAAGACACCTTAAGGAAACGTTTGGCAAAGAAAGCGTTGGTCAAGAAAGTTTGACCACAATTAGTCAAGAAACCTATACGAGTAAGTTTTTAAGTTGATTAAAAAAATAACAATCGATGACAAGTTGGGCAAGCTAAACTCAGTCATATTCAGTTTTGTGTTAGTGCTATCAGTAATAGCTTTACCCTTTATCGATAATTTGGTATCTGCTAAATCAGTTGGCCATGTAACCATTAAGGCTGATGGAAGCATTGAACCAGCAAACGTCCCTATTCAAAGAAATGGCAATTTGTTTACAGTAACAGGTGATATTCAACAATACATTGTTTTAGAGAGAAACTACACCAAACTGGATTGTGGCGGACATCATGTGGGCGGCGTTTATGGACCATTACTTGTTCAGTCAGGATATAGCGGAATAGCTAATGGAACAACTAACATAGCAGTAACTAATGTTATAATTGACAACCAAGCTGTCTTTTTCATTTCAACAATCAATTCCGATTTCTCATACATCACTCTCAATAATAGCACAGGAATTGACGTCTACGGTGATAATAACACTATAACCCACATAACAATGAATTATGGACGAGGCTTATCGATTAGTGGCAATAACAACCTTGTTTCCGACAATCAATTCAATGACTGTAACTATACATTTGCAGAAAACAATCCGCCGCCTTTTGGAATAAACATCGGTGGCTCAAACAACATAGTGATAAAAAACTACATTTCAGGTACTAATGGGTCAGCAATTAATCTGGGAACATCAACTAACAACATTATTTTTAGAAATCAAATAATAAACAACAAGATTGGCATTCGAACAATGACTATTTATTCACAAAACAAAGCAGAGAACAACTCCATTTACAGCAACAATT
This sequence comes from Candidatus Bathyarchaeota archaeon, assembly GCA_963739495.1. Lineage (GTDB taxonomy): Archaea > Thermoproteota > Bathyarchaeia > Bathyarchaeales > Bathycorpusculaceae > Bathycorpusculum. Next base: position 120,727 of record CAVUAM010000001.1, on the reverse strand, counting down.
TCATCAATAATCCAAAAATCTACATAGATGAGATGGTTATGATAGCTCCTCACTCAGTAACCATGTGGGATAACAAAACTCTTGGCAACTATTGGAGTGACTATAACGGTACAGATGCTAATGGTGATGGTATAGGCGACACACCGTACGTTATAGACGAGAACAACCAAGACCACTATCCACTCATGAAACCAGTTGACATCAAAAACCTCTCAAACGTACCCACAATCTCTCCAACTCCAACAATTTCTCCAACACCAAATTTGTCAAATAATGTATTACCATCGAACTCTCCCAATCCTACCTCAAACCCATCGCCTACAGTTCCAGAGTTATCTTCGTTGATGATAGTGCCTTTGCTCCTTTCTTTATTCTCTGTTGCTGTGATTTATAGAAGGCATCGAAAAACTGCTTAGACAAGATGAGGTATAGGTCAATTGCTCCATGTTAACAGCACTAAAGCACATTTGAAATCCATTTAGAATTGATATACCAATCTGTTTTTAGTTCTTGTGTTTTTTGTGGTATACCAACAAATCAGCAATATTAATCGGATGTGCGGATGGGAATCATTATTGTTGCTTGGTCTAGAATTGTGTCATCGAATCTTAGTATAGCAGTAAGGGTAAACGGCTCAACAGAATTGTATGCCCCCCACATAAAATATGTCTTCTCGAAGGTTTTTGTTTCCCCTGGCTTTAGGCTTTCTAATGAATAGGTTTGTCCATCAAGGTATTCATCAAGAAAAACAGTTGTATTATATCCGGGGATTGGCTTAGGAGTAGGGTATTGTGAGTCCTTATCTTTTTCATTGGTTTTGCTGGTGTTTAGCGTAACAGTCAAGGTTTCGACATCGGTATTTCCAAGATTAGTATAGCTCAGAGAAAACAAATCATATGCGCCGCCAAGTCTAGTGCCATGCCAAATACCCAAGCAGATAAAATTGGTTATTTTAACATTGGGTATAGGTGGAATCGTTACTGTTGCCTGATCAAGGATAACCTCGTCGGATTTTATGGTGGCAGTTAGGGGAGGCGCATCGAAATCAATGCTAACAGGCCAGTAGAACATGAAGTTTTTTGTTTCCCCTGTCTTGATGCCTCCTAATGGATCCGGTTGCCCTATCTCAAATTTAGCTATAAGGTCTTGTGGAGATGTAGAATTAGTGTATATGAGTTGTCTGTGGCTTTCAATGGTTGTGTTGGTGCTAAAAGTAATGGTCAGGTTCCCGACGTCGCCTCTTCCCGTATTAGTCAGGTTTAAACCAAACCATACATTCACATCGCCAGGATTGGAACTGGACGAGGTTCCTGTCGTGTTAAAACTAGTTATCTCAACATGGGGTTTAGGAGTAAGGACATAGATTAAGGATAATACTCCAACAATCAACACAGCAATAATAGCAACTGCAATTAGAATCGGTGTTTTCATAATCTCAACTTAAAATTCAAACAAATAAGAGCTTTTTTGTCAAGGTTTTTTGACTAAGGTGGTTTGTATTATTTTAGTATGTTTCTTCTTAGGTCAAGTCCTTTTATAGCGCTTGCTTACTATTGTGACTTAATACTCTCGCATGTTTAGCGTGGTTTGGCTTTCGAACTAACGCCCATTCTCGCCCTTAGCCGTGCATGTGCTTTGCCTGATTGGATGCAGCAAATTCTCTTTGAAGACATAAACGCTGCTATAGAAAACCGCATCCGCACAATGGAATTGATCTTTCAAGCTAAAGCCAAAACTGCATAAACCTTGAAATCTGAATCTGCAATCTTGGCAAACTTAGAATTTACTGCTTAACCTCCATTTTCCAGGCGATGGGTGTGCCCACCCTCTTTGTTATTCAGTAAAGAGACTGTTCCAAGAATTAGTCTTAAAAGAACTTTCAGCTTAGTAGGTATTGGTGAGAAGATGACAGAGATAAAAGCGAAGAATAGAACCCGATTTTTTAGCTTAATAGCAGTAATTCTTGTCCTCTCCATTTGCCTATCCGTTTTCGCTTCCTTTGAACTAAATGCTCAAGCACCCATCCTACCTCAGAAAATCGATTCACTAACAGAAACAACACCCGAAACAGCTACTTCAACGCCAACATTAACACCGAGTCTGATTCCTATACCGATTCCAGTAACTTTTACCTGTAATTCAAGAAGCAAATATGCATTTACTGTAATCGCAAACGTTGACTTAAATGACGAAATGAATCAAGCCGAAGCCACAACGGTGGCAGAAGCAATAATTAATCATGAACTTAAATCCGCAGTTCATGGATTCAAATCAGCTAATGTAACTGATGCAGGAATTTGGACTATTAACTTTTCATGGGGTGCGACTTCTCCAGACGGATATCAAGAAAGTCTTAGTCACTATTTCGATGTTACTATAAATCCTTCAGATAGAACAGTAACATACAGCAGATGCTATTGAAGTAGAAAACCCTAACTCCAAGCAATGACCTTTTCCCACGACGTGTGTATCCACCCTCTATCAAATTTTATGCCTACTGTTCTCTTAGCGGAACAAAACGTTCCTTTGGGAGAGTAATATATGACTCCTGCAAACATTGTCTTTGAGTGGATAGAAATGCAGTTGATGAAACGCCAAAATATTATTATCGCTTTTATTGTATTTGCATTGCTTTTAAGTTCAATCTTAGCTGTGAGCTTTGGCAACTTGAGCTATCGTCAATCTACAGCCAACGTGGCGACCTTAGAAGTACCAACCACTCCACCTTCTCAAGTTCAGGTTATCTCTCCAATAGATAACTACACGTTTGGCAGCTACAACGGACCTGAGAACATTTCTTCAGACCAAGCAGCACATGAAACTACATACAACCTAATACTACCGCTGAACATAACTGCAAACCAAAAAACATCAAAAGTTACCTATAGTTTGGATGGGTCCGATAATACTACTTTCAACGAAAACACAACTGCCTCTCTGACTTTGAGCTATGGCGTTCACAACTTAAAAGTCTATGCCACTAACAACGAAGGTATAGCTAGTAATTCTAACATAACATTTACTGTGGGTTATTGTTATCCTCCTATCAATAAAATAACGATGGAACAGGTACAGGAAGCAACCCGTTACTTTGAAAGCAAAGGGTTAAAGGTCCAAGTCGAAAACATAGACGAAAGTAAATGGCAAAATATTTGGTCCTTACTCTATGCTGGTTCGGTAGATTTTGTTTCAAAAGAGAATTTTGCGGATGTTGTTATTGCACACGGCACAGACACAATTTGGTTTAGACAAGATTCTAATCAGGTTAGTTTTTACGCCAATGTTTACGGTAATTCTTGGTTTCCTGCATTACCGATAGTCTACACTTATTCTGCAACATTAACCTAGTCTGTGCAGAACCATTCCTTCAATTTGGCAAGTAATAATTTTTGATATAGCTTAAGAGAAAAGCCTTCAATATCTAAATAGACCGTTTCCACGCTTGGGTGTACCTAGACTTTGATAGAGTCTTTAATTCAACCAAAGTTTGAGTCTTACAGAAAATCAAACAGAGCACCCCAACGTAGTTTTAGCAGAGAGAAAACTGGCAGAGTACAAGTCAACTCTGAGGCATTCGTTTAAGCTGATTACTTCATAATGAGCGTTATTCAATCTTCGGAAATCAAGCGCTTTTTCCCTTTGATGCAATTGCAGCAAAGAGAACAGCGGCTAGTAAAGGTAAAATTGCTATCCATGAAAACTCTGGAACGGTTGGAGTTGGGGTTGGATGGCTATCACTGGCGATAGTTACTGTTTGTGCTGCACTCCAATCACTCTGTAAATCATAAGCTGTTGCTGGTTCATCGAATCCCCCATATTGAGGATATAGAGGATGCATAACATACCAATAGGTAGAATTATGCCCAACTAATGTATTCACTTGAAAATCAAGTTGACTATCATAGGGAATCCCGTGCAGAAAAGCAAAGTATTCCCCTTGCTGCCCCTCATCTCCAGAATAATATCTTAGCACATCATAGCCTGACTCTCCATAATATTCTGTAGCAATCACAGGGAATGATACAATAATCGACCCTGAATTGGGCATTTTTGGAGTTTCAGTAGATATGTACTCTGCAAAAGTAAAGGCGCCATTTATGTATGAGCTTGTGAGGTTTCTGAGTGGATAAATCTCAGTCCAATTGCCTTCAAAGTGAGGTCTAACTCTAATATTAAAGTAAATTTGATTGTCCGAGTATTTCCATGGCTGATTGTTGATTGCAACTTCAATTGTGTTGTTGCTAAATAGCTGGGTTTCTTTTTATCCAGTGTATTGGTTTGTTGAGGTTACTGTGTAGGAAGCATTCACAAACTTGATTGCGAATTGTGAAACAGATGGTTTAGGTATTGATTGAGCATAAACAGTTCCAACTATGATTAGGCTTGATAGAGTCATAATTAGAATAAGAGTTAAAGCTAGACTTTTACATAAATGCATACTTGATGATTGGACAATTTCTAATAAAAGCCTATTCATCAACAATACTTTACTAAGTTAAGTCAAAGTTTCTTGACTAACAGAAAACCAAGTTTGTATGGAGGTGATTGTTGGTTGATATAACGTTTAGATTCTCTTTAACGGAGAGGTTAAGTCTGGGCTATGTTTTGCCAAAAGAAGGCGACATCATAACCGTGCGGGTATTCCTAAAGCTTCGCGAAAAAATATTTCTGGTCTCAGAGGAGAACGAGAAGTTTTAGGTCAAGGCGTATCCAGATGGCAGTGTTGTTTGGAATGCGTAGGGTGGCTTGTAGAGGTTTGTTATTTTTTTAGAGACGTTTTTTTTATCTTGGCACTACAACTACGAATTGTTCGGGTTCTGCTTCCTTGTTTCTAAAACTGCCTCTAAATTTTGAAATGGTTGGTGGTGGATTAAGTTTTAATCTTTTTCCCCTCATCTTCTAACTAACTGCTACTGACTACTTCTCTCATCTAACCCCTCTCACTACTACTCTCTCTCCTTTAGCACACACAATACAGACAAACAGACAAAGACAAACAAGTACGAACAAACAGACAGACAAAAAAATATCAGCAGGCTTTTCTCTTGAAAACTGTGAACCAAACTGGAACATTATTACATTCCAAGTCTCTTGTTTAATTGAAAACAAGTTTAGATTATTGCTATCTGCATTCCTTAATTTAGGGCTTCTGAATCCATAAAACGTTCATTGGATTTGGATTGCTGTAGCCTAATACTAAATTGCTTTGGTATGGTATGTCGAAATAAAGCGTTGTTGATGAAACGTTCCGTTGATTGGATGTGATAATGTTTATCGTCTGTTCAATTGGGATAGCAGTTCTTGGGAAAGGTTGATGTTCGTTGAAGACATAGAATTTTTCTGTTTCAAAAGTCCAATTTTTAGTGTAGTCACTAAATACTACGTCAATAGCAACTACTGTAATTTGCTCAGGTGTTTGGTGCGGGTCGCTTTGGTTTCTTGTTACCCATTGCAGGGTTTGATAAGGTCTACTGTATGCGATTACTACATCATATTTTTTCGTTGTTGGTTCAGGTGTTGGCTTAGGTGTTGAGGTTGGAGTAGGCACTGGCGTTGGGGTAGCAGTAGAAGGGTTTTTACTACTTTGACCATTGTAGTAAATTATTGTTCCAATGGCACTTACCAAAAAAATTGCTACAACGATTGTAACAATTAATGGAAGATTTACTCTATCCATCTTTTCCCTCTCAATATTGATAATTAATTGTTGACCAGCTTCTTAGCTCTATTCATGGAACAAGTTGTTCCGAAGCTGGAACACTCTTGTAGTAAGATTTCTTGACTAAGCAGAAGTTAGAATGTTAAGGTTCTTGGAGTCCATTCTTTCCTTTCGTTTCTCAGGTACTTTGCAAACAACAGTGCTTCTTCACTAATCAAAGTGTCAATAGTCTGTCTTTTGCCAACCTTGATTCTGTCAACATCCACCATCCTGTCAAAGAATGCATTCAAATCCTCAGCTAAACTTTCAGTCTCATACTCTTTCAGATGAATTTTCTTTACCCATCTTAAGATGCATTATTAAATCAGTAACTAAGCACAAAGTCTTTCTTTTTGAGTTTTTGGCATCTTTCAATAAGGAAATCATCAATCAATTAACGGTAAAGCTCTTGAAAATTACTGCATTTTCTAAAAGATGGAATAAACACTAAGACTGAAATGAAGAAAATGATAACTTATTCTAGTATTATTCGTGCGTCGACTGTTTTTGCGCCTTTCGAGTAAGCCATGATTGGGTTTAGGTCGAGTTCCTTGATTTCGGGGTAATCCATGATTAGATGTGATGTATTGCATAGTATGGCGACGAGGGCTTCGATGTCTGCTGGCGTTGTGTTTCTGTATCCGTTGAGAAGCGGATAAGCCTTAAGCTGCATAATCATTTCTTTCGCGTCATCGGCAGTCAGTGGGGCAACCCGGAAATTCACATCTTTTAAGAGCTCAACAAAAATGCCGCCAAGGCCAAACATGACGGTTTGCCCAAACTGCGGATCCTTGACAGCTCCCACGATAACCTCTGTTGACTGCGGCGCCATCTCCGATACTAATACGCCTACAATTTTTGCGTCCGCTTTGTACTTGGTTGCGTTTTCGATGATTTTTTTGTAGCCTGCGGCGACGTCGGCGGCGGTTTTGAGGTTAACGATGACTCCGCCCGCGTCGGATTTGTGGATTATGTCTGGAGAGACGATTTTTAGGACGATGGGGTAGCCGATTTGGTCTGCTTGTGTTATGGCTTCTTTTTCGTTTTTTGCGAGCATAAATTTCGTGACTGGGATGCCGTATTCGGCGCAGATGGTTTTGGCTTCGGTTTCTAGGAGTGCTTTTCTGCCTTCTTTTTTGGCTTGGTTGATGATTTTTTGGGTTTGGTTCAAGGGTTGTTCTTCCTTTGGCGTATGTATGTGGTGTTTTTGGGGTTTAAAAATGGTTTGTTTGTGGGTTGTTTTGTTGGCTTGTGTTTATGTTGAACACGTTAACACTGCTGTATAGTGAGACATAATATTTAATAGTACTTAATAGCCCAAATACAAAAACAGAGGCCTACAATGCAAAAACTAACCCTCAAAGAATCCATCAAAGCATCAATCACCAAACTTTCAACAAAACTAAAACAATCCAACAACGCTACCAAACTGCGCCTCAAAACAACGAAAATGAACATAAAAGCCTCTATATCAAACGCCTCAGCCCGAATAAAAAATATCAAATCCCCAAAAATCAATCTCAAAATAAACCTAAACCTCAAAAAGAAAAAAGTCGAACCAGAAAAAGCTCCCGTGGCCAAAACACTTCTAAAAGGTACAAAAATCGTAGATAAATACCCCCTCTATGAGCCATTCGCCCAAGTTGCAATAATCCAAGACCCCAAAACAGGCGAACACAAATACATTCTCGACGAGCTTCAGCTTGACCCTATGGAACGCGGCATATACAACCGCATCCTAGAAATCTTGCTGGCCGAAATAGAATCCCCAAAAGAAGAAATAACTGACCCCAGAAAGTTCTTCGCTGAAGAAGCCAAAAAAATCGTGGACAAATACCGAATCAGCCTCGGGTGGCTTCCTGATGTTTCTTGGTACAAAATTCTCTATCATGCTGAACGCGATTTAGTCGGTTTTGGCAAGATCGATCCGTTAATGCGGGACCCCAACATTGAAGACATTTCCTGCGACGGAGTAAATAAACCAGTTTACATTTGGCACCGCGTCTTTGAAAGCATAGAAACTAACCTGCAGTTTGAAAGCGACGAAGACCTCGATAATCTTGTAGTTAAACTGGTCCACATGGCAGGCAAACATGTCAGCAGTGCCTTCCCCATCGTTGACGCGTCGCTTCCAGGAAAACACCGTTTGGCCGTAGCTTACAGACGGGAAATTACTCCCTTCGGCACAGCCTATACCATCCGAAAATTCCGTGAAGACCCCTACTCAATAATTGACCTAATCAACATCGGTACCTTCACCGAAGAAATGGCTGCTTACCTTTGGATTTGCCTCGAAAACCGCGCCTCAGTCATGGTACTTGGAGGCACAGCAGCGGGTAAAACCACCGCATTAAACGCTTTAGGCTGCCTCGTTAAGCCCGGCAGCAAAATCATGACTATCGAAGAGACCGCTGAACTGAACTTGTCCCATGAAAACTGGGTCTCACTTATCGCTAGGCAAAGTTACGGTTTAGGCGGCAGCAGCGTCGGCGAAGTTGCACTATTTGACTTGGTCAAGACATGCATGAGGCACCGCCCTGACTTGATGATTGTAGGTGAGGTCCGAGGTCAAGAAGCATACGTCTTATTCCAAGCTCTAGCCACAGGTCACGGTGGCATGTGTACAATGCACGCCGAAAACGTTCAATCAGCAATCAGGCGTCTCACTCAAAAACCCATGGATATTTCACCAGCATACATCCCGCTTATGAATATAGTCATGTCCGTTCAGCGTGTTCACCTGGTAAAGAATGGCGAAAAGAAAGCTTACCGTCGTATACTCTCACTCAACGAAATCATTGATTCCGAGAAATACGTAAATCCATTCAAATGGGACCCAATCAAGGACCAACAAACCATCGATTTAGATTCCAGCTTCCTTCTCACCAACTTTTCAGAGCGCCTAGGTATAACACGTGAACAACTTGTTGTCGAGTTGAATCGGAGAACCGACGTGCTACGCTGGATGCGCAAGGGCAATATACGAAGCTACAAAGAAGTCGCCTCAATCATCGCAGAATACTATGCCAGACCAAAAGAGTTCTACCGAAAAATAGTTGAAAGTGAGGAGGCCAAACCAGTTGCCGCTACTAAATAAATTTGAGGCTTTGTCCTTTCGAATATTCGGGCGCTATGCTCCATACTTCCTAAAAAATGTCTTTCCCCAAATCAAGGGTTCCCTAGAAAAAGGTCGCGTAAGAATTTACCCTGAAACATACATCTCACTGATGTTCTTCGTTACATTATTAACCCTGCCAATATCTGTCATTGCGGCAGCAGTTGCTTTAACCTATGGCTTCTTGCCAATCCTTGCCTTAGCATTTCTACCCATCTTTGTTATTGCAGGGTTCCTAATTGTTCCACTGAACAATGGTAGCGAAAGATCCTCAAGTTTGGAGCGTGAAATGCCTTTTGCGGCAGCATACATCAGCGTTATGTCGTCAGGAGGCATAGCACCCTACACTAGCTTCAAACGTTTAACTCAAGTGGACCTCATGCCAGCGATGAGTAAAGAAGCAAGAGACATCATAAAAGATGTAGAAATCTTCGGTGTTGACCCACTCTCAGCGCTTGATTTGGCGGCAAAAAAAACTCCTCTTGACATATTCAAGGATTTTTTGAGCGGTTATGCTTCCACAGTAATCATAGGCGGCGACATCGGACACTATCTTGAGCGTAAAGCAGAAGACATCTTCAAAACCCGAGCCCTACGCGTTAAAGCGGCTGCTGAACGACTGGGTATGCTGCTGGAAACTTTCATAATCGTCATGGTCATGATGTCCTTATGCTTTTACATTCTGTTTGCTGTAAATGGCATCCAGAGTGGAGCAGGCTCAACTGCCGATATATCACAATTCTCAGGCATACTGCTGTACACTTACATTTTCACACCTATGCTTTCAATAATGTTCATCTATCTCGCGCATAGCATGCAACCGAAAACACCACTTTTGGAAATGCGGCCGTACAAAGTGTTCGCATTAAGCGGTGTAATAGCTATAATCGTATTCATGCTTCTCACCAACTTCATGGGAGCAACACAACTTCCAATATTCACCGAATTGCAGGCGATAGGCGTTGACTTGCCGGTAGCTTTAGCTGTGGCACTTTTCATTTCTGCCGCACCGGCAGCAATCGTACACATCAAATTAGCCAAAGTTAGGAACGGCATGGAACAAGGAGTAACAAACTTCCTACGTGACCTTACCGAAGTAAGAAAAACAGGTCTCTCACCAGAAAAATGCATCGAAAGCCTCTCTAAACGTGATTACGGCACTTTCACCAAGGAACTCAGAAAAATCAGCACCGAAATTTCCTGGGGTATTCCCATTAAGAAAGTCATGATGGAATTTCTTCATCGTACACGGAGTTGGATGGTGCAAATCGTCATGTTTCTGCTCGTTGAAACCATAGATGTAGGAGGAGGAACCATCGCCATGATTGAATCTTTGGCGCGTTTCAATAATTTGACGCAGGAAGTCGAGAAGGAAAAGAAAATGTCAGTTCGCCCCTACGTGATGATGCCGTATTTAGCTTCGATTCTACTGGTGGCAACTACCATAATGATGATGGGTTTAACCACTGGAATAACTGTGCCTGGCGTAAACTCGGTTCCGCAGGACAATAGTCTGATGCAGATAGTATTCATCTCATCGGTTATCTTCAACAGCTATCTAATCGGCATTGTTGCAGGAAAAATAAGCGAAGAATCCGTTGGAGCAGGCTTTAAACACGCAGCCATCCTGGTGCTAATCTCAATCATAGCTGCCAAAGTGATTCCACAATTCGTAAAACTCGGATAAGGAACGATGAAGATGCAAAATAGCCACAGAAGTTTTCGGAAGAATAAGAGCGCAACTAGCCCAGCTATCTCAACCGTCATACTGATGGCTTCTGCCGTCGTTATGATTCTGGTCGCGATGACTTACGCAAACAATATTTTGAGTCTAAAGATGGCTGAAAACGAATACAACACAAACAAACAATTCATGCAAACAACGGGACAGCAAATTGACGACATAGCTTGGACAATTGGTCGCGCACAAACAGTTAGCTACTCAATCAAGTACGGCAACGTAGAGTTTCAAGAAGTTGCACTCGATTACACTTTTCAAGTTCACACCACCACGGGAGTCTCGAAAACTTTGAGTTTATCCGGGAAGACAGGAATAATCCTATACAACATGCCTGTAGGCTCCTATTCACTTGGCAACAACTACTTTGCAAGAGCCCCCATAACTGCCAACACCTCATTTTTACTGCCTGATTCCTCAGCACCCATAAGCCAAGTAATATGTGAACAAAAATCATCTATGAGCGGTGGCAGTTACAATCGAATCGCTTTAGTTCCAACCATGAGAGTTCTTACTTCAACTGTAACATCAACCACTGGATCAACCAACTACTTCAAGTTCTATCTGCCGAATCTTGAAAATGGTACAAACCTCTACAGATCCCAATCTATAACGTTGACAGGTGAGGGTATTTCAAAGGTTACTCAAGATCACGTTGACCAAGTAATTATTAGTGTGAGTTTTCCTCAGGCAGCATCTCTCGGATTTGACTCTTCTTTTTTCAATTTTAAAAGCAATACCATAACACTCGATAGTGCTTCCACTCCGAAGTTGACACCTGACTCAGTTGTTGAATTCTATGTTGGCAATGTGATAGTTACGATAGGACAGGTATAACATTTTGGAGGTTGAATTGTGCCGTCGATAACCCTGGAGTATATGATTATGATTCCTGTTCTGATTCTTCAGATCTTCATTTTCCCTTTAACCGCCTCAGTAATCATGAACACTTGGGCGGATTCCAGCATGACAATTGAGCTCCAAGAAACGGCAGGGCACATGGGCAGTTCTATCCAGCAGCTATACTACACTATGAATCACGCCTCAATTCCTAACGGCACAATGACAATCACCCTAGATACGCCCCCGTTGATACAAGGTCACGCTTACAAAACTACCCTAAGCCACGCGACACACCTTGATACTTCAAGCCAAATAATGAACGTCACGCTCAAGCTGATAGGTACCAAAGACCAAACTTCAACATTAGTGACGCTTGGACAAAATGTTGATTGGCAAGAAAACTTGACTTTCAACAGTACCGCACATTCACTTAACCTAATTGCCCACAAGATGTCCAATTCTATCTGGCTATCCTTTGGAGGAACATAGGATATGGCGAGTGGATCAATCGACCATATGGTTTCCCTGATAATATTCATGGCAGCCATTACGATTTTTATCGGTGTTTTCAGCCAAAACATGCAGACCGGAATCGTATATGAACGTCACAATGCGTTGTCAACTAAAACCAGCGACCTCTTAGACAACATGCTTCTGAATCCCGGCATACCTAGCACATGGGGTCAAAGTGACAGTGAAATTGCAGGGTTTGGTTTGCAGGACCCCGACTATTCCCAATATAAGTTGAGTTCTTTTTCTCCTATGCGGTTAGCTTCCACTCAGTCGCCTGTCTATTATCCCCGAACAAACACATACTACAGCAACAATAGTGAAGGGTTAGGCAGTTACCTACTTTCACCTTTAGCGGAAAGCCTCAGCTACTCTACCGTTTCCAAGCTTCTGGGCATAAACGGTACTTATGGATTCCAATTAACCCTATCTCCCACGCTAACCTTTGATTTCCAAAAAATATCTGACTATTCACCATTAACAGTTCAGGTAAGAGTAGATGGTACAGGTTATCCGCTTGCCAATGCACCGTTAAGCTATAGCCTCATAGTAGTTAACCAAGGCACAAACGATTATCCCTCATACACAGTTGTAAGCAATGTATCTGTCACTGATGAGGCAGGCTTGGTGCAATTGGTTTTTCCGCAAATTTCTAGCGAAAGTCAATCTTATGCTCTAATCACATACTCAAACCTTAATGGACTCAAAGGAATGGGTTACTACGTAAACAATCCTGCAGACTTCTCCAAAACAGTGATTCCTTTAACCAATAGTTTCCAGAACAGAACCATATTTCTTGCTCACAGCGACTCCGTGGGTCAACCTTCACAACCTTCAGGATACTCAAAGTTGAGTTATAACGCTTCGTTTGTGATTTTAACTGAAGACTACACGTTTCGTCAAGTCCAATTGGACCAACAAAACGCGGTTGGAGACTTAATTTATGGCTCCGGTAGTGAACCAGACTACGTTTCCATAACTGTTCCCAACAATAATGGAATTTTGATCGTGACTTACAAGAGCACTTTAGGGCAGTGTGGGGTTGTTTTGATGCCTTGGGGGTTGGGTTCTCTGGCTTTGCCCTTAAAGTTTGGTGGCAACCCAATGGGGCAAGAATGGGTCACAACCGACATTCGGCAAGTTACCGTCGATGGCATCGCATATCAAGCTCAGCTCAGCCTTTGGGATCTGCAGGGATATTCGAGGACTGATTAGATGATTCGTACAATCGAAGTTCTATTTGTAATTATAATTATCTCTGGCGCAATTATAGCTACTTCATACTTTACAGTTCTACCATCACCAAGAGAAGTTTCACCCATGAACCTTCGACGCCTATCATTTACGACCTTACAGATGCTTGATTCCGACTATGACTTAAGCAAGGCTGCTTTCGAAACTGAAAATGCTACAGCTTGGAGTGGGTTACAAGTTGCGCTTTCAGCTTCTCTTCCCTCCAACATAGTGTACAATCTGACAGTTTATGACGTTAACGACCAAGACGGGCAAGTCTACAACTATGTATCTTCTATCTCAAACGCTGCAAGCCTCAGCACAACCTCAGACGTCTCGACTTACACAGTGGCTTCTTCCAACGTTACATTTAACGTCACGCCAGAGAAAATTAGTGAAGGCAACGGTGGAACACTATACATATTGAATTGCAGTGATGCAAATGGATGGTGGATTACAGGCTACACAGCGCAGAGTCTAGCCCAAGACCTTTACAACCTGTTATCACCATATTTCGTTAACACTGTAATGGTGCAGAATACATCTCAGCTTGCCCAGATTCTAAGCGGAACCTCACTACGAGGAGAACCCCTTCGGAATGCGGTTGTCATTAATACTTATGGGGAAGCAGTACCTATCCCTACAACCTACTGCCAAGCACCTTACTCCCAGAACTCCTATGCCTATTACAGCTACTACTTGGGGCAAAGGGTAAACCTTTATAATTGGACATGGTCCAGCATTGTAGGCTACCCTTTCTACTACGTTAGCAACACTGCAGCTTTCTCAGGTGGACAAAATAACTGGGGCATTTACGGAATGCAAATGACTGGTCCAGGCGGCTCAAGAGCTTTCCTTGAAGGTATAAACAATCAAGCCTATGTTTCTAACACTAATGCAGTCACCGATAGCGCTAACAGACAGGTCACATTCACACAAAACATTGCAGACCTGAGTAATTATTATGGAATCTATCCTTCGACGTATCAAACTTCAACCAGAGCACTATCAAACTCGACCTTGATGAGTTACAACCTTAGAGTTGGACTAAATGTATTCAACCCATCAGGCGACTATTTGGCTGGAGCAATATACAATCATTATGCAACTGGCTCCTCAAACATTACAGGTTCGCTTTTAGCTTTGGGTTTAACTCGAACACCTGACGTTCGAGTCACAGGCTTAAGCCTCCTGTCATATTTTCAGCCCAGACTCTACGCATCAGAGTATACTGCGCAGGGCACTTCACGATTGGTAATTTTACAGCTAGGATTAGTGGGGAGTGGATAGAATGAACAATAAAGGACAGTTTTCAATCATCGCAGCGTTGCTTGTTGCAGTGGTATTAATCGCTTCAGCTATAGGCACTTACTCTGCAATACGCTTCAGTCCAATTCAAGAGCAACCTCAAATCTTGAGTTCAATAGATGAAACCAATCAGGCGCTTAAGCAGCTTTTAGGTTTTACAGTTGGCTATTATGGTTCAGTTTTAAAGGTCACGGGCAATGTGACTTATGCTCAGAAGTTGGCCCAAAACTACCTTGATAGTGGCATAGTGAATATGGGTTCTATTAAGCCCGAGTGGGGTTTGTCATTGAATACTACTCAAGTGGAGCTCAAAGCAAACTGGTTCACCAATGATAGTTACAGTCAAGGCAGTATGAACGTCACTTATGACTTGAATGGTTTAGGCATAACAGGAGTAAGCTACTCCGCTTCAAGTCGATTGGAAGTGCAAGTATCAAACATTAACTCAACAACACAAGCACAGTTTAAAATATTAACAGACAACGGTGAACCCCTAATCAACCTTGCAGCTGATAACCTAAAGTTTTTCCGATATGTGTTTGGAAATCTAACATGGGAATTCTCGGTTCCAACGAACATAATCTCGCACGCAGATGGAACCTACATAGTTGACTTACCTTCAGGAGTGCCAAGCAACGCCTACGTGGTTCAAGTTGAAGATACCCGCGGTCTCTCAGTTCTAGCTGCATCCTACAGCCAATTCACTTCCGCAATATCTTGGAATAAAACAGCATATAGAACCGATTTAGATTATGTAGATATCGCCAATTTGAACGTCGCCGGCACCCATGGCAACTTCACTGCCCAACAATACCGACCCGACAGCATCTACGACACCTTGACAGAAGCAGCCTCAGGAACAACACTTGTACCCAGCTTCCCCATAAACTATAACACATATGGTTCAACGGCATTAGCTAGTGGATCAATAGGCAGCTTGCAAGTTAACGATGGAGCTTACATGAGTTTCCGCTCATACGCAACTTCCTTTTCTGGTTTAACCACTTTAGGATTTACTGGTGTTGGGACAAATACTCAGAGCATTGGAAATTCAATGAGAGGTTCATTGTTTAATATTCCAGATTATGGTCAAGTTCAAAACATATCAGTTTATTTAGATTTATCAGGAGGTGCTTTAAATCGAAAAGTCAAAACGGCTATTTATTCTGAAGCTCACAATTTTATTGCTGGAACAGAAGAAACAAGCGTTTCATCAACAGGCTGGTATAATTTTAGCTTTGCTGACCCTAAACCGATACTAACGGCGAATACAAATTATATCCTCATAGCTTGGGTTGATTCTGGAAGTGGAACTGTTTCGTTACATTATAATTCGGGATCAAGTAATCAAGGCCATAGATCAAATCAAAACTATGGTAATTGGCCAAGTTCCGTAAATTTTAACCATGATACTAATAAATACAGTATTTATTGCACTTATTCAACCTCAAACCAGTACACTGCCCAAGTGGAGCTAATTGGAAACTCAACAATACCCTTACCTTGGAACAATCTTTCATGGACAATAGATAGTTCTGCTTCTACAAGTAATGTAGCGGCAACTTTCCAGCTTTACAACTCAGCGACGGAGCAATATCCCGCCAGCGGGAATGGGTTTATGACCGCGACATTGGGAGCTGGCGACCAGACAAAGCCTCAAACAGTAGTCACCAACCCATCAAGTTTTCTAAACAGTAGCGGATATTGGAAGATAATGGTAACTGCTTCTAAAGCTACTTCAAGCCCGTTCGATTTGAATCTAGACTTTGTGCAGTACAGTCCAGATGTCACCAATTACGCAGTTAACCTCCAAGAGCAATGGACAAACGTTAATGCCACAAACCTTCGCCAAGATCTATGCATAAAAACAGGCAACATGGATGTGGAGTCTTTGTTGGTGCAGGTTTTGCATGGCGGCTCGTGGCAGAACCTAATGTCGCTAGCTCCCAACTACTTCAACAACGTTTCTCTCGCACCATACATCGACTCTTCAAATCTCACCATACGCTTCGTAGGGAGTAACGATGCGACCGATCCTATACAAGACAGCTGGTCCATTGACTCAGTCTTCCTGCAAGATGAACCTGATATAAACTTCCTAGTTAGCCAGCAACAATCCACATTTTCGCTTGAGATCCTGCAGAACGGTACCATGCGTTGGCTGGGACAAAACATGCAAATGACTACTCAAACCTTGCCTATACCGCCGATTCCAGTGAAAGCAATTCACGTAAACCAAACGATAAACGGCATTAATCAGGAAGTTCCATTCCAAATCGAAGATTGGGCGTCTAGTTACCAAATACCTTTGGGATTAACAAGTAACACTACGCTCTTCGGCAATAGGCAAATGATTGTCTTTCTCTTAAATAGTAAAATTACCGATTTTACAGTTTGGTGGAATGGAAGCGACGCAGCTACCCAGACTCCGTTGGCATACACCAACAGGTACTTCACTAACGACAATCCAAGCGCTTCAACGCTTACGAACGGCAATGTTACTCTCCAATTCGGAAGCTTTAATGTCAAAGCAATTGTGGCTGGGTCAGCCAACTTTAGTACCGCAAATTTCATGCGTATTAACCAGCAAGCTAGCGTGTACGGTGCAGGCGCGGCGTTTGTGATTCACCATGGCATAGTAAGAGATGTTGTGCAGCAAGAAGCAGAGTGGAACAATGGTGCAACGGGTTGCCCCAACCTCTATGCAAACATCGTCTTAACACTTCCAGCAAACACAACCTACTATACCTACCAGCTAAGAATAATGTTCATTACTTCAACCCAGGCACGTACCATCACAGACCTCTGTCCGATTCAACTCACAACCTCTATATCCTCAGTGCAGATTCAAACAGAAAATGGCACACTCGCTGGTTTACCCATCATCCAGAATGGTACCGGAACATTCGTTAATGCGGAAATTGGAGGTTGGACAGCGCATCACTTTAGTCAATTCATGTCGAGCGATGGGAAGGGTGCAGGATTAATGTTCTCAGACGTAGCTAGTCAGAAGCTTTACGCGTTTGATTCCTTCTCATCAAGCACCTCTAAAGGTGCCCTGAAAGCTAGTAGTGGATTGCTTGAATTGTTGCCTGTAAGTCAATCGCAGGTTCAATTTGCCTACGCCTATGATGCTACTTGGGTTGGTGCGGTGGCAACGTTTGATGGAACAACGCCTATCGCCAATTTATATGATGGAACAACTCCTATGGGTCTTTGGATTTTGGCAGAATATCCGCCCACGCTAACTATAACTATCAAAAATTAATTCTTCAAAACAAGTAAATTTCAAGTGTGCTATGCAGCAAATTTCCAACAAAATCTTATTAGCCTTAACCTTCACAAACTAACCAAACAATTGACAAGGTGCAGAGCAATCAATACAATACAAGCAATCTTGACTGGAGCAAACATAACTGTTTCATTAGCCATCCTGTTCTATGCTTCATGGAGTGATTACAAAACCCGAGAAGTAAGCAACCGCGTTTGGGTAATATATGGTCCTATAGCACTCGCGCTCTCCCTCCCTGAACTGCTTATCTTTGAACCTTCCCAACTGCCGCTTTTCGGTTTGAGCGTTGGCTTAACAGTTGGCATTGCTTTCCTCTTGTTCTATTCTGGTCTTTTCGGCGGTGCAGACTCCAAAGCTTTTATGTGCATTGCTCTATCCTTACCCTTCGCTCCCATAGCTCTATCATTGCCAGTCTTTAATGAGGGTCTATCGCCAATTGCGCAATATGTTTTTCCCATAACAATATTGAGCAACTCCGTCTTCTTCGGTGCAGCATTCGTTGTATATATGGTTCTGCGCAATGTTGTTTGGCACCAAAAGAAAGGTGTCAAAATGTTCCCTGGAACGCTCGCATCCGAGTCTGTGGGAAAAAAGTTTCTCGCTATCATAACGGGTTATCCCATGCCTGTTGATACGCTCAAGAAAAGGCATATGTTTCCAATGGAAGACCTCGAGGAACAAACGGAAAACGTAATCAAACGCAAGCTCGTGGTGATTCCGCAAGATGAGGAAACACAAGACAAAGCTATTGAACGTCTATCCAAAGCTGTACAATCTGGAAAAATCGATGCCTACGTTTGGGCGACACCAGGCTTGCCTATGTTGATACTTGTAACTTTGGGCTTGATTGTCGCCTTAACATTTGGCGACATATCTTGGTTGCTCATCAGGTTCTTTTTAGGTTAAGCCTAAAAAAAAATAACATTTAACCAATGATGTTCTTTGTTTTCTTTGAATAAGAAATTGAAGCTGTAACCATAGAAACTGAGCCGAAGCCTACTAAGGCAAGTGCGATTCCTCGGTATGGATAACTTAAGCTAAGGCTTTGGTATGAATAGAAGAACATTGCTACCGCAAATAATGCTATAGCAACTAATAATAAACTAACTTCCATTTTGAACTTTACATTCAACTGCTTCCCTTCCCCTATTATGAATCAGTATTCTAAATCAAAAGGTTATTTTAGCTTTTTGGGAAATACAGATATAGGAGCCTCCAAATGACGTCAGCGGGATGTAAAAAGGAACTGCAAGCATTCTTGCTACAAAATCCCAAAGAATGCAAGGCTGTAGTTATGCCCGATTTTTTCCTTGACCGACTGATAAGCTTGGATTGGGGCACCGACGAGTTTTCGGGGTTAATTGCTGAGGTTGCTAAACGAAAAGGCGGCAGCATCGACGGAATCCCACAAACTGATCTACGTGGAGGAAATGCTATCAACGTAGCGTCAGCCTTAGCCCGTTTAGGCATCGAGGTTACACCCGTTATTTGCACAAGCGAGTTTGGTCTTCAACAAATAAAGTACCAATTCCAGAACACACTAATTGACCTATCACACATAAAGACATCTGGCAAATCCTCAATAACAACAGCTCTCGAGTTCAGAAACGAAAATGGAAAAACAAACGTTATGCTCCGCGACTTGGGGGCATTAGCCGATTTTGGACCCGCCAACTTAAACGAATCCGATTATAAGCTGGTTGAGAATGCGGATTATGTGTGCCTTTTTAACTGGGCAGGAACCGTTAGGTTCGGTACGGAGTTGGCTCAAGCCGTTTTTGAGAGAGCAAAACGAAGTGGAAGGAGCAAGACTTATTATGACACCGCAGACCCGACTGCAAATAAAAAAGAATTATCTGTTTTGATGGATAAAGTGCTGAAAACCGATAAAGTTGATGTACTAAGCGTTAACGAGAACGAAGCCATCATTTATGCGAGTATGCTTGATTTGGATTTGAAAGAGAATAGAGAGCATCTTGGGTTTGCGGAGCTTGCACTGGAGGCAGCAAGGGTTTTAACTAAACTTTTGCCCGCTAGAATTGACTTGCATACTACTGTTTTTTCCGCTTCCCTGAAGGACAATAAGGAAGTGGTGGTTCCGGCGTTTAAAGTGAAGGCTTTGCGTGCAACGGGCGCAGGTGATGCCTGGTGTGCAGGCAACATCTTAGGTGACCATAATGGGCTTTCTGACGAGTGCCGTTTACTGTTGGCGAATGCTGTTTCTGCCTGTTATCTCCAAGATGCCGACGGGCAGCATCCTACCAAAGAAAAACTAGTTGGATTCCTAGAAACACAAGCTTAGGTTGTGACAAATTCTTTTTTAAGTAACCTACACACTACCATGCAATAACAGGTGCAAACTTATGGCTAAACTGTTCGGAAGCTCAGGTGTCAGAGGACTAGCAAACATCGATTTAACTCCCACTCTCGCTTGCAGGGTTGCCTCAGCTGTAGCGACGCATGCAAAAGCGAAAAAAGCCATTGTTGCCCGTGATACACGGGTTTCAGGCTACATGCTTGAGGACGCCTTAGTTTCAGGTTTAGTTTCAACTGGCACGGATGTTTTGCTTTTGGGTGTGGTGCCGACGCCCGTTTTAGCTTATGTCGCCAAAGCGTTGGGTGCCGACGCTGGTTTTATGCTTACAGCTTCCCATAATCCGCCCCAATATAATGGTATCAAAGTATTCAATGGTGATAGCCTATCCTACACTGACGAGGACCAAGATGCAGTTGAAAAAATCGTTGCAGATGGGACCTTTGGCTTAGCGGATTGGCAAGAACTCGGCAGAGTTACATCTGTAGACGCAGGGCAGATTTATCTGGATATGGTTGCTAAGGCAGTTTACTTGAAAACGCGATGGAAAGTTGTAGTTGACCCAGGATGCGGTGCCGCATTTAACATCGCTCCACAAATGTTCAATGCGTTAGGCTGCAAAGTAACCGCCTTAAACGCCCAACCAGACGGGTATTTTCCAGCCCGAAAATCTGAACCAACAGCCGAATCACTCCAGAACCTCTCAAAAACAGTAAAAAGCCTTGGTGCAGACATTGGAATTGCTTTTGACGGTGACGCTGACCGCGTTGCATTTGTTGATGAAAAGGGCGTTTTTGTGAGTTTTGACCGTTCCTTAGCAGCTTATGGCGCTTTTGCCTTGAAACGTAATGGCGGCGGAACAATAGTTACTACTATTGAGGCATCAATGTGTGTGGAAACGATGGCGCAAAAATATAACGGCAATGTAGTCCGAGTAAAAGTCGGTGACATTTATGTTTCTGAAGCCCTCAAACGTGATGGCGGAATCTTCGGTGGCGAGCCTTGCGGCGCATGGGTGCATCCCCAAATGCATCTTTGTCCTGATGGTCCTCTTTCGGCTGCGTTGTTCCTTGCAGCACTGGAGGAGGAGGGAAAAAGCGTCTCGGAGTTTATCAGCGAAGTGCCAGAGTACATAACCAAGCGTGTAAACATCGTTTGCACGAACGAGCAGAAATACAAATTAGTCGAACTACTTGGCAGGGTTCTTAAAGCGGAGTTCCCCGCATACACCAATTTCTCAGCCCTAGACGGTGTTCGGCTGGCTTTGAAAAACGGCTGGCTTCTTGTTCGGGCCTCAGGTACAGAGCCACTTATTCGTTTAACGGTTGAAGGTGAATCACTGATGGCGGCAAAAGATATAACGGCAAAGGCAACAGCACTAATACATAAACAAATCGAGGTAAACCCGAATTGAAAGCTGTCCTCCTGGCTGCTGGCGCCGGCGAAAGGCTCATGCCTATAACGGCAACACGCCCCAAACACCTTATCAAGGTTACAGGAAAACCGATTCTTCAGTTCTGCCTAGAAGCAGTTAAAAGAGCTGGGATTGATGAGGCAATAATTGTTACTCACTACATGGGTGAATCCATCCGTAGCTACTTTGGAGATGGCGAAAAACTCGGCTTGAAACTCAGTTACGTGGAGCAGAACGCGATTTTGGGTACGGGCAATGCTGCTGAAGTTGCTGAACCCTATGTTGACGGCGACTTTGTCTTGATTTATGGGGATTTGTTGTTTGGTCAAGACGCCGTAAAAGACATTCTCTCTCAGTTTAAGAAAGGAAAAAACTCCTCGGTTATTGGTGTAGTTCCCGTTGACCGACCCGAAAATTACGGTATAATCGAGCATAGACGCCGAGGGCAAGGTTAAGCGCCTAGTTGAAAAACCCGCCACTGGGAAAGCGCCTTCAAATTTGGCCAACGCAGGAATTTATGTTTTCTCAAAAGATGTCTTCGATAAAATAAAAAAAACCAAAGCGTCGGTCCGCGGCGAATGGGAACTTACTGATGCAATAACCATGCTCGCTGAGGAAGGCAAAACCGTTTTGGCAGCCCAACTTTCTAAAGATGACTGGTTTGACGTTGGCAGACCTTGGGACTTGCTTGATGCAAACAACTGGGCACTCAAACGCATGGAACACAAAGTTCTTGGTACAGTTGAGCAGGGAGCGCATTTAATAGGTCCCGTCACCGTCGCCGAATCCGCACGGATTCGCTCAGGTGCCTACATCGAAGGTCCAGTCTTCATAGACGAAGAAGCAGATGTTGGACCCAATTGCTATATCCGTTCAGGTACCAGTTTGGGCAAGAAAGTCCGGGTTGGAAACGCTTGCGAAATCAAAAACAGCATTCTCATGGACGGCACCCATGCAGGTCATCTATCTTACGTTGGTGACAGTATTTTAGGTGAAAAATGCAACCTCGGTGCAGGCACGATAATCGCGAATTACCGTTTCGATTCCGGCTCCATCAAAATGATGGTTAAAGATCAAGTTGTCAATACGGGTCGGCGAAAACTCGGTGCAGTCCTTGGCGACAACGTAAAAACGGGGATTAAGTCGCTTTTTATGCCTGGTGTTAAGGTTGGTGCAAATACTTGGATTGGAGCAAACTTGATGGTTGAACGTGACCTTCCCGCTGATGTAGTAGTGTATTTGAAACAGAACTGTGAAATAATCAAAAAGCTCACTTAGTCCTTTATGGTTCTACTGAAAAGGGCAATGAAATAGGGTTCTATCTTTTTTGGATTATTCTGCGATGACGAGGTTTCAGGGTTATTCTTGTGTGTTGTTTTGTTGTACTTCCTACTTAATATCGCTAATCTCAATAAACAATAAAAGGGAGCTTGAATAATAATCAAAATGGTACCCTTGAAAACTCACAAAAAATACACGAAAACCCTCATCCTGCTCTCACTATTGCTAACAAGCATCCTATTAGCCCTTCAAATTAGCCTTCCAAGTAACAAGCTTACTGCCTCCGGCGATGTAGGAACACAAGTGGGTGGAACATTAACAAGCAACACAACTTGGACGGCGGAAAACAGCCCCTATATCATAACAGATACGATACAGATCCCTGAAGCCGTTAATCTGACAATTGAGCCAGGCGTAACAGTCACTGTTCAATCCTCCGTTAGCACAATGTTTCTAGTCAACGGCTTTATAATGGCTCACGGCAATACTACTAGCGAAATAATTTTTGATGGCAACGGCAACTCAAACTTTTTTAAAACAAATCCATCCAGTTGCCACAGGATTCGTAGACTTGGATTACTGTGTTATTAGAAATGGGCTAAGTGCCTTTTGGTTTGACAATACGGGCTCTTTTAATTTGACTAATTCAGAGCTAAGTAACCTGTCACAAGAATCTTACTTGTGGTACCCTTCGCAAGACGTATTTATTGAATATAATACCTTTACGAATACCTCAGGCATAAAGATAGGGACAGATGATTATTCCTCCAATACCACAGGAGTTGTTTCGGTAAAATACAACCTTTTCCTTAACAACCAAGGATACATTATTAATAACTTTGCAAGCTATGGGCTAAGCAAAACGTTCGTAAACAACAATTCTTTCACCGGCACTTCCGGAGTAATCCTGGAAGTAGAACAAACATCAACCACCGCAGATATGGATGCTTCCCAAAACTACTGGGGAATCACTAACACAACAATAATCGATTCCATGATTTACGACAAAAACGATGACGCTTCATGCTCCAGCTACATAAATTACCTGCCCCTTCTCGATGTTCCAGACCCCGAAACTCCCATAGCTCCAACCCCAACACCTTCGCCGAACCCAACAGAAACACTGACGCCAACTCCAACACCAAGCCCTACTCCCTCCCTAACGCCATCACCGACTCCCACAGATACGCAAGCACCCACAACCAATGAAAATCCCTCCTCTACCCCTAATCCGTCTACAACTCTCACCGTAACACCGGCCCCTACATCTTCAGAAACTTCCGATTCAACATCCAATCGAACAAATAACCAAAACCCAAATCCTTCAACTGCCCACGCCATCCCGGAGATCTCACCACTTGTCGCGATAACAATTTTGCTTGGCGGGGGTTCCATAGGAGCTATTATGCTGCGGAAAACCAAAAAAACTAAGCGCCCTTGAAGCGCAACTAAGATAACGGGCAGTCCAGTAAAATGTCCAACGCTTTTCTGGTTTCTATTTTTATTAAAGATAAATAGTTGATATGCAATTTCATGTACCAATTGAAGGAGTAATAAAAGTTGTCTGTAGCGCAAAGAAAGTATTTCACTGATGTGGCAGCGTTGGCCGATAAAAACGTCGCTGTCGTCACCACTAACGGAAAAACCTATAACGGCACACTTGTCGGCATAAACCCTGACAATCTAAGCCTAAGCTTAACTGACGTCAAAGACGACTCAGGAAAACTTCTAAACCGACTAGTTCTTAATGGCGCCGTCGTTATGTCAATATCTAGCGCAGAAAAACCCTTCGACCTCAAAGCCTTAGCTGGCAGATTAGAAAAAGTTTTCCCAACCATGGTTAAACTCTACGAAGACAAAGGCTTCATCTGGGTTATGGACAAGGTGAAACTAACAGAAAAAGGCGTCGTGGAAGGTTCCGGACCAGCCGCTGACCGCGTCCAGAAAGTCTACGATACATTCATGAGCGAAGTCAAAGTCTAAGCTTAGATGAACCAGCGCAACTGCTGCTCTTCTTTCTTCTTTTCTTCTGTTATACTCCGAATTACTCCAAAGGATTCAAGCATCTTTTTGATTTCGTCACCGCTAGCTTCCAGCCCCGACAAATCAACTTCCAAATACAAGTACTTGCCCAATGTCAGAAGTGCATAGCGTGCAGCGTTCACATCGGGATTCATTCCAGGCGTATCCACCAGAAGCGAGAAACCCTTCATATCCCTAATCCCTGCCAACCCAATGGATAAACCTGCGATGCCAAAAACGTGTCCAACCATAACTTTTGTGCCTAAATCAAGCGCCTGCTGCATCGTCTCCAAATCAGTAGCGGTACTGTAGATTCCAGGGACAGGCTGCGCTTCATCTTTTTTGAAGCCGCCGATGGAAATCACGAAGCGGCATCCAAATTGCTGCGCGATATCTAGCACTTTACCAACCAACTCGTACTGTCCAACGGTAGTTAATGCCTGAGTGTTTCCATACCAAATAATCAAGTCACGCTCGCCATCCCGCTTAGCATAGTAGAGTTCGTTTATGGGTGTTCGTGCTCCGCCGTCGCCAGTTGTTATAGCAAAATCCTGAAAAGACGAAGAGAAGATTTGGACAAACCTCGTCGCTTTCAGCTCTTTAATCAGATGCAATGCTGCAATATTGGCTACAAAACCAATGCCTGGCAAACCCTCGATTAGAATCGGATCGTTTAATGTTGGTTTTTCGCTTATGTCGATTGAGCAAACCATGACTGGGACCTTCTGTTGGGTATTTAGATAGACGAAACGATATAAGGCTGCCTAAAGATAATGAAGGAAATTACTTCTCTATTTTTTCTCGGAAGGCAACTTTTGAGTTACATATCCAAGGATGAATCCCGTGCTCACTACGTTAGCGTTGAAAGCGGCGGAGCTAAACACAAGAGTCTGCACTGAGTTCGTGGCGCCCAACGCCAAATTGCTAATTGAAACTCCCGTTAACACAATCAAAACTAGAGGAGGCAGTAGAACCGTCCAAATTCTCCGATCAACCCACTCCTTACTAACAACCATAAGCGAGGAGAAACCGAAAAGTATGCTTGCAATAAAGAGTAAACCGTTTGTGAAGTCGAAAGAAACTTGCAGGTCAAAAGCTAAATGCTTCACCACGTAGGCATCGAAGAACGGGTAGATGATTGCGAAAGGAAAACCGATACCTAAGAGAACTGCCCAAATCAGCCGAATTCTACGCCTTTTTGCATGTTCGTCCATTTGAACCCCAACCAACTAAATGGATGCTTAAACAAAATAAGCTTTTTTGATTAAGAAATAAGAAACAAAGTTTGAGAGTGTGTTATCTTCGCGGGGATTTGGGGCTAATGTTTTTGTAACCGCGCAACGTTTCATGTTTAGGTTTCACCTTGAGCTTCGAAATCAAAGAAAAAGACTTGCTGGGCAGAATCGGCAAACTAAAAACCAAAAGCGGCACAGTGGAAACCCCGTTGTTGTTCCCAGTTATCAACCCCAGTATCCAACCCATTCCACCCCAAAAACTCAAGGACACCTTTGGCTTCCAAGCAGTCATCACGAACTCTTACATCATCAAAAAAAGGTATGACAACAAACCCATAGAGTTGGGCTTGCATAAGTTCTTGGGCTATGATGGCGCTATCATGACGGATTCGGGTGCCTATCAAATCCTCGTTTACGGGGACATTGATGTTTCCCAAAAAGAGATTGTTGCTTACCAAGAGGGCATCGGCAGCGACATCGCAACCATTCTAGACATTCCAACAGGCTGGAAAGTCACAAAGGAACAAGCAGAAGTTACCGTGGCAGAAACCCTGCGGCGCGCCAAAGCCTTCTTTAAAGAAAAAACCCGCGACGACATATTATGGGTTGGACCAGTGCAGGGCGGAAAACACCTTGATTTAGTGGCAAACTCGGCAGTTGAAATGGGTAAGTTGCCCTTCCAAATTCACGCTTTGGGTAGCCCTACCGAAGTTATGGAAAGCTACCGCTACGACGTTCTGGCTGAAATGATATTAACCTGCAAAAAAGGCATCCCAATGGAGCGCCCCCTGCACCTGTTCGGCGCCGGACACCCCTCCATGTTCTCGTTGGCAGTCGCGTTAGGTTGTGACCTCTTCGACTCCGCAGCCTACGCATTGTACGCTCGGGAGAATCGTTACATGACCGCGGAAGGCACATGGCGACTCAACGAGCTGGATTATTTCCCGTGCAGTTGCCCCAGATGCTCCGCAGAAACGCCCCGAGGCTTAGAGAAAAAATCGCCCAAGGAACGCGAAGTTTTCCTCGCCGAACATAACCTTTACGTTTGCCTAGCCGAACTCAAAGCCATAAAACAAGCCATAAGAGATGGCCGACTCTGGGAACACACAGAAATGCGTGTCCACGCTCACCCGGCTCTCCTCTCAGCCCTAAAACATCTTCGCAACCACGCCGATTTCCTCGAAGAATACAGCCCAACAGCAAAAACCAGTGGCTTCTTTTACTTCGACTCAGTCGGACTTGCACGTCCAGAAATCACCCATTACCGCAACCGCTTAACCGAACGGTACACTCCACCCAAGGATGCAAAGGTGCTTTTGCTTGTACCCCAAACTCGAAACAAACCCTTCCACAAAGCACCAGAATTCAAAAAAATCAGGCAGTTGTTCAGAAGCTTAGGCAAAGAACTTTCAGGGCAGGTTCATGTTTGTGTTTATTCTGCGCCGTTCGGCTTAGTTCCTTTGGAGCTTGATGAGGTCTACCCGTTGTCTCAGCATGAAACGGCTCATCCGTTTGACTTGGAAACTGTTGAGTATGTTGCAAGCCAAACCGCCTGGTACATCATGCGTTCTACTTATAAGAGCGTGGTTTTGCTAAATGACCCCAAACATTGGGCAGACACCGTTAAAAAAACAGTAAAATCTGCTTGTGGCACCAAGGGTTTACCGTTTGATTCTGTGGACGCCAATGTGCAGGGTAGCAGAGAGATTTTTAGCCAATTAGAGAGTTTTCTGCGGGAACGGTTGAGCGAAAAAACTTGATTAATAGCGCCTGTCACCTTGCCTCCTGAAGAAACGCCTCAAACTAAGCTTTCGGCAAACTTTTTTAGTGCTAGCCGCTTATAGACATTTGAGATCTATTTAGTAACTTAGCAGGAGATTATTTGATGGGAAAAATCACCGTTACATTATCTGACGAAACTGAGAAGGAGTTACGGTCTTTTGTTGCAAAAAAACCTCAGTGTAAACTTGATGCGGTTGTTGAATCAAGCATAAAAGAGTACCTTGAGAGAGAGGAAAACGGTCACATCGGCAGTAATGAAGTGTTCTACTCGTCTCCTTGAAGGGGAAATCACCTATAGAATCTCTCTACGCAGATTTTCATATTCACACGATTTACTCGGCAGACTCCGTTATACAACCCAAAACTCTCGTTGACATGCTTGTGGCGCACAGTTTCATTAAGGTTGCAGCCGTAACAGACCATGACAGCGTTCGCGGTTGCAGGGCAACAGTTGAGTTGGCTTCGGCATACCCTGATATTTTGGTGATTCCAGGCGTTGAAATCAGCACTGATCAGGGGGATGTGGTGGTTTTGGGCACTTACGAGTTGCCGCCTAAGCCGTGGACGCCTGAGGCTGTTTCTGACTTTGCTACGTCTGTGGGTGGGGTTTCTATTGTGGCGCATCCCTTCAGGATGTATGGTATGGGTGAGAGTGCTAGAAACTACAAGGTTGATGCTATCGAAGTCTTAAACGGCGGGTCTAGCCAAGCCGCAAACAACGAGGCAAAAGAACTTGCTAAGGATTTAGGTTTGCCAGGAACCGCTGGTAGTGACGCACATCAAGTGTCCGAGTTATTCAGCGTTTACAACAAAGTCGATGCTAACTTGGATGTCGACTCGGTTTTAAAAGCCATAAAGCAAGGCTCTGTTTCTGCACAAGTGAATCGGGGGTCAATACATTTTTAAAACAGCTTAGTCCATTTTTAATCGTTAGATGTTAAGAGTAAGGATTGGTCTATTTTGCAAGTTGGATTTTTAGGTGGAGCGCGCGAAGTCGGCAGAATTGGAATAAGCGTTAAGACTTCGAAGACTCAGGTCATTTGCGATTACGGTGTTATGCTTGATAATGAACCAGGTTTCCCAATGCATGTTCCCCCCAAAGAAGTCAACGCAGTAATTTTAACCCACAGCCACCTTGACCATTCAGGCGCTGTTCCTATCTTCTACATAAACGACAAAAAACCTCTTTACACAAACAAACTTAGCTTAGAATTAACCCAGCTCCTCGTACAAGACTTCATCCACCTATCCAGCTACTACTTGCCATTTGAATATCTTGAACTAAAAACCATGATGCACAACAACAAGCACCTAGATTTTGGTATTGAAGAATCCATCGGCGACATGAATATCAAATTGTTCAACGCTGGCCATACCCCTGGAAGCTCACAGGTTCTAATGGAAGCAGAAGGCAAACGTATACTCTACACCGGCGACTTCAACTTGGAAGATAGCAAACTTTTGGCGGGTGCCCCGATGAACTACGGCGATTTAGATGCAGTCGTTATAGAAAGCACGTATGCTGATGCTGACCATACGGAACGCTTGGAACTAGAGCGGCAGTTTGTTGAAGCCTGCACGATTGTAGTTGAAGCGGGCGGAACCGTGCTTGTCCCTGCGTTTGGTGTAGGGCGTTCACAGGAGATAGCTTGCGTCTTAGCCGCGCATCATTTTGAGTACCCAGTAACTTTAGATGGCATGGCACGTGAAGCAAGCCGAGTAATCATGAATTACAAAGAATTCCTCAAAGATCCCAAGCTCTTCATGAACGCCATGCACTCAGCAGAGTGGGTAGAAGGCTGGCGTGACAGGCGAAATGCCCTAAGAAAACCCGGAGTCATTATTTCGACTGCAGGCATGCTTAAAGGCGGTCCAGCAGCATTTTACATTTCTAAACTCGGTAAAAAAGCAAACAACGCTGTTTTCTTAGTTAGCTACCAGATTCCAGGTACACCCGGCAGGGAACTTATGGAAAAAGGCGTCTGTACAATCGACGGGCAAGTTCGCAAGATTAAGGCACAGTACCGTCATTTCGACTTCTCATCACATTGCGGTGCAAGCAAACTCAAAGAAGCCCTAATTAGGCTGGGTGGCAAACCCAAAGTCTTCGTAGTTCACGGCGCAGAAGGTAACTGTGAACTGTTTGCGAACTGGGCAAAAACCGAGTTAGGCTTGGATGCTGTTGCCCCGCGGACTGGAGAAACCTACCAAATCTAGGCTAAGCATATGAAAGTTGGGATTTTGCAGGTTGGGCAAGTTGACCCAGAGGTTCTCGCTGCCATAGCAGAGGGCTTGCCGAAAACCTTTCCCGATACAACTGCAAGTTTAATCACGGATGTTTTGCCTGTCTCTCAGGGCGCGTTTGATAAGAAACGTAGTCAATACAACTCGAGCTTGCTTCTTAACGAGGTTAGAGTTTATGCGGCTAGAAGGCAACAGGATTTTCACCGAATTATAGGTATTGTGGATGCTGACATGTTTTCGTTTGGGTTAAACTATGTTTTTGGCGAAGCATACACTCCTGGTTCGGCGGCACTTGTTTCGGTTTGGCGGCTAAAACCCGAATTCTGCAAAGACCGTCCTAACCAGTCGCTCTATCTACTGCGGGCACAAAAAGAAGCAGTCCACGAGTTGGGACACACGTTAGGCGTGAAACATTGCCCTCATTCTCTATGCGATATGCACTTTTCTAACTCTATCTTTGACACCGATAAGAAGCAAAACTTGTTATGTGACGAATGTTACTTGCAAGCGGCTATTAGCGATTAGCAATTTAGGGTAAGAGACGTGACTGAACAGCCAAAATCTGAACCACAAAAACCTGAGCAGAAAGAGCAGGACAAATTCAAGTTCCAAATCGTCTATTTAGTTCCCATACTAGCGAGCCTGCTTTTCGGTTTAGGATGCGCATATTTGATTGCACCCCAACAGTCCGAAGCCATACCAGTAACGCCCATTCCTGAAACCACCCCGGGCGCACCATACGGCAACGCACTATATTTTGTGGTCCTCATCGCGATAAGCGCGACAATATTCTATTTCTCTGCTTAAACGGAAAAGCAAAAACATCATCAAAGGTTTAATCGTGGTGGCATTGACGGCAGCGTCTCTGTTGCTTTCGTTGGTCTATTTATCGGCAATTCTAGTTTTTTTCCCAATTATAGATAACCTTTGGATACTGATTGCGTTATCCATAGTGGTGGCGGTGCTCTTTGATCTCTCCATCTTCCGCTTCGGTAGCACAGTGCGAAACGTAGCCGTCGTCGCCATAGGCGGTGCATTAGGTATCTTCTTTGGATTCTCCATTCCCCTTTATAGTGCAGTCATAATTCTCGCTTTCCTCGCCGTCTATGATGTCATCGCTGTTTACAAGGGTCCTATGGGAAAAATTGCGGCCTCGGGGCTTGATCAACTGCAGGGTTTGAGTTTCTCGTTTAAAGACATCCAGATGGGGCTGGGCGATTTGGTGTTCTATTCCATGCTGATGGGAGTCATATTCTTCAAATTCACCTCCAACATCCTCCCAACCGTAATGGCGATAGTCGGCATCCTTGCAGGATCCATTGCAACGTTTTTTGCGTTAGAGAAAAAAAGCATTTTCCCTGGCTTGCCGTTCCCCATCATGTTGGGGCTAGTTGCAGGTTTTGCGACAGCGCTGGCGTTGGGGCTACCCATACAACTAGTTTAGGTGAATGTTTAAACCGTGCTTGTGGTTTATTGAATTGGGATTTATGTGGAGAAATCAGTTGTTGCAATAGTTAAGGGCGAACGTGGTCACGAACCCGTTTTTCAAGCATTAGATTTGATCGATTACGAGTCTGCTTTGGCTGGTTACAAGAAGGTTCTCATAAAAGTCAACTTCATAACCACCATGACCTGGGACACAGGAGCCACAACAGACCCCATCGTGGTTGAAGCATTAATTCAGCGGCTAAAAAAACTGCCCGTGGAAATCTACGTTGTTGAATCCGACGCAACCATGACTAACGCCGACAAAGCCTTTGAAGCCACAGGCATGAAGAAATGTGTAAACAATACGGCGTAGAATGCCTCAATCTGCGGCATGTCAAGGACAAAGTCAAAATCCCAATTACCAAAGGCGAGTGCCTAAAAAATATAACCGTACCCCGTATCGTAACAGAATCAGCCATAATTAGCGCTGCCAAAATGAAAACCCATATGGCAACCAAAGTCACGTTGGGTATGAAAAACATGTTCGGGCTGTTACCTGACAAATTCAAGGCAAAGTACCATGCCAAGGGCATAAGCAAAGTCATAGTCGACATCAACTCCGTCATAAAACCCGCCTAACCATAATTGATGGCTTCGTAGGCATGGAAGGCAAAGGACCAAGCGACGGCACACCCATCAAAATGGACCTAATATTCGCAGGCAAAGACCCAGTCGCCACTGACGCTACTTGCGCTACGAGTAATGGGCTTAGACCCACACGAAATCAGCCACATACGCACCGCTAATCAAAAAGGCATAGGTGAAATTGACGAAATAGAAGTGGTGGGTTCAAGTATTGAAGATGTAAAGCATCCTTTCAAGAAGGGTTGGTAGAGACCACTTTTCTATTTGACTGTCAAACTCTCCCCACCTCAAAGACACTCAAAATTCAGTCGCATAAGAACAGCCCCAAGAAGGCTTATGAAACATAGACATATAGAAAATCACTTGGCAATATGCCCAGCAATTTGTTGTCTGTTGTCATGTACAGGGACAGCTACATACAAGAAACAACAATAAACCAAATTCATATCCAAGAAGTCCAAAACTTCCAACGAAAACCCCAACAAAGCATAAGAGCTCCATTTCCGCTGGAAAGGTTTATCTCATTCAAGGGTACTATGATGTGAAATTGCAGGCGGACAAGCGTGTCCGTTGGGATGTGGTCCTTCGGGACTGAACCGTAAGCAAACAAGACAGATAGGATGAAAAATATATGGCATACAAATACATAGCCGAAGAATGGGCTCAGCCCGAAAAAAGCTTCGTTGAAGAACTTATGCGTCAACGCTTAGTGCAGTGGCGCAAACAACCAACCGTTCTACGCATCGAGCACCCTACAAGACTCGACCGCGCAAGAAAACTGGGCTACAAAGCCAAACAAGGCTTCGTAGTTGCCCGAACAAAAGTCCGCAGAGGCAATTTAAGAAAATTACGTCCCCGTTCAGGACGACGCCCCAAACGCATGGGTGTCGCCAAATTTAAACCGGGAAAAAGTATCCGATTAATCGCAGAGGAACGAACCGCCAAAAAATTCCCCAACTTGGAAGTCTTAAACAGCTACTGGGTTGGCGAAGACGGTAAACACAAATGGTTCGAAGTTATATTGCTTGACCCCAATGCACCAACCATAAAAACTGACAAAGACGTCAGCTGGATAACAGAGCCACAACACACCAGCCGAGTCTTCCGCAGCATGACTAGTGCAGGCAAAAACGTCCGTGGACTACACCATCGCGGCAGAGGCACAGAGAAACTGCGCCCAAGCCACAAGTTCGGCAACACAGGACGTCACGGCGACAAACAGAAGAAAGGAGGCAAATAGATGCATCACATAACCCCAATCATAACAAAACAAAATGGCAAAAAAGCCACCGGAAAGAAAGGCTTTAGCCCAAACGAACTCAAAGAAGCAGGCGTAAACAAGCAGCAAGCCAAAAAACTGGGCATACGTATCGACGTTAAACGCAAATCTACCCATAAAGCCAACGTCGACTGTATAAAAGCCCACACTAAACCAAAAAGCTAAAAGCAACCCCAACCAACACAAATCGGTGCCCAATGTCAGCTAAACCGCCAATCGCATACATAGACATTAGAGTCTTCGCACACGCAACCGAAGACCTCGTTAAAGTCCAAATAGCTGTACGCAACCTTTTATCGACCGAATTGGCGGAAACCCTTGTTTTTGAAAAAACAAGTTGCACGGGTCACCACGGAAACCCCATTATCCTTTTCACTTCCAAACTAACCGACAAAAAACTGCTTCCCGCAGCTATCGAAAAAATCGGGACAAACCTAAGCACACTCGACAAAGAGGAACTTGGCCGAGACATCAAACTGCATTTGGAGAAAGGCAACTTATATTTACGCTTTGATAAGCAATCCGCTTTTTTTGGCACAACAAGGTTTACTCAAAATGATCCGATTCACCTAAAAATCCACTTCAAGAACAAGACTTCGCAGGAAATTTTGGATTTTTCTAAGCAAGCTGGGTTGCTGTTATGACCCGAACCTTCGCGGACTTGCATCTACGTATTAACTCTAAAGATCAGCAAACTGCTAAACGGTTAATCGCTAAGGCGGCGATTTTTGGCTATCGATATGTAAGCGTTCCATTCAATTCTGCACCGCAAGAAGCTGAAGTTGAAGCCTTAAAAACTATGTGTTCAAACAATAGGTTAGATTTTGTTTTGCGTGCTGACTTTAAACCCCGAAGCCAAGAAGATCTGATGCGTTTCCTACGTAAGTTCAGGCGGCAGTTCGAAATAATATGCATCGCATGCGATAGCAAGGAAATTGCTCGACAAGCCGCTAAAGACAGACGTGTTGATTTGCTCAGTTTTCCAAGTCTCGATTACCATAAACGGTTCTTCGATCGCGCCGAAGCCGAACTGGCCAGTTGTAGTTTGGCAGCTTTAGAAGTTGACATAAGACCTCTGCTTGTTATGGAAGGTCCAGCACGCGTTAGGTTACTTTCGTGCCTACGCCGCGAAGTTACAGTTGCGCTTGAGTTTCATGTGCCTGTTATAATTTCAAGTGGTGTTGGTGAGGAGACTTTGTTGCGAACGCCGCGGGATTTGGCAAGCTTGGCTTATCTGTTTGGGTTAGGTGAGGAGCAGGCTTTGGATGCAATTTCTGCTAATCCGGTAGGGATTGTTCTACGGAACCGTGAGAAGCTGAGTTCACGGTTTATTGCTCCCGGTATTAGCGTTGTCAAGGAAGGTAAATCCAGTTGAAACGTGTTAAACGCCGGTACCTTGCTTTGCAACTTGAGTGTGAAGTTTTGCCTAGCGAACGGGATTTTATGGATGCGATTTGGGCTGCCGTCACCAGGCTGTATGGTGAGGTTGGGGCGAGTCTAACGGGTATGGCTTTAATTAATTTTGATGGGGAACGCAAAATTTTTGTGATTCGTACGTCACTTGCCTCTTTGCCTATGGTGCGGGCTTCGTTGGCTACAGTGACTGGGGTGGCTGGTAAGTTTGCGTCGGTGCATGTTTTAGCGGTTTCAGGTACCCTTAAGGCACTGTTCTCCAATATTTGCTAGTTGAATGTAAACTTTTTGTTAGCATAATGACAAGTAGTTTTGTTTTAAAGTCACGTATGCCACTTGACAAATTTACAAAAAGTATGCAGAAACGTTTATCAATTACATTTAAGCGTTAGTTAGCATTACAAAACATACGTCTAAGAAAAGAAAAAATAGACAGAGTAGAACAAAAAATGGACATAAAAGACTTCTATTTCAAATTAAAACCCCTAAAAACAAACCCAATCATAGATGACACTACACTTCGAGACGGCATCCAGATGCCGGGTTTAGCTGCAGGACCCAAAGATTCCGCCAAAATCGCACAGCTGCTTAATGAAATAGGAGTCGAAAGAATAGAGCTCTTCCATTATCAGGAACCCGACAAAAAGGCATGCAAACTAATCGGCGACTTGCACCTTGATTTGCGAGTAGCCGGTTGGTGTCGCGCCGTAAGAGAAGACATCGACAGCGCCGTAGCATGTGGGCTTAAAGAAGTCGGAATTTCCCACCCCGTTTCAGACATACATTTCTTGGCTAAATGGCCTGAAAAGACTCGAGAACAAATCTTAGCTAATGTCGTTGACGTAACAGAATATGCTGCTAAGACTTGTGGATTGAGAACTTTTGTTCATGGAGAAGACAGTACACGTGCAGACTGGGACTTCGAGAGAAGTTTCATAAATGCTATTGCCGACGCGGGGGCGGAATGTTACCGTATATGCGATACCGTTGGTATTGGATTGTCCGATCCAGAAGCCCCTTTGCCTCATGGTATCCCCGCTAAAGTGATTGCAATCAAGAAGGAAACCCGCATAGGCGCCATAGAGATTCATGCACATGACGATTTCGGCAACGCTGTCGAGAACACGATGGCTGGGATTAAAGCTGCTTCAGGGGTTTGGGACAAAGTCTATGCTAGCACAACATATCTTGGCATTGGGGAACGTGCAGGCAACGCCGAGACAGAAAAGGTCCTGCTAAACCTTTACCTTCACTATGGTGTACACAAGTACGCGGGCAAAACTGAGAAACTCAAAGCAACCGCTGATTACATCGGCAAAGCAACAGGTTATGTGGTTCCGCCTAACAAGGCAATAGTTGGCGACTATGGATTCGCCCATGAATCAGGAATCCACACCCACGGCGTACTCAACGACCCTTGGACCTATGAGCCTTATCCGCCTGAACTAGTCGGCAACATCAGACGCTTAACCATAGGCAAACAATCAGGCAAAGGCATAATCAAGCATAAAATCACCGAGCTATCAGGAAACGTTCCGGACGATGCAACAGTCGCTGCAGTAGTGGATACGGTCAAAGACATGTACGCCAATGGACGCAGAGCATCCCTGAAAGAAGAAGAATTCAAGAAAATCCTTCGAGTGCTGCGAATTCTGCCAGAAAACGGTAACTGCCGCTAAACAACGAAAGGAAAAATAACCCTTCCCTTCTTTTATCCACAGGGAAGAGTGACTCCTGATGGTTGACATTTCACTAATTGTCATAGTCAGCAATACTTTAGTAATTTTTGCCACTTTCGTGGCTACACTTTACCGTATCAAGATCGAGCGAGACCAAGTACGAACTTTTAAGCAGAATGTTTCGTCTACCCAATGTTTGGAATCCTTCCGCAAATATGTCAAAGCTGAGCGCATCGACCTGGCGGATATGGATAAAGCTGAGCTGAAAAAGTTTCTAGATTACCTTGAGAAGCTAGGCGAAGGATAGTTAAAACTTAAATAACAATTTCTTGTTTTCCAAAAGCAAGAGAGTGGGAATCTTGAGCTTAGCCGTTGAAGCAATATCATTAACTAAGCAGTTTGGTCAAGTAAGGGCACTTGACGGGGTAAGTTTTAACATTAAACCTGGCGAAATCTACGGCTTAATCGGGCCAAACGGAGCAGGGAAAACCACTACTCTACGGATTATCTGCACTTTAATCAAACCAACAACAGGCACCATAAACATTTTTGGTCAAGACGCAACACGTCAGCCTGAAAAAACAAGGCAAATCCTCAGTTACCTCCCAGAGGAATCTGGCGTTTACCCCAACCTTACAGGTTTAGAGTACCTTCAGTTTATGGCTAAACTCCAAAGCACACCTAACACAAATCTGAAAGCCACTGTAGCTGAAGCAGCGGAGATTTGCGGGCTCGGCGACCGATTGAAGGATAAAGCTAAAACATACAGCAAAGGCATGAAGCGGCGGCTGCTTGTGGCAAGGGCTTTGATGACTAGGCCAAAGTTGGCGGTTCTTGATGAACCCGCAAGCGGCCTAGACGTTCTATATGCTTACCATATTCGTGAGATCGTTAAACGCTACGTGAAGGAGCATGGCGTGACGGTTCTGCTTAGCAGCCACAACATGCTAGAAGTTGAATATCTCTGCGATCGAGTGGCGTTAGTGCATAAAGGTAAATTGGTTGTTGAAGGCGAACCTAAAACGCTTAAAGTAACATACAGAAGCGAGAACTTAGAAGAGGTTTTTGCCAAGGTGGTCGGCTTTGCTTAAAGGCTTCACGACTATTCTTGTCAAAGAGTTAAAAGAGCTCATGCGTGACCCAAAAATCCTAATCGGCATGATAGTGTTGCCGTTGATTATGTTTCCGGTTCTGGGTTTAGTTATGGGTTTTGCGGTTCAGTCAGCACAGGAGGAAGCTCAAAGGGCGACTCTGCTAGTGGTTGACAATGACAGTAATGGAACGTGGAGTAATGCGCTTGTAAGTTACTTGAACAGTACCATGAACGTTGAAGTTGTTACGGACCTTACACCGCAGAATGTAGTGGACCAAGGGATGCTTGGGAAATACAACAGTACTATGTTTCTGGAAATTCCTTCTGGGTTTAGCACTAACTTAACTATGCATGCCGATGGCGCAAGGAATATTACAGGAATGGTTAATGTTTACGGAGTTTTCAACGGTGGAGGAGGAATTTTCAGCGGCATCGGAGGAACGGCGGTCACTGCAGTAGTTGCGGGCTTTAACCGAGCAGTTGCTCCTGACGTAGTTGCGGTTTCCCAATCAAGCATTATTAAGGGTCAAATCGAACAGGGCGTTGATGCTAGCACGCTTTCGAGTTTGATGTTGTCGCAGTCGATTGCTCTGCCAATCACGATTATGATTATGTTGACTTATGCGATGCAGATTGCTGCTACCAGTGTTGCGATGGAGAAAGAGGAAAAAACCTTGGAGACGCTGCTTACCACTCCTGTGGACAGGTTCGCAATTTTAATGGGTAAAGTTTCAAGCACTATCATTGTCGCTGGCGCTGCTTCGATAGCGGTTTTGGTCGGCTACAACTACATGATTGGCTCTATATCCAATGGGATTGCTGGAACTGTAGGTGGCAGTGTTGATTTAGTTGCTCTAGGTTTAGTGCCTTCTGTTGGCGGCTATATTCTATTGGGTGTTAGTTTATTCTTTACGTTGCTGTCGGCTTTAGCCTTGGCTGTGATTATGTCAGCGTTTAGCGAAAATGTCCGAGGCGCACAAGCCTTGGTAGGCTACATTTACCCGTTGATTTTCATTCCCTCGTTAGCTTTAGTCTACTTAGACGTGAATTCGCTACCCCTTGCAGTAAAGGCGATTTTCTACGCAATTCCATATAGTCACCCAATTATCGCCGCAAAAGCCGTAATCACAGGCGATTACGGAATTGTCGTGTTTGGGATTATCTACGTTGCAATCTTCACAGTCGTAATAATGTACATTGCATCAAGGTTATTTGCAACGGAGAAGATTTTGACGGCAAAACTCAGGTTCGGCAAAGGCAAAACAAAGCAACACAACGAATAAAACCCTCCATTTATCCCTCTCACCTTTTTTGAGAAATAATTCTGTTTGTTTGAAAGAACAACAGCAAATAACATTCCTTGTTGTTTTCCTAGAAACCACGTGTTTTTGAGAAATTCTTACTATACTATCAGAATACGGCTTTCAAGCACATACTTCAAACCTTAGTATTCCTCACGGAGCTTATCAGTTTCTTTTTCAATTCCACCACATATGCATGCCTCGCAAAAATGCCTGCGCAATCTTCTAACTCTATAGAAGAACTCAAAGATAACTTTTGAAAATTTATGAAGACTAATTCATCGCTTCTTCTTATAGAAAATAGCTGTATTTCTGGTCTTGCTCGCTATTCTGGCATTAAATTTTTTGGTAATATCCCTTTGATTTGCATAAATATAGTACCCTAAAATTAAATCCTAATCGATGAATATGTCCTGCTTCTATTTTTCTTAGACTGGATCCAGATAGTTCAAAGAGTGGATTACCCAAGGAATGTGAGTATCAGGATTCTTCGGGGGTTTACGCCGAATGTGGCTTCTTGAGTTATTTGGCTGAAGTTGCCTGAGGCATAAAGTTGTTCGTAAATCTGCTGCAGGTTGAGTGTTGTGTTGTAGTAGGGTACGGTGCCGCCTTCCTCGTAGGTGAAGAGAAACTTGACGTTGTACTGTTTGCATTGGCTGATCAATTCGGTGATGTTAAATTTGGGCGTGTAGGTGTCGACGGGCAGGGTGGGGTATTGGTAGGTTTGGATTTGGTTGTTTCCGTTTTTCCAAAGATAGAATTTTACCATGTCTTGGCTGAAAAAGTTGAAGGGGGCAAGAACCATTATTGTTTGATTGTTTTGCATACGGTTCATTGCGTAGACTGTGGCTGGTTCCAGCTCTATTTTAATGTTGAAAAAAGCGGTTATTGAGTAAGCGTCGTAAATGCTATAAGCCATTGCTCCAGCAGTTAAAACGATAAGTAAGCCAGCGGCAATCTTTGCATTCCGCTTCTTGTTTGCGTCACCTGCTTCTTCCAAACCCCATCAACCTTGCCGTAAAGGAACAGTATCAGGACAGCGAAGGCGATAGCTAAGGCGGGAAACAGCGGTAGCACATACCGCCACTCCTTGTTATCGATGAATGAGAAAAACACGAAGATGCTGACAAACCAGATGAGCACGAACTTGTCGCTTTTGCTGTGTCTCCACACAAGAAAACCTAAGCCTGCAAGGGCTAGGACGTAGATGAAAATGGAGATTGGGTGGAAGTTGGTGTAGGGCCAAACGACCTCTATCAGGTAGAATATTGGTGAGGGGTAACGGTCGCTGTAGACGGATTTTTCTGGATTCCCTATTTGGAGTGCGTAGAGCCATTGGCTCAGGGTTTTTGATGCGTAAACTTGGTAGGCGATGATTATCCAGGGAACAATCACCATCACGGCTGTAACGATTAGTAGCGTGAACCTTGAAAATGCCCGCTTAAGTTGTCCCCTTGCCAAAAACAGAATGCTCAGAAGCATAATTACGCCTGCTACAATCGCTTGGTATTTGGTAAGGCATCCTAAACCCACCGCTAAGCCACCTAAAACCAGATACTTGTCCTGCCTGTTTCGTTAGCCAACGGAAAAAGCAAAAGAAGCGCCGCCAAAACAAAGAACAGAAGCATAGTTTCCAGTAGTGCCAAACGTGAGACCCAAAAATAACCCGGCATGACTCCCAGCAAAACAGCCGAAAGTAATGCAGTTTTTCCGTTGTACAAGTGTATAGGCTAGCTCGAAGGCTACCCAAAGCGAAAGAACCGAGAAAACGGCTGAAACTAATCTAGCTGAAGCCAGGCTTGTTCCTAGGGTTTGGAATGAGATGGCGGTTATTGCGTCATAGAGGGGTGGATAGAAAGAGTTGGATATGAATTTGCTGTAGAGTCCGCTGTTCAGGTATAAGGCGCCGTTTAAGTGGGTTGTTTCGTCCCATTGCATGGGCATGTTAGTCAAGTTCAACAGCAGAACAACGGCATATACGATGGCAAAAATCAGGAAGGCTACTCGCCAATTGGTTAAGGTTGCCCCGAATTTCCAACGTGGTTGTGAACTTGACGGGTCAATCATGTTCTCAGCGGTTTAAAACCGGCTCTTTCTATTGTGAGTTACCGATATAAAACCTTCCAACCTCCCACCAACTGCCTGCTGGTGTTCTTAGAAATACTAAAATGCCCAAGCTCCATTCTTGTTTTGTATGCCTTATAATGAACTTAGAAAAGATTACTTGCTTGACCGCTGGGTTGTAATCGCTACCGAACGTAGCCGCCGACCCACCGACCTCGCCAAACTAAAGCCTGAAGCCGCCAAAACCGCCGTTTGCCCAATGTGCGTGGGCAACGAAAACATGACTCCGCCTGCAATAATGCTCTACAAGAAAGAGAATGGTGAAATAAAGAAAAGTGAAGACCCTCTGACTGGAGAGCGAGAAAGAAACTGGTTTGTCCGCGTCATCCCAAACCTCTACCCCGCTTTTAGCCCACCCAAACAGCCTGGAGATGAAAAACAAATCGTTAAAAACGAGTTTTTGTGGACAGCGATTGGGCATCATGAAGTTATTGTTGAATCGCCAAACCACGATGAAGGCCCAGCCGACGCAGAGTTGCCCCAGCTTGAACTGGTTATCAGAGCTTACATTGAAAGGTTCAAGGACTTAAGCGCAAAACCATATGTTAAGTATGTTTCGATTTTTCGCAATCACGGCTTGGAGGCTGGAGCGTCGCTTTCTCATGCGCATAGCCAAATTATTGCAACTCCTATGGTTCCAACGACTATTCGGGAAGAGCAAAAAGCCAGCCAAGCCTTCTGCGAGGACCATGGCAAATGCATATTCTGCGATATAATTGAGGGGGAAACGAAGGGTCCACGGCTGGTTTCTGAAGACGGAGATTTCGCAGTTTTTGCTCCGTACGCAAGCATTAACCCTATGGAGTTCTGGATATTGCCCAAACATCACGCACCCAACATTCAAAAACTAACGGCATCTGAGATTTCTGCTTTCGCAAAAAACCTAAAAGGCAGCCTCAAAGCTTTAAAAGATATAGTTAACGACCCACCTTACAACTACGGCATTCACCAAGTCATAGACATTGAAGCTAAAGACAGCTACCACTGGCATCTAGAAGTCTACCCCAAACTGGCAACATGGGCTGGTTTTGAAAAAAGCACAGGCTGCTTTATCAACACTGTAACGCCTGAAACCGCAGCTGAGAGCTTAAGAAAAGCGATTAAGATCTAAATCCCCAAGATTTCTCTTGAGTTTTTTGGTCTAACTTGTAGAATGTCTTCCACATAAGCGCGTAATGGCTCAGCCACGCTCCATGCTTGTGCTATGCATCCTCTGGGTTCGTTTGGGGGGTCGCAGTCATAGATTTCGTTTATTGTTCCCAACCCGCCCTGGTGGATGCTGACAGTTAACAGAGGCAACAAAAGTTTTTCCATAGAATATCGCCTTGCATCTGCGGTGTAATCGTTCACTTTCAGATACGCCGTTACGTATGGACCGAGTAACCAAGGCCAAATTGTACCATTATGGTAGGCAGCGTCTCTGCTTCTTAGGTCACCAAAACATTTGCCCACGAACTTGGGGTCATTTAACGATAAAGTTCGTAAGCCATAGGGCGTTGCAAGTTCTTGCGCTTACAGTGTCTACCACTTTTTGGCTTTTTTCTTTTTCCAGCATGGAAAAGTCTAGTGAAACAGCGAAAATCTGATTGGGACGAATCGAAGCATCCGCATCTTTTGTATCTAAGGTGTCGAAGAGGCAGTTTTGCTTGAGAGTTCCAGAATTTTTTGTTGAAGCTCAGGCTGGCTTGGTCTGCCATTGAAGCGTATGTTGCAGCTGAGTCTTTCTGCTCAAATTTTTGGGCAAGCTTCTCCATGGTTCTTAGGGCATTAAACCACAAAGCTTGGACTTCTACTGCTTTGCCGCTTCTGGGCGTAATTTCCTGTGCTCCAACTTTTGCGTCCATCCAGGTCAACCCAGCACCATGCATCAACAAGCCGTCATCATCTACATGAATACCAAACATAGTCCCCCTTTTATGGTACTCAACTATTGCCTGAAGACTCTCCCACAACTCATCCTTAACAAACCCAAAGTCTCCAGTATATTTGAGGTACTGAAGCACAGCGTTAATGTACCAGAGAGTACCGTCGACAGTATTGTAGAGTGGAACACCTGTTCTGTCACCAACCAAATTCGGAATTAAACCCATTTGACAGTACTGGATGAAATTCTGCAAAACGTCTTTGGCATAGCTGAACCTTCCAGTTACCAACATGAGCCCCGGCAACGAAATGAATGTGTCTCTGCCCCAGGATTCAAACCAATGGTACCCTGCGATAACGGCTATTCTTTCGGCAGTGTTCTTTACGATGAAGGAGTCAGCGGCAAGTAAAATCCAATTTAACCAATCGTTCATGTGTACATCAGGGTGGAGGCGATAAAATTCCGCCATCAAATCTTCTCTTAGATCCAAGCTCCTGCTGAAAAGTTTGATTGATCCCGTCAACTGTGTTTCCGATAGAGTATAAATTTTCCTTTGCCTCTTGACTTGAGGCGTTAATAGCGGCTGTTACAGCAAACTCTTTTTCGGTTTGAGGTGGAATTTGGAGTTCAAAATATCCTGGCTGGAAGCAGTCGTCAAGGTTGGTTTCACCCCGCATTGCTTCGTCTCGGTAGTAGAGTCGATTGACCCAGTTGATGCCTTCCTTGAAGTTGCCGTTGCTTATGCGGCAGAGAATTGTGGCTTGGGGGTGCTGGAAGGTTGTTTGGAATTGTGCGCTATTGCTTATTTGATTGAAGTTCCAAGGTGTTTTTACGCTATCTACGACCGTATGGAAGTAGCGGCAGGTTAAAAGTGGGAAAAGCTTCACTTTGACGTCGGAATCGGTTTTATTGGTGATTTGGTATGTTATTGCGACTGCATTCATGTTTTTAGGCATGAAAATAGTCTTCTTAATCCGTATACCGCCCAAATCATAGACATATGTTGGAAATGGGTTAATCGAAAATTGCTCAATTAACTGGTACCCATCAGGGTAAACGGAGTCCCGAAACTCGTTGGAGCCTAATCTGAAAACTTTGTTTTCAACGATTAGGTCTTCATCGAGTT
The DNA here is from genome assembly GCA_963739495.1 of Candidatus Bathyarchaeota archaeon. Classification (GTDB taxonomy): domain Archaea; phylum Thermoproteota; class Bathyarchaeia; order Bathyarchaeales; family Bathycorpusculaceae; genus Bathycorpusculum. Next base: position 76,746 of record CAVUAM010000001.1, on the reverse strand, counting down.
TTGCGAAGCAAACAGTGCGGTTTCCAGGTGGATTCAAAGCAGCCACAAGTAAACCATGATACTTTCGTGTGTTAATTCCCAGCACAGTGGATGAAGCGTAACTTCCCAAGCCATTGGTTATCAGCCACTCCTTCCCTATAACCTCGCCAAAATGGGAAAGAGCTTCTTTAGGATAGGCTATAGACGGTAAATTCATTTTATGGCATCAGCTTAGCTATGTTCTTATCGCGTGGAACACAGAAATAGTTTGCGACAGGCACACATTTAGTGCGGAACATTAGCAAGTGAGGCTTAGTCAACTTATATTCAGTCAGAGTCTCAGCGTACCCCATCCCCTTAGCAAAAACCAGTTCGGCAGCGTCGTAGACTTTTAGGAACTCTGGTGAGGCTTCTTTTTTCTGCAAGCCAACTGCATCACAGCCTGTGGTTATGACTTCGTCAGCCAGTTTGTCGATGTTAGAAATCTCTACATCTTCCATTGTGGCGTCGTTGATTACCGGTGCGCCCTTCACAACGTAGGTGACTTTTAAGCCCATGTTCTTGAGTTGCTCAACTAATAGTGAGTCGAAAACTATTTCGCCCGCGTTATCCGCCAGAAACAGAACGCTCCGAGCTTTCTTAGCCAACTCATAGGCTTTGTCTATATCGTCAATAACCAGGTCTTTGGAGGCTTCCCGAAGAACACCTGCCAGACTCTTCAGGGTGAACTTGTGCCCTGGAATATCAAACTCCATTATATTTCCTACAATCGCGCAAAGGCAGGCTTTTTTGAACCGTTCCTGCTGGTTGTAGCCAGATTCAACATATTTTTTTGCGTGTGGTCGCATCTTGAGTGCTTTTTCATTTGCGGCTTTTTTGTTGTACTTGTATGGGTCATTGTTGCCTGTTAGTTGCCTGATTATGCGGTCTCTCTTGGTGCCTATGTCTGCCGCCACTGAGGTTGGTTTGAACTCGCGGTTTAGTAGCTTCACGATTTCAGCAAGGCACCTGAATCGCAATGCGGGGTTGGTGGTGGCTTGATAAGTTTGGGTTTGTGATCTAGAAAGCAGGCAGGATTCGCATTCAGGTTCAACCTTCAAGGGGCTTCACACGCATTTACTTTAATGTTGAATCTGCAAATGCACGTAGCACACTATATGGGTCTTTCGCCTTAACAATTCCGCTTGCTACAAGAACGCCTTGCGTTCCCAGCTGTAATGCTATCGAAACGTCTTCCGCTGTACTTATGCCAGCTCCGCATAGGATAGTCATTTTGGGATTGACTTTTTGAACAAGCTTAACGGTGTCAGTGATGATTTCTGGTTTAGCCTTTGAAACGGAGATTCCTGATCCGATCAATTCTGGTGGCTCAACGGAGGTTATGTCCGGGTGCATGGCGGCTACGGCGGCGCTCACCGATGGGTTATTAGCACAAACGCATGAAGTTAGACCTTTTTCCTTTGTCAAAGCAATGATAGCGTCAATGTCAATGAGCCTTAGTTGGCGTTCAGAATGGTTAATCAACGTTCCAACTGCACCGGCTTCTTTGACGGATTCAACCAAAATGTGCCCAGTGCTATTTCCCGGTTTAATCGGGTCAACGTGCTGAGCGAAAACTGGAATCTCTACTTCTTCTGCAATTTTTGCAAGATCAGCAAACTGGGGTGCCACAATAATGCAAGCACCTGTTTCTTTTGATGCCCTTTCAGCTTGTTTAGCTAGTTCGACGGCTTTTTTTCCTGTGGATTCAAGGTAGGTCTTAAAATTAACGATCACCATGGGTGTTTGAAGGTTCAATAGGTTGTTCCTCGCTTATGGGTAGCATTATTTCATTTAATAATTGTTTCCCAAGGTTTTCGATTTATTATCTGCTTAAATTCCATTTTGGCTCAATGATCATCTGTAATAAGTGCTCTCGCAGGTTGATTTTCCACCTCTCAATATACCGTTGGAGATGTCCCTCGCATTCTCCTCTTTCTTATTTTGCAATGGACCACTAATTCATAAAATTAATTAGATAAAGCTTCAAAGTAACAATTATGTGCACTCTGCCAAATATCCAAGCTCGGGACTTAGAAGAATTTTTGCAGCCAAGAAAAGAACAAACAAAGAAACCTGAAGCTGAAACAATAGAAATAACAATGTCTGATCCAATTATCCTGATCAACAGAGTATAAGTCCAGAATTATTGCTGTGAGCATAGTGAAGGCAAAAGAAATATGTCTTTCACTATTACGTGTTTAGTACCTATGTTAACCAGCAATATTTACTGATTTCAATTTTTAGTTAATAAGTGAAAGCTAAAGCCTGCTTTTTGTTCTTTGAGTGAGTGTGGGATAATAAATTTGCACACTACACTAGTGGCTTTGGAAATGGCTGCTTTCTTGGTTTGGATTGTTTTTGGATTGCTGTTTGAGTGTGGGCAGAGGATTTACGCCACACAATAGTTATTGAGGTACCAACAGCGCTCATTGATTGCTAAATAAATGGATTTCACCTTCCGAGATTCTTTTCTCTTTCTAGTTAGGACAACAATAGAGAGTATTGAAAGGAATAGTGGTAAAATTATCAACCAAGAAAACTCTGGAACAGTAGGAGATGGGTATGGCGAAGGGTTTGGAGAATTTAATGGCATTAGATTATTTGATGGAATTGGGGTTGGAAAAGGTGATGGTTTTGGCAAGTTCGAAATTTGCGTAATATCCACTAAATTCATAAGTGGATAATTGTCTCGATTGTTTGCGTCTATTAAATAGGGTGTATCACCTTTTCCATCGCCATTAGTGTCTGAACCATTGTAGTTGCTCCAATAGTTTCCGATAGTATTGTAATCCCATTTAGTAACTGAATTGGGCGCAATCATTATCATTTCATCCCGGTAATTTTCTTGATTGTTTACAAAATTGTTGTTATAAATAGTGTTGTTTTCTGCACTAATTTGAGAGTAGATAGCCATCGTTCTTATTCCAATTTTATTGTTTCCTATTTGATTTCCAAAAATAGTGTTGTCTGATGATGTTCCAAGATTGATTGCTGATCCATTAGTTCCTATAATGTAGTTTCTAGCAACTATGTTGTTTGAGCCACCTACTCCTATGCCATAGGGTGGTGGGTTGTTTTCAGCGAAAGTATAGTTACAATTGTTTAAATGGTTATCAGACACGAGATTATTCTTGCCATTGACCGACAAGCCTCGACCATAATTCACGGTCGTATTAGCTATGATGTTTCCATCACCATTACAGTCGAGACCTTGCCCATTATTGATGGTGTTATTTGAGAAAACGGAATTCTCTGTGGATAGGAAGAATATACCTTCTTCATTCACAACGACGTTGGTCACAGTCATGTTAGTTGTTTCAATTATCGACCAATCAACGCTTTCGGCTGGTAGTTGTCCCAAAACGCCATTTATAATATGTCCTACTCCATTTAGAAACGTATAGTTTCTTTCCACAACAAGATATTGGCTTATGTCATCAGTCACTGTATACAAGTTCCCATTTCCTATTATTGGTGCAGTTACAGGTTCAATGCTTCCGTCAGCTTTGATTATCACGTATTCAGTTGACTGAGCATATACAAGATTAGCGACAAGTGTTACAATTGCTGCTGAGCACAAAAGTGCTATCAGGATTATGGCTAAAGCTATTTTCTGCATATTAGCTTCAATGTCTTTTGTAATTTTCACATTAAAAGATTTTTTGTTTACAATTCTTGACTAAGGTTAGTTAAGGGTTCTTTATTACCCTAAATTATTTTATTGGAGAAATACCAAAACATTTCCCACAGTCCAAAGAAGATTCAATCAAGGTTTTCTTTTCCATCAAAATAATGAATAAGTTCAGAAGTTTCTTTGGTTGCCCTCTAATGTGTCTAGCTTTTCGATTTTCTGTTGGTCTGTTGTACAGTTCTTTTCAAGTCAGATATATTGGTTTTTTAGTCATATTTTACGTATTGAAGTGTTTTTGTGTTGGACAGTTGGGTCGCTTATCGTGTTTTGATATGTTTATGTTATGTGCAAGGGTTTAAGGGGCTGTTGCATGTACTATTACGATATAAGATATGTGTCTTAGAAGGCGCTATGAACGTCTGCACCACACAACAAATGGAGAAAAACAGAAAATGAACAATAACTACCAAAAAGAAACCCAAACAAAACTAACCAAAGGACTCTTAGACATGATTGTCCTACAATATCTAAACGAAGAATCCATGCATGGATATCAAATGATCACCAAAATCCGCAAAGGCTTCGGCGTCTACTTAGGACCCAGCACCGTCTACCCCCTGCTAGGATTACTTGAGAAAAAAGGTTACGTAACAAGCGTTTGGAACATGTGTACTGTAAGACCACGAAAAATGTACAAACTTACCAACGAGGGAAAAAATGTCCTGAACTTTGCCGAAAACTCACTCAGCCTTATGGTCAAAAATATGTCGCCCGATAACAAAATCCGAATACAAGCAGCCCCACTAATCTACACGGGGTCAACGCTTCAAAGAGAAAATCCAACTTTGACAGTTTGCTGATTTGTCAAATAGGGTTTTAGCCTGAGAAAATTCGAATTGCTCGGCACCCCTTTTTAAAAGTGTCTGTTGGTCCTCCATCTTCTTGTGGCGGATCAAAATATAATTTGAATATACCTAAAACTTTTTGAAGGTTAAAGTTGTTCAATTGATGAGGATAAATCTTGATGGATAAAGCTAAGACTAAAGATGATATTTGCATCTGTGAGCATCTCAAAAGTGAGCATTCATTATTCTTAGATAGAGTATGTAATAAACCTAAATGTGAATGTTACAAGTTTGTTTTGAAAGGTGAAAAATAACAGCCCAAGTTCCTATTTTGTCCTTTATCTACAGTATGTAATTTAAATATTTTTTTGGACGTACACCTTGTATACTAATTGTTTGTTCTGCGAAAAAGTGTAAGGATGTTGAGGACAGCAGTTTATGACGGGGAAGGTTTGGCCTTCAATGCCTTTTTGGCTGTCTCTTCCGTTAACATGCCAATTAAATGTCCGTTTTTAACCATAGCTGCGCGTTTGATGCCTTTTTCACCCATAATTTTCATGGCAGTAATCATAGATTGGTCGCCTTCAAGGATGATGAGGGGCGTGTAATTGATGTCTTTTGCTAGCGTCTTAACCGGGTCTTTTTGGGCATCAACGATTTCTCTTAGCAGTTCCCGGTCGTTTATAACTCCGATGGGTTTATGGTTCTCCGTAATCAAGACTGAAGTGACGTTGTTCTGCAACATTTTGGCAACGGTTCTAGCCACGGTTTCTATTGGCGAAATTTCAACTGTGGGCAGCTTGGTTCCTGCTTGACTGCTGATTTCAGTTATATCTATGCCGCGTTTCCAAATGTCATCTAGCATTTCGCTTACACGCTCAATTTGGCTGGGGTCGCTGGAGTAGAATGTATCCGGTAAGTAGAAAGCTGATTCTACGCCCAAATCGGCTAGCGGAGGCATCTTAAACATGAATAGATGTTTGCCATCAACGACCATCATAGTTAGGTAGCTGATGGGGACGTGTTTTATTTCGTAGTCTTTTGCCAGTTTCTGTGCGGGTTCTAAGTTATCTAAGTCGATGGATGCCATTATGCGGGTTTTTAAGCCTTTCTTGAAGTATTTGATGATAGGGTCGTCTTCAGCAAGTCGGTTGATGCTCTGTGAAGAAGTGATGACCACGATGTCTTGTTTAGCTGAATCAAGAATCTTAGTAACTTTATTCCACGCCTCTTCACCATCTCTGATCACGAGGGTTTCGCCGATGGGTATGCCGCTTTTTAGCTCATCTATACGTCTTGAAGCATCAACGCCGCTCTGCCACATTTGCACAAAAAACGCCTTCAAGACTGAGATAAACATTTTATCGTTAATCCATAAACCTTCATCTTCAAGGTTAAGCACAGATGCTTCGTTGCCGAAGGGTGCATATAGGATTGCTTCTTCCTCGTCTTTGATTAGGAAGCGTGGAAAAAATTTTGAGTTCATATTGACATGGCGAAGTTTTATGTTGAGCTTATCTTTTGTAATGTTTTTGTCTATTCTTTCTACGGCTTTGAGGTTTTCTGAGGCAATCTCAGTGATTATTTGGGTTTGAACAGTGCTTTCTTCGGGAGGAGCGAGAACTGCATCGAAGATTCCTGCAATGTCTTCCTGAATGAGTCCCAAGGCAGTTGTTAGAACGGTTACTTCGGATTTTGCTTCCTCGATCATGTTGATCATTTTGGAATGAATTTTTTTCTTTCCTGTTATGATTGAGAATTTAGCGACGGGATATTGTGATTCGGGTGCGCTTATCGATTGCCATGCGGTTAGTAGATTTTGCTTTTGATCTGTTAGGTTGACGACCTCGTTCTTTTTTGCATTTATAAAATTGTCAACTAATGCTTCAAAGGGAACAATCGTGAACCTAGTTGGTCTTTCGAGTGTGGCTTCGATGAAGCCTTTTTCTTGGAGTTTCTTGAATGTGCGGTATGCTTGGACGCGTTCCATCTTGAGTCGTTTGGCTACGAAGCTGGTTGATTGGACACCGCTTTTTGCTAGGAACATGTAGACTTGGATTTCTCTTTTTGATAGGCATAGGTTCTGGAGAAATTTAGTTACATCTTTTTCGCTCATCAAGTTACCGCCGTATAAAACCGTTGTTAATAATAACGTGTGTTGTTGGTGTTTATAAATTGTATCTTGTTCGATGCAACAAAACACAATAACCCACTGCTAAATTAGCGTCTTCTGCATTGTTCCCAGTTCGCTTTTTGCTCTCTGCGCCGGCTTCCAAGACTTCCTAATGAAACTCGGGTAGTCACCGTCCTTCTCAAGCAGCCGCTTCAAGAAAACCATAGTTTTATCGTCGGTTAAGTAACCAGTGCCGAAGTCGCCGTATTTTACCTTCAGCTTCGCAATCTCGCTATCCCTCTGGACCTTTGCAATGATTGAGGCTGCCGAGACAACTGGGTAAGTTCGGTCGGCTTTGTGTTCCGAAATAATCTTCGTCTTGTACCTGAGGCATTCGCTGATGTGGCTGCCGAACCGTTGCTCTAGAACATCCGCGGCGTCGACGTAGGCTTCAGTGGGTCTTAGGGCATCGATTATCTTGGCCATGGTTTGGGCTTCAAGGCGGTTTAGCTTATGAAGCGTTCTGCTGCTACGGACAACCTTGTCGATTTGGGCAGGCGGAACTTTTATGATATGGTGGTTTTCAGCCAACTTAATTATCTCGGGGTAGAGGGCTTCACGTTTTTTGGCCGTGAGCAATTTGGAATCCTTCACTCCTAGCTCAGCGAGCAATTGCAGGTTCTCAGTCTTGACGGTAACGCCTGCAACCACCAGTGGACCTATGACGCACCCCCGCCCAGCCTCGTCAACACCCGCAACCAACATCCGCGAAACATCCTAAATAACCAAAGGGTTAAGGTTCTAAGCTATAACGCTTTTCCAAAACGTCAATCAACACAAAAATAATGAAGCACAGCAGAGAAAAATAGTTCGGTTGTTTGAAAAATCCCTTAGTTATGATCTTAGAATCAGCTTAAATACACCGATGAGAAATGCAACTATAGAGGTGAAGCACTTGGATCAAGATGTCGTCAGCAAAACCTCAAACAAAATATGTTCAATAGTCATTGAAAACATGAAGAAACATGGCTTTATCAATGTTAGTATGGAAAACTTTGATGATTGTGCGGGAGTTACAGCGAAGTTATGTTTGTCCATCTGGAATCAAGATGTAAAGGTTAACCAAGTAGTTAGCGATTGCCTTACACTTGACGAAAATATGAGAGTTCGTCAAACTGTAATAAGAACTCTTGAACCGTATGAGGCTAAAATAAGAATAAATCTGTAAAGAGTTATGTCATCTGCATTTTTGGCTTTTCAGCAGATAGCCTAATAGTATCCTTCAGTGACGTGCAGAGTTGTTCTTGTTTGTCTATTTGTTAATGTTAGCGAACGAGCTAACGAGCGAACTAACTGTACCTAACTACCTAACGAACGAACGACACCTAACGAAAGAAGCTGTAGGTGAGAGAGTGATAAGAGTAGACGGTTAGAGTTAGTCGTAGTCGTTGGTCGTGGTTGTTTGAGAGAGAGAAAGATTAAAATTTAATCCCAACTCAATCCATGTTGTTTTTCTTCTCTCTGAAGTTTTTGTTCTGGCATCAAAACTTAGAGGTGTTGTGCTACTATCATTGCGTGTGCTTTGTCGTAGGGTTCCAGATCCACAATTTCCTTAACATCGAAGCCTCTGTTTCTTAGGGTGGCTGCTTCTTGTCGGTAGACTGCTTCTGGCGCCATGGTTACGTCGATGCTTTGTGATTTGCATGCCAGCATGACCCAGCCGTTTGGTTTGAGGAAGACATCTGCGTTGTCTGCGAGCAACTTTGCCTGTTCGGGCTGAGCTACGTCGCAGTAGATTGTGTCTACTTTGCCTGAGATGAACATGGCGTAGCGTTCGGGCATGCGTGCGTCTTCGAGCATGGGGGAGATGTTAGTTCGGTAAGCTGCAACGTTGTTAACTAAGTCTCGAAGTGAGCGCTGTGCGAATTCGACGCAGTAAACGTGTCCGCTGTCGCCTACGATGTCTGAAACGTGGCTGGGGGTGGTTCCTGAAGCAGCCCCCAAATACAGCACCTTAAAACCCGGTTCAATAGGAACGTTTTGCACGCCTTTAATGATGCCTCCAGCAAGTTTGCTGCGGAAAGCATCCCAAACGCGGTATTCAACGTACTTGAATTTGAAAAGCCGTTCGCCGTAAACCCGAAGTCCAGGGGTTAGGTTTTTTGTTGCGAGGCGTTGTGCGCCGTCTTCAAGCATTACTTGGTAGATTTCTTTGAATTTTGGGTGCGGTTTAACTTTGAGGTGCACGTCTGTCTGGTCCCCGGTTTTGACCGCCGCCGCTACCGCCACCGCGTCGATCGCGTCTATCTCGTCCACCGCCGTACCCGAAATTGCGGCCTCCGCCCCCACCGCCGCCACCTTGACGTGGTGGTCTTGGACCTCGGTCACCACCGCCAAAGTTTTTGCCGCCACCTCTGAACCCGTCTCGATCATCTCTCCGTGGAGGTCGTTGTTCTCGGCGTTCAAATGACCCTTCGGGTCTTGGTTTAGGTTCTTTTGGTGCTGGTGGTTCTTTGTATTTTTCATGGATTTCTTCTATGCGTTTGTTAATGTCAGCTTTTAGTTTGTCTCCGATGTAGTGTCCTGCTCCGAAAGCGTCTGCTCTGGCTGCAATGGCAAGTTTGCCTGCTATGACTCTTGCGATTTTTCCTCGTTGCCACCTTTTCGCGTCATGGAGTAGGGTGTGCTGGAAGATTAAGCCGTGTTTTGGTGGTCGGGCTCCTGTTTTTAGGCTGCGGAAGAGGGCTTTTTCTGCACCTATGACTTGGATGGTGCTTGCTGGTCTCATAGCAAGGTTCTGCAGGCTTCCAGCCATAGCGATTAAACGCGCGCCTAGGAGTGCTCCTGCAACTGCGCGAACGTTAGGTGCCAGTTCCTCCATGGTGTGGTCAACGTAGTCTTCCATGTTCTTGCGTAACAGATAGAAGTCAAGCACGTCCTTGGCTAAGTCTTGTATCATTTCGAGGTCGGCTTCTGCGATGTCTGCGCCCATGGATGATTCAGCTGCTTTGGCAGCAAGTTGGCTTCGTTCTTTTGGAATGTTCTCTTTTTCCAGATTCTCAACAGTAAAGTTTTCCCTATCGCCCAAGTTCATAACAAGCCGCGAGTAGGTCTCATGTTTCTCAATTAAGCGGTCAAGTTCAGGGAAGTACACACCATACCATTCACGGAGTCTACCCATGAATAGGTTAACAGTTTGGTCTAAACTATCGAGCGTTTGGATACCTTGAGCGACAATTAAATCCCGTTTTCCGGAGGCCCCTTTGATCCTTAACTTTGCAAGTTCCAAACTGACATTGCGGTTCCATGTGTTTAGTTCTTGTTCGTCTTGGGCAAAACCTGTTTCGATCGCAACCTCACTCACACGTGAATGCAACACTGCGGTTTCTGCTGGCTTGGCAACTTCGACGGCGATTTTCAGCTTTTTTTGAGCTTCCTCTGCCAATTTGGCGGATTCAAAAACAAACGTGTCATAACCTACGCTTGCTAGAAGTGTGATTAGTGATGAGACTTGGTCAGATATTTTTCCAGATTCGGTTTTAAGTAGGCTTTTTGCTGCTGCCTGCGCCTTTTTTGGAAACAGAGCTTTTTCTACTAAGCCGTTGTTTTCGTCGAAGGCTGCTACACCGAAGGGAAATTGAACTATGAACAGTTTCATGTTATTTGGCCCCAATAAACTATGTATTGTCACTGCATTGTCTTAATAAATAGTTTCGCTACCCTAAACCAAAAAGAACCGTTTTCTCCATGTTAGGGCTCAAGACAAATATGGCACTTTCGTGTCTTTTCAGAAAAACAAGATTGAGATTTACAATCTTCTTGAGTAGTCATTTGGAATCACAGTAACAGTTGAATAATAAAAAAACTTCGGGAGCCACAGTATTCAGATTCTTTATGTTTTTTGTCTTCAAAAAAGTTAATAGAACAGCCATAAATTAAATTCCAACAAGGATGGGCAAACAAATACCCGCTCAGAAAACAAAAATAAAACCAAAAGCAACAGAAGTCAAAAATAAAAAAGTAACAGTCGGGCTTATCCAAACGGCAGTTTCAGAAAACATAGCGGAAAACATGAAAAAAACCGCGGAAAAAATTGAGCAAGCAGCTAAATTGGGCGCCCAAATCGTGTGCCTCCAAGAACTTTACCGCACAAGGTATTTTCCACAACAGGAAAACCAAGATGCAAAGAGCTTTGCTGAAACCATCCCCGGCAAATCTACAGAGTTGTTTTCTGAGTTAGCTAAAAAGCATAGAATAGTTATCATTGCGCCCTTGTTTGAGAAAAGCAAAGAAGACAAATTCTATAATACCGCAGTCGTCATTGGTTGCGAGGGCGAAATAATGGGCACCTACCGGAAAGCCCACATACCCTTCGACCCCTACTTCTACGAGAAAGATTACTTTGAAGCAGGCGACTCAGATTATCGGGTTTTTAATACAAGTTTTGCTCGGATTGGGGTGCTCATCTGTTATGATCAATGGTTTCCTGAACCCGCCCGCATCAACGCTTTGCAAGGGGCAGAAATCATATTTTACCCAACCGCGATCGGCTATGTTAAAGGCTATACATCCGCAGACGGGGACTGGCACGACGCTTGGAAAACTGTCCAGCGTGCCCATGCCATAGCAAACGGGATCCATATTGCCGCCGTTAACCGCGTTGGCGAGGAGAGCGAGTTGGAGTTTTGGGGTGGCTCTTTTATCTGCGACAGTTTTGGCAAAATAATCACAGAAGCCAGTATCACAAAAGAAGAAGTGTTGATTGCAACAGTGGATTTGAGTAAAAACAAAAAAATTCAAGAAGGCTGGGGCTTCCTACGTAACCGACGCCCCGACACCTATCAGCAACTCACAAGAGACAACCGGAAAGGTGCAGAAGATGAATAGTTCAGAGCGAACGTGCCGTGAACAGGGCTTTTGCATGCCGGCTGAATGGGAAAAACACGACGCTATCTGGCTCGCGTGGCCGTATGACCCGACAACCTTTCCAGACAGGGTTCAGCGCGTCGAAGCCGTTTACGTCCAAATAATCAAGGAGATCCATGAGGGCGAACAGGTAAACCTCTTTGTCATCGACCAGCCCACTAAACAGAAAGCAACAAATTTGTTTAAAGAAGCGGACATCGACCTAAACAAAATCCATTTCTACATTTCCGATTACGCTGACGTTTGGTTCAGGGATTATGGACCCATATTTGTTAAGAACCAAAATCACGAGCTCGCCATGATTCACTGGGATTTTAACTCTTGGGGAGAAAAATACGAAACTCTCTTAAAAGACAGGCAAATCCCAGCCGTTATAAACCAAAAAATGTCAATTAAATGCTTCAAACCCGGCATCGTTCTGGAAGGCGGCTCAATAGATGTCAACGGCAAAGGAACCCTACTAACCACGGAGCAATGCCTGCTTAACAAGAACCGCAACCCGCATCTTGGCAAAAAAGACATTGAAAAATTCCTATCCGAATACTTGGGAGCAACCAATTTTATTTGGCTCAAAAACGGCATATTAGGCGACGACACCGACGGCCACATCGACGACCTAGCCCGATTCGTAGACCCATCTACAATCGTTTGCGCTTATCAAGACAACGAAAACGATGTAGACTACGATGCTCTAAAAGAAAACTATGAAATCCTATGCCAATCACACGATCAGGACGGCAAAAAATTCCGTATTGTCAAGTTGCCCATGCCCAAAGTCGTAAGTGACGAAGATGAACGGCTGCCTGCAAGCTATACAAACTTCTACATCGGCAACCAAAAAGTTCTGGTTCCAGTTTTCGACCACAAAAACGACTCAAAAGCTCTCTCGATTCTGCAAGAGCTGTTCCCAACCCGCAAAGTTGTCGGCATCCGATGTGTAGACTTGGTTTACGGCTTTGGTACAATCCACTGCATCAGTCAACAACAGCCCTGTAGTGTTTAAAAGTCAAACATTAGATAGCAAAGACCCATTTTTAGTTAAGTTTAAACCCTTAACCTCCATAATAGGTAAACCCCACAGTTTGAGGAGTTCTGGAGAGAATAGGTCATGGTAAATCAGCCACCGATTCGTGCACGCGGCGTTAAAGTTCTAAAAGCCGTCTCGTCACCTCTTAGGCTGCAAATCCTCAATCTGCTCTTCGATAAAAGCGCCCTCAGCTACACCGAACTCATGAACCAACTTAAAATGAACCCCAGCCGAGACGCAGGTAGGTTCGCTTATCACCTTAAATTTTTGTTGAAGGCAGATTTGGTTGAGGCGGATGTTGAAGCAAAAAAGTATTTCTTAACTGATCTCGGCAAAATGGTGCTCGACGTTGCTGACCGCGTGGAAAAGAAGGCGGTTAAGCCCCGAGGTATGGTTGTTCGAACTTCTCATTTAACGCTGGAAGAATTTGACGCTAACAAAATCGCTAATTCACTAATTAAAGAGGCGAAGGTTCCGGCGGAGCTGGCGCAGAAAGCCGCTAAAGAAGCCGAAAAACGCCTTGTTAAATCAAAAACCAAGTACCTTACTGCATCATTAATCAGGGAAGTTGTGAATGGCATTTTGGTTGAGAAGGGCTACGAAGATTACCGCAATAAACTCACGCGAGTCGGCATGCCCATCCACGAAGTAACCGCTCTAATCGAATCAAAAGACTCCTCCATCGATTCAAATGCCACAATCATCAAGGCAGGTCAAACCGTCATTGGTGAATACACACTGCTTAACATTTTTCCCAGAGACATAGCCGACGCTCACCTCTCCGGAGCCATCCACATCGAGGGCTTAGGCACCTGGATAATGAAACCAAACGAAGTCATCCACGATTTACGGTACTTCTTCCAGCATGGCGTCAAACTCGATAACCCACTCCAAGTCGCCATGGAGCCTCCCGCTGACCTAAAATCTGCCCTATCGATAGCCTTTAATGTGCTCTTGCACGCCAGCAAAGAAACCAATCGTATTCAAACCTTCAACTATTTCAACGTGTTCCTCGCACCCTACATAAGAGGTAACGAAGTAGCGAAAATAAAGGAAGACCTGCGTCTCTTCATACAAAACCTCAATCAACACGCAGAAGCCACCTTAGAACTTGACCTTTCAATTCCAAAGTGCACCGCAGAAAAAGATGCCGTAGGTCCACATGGAAAAGCAAACGGCAAGTACGGCGACTTTACACAAGAAAGTCAACTCGTCGCCTCAATAATAGTTGATGTATTCGCAGAAGAAAGCATTAACAAGCCGCTACTAAGTCCAAAACTGGTCATAAAAATCAACAGTTCAGCTTTAGCTGACGAAAACGCAAAAGCTATCCTTCTTAACGCGCACCAGTTGGCGGCAAAAAGTGGTATCCCATATTTTGCTAACATGACAAAGAATGAAAATGAAAACGAGGTTTTTTCCTCTTCAGGAGTAAAATTCGCTGCTGATTTAACAGGTGACTGGGAAACCGACACCTTGCGAACCGGTTGCTTGGGTAGTGTGTCGCTTAATCTGCCAAGAATTGCACTTGAATGTGAAAAAGACAAAAACAAGTTTTTCGATTTGATGAGGGAACGTTTTGAACTTGCCGCACGAGCATTGGGCATAAAGAGTACTGCTCTTAAGCAGTTCGGGAAAAATTTCCTACCATTTCTTCTGCAAAAAACCGGCGGCGATACCTATTTCCGACTGGAAAACTGCTCACGCATAATCAATTTAGCAGGTTTCCGCGAAGCCATCGAAGCCTTCACCGAGAAAGGCATCAACTCAGAGGAGAGTCGCAAATTCGCAGAAGAAACAATCCTAAACCTGTTGGCTTTCAAGCAGAAAATCGGAAGAAAATATGGCAAACGCCTCTACCCAGTAATACTTGGGAGTTCCGATGCTTCTGAGCGGCTAGCGCAACTGGACATTGAGCGGTATGGCGTTGCCAAAGTCAAGTTTTCGGGAACAAGAGAGAAGCCGTACTATTCATCTGCTAAACGTTTCCAGGTGAAAGCTGCAGAGCTCCTAAGCATTCAGACAGAGATGCTTGAGACAGAGCGGAGGCTTAAAGGCTTGAGCGCTGGAGGAAACCTCAGCATCATCGAACTTGAAGGTGCTGAATACAAACCCGAAGCCCTATTGGAATTAACAACTCGCCTTATGGAAAATCAAATTTTAGAGTTTTTTACCTACAACCGCCTAATCAGCTTCTGCGACAACTGCAAGAAAAACTGGTTCGGAACCCTCCACAAATGCCCCTCATGTGGCTCAATGAGCACCTTAACGACATTCGACCGCTTTACATTAACCTAATTATTTGACGGCGCCAAGTACAAGTGCAAGTAATGCCATGCGGACTACAATTCCGTTCCAGACCTGCTGGAAATACCGTGCCTGGGGCGTCGCATCCACCTCGGCGGCGATTTCGTCTATGCGGGGCAATGGATGTAAGATGATCATGTCTTTTTTGGCGTTTTTGAGGGTTTTTAAGTCGATTTTGTAGGTGCCTTTGACTTTGGCGTATTCTGCGACGTCTGGGAAGCGTTCTTTTTGGATACGGGTAACGTAGAGGACGTCGATTTTGGGCATTATGGTTTCAAGGTTCGCGTTTTCGGTGACTGGGATCTTGTCCTTTATAGAGTGCAGGACGTCTTTTCTCATTCGTAGGCTCTCGGGTGAGACAAGGTAGAGTTCAATATTGTAACGCGACAGCCCGTAGGCAAGTGAATGCACAGTTCTGCCGTACCTTAAGTCGCCAACTAACGCTACTTTTAATCCATCAATTTTGCCCCTCTCTTTGCGCATCGTATAGAGGTCGATTAACGCCTGCGTGGGATGCTCCTCAGAACCTGAACCCGCATTAATAACTGGAACTTTGGAGAACTCAGCCGCCAGCTTTGCCGAGCCTTCCAGATTGTGCCGCAACGCAATCGCATCTGCATAATTTTCAACCGTGCGAACTGTGTCAGCGAGGTTTTCGCCTTTGCGGGTAGATGTTATATCTGGTTCTGCGAACCCGATGTAGTTTCCGCCGAGTTTAAGCATGGCTGTTTCGAAGCTTAAGCGTGTACGCGTGCTGGGTTCAAAGAATAGGGTGGCGAGGATCTTTCCTTTTAGTATGTCTGAGCCACATTTGGCTATAGGCTCCATGGTTTTGCTGATATCTAATATATGGTTGATTTCCTGTTGGCTAAAATCCTCGATTGAGATGATGTCTCTTCCCTTGAACTGCATTGTGGCTCCCAAAACAACAAAGCCCAAAACTGCTAAATAACACTTTGTATGAAAGCTCTTTGGTCAAATGGACTCTATATTTTTTCCTTAAATAATGATAAGATCTTGTGAGAGACTCTTTTCAAACTAGCACTAAACTGACTTTTGTTGCGCGGGGTATGGGAAAAAATCAACATTCAACAGCCTGAAGGCAAAATAAAGCTTTGTGTAATTGTCCTTACCTAAACTTTTCTCTTTTTTTTCACCCAGTTAGCGCTTATATGTGTTTGTTGTTGTGCAACGACTGTAACACATTTTTAATAATCAGATGAATGCAATAGTATTTTGAATTCAAGCAAGCAATAACTTGAAGGAGTTTTTAAAAATGGGAGTAATGTTTGAACAAGTTTCTGAAAGATTAGCCCCTCAACAAAAAGCTGTTTTACGCGGATACATGCCAAGAATCCATGAAGTTCAGGCACCATGCCAATGGCTAAACAATTGCTACAATGGGAAGTGCCCAAGCTTTGTGAGGCAGAACGGGAACTTTTACTGCGCCAAAATTAAAGCTCGAATTTAGTCTTCTATTAGCGTTTTAAGCTAATTCTTTAAAGCCGCTATCGCTTCTTTTAAGATAGCGACAGATTTCCCAAATTTCTCTTTTGTTTTCTGGGATAATTCTAACTCGATTATTTTTTCAACGCCCTCTTTTCCCAAAACCACGGGCACCCCAATCGACAGCCCAGAGGCGCCATATTCACCATCAAGCAGTGTGGAAACACTCATCACTCGGTTTCGCCCAGTCAAAATCGCATCCGCCATAATCGCGATAACTAGTTCCAGGCGCATAGACTGTGCTGCCTTTAAGCTGGATGACATCTGCTCCAGAAGTCACTGTTTGATGCACGATCCGATCCAGTTGCTCACTCGTAAGCAGACTCGTAACAGGAATTCCAGAAACAGAAGCATACTCTGCCAACGGAACCATGCTGTCCCCGTGTTCGCCAATCACCAACGCTCGTGTATCTTCACGGGACACGTTAAGCTCGTTCGCGATGTAGGTTCTGAAACGCATCGTATCCAAAATGTTGCCCATGCCAAACAGGCAACAACGCGGTCGACCTATCTCTTTGAACGCGATATAGGTCATGATGTCAACTGGGTTGGTTACCATCATAAGTTTGCATTTGGGTGCATATTTGGCGACTTCCCGAACGATGCCTCGCACAATTTGGGCGTTTGTGTTCATAAGATCAAAACGGGTCATATCTGGTCGCCGTCCCAAACCGGCAGTCACAATCACGAGTTCTGAGTCTTGCATTTCCCGGAAATCGCTGGTTCCGTGGATTTTGCCGTCGAATTCGATGGCTGGTGCAGCCTGCATCATATCCAAAGCTTCTCCTTGTGCTGCTTTCTCATTTGTATCGATTAATACAACGTCACTAATCTTGTATCTTAAAATATCAAAAGCCGCTGCACTTCCAACTTTGCCAGCGCCAATAACAGTAATCATAAAACCAGCCATGAAATCATGATTAAGAACTAGAATATAACTGAAGCGCCGCTGCTAATATGTAGAAATGATATGGCTAAGTTTCAATTGTTTTCTAATAGTTCAAAAAAAAGAAAAGCTAAGGTTTTATTGCTGAAACCTTTATGCTGACAACCGAATTCGAGATATCCTCAATTTCCTTCTTCGTCAACTTCTGCTCTTCAACGAACGCTTTAACATCAGGTTCTTCAAGCATCATTTCTGGCAAATGATTCTCCGCAACTATCTCAACTTGCCCAAAACCAGCCTGCTTAATCTTGCTAAGGTAATCCTCTTTCAAATCTGCACCTGCAACACAGCCAACATATGCCAAAACACTGGCTTTTACTTTCTCTGGCAGTTCCTTTAACAGCACCATGTCGGATATCATCAATCGGCCTTTGGGTTTTAACACACGGTATGCTTCATTGAACACACGTTGTTTGTCGGGTGAGAGGTTGATGACACAGTTGCTGATGATTGCGTTTGCAGTGTTGTCGGCAACGGGCATGTTCTCGATTTCTCCAAGACGAAACTCCACGTTTTTATAGCCACCTTTCTTGCTGTTAGCTCGGGCCCTTTCCAGCATCTCAGCAGTCATATCTATGCCGATGACTCTGCCTTTTGCTCCTACCTTCTTCGCGGCTAAGAAGCAATCTAAGCCTCCTCCTGAACCCAAGTCTATGACTGTTTCACCTTCTTTAAGCGAAGCGAGGGCCACGGGGTTTCCGCAGCCAAGGTTTAAATCAGCGCCCACTGGAACTGAAGCTAATTCACCCTTGCTGTAACCGATTTGTTCGCTGGTCGATGTGCAGCCGCAACCGCAGGGTTCCTTTTTGGTTTTGGCTATTTTGCCGTATCGTTCTCTAACAGTTTTATGCACTTTTTCTTGTTTCATTATTTTCCACCTCCGGTTGGAATACGTTTTTAAAAACTGGTCCTAAAAGATTTTTAATTGTGTTTTCTAGGGCATCAACTTTTAACATGACTATGCAGCAGACTTCGCTGTCTTTTTGGAATCCGATGACTGCGAGTTTGTCATTGGGTTTTATTTTTGCTTTTTCTCTTAGGTCTTTTGGCAGGACGATTTGTCCTTTTGCGTCGACTGAAATGACTGCGTCGATGCGGCAGCATTCTTTTGCGCAATATTCTATGTTTGTCATGGTTTTTCCACAGAGTATAGAGCAACTATTGGGATATTTAAGACTTTTCAGATAAATCAGAATTATCTGACAATTACTACTGAGCAAGGCGCTGAATGAGAAACCTTCTCACTAACACTTCCCAAAAAAACCTCCCTAATTCTACTCTGCCCCCTATGCCCCACCACAACTACATCAAAAGCAGATTCCTTCGCTTCAGCTACAATCTCCAAAGCAGGATCCCCCTCACGTAACTTCGACAAAACAGCCACTTTAGGGTTCACCTCTTGTGCGTGGGCAACAGCTTTGCTTAGAATGTCTTCATGGAACCTCCGCAAATCCTTAGAAAACAGAACCATGTTGTCCCCTGAAATTGTCGTTGGCTCCAAAGGAACCGTACCCATCGCTGGCAACTCACTCACATTCAAAAGTGTTATGGCAGCTCGGTATTTTTCTGCCAAATCAAGGGCAAAATCCAACGCTCTATTAGAATATTCTGAACCGTCAACTGCCACTAAAATATTCTTAATCACTCAGTTGGCTCTCCTTGAGAAAGTTGTTTTCAGAACCATTAAACTTTTCTTAAGACAAAACACTGTTCAGATTACAACGGATAATTCGTGAACCTTGCCCGTTATCCTTTAACCATATAAGCTTAAAGTGATATTTTATAGCAAAGAAAGTTCGCGAGGGACGATTGATACATAAGCTTATTCAAATCTTAGTCATCATGCTTATCGCATTAACCTTTCTTCCAGCCCTTAATCTCAACTTACCCTTAGCTAAAGCAGACGATACCACCTCATCATGGACTAGCATGACCCCTATGCCTACTGCACGTGGAGGAGTTGGAATAGCGGTGGTAGCTGGGAAGATCTATGCAATCGGGGGCTTAAACGGAAACAACCAGCCCGTCAGCACAACAGAAGAGTATGATCCTCAGACAAACGGGTGGACCAGTAAAATGCCCATGCCTACCCCTAGAAGTGGTTTTGCCATAACTGTTTATCAAAACAAAATTTACTGCATAGGTGGAGCTGTTGGCAATGGGTACGTTGGAAACAATGAGGTTTTTGATACTGTAAGTAACACTTGGGAAACAAAAACGTCCATGCCGACTCCAAGGGCAGATTTAAGCGCGAACATTGTTGATGATGAAATCTTTCTTATGGGCGGAAAAAGATACTCAAACATTAGTCCATTTTTCAACGAAACCAACATAAACGAAGCCTATGACCCAGCCAACGATAGTTGGACTACAAGAACACCGATTCCAAGGGCAGTTCAGGGTTACGCGTCAGCTGTTGAAGAAAGCAAAATATACCTTATGGGTGGTTCTCTTGAATCTCTATCGCTGCAAAACGCCGTTATAACCGCTGCAAACCAAGTGTATGACTCTAAAAACGATAGTTGGAGTTTAGCTGCAAATATGCTCAGCGCCGTCAGCTATGGTGCAGCGGCGGCAACGGAAGGCTTTATGGCCCCTGCAAGCATCTACTGCGTCGGGGGCTTTTCGGGTGGAGAATTCACTTCGAAGGTTCAAGCTTATAATTGGATAAACAATTCATGGAGTCAAGTTGAGCCTATGCCAACTGGGAGAGCCTATTTGGGTGTAGCCGTAGTGAATGATGTTTTATATGCGATCGGCGGATTCGATGGAACGAATTGGTTGGATGTAAATGAACAGTACAAGCCAGTTGGGTATGGAACGGTTCCGCCAATAATTCAGATTACTTCTCCAGAAAACAAGACATATTCTCAAGTACTGTTAGCTTTTACGATTAATCGAGGCACTCAATGGATGGGTTATAGTATAGATAGCAAAGTAAACATAACCGTTGAGGCAGAAACCAAACTTATCGGTCTTTCACAGGGAATCCACAATGTAACTATGTATGCAAACGACACTTTTGGGAACATGGGTGTTTCGAACTCTGTTTTCTTTTCTGTTGATACGCTTCCTCCCATCGTTGAAATTATGCTTCCGCAAAACAAATCCTATGATACAGTTGATGTTCAGTTGACGTTTACATTAAATGAAGGAGTCACCTATTTGGCTTACAGTTTAGATGGACAACAACCCGTAAAGATCAACGGGAACCTTACTCTACCCGCGTTAGCGAATGGGCCTCACAGTCTAACGGTCTACGCCGTTGATGATGTCGGCAACGCCGCTCAAAAATCGGTTTCATTTAATATTGCTCCTTTCCCGATCGTGACATATGTTGCCGTGGCTACGGTAATAACTATTATTTTGGCTGCGTGCTATTTGCTTGTTAAACAGAAAAGGAAAAAATAGGTTGCCGAACTCCTTTTTATTTCGGGAGTCGAGAGGCAAGTCTAAGTGTCCCCAAAGAATAATCAGCACGCCGCAAACTCCAATTTTGGTTACCGTTTTTTTACTTTAATATCAAAAATTTTAAGTAACGATTAACCCACGCATTCCTAGAGGTCTCCAAATAATGGTCTATGAAATCGATTACAGGGCTGGCGAACAGGTAGGCTGTTCCTCCAAAATTGTTATAGCTGATAGAATTTTTTATGCAAAACTATTTTCCAGCGGACCCTCGAGATTTTTCTCGGGAGACCAGCAAGGTGTAATCCAGAAAGAAATCTCAGAAGCCGAGTTTAATCTATGGATTAGTATCTTGGCTGACTGCGAAGCAGACGTTAATATGATACAAAAAAAACTCGGCGACGGCAAAAAATATTAGACCTTAAACGTCTCCCCATAGATGCTAAAGTTTATACCCACTTTCTTCGATACAACATGAGAGAGGAATGTTGTTATGACTGTCCATTTAGTTCCGTGGAATACAAGTAACAACCTGCTTGAGGAGACTAATCGTCTCTATGACGCGGCAGGAACCTTTGACTGCATAGAGAAAGGTGACCTTGTAGCTGTTAAATTGCATGTTGGCGAGTTAGGCAACCCATACTATGTGCAACCGTGCTTTGTCCATGACATTATTCGCAGAGTTAAGGAGGCAGGCGGTAAACCCTTCTTAACAGACTCAAACACTGCTTATCTAGCGAATCGAAACAACGCATACGACCACATGATTAATGCCTCAATGAATGGTTTCGGTACAACGCCTTTCATCGTTGCAGATGGATTAAGGGGAGAAAACTATAGGCTTACAAAAACTAAAGGTATTCTGAAGGAAATCGAGGTATCTGGTGCTATAGCTGAGGCTGATGCTATGATTGTGGTTACTCATTGTAAGGGGCATGAACTCAGCGGGTTTGGCGGCGCCATTAAGAATCTTGGTATGGGCTGCACGCCAAGCGTCGGTAAAATTAGGCAACACCGGACCGTCGGCTTAGAAATCGACGCCTCTAAATGCGTGGGCTGCGGCAAATGCAAAGAAGCCTGCCCCAAAAAACTCCCAGACATAATTGAAGGAAAAGCACGCAATACTTCAACACAATGTATGCGGTGCCCAATATGTATAGGCGTCTGCCCCATGGAAGCCATACGCTTCGTGGAAAAAGAAAATCTCTGCAAAGCGCTTGCATCAGCCGCCTATGGTGTGCTATCAACTTTTAAACCTAGCAAAGTGGCATTCGTGAGTTTTGCCAAAGACATCACTCAATACTGCGATTGCTTACCTAACCCCGGCCAAATTCTCCTAAAAGACGTCGGTGTTTTCGCTGCGGATTCTCCTGTTTCTATAGACGCCGCTTTTTTACAGTCGATTGACTATAAAGTGTTAAACGACGCGTCTGAAGTGGATTGCATGCTGCAAGTAAAAGAAGCAAAGGCGCTGGGGATTAAAGGAGAAGTTGAACCAAAAATAAATACGTTAAACTAGTTTTCACGGCTTTGTCTTTGCACTCCTTCTTCTCCTGCGTATTATCAGGTAGAAGGCAAATATTGCTGCTAATACTGCAATAACGGCTATGATTACGTAATGTGAAATGCCCGCCACTTCAGTCCAGTTAGATCCCAGATAATAACCGACATAAATCAAAATGCTGTTCCAAAGAACGCATCCTGCTGTGGTGAAAACTAAAAACTTTGCAAGTGGCATTTTTGCTGCTCCAGCGGGAAAAGAAATTAAAGTCCTAATTCCCGGAATCAACCGCCCCAGAAAAATCGCTATAGTCCCGTACTTGTTAAACCATTTACCCGCAAATGTCAGTTGATCTATGGAAAACAAGAATCTTCCCAGAACCTTGCGTTTTGTGAGGGCTTCAATTCCTTTTAAGCCTATAAAGTAATCCACCAGTGAACCTGCAATGGCGGCGACTGTTGCGACTATCAAGGTTCCCCAAAAGTCCAATCTGCCTATGGAGACGAGGTAACCTGAAAACGGAAGTATTACCTCGCTGGGTATAGGTAGGGAACTTGCTTCTAGAAGCATTAGGCCGAAAATTCCGGGGTACCCCCATGAAGACACGGTTGTTTTTACGTCTCTTGTGAAGTGCATGATGGCGCTGATTAGCGGTCCGCTTGTTATTGGGGCACCCTCTATGAGAACGTCCTCCGTTATTTCGAAGAGAACATAGACTGCGAGTGCTATGATTATAGCTATGGCAATAATCTGCGGCGCATTCTTTCGTATCCGCGCAAACTTTGAGCTAGGTGTACCCAATCTAATCGGTTGAGTTTAATGATTAACTTGAATTTATCTTAGCCTATAGAAAATCGCAAATCAAACACAATTCGTCTTAGCTTGTAAGAAAGACTTGGTCAAAGCTTAAAGAGATAGGTCAGTATTGGCTGAAAAATTCCTCTTTTACATGTTAATAAGTAATCTTTCCTCATAATGGAACTTACTATTATTACACTTTTTATACTAGCTAACTCTAAGCTTTCTATGTTAGAATCGAGGCTGTTTTATGGAAATCATCGAGGGAATCCATCGAGTTGACGAAGCCAGTAGCAACATGGCGCATAGCAATGTTTACCTTATAATTAACGGAAAAGAGCTGCTCATTGTTGACACTGGAACACCCGGGAACGCCAAAAAAACCGTTGCGTACATCAAAAAAATTGGCCATCAACCCACAGAAGTTTCAACGATTCTATTGACACATTACCACATGGACCACGCGGGCAGCGTTAAAGATTTAAAAGATTTAACAAACGCGAAAATCGCCGTGAGTGCAGAGGACAAAGATTATGTTTCAGGAGCTAAGCCTTACCCTAAACCCAAGAACATTCTTATGCGTGCAGCTTCATCCTTCATTAAAGTAGCGCCTGTAAACGTTGACATAACGCTTAGAGACGGCGACAAAATAGGGGGGCTAACTGTTATTGACGCTTCCGGCCATACGCCTGGAAGTATATTCCTCCATGACCCTCAAAGAAAGGTGCTTTTTGCCGGTGATACATTGCGGTTGGACAGCGGTAAGGTTGTGGCTGGACCTAAACAGTATGTCTGGGATGAAAGTAAAGAGAAGCAATCTATTGCCAAACTTGCCGGTTTAGATTTTGATGTAATGCTGCCAGGTCACGGCGACGTTTTGGTGGCTAACGCTTCAAAGGGGGTTAAAGAATATCTTAACTCCATTGCGAAAGACTAAACGTCATGTATTTTCAGGTTCTCAGGTGCTCGAAGGGAAAGGCATAACCTGGGTTGATACTCTTTCGCTACTTTGAGACGAAAAAATCGTTGCTCATTTTGGCTCTAGGGGCATTCTGGTTCCATATGAACAGTAACTACGGAATTAGCAAAACGCTCCTTAGTTTCCTTTTCAATCTGGGAGGCTATCCTGTGTGCATCTTTGACTTGAACCTGCTTGGTGAAACAACAGTCAATATTGATGTAACGTTTGCCTGCCGCAGCGTAAGTCACCACCCGTTTAATTCGCAGGTTATTAGCGATGTTTTTGGCGACATCGGTCACAATTTTTCTTAGTTGTGTCTCATTTGCTTCTGCTGCTGGAATGGCTACCCCCATAGGCTCCACGTGAACGGTCACATTCTCGATCGCCTTTATTTCTGCTTTTATGTTGTCCTCAATGGTTTCAGCAATTCCGTGGGCTTCTTCCACAGATAGTTCAGGGTTAACGTATGCATGCAGGGTGATGTAGAGTTTACCGCCGACAAAATTAGTGGAGATTTCATGGACCTCCTTAACGCCCTCAACTGATGCTAATTTCTCAACTAACTTGTCTGTTTTTCTCTCGTTGTCGGAGGGTTCAATGTGGATGGTAGCGTCCACATTGCCGCCTAAATTTTCTTTTAAGCAGGATTCAATCTTGGTCGCTAAAGCGTGAGCTTCTTCCAAACTCATAAGGTTAGGTACTTGAACTGCTGCGTCAACAAAAATCTTTGAGCCAACTTTTCGTACTTTTAAGTTCTCTGTTTTAACAACGCCGTCACAAGAGAGAATAGCTTTTTTTGTTTTTTCCACAAGGTCCTTTGAAGCAGTATCGCTTAGTTCCAATACGCTAAACTTCACAAGTTTAAGGCTCAAATAAGTAAGCATAGCTCCAAGGAAGATAGAAGCAAGGGCGTCTCCTCCGGTGAAGCCCAAAATAGCTAAGCCGAAACCCAATAAGGCGATAAGCGTTGAGCTTAAATCTGAAATGGCATCATAAAAACCCGCTTTCATGGATGTGCTTTGAGTGTGCTGGAACTTCTTGAAAACAGTTACTCGTAACGAAGCAATGAAAAGAGCGTAGCCTATTGCGACAAAACCTGCGAGTTCTACACCTGAATTAATTTGGGGGGGACTTAAAAGGCGCATTGCGGCTTCGTAGAAAATTAAGACTGCAACCGCAATCAAGACTATGCCGCCGATCAATCCTCCTATGGTTTCAAACTTTTCGTGACCATAAGTGTGGTCTTCATCGGCTGGTTTCATTGCAGCTCGAACTGCAAAGAAAAGCATAACACTGGAAAGTGCATCAAGAAGGGCATGTAAGCCGTCACTCATTATCGCTAAACTGTTAACTAGATAACCAACCGTAACCTCAACTATCACAACACTAAAAATTGCAGCAGCCGAGATCTTTAAAGCGTTAAGCTTGATTCTTCCAACTTGAGCGTCTTGCATTTTATCTAGTCTAACTAAGCTCATAACAAGGGCGATTTAAGATTTGTGGGCAAGAACACATCAATTGATTTTAAAAAAATCTGTTTGGTTATTTTAATTTAAATAATTCTTAACAAGTTTTTATCCGCAATGAAGCTATCAGGACTTTTCCGCGGGGACTCGGCTGCTCTAAGGGGAAACTTTCTACTCATAACTATAAGTTGGATCATCCTATTCGCTGCACAGCCAATTCCAGACACCTACGCAAGCTTATTCTACATAAGTTTGGGTGCCGACAAGTTTCTGATAGCTGTCATGGGGTTTGCAGGGTCCATTGCAGTAGCACTTGTTCAGTTCCCAGGTGGATACCTGGCGGACAAACGGGGTCGGAGAGGGCTAATTGTTTCTATGACTTTTGGGTTAGCCATAGGGAGTCTGTTTTTTATTTTTGCCCCATCGTGGCAGTTTATTCTGATCGGGTTGTTAGTGCAGAATGTGTGCTCCATTTATGGTCCTGCCCTGATGGCGATGGTTATCGATTCTTTACCGCCAGAAAACAGAGGTGCCGGCTTTAGTTTCCAATCTGTAATTACAACTCTTGTCTTGCTGCCTGCGCCGCTTATCGCTCAGTTCTTGGTTCTTAATTTTAACTTCGATTTAGGCATGCGAATCGCCTACACTATAGTGGCGGTAGCATACTTTGCAATCGCTGTCCTGAGGTTAAGGTTGAAAGAAACGCTGTCTCCGGCAGAGCAAAAAATAAGACTCAGCTTCCAAAACGCTGTCCGTGGCTACGTTAAATCCGTAAAAGAAGGTATCTATGTTTGGCAAAAGGTTCCTAAGTCAGCCTTTAACCTTTTCTTAGCTATTATAATCATAAACGGCTTAGTGGTCAGTTGCCAAGCCTACTTTGTTGTATACGCCACTTCCATCCTTAACATATCACTTCAGCAATGGGCCATCGTTGTCACATTTAGGTACTTAACCATCGCTATTCCGGGTATACTTGCGGGGTTAAGCATGGATGTTATGGGAAGAAAACGCTTCCTAATCCTGGGCTATTTACTCTATGTTCCAGGTATGCTCCTGTTTGTTAATGGCGATTTTAACATGTTGCTACTTGCGTTCTTCTTTTTTGGATTAGGCAACCTGCTTCAGCTAAATAGCTATCAAGTTTTAATGGGTGATTTGGTTCCCAGAGGTCTAAGGGGAACTGTTACTGGATGCCTTCAGTTTTTCATGTTTCTAATGCAGGCAATTCTGCAAATTATTGTGGGTTTGATATACGCATTTGTTTCCCCTCAGCTTCCTTTTCTTCTGTTGGCGGCAACAGCGATTCCGCTTTCCATTTTTGTTTTCTGGAAAGTTTACGAGCCAAGCGTTAAAGAAGCTTAGAAATGAGAACTTTCTAAGATTTGTATTTGCAAAATGACTTAAGCTAATATCCCTACTAAACAAAAGGAGACATAAGTCAACGACAAAAGTGGAACGCCAACTGCAATTGCAGTTTTGGCACGGTTCCAAGCATTCCTAAAGTTTTCTTTGTATACCTCAATAATATTCTGGTCATTTGTGCAGAACATGCATGGATATCCCGTTTCAGTTTTCAGTTGAGTACCTATCCATATCTCTTTATTATCAATGATTTGGTAATTTTTACATGCTGCCTCATCTACAGATTTAGCAGTAAATTGACCAGTAAACGGCGCTATCTTTTCTATAGCTTCCCTTGTTACCTCATCATCCTGGTTGGAGACTACTATTAGTCTTGTTTTAGCTTCAGTTTGAGCTATAGTCTGTAGAAAATCTCGGAAAGTGGTGGATCGTGTTTGAATATTTTCAAGGGATTCAACCAAATGGGCTTCTTTTTCTAGTTTCTTAAACGTGAGAGTTCTTCGGTTTCTTATGGCTTCATCGGTGGTTAAAAGACTAAATTGAGTTTCCTCTTTAATCTGCGGTTGCCTTTGAATCGAATCTATCATTTCCTTAAGATTGTTCTGCAAATGAAGAATTCTATCGTCAGATTTTTTTCTTTCTTTCAAAATCAAATTTTCTAAGGCTTTTTCGATCGGAACAGCTTCAATCATGAAGGGTTTGTCAATGGTTCTTGTGACTAAACCCATTTTTTCAAGTTTAGGCAAAAGCTTGTAAATGTCTTGTCTATGTAACTGCGTTGTCTTGGCGATTTTTCCTACCCGCGTTTTTCCAGATTGAACAATATACAAATAAACTTTAGCCTGGTTGACTGTGAAACCAAAACTTTCTAATTTAATAACCAAATCTTCTTGCATGGATGCCTTTTCTCATTTCTTCCTAAATGCCCTGCAGTTTTTCTATTTGTCTTCGAAGTCTTCATAAGACTTTCGGGATTCCCTCGAGCATCTTGGACAGTACCACTTGTCATCCGTTCTTATATTATTTAACCTGCACAATCAATTGTTATTAGGCAAAACAAGCCTCAGATCGTTCTGCCTTCTACTGTAATGTACATTACAGAGTTGCTGCCGCTATTGTAGCCCTGTAAAAGCGGAGTTAGTTCGACTGCTTGAGGTGAGAAGACAGCCCTTATGAAGAGGAGATCAACAAATATCTATTTCCATTTTATTCCCTATACGTCTGGCGGGCAATTATTTCGTTTTTATCCAAACAAACAATTCTTTACTGTCCATCTAAAGGGTTAAAGGCACAAAATCGATAGGCATTTAGGGTTGAAAACAAGTAATACAGGAAATAGTTGATACCCGATGGCTTTGGTTAAAATAAGCGAAATATTAGACGGCAAATATGCGGACCTAAAAGTTACAATTCGCGGCTGGGTCTTCCGTAAACGTGAAGGCAAAGAACTCATCTTCATAGTAATTCGTGACGCAACAGGCGTAATTCAATGCACGGTTAAGAGAACCTGCGCTTGCTGGGGGGAAGCGCAAAAACTAACTATCGAATCTTCGCTCTCGCTCGAGGGATTAGTAAAAGAGGACAAGCGTGCTCCGGGTG
The DNA here is from genome assembly GCA_963739495.1 of Candidatus Bathyarchaeota archaeon. GTDB lineage: Archaea > Thermoproteota > Bathyarchaeia > Bathyarchaeales > Bathycorpusculaceae > Bathycorpusculum. The sequence continues at coordinate 48,329 of CAVUAM010000001.1, read as the reverse complement.
GCTTTGAAATCGGTGTGGAAAACCTAAGTATAATCGGCTTAGCGGAAACTTTTCCTATCTCCAAAGATAAAAGTGAAGAATTTATCCGGGATATGCGGCATCTTTGGCTAAGAAGCCGAAAAATGAACCTTGTCATGAAGGTCCGAGGCGACGTTTTAGAGACTGCACGCGAATACTTCAAAAACCAAGACTTCACTGAGGTCTCGCCTCCCATGTTTATTTCTGCAGCTGTTGAAGGCGGCTCAACTCTGTTTGGCCTAAAATATTTCGACCAAGACCTATACCTGACGCAGAGCAGCCAGCTATACCTCGAAATACTGATTTACTCCTTGGAAAAAGTTTACTGCATCGCACCTTCATTCCGCGCAGAAAAAAGTCGAACAATTCGTCATCTAACCGAGTATTGGCACATGGAAGGCGAATGGCCTTTTGCAGATATGAATGATTTAATGAAGTTCGAGGAAGGCTTGATGACGCATGTTTGCCACTCCATCGCAGACAAATGTCAGAAAGATTTCAAGGAGTTAGGCGCTGATATTGAAAAACTCAAAGCTGTCCAGGTGCCCTTTCCAAGAATCACTTACAAAGAAGCCATCGACCGCTTAAAACCTAAGAACCCAACATTAGCATGGGGTGCTGACTTAGGCTATGAGGACGAAAAGGTTTTAGCTGAAGACTTTGGCAAACCATTCTTTGTCTACGATTACCCAACCGAAATCAAAGCCTTCTACTGCAAAACCTACGCCGACCACCCAGAAATTGCAATGTCAGTGGACATGATGGTTCCAAGAATCGGCGAAATCAGCACCGGCGGCGCAAGAGAAGACAACAAGGATACCCTCACCGAACGAATGAAAGCTCAAGGCCTAAAACCTGAAGACTACGAGTGGTACCTTGACCTGCGACGCTACGGAACAGTGCCGCATGTTGGCTTTGGCATGGGGTTGGAGCGATTGCTGGTTTGGATGCTCGATTTAGACAACATCATCGATGCAATCCCATTCCCAAGAACTACCCGCAGGTTCTACCCTTAAACCCCTTTTCTTTATTAGTAGCCTGAAAAGTACTCGCGTTTCAATTTTTCTCTGGATAAACCTAGACTTTCTACGAGTTTTTCCATAGCTTCAACCATAGGCGGTGGTCCACAAGTATAGTACATATTCTTTTGGTAGTCGGGTAGTTGCTGCTTTATCAAATCGGCGTTGATTATTCCTGCTGCTCCCTTCCAATCGGGGGTAGGTTGATTAACGATTAGCACTAACTTGAGGTTCTTGTTTTTTTGCGCTAAGTCTTCGAATTCCTCTCTGAAAACTATATCTTCTGGCGTGCGGCAACCGTAAAACAGCGTGATTTTGCTGCTTAAGCCCTTATCTGTGGCGTTTTTGCAGTAACTCATAAATGGGGTTATCCCAATACCTCCTCCGAGTAAAGCGATTTTTGGGTATTCGCCCTCAAAAGTGAATTGCCCCAACGGCGCCTCTATTCGTGCCCAGTCGCCTACTTTTGCTGCTTTCAGAGCTAGTGAATATTCGTGGTCGGTGAATTTTTTGGTAAATTCGATGTGGTCTCTTTCTGTAGGGCTGCTGCTGAAGCTGAAATGTTTCTTCAATTCTTTATCGCCTTGCCTTAGGGTGACGAAAAAGAATTGCCCTGGCTTATAATCTAACTCGACAGGTCTGGGGAATCTGTAGCTCGTTACATCAGGTGTTCGCTGTATTATTTCTTGGAATTTTGTTTCAAAAATCATCAGAGCACCTAAAAAGTACAGTTTGTTATATGCTTCTTTGTCAATTATAACTTTTTTGGCTAAACCAAATTTGAAACAATCTTGTCTTTCTCTTAAAAACTAATATATCGTTAAGATGCACTAAAACAACGTAAAGTCAGGGCACATCGATGAGTGACAATAGTCTAAAACAAACAAGTTACCCCTACAGGGTTTCCAGTTACGTCAAAAGCCATTGGGTGTCGCTTGGCTTGTTTTTATCAGCCTATGGCGCACTATACCTCTCTTCGGTAATTCTTAACCGCCAAACCACATTTGACTGGGAAAAAGCCATCGTAATTTACTCCCCAACCTCCATTAGCCCCGTGTTGCCTCGAAGTTTAATCGACCCTTTATTCTTTGCCACAAGTCTTCCATCCTTAATCATAGGCCTCAGCATGCTATGCTATTACAGTATACGCGAAATAGAGCCCGAGACAGTTGCAGATAAACGGTACGTTGCTATATTGCTAACCGTTTTGGGTTTCACCTACCAAGTAATCGGCGCTTGGCCACTTCAACATCAAACGGATTTTCCCTGGCAATGGCAGAAACAAATCGTCAGCTTTGGACCCGCTTTCGCATGGATTTTGTCCCTTCTAAGTTTGAGTGTTCTATTAATTGGGGTTATCTCACTTTACAAGGACAGCGTAATTTACAATAATAAACACCCCGACGAGGAAAACTAAAATGGAGAAAAAGTGGCATAGCAAAACCGCTCAAGAAGCGATAAGCGAATTAAATGTAACCAGCAAAGGACTAACAAGTCAACAAGCGCAAGAACGCCTTGAACAATATGGACCTAACGAACTCAAAAAAGAAAAAGGCAAATCCCCCCTCAAGCTTCTGCTCGGCCAATTCACTGACATACTTATGATTATACTCCTCATCGCAATAGGACTCTCGTTTGCGGTCGGGGAAGTCACTGATGCAGCCATTATCTTAGCCATAGTCATTGCAAGTGCTACGTTAGGTTTCACACAAGAATACCGCAGTGAAAAAGCCGTAGAAGCCCTCAAAAAAATGACCTCGCCCAACGCAAATGTCCTTCGCGATGGGAAAGAAGTAAGAATCCCGGCTACTCAACTGGTTCCCGGAGACATAATTCTTCTTTATACAGGTGACAAGATTCCTGCAGACGCCCAGACTTCTAGAATCTTTCACCTTGAAAACAAATGAAGCCTCCCTAACAGGCGAATCCTCACCAGTCAACAAATCAAGCGGTGAGATGCCTGAACAAACTCAACTAAACGACCGCCGCAACATGGTTTATACGGGGACTGTTGTCGTTTATGGCAGAGGAAAAGCTGTAGTTACAACTTCAGGTATGAATACTGAGTTTGGAAAAATTGCTCAGATGGTGCAAGCTGCCCCTGAAGAGCAAACGCCTTTAGAGAAGCGTTTGAGTGGGGTTGGTAAATGGATTGGCATTTTGGCTTTAGTGGTTGCAATAAGCGTAGGTGTAGTTGGTATAGTTGTTGAACAACGCCCGGTTTTAGACATGGTCTTGTGGGCTATCAGTTTAGCTGTCGCCGCGGTGCCTGAAGCGTTGCCCGCTATCGTTACAGGTGCCCTCGCTATCGGTATGTACCGCATGGCTAAAGTCAGCGCCATCGTTAAACGCCTACCCGCCGTGGAAACTCTTGGAAGCACCAGTGTCATCTGTAGCGACAAAACAGGCACTATGACCAAAGGCGAAATGACTGTCCAACGAATCTACGTAAATGAACAAGACATCAAAGTCACAGGTATAGGGTACGCTCCAGAGGGCGAATTCCAAGTCGAAGACAAAAAAGTAGCCCCGGATAAGAACCTCGCAACCCTTCTTAAAGTCGCAGTCCTATGCAACGACTCAGCCCTTGAGCAAGACACCCAAACAGGCAAATGGATTATAAGAGGTGACCCAACCGAAGGCGCACTAGTTGTTGCCGCCGAGAAAGCAGGCATAGGTAAAGACGACCTTGAAGAACAAGAACCTCGTTTCTCTGAAGTTCCGTTTTCTTCTGAGCGAAAACGCATGACTACCATCCATACCAATGATGGCAAAAAAATTGCCTACATGAAGGGCGCCCCAGAAATGGTCATTAGAACGATGCAGCAAAATCCTTTTAGATGGTAGAGTGCAGCCGTTTAGCAAAGAGAGCCAAATTAAACACTTTAAAGTTACCGAAGATTTAGCCCTGCAGGCTCTTCGTAACCTAGCTTTCGCCTACAAGGAACTCCCAGACGGAGCAGACGAGTTCAAAGAAGAGATGGAGGAAGGCTTCGTCTTTGTCGGAATAATGAGCATGATTGATCCACCGCGCCCTGAAGTTAAAGACGCCATAGCAATCTGTAAGAAAGCAGGCATACGTGTCGTCATGATTACAGGCGACCATAAACTTACAGCCACCGCTGTCGGCAAAGAGCTCAAGCTGCTAGAAGAAAAAGATGTGGCAAGCCGTGTATTAACCGGACAAGAACTCGAGCAAATGACTGATGAACAACTTGCCGACGTAGTAGAAAACGTGGTTATTTATGCACGGGTCGCTCCAGAACATAAAGTTCGCATTGTAAAAGCTTGGAAACAAAAAGACCAAGTGGTCGCTATGACAGGCGATGGCGTTAACGATGCTCCAGCACTCAAAATGAGTGATATAGGAATAGCCATGGGCATCAGCGGCACCGAAGTCACCAAAGAAGCGGCGGACATGGTTCTAGCAGACGACAACTTTGCCAGCATCGTTAAAGCGGTTAGAGAAGGACGTGAAATCTTTGATAACATCAAAAAATACCTTACCTACCTGCTGCAATGCAACATCATGGAAATTCTAGTGATGTTCATTGCAGTCGTGAGCGTGCCATACATAGCTAGAGTCATTTCACCGGGCTCAAATGTTGATTTAATAAATAATGCAGCCATAGCTTTAACAGCTGTGCAGATTCTTTGGATGAACCTTGTTACCGATGGGTTACCCGCAATCGCTTTAGGCGTAGACCCCGGCGACCCCGACTTGATGGGTCGTAAGCCACGCAAACCTAATGAGAGCGTGTTTAGCAAGGATGTCAAGGTTTACCTTAGTACTATGCCAATACTCATGACGGTTCTGCTGTTAGCTGCATTCTATTCACATCTGCCGTGGCTTAGCGAATTCAGATTACTGGAAGCTAGAACACAACTACTAACTGCAATGATAGCGATGGAATTAGTAATAGCCATTTCAATGCGTTCGTTAAAGTATCCAGTATACAAAGTTGGTGCATTCAAGAACAAGTGGTTATGGTTTGCAATTATAGTGTCTTTTGCACTGCAATTGATAATCCTATATGTGCCCAGTCTACAGACTCTCTTCGACGTACACGCCCCAGAACTCATCGATTGGGTAATCGCTGCATTGTTTGCAAGTATAGTATTTACATCTTTAGAAGTTGGCAAATATGTGGCTTCAAGAAGACGAAACGTATCGGTTTCCAAAGCTTTATAAAAAAGTTTGCTGAATTGAGTTAAAACATTAAATCGGGGAAAACATAATGAGCATAACACAGAAATTGGCTAATCCTGCACCTCTAGGACTCTTAGGTTTCGGGCTAACAACAGTACTTCTGAACTTACATAACGCTGGAGTTTTTCCACTTGACACTATGATTCTGGCAATGGGCATAGCTTTCGGAGGCTTAGCGCAAATAATCGTTGGAGTAATGGAATATAAGAAAGGCAATACCTTTGGTACAGTTGCTTTCAGTTCATACGGTTTCTTCTGGTGGTCGCTTGTTCTTCTGCTTATTCTGCCAAAAGTAACATTTTTGGTACCTGGATTTGCAGCGCCAAACGACGCATCTATGGCAGCATACTTTTTCATGTGGGGCATATTCACCTTCGCGATGTTCTTCGGCACCCTAAAAGCCAATCGTGCACTACAATTCGTGTTTCTCAGCTTAGCAATCCTATTCTTCATGCTAACAACACGTGAGTTACTTGGAAACCCAGTGTGGTTCAACACAATCACAGGAATCGAAGGCGTCATTTGTGGCGGAAGCGCAGTCTACCTTGGTCTTGCAGAAGTCTTAAACGAAGCCAACGCAAAAACAGTCCTGCCAATCTTGCCCGTAAAATAGGAAATTAATTCCATTTCTCTTTTTTATTTTTTCTAAAACACAAAACAAATTACCTAAACCCATGCGCTCCCTAAAAGCCTATACATTTCACTTATTCAAAAATTGGCTTAATTCCTTTTTCATTGTATACGTTTCAGTTGAAAAAACTTATATTCTCTAAGTCTAATCCTTCCCAGCATCTATAGGAAATGATAGAATATGTCAGAAGCTAGTTTACCTTTCAACGAGAAATACAGTCCAAGTATTGCAAAGGTTTCTTCTGGAGAAATACGCAAAGCAGAATGGGAAAAATCCATTAAAAACCCCACCGAGTTCTGGGCAGAGAAAGCAAAAGCCATCGATTGGTTCAAAGCACCCACCAAAATCGTGGATGACTCGAACCCGCCGTTCTTCAAATGGTTCCCTGATGGAGAACTCAACATTTGTTACAACGCAGTTGACCGACACGTAAAAACCACACGCAAAAACAAGCTTGCCTACATTTGGGAAGGCGAGATGGGTGAAGTAAGAACTTACACTTATTACCAATTATACCGTGAAATAAACAAACTTGCTAAAGCACTAAAGGACCTGGGCGTCAAAAAAGGTGACCGCGTCGCAGTTTTCCTGCCTGTCATTCCAGAGTTGCCAATCGCTTTGCTTGCAACCGCAAGAATCGGAGGCGTCCACACAGTTGTCTTTTCAGGATTCAGCGCTGAAGCCTTAGCAGACAGAGTCAACGACTGCGGAGCAAAAATCCTCATAACTGCAGATGGCTCTTTCCGCAGGGGAAAACCAGTAGGAATCAAAGACAACGCAGACAAAGCATCACCCTTAATGACCAACATCGAGAAAGTCCTCGTCGTCAAACGCACCGGCCAACCGGTCCAAATGAAGGAAGGCAGAGACATCTGGTACCACGATGCATTGGCAGCAGCAGGCGCAAACGCCTACGTTGAACCAGAAAGCATGAAATCAACCGACCCACTATTCATACTTTACACTTCAGGAACCACAGGAAAACCAAAAGGCGTACAGCACGGCACAGGCGGATACCTCGTTTGGGCTTACTGGACACTTAAATGGGCATTCGACCCCACAGACGAAGACATCTACTGGTGCGTCGCAGACATCGGCTGGATCACTGGTCACACATACAACGTTTATGCGCCCCTTAGCCTTGGCATAACGGCGTTCCTCTTTGAGGGCACACCTGACTTCCCCGCGCAAGACCGCTGGTGGAGCATGATTGAAAACCACGGCATAACCATACTCTACGGAACCCCAACCGCAGTCCGCATGTTCATGAAATTCGGCGAAGAATGGGTCAACAAACACGACCTGTCCACTCTACGCGAACTAGGTTCAGTCGGCGAAGCCATTAACCCCGAAGCATGGAAATGGTACTACCGCGTTATCGGCAAAGAACGCTTACCAATCATCGACACTTGGTGGCAAACTGAAACCGGTGGCTTTATGATTTCACCTGCAGCAGGCATCGAATTGACCCCACTAAAACCAGGCTCAGCCACGCTTCCATTGCCAGGAGTTAACGCTGATATCGTTGACGAAAAAGGGCAGTCAGTGACACAAGGAAACAAAGGTTACCTAGTGATAAGATCTCCTTGGCCAGGAATGCTGCAAACCGTTTGGAAAGACCCAGACCGCTTCAAACAAACATATTTCGGCAAATGGCCAGGTATCTATTATGTGGGCGACTACGCAATCCGTGACCCCGATGGATACTTCTGGTTACTCGGAAGAGCAGACGAAGTCCTTAAAGTAGCAGGACACAGAATCGGCACCGTCGAACTCGAAAGCGCTCTCGTTAGCCACCCGGCAGTTAGCGAAGCAGCAGTTATGGGCAAAGAAGACGCAGTCAAAGGCGAAGTCCCAGTAGCATTCGTCGTACTACGCAGTGGATTCACACCCTCAGACGAACTACGCGCAGAACTCACAAAACACGTTAGGACTACAATCGGGCCAATCGCAACCCCAGAAGCCGTAATAATCGTAGCCAAACTACCTAAGACCCGCAGCGGCAAAATCATGAGGCGTCTCCTAAAAGCAGTTTTAACTGGCGCTCCGCTCGGCGACACCAGCACCATCGAAGACGAAGGCAGCATCGAAGACATCAAAGCAACATACGCAGAACTACGCAAACAACTAGAGAAGAAATAACTAACAACCCAACCTTTCTTTCTTTTTTTACCTTTTTTCGTTATCTTTTTTCGAAAATGCTTTGTATCTTCGCGAGACTTTGCTAATTTGCTCAGTTATGACTATAGGCTAAAAATCTTAAGTAAACGCGTTAGAGATGGAACTTGCGGTTCTTCGCTGCTACGTCGTTACCGAACTCCTTCGCCAACTGTTCAATTAGAGTACGTTGCTGGCTGGTGAGTTTCTCTGGAACCGAAAGTCCGATGCGTACCAGCAAATCGCCCCTGCCGTATCCACGGAAATGCGGCATCCCTTTACCCCTAAGCGTTATGGTTTCACCAGGCTGAGTTCCTGGATGCACTCTAATTGTTGATAGGCCATCCAACGTTGGAACAGAGATTTCTGCGCCTAAGGTCGCCTGTGGGTAAGTGATGAATGCTATGTGCCAAAGGTCGTCGCCTTCCCGCATAAACTGAGGGTTCGACTTCACGTGTACAATGACATACAGGTCACCTGGTTCGCCGTCCGCAGAAGCCAATTCTCCTTCGCCACGGAGCCGCAGCTGGTAGCCTTCGTCGATGCCCATAGGGATTTTCACTGTGATTTTACGTCTTCTTCGCACAAGTCCGGCGCCATGGCAGTTTGTACACGGTGAATCTATGAGTTTGCCTTTACCTTTACATGTTGGACAAGCCGTAACCTGTACATAAGTGGCAAAGCCGGCTTTGCGCATGTTCTGTATCTTTCCTGAGCCGCCACAACGCGGACAAGTACGTGCCTGAGTGCCTGGGTTTGCTCCAGATCCACCACAAACTTCGCAGTGTTCTGTTCGAGGAATTTCGATTTCTTTTTCAACGCCCTTTGCGGCTTCTTCCAACGCGATTTCGAGGTTGTATGCGAGATCTTGTCCTCGGTTACGTTCTTCGTAGCCGCCAAACCCGCTTTGGTTACCGAAGATAGTGCGGAACAAATCGCTGAAGCCCATATCTCGGAAGACTGAATCGAAGTCTGCACCGCGGAATATGTCTTCCGAAGTGTAGCGTTGGTCAAAACCTTGATGGCCAAGGTTGTCGTATGTTTGTCGTTTCTGGTCGTCGGATAGGACTGCATAAGCTTCCGAAATTTCCTTGAAACGTTCCTCCGCACCGGCCTCCTTGTTTCGATCTGGGTGGAACTGCATGGCAAGCTTCCTGTATGTGTCCTTGATTTCGTCCTTGGAAGCACCTTTTTGAACGCCCAAAACCTCATAGTAATCTCTTTTTTCAGCCATGCGACCTTACCGTAGGGGTGATTTTATTAAACTTTGATACAATGCTTTAGACTCAGATTTAAGGTATTTCCCAGCTTCGGCTATTTCAGAGTCTTTAAACATTTCAAATAAACTCCATTCCATAAAGCAATTTACAGAAAGAAAAATCAATTCTCAAGAAAAAAAGAAAAAGATTGGATTTTATTTGACTTTGTAATCTTCGGAGTCGACTACATGTTCGCCTTCGGGTCCTGCTTGAGATTCCTGGCTTGGTTGTGTTTCTGGTCCTGCACCTGGTTGTGGACCAGCTTGTTGTTGACTTTGTTGCCCAGGTTGTTGCTGCTGGTATTGTTGGGCGGCTTGCTGATAGACTTTTGTTCCGACATCTTGTAGAACTTTTTGGAGTGAGTCAGATTTAGCTTTGACTAATGCCATATCGTTACTGGCTAATGCGTTTTTGAGTTCGGTAACAGCTGCATCGATTTTGGCAACTTCCTCAGGGCTAATTTTGCCAGCAAGATCTGCTTTGGTTCGGTCGGCGGTATAGACGAGGCTGTCAGCGTTGTTGCGGGTTTCCGCTTCTTCCTTCTTTTGGCGATCTTGTTCTTGGAATTGTTCTGCATCTTTGATTAGACGTTCTTTTTCTTCTTTACTAAGTTTGGTTGAGGCGGTTATACGGATTTTGTTTTCTTTGCCTGTGCCGCGGTCTTTGGCGGTGACGTTTAGGATGCCGTTGGCGTCTATATCAAAGGTAACTTCGATCTGTGGGACGCCTCTTGGCGCTGGGGGCAAATCGACGAGGTTGAATTCACCTAATGATACGTTGTTTGCTGACATTGGACGTTCGCCCTGCAACACATGGATGGTTACTGCGGTCTGGAAGTCTGCGGCTGTGGTGAATACTTGGCTGCGTTTAGTGGGGATGGTGGTGTTTTTGTCTAAGACTTTAGTCATTACGCCACCCATGGTTTCAACGCCAAGGCTTAGAGGGGTAACGTCTAAGAGTAGCAGATCGGTGACTTCGCCTGTTATGACTCCTGCCTGAATAGATGCGCCTATAGCGACACATTCCATTGGGTCTAGTCCGCGTTCGGGCGATTTACCTAAGATTTGTTCTACGAACCGTTGCACTAGAGGCATTCGGGTCATACCGCCGATTAAGATGATTTTGTCCACTTGTTGCGGATTCAGTTTTGCATCTTCGAGGGCTTTTAGCAGAGTGGGTCTTGTGCGTTCGACAATTGGTTGTGCGAGGGACTCCAGTTTTGTTCGGGTTAAGGTTAGGCGAAGGTGTTTTGGTCCTGAAGCGTCAGAGGTTAAAAATGGCAGGTCGATATCAGTGCTCATTAGTGTTGAGAGTTCGATTTTAGCTTTCTCGGCCGCCTCTTTTAGTCGGGACATTGCCATGCGGTCACCTGAGACGTCCGCGCCAGATTGACGCTTAAACTCGTCTATGATGTAGGTCATGACTGCTTTGTCCACGTCGGTTCCGCCCAACTGTGTATCGCCGCTAGTAGATAAAACCTGGAAAACTCCTTTGCCGAAATCCATCAATGTGACGTCGTGTGTTCCACCTCCGAAGCTGAACACGAGAATTTTCATTTCCTGCTCCAGTTTGTCGATGCCGTATGCAAGGCACGCGGCGGTGGGTTCGTTGATGATACGCATTACTTCAAACCCGGCGATTTCGCCTGCATCTTTAGTAGCCTGTCTCTGGTTGTCGTTGAAGTGAGCTGGCACGGTGATGACGGCTTTATTTATAGAGCCCCCGAGGTAGATTTCGGCGTCTTTCTTTATCTTCTGAAGTATAAACGCTGAAATCTGCTGCGGGCTATATTCTTTCCCGTAAGCGTTTACTTTGGCATCTGAACCCATTTTACGTTTTATCTCAAAGAAAGTACCTTCGGGATTGGTTGTGGATTGACGTTTGGCGGGTTCTCCAACCAAAAGCTGCCCATCCTTAGTGAAGGCAACAACTGACGGAAACATTTTCCCAGCCATCGTGGGGCCTTCCGCGCTCGGAATAACCGTGGCATGTCCTCCCTCATAGATGGCGGCTGCTGAATTGGTTGTTCCTAAATCTATACCTAAAACTTTTTGATTTGTTTTTTGATTACTCATTCTTGTTTTTCCTCCATTTTATTATTTTTATTACTCTGATTTTTTGGCTTGACTGCCACACGTACAATACTAGGGCGAATTACTCTACCCCTTAAAATGTACCCTTTTCGTATCTGATCGATTACGGTCGATTCGGCAACATCCTCTCGCTCCTCGGTTGCTATGGCGTTGTGTAACGAGGAGTCCAAAGGTTTGCCTTGTGGGTCTGGTATTTCAGAGACTCCTTCTTGCTCAAGAACTTTTCTGAGCTTATTTAACGTCATTTCTACCCCCTCCAACAAACTCTGGGTAGATTGATTGGAGATTTCTCCGTTCTTTACGGCTAGCTCCAATTCGTCAACTACATCAAGGAGTTGCATAACGATTCGTTCATTACTGTAGCATCTAATTTGCTCCATTTCGCGGTCGAAGCGTTTTTTAAAGTTTTCGAAATCCGCCTGCAGATACTTTAGTCTATTCAGGTAGTCTTCGGATCGTTTTTTCTCGTTTTCTAGTAATTCCTCAATATTTTCAGTCTGAGAGTCTTTGGCTTCAGCGTCAACCATGTTGGATTGGTCTCCTCTTGATTACTCTATGCGATGTATTTTTCCTTTTTTGTGTCTCTTGGTTTTAGTTGTTCTGCAGGCAGGGCAGGGATCTGTTCTTGTTGGATTTGGTTGCATGCTGCTTGGCTTGTTTGTTCTACGAATTTTTTGAATATTATTTCGGCAACCAAGTCTCCAACGGCTTCTTCTTTGAGTTCGGCGTTGAAGAAGTGTTTTTTGAAGGATTCCGTGATTTCGTTTTTGTCTATGATGACTTTTTGGTTTGCGCTGTCATTCCATGCTTGGGTCATCAATTTGTAGCCCAGTTCTATGAATATGTTGACCATTGTGGTGTAGTCTATGTCAAATGGGGAGTCTCCTGTTAGGAATCGCCCTTTCGTGAGTAGGATTTTTTTGTCATTTTCAGGGGTTACGGTTAAGCTTCTTCGCATTTGTTCACCAGCGTATGGTGTCTTTTGCACCATTTCACCTAAAGCACAGGTGTGCATGCTTGCTTATATATTTTCTGCTGAAGAACACCAAAAAGAATCAAATAAGAACCTAAATGCTGTTTTGTTACTTTATAAATTCACTCAACTCTGAAATTTCACAAATCTAAAAACAATAAATCAAAGAAAAGAAAGGTTAAGCTGGCTCGCATTTTTGCAAGAGCCGACTCCAACGCTCATCCGTGGCACGTTGAATCTCGTCTATTATGTGACTATTCTGTGGCGTAAATAGGTGCCTGAACCTTCCCTGCCCCTCCAAGTACGCTTTCACCGGCTTTTTCTTCTGGGGAGCCAAAGCAATCAGTTTACTTGGGGTCGAGAGTTGCCGTTTGCCGTTGACAGCTTCCCAAATTGGGAAAACGCATGATTCGACGCTGAGTTTGCTGTACTCCATGGTTTTTGCGGGTTCGCTTCTCCATCCTCTTGGGCATGGCGCAAACACGTGCAGAAATGCTGGTCCATCAACCTCTATGCCTTTGCGAACTTTGGTTAGCATGTCTTTCCAGTAGTAGGGGGTTGCGGTTGCGACGTATTCCATTTCGTGAGCGAGCATGATTTCGGTTATGGGTTTTTTCTTTTCGAGTTTGCCAGGATTGACTGAGCCAGCTGGGGTTGTGGTAGTTGAGGCTCCGATTGGGGTGGAGCTGCTGCGTTGGATGCCGGTGTTCATGTAGCCTTCGTTATCGTAGAGTATGAAGAGGAAGTCGTGGCCGCGTTCCACTGCGCCCGATAGGGCTTGTAAGCCGATGTCGTAGGTTCCGCCGTCGCCTGCAATGGCAATTACGTCTATGTGTTCTTGTTTGATTTTGCCTTTCTTGCGCATGACCTTGATTGCAGCTTCGATGCCTGAAGCATTCGCTGCGGCGTTCTCAAAGGCAGTGTGAAGCCATGGTAACGCCCAAGACGTGTAGGGGTAGATGGAGCCTACTATTTCCATGCAGCCTGTTGCTTGGGTCACAATAGTCGGTCCGCGGGTTGCTTTCATTATCATCCGTAACGCCGCTGCTGGTCCGCAGCCAGCACATGCACGGTGTCCTGAAAGGAACAGGTCGGGTTTTAGCGCGATATCTTTTGCTGTGAATTTCCATTCTTGAGTTGTCATTTTATTGTCTCCTACTCCCTTAATCCTAAATAATGCACGGTTTTCTCAACCTGTCCAGTTTTTGCTATGCGGATGAGGTCTTCGTAGATGCGACGTAGGTCACGTGGGCTGCTGTCTCTGCCGCCAAGACCAAAGATGTAGTTTACCATGATAGGGCGTTGTTTTAGATCGTAGAGTGAGTTTCGGACTTCATGGAAGACTGCGGCACCTAAACTGCCGGGGCTCATACTTTTATCCATGACAGCGACGACTTTAATGTTTTTCAACGCGTTTTTGAGTTCTTCAACAGGCAGTGGTCTAAAGGTTCGAAGCCTCAGGACACCAGCTTTGATGCCCTCTTGCCTTAATTGGTCAACGATGACTTTTAGGGTTCCAGCTGTTGAGCCGATGCAGACAATAGCAATTTCGGCATCGTCAAGCTTGTATTCGTCGATCAATCCGTTGCCATAGCTTCTGCCACTGATGGCCGCGTATTCGCTATTGACTTCCTGGATCTTTTTGAGGGCGTTTCTCATGCCTTCTTCCTGTTGCCGCTTGAACTCAAAATAGTAGTTTTGTAATGCGTTGGGTCCCATAGTCATGGGGTTTTCTGGGTCAAGCTTGAATGGCACTGTTTTTCCCTCGTGAGTCAGCACCAAGGGGTAGTGCCGTTCTCCAACGAATCTTTTAACGGTGTCTTCGCTGAGTACGTCGACTCTTTCCAATGTGTGGCTGATAGTGAATCCGTCTAAACCCACAATTATTGGCAGCGAAACTCCGAGATCTTCTGCAATCTTGAAGGCTTGGATGATGCTGTCGTATGCTTCTTGGGCATTTTCAACGTAAATGTGGAGCCATCCGCTATCTCGTTCAGCCATGCTGTCCGAGTGGTCACCATGAATGTTAAGCGGCGCAGACAATGCGCGGTTAGCAACAGCCATGACAACTGGAGCCCGTGACCCTGAGGTAACAAATAACATTTCATGCATCAAAGCCAAGCCTGCTGAGGCGCTGGCCGTGAAAGTGCGTGCTCCTGTGGCTGAAGCTGCAAGACAAGCCGTCATGGCGCTATGCTCTGATTCTGTGCAGACAAATTCTGTTTGGACTTCTCCGTTTGCGACGTATTCGCTGAATTTTTCAACTATGATTGTTTGGGGTGTAATAGGGTAAGCTGCAACGACGTCGACGTCGCATTGTTTAACAGCGAAGGCAACTGCTTCGTCTCCGTTCATTGCTACGGTTTCTTGTTTAGTTTGCTGTGTCATTTTTATTCCTCGGGCATTTTCATGGTTATCGCTTTAGTTGGGCATTCGTTGGCGCAAATTCCACAGCCTTTACAGAAGCTGAAGTCAAACTCGATTTTGCCCATTTCTGGACGCCATTTTATAGCGCCTTCAGGGCACATCATTACACATGTTAGGCATGTTGTGCATTTTTCCAGGTCGCGTACTGGCATGTAGGTTTTCCAGTCGCCCGTCATGAATCCAATGCTGGATTTTGGAGGAACACCTGCTATAGAGACTTCTTTCCAAGTTTTTTCTTTACTGCTCATATGACTTTTGCCTCTTTGTATGCTTCTTGGATGACCGCAAAGTTTTTCTCAGCTAAATCTGGTCGGAAACGTCCCTTGAGGGTTTTTCGAATGCCTTCCAACGTGACGATTTCGGTTGCTTTAGCCACAACACCTAGTAATGCTGTGTTTGTTATTGGGGCACCGAGAATTCGTAGGGCAATTTCGGTAGCGGGAACTGTCCATACCTTGCCTTTGGTTACGTGTAGGTTTTCTTTAAGAATCGAGGGTTCTTCACTGGAATTGATGATTAAAGAGTTGTCATCGCGATTTAATCCAGCGGTTACTGGAACAGTTTTCAACAGTGTATTATCTAGAACCACTACAACGTCTGGGTCATAGATCGCGCAGTGGAGCCGTATTGGTTCAGTGCTGATTCTAGTAAAAGCAGTTACTGGCGCGCCCATCCTTTCGGGTCCAAACTCTGGAAAAGATTGGATGTACTTGCCCTCGTCTAAGGCTGTTCTTGCCAACAGTTCACTGGCTGTCCAAGCCCCTTGTCCGCCTCTACCATGCCATCTAAACTCTACCATGGTTTTCAAAACATTCCCCTCACTAAAGTGTTTTCTGAAGTAAATTGGCGATTACCTTGATATACATAGCCTACGGCTTACTAAATCCCGTATATTTTATTTTATTAGATGCAGGAGACAGTAAAGCAACAGTTTGCATTTGTATTCTCAATTTACCCCCCTATTTACTTTAAGATGTTTAACATTGTCATTCTAATAAATTAACCTCTTAATTTCGTTACAATTACTCGGAAAAATCAGATGTGTCAACCCTCCTATTGGGACAAAACAAACCGTGGCATCTCAAAATTCTCAAACTAAAATTAATCTGGTACACAATACCTAGCAAGCAAGTTAACAATAAAGTTATATCTTCCTGTTGACTGATTAGATTTTTGCACTAAAAGTAATTTTATGGGACGTGCGGAAGGAGGAAAGTCAAAATGGCAGAAGTGCTTCTGACGGCAGACCGAACATTGATGAGCAATTACCATCATAATGAGTTTCTAGGTTTTGGTACATGTGCTCCTCCAAATTTTATTCCTGAATGGCTCTATAGTTACCTTTTTTTTCCGCAGCTGAAAACAATCAATGGGAAACCGTGGACAGCACCATATGGACTTAGGAAAACTGAAGCCCAGCTCCTAAAGGAAGGCTTCAAAGTTGAAACCGTTAGCCCAACCCACATCGGAAATGCATTAAAAAACGCAAAAGTTCTAGGCATCTACGCTATGGATCCTTTTGGTCTAGGTCCAGCATCTACAACTCTTGCATTCATCTTCAAAAAGGAGCCTTACCTAGCAAGACATTTTCAGGCTTTGCTGCAAAGCCCAGCGATCAAAAAAGCAAAACAAAAAGGGTTAAAAATCATAGTCGGCGGACCTGGTGCATGGCAATTTAAGTATCGGGAAAACGCAGTTGGCAATTTGCATATTGACTGTATTGTGGAGGGCGAAGGAGAAAATGTTGTTGGCAAACTTTTTAAAGCAGCAATTGAAGGACATGAACTTCCTCAACACTACGAAGTGGGTATAGGCGAAGTGCCCAGTATAGAGGAAATTCCCGATATCGTTCAGCCTTCAATCAACGGTTTAATTGAGATCGGAAGGGGTTGCTGCCGAGGTTGCCGGTTCTGCAATGTTACAACACGTCCTCTACGCTGGTACCCTATCGAAAAAGTTGAACGCGAGCTAAATGTTAATCTTAATTCAGGAAAAGTTACTGGAATTTGTCTTCATTCAGAAGATGTAATGCTTTATGGGTCAAGCAATACAATCCCCCATGAAGACAAACTTGTGGAGCTACATGAAAAAGTTATGAAAAAGGTAGATGACGTAAGCTGGAGCCACTGCTCATTGGCAGCGGTCTCGTCTGCCCCCAAACTTTTTGCGAAGCTCTCAGAGACTATTTTGCAGAAACAGACTTGGTGGGGAGCAGAAGTAGGGATAGAGACGGGCTCTTCTGAGGTAGCAAAGAAGATTATGCCTGCGAAAGCTCATCCGTTTAAGGCTGAGGATTGGCATAATGTGGTCGTTAATGGCATGGGTTTAATGCATGATAATAAACTAGTTCCAGCTTGCACCCTCATTGTAGGTTTGCCTGATGAACGTGAAGAAGACGTTATTCAAACCATGGATTTGGTGGCCGACCTCAAAGAGATGCGTAGTCTCATCGTTCCCTTGTTCTTTGTGCCGCTGGGAAAGCTGAAGAGTGAAAACTGGTTCACCGAAACAAAATTAAGTAACTTGCATAAGCAGCTTTTAATCCAGTGCGCTGAGCATGACTTCCGCTGGGTCGATAACCTGTTGGATTGGTCATTTTCAGGCAAATGGTACTCTCACATCATGAAAGACTTCTACAAGGGCTTCTCGGCGATTGCAAAATACAAGGTGCGGCAAATAGAATAAGCCATATTTTAGGTGCTTTATTTTTCTACCTGAAAACAAAGTTCCTATTGACCACCCAGAATAAATATGGCTCCCCAGTTATCAAATCAAGATTTCAGGGAATATACTTGAAGCACCGCGTGGGTATAGTTTATGTGCAGGGTGCATTGCCCTGCTTTGAAACGTTTGGTAACTTACCAACCGACCTCATTCGAGAAGATGGGTTGATAGATGGGAAACCAGCTTCAGAGATACTGGACATGATTATAATTCCTGGCGGCAGTCTAGTGGAATCACAAAGCATCAGTGTCCCCCTTAAAAATGAGATAATGAAAATGGCTGAATCCAGCAAGCTTGTTCTTGGAATCTGTTCAGGTTTCCAAATACTCTCTCGGGGAACTGATATTGGCCGATTATCTCCTTCACCAATCAGAAGGGCATGTCTGGGCTTGCTTGATGTTGAATTCAAGCCTTTAATTTGTACGGACCAAGTTAGAGCGACAGTTGTTGGAGCAAACCGATTGACCGATGCCATCGGTTTTGAGGTTTCAGGCTTTCATTGTCACACATATGGCGATATTAGTTTGCATAAGAACGCCAAGCCGTTTTTAGTTTCTCATGTTAACCATTTGAACTACCGGAGACAAAAGCAAGATATTGTTTCCGGTGTTTCAAATTTAGAGGGCAATGTCGTTGGAATATTGCCGCATGCAATCATGGATAGGAACCCAATCATAATTGAAGGAATTACCAAATTCCTCGAGATAGACCCGGCTGAGCTTTATGAGATCAGAAAGGCAAATGCAAAGTTACAGGCTAAAATCAAAAGGGAAATTGGAATTTCAACGGGCATTTATGATAAAGTTAAAATTAAAAACAAAGAAAGAAAAAAAACCCGCTTCCTGTTAATTACCGCCTTAGAAAGCGGCGGAGGAAAAACATTCGTTGCAACGGGTTTGGCTGGCGCTTTAAAGAAGGCAGGCTGGAACGTTGGCATAATCAAAGTGGGTGGCGACATCCGAGACATCGTGCCTGCCTTATACTTGATAAAGAAGCCCATACACGATTATTCATCGATTATAGTTGCCGAAACAGGGTGGAAAGACCTTCATGAATCTGTGCAAGCCGCAGAAAAGGATTATGATTTTGTCATTATTGAAGGCGCTATGAATGCTTTTACAGGGCTTCTGTTTGACCATCTCCAACCTCCAAGATCGACCGCAGAGATTGCTGCAGCTCTAGGTGTCCCTACGATAATCGTTTCAGGCTGCGACAAAGAGGGGATCGAAGGAGGAATAGTAAACGCGCTCAACTACATACATTTTCTCAAGAAATTGGGTATTAAAACAGTGGGAGTAATTTTAAATCGGGTTTATCTGGATTATATGAACGAGGAAACCAGGTTAATTGTGAAAAAAGCGTTCGCTGGGGCTGGAGCAGAATTACTCGGCGTATTGCCTATTGCCGATGCGGAGGGACGCGGAGCGATTCCTGAAGTTGAAATTAGTTACGAAAAATTTGGAGCGAAAGCCATAGAAGTCGCTGATAATTATCTTAACTTAACAAGGATAACTGAGGTTGCAGCGCCAATTGCGGCAGTTGACCTTGATTATGAAGCGTTTGCAGAGAGATTTAAGAAAGCCCTGATGACAGATTTGTAGGCTGACGGTCTGCGAATAATAAGTTTGACCTGTTGGCTTTCTTCTCGGAAACGGCTAAATTTAAATAGTCTTGTGAAACTGAAAGAGGAGAGAACAATGGTTTGCCGCCGTTGCACAGCCCGGTAGTGCAACTGACTGTTAATCAGTAGGTCAAAGGTTCGAGTCCTTTCGGCGGCGCCACTTCCCAATTACGTTTATGCCGCGGGCTATCTTCGAATCCACTCTTTATCTTTTTGAGGTTTAAAATATTTCTAAAATACAGCCTGAATTAGTAAATGCGTTTTTCCAAAGTTTTCCATATCGATGATTTTTTCTTTTAGTGGGGCGGTCCAACTGTTAGCAAAAATGACCACACATTTGATTAGGCCTCTTCAGCCAGAATCGAATATGCGGCTTGTATTTATCTATGAAACCATTCTGAATTTTACGATAAAAGAAGGGTGTAGGTCGACAAAATAATAGGTGTTGTGAGTCAATAAAGAAAGTAAAGAATCCCTAACCATTTGGGTTTCTTAACTAATTTGAACGCTAATAGTTGAAGCAAAAACTAGCGATTGTTGCGTGTCATCTCACATCTATTCGAAACCGTAATTGTGAAGGAAGTCCCTTTTCCAACCATACTGACAACACTAATTGATCCTCCGTGTGCTTCAACTATCCGTTTGGAGATGGATAAGCCAAATCCCATCCCTTGTGCTTTTGTGGTAAATAACGGCGTGAAAAGTTTGTTTATAGTATCATTTGCAATTCCTACGCCAGTATCTCTAAAAGTTATACTAAAGTTTTCATTATTCTGGAGGCTGGTTATTTCAAGAATACCTCCCTTCGGCATAGCATCAACGGCATTTTTTATAAGGTTAGTAAATACTCTTTGCATCTTCGCTGAATCTACTAAAAACATACTTGAATTGTTGACTTGTTCAACCACTTTTATTGATGCTGGAATATTCAATGTTAGCAATACATAATCAATTAATGCCTTTGGTGAACATTCTTCAAGATCCAACCTCATCTCTCTGCTATAGTCAAGCAAGTCATTTACAATTTTATCCGCATAGAATACTGACTTGTCAATTGTGTTTAGCATTTCAATGCCTTCGTCACCAACAAACGTGCTCTGTTTCTTTCGAAGGTAATAACAAGCGTTCTTTATTCCTGAGAGTGGATTACGTAAATCATGGCCAACCATTCCAGCCAATTCGCCTATAGCAGCGAATCTTTCAGACTTAAACAGACGCTCTTCGAGCAACTTTGTTTCTGTCAAATCACGCACAACAGATACAAAGCCAATAGTTGTACCTTCAGCATTACGCATTATACTTGATGATAACTCAGCAAGATAATCTGATTCTTGATTCTTGATTAAGCTGCACTCGATTCGGATTTTGCTGATCTTTCCTTGCAATAACCAGGTAAATTCATCGAAAACTTTTTTCTATCTTTTTCTTCAATAAAATTAAATACAGATTTGCCTATTAGTTCGTCTCGAGGAAAAAGGCTTAGCTCTTCCATTTGATAATTGCAGTCTAAAATATTGCCTTCGATGTCAGTAGCTAATATTGCATCTGGAGAAGCGTTAAGTATGCCTTTAAGCTTCTCTTCATTTCTAGTTGAATCTTCGGTTTTCTCGATAACTGTTTTCTCTAGCGTTGGTTGTGTTTTTTTCAATAACATCAAGCAAGCCGTTGAAGTTTTGACTAATGCTGGACAACTCATCGGACCCTTTTACTTCTAAGCGCTTAGAATTATCTCGGGTTTTTTTAATATTCAGAATAGTATTATTCAATATTGTTAGTCTGGAAATAACCTGAGTTTCCAATAAAACTGCCGTTAAAGCAAAAAGAATTATTCCAATTGATGTGAACGAAATGATAGTGAATGTCATACTGGCCTTACCTTGAGTATAGGCAGTCCTAAAATCATCGACTCTTACTACTAATATTTGATTGCCACTTACATCTTGTATCAGCGTATAGCCGGCTATATCAGTTTCATTTCGAGCTTTGGCATAAAATGGATCATTTTTAGAAAGGTGGCTTAATGCGTCTGCAAAGTCATTAGATGCAACTTCGCCTATGACGTAGGTTGATAGGGTTAAGCCGACAGCTTGGGACAGGGATCCTAATGCGGATTCATCGAGCAATCTACCCATGATTAAGGTTCCTCGAACTGGACCCTCATCTAAACTGGTTAGGATTGGGTGAGATACCACCAGCATAGGTTTCCCTTCAACAAGTATCAGACCTTCTGCTGTATCATTAACATCTCTAGTAAAGAGAGAGGGATGCCTATGAGCTCTTGAGTTACTTGATTAGTAATAATAGGCATGGTGCCTAAGGAGCCGTATGTTTTGCTGAAAACCAATTGGTCGGATGCGTCGAAAAAGAAGATTATGTTTAGATTAAGATTATCGAGTGTCTGATCTAATAGGTTAGATTCAATGTAGGCGGTATTGTTGTTTTCGATAAAGTTATAAGTGTCATCCCATCCGCCCCAATCGCTGACCAGTTGCCCCATATTATTAAGAGTAATATCCAGATTTGTCAAGAACCTTTGAGCATCAGATATTGAAGATTTATTCTCCGAAGAACTAATCGTATTAAGCGTTTGATTTTCTGTAATGACATACAGCGGCGCCATTAAGCAAAGCGTCACTATCCCGACTATCAAAAGTGTTTTTAATCGAATTTTCGTACCAGAACCTCATCTTAATTCTTACTATATAGCACATTTACGAAGATCGGAAGTAATCATCTTTAAGACTTATGAATTCTAAATCTGAAATAAAAACGCCGTCAAAAAATCATGAATGAATTTCTATTTAACATATTTCCTTCCAAACCTCCTCAACTTTGAAGCCGATTTGTTCAATAAATCTTGCTGTTCTATGTCTATTTTAACAAAAATGTGTTCCATTTTTTCAGAGCGATAAATTACTAACTACAATGAGCTTACCGAAGGTTCTTTTTATGATTATCAGTTTAGAATTGACTTGTTGTATCTTTTATGTGCCAACAAAGTATCAAATACCCCTTTTCAGCATAAAATATAAGTTCTTTAATATTCCAGTGAACTTAAATGGTAAAATGCCCAAACTGCGGAACCGAAGTTACGGAACCTGACAAATTATTCAATAATCACGTATTTCACATAGAAGCTTATACATGCGGAAACTGCAAACGACAATTCAGAGTGTTGCATTAATTTTTTTGACAAAAAAGTAATTATCCTTTAACCTTGAGGATGCTAAAGAAGAAAAAAAGTGTTGCCTTGTTTGTATCCGTAAAAAACGGCAAGAATAATGAAAAATCTGTTTCTTTAAAAAGGGGAATTAGATAAAACGGAAACGGATGTTCTTCTATATACTAATTTATAGAAGAATTTTATCAAATAATATTAATTGCCTTCAAGAAAACCTGTATTATAGATTCACAACTATTAATAAGCGATAATGATACAAATTATAGATGTATCTTAGGATACAAGGTTGGTTGATTTGAGTGTTCCCGAAGTAACGAGGGTAATTAGAGTACTTCATGTAGATGACGACTCTTCTTTGCTGGAGATTTCTAAACTGTTGCTGATGGATCTAGACAGTAACTTTGAGATTGACCAAGCCTGTTGTGTTGATGAAGGTCTCCGCAAATTAGCTGCTGGACATTATGATGTTGTAGTTTCCGATTATGAGATGCCCCAAAAAGATGGTCTGCAATTTTTAACGGAGCTACGAAAACAAAAAAGCGATATTCCCTTTATACTGTTTACTGGAAAGGGCAGAGAGGAGGTAGCCATAAAAGCATTAAACCTCGGCGCAGATGGATACCTAAACAAGCAAGGATCCCCTGAAACCGTCTACGGAGAACTCTCTCATAGCATCAAACTAGTCGTAGAGAGAAGCAGAGTAAAAGAAGCACTAAAAGAACGAGACATTCGGTTTATCAAACTAGCCGCTCAAACACCCGGAATGCTCTTCCAGTTTTTAAGACACCCGGACGGCACATTCTGTGTTCCTTTTACATCTGATGGGATAAAAGAAATTTTTGGGTGCTCACCACAAGATGTCCGAGAAGATTTTTCACCGATCGCCAAGGCAATAGTTCCGGATGATATGGAAAAAGTATTTCAATCCATTGAACATTCGGCTGCAAATCTATCTCTCTGGCAATGCGAATATCGCGTACAGCTTCCCGGGAAGAAAATGCGATGGATGTGGGGGCAATCTACTCCAGAGAGGTTAGAAGACGGTAGCATTCTTTGGAGTGGTTACAATACAGACATCACTGAGCGGAAGAACGCCGAAGAGACGCTCAGGAGTACTTTTGAGGTCCTTGAAAAAGTAGGGGCCGGTATTGATGCTGGTTTAGCTGTAATCGGCAAGGATTACCGGGTCGTTTGGGCAAATAAACGGCTAATGGATTTAGGCGTCACACCTAATGAGAAATGTTACCAAACTTTCAACCACTCAGAAACAATATGTACGGACTGCGGAGCTAAAAAAATCTTTAATCAAAACGTTCTCCTTGATGTTCACGAATTCAAAACAGTAGACTCCAAAGGCGAAACAATCTGGATAGAGCTTAGAGTAACTCCTCTCAAAGACAAGAACGGAAATGTTACTGCCGCTTTAGAACTAGCCGTACCCATTACAGATCGCAAAAAAGCTGAAGAGGCACTTCTTCAGAGTGAGGAGAAATTCAGAAATGTCTTTTCGATAGCACCTAATGCTGTTTACCT
Organism: Candidatus Bathyarchaeota archaeon; assembly: GCA_963739495.1. Taxonomy (GTDB): domain Archaea; phylum Thermoproteota; class Bathyarchaeia; order Bathyarchaeales; family Bathycorpusculaceae; genus Bathycorpusculum. Next base: position 24,483 of record CAVUAM010000001.1, on the reverse strand, counting down.
AAGTACTCTGAAAGAAGGTAAGATGGTTGAAATTAACGACCGTTTCGTGGAAATATTTGGGTATACAAGAAAAGAAATCATAGGTCAGACTTCACTGCAACTTGGTCTATGGGCAAGCCCTACAGAAAGGAAGAAGATGCTCGCAATACTCAAATCAGATGGAAAAATTAGAAACCTTGAGATAAACTGTGTAAGGAAAAATGGACAGATATTTCCAGCTCAGTTCTCCGTTTCCATACTTCAACAAGGAGACCAACAACTTCTTGTAGGGGTAATAAGAGATGTCTCCTTTTTCAAACAAGCTGAAGCGGCTTTGCAAGCAAGTGAAGCAAAGTATAGAAGTCTTGCGGATTCTTTGCCTGAAGTAGTTTTTGAAACAGATAGCGATGGCAGATTAACATATGCTAACCTAAGTGCCTATACAATTTTTGGCTACTCACAAGAAGAAGTTGCTAAAGGTCTATTTGTTTTCGATTTAGTACACCAAAAAGATCGTAAGAAAGTTAAAGAAGACTTTAGAAAAACCTTGTCAAGTGGGCACATCGATAACCATGAATATACATGTATTAGAAAAGACGGCGGAACTTTTCCAACTATGATTGTAAGTAAACCGTTTGTGGATGAGAATGGCCGAGTTTGTCTAAGAGGATTAGTTATTGACATTACTCAATTTAAGAAAGTTGAGGAAACGTTGCGTGAATCCGAAGAAAAATACCGTGTCACCTTTGAATCCACTGGAGTGGCATCAGTAATCATTGAAGATGATACCACTTTATCTCTTGTGAACTCTGAGTATGAAAAACTATCCGGGTATTCAAAGAGGGAATTAGAGGGCAAAAAAAGCTGGACCGAATTTGTGGTGAAAGAAGACCTTGATAGAATGAAAGAACAGCACAGACTTCGAAGAATCGATAAGAATGCAGCGTCTACTCATTATGATTTTAGATTTATAGATAGGTATGGTGAGATCAAAAATATTTTATTAACAATCGCCCTAATCCCTGGAACAAAAAAATCTATCGCTTCCTTACTAGATATCACAATGAACAAGAAAATAGAAGAAGCTTTGCAAAAAGAACAGCAAATGCTCACCTCGATTTATGCCAATGTTTCGGATGTTCTATATTTGTTGGCAGTTGAGCATGAAGATAATTTCAGTTTCACCTCTGTCAACCAATCTTTCTTAAACGTTACTGGATTGAAGGAAAGCCAGGTTGTGGGTAAAAGTGTCTCGAAGGTAATTCCAGAGCCATCGTTAAGTTTAGTTCTTGAAAAGTATTCTCAGGCGATTCATGAAAAAAGAACGGTTACATGGGAAGAAGTCACCAATTATCCTGGGGGAAGAAAATACGGCGAGGTTTCTATTACTCCTGTTTTTGATTCAACTGGTCACTGCTCTAACCTAATAGGCAGTGTTCATGACATTACTGAAATCAAGCAAGCTGAAAAGAAATTGCTTGAAGAACAGTATCTAATTCAGAAAATTCTTGATTCTACGCCTAATCTTGTTTACATATATGATCTGATAAACCACTGTAATGTTTACGCTAACAGAGAAATTCTTAATTTTCTAGGTTATACTCCTAAACAAATCAAAGCATTGGGTTCAAAGTTGTTTACAAAAATTCTGCATCCTGATGACGCCCAAGTTGTTGCTACACATCATGCCCGCTTTGCAAATCCACCCGAAAACGTGGTCTTTGAGGTTGAGTACAGGATGAAGCATTCAAGCGGAGAATGGCGGTGGTTACGAAGTCGCGACATATTGTTTGCCCGCACAAATGAGGGTATCGGAAAGCAAATTCTTGGTACATGTGAAGACATAACTGAAGCTAAGAAATCGGCGGAAATATTGAAGCTTAGCGAGCGGAAATATCGTGAACTGGCTGAATCTCTGCCCGAAATTGTTTTTGAAACAGATATTGATGGAAGACTTATATTTGTTAATCAGAGCGCTTCACAGATGACTGGATATGGCTTAGACGAATTTGACAAGAACTTTAGTTTTATTCGATTATTAGTTCCAGCTGAGCAAGAAAAAGCAATGATGAACTTTAGCAATCTAAAATCTTCAGAAAGCAAGTTCTCGAGTGAATTCAATATAATAAGAAAAGATGGTTCTGTTTTTTCTGCAATAATTTGGGTTACTCCCATCATTATCAATAATAAATTCTCAGGGCTAAGGGGCATTGTTGTAGATAATAGTAAATATAAAAGAGTTGAAGATAGACTGAAGCAAGCAGCTTATGATTTCCAGTTGCTTAATGAGAAACTTCGCGTTGTGGGCGGTTTAACTAGGCACGACGTTGGCAACAAACTTGCTGTTATTGGAGGCAACGAGTTTCTACTCAGAAAACGAATAGGCAAAAAACCTGAGCTATCTACGTATCTTGATAACATTAAAAGTGCGCTTGACGCATCTGATAAGCTTTTTGAGTTTAGCCGTTTTTATGAACAAATTGGGTCTGAGAAACCTGCAATCATAGATGTTTTTGAAAGTTTTAATGTTGCTGCTGCTTTATTTCCAAACTTAAACAAATTAACAATTATCAATAAATGTCAGAGACTCAAAGTCGTAGCTGATTCACTATTAAGACAACTCTTCTATAATCTTATTGACAATTCGCTCAATCATGGTGAAAAAATCACCCAAATCCGTCTTTATTATACAAAAGATGAAGAAAGAGTAAAATTGTTTTATGAAGACAACGGAATTGGCGTCCCTAAAGCAAATAAGAGCAGGCTTTTTGATGTTGGCTTCACTACTGGCAAAGGCAGAGGACTTGGCTTAGCTTTGATAAAGCGAATCATCGAAGTCTACGGCTGGAATATAGCTGAAGAAGGCGAACCTGGCAGAGGAGCAAAATTCGTAATATCGATTCCTACAAATTTAATTAGGTGTTAAACCCATTAGCCTCGGAGGCTATTCTCAAATCTTGAGACTCACATTTAATGATCTGAGGATTTACTGTTAAAGCATTAAGGCAATTCTGTCTGAGAAGACGCCTCCTACGCTGTGAAGTCTATCAACCTTTTCAAACATTTTTAGATCAATGTCTTGGAGAAAGGACAAAAAGGAGTTCAAAAAGAAAAAAAATCAATCCCTAAACAAAAAAATAATGGAAAAATCATCTTCGAAAATACATGTTTTATTAATGTTCGTCGAAAAAAATGTTAATTAAATTTCGCATGTTTGTGCTTTTCACAAAGTTTTATAAATAGATATGAAGACTTTAGTGGCACCGAAAAAAGGAAGAGAACAAAAAAATGAAGCAAAATCTAAAACAAATTATCTCGATATGTCTACTGCTCTCATTTGCAGTTTCAATAATATCAGTATTTCCATTAAGCAGCGCACAAGACGCAACACCGAAAAAAACTTACGCATTCATAGGTACTACACCCAACCCCGTAGGTGTTGGCCAAGAAGTACTTCTACACATTGGAATTTCAGAAGCTACAGCTGGAACATCTTTTCAATGGAAAGGATTGACTGTAACCGTTACAAAACCTGACAATACAACTGAGACCCTAGGTCCATTCAGCACTGACGCAACTGGAGGCACAGGCTCAAATTATGTTCCAACAATGGTAGGTACTTACGCATTCCAAACCCACTTCCCAGCACAAAACATGGCAATACCCTTCGCTGGATTTGGTGCCATACCCTACGCGGCAAGTGATAGTCCAATAACTTACCTAGTAGTACAACAAAACCCAATACCATACTTCCCAGCTTTCCCACTGCCAACTGAATACTGGAATCGTCCAATAAACGCACAATTCGAACAGTGGGCTCCATTGACAAGCAACTGGCTAAGAGGCATAGGAAGCTACACAATGCCACCAGACGACAAATATGTACCTGGCAACGAAGGTGCACCTGAAACCGCACACATACTATGGAACTACCAATATGCTACTGGAGGCCTCGCTGGAGGCGCAATTGCCCCTGAAGCAGGAGGATACGAAATGGGCGATGCATACGTTGGCAAATTCTTAAACTCAGTAGTGATCAACGGTGTATTGTACTTTAACAGATATCAAGAAACCGGAGCTACAGCAGTCGAGCAAACAGTCGTAGCAATTAACCTTAAAACTGGCGAACAACTCTGGGAGAAGAACTGGAATAACACTCGATTATCTTTTGGCCAAGTCTTCGAATTCAAAGGATTCAACTATGATGGAACTTTCGCATATTTGTTTACTGAAACAAGCTCAGGTCCTAATACTGTTACATGGAATGCCTATGACCCACTTACAGGACGCTGGTTATATCAATTAACCGATGTACCTGCAGGATACAACATTTACGGGCCGGGCGGCACATTATACAGATACACAGTTGACCTACAGAACGGCTGGATGACTGAATGGAACTCAAGCAGAGCCATCAACCCACAATTAACTGGTTCAGTTCCTGATGGTAGCTGGGATCCAATCGGAACCGTAATTGACGCAAGACAAGGATACGACTACAACGTTTCAATACCTACAGATTTGCCAGGCGCAGTCTGCACTTATAGTTTTGACGATTGCATACTTGGATCGACATCATCAGCATTCCCAGGCGCTACAGGACCAACACTTACGTCATGGGCAATAAGCACAAAAGTATCAAACGCAGGACATTTGGACTTCAAAACTTCTTGGACTGTACCAACTGACCTTGCCGATGCAACATGGGTTTGGAGCGATGTAAGCTTCACTGATCGTGTATTCATCGTATCATGCAAGGAAAGTCTCAAGTTCTACGGCTTTAACTTAGACAACGGCAATTACATGTGGACAACACTACCAGAACCATACTTGGCATACTATGACAAATGGTACGGACCAATGATCGCATATGGCAAATTCTTCAGCGAACGCCAAAGCGGAATGACAATCGCATATGACATCCAAACAGGCGAAAGAGCATGGACTTATAACGCCACTGACTTCTATGCACAAGTCTTGTGGAGCAACAACTGGCCAACATATTTCTGGTTCGCAACTGACGGAAAACTCTACTTATCTTACGGAACACACCACCCTAACCTCCAAGCAAAAGGCGCATATATGGTCTGCCTCAATGCAACAACCGGTGAAACAATCTATGATTGTAGCTGGTTTGGCAATTGGTGGGGCGGAGATGCAGTTATCGGCGACGGCGTAATAGCAGGTCTAAACGCTGGATACGACAACCGCATATATGCCTTTGGAAAAGGAGCAAGCGCTACATCCGTTGATGTTTCACCAACTATCTCAACTAACGGAGACAAAGTTGTAGTTGAAGGATACGTAACTGATATAGCTCCAGGCACAAGCCAATACGACATTGCCGCACGATTCCCACACGGCGTTCCAGCTGTCTCTGATGTAAGCATGACTGGCTTTATGCAATATGTCTGGATGCAATACCCACGCCCAACCAACACAACAGGAGTCCCTGTTACAATTACAGTGCTTGACCCCAACAATAACGTCTACGAAGTAGCTACAGCAACAAGCGATGCAAACGGATTCTTCAGCACTAACTTCGTTCCATCAGTCCCAGGTCAATATACCGTTACAGCCACCTTCGCAGGTTCAAAGTCGTTCTACAGCTCTCACGCAGAAACAGCCATAAACGTTGGAAATGCTCCAACAGCTACTCCACAACCAACACAAGCAGCAACAACAATGGCTGACCAATATCTCTTACCAGGTATTGTTGGCATTATAGTTGCAATTGCAATTGTTGGCGTTGTACTAGCATTGCTAGTCACAAAGAAGCGACCATAAGCAAAAACAACAAAAAAATATATTTCCCTTTTTTTTAGTTTTGAAAATAATAGATTAATGAATAGGTCCTGTTAGAATTAATCTTGGTCAATAGCTAGAAGAGCTTTTGAATTTACTCTTTTCTCCTTAAAGTCAGAGCTTCATCAAACCCCTAAGACCAGTCTGTTCGAAGTTGTCAACATGACACTCAAGAAAACTTGAACTTAGCTAAGATTACAAATTAGGTTCTTATTTCTCCGAATTTGTCATAGTATTGGCAATCATCTGGCTTTTCTCGCTTAACATAGTTCTATAGTTTGAGCTGACTGGGAAATCCAAGTTGTTAACACAAGAAAATTCAACCCTTTGAATGTTAGGTGCTTTTCTAGCTTCTTCTAACAATGTTTGAACACTTTTTAAATCTGTAATGGGTGCCATTGCCATAAGGTCATAGGGTCCGATGGTTTGAGTTACTATCAATACGTTTTGAATGGTCTTAAGGTACTCTATTGTTTCTGACTTGTTGCTGTTTGGAGTTAACGTAATCAACAGAAAGGTTTTACCCTGATACCCCAACCTTCCTAATCTATAGATACTCTACATCCAAATATTATCCCTTCTTTTTTCATATTTTCAAATCGTCTTTTGACGGTGCAAGGGGTTACACCGACCTTTTTGGCAATATCGACAAAAGAAAGTGCTGCATCTCTCTCAAGTTCGCACAAAATGAGGAAATCTATTTTTTTCGTATTACTCTCCCTCTTTAGGTGCAAGATTAATATTTTCAAAATTTAGGTGAGGTATCCCTGACCAAACAGACACAACTACTCTCTCAATTCCACGGAAGCCTTTTTATCATATCAACGCGCTCGTTCAATTTTGTTATATCTTCTGCATAAATTACAGCGTAGAAGTCATATTTTCCTAAACTGGTTGCGGGTTCAACCAGATAGGTGTGTTCACTGAAAAATCTGAAGATTTGCCTGAATGTTGGCATTAGAATCGAGTTCCATTCCAATCGAGGCGACAACCTGAAAGCCGAAAGTGTCTAATGAGGCGAAAAGTGTTGCACCGGTTATTACGCCAAGCTCTTTAAGTCGTTTTATTCTATTCAAGACTGAAACTGATGAAATTCCACATTTTGTACTTATCTCTTTTAAGCTTTTTCGGGCATCCTGAATAAGTATGTGTAGAATTTGATTATCTATTTTATCTATTTCAACGAGAGCGTTCATTTTGATCAGTTAAACGATGAGGGATTAAATAAATTTTAGGCTATTATAGTCATGGTAGATCTTTAAGTTAAAAATGGAATGTAAAAAACTTTCAATGTGGCTGGATTTAGCTGGCAAAATCATGACCAAAACTATGATGAACGTTAGTTTAACTTTCAACAATTAATCATCTCAAATAGAAATGAAGAAATATCATAGATTTCACTGAAGTTACATTTCCTTTGAATGGCGCCATCTTTTTCATCAAAATGTTGGTTATTTAAATTTTGTTCAATTTGGGAAGAAATGGGTGCTTAATGAGTCCCGCGTTGGAGCAAATTAATGGGTATTTGCTATTGAAGACAACTCTGTAGTATAGAATTTTGCTTTATTTTTCTAGAAATATTTCGGTTTTAGAAATATCTTTATATTTACTTTTTTGGAGTTGTTTGTAATAAGTCCAAAATAAAGAATTGGGTGCGAGGAAAAGACCTTAGTTGCAATGTCAAGAAGAAATCTACCTTGCCAGTTTGGTGAAAGACAAATCAGATTTCGGCAATGTTGATTGGAGTATTCATGCAGAACGCTTAAATGTTCTTTCCACCCATTCAAATGGAAACATATCTCAATAGTTCGAAACTCTGAAAAAATAACTACTACTTACCTGTCCGCTTCCTTCAGGAAGGGATTTAACAGGGGACTTTAGCATAATTTTTAAATTATTAATTATTTGAGGGTGATTTCTTTGGGTAAAAATCGTGATAGTCTAAGCATAATTGCCGCAATTTTGGATGCATGCAGCACAAAAACAAATAAGACCCACATTATGTTTTCGGCAAATCTGAGTTTCAAATTGCTTGAAAAGTACTTAGAAACTTTAACTCGGTCAGGACTAATTAACGTTGAAGGAAACAAATATGAATTAACCGAAGAAGGTCTAGAGTTTATTGCTAATTTTAGAAACGTTCATGAACGCTACATTTCTGCTCAAAAAACTTTTGAGTCCATTGAATCAGAACGCAAAAAACTAGCGTTAATGTATGATGGAATTACTTGATTCTCCGTTTTCGGTTAATGTGTCCGTGTAAGAAGACCACTTTTAAAAGTGAGAATATGGTGCCTTGATATTGATCAAAAAAACAGTTCACGATATCCCACTTATTCAGGTTCTAATCGCTGCCCTGAACGAGGAGCAAGGAATCGGTCCCACCATCACTGAACTTCTCTTCTATCTGCATAATCCAAGCCTTCTGGTAGTCGATGGTAGAAGCACTGATAGAACTTCTGAAATTGCGGAAGGCTTGGGCGCGCGGGTTATTGTCCAAGATGGTGCTGGAAAAGGCGATGCCGTGGCTAAAGGGCTAAGCTATCTGGATCCTGAAGCTCGATACATTGTCCTAACAGATGCAGATTTCACGTATCCCGCTGAATTTGTTCCTGAGATGATCAAGCTGTTGGAGAAATCTCCTAATGTTGGGATGGTTTGCGGCAACCGTTTCAATGGTTATGAAGAAAAATCTACGTCAAGCCGCATTTTTTATGTCGGAAACCGATTCATCGCTTTTGCCCATAACGTGTTAAATGGCGTTTCATTAAATGACCCTCTGACTGGATTACGTGTAGTGCGCTCTGGGCTTCTTAGGAAATGGCATGTGCAATCTAAGGGTTTTGATGTTGAAGTTGAGCTTAACCATCATGTAGAGCGTGAAGGTTTTGGTATAGTGGAAGTTCCCATTAGTTATCGGCAAAGATTAGGTGAGAAAAAACTAGGCGTTAAGAATGGCGCTGAGATTTTTAAACGTATAATGCTTGAATTTGTAAATGAAAACCGCAACAGAATTGCCTAAATTACTGGATTGCATGCAATATTTATGAACCTATAAAATCTATTTGATGTGGGAACGTCAAGAATTTACATTACTAATTAAACAATCAATGTTGATTGAGTGCTCTGGTCGAGAGAGGCTTTTTTTAGGTTTCGTTCTCCTCCTTCAAAAGTCTAACAATACTGATGCAGAATAGTACATAGTTTGGAGGCACAAAAAATAAAAGACTGCTACAAAGTTCTCAGTGTCATGTTATTTGTCTTTCTGGCGCTTGGCTATTGTCTTTACAACGAAAATTATGTTTTTGCCCAAACTGATTCAACTGCGTCGACACTGCAGGCGGCCAACAGCGCCGTCGGAGAGGCTTTCAATTCTGTTTTGGAAGCTGAAAAAGTAGGTGGAAACGTTACCCAACTTTTAGTAAGACTAAACACTGCTGGAACTTTGTTAGCTGATGCTCAAAACGCTTACAACAGTGGAAATACAGCAAATGTTACATCTCTGGTGGAAAATGCCCTTCAAATAGCCAATAAAGTTAATGCCGATGCGCTTAATTTGCGCGATGTTAGCCTTGTTGAATCCCAAAATAGTTTTTGGTTAACTTTGATTTTTTCTGTTATTGGTGCCATTGTGTTTGGGGGTTCTTTATTATTTGTTTGGCGACGATTTAAACGCTATTATACGAAGAAATTGCTTGGTTCTAAGCCTGAGGTGGTAGATAATACGCCTTGACAACTACCGAATTATCTTCATTGCGGTTGGATTGATCGGGGTCTTGCTTTTTGCATCTCCAACGGTTGGTCTTTTGATTAAGCCGCCTTCAGGTGAACAATTTTCTGAGCTCTATGTCCTGGGTTCTAGCCATATGCTTGAAGGTATTCCGTTTGACATTAAAGCTGGCGTAACATATTCGGTTTATTTAGGTATAGTCAACCACATGGGGTCCCCCTATTATTACACATCATTAGTAAAGTTCGGAAATGAGCTTCAATTGCTTCCTAATTCGACCCTTGGAACACCCAGTCCAATGCCCGCCTTATATGAATATAAATCTTTTATCAGTGATGGAGCAACATGGGAATCGCCCTTAACACTCCAAGTTAACAAACTAACCTTTACTGACGGGACATCTAAGATCTCCGACATAACTATTAACGGAATAGACTTTCCAGTTGCCCAAACATCTGCTTGGAATCCCGACAAAACCGGATATTACTATACTCTTCTAGTTGAGCTGTGGATATTCAATTCCACATTAGGGATATCACAGTATCATAACCGATTCGTGAGTTTATTTTTGAACATGTCGCAATAAGCTTTTAGCTATCTACACACATGTTGCTTTACCTATCTTATCTATTATTTTGCCTTCGTTTTACAATAAAAACGGTGTTTTGTAGAAGAGAAGAATATCCATTTAGCCTTTATTATTGCATATTAATTTGAATACGTGGGTGACTTTTTTGTCGCCAGGACAATGTATTGTGATCCGAATGAGCGGAAAAATGGGTATCCCTCGTCAGCGTATTTTTGCAACTTCTGATTAATCTTGATTCCCACCTCTTCAGAGAATAAACGATGACCAAAAAAAGTAAAAGGGCCGAATCCAACACTCGCGCTCTTTATGACAGTTAGACCTGCCTCGCAAAGACTTCTGTTGAATTCTCTTGGCGAATGCTGCCTATAAGGTATCGCATTGCTCCAAGAACTACTTGCGCTCAGTAACCCTGCTCTTTTGAGTTCACGCTTTACCAACCATCGAATCTGTGAAGTTATAGGGAAAGTTAAGGGATCAAATAGTGTTGTCGCTCGTAATGCATTATCCATGGTTAATACAATATACCCGCAAGGTGCAATGACTCTTTTGATCTCTGTTAATGCCCTCTTAAAATTATGGAGCCAAGGGATTACACCCAAAGCCACAATCAAGTCAAACGTTTGATCTTCGTAAGATAGCTCGTGAATATCTCCCGTGCAAGCAGTAATCCCGTTTTTAATGCCCTCTTGCTTTACGTGTTCTAATGTTAGATCAACCATTGCTTGAGCATGGTCAATTGCTTCCAGGGTGAATCCTCTTTTTGCGAGGGCTGTTGTCATAAATCCTGCTCCACAACCGATTTCAAGAACACGGGCGGTTCTTGGGAGTGAGAGTCCGTCGATAAAGCTTAGCGCGACGGCCTGTCGTCGTTGATAAATTATCCCCGAAATATCCTTCTCTTGATAAGTGTCCCTCCAATACGTTGCCTGAGTATCGAAGAGTTCATCAACAAGCTTCTGTTGACTATCGTCTTGTGCCTTGAGTGGAGCCAATTAGCGAACATCCTGCTCTATTTGTCTTTCTCAATTATCGATAAACCATCAATGCTTTAAACTATTCTTTGTCTTTACTGGCTTCATTCCTATTTTCGATAAGTCAAAAGTTTTTGGTAATGAACTTTTAATCTGTAAGGTGAAAAAGCATGGATGATATTCTTTCAACGATGAATTTGGCTCGAGAAGGACGACTCCACACTGATGCTTATTTAAAATCGATCGGTGTTCCTGAAATTCGTTCTGCGACAAGCCCCTTCGACCCTGGATATGACGCGGTGACATTGGCTGGTCATCTTGAACAAAGCCACCACCTTATGTCCATTCTGAAGATTTCAATGGCGTGCTGGATGATTGCCAATGAAGATGTTACCCGTCAGAAAATTGCCGTTGCAAAAAAATACCGCGTACCGACAACTACGGGCGGCGGTCCATTTGAGGTCGCCTATGTACAAGGTAAACTTCAGCAATATCTTGATCTTGTAGCTGATTTTGGATTTACAAGGATAGAATGTGGGGAAGGATTCACAGATATTTCTTTGAACGCGCAAGAGATTGTTAAGATGGCAAACGACCGCGGCTTAGAGGTGCAGTTTGAGCTTGGCAAAAAACATACAGGCGCTTTTACGCAAGATGTTGTAGAAGCTTTGATTAATCAAGGAAAGAGGTGGCTTGAGGCTGGTGCTGTTCAGTTGGTCGTGGAGGCAAGGGAGAGCGCGAAAGGTGTCGGGCTGTTTGATGATGAAGGCAATCTTAACGTGGGTTTCGCTGATCGTTTCGCTAATGCATTTGGCCACGCAGTTGTTATGTTTGAAGCACCTAACAAACCAAGTCAGTTCGCCTTGCTGGATCACTTCGGTCATGAGGTTCATCTTTGCAACGTTCGACTAGAAGAGCTGCTACGGGTGGAAATCTATAGGCGAGGTTTACACTCAGATGCTTTCAATAAAGAAAATCTGCGTCCGCATCTTCCGGGGAATTGAAGCCTGAGGAGGAAAATAATGCTTGAGTAGAAAATCAGTTGCTATCGATTGCCTTACCGAAAGTCGCTGTCCTTATGATGAAGGATGTGCGGTCGTTGTTATTGATGTAATTCGTTCAATAACAGTGGCAGCCACAATTGTTGAATCTGGAAGACAGATGTTTTTTTGCTCCTTCAGTTGAGGCCGCATTTCTTTTGGCAAAACGGCTTAACAATCCACTAATGATCGGTGAAATGGGCGGCAACATGCCTTATGGCTTCGACCTCAATAACAGTCCCGTGGAAATTGAAAGCCGCAAAGATATTTCAAGACCCGCAATTCTTGTATCTTCATCGGGAATACCGCTCCTTTACTCGTTGAGAGAATGCAATTCAGTTTACGTGGCGTGTCTCCGGAATTACGGCGCAACAGTAAATCAACTTGCTAGACTTTATAATCGTGTGTTGGTTCTTGGTGCACCCACGCGTGGGGAGTTTCGTGAGGAAGATCAGTTGTGTTGTGCCTGGATCGCAGCTGGTCTCATCAAAGCTGGATATTCATGTGAAGATGATAAAACCGTCGAGATTGTAAATCGTTGGAAGGATAAGCCAGTTGAAGTCTGCGGCGAAGGGAAAAGTGCGGAGTATCTCCGAAGATCTGGTCAAATACGAGATCTCGATTTTATTCTTAGACATGTAAATGACTTGAATTACTCCCTTGCTGCCAAGAATGATGAGATTGTTAAGACAATGATTTAGCTGAGGGGCAAAAATGACTGTTACAAGTGGAAAGGTAACCGTAAGAGACACGAGTGTTCCAGTAGTGGTGTTGTATACTTACCATTATGGTCAACTAGGCGTCTTGCGCAGCTTAGGAAGACTTGGTATTGCGGTCCATGGTGTTGATCCAAATCCGCGGTCTGCGGGTCTGTTCTCCAGATATTGTAAGAAAAAATTCCTGTATGATGTAGACGCCGCATCCCCCCATGCTTCTGTTCAATACTTGTTGGATGTTGCCAAGAAAATTGGAAAACGTTCCCTTCTGATTCATACAACTGACAGCGGCGCGGGGTGGCTTGCAGACCAAGCCGACGCGTTGAGTGAAGGATACATTTTTCCAAAGCTTCCTAAACAGCTTGTTTTAGCCCTTGCTAACAAGAAAGAGATGTACTTTCTCGCCAAAAAGTGTGGGGTTCCAACTCCCGAGGCATGCTTTCCACTTTCGCTAGGCGATGTTGAGGAATTTGTTAAGGATGCAGTTTTTCCGGTAGTTCTAAAGGAGCTTTATCGAGGAGGGTCACCTCGAGTCGGAAAAAGAATGTTCGTGGCAAAAACGAAAGCCGAGCTTCTTAAGTTTTATAGTCAGTGTGAGGACCCTTCGAACCCAAATTTTATGATACAAGAGTACATTCCGGGCGGGGATGATTCGATATGGATGTTTAATGGCTACTTTAACGAGAAATCAGATTGTCTTTTTGGAATGACTGGCAGAAAACTTCGTCAGTCTCCAATTCATACTGGTGTGACCTCACTTGGTGTTTGCCTGAAAAACCCAGTCGTTGATGAGATGACGAAGGGTTTTATGAAGAGTATTGGTTACAAAGGAATACTTGACATCGGATACAGATATGACCTGCGTGATGGAAAATACAAAGTGCTTGATGTCAATCCTCGCATCGGATCGACTTTTCGGCTCTTTGTAGGAGACAACGGGTTAGATGTTGCTCGCGCCCAATATTTAGATCTCACTGGACAGTTGGTTCCTTCAAGTGAGCCTGTTGAGGGTAGAAAATGGTTTGTCGAAGATAGAGATTTTGTTTCGAGTTTTCGGTATCATTATGAAAAAAGCCTAACCTTTGAACAGTGGCTAAAATCATTTCGTGGCGTTCAAGAAAGTGCTTGGTTAGCGTGGGATGACCTTTTCCCATTCTTCATTATGTGTGGCAGATCTTCAAGAAAGATGCTCTCCAAAACAGAAAATAGCGCATTAAATCCGTATGCACTTACTCCTTAAAGTTTCAAGAGCAACCCGTTTCTTAAGGTATTGTTAAGTTTAGTTTTGACTTTTCTATAGTTTCTAAATTCATCAATTTAGGAATAAAGGTTATTATCTTCAATTCTAAATAGTCTTTACTTCAATTCGATTGGTGATTAAAATGGTGTTTGCAAAAAAAGTTGTGTTGGCTGTAGGTGCGCATCCTGACGATATTGAGTTGGGATCTGGTGGGACAATTTGCAAAGCTGTGCAAGCAGGTGCGCAAGTGATTGCTGTATATATGACAAGAGGCGGAAAAATAACAGATACTAAAGTGAGGATGAGAGAAAGTACAGAAGCCATGAATGTTTTAGGTGTAAATGAAATTCATTTTGAAAATTATCCAGACACTGAGATTCCTGATTCGTTTGAAGCAATAAATTGTTTGGAACAGTATGCCCTCAAGTACCAGCCTGACATTGTGTTGACTCATTCAGTTAATGACACTCACCAAGATCACAGACGGAGTAGGTTGGATTGCCATGGCTTCTTTTCGAAACATTCCAAAAGTTCTAGCTTTTGAAACACCTAGGGTAAGACCAGCTGCTTTCTTGCCAACCTACTTTGTAAACATAACAGGTTGCGTTGACAAAAAGGAGAAGCCTTGCGGTGTCACGTTTCCCAAAAAGAGAAAAGGTATCTAGCATATGAATCAACTGTTAATCTTGCTTCTTTCAGAGGGAGCCAAGTCGGTGTTGCGGCAGCAGAAGCCTTTGAAATAGTAAAATATTTGGTAATTTAAGTTCCGTTAAACACTTACGCAATGTCTGAAAAAGATATGAGCCATTTTTAGGTTCTTAACAATTCTGCTTGGAGATAGAGCGGTTAGGATACAAAGAACGGTCTATTTGTCACATTCGAATTATTCTATGGAGAGCTTTAAAAACAATGGTGATCGTTAAAGTTTTTGAAATTTTAACATTTGTTTCTTTTATAATCCCAATATTGTTCTACATGGGCTATGCCACTTTATTGCTACATTATAATAAGAAAAGTCGTCTGAGAAAGAAAATTTATCAATACGTTTATCCAAATGTAACTCTTATAGTTCCGGTATATAATGAAGAAACCATCATTGGAAAAAAAATAAATAATATTAAGGAAACTGAATACCCATACGATAAAATGGAAGTAATTTTTGTTGATGGCAATTCGTCGGATAGGACTCCTAAAATTATACAAGAACATGCTTTAGAGTCCAAGATTTCTTTCAGATTAATCAGACAAAAAAAACGAGAAGGCTATACTCGTGCTTTAATTGAGGGGATTAAGAATTCCCAGAGTGAAATAATCATAGCTACAGACGCTGCTTCTTATTACTATTCCAATACGATACTTAATCTATCAAGACATTTCACCGATCCAAAGATCGGCGCAGTAACAGGAAAGGAAGTGGTACTGGGCAAAGAAGGAGATATGGGTCCTTCCCTAGAAAAATCCTATAGATTTTTCTATGATTTCATAAGAGTAGGTGAAACAGAAATTGACTCGACTCCCGATTCAAAGGGGGAAGTATTGGCTATCCGGAAGGAGATATGTGACCAAATATTAGAGAAGCTTGTGCAGTCGCCCAATGCTTCTTTTGATACTTGCGTACCTTATCAGGCAAAAATTATGGGTTATAAAACGATTTTTGATGAGGAGGCAAAGTATTACGAACATGCTCCAGCTTCTTTTTCTGATAGAATGAAGCAACAGGTGCGGAGAGCAACATTACTTATTGGGGGATTGTTATTGTTTAAGGGTCTTATTTTTAACAAAAAATATGGTCGATTTGGTTTGCTAATATTACCTGCACATTTTATCATGGATTGTTTGCTTCCAAGTTTCTTTATGGTTGGTACTTTGTCGTTTCTTGTGTTGACTATTATAAAACCTTTGGAAGTGTCGCCTATATGGCTCGCAGGACTTATTTTGTTATTAATAGGCAAAAGTCGTTCGTTCATAATTTCGTTTATTCAATCTCAATTTGCATTAATCGCGGCTCTATTCAAACTTGCAAAAAGAGAAGAGACTCTATTTATTGAAAGTATTCCATCAACTCGTACCATTTAAGGGTGTTCACCAATTGCGAAAGAGGATATTGATTTTAGGTCCACTTCCACCAACTGTTGGTGGTATTACGACCCTTATTGAGGGGATATTGGATTCTGATTTGAGTAATAAATTTGAAATCTCTCCTTTTGACACCCAAAGACCAACGTATGGTCTAACTAAAGATGTATGGGATTATACTCTATTAATAAGAATTGGTTTTTCCAGTTTTATAAAATCGTTTGCTTGGACTATTTCACATTTATTGATTTTTCCATTTATTCTTCTGAAAAGCGTCCTGACATCGTCCATATCAATACTGCCAGCTATTGGGTTTTTTGGGAAAACGGTATATATGTTTTGATTTCAAAGTTATTTCGTAGGAAAGTAATTCTTCATATTCATGGAGGGGGTTTTGGAGAGTTTTACAATAAAAGCAACCGTTTCTTCAAGTTCCTTCTCCAAATTATATTGAATATTTCGGACAAAGTTTTTGTTTTATCTTCATCTTGGAAAAAGTTTGTGGCAAACATTGCACCAGCTAGTAAACTTCAATAATTGAAAATTTTGTTGATTCTTCCTTAGTTGATAATTTCGAAAATAAGAATAAATTCTCCAAAAAAATCTTTACTGTGCTTTTCGTTGGTGGGCCAGGTGCTAAGCTTAAAGGACTTTTCGACGTTGTTGATGCAGCTGTTATTGTTAAGCAACATACTGAGAACATTCTTTTTATTTTTTTAGCTTGTGCAGACGTAAAAGGACTTACTAGTCTTTGTGAAAAGAAGGGTTTGGCCTCTAATATTCAAATTTTAGGTTACCTTCACGGATCTGATAAAACAAAAATTTTTCTAAATTCAGATATTTTTCTTTTGCCCAGCTATGCCGAAGGTTTGCCAATTACGATGCTAGAAGCAATGGCTGCTGGTTTGCCGATAATAGCAACTTCCGTTGGTGCTATCCCTGATGTAATTCAAAATGGAAAAAACGGCTTTCTCATAAATCAGGATTTCAGTCATTGTGAAGAAGATTCTTTCACCAGAACTATTATTTGATACCTTGCATGACAAAATGAAACAGATAACTGCATGGAGAGAAGATGAAAATATTTGGTCAAATTCACAAGAAGATTTCAATATAACGGTTGATAATTCATTCCTTCTTCAGGAATTAGGGAGATGAATTGAACAATGTAACGTTTACTCTTAGATGTTGTCAAATCAATCAAATGTCAGCTCCTCCTATTGTTTATCGGAAAGAAGGTTATGAGTTGATGTTATCAGTGCCATATTGATTTCGCTGTCATTTTAACAAATTGGAGTTTATGAAACCAATTTATTATTAGGACAATTCCTGTTGGGTACCATCACATTTGTCCGTGCCCATGTGGCCAATAAAATGATTTAGTACATATTGTGGATTTGGATGAAGTTATTTTTATGATGATTATCTCGGTAATAGCTGGTGCAACTGGTTTGCAGCAACATCGAACCAATGGCCAATTTGGAGAATTTTAGCGATTTCCCGGTCGTGATCGAATTTCACAACCCCTTTTATTTGATAAATGGTCAGTCATGTCAAGTTGCTCGCCCACCAGAACGTGTTGCAGGCTGCTTTGAGCTGCCGAGAACGGCTCAATATGGGACGATGCGTCTGTTTGATCGGTGTCCAATGCCATTGATTTCCGTCGTTGCCCAACAATGACTGTCGTGTTGTGGAAATGGTTCATTGTCGTTCGTCTTCGTCGCCATTAGTTATGGTTTAGCCGAACCCCCATCTCCATCTCGCCGTCAAAATAAGGACTTGAGGAGTCAGGAATGCTGATGAATCATACACGTCACGTTGTAGTAGGTGATGGAGTTGGATTTGTCGTTGGCTTGGGTGTAGCGTTGGGTTTGTTGTAGGGTTAGGTGATGGAGTTGGATTTGTCGTTGGCTTGGGTGTAGCGTTGGGTTTGTTGTAGGGTTAGGTGATTGAGTTGGATTTGTCGTTGGATTGGGTGTAGCGTTGGATTTGTTGTAGGGTTATGGTGTTGGAGTTGGATTTGTCGTTGGCGTGGGTGTAGGCGTTGTGTTTGTGGTATACTCAATAGAATATTTTATACTTCCTTGAGATGACATACTGATCTGAGATACACTTTGAGCCATAGTATCCTGTGGGAAAAGAAAATAGCATAACATTATTAATAAAAGAAAGACAAGGTATTTGCTCTTTTTCATCAAATGAGTCGTTATCTTTATGTTGAAATTGTTGGCTCTAATGCGGCTGTGATGATAACTATTGATGCTGAGTTTTGATGATTGAGGTATTGTCATTATATATTCACGGTTGTTATTGTGTAATAAGTATTAAGTCTTAATAAGCATTATTTGAATGAAGTTTATTACATACCTGTCCAACGCAAATACAAATTAAGCAGCAAAAGAACAAGCTCTAATATCAATAAAGAGGGTTTACCTTCGGCTACTCCGAAGAAGAGAACCAGTTAACAATTTTGTATGCGTTATGTATTTAATGCTTATTTCGTGATAGAACTGTCCCTATTTTTTTGTCTCAAAAACAGCTAAGCATGATTATATGATTGATTTTTATTATTAACGTACTTTGTTTGCTTTTTTTTGTGTGCACTAAATGACATGATTCAAGGAGTCACCAAAATTGACCAGTATCTTGCGAAGAGTTGCTATCTATGTACACCCGAGAAAGAGATTACATGACTTACATTCTCTATTTTTGTCGAGATTATACTCCAAACCGTTAATCCATGTTGTCGGAGACAGTCATATATTTTCATTTAAAAAAATTGATCTCTTCGTAACCTCATCATTTAGGCCCTGCTACAGCGTACAACTTATATTCAAAATCTTCCTCAACAAAATCAAATGCTAAACTATGTAAAATTCTCAGTAAAGTCAACAAGAAACGTGACATTGTTGTTTTGGTCTTTGGCGAAATAGATAGTAGAATACATATTTATAATCAGTATATGAAAAATGGAGGCGCTATTTCTATGCTGCAGTTGATTGATAAAACGATTCAAAATTATGACAAAGTTCTGCAATCAATTAAAGAGGACGGCTTTTCTTTTTTCGTTTTCGGAATTCTCCAGCCTCGCGGCAAGAGAACAATATATCGTTATCCCTTCTATGCAGATGAAGAGACGCGAGTTTTCATTAGTCGTAAATTTAATGAGAATCTAAAAGATTTTTGTGCGCAAAAAAACTACCGATATTTGGATGTTCAGTCCAGATTTTCAGATTCTTCAGGTTTGATTTCTAAGAATTTTGATTTTGATTCGATTCATCTAAACGAGAAAGCTGGTTCAATAATTGCTAAAGAAATTAGGCTTAGGGTAAGTTCAAAAATCTTGTCAAACTAAAAGGCCTGACCTTTTATATTCTAACGGTGGATCCTTTGGAAGAAAAGAAATCAAAGCAAATCTGGCTTATTCTATAAAGACGTAAATAACTTCATGATCAAGTTAGGAAAGGCAAAATAACTTTACCTCAATGAAGATTTGGAGACCAAACAAATGAAAATCCAGTTAAAAGGCACCTTCCTTTTTCAAGGGGAAAGTAGACCTCAGAGGTCTAAGGCTTAAGTTATGCTTATTGACTCCAGATTGATAACGAAGCTGACAAGGTGTAAGTATTGGAAAAGAATAGACTATTGCTTTTACCGTTTTTCGTTGGCTTAGTGCTCATGATCTATTCATGGTACTTAAGTTATCCTTTGTCAATTGCTTCAGCAAACGACTTCGTTTTCAATCATATTTCAATTTTGTATTGGATTAGTCTACCATTATTATTGGTATCAATGTTCCTAATGGCTCTGACAACCAAAAGCAACTTTCTGAAGTGGATACTTTCAATAGGAATTGTGCTGACTTTTTTCTCTCTTCCTTACTTCTACTAGCATGATGCCAACAGGAGATTCACAACAATTCAGAGCATTAGTGGAATACTTCATAAAAACAAAAAGTTTGGATCCTTCACAACTAAATCACGTCTATTACCAATGGCCTGCCTTTTTCGTTTTAGCTGACATTGTAACTTCAGTAAGTGGATTGACACTGACGAATTACGAATTTCTTCTATTTGCACTCATAGGTTTCTTGCTAGCTACCGCCTTGTTTGTGTATGGTTCCAAAAAATACGCGAATGGCGGCGTCATAGTGGTAGTAGCCTTTTTCATTTCACTCATTTATTTCATAGATTACCAACCTGTCCCCTTTTCGCTCGCTCTCGGGCTTCTATTTCTCTTGTTCATGTTAGATACCCAGCAAAGAAGCATTGGTGTAATAGTAACAATGTTAGTTTTGTATGCGGGTCTTTTGTTTACTCACCTTTTTGTACCATTGTTTTTTGTTTTATATTTATTATTGCGAAGTCTATTCGATAAGAACACAGTCAAAATAAAGCTCGCTATAGAAACTTCTTTTTATTTGCTTTGGTCAGTTATTTCTTAGTACAATTCACTCTAGCAAGATTTTCTTTTGGACAGCTCATCACAAGCATTATAAAAGCACCTACAACAGTCTTTATCTTATATCACTCTCAGCTTCAACAGCGATTCTAGTTCAAAACTCAATCAATATTATAGCTCAATTTTTTTCCAGAACTGTAACAATCGCCGTCGTTAGTTATATGCGCTGTTGGTTTAATTCTCCTATTAATCAAAAGAAAAATGAATGCTCTTGACAAAGCCATTCTTTTATCTGGAGCACATTTATTCGGCTTTGGGTGTTGTTTTGAATACTCTCGGCTATCGTGCAATAGCAGTTGCTTTCATTCCTATCTCTTTAGGAGCAGCATTTCTATTTCAAGGCAAATTCAGACTATACTTAATAGTATTATTCTCGGTTTTGTTAGTGCTGTTTCTTTTTGTTCCAATTCACACTTTCATTTAACTACATAATATTATGTTTCAGACAACTCAAAACTATGTTGCGGATAACTTCTTTTTAAATCACTACAATTGGGAAAATCCCGGTTTCGTTGTTATCTGACTTTTGGACAAATACGTACTTGTCACCCAAACTAAGTATTTATCAATATATCCACTCATGATTTTAGTACAGGCGATCAAAGTTGATGCAATCCTCTATACTCCACAATTTGCAGGCATAGAATTAGGTAATTATACTACTATGCAAAGCCTTTCTCAAGGGGAAGGACTTAACGTGGTCTATAACGATGGTATTTCATATGTGTTAATAAACCCTAATCATTAAAATGATCGCAGAGGAAATTTATTAATTCCTAATTATGTTTGCACTTTTTTAAAAGCGAGGGAATTTATTGAAAGGTAATCAAACTGTAAGTGTATTAATATGTGTTAGAAACGTCGAGAAGTATATTGGCAATTGTGTAAAATCGATTTTAGAGCAGACCTTCACTGAATTTGAGATTGTAATTATTGATGATAATAGCTACTGACAAAACAAAAAATTTAATTGAGAATTTCCAAGACAAACGAATAAAGTATTTCAAAAATGAAAAATGGCTTGGAATTACTAAAAGTAGGAATCGAAGCATTAAATTTGCTAAAGGAGACTACATCTTTTTTACTGATGGCGATTGTGTTGTCTCAAAAGACTGGATTGAACAAGGTCTTAAAGTTTCTTAATGAATTCGGATTGTGCTGGAGTTGAAGGAATGATCTATTATGTTTCTGAGGAGTATGAACCAACTTTTTCAGATCACACTTATCCAAGAGGACGGGGCAAATTTATGACTGGAAATATAGCTTATAAAAAGAAATTTGTTGAAAGCGTTGGAGGCTTTGATGAAAGGTATAATTACTTCGAAGATAGGGATCTTGCCTTCAGAATTCTGAGGTGTGGCAAAATAGAATTTAATCCAAATATGACTGTGTACGTTCAAAAAGAAACTGTAACTCCTAAAGGACTCATCAAACATGCACCTATAATCAAGAACAGGGTTTATCTTTTCAAAAGATTTCAGGATAAAGAATTGATTTCGTGGCGTATTGTTGACTTGTGGAGCTTGCATAAGATCCTTTGTCCGCCTTCTCTTGTAATTAGTTTATTTATTAATAAGTTTAAGACTTTAGATGACTATAAACTGTTACCCTTCACTTACGTTAAAGCTATTTCAGAACGATTGCAATTATGGAAAGAATGCGCAAAAGAAAGAGTTTTCTTGATTTAGATTTGTGGATTATGTCCCTATAATTATCATAGTAACAGGGTGCGAAAAGGCAGCCATTAATTTTTTCAACATTTGAAATGGAAACTTGAGGAATCATCAGATAAATTTCTAAGTAAAGGTAGAGTTCATGTTGGCTTGGATTTTATCCTAGCCCGTTGTGATAGAGGATTAAAAAAGAGAAGATTACAGGTTCAAGATTGGTTTTAAGCCAGTTTTTGCTTATCTGGGCAAGAATGGTTTTACTTAACAAACATCTAATTAATAGCAGTTAAGTCTTAGTGTGGTTGAATCCATGAAAGTAATAATAGTGGGTACTAGTTTTGTCGGTGGCGGTATCTGAGAAAGCTAGAATGTTGAGTACTTTTCTGCAGTCCATTGGTCATCAGGTTGAGGTTATTAGTTTACCCGGACAAATCGATTGCAGACAAAGCATGGTATTATTATCAACGGGCCCGGGCGCGTCTTGACGGTCATGAGGAGCATCACATGAAGAAAACGGCTGACTTTCTGGAAAAGAGAGTTAGAAAAATGGGTTGTGATGCTTTGATTTGTATTGAGACTCCACTTTCTTATGTATTAACTAGACACTTGAACTGCTTGAAGATATTTAGTTGTGAATCTTTATCGGCTGATGAATTATATTTTTCAAAAGATTTCAGTGATCTTAAGCGATTTCGCAATCTTCGCAAAATGGAACTTGAAATAATTATGAATTCTGATTATGTGTTGTTTCCTTGGGAAACAACTGAGAATTATGTGAGAAAGTATATTTGGTCAAGGAAATAACCTAATCACGATAAGGCATGGTTGCAGCCCGAGTAAAATAAGGGCGATCGCATTTCTTTCCCCCTTCCATTGTTTCTTTAGGCAGTTTGGGTTTTTACTGGAGTAATAGAGAATTGTTATCTTATTTGACACATCTGAGCCCTTATCGTATTGATGTTTATGGACATTATAAACCTCCCCGTAAGTTGGCAATAAATTTTAAAGGGTTTGCTTCTTCAATGAATGTGCTTAGCAACTATCAGTTTGGATTGAATACATTATCTAAGGATATTTTTCGTCAAAATCATTTCTCATCTAGAGTATTAACTTATCTTTCGTATGGTTTGCCTGTGTTGTCTCCCGATTGGATGAAATTCTCGCATAGCCTTAAAGGTGTCTTGCCCTATAACGAGAATAATTTCTTAGAAATTATTGAAGAATATTCTGACTTTGAAAAATGGATAAAATTGAGTGATGATGCCTATCAACAATCAAGTGAACTAGATTGGTGTCAAGTCTTGAAGCCACTTCAACGAATTATTCCACCTGGTTAATTGTAGAAACACAAGTTTCTGCTGAATGAGAGAAGAATTGCTTTATTATTTCCTTAAACAATATGAGCGTGTTGAGTAAGCTTATGCCTCTTACATTTAATAAGAACATAAAAACATAAATCAAAAATGGGATAAGGGTTGCTTGATGCCTTACTTGTTAGTTATTCGAGATAGCTGGGAGAAGATTTCTCAAAAGACAAGGTTCGTTTCTAAGATTTTTGGAGAAAATTCAAATATCAATATTTTCTACGTTGTAAGAAAGGATGAAGATAGGTTTAGGGAAAAATGGCACACTGACAAGGTAGAATTAGCTACTTCGACTTCTGGGATTTTGTTTAGCTATTTGCTTATTTTGTTGAAAAGCCCTAAAGACCTGCATGATAGAATCTTAAGACGATTATTTAAAAAAGAACTAGGGTATTTATTGTTACAGAAGGCTTTATCTCTGTGGTTTCTAAAACCTTAAACCACTATTTTGCCACATCTGCCGGTCCAGATAATGTATTGCCTTTCTTTAGAAACATAGACTCACCAAAAATCTTTTTAATCGATGAATTCATTGGCATAAAACCTTAAACCTTAATTTGCTTAAACAAATGGGCTTAGTTATTTATGTTTCTCAAGATGTTGCCAGTGAGAATTTTGACTTCCGAGTTAATTTAATTTCAAAAGTTTAATGTGCAAGTTTGAACGGGGTATTATTCGAATCGCAAATTTGGTCATAGCATGTACCGAAAGAGATCGACTTAGATACTTGGAAATGGGTGCAAAAAACGTCGTTTTTTATCCAAATATTTATCCAATTAAAGAATTTAAGCCATCCGTAAAGGAAAAAAAACTGAGCATATGCATATCCTACCAAAGCCGAT